>CAZLGW010000012.1:0-143922 GCA_964559125.1 uncultured Cytophagales bacterium
TTTAGAATGAAATTTTTAAAACGTGAAGATGGAATGTGATGAGCGAAGACAACAATCGAAGCAAATGGCTACACCTCAGGCTAAGCCCTAAAGAGTACGAAATCGTCCAACGGCATTTCAGCAAAACGACTTGCCGGAAGATCAGTGAATACGCTCGCAAGCGTCTGCTTTCTAAACCGGTTACAGTGAACTACCGTAACCAATCTCTGGACGAACTGATGAGGGAGCTGATCCAGCTCAAAAACGAACTCAACAGCATCGGCAACAACTTCAATCAGGCAGTCAAGAAGCTGCACACTTTGAGCATGATCCGCCAGTTTCAGGACTGGATCGTCGCCTACGAAAACGACCGACAAAAGCTGATCGCCCATACTGGTAAAATCAAGGAGCTCATCACCAGCCTGTCAGAGAAATGGTTGCAGTCATAAAAACCGGTAACTCCATTCGCCGGGGCTTTTACTATAACGAGAACAAAGTTGAACAGGGTGTCGCCGAATGCATCATGGCGGGAAACTATCCTTCCGAGCCAGAGGAGCTTTCTCAAAGCGCCCGGCTAAATATGCTTCTGCGTTTGGCCGACCTGAATCAAAATGTGCGGCGGAGCAGCGTCCACATCTCCCTGAATTTTGATCCGTCTGAAAACCCGGACCGGGAGCAACTGCAGCGGATCGCTCAAACTTATATGGATAAGATCGGGTTTGGTGAGCAGCCGTTTCTGGTCTACCGGCATCACGATGCCGCTCATCCCCACATCCATATCCTTTCCGTAAAAGTACGCCCGGATGGCACCCGGATTGAAACCCAGAATATCGGCCGAAATCTTTCCGAAAAAGCCCGCCGAGAAATCGAGCAGATTTTCGGACTCGTAAAGGCCGACGAGCGAAAACAGGAAAATGCTTTCCAGCTTCAACCCGTCAATGTGGTTAAAGCGCTTTACGGCAAAAGCGAAACCAAACAGGCCATTGGCAATGTCCTGAATACCGTACTTGAAAAATACCGGTATACCAGTCTGCCCGAACTGAACGCAGTACTCCGGCAATACAATGTATCGGCGGATCGGGGCAATGAAAACTCCCGGGTTTACAAGGGCGGCGGATTGGTATATCGCATATTGGACCAGGACGGAAAGCCGGTCGGAGTACCCATCAAAGCCAGTGATTTTTATTCCAAACCGACGCTCAAATACCTGGAGGAAAAGTTTGTCGCTAACCAGGCGCTACGCATACCGCATAAGACCCGGATCAAAAACGCGATCGACCTGGCGTTGAAGCGTGGTGAAGGTTTAACGCTTACCGGCTTGGTACAACTCCTAGCCAAACAAGGCATTCATACCGTTCTGCGTCAAAATCCTGGAGGCTTGATCTACGGCATCACCTATGTGGATCATCGCACCCGGTGTGTCTTTAACGGGAGCGATTTGGGTAAGAGCTACAGTGCTAAAGCGATACAGGAGCGGTTATCCCAGGCTCCTGTTTTGGAGCAGAAACCACACCAGTATCAATCTCTGAAAGCGGGAATCCATGTGCAATCCGATAGAGATGATTCTCCGGCGTTAGCCAATAATCATTTCAATGATCACCGATTTGTTAACGCCTCCTCTGAAACTGAAGATGTACTCAAAGCATTCACCGAGCCTATGCCAATGCAGGATTCCGCTCCTTTCACAGGGTATCGGAGAAAAAAGCGCAAGAAAAGGGGACTATCCATCCATTTTTAAAATGACTTCATTATGGCAATGCATACAGGGGAAAATGAGCAGGCTCTAAGGAAGATCCTGGATATGACGAGGGTGATCAGCATTGTACTGCTGGCACTACATTTCTATTACAACTGTTATGGAGCATTTGTCGAATGGAAGCTGGTAAGCCCGTTCAGTGATCGGCTTCTGATGAATATTCACAAGACAGGGCTGTTTGATGAATTCGTTCGTGCCAAAATGATTGCACTGGGCTTTCTTGCTATTTCCCTGCTTGGAGCCAGGGGCCGGAAAAACGAAAAGCTCGGTTACCGGACCGCATTTAGTTACATAGGGATTGGTTTAACTGCATACTTTCTCAGCTATCCCTTACTGTCGCTGAAAATGAAAGCCACGGTAGTAGCCCTAATCTATATGGGAATCACCTCCATTGGCTTTATACTGATCCTGACCGGCGGAACCTTGATGACCCGGATCATTCGGAACCGGCTCAATAGTAAGGATATTTTTAATAAGGAGAATGAAACCTTTCCTCAAGAAGAGCGACTACTGGAAAATGAGTATTCCATTAACCTCCCGGCCCGTTACCAACTGAAAAACAAAATCCGGGAGAGTTGGATCAACATCATCAATCCTTTCAGAGCCTTGATGGTATTGGGGTCGCCAGGATCCGGAAAATCCTACTTTGTGATACGGCATGTCATCACCCAGCATATAGGGAAAGGGTTTACCATGTTCGTATATGACTTTAAGTACGACGATCTTACCCGGATCGCGTATAACACCTGGTTGAGTCACCGGCATCTGTATCCGAAACCGCCAGCGTTTTACGTGATCAACTTTGATGATCTTACCCGCACTCACAGGTGCAATCCGTTGGATCCATCGGCGATGACCGATATTACAGATGCTGCCGAATCTGCCCGTACCATCCTGATGGGCCTCAACCGGGAATGGATCAAAAGACAGGGAGATTTTTTTGTGGAGTCGCCGATCAACTTCCTGACGGCGATAATTTGGTATTTACGGAAATACCAGGATGGAGAGTTCTGCACGCTGCCCCACGTAATTGAGCTGATGCAGGCCGATTATGATGATCTGTTCAGTTTGCTCCGTACGGAAAAGGAAATAGAAGTGTTGATCAATCCGTTTGTGAATGCCTATCTGAACGATGTAATGCCGCAACTGGAAGGTCAGATTGCAGGGGCCAAGATTGCGATGGCCCGGCTTTCCTCTCCGCAGCTCTATTACGTACTTTCCGGTAATGACTTTACACTGGATATTAATAATCCGGAGGAGCCCAAGATTGTCTGCATGGGGAACAATCCTCAGAAGATACAGATTTATGGGGCCGTGCTATCCCTTTATGTGAGCCGTCTGGTAAAACTGGTCAATAAGAAGGGGAAGCAAAAAAGCAGCCTGGTTTTTGATGAGTTCCCGACCATTTACCTTAATAACATGGACAGCCTGATCGCTACCGCCCGTAGCAACAAGGTAGCGACCTGCCTGGGGATCCAGGATTTCAGTCAACTCCGGAAAGACTATGGCCGAGAGCAGGCTGATGTGATCATGAACATTACCGGGAATATCATTTCCGGGCAGGTGGCGGGAGATACGGCGAAGCAGCTATCGGATCGGTTTGGGAAAATAATGCAGGATCGGGAAAGTCTGTCCATCAACAGTAATGATACTTCCATAAGTCGTTCCAAACAGCTGGAATCGGCGATTCCGCCTTCCAAAATCGCTACACTCAGCTCCGGGGAGTTTGCGGGTATGGTGGCCGATGATCCGGATTGTAAGATTGAGCTGAAGGCTTTCCATTGTGAGATTGTGAATGATCACGAGGCGCTCAAGCAGGAACAGGATGGTTATAAGGAGATGGGGCCGGTCCGAAAGCTGGATGCGGATGTGATACAACGGAACTACCTGCAGATCAAGCAGGATGTGCAGGATATTATTGAGTCGGAGATGGAGAGGTTGTTGAATGATCCGGGGTTAGAGCATTTGGTGGTGGGGAAAGGGTAAAAAGCTGACAAAAATACACTTCTTAAAAAAATCTTCTATAAGCACTAAAGCTATAACGAGCCGTGTCATTATCACCCCATAGCCTTACAATTAAACATCTAATTCTCATGGCTTTCGTCAATGTCGTTGACTTAAGGGAAAATGGTTACGTATATTACTAACCTTCGTATTTTTACACATAGTATAATGAGGGAAGTGACCGACTGAAAATCGACAACGACTATCGAAGTAATTTAAACAATCATATTGACCATGAACTTGACAATCAAGGATTTTGGGCTCTCCACCGGGACGGAGAGCTTTACGGAGTATGCAGAAATAGGAAGCTGACAGTCAGGAATTTAGTTTTGATCATCATGACTTTTCGCACGAGCGTTCAGCGGGAAATGGATCGTTTTTTTTCTCGGTTGAACGATGAAGATTTCGATATCCGATCCGTTACGAAAGGTGCTTTCACAAAAGCCCGGGCCAAACTCAAATACACGGCCTTTACCTCGCTGATGCACTCATCGCTGAAAATCTTCTATGAGCAGGCCCCGGTTGAGAAATGGATGGGTTTCAGGGTCTTGGCTGTGGACGGCAGCCGTTTAAATCTTCCTAAACATGCGAGCATTGATGAAGAATTTGGGCCATTTGACGATACAATTCGGCAAGCCAGATGCTCCTTGCTTTACGATGTGATCAATTTGGTCCCGGTAGATGGTCAGATTAGCAGCCTTGCCGCTGGCGAACGGCAGTTGTTGATCGAGCACCTGCCCCAACTACGGAAAGGAGATTTACTTTTGATGGATCGGGGGTACCCGGCTCAATGGCTGTTTTTGTTGCTGGCAAGCAAAGGAATTGAGTTCTGTGCCCGATTGAGCGACTATAATTGGCAGGTAGCTGCGGATTTTGCGCTAAGTGCTAAACAACAAATACAGGTTACCTTCCAGGTAGCAAAAAAATACCACTCCCTGCTGAAAGAACATGGTGTTGATACAGACAAATCCCTTACGGTTAGATTGGTAAAAGTAAAGCTTGACACGGGCAGGACCGAAATTCTATGTACCTCTCTGACTGACGAAGATCGTTTTCCTATTGGTATCTTCGGAGAACTATACCACCTGCGATGGAAAGCAGAGGAGGCTTTTAAAATGTTGAAAGCAAGGGCTGAACTTGAGTGCTTTTCAGGCAAAACCGCTCACGCCGTCAAACAGGATTTCCATGCAAAAATATTGGCGCTAAGCTTGTGTAGCATGTACGCCTTGCCCATTGAACAAAAAGTGAGACGAGAATTTCAAGCAGCACAAAACCGAAAGCACGCTCAGAAAATTAACCGAACTCACGCGCTAAGAGCTACTTATGAAATGATTACTCCCGCATTTCTAAAACAGAAATTCTCCCAGCTAATAACCCTTTTCGATGACTTACTCTACCAGACGCGGGAAATAGTCAGGCCCAGTCGGAAAAATCCTCGAAAACAAGGCAATCCAAAAAAATACTATATGACCTACAAAAAACTATGAAAACAGCTTAAGTCAACGACATTGTGGCTTTCGTTTGAAAAAGGCTGTCTCATAAAAATGGGGCAGCCTCTTTTATTTCTATCTGGAAAACCATACCCCTGTCCCAAAAAGTACAGCGATATTCCGGTTAGCGTTTCAACTTTAACCAGGACAGAATTCTCATTATCCGTCCCCAAAATGTGAGTCGCGCAGGACCCTTATGCACATTCTCGCCCTCATCATTGGCCTCAAGACGACTCTCATGCTCTGAATCAGCATAGAAGTGCTCCTTCAATTGCTTATCCCTACGCCTACCAAGCTGAATTTGCTCTTCAGTCCAGGGCTCCGCGAAATGAACCTCATTTTTTCTGATCCAGTAATGAGACTGGCAATCAAAATTCCAGTTTCCTATCGACGGACTGAGCGAGACGGTTCGCCCGTCAAATGATAGCTGCCAGCCTGTAGGCGAAATCGGTGTGACCACTTCATTCCCACATCCGCATACACATTTGTGTATGGCTGAGCAATACTCGACTGAAATGTACAGCACTCCTTCTTCCAAAACCGTGGGCCTTAATTCCACGAACTTATGACGCAGCATCTTCATTGAGAATTTTGCAGGTAGTAATAGCGAAAGAGCTGTGATACTCATTTTCCAGATCACCATAAAACCCAAATAGCTTTTTCCATTTCAATACTGCGAGCGCGGCGTTGATGGAGTTTAGTTCGGCTATCTGAATATTAGTGGTATAGTCATTGACATCCGTGTCTGCCCCAAATATCCTCAATGGAAGGTGGTCATTTTTTTTAGGAGTGGCAGTGGTTACCCTGAGCGCGCCTGTCAATTGATCACCCACACAAATGACTCCAAGTCCCACATCAGAAAACCATACTCCAGCCGCGACCAAATAATCTGTTATCATCTTGCGAACGCTGTTTCTATCCACGCACACGAAAACGAACGACATCTCTTCCAGCTCAGATACTTTGTCCACAGTTACGTAATAGCTGTGTGAATGAATGAATTTGTGGATTTTGGAGTATTTTTCTTGATAATAATCCGACTTTCTATGCCGCTGACCGAGTTCATCTATAGATGCGGCACCTGGGGAACGAAATGCGTTATGGGGGTCGAAAGTGTCGCCATCGTAAAGATGGATCTCCGAAACAGGTGTCTTTGCAACCAAATCTAAAATATACGCACCGGTACCACCAAGCCCGATAATTGCCACTTTCTGCCCGCGCAGTTTATCGTTAATCGCTTCAATATTTGCCCGGCTGGCGTTGGTGTCTATGTATTGGAATGTGGAAACATTTTCAACGTCAGGAATCACGTTAAATGTTTTTTCGGTGACCGAGCCGTCCAGAAATTTTGCAGGAGCTGAAATAATCTCCGTATACCGTTTCACCTTTTGGTAATAGTCTGGATATCCGCTTGCTGGTTTGTTCGAGAAGGACCGGTTCACATAAATTCCTGAACCCAGTGCCTTCCCGTTTGGATCGTGTTGAATGGCTGCAATAATATTACCATTCTGATCACATGGATCCTCGCCTATAAAATGGATGACATGTGTGTCAGGGCGAGCAGTTAACGTGGGTTCTGCGAGCATCAGGTTGCTCACTAAAGATCCGAATTGAAGCTGTCGCCCCGGATTTATATAGGGTACGTGGTGGACGAGTAGATACCCACCACGTACTTCAATCTCATAACCTTCATTCCGAAGGCGTTTGAGGTCTGGACTACGATTTATCAGTTGCTGTGACATCGAAAACCATTTTATTTTTGACATTGACAGAGGAGCCTTTTACCAGTGTACCCTCAGGTTTGGGATCGCGGCCACGTGAGTAAGTTACCGTATAGCCTTTGTTCGGATTGGGATCGTAAGTGCCAAAAGCAAGCTCAACCAGTTCTTCAAAAGATATCAAATCCTTATGCCACTTTTTTTCCACCAGGTTGACAATAAGAGTGTATTCTACGACTCTTTGTTTAGAAAAAAATCGCTCTTTACCGGGACGTGCTAGGTCGACAATTTCATCGTCCAATATCTCATCGTCTTGCCAGCCTTCTTTGATGTCAAGGAACAGCACTTCCTCGGGAGAGATCCCTCCAAGCTCTCTGAGTTGAATTCCCCTGATAAATTGTTTATACCAGGTAAAAGGTTGACCGTTGATGAAAAAATGCAACTTCTTTCTTACAAAAAAGTACTCGGTTTCAGGCCGTGCCAGATTAACGGCCTTCTCGTTTTCTATCAATTCATCCTTATACGGCCTGATTACTGATAGGTACAGCTCTGTGTCTAGTGGAATACCCGCGAGGCTTTTCAATTGAGCCCCGGTCAGATACTGTTCGTGGGTTTCGTGCTCTTTTCCCTCGATCACGAATTTCAAGGATACTTTCGGATAGGACGGCTTTGTACCGCCTTCATTAGCATCTTTTGCCATGTTGTTATTGATTTTAATGAGATGAAAATTTTACGATACACTTTCACCAGGCCTATCGTCCCGGTCAAACGATAGGTCAAATCATACAGGGCTTGGCTATTCCGCATAAAGACCGTAGCTTTGAAGTGCTAAAACAATACTACGAGTGCCATTTTAAGGCATCTATGACCTTAGTGGAATTCAAGCCAGGTGATTTCGCCTGGTTTTTTTTATGACCGGTATACTAGTGTTTGGTATCACGGATAGACGACGGATCATTTCCAGGCTTAACAGTATCGCTATCCCTTATCGGCCCTCCATTAGGCCGATGAATTCTTACTTCACCTCCACCGCTGTTCCCCGAAAGTATCTTTGCAAGACGCTCCGCCTCCTTCTGAGTCCCAACCACAGCTGAAGCTCTTTCAGCATTTTCTTTTTTCACATTCCAGCCATCCTGGCCTTTCTTCTGCGTAACATGATAGTTTGCCATAAAAATAACATTTTAACTTCCTATACTTTTTGAACGAGTGTCAGACGCCTTATCTGCATCACAAAGGTAAAGGGAAATTTTTAATTGCAAACAATTTTACTACTTTTTTTATTATGTATAGTTTTATAAAACTTATCTTGCTAAATTAATTATCGTGTTGTACCTTTGACCAAATTCTTTCATTACCGATCACATTCATGGAAATAAAAGGAGTTATAGAGTTTTATCAGGAAATGGGCGATCTTATAAAGATGGAGCGCACCAGAAAGAGCATGAGCCAGGAGATGATGGCTGGCAAGCTTGATCTAACAAGAACGTCGGTGATGAATATTGAAAAAGGAAGACACCGCCCATCAATTCACCAATTGCTACAAATTGCCAATATCCTCGAAGTCAACTTTATTGAATTAATTCCAAATGGTCGCCAAAACGATGTGAGGCAGCAAACCGACGTTTCCACTGCTCTCGAGAATGCAATTTTCGATCAAACCTCTCTACCAAAAGAGGCCCAGTCCGCAGTTCATAACTTCCTGTCTGATCAGAAAAAGTAGACAATAATGGATAGAAAGGTAATTAATGCAAGGGTGAGTAAAATCCTCGGAAGTGGTTCCTCGACAACTCTCCCAATAGATATCGAAGCAATAGCAATAGCGCGGGGTTTGAAGGTTGTTGCTTATAAGCTAGGGCCCGACGTATCGGGGCTTCTTTCCATTGAAAATGGCAAAGGCACCATCGCATACAACGAGACAGACAGTCCCGTGAGGCAACGCTTTACTATCGCCCATGAACTAGGTCACTATGAATTGCACAAAGAAAAATCCCACCTTTTTGTAGACCAGCAATTTATCTACCGCAGTCAAAATTCTAAAAATACCGAGGTAAACAAAATTATGGAGCAGGAGGCCAACTTGTTCGCTTCCATGATATTGATGCCTACATCTATAGTGAGGAAAGAGTTTGAGAAAATGCAATTTGATTTAGGAAGCGAAGGTACTATTGACGAGCTGGCTAAAAAATTTAAAGTAAGCGTAGCCGCAATGACGATCAGAATTAACGACCTTGGTCTTCTCTAAATCGTCCGTTGGTGTCTGTCATAAAATAGTGATTACATGGCAAAGGAAAAATGGTTGATTGATCCCAGTGAACTGGATGAATTTCAAAGAGAGATAAGAGAGCTGGACATTTCCGAAAGCTACGTTATTACCGGATGTGCCGGAAGCGGAAAAACTATACTTGCCCTACATAGAGCCAATGATATCCGGATAAGCCTGCTTGCAGACGGCGGAGACCCCACCGACTTTACTTTAGTCGTTCGTACAAAAGTATTAAAAGGTTTTATCAAGTCTGGAATCCAGGATCTCGGCATAAGTCTAAACCAGGTCGTCCACTACGAAAAATGGGATGGCGACGAAGTCGATTACATCGTAGTTGATGAAGTACAGGACTTTAATGAAGATAAAATCAATCTTTGCCAGACCGCGTCACGAAAATCGATGATGCTATATGGTGACAGTGAGCAACAGGTATATCCTGACGGCATGTCAACAAGCGACATCGCGGAAAAATTCGAGTTGAAGGAGATTAAACTTTCAAAGAATTATCGCCTACCGAAATCCATTGCTACGCTAGCCGCTCATGTAGGCGATGACAAACTCCTTGAGAATAAATGTGTTAAAACCGGAAGTCAAAAGCCTATCTTGAAAAAATTCGCTGATTGGAGAAGCGAATTGGATTACATTGTAGGCGAAATACGCACTCGGAACTACACAGACGTAGCAATCCTCCTCCCTTTTAACAATAAGAGGAAAGGCAACGGTATGAATTGGCATAGAAATGTCGAGTCGGTTAAGGAATACTTGGACAGTATTGGATTTAGTCATGAATACAAAATAAGAGACGATCTCAATGATCTTAATGAGCTGAACTTTGACTCAACATTACCCAAGGTTATGCCGTTTCATAGCTCCAAGGGCTTGCAATTTGAAACCGTATTCATTCCGTTCTGCGACTATCCTAAGCATGATCCTTGGTTCGTTAGTAATTACCGCCGACCATTCTACGTGGCTCTGACGCGATCCTACCAAAATCTTTATATAACCCATACGGACAGGTTGACTCCTTTTTTTGACGGTATACCGCAGTCGAAGTTTGCTTAAACAGTACAGTATGCGATACTTGTATATCCCGTTATGCTCGAAAGGTTTTACTTTTGAGAGCATATTTTCAACGGAGAGTATCTCTCCTCCGAACTTTTACCCAATCCGTAAATTCGGGTTCGACTATTCCTATAAAATACCTGAAATTCATCACGAATCGGCCATTATTTTATTTAACTCTATACCTGATTATGAGACAGGAGATTCAAATACTAGCACGATAAAATTTGTACTAAGGGTTACTGAAAAGGATTTAAACGAAGACGAACTCATTGTAATTGATGATGGAATTTTTGCTTACACAGAAACGATTTACCTGACTAAAGAAAACTTTAAACTGATCTTCTTTTCTGAACGGGACAAGCGCTTAGCCGCTCTAAAGGCGGAGTCTTCTTTACCTACTAAGAGTTTGACAAAATATTGGGAAAATCTTAAAGTAGACACATCACCGGAGCTTACCAAGTTTGATACGACCCAAATCGGAACTGTCAAAATCGGCTCGGATGGTTTGGATACCAAAATTAAACTTGACAAAGAATACAATCATTTCAAGGGCCTGGTTTATGGTTTGTTCGTTGGTTTGTTGACTGTCCGCAATTCTAAACGACGTGAATCTAGCCGCGTGATGCAAGAGCTCATCAACGCTTTCGCAGAGTTCAACAATCGGCTTGAAGATTATTACAGAAATGCCAAATACAAACGTTCACCTGTCGTTCTCGAAACTACAATGCAACGTTACCTTGACAAACTGACAGACAGTATTAATCGGCTTAAACCACTCCTTTCCGATAAACTCCCCACCGTTGACTTTCCTGAATCAAGCGTTGTATCCTTTTTGCTTGAGAAGTTAAGCAATCAGCTCACAAATGAGGAAGAAGCCCTCAGATATTTGAAATATCAAAGCATTGACGATATTCTTTTCGGTTCGTCCAAATATACACAGGTGGTGAAAATGGCAATGGAACACCACGGGCATCCTGGCAATATTAATCATTTTGACAACATACACAATTCCGCCATTGAGTTACTAAATGCAAGAATCCTGCCTAAGGAGCGACTCATCCATCTGTCGAATATTAGAAACACCCTCCAAACCCTCGCAAAAGCAATCGACGATTTACCCGTTAATGAATCAGCTGAATTTCCTAGATTAACGGGCTTAACATATAGTTTCAGTAAGAATAGCATATCTGTTGAACCGCCATCATCAATAGCCGATGAAGAATTACTAGGATATCTTGTCAGCATCTCGAATTCAATTCTGCCCAACTCAAAAAGCACCAAAGGCGAGACGCAGAAAGAATCTATACTTAATATAGTCGAAAGCATAGGAAATCTATTTTCGAAAAATAAAGCTGCAAAATCGACCTTGCTATACAAATATCTTGATAACCAAATTAACAGCTATTCAATTGAAACGGTCAACTCCGTTCCTTTACGCAATTTTGTGGCCTTTGCTTTTAATCCCGATAGTCTCGAAAAATTAACGAACTATTTGGTTGCGAAAGAAATTAACGAGCCTTGGCTGGCTTATTCTTTTTGGTGTGCTTATAACGGCTTTGCAAATACAAGCGGAAATTTTCTTCAGCCCGTCTTCCAGTCAAATGACATAGAGATGCAAAACTATTTGGACAACTTCCTAATGGACGTTTTACGCCAAGTGGACGCGACGCGTGAAGAAGCCCCTGTGGATAGGGAGGCCGAAAATTCTCAATCGGTGCGTAGACAGCGTGCCCTGGTTTTTTTTAGAAAATTTGTCGAAGGAAAACATCATATTTCAGAGGGCGACTTTTTGGAGTTGCTCGATTTACCCTCCAACAGTGAAGTGGTGGATGTTCTTAAAGCCCGACATGGAATCAATAAACGTGATGGAAAGAAATTAGCGTCCTCATTACTTCTTTTTTTAAACAGTGAAGACCTGTTCCAGACGCCGAATACTACGGAGTCTAAATGAGGAAACACCCATTAGACTCTCGATATTTGGTGTCAAAAAACACATTCCCGATTTGGTTGCAATAACCAAATATATCTTAGTTGGAGAAAGCTTATACAATCTCTAGGATAAAAAAGTGGGTCTTATTCCAACGCGTAATGGTAGAGAGCTTTGGCGAGAGCTGGTAAATAGAAACTGTAGATGAACAAGCAACAACTAATTGAGTTGACAAACGAGTTAGTCAAACAGCCTCATGAAAGTGAATGGGTTGAGTTTAAGCTCAATTTTCATTCGCCGGAAGAAATTGGTCAGCGACTTTCAGCGCTTTCTAATGGAGCCTGTATTCATAATCAGGGCTTTGGCTACCTGGTTTTCGGTATTGAAGATCAAACTCAAATTATTAAGGGTACTTCGTTCAAAGCAAAATCGCATAAAAAAGGAGGGGAGGACTTAGAGCATTGGCTATCAACACGGCTAAATCCTAAAATCGATTTTACTGTGTATGAATTCGACTATGATGAAACCCGGCATATTTCGCTCTATGTTATTCCCGCAGCTAAAAACCAGCCTGTGGAATTTATCAACCAGTCATACATTCGGATCGGTAGCATTACAAAAAAGCTGAACGAATACCCTGAAAAGCAAGCCAAAATCTGGAAGAAGAATGTGACGCCGTTCGAGAAGGAAATCGCAATGGACAACTTATCTGCGGCAGATATTACGAAGTATTTGAGCACGGAGACATATTTTGACCTGATGAAGATCCCTTACCCTTCGACACAGCAGGGTGTAGTTGATAAGTTCATGGAGGATGGCCTGGTTATCAAAAATAGAGGGTATGCGATTACAAAACTGGGTGCGTTACTATTCGCCAAACAGTTAAAGGACTTTGAAAGTGTCGCTCGAAAGTCGATACGCGTGATTGTGTATAAAGGAAAAAACAAGGTCGCGACCGAAAGGGAGCAGATCGGAGCAAGAGGCTACGCGATTGGTTTTGAAGGTCTTGTCGTTTGGATAAATAGTCAGCTTCCCGCCAATGAGGAAATTGGAAAGGCATTGCGGAAAGAGTCGAGGATGTATCCTGAGGTGGCAATCCGTGAATTGGTGGCGAATGCATTGGTTCATCAGGATCTGAATGAGAAAGGATTTCCAATGATCGAAATCTTTACGGACAGAATAGAAATATCCAATCCAGGAACACCTCTGGTCACTCCTGAGCGGTTCATAGATGCTTATGTATCCAGAAATGAGAAGCTCGCAGACATAATGCGGAGAATGGGCTTTTGCGAAGAGAAAGGAAGTGGGTTGGATAAAGTGATTTTCTACAACGAATTGTATCAACTGCCTCCGATAAATGTCATAGTAGCCGAAAATAGAACCAGAATTACGATTTACAGTTACAAGACGCTCAATGATCTGGATAAGAAGGAGAAGATCAGGGCCTGTTATCAGCATGCCTGTTTGAAATATGTTTCAAACGAGAAAATGACCAACCAATCTTTGAGAGATCGATTCAAGATTGAAGACCAAAATTCTGCAATTGCCTCACGAATCATCAAAGATGCTCTGGAAGAGGGCGTAATCAAAAAAGATGATCCGGAAAGTAAATCAAGAAAGTATCCATCTTATTTGCCCATCTGGGCTTAAGCCTTGTTTGATCGTTATTTGATATATTGCCCTAGTAGCCATATAAGTATCTGATATACAGGCGCTTTTTATTTGATTGTTATTTGATAGCGCCCCAGTCCGCTGAAGCTGGATCAAGATGGTTAGAATTCAAAGTATGAAGAAATATGAGGCTCGGCTATTGTAGGTTCCGGCGATGTTGACCACCCCTTTCTTGGCAGTCTTTTAGAGCCATTGTTATGGCCTGTTTTTTGGCCAAAGTTATTTGATTTTTCTCAACGACTGGCCTGAGAGTTGTATTCTGTGGGCCTTATGTACGATCCGATCCAGGATAGCGTCACCGACCGATCTGTCTCCAATGGTCTCATGCCAATTTTCGACGGGAAGCTGGGAGGCAATAATGGTAGATTCCCTACTGCCATGCCTGTCTTCGATGATTTCCAGCAGTGCCATGCGTGCCTGCGCATCCAGTGGCTGTAGTCCGAAGTCGTCCAGGATTAGCAGGTCCTGCTTCTCGATCCGGTTGAGTCCTTTCAGATACGATCCGTCGGCTTTGAGCATCTTGAGCCAAAAGACACCTTCGCAAATGCCAATTAAGGATCAGAGCCAAAATAGGCCGAACCTGATGGGCCACTGGCAACTGACACCGCCAACACTGGTCAGTAGGAGGTAGCTGATCCGGAAGCGCCGTGTGACAGGAGACTGTCACGCACGGTGCTGTGAGAGGTTTGGGGTTAAACTCCCCTACCTACTCGACAGAACACTATATATAGTGATTGGTAAGCCACCAGATACTGCAGTATGGTACAAGTAACCGAAGGTTTTTCAGCCCGCTATAAATAAGCTTATATGCTGAATGATAGTTTAATCCCATAACTTCTGCAATGCTCTCATTGCTAAGTCGCAGTTTATAACGTAAATGGAGCGCTTCCTGCTGCCGCTTGGGGAGCTTTTCCAAAGCGGCTTCTAATTGAGCCAATCGGAATGCTTTGGTTTCATCTTCAATAAGAATAGCTTCCACCGAATCTTCACTGTCTTCCATTGGCTCCAATATCTGTTTTTTCATCCGTTCTTTAAATGAAAAAAACAGCTTATTTCTCAACGACTTAAAAAGATATCTCCTTAAGTCCCGAATTGTCGCCACTTTCTCTCGGGATTCCCAAAGCTCTACAAAAAGGTCCTGTATGCAATCTTTCACGACCTCAAGATCCGGGCAAATTTTATAGCCATACTGAACCATTCCCCTCATATAAGTTTGATAGAGTGCCTCGAAGGCATCATGGTCGCCGGCACTAAAATCCCTTAGCAATTTATCTGTATCGGGTCCGCGAAAAATATCGTTCATTACACTCGACTCTAAGACAAGAAGGGGGACAATTTTAAGGCTTTACGGACGATTTTATCTTTCCCGGTTATGCTATCATAAGATACTTCACCGACTCGTAACAAAAAAGACATCAGTTATACTAGGAAAACAAGCTGCTAATTTTCAAACAATTAAAGACAATATCCAAATTGTTGGTATTAAGATTTTAACAATTCTTGGGCAAAGGTGGGATAAAGTAGCACAAAAACTACACTTTAAAGAAACCCTAGGTAACTATTTATGAGTTTGAGAATTATTAGAACCTGTGTGCTTTTATTTGCCGTTGCCGTGTTCGTAATCGGGCTTCCGGGCTGCGAAGAAACAACGAAAACCTCCCGGGAAGGCTCTGTTCCGCCGTCTGAAGCCTTGTCTACTTTTGAGCTTGAACCCGGCTTCCGGATCGAGCTTCTGGCCAGCGAGCCCCTTATCGCCAGCCCGGTAGATATGGAAATCGATGAATACGGTCGGTTGTATGTGGTGGAAATGCCCGGTTATCCGCTCGACAAAAGCGGTACGGGCAAAATCAAGCTCCTGAGCGATACCGACGGCGACGGGGTAATGGATAAAAGTGTTGTCTTTGCCGACAAGCTTACCCTGCCAAATGGTATTTTAAGGTGGAAAAAGGGAGTGATCGTGACCGACGCCCCCGACGTGATCTATCTTGAAGATACGGACGGCGACGGGAAAGCCGACGTCCGTACACCGCTGCTTACCGGCTTCTCCCTGTCCAACCCGCATGTCAATGTCAACAATCCCGTTTACGGGCTCGACAACTGGATTTACCTTTCTCACCTGGGCGCCATCGGTACGCGCAAATATGGTACCGAATTCGGTGATACCGGCAGTGAAGTGCATTTTGTCGGTAAGCCTGATTTAAAGCGCCTTCCTAAAAATGCCAACGGCAACAACGTGCGGTTCAGGCCTGAATCGTATGAACTGGAAGCGGCTTCTTCAAGGAGCCAGTTCGGGCATACCTTCGACCGGTGGGGAAACCATATCCTTACCCACAACCAGAACCATATCTATCATGAGGTGATAGCGTCGCGCTACCTGGCGCGGAATCCAACCCTGCTGGTTTCGGGTGCAACCCAATCTATATCCGATCACGGCGACGCTACCGAAGTTTTCCAGATCACCACCAATCCCGACAGGCAACTGTTTACGCCCGTAGGTGTTACCACATCGTCGAGCGGTATTACGGCTTATCTCGGCGGACTGTTTCCGCCTCCCTACGACGGCAACGTGACTTTTGTGGCCGAGTCGGTCAGTAACCTGGTACATGCCGATATACTCAAACCTAACGGGGCTACTTTTACTGCCGGCCGGCAGCACCCCGACCGGGAGTTCCTGGCTTCTACCGATTCGTGGTCAAGGCCGGTTAATATGTATGTCGGTCCCGACGGGGCGCTTTACGTACTGGATTACTACCGGCGCATTATCGAGCATCCGGAGTGGATGTCGGATGAAGCCGTAGAAGCCGGAGGGCTGTATGACGGCCATGATATGGGAAGGATCTACCGTATTACGCCGGCCGGGACCGGGAAGCCGGACTGGACCAGGGGCCTGTCGCTTGGCGATGCTTCGGGGAAGGAACTTGCAGCGCTCCTGGCGGATAAAAATCTTTGGTGGAGGCAAAATGCGCAGCGCCTGCTGGTCGACAGGAAAGACAGCTCAACGCTGCCGGCGTTGAAGGAAATGGCCCTCGACGCCGATCCGGCCCGTAGCCTGGGCAGGCTTCATGCCCTGTGGACTTTGCAGGGAATGGGTGCGCTGGAGGCTGTTCTTATAGAAAAGGCGCTGACAGCTCCGGAAGCCGGTATCAGGGAAAACGCGATCAGGCTGGCGGAGCTTCACCTGCGGGAGGCGCCTGCCTTATCGGGGGCATTGCTCCGGCTCGAAAAAGATCCTGACGCCAAGGTACGCTACCAGTTATTGTGTACGCTCGGCTTTGTACAGACGCCGGAAGCAGCGGCCGTAAGGCGTAACCTGCTCTTCCGTGATCTTGAGGACGAATGGGTACAGATCGCAGCCCTTTCCGCCGATTCTTCCCAGACGGTCCCGCTGCTTAAGGAAGTGATGGCAAGGTACGACGGCAATAAGCCGGCCTACAGCTCGCTGGTAAAAAGGCTGGCTGCGATGGTGGGCGCGGGAAAAGATGTGCCCGAGCTGCATGACCTGGTCCGGGGAGCGGTTGCGCCCGGCTCCGGAGAGCGTGAAGCGTCTGTGCTCAAAGGATTATCTGAAGGGTTGAAGAGAAGGAAGGATACGCTGAATGTTCTTGCCGGCGAGCAGTCGGCGCTGATTGAAGCCGTGACTGCCCACCGGTCGAACAGTGTGCGGAAGGCTGCCCTGGGGTTGTTAAAATCTGGAAGAGAGATCAGCCCGGAACTGCTGGCGACCGGTACAGCAAAAGCGAAGGAGATGATACGTAACGCGGGTTTGCCGGTAGAACAGCGGAGCATAGCGGTCGGAGTTATCGGGTTGGAGAAAGATCTTTCCCGCCAGTTTGGTTTCCTGAAGGAGCTGCTCGGCCCGAAAGAAGAACCGGAGGTCCAGGTAGAAGCGATCCGTATCCTGGATAAGATTCCCGGCGCCGAAACAGGGGCCTATATCCTGTCGAAATGGGAGGAGCTTACTCCTTCGGTCAGGGATGCTGCCCTGGATCTTTTTATCGCCGATAAAGAAAGGGTGCCCTTGCTGCTGGATGCCATTGAAAATGAAAAAGTACAGGCCTCGGGGTTGGGATATCTGCGTGGCGTGCGCCTGATGAGCAACCAGGACGATGGATTGCGGAACAGGGCCCGGAAGCTGCTTGCAGGAGGAGAAAATAAGGAAAAGGCGATTGCTGCCTACAAAGAGTCGCTGGAATTGAAAGGGGATGTGGAGAAAGGCAGGGGAGTTTTCGTGCAGCATTGCTCAATCTGCCACCAGGTACGGGGCGAGATGGGCGTGGTTTTCGGCCCTGACCTGGGTACGGTTCACAACTGGCTGCCGAAAGACCTGCTGGCCAATATACTGGATCCTGCGCTGTCGATGGCTCCCGGCTTCGATTACTGGCTGGTGGAGCTCAACGACGGCGAAAGTATACAGGGTACCATAGCGACGGAAACCGCCTCTGCGATCAATCTCAGACTCGCTCCCGGGGTAGACCGGACTGTCAATCGCCAGGAAATCAAATCCATCCAGACGTTGCCGATGTCGCCCATGCCCAGCTTTGCCGGCCAGATAGGGCAGCAGGAAATGGCCGACCTGATCGCTTTTCTCAGGAATAGCAGGAATGAGTTGAAAGCGGCCGCCGCTGCGGCGGAAAATTGAATATTGAATTTTGTCCACTCTCAACTAAAAAAAAATGAACAGAAAAACATTCCTTAAAACCAGCCTTTTCGCAGGTGGGGCATTGCTTAGCGGTCGGTCGGAGGTTTTCGCGGCTAAAACTGCTGCAAATGCAGCGCCTTTTAAAATGAAGTTTTCGCCCGAGTTCGGGATTTTCGCAGATGTGGCCGGAAACGATGTAGTCGACCAGATCAAGTGGGGCTATGACAATGGTTTCAGGGCGTGGGAGAACACTTACCTTATCAGGAGGCCGGTGGAAGAACAGGAAAGGATAAGCCAGGCAGTCCAGAAACTAGGTATGGAATTCGGGCAGTTTGTAGGGGTATTCTCTTTCGATAAGGCAACTTTTGCAGGCCGTGACAAAGACGCACGTGAGAAAGTGCTCGCCGATATGCGTGCGTCAGTGGAAGTAGCCAAACGTATGAATACCAAAATAGTGCATAACGTACTGGGAAAGGCTGATCCCAACCTTCCATGGGACTTCCAGATGGCAAATGCAATAGAACTTCTGAAGCGGGCGGCCGATATTTATGAGCCGCACGGGATCGTGATGGTAATGGAATCGATGAACCACAAGATCAACCACGCCGGGATGTTCCTTCATTCCATTCCCCAGGCCTATGCGCTGGCTAAGGGAGCCGGTAGTCCCAGCATTAAGGTGTTATTCGACTTCTACCACGTGCAGATACAGGAAGGCAACATCATCCCGACACTCGATTATGCATGGGATGAAATTGCCTACTTCCAGATAGGCGATACCCCTGGCAGGAATGAGCCGACATCGGGAGAAGTAAACTTCAAAAATGTGCTTCAACACTTATACGATAAAGGCTACCGTGGGTTTGTCGGTATGGAGCACGGCACGAGCAAGCCCGGCAAAGAGGGAGAGCTACTGGCGCTGAAAGCATACAGGAGCATTGATCCGCGATAAGCCTCAACCTTATTTTATTCTTATAGCTGCACTATCTACTTATTTTTTTTTTCTTATCCATGGGATAAAAGGTACTGTTTTAAAACACTTGGTATAAACAACATAATCGTAGCATGGCTAAAGATATCGCACTTTATGATGTAGAAGATTTTGTATTCGACGAATCGTTCCAGCATTGGGTGAACAGGAGCGATAAAACGTCAATAGAATTCTGGGAAAATTACGTTCAGGAATATCCTCATAGAGCTCAGATCTTACAAGCTGCACGCGAACTGCTGCTCAGTCTACAAAAAAATCTACCGGAAGAGGCTGATGTCACGGCAGAAATATGGGAAGATATATATGCCAGAACTAAGCGGGATAATCTTCCTGTTAGGCAGAGGCTTCTTTTTAAGTGGACAGCCGCGGCGGCAGTAGTTCTGTTGGCGATAACAGGAAGCCTGTACGTTAACAACTATATTTCCAGCCCATCCGTTTCCATACCCCCGGTGCTGGCAGTTATTGAAAAAGCTCAATTGATTGAAAGGATTAATACCAGCCGTGATACCCTCTCCCTACGCCTTCCTGACGAAAGTAAAATCGACCTACTTCCCGGAGCAAGTCTCACTTATCCGGCGCGCTTTGACGGTGACACACGCACCATTAAGCTCACGGGTGAAGGCGTTTTTGATGTATCACACGATGCCTCAAAACCCTTTATTATTTATGCCGGTGGTACGGTTACCCGGGTTTGGGGTACCCGTTTTGTCATCAAAGCCAATGATCTTACCCCTGATGTTGACGTCAAAGTCATCAGCGGGAAAGTTTCGGTATACACGCGGGAGCGCTACGAGCAGGGAGACGAGAATGAAGGTGTATTTCTTACCGGTAACCAGTCGGTTGAATTCCTGGCAGAAAAGCAGGTATTCAGACGCTCTATCGTGGAAGCCCCTGTAATACTGGAAACACCGGA
The DNA here is from genome assembly GCA_964559125.1 of uncultured Cytophagales bacterium. Classification (GTDB taxonomy): domain Bacteria; phylum Bacteroidota; class Bacteroidia; order Cytophagales; family Spirosomataceae; genus Ravibacter. The sequence goes on from CAZLGW010000012.1 coordinate 20,414, forward strand.
GCGGCCTGATTTTGATTTCAGAAATACCCTCGTTTCCGAAGTATTCAGGACTCTTCAGCAGGCATACGGGTTTGAATTTGTCTACGACCCGAAACTGATCGAAGGCAGGACGATTACAGTCAGCCTTGAAGACGAAGATTTCTTTGAAAAACTGGAGATTATCTGTGGTACGCTCCGCATCGGCTACTACATGGAAGATGGGAAAGTATTTTTAAAATAATTCTAAACCTAAACCTCAACTGCAACAATGAACTAAAGATTAAAAAAAATCGGTAATGCGTCAACATTACCGATCACCGGCCGAAAGCTCTTTGGCGAGAGTATACGGCGAATGATTTGCAATTCCCTTTCAAAAAATCACAAAACAATCAAAGGTATGAAAAAATGTAGATTACCTGCCGGGTTTCTATTGCATATGGCAAAAATCTCATCGATACAACTCTGGATGCTCCTGATGGGACTGGGCATGGCGTATGCCGAGGACATCAGTGCCCAAGAAAGTCTTAAAAACTTCGTATCGGTCGAACTAGTCAATTTGGAATTCACCCAGGTGCTTTCCAGGATTGAACGCGAGGCGCAGGTGAAGTTTAGTTTTGAACCTGCCGCTATTCCGAAAAGCCGCGTAACGCTAGTTGCTCGTAATGAGCGGCTGTCCGAAGTGCTGACAAAATTGCTCGATCCCTTGCACATGCGCTATAAGGCGTCGGGGAAATACATCCTGCTTTATAAGGAGCAGTATTCCGAAAACAGGGAGCGGGTTCAGCCGCTAGAAGAGCTTTCAGACGCGCGGGAAAAAATATCGGGCGTTGTAACAGCCCCTGACGGATTACCGTTGCCCGGTGTAAACGTGGTGATCAAAGGCACCTCTCAAGGCACGGTGACAGACGCTGAAGGGCGGTTTGAGTTGACAGCTGATCCTGACGAAGTACTGGTGTTCTCATTTGTCGGGTATATTTCCCGGGAGACCACCGTCGGTAATCGCCGTAGTTTTGAGATAGAATTGCGCGAAGACCAGAAGTCTCTCGATGAAGTTGTGGTGGTGGGATACGGAACTCAGAAGAAAAGTGACCTTACCGGTGCCGTCGCCTCTTTAGGCAAAGAACGCCTGGAAATGGTGCCCAATCAGAATATTGCGCAAGCCATCCAGGGAGCACTTCCAGGGGTGATGATACAGACGTCCGCCGGAGGAGCCGTAAGCGAGCAGTCGATCATGATCCGGGGGCGTAATTCGATTCTGGCTGATAATACCCCTCTGATTGTTTTGGACGGCGTAGCCTATACCGGTGCACTGAAGGATGTAAATCCGAATGATATAGAGTCGATCGAAGTGCTGAGAGACGCTTCTGCTGCGGCCATTTACGGCTCCAGGGGTGCTAACGGCGTGATCCTGATCAATTCGAAAATGGGAAAGGAAGGAAAGCCGAGGATTTCCTATACCGGCTACTATTCGCGCCAGGACTTTGTGAAATTCCCGGACCTCATGACGGGGGAAGAGTTCTACAAAATGAAACTCGAACGTGGTCCTGCCTTCATCACGCCGTCGGAAAAGGAAACTTATGAGTCGGGGAATTATTCCGACTGGCTTAACCTGGGTCTCCGCAAAGGACACAATACTGAGCATAACATATCGGTGTCAGGAGGTACAAAAAATACCAAGTATTACTTTTCGGGTGGATACTTAAAGGTGCAGGGCCTTGCGGTGAACGATAACTATTCGCGCCTTACCTCACGTTTTAACCTGGATACAAAAATTACGGACTGGCTTTCCATTGGGACCCGAACCCAGCTTTCGTTCGACGACATGGGGGGACTTTCTCCAGGGGAATCGCTCTTCTGGATCAACCCGCTCACCCAGGCGTATGATAACAATGGCAATCTCACGATCTATCCATGGGATGAAGATCACTATTTTGCCAACCCACTCCAGGATCTGTTGGCAAAAAACAAGGATCAGTCTTTCCAGGTGCTGGCCAACAACTATGCCGTTGTATCAGTACCGTTCATCCCTGGATTGCAGTACCGCCTGGAAACCGGTATAAAAGCCAGATTCCACGAATCCAAATCCTATTGGGGGCGGAATACGACATCGGGGTTTGCCTCGCAGGGATCAGCCAATACCTCATTGGATCGCAACAACAGTACAATAGTGGAGAATGTGTTGAGCTATAAAAGAGAATTTGGCAGACACAATGTATTCCTGACCGGGGTGTACAGCTATGAATCGCATAAAGGCTTTACCGATAAGCTGGTTTCGAAAGGGTTCCCAAATGACTTCTTTGCCTGGTTTGCTTCTGAGCAGGCTGCTACCAGGAATCCGTCATATTCGCTTTCGGAAACGGTATTGCTTTCCCAGATGCTGAGGGCAAACTATTCGTTTGAGAGCCGATATCTTCTGACGCTCACCGGGCGAAGAGACGGATTTTCAGGATTTGGTGAAAAAACGAAGTGGGGCTTTTTCCCATCGGTTGCATTGGGATGGAATGTATCGAGAGAAGCTTTTTTCTCAAATGTGGAAGCGGTCAACGATCTTAAGCTGCGGGTTTCATACGGTTTGAACGGTAACCAGGCAATAGGGGCTTACCAAACCATAGCCCAGTTGAAAGGAAGCAATTATATAGATGGACTCGCGGTAATGCCCGGCTACCGCCCCGCTTCTCTTGCGATGGATAATCTCGGCTGGGAATCTTCCAAGACATTGAACGTCGGACTTGATTTCGGAATTTTGAACAACAGACTTACCGGCGATATCAATTTTTATCATACCAATACTTTTGATTTGCTACTCAATCGGACTATTTCGCCTATACATGGTTTTACTTCTATTACACAGAATATAGGCAAGACACAAAACAAAGGCTGGGAGCTATCATTGAATTCAAAAAACCTTACATCTAACGATTTCCAATGGAGAACTTATGGGAATGTATCCTATGTACGCAACAAAATCGTCTCCCTTTACGGCTCTCTTGATGAGAATGGGAAGGAGGTTGATGATATAGCCAACGCCTGGTTTATCGGACAGCCCATCAGGGTTAACTATGGGTATGTATGGGATGGTACATGGCAAATGGATGAAGCCGAGGAAGCGGCTAAATTCGGTACGAAGCCTGGTTTTGTGAAAATCAAAGACATGGACGGAGATAGCAAAATTACCCCGGATGACCGCAGAATAGTCGGCCAGGCAGATCCTAAGGTATTGTGGGGGCTGACAAACACATTTACTTACAAAAAAATCAGCCTCTCCATTTTCCTGCATGGAGTACACGGGATAACAAAAAGCAACAGCCTGATTTGGGGCGATGCCGCCGGTTCCAGCCAGACAGTACGGGAGAACTTTACAAGAAAAGACTTCTGGACACCCGACAATCCGGATGCACGTCACCTGATCAACCACTGGCAGGCTGATTTACAGCAGGGAATATCCCCAATGCCGCTTGAAAAAGCGGGTTTTGTCCGGGTAAAAGACATTACCTTTTCCTACGATCTGCCTAAAGCATACCTGCCGAAATTCGCATTCGATAGAGTAAGGGTGTACCTGACCGGCAGAAACCAGTTTACCTTCACTAAGTGGAGCGGGCTTGATCCTGAATTGAACAATCAGGTGACGATCGTTCCTATACAAAAAGAGCTGGTTTTGGGGCTGAATGTAGGCTTTTAGCAAAAGAAATTTACTATCAATAATGATTTCGTAATGAAGACTATAAATAAAACAAGGATTGCATTACTTCTCCAAATCCTGGTGCTAGCAGCCTGCTCCGACGACTTATTAAAAGAAAAACCCGAACATCTGGCTACCACCCAAACGGTATATAGTAGCTATGCGGGTTTTGAAGCGGGTATAAACGGGCTTTATAATATGGTCAGGGCAGAGCGTTCCGGAAATGCGGGATACCCGTCCAATATGTACTCGAATCTTGAACTTCGCGCGGAGCTTTATTTCAGTGGGACAGACAATTTTTGCGCTAACAGATCCCCCAGCGGGTTCGGACAGGCAACCACAGACTGGCCCAACAAAAATAACTCATTGATAGGCGATTACCGCCAGAATTTCTCCTGGCTCTACGATATAGTAAACGCGGCCAATACGGTTATTTCGCAGGCAGAGCAGCGGAGCGATGTTGATTGGACGGGTGGAACGGGTACGACCGAAGAAAATAAAAACCGGATAATAGCAGAAGCTAAGGCATTAAGGGCCCATGCGTACAGGCATCTGACCTATCTCTGGGGCGACGTACCGCTTGCACTCGACGAATCAGTCGGGTCCAATATCCGGACCGACTGGTCGAGGACCCCTGTGAGGCAAGTGCGCGAACAAATGAAGGCTGACTGGCTGTTTGCGGAAAAATACATCGGTATTGAACCTGCTGCTCCGGCAAAAATCACAAAAGGAGCCATACAGCATTATCTTTCAGAATTGTACCTGGCACTGAATAAACCCGATAGTGCATTGTATTGGGCCAATAAGTGTATTAATACACCTAATTACAAGCTCATTACAGCAAGATATGGTGTAAAGGCGGGAGAACCTGGCGTCCCTTTTGCAGACATGTTCTATGACGGAAATGCGCTACGGAAAGAGGGTAACAGTGAGTCGCTCTGGTCTTTCGAATTTGCATACCAGGTTACCGGAGGCGAGCACAGCGTTATGCGCAGGGTAGCGCACAACAGCTATGAACAACTGACAATCGGCGGAGTAAGACCCTTGCAGCTAACCCTCGAACGTGGTGGACGTGGAGTCTCAAAAATAACAATTACAAGGTATGCCTTGGATGTCTATGAACCCCAGGATGACCGTTTTTCAAATTATGTGATCAGGAAATATTTTGTCTTGAACGACGCAGATAAAAACACTCCTAATATTGCAGATGTTTTGCCGCCCGGCTATAATTACGGCGATACCATCAAGCTTAACCTGAACCAGGATATTACTACGACCAATAACGGGGCGGTTTACGACTGGCCGTTTATGAGAAAGTTCGAGTCCACTCTCCCGAATAATCCATCCAACAGCGGTCAGTATAACGACCAGGTTTACCTGAGGTTGGCCGATACCTACCTGCTAAAAGCGGAAGCGCAATATAAGCTGGGAGATCTGAATGGAGCGGCCGAGACGGTCAATATTCTTCGTACACGCTCGAATGCCACCCCCATAACGGCTGCACAGATAGATATAGATTTCATCCTCGACGAGCGTTCCAGGGAGTTGATATTCGAAGAACAACGACGGTACACCCTTTTGCGTACCGGTAAATGGCTAGAAAGGGTGCGCAAGTACAACAAAAACGGTGGTGAAACGGCCTCCGCAAGAGATACGCTGCTTCCTATCCCTCAAATAGTAATCGATGCAAACCTGACTGCGACTATGCCTCAAAATCCAGGATTTGATTAAATAGACTTCCGGGTTTTCCGACAACGATTACAACAGAATGAACAGACGAAAGTTTTTAAAATCGGGAGCGGTCGGGATATCGGCCGCTCCCGGCTTACTGCTGCCTGCTGCCGATCGGCCTGCGCACGCTTTCTCTCTTGGAATAGCAACCTTTTCGATGCGCGAATTTTCATTCGAGCAGATGCTGGACATGAGCGTGCGCTGTGGTATACGGCAAATAGAGCTTAAAGATCTTCACCTGCCTTTAAATTCTTCGGAAGAAATAATCAAACAGGCAATAACACGGTGTAGGCAAAAAGGAATTGAACCTTATGCAGCAGGCGTCATTTACATGAAAACAAAGGAGGCTGTTGACCAGGCGTTTGAGTATGCCAAAACTGCCGGAATAAGGCTCATCGTGGCCAAACCGGCCAAACAATTGCTTCAATATGTAGAAGGAAAGGTACGCCATTACGATATCCGTCTGGCGATACATAATCACGGCCCGGGAGATCAGAGCTATCCAACTGCTCTAAGTGCTTATGAAATGATAAAATATATGGATGAACGCATGGGGCTTTGTATCGACATAGGGCATACCATGCGGATGGGCATGGACCCTGCGCAGGATCTCCGAGATTTTTCATCAAGGATATTCGATATCCATATCAAGGATGTGACGGCTCCTGCTCCGGAAGGGCGTAACTGCGTGATAGGCAAGGGGGTCATCGACTTCCGGTCTTTTTTAAAAACTGTAATAGATACGCGGTATAATGGCGTGTTGGCTCTCGAATACGAAGAAAACGCGTCCGATCCGCTGCCCGGGATAATGGAATCGCTTGGGTACGTAAAAGGTGTACAGTCAACCCAGTAAGAAACGTCCGCCCCGGCGGTATTTATATGAATTACCAGGACATCCTATGGAAAGAAAACATTTCATTCAGTACCTGCTTGCCGCAGTAGCGAGCCCCTTCTGGACGTACGCCTCGCCGGAAGAAGATGCGGACGATCTGGTCGACCGGCTGATACGCGAGGCCGGAAATACCTCAGACGAAAAGAAAAGGGCCAATATACTTCAGAAGCTGACGGCCCTTCCCGATTTCAGTACACGGGAAAAGGAAGTTTTGAAAGTCCTTTTAGATGTATCCGATCGGTGGGGTTACGGATTCGAAAAATACCAAAACCCGGAAGCTGAAGGAAACGAAGGCAGCGGCTACCTGTGCGGGTTCTTTTCACGCTATAAACTGGATAAGAGGATTTTTCCGGCCTTAGATGAAGGGAACCGGCTGTTCCCACTTGTTGCACTCGCCTGGAGCCGGATCCTGGTAGCCCTGATGATCCAAAACGGGGAAATAATAGAGGTTGAGGAGACCAGGGGACGGTATCTGACCGAGATCTCACGATTAATGAATATAGCAGGCAAGACCTTTTCGGAGAATAAACTCCTGAAAGCCTATCTCGGCGACTATCAGTCCTGGGGCGAACGGGTAGCGCCCGACCGGCTCGCTCCGGATTGGGCCAACTCTCAGAGGATGATACTGGAAAAATTAAATTATCTCATCTACTGGTGGATCGATCACCGTCAGATTACCGGCGGACAGTTTGGAGGCGGTTGGGGAGATGACGTTGAGATGTGGAGAAGCTGGATCCCGGTATTGCTCGCCTTTCGGGATCAGAAAGTTATAGATAGCCAGCGTAAGCTTTTTGACGGATTGTTCCGCCTGTCGAAGATGAAAAAAGGCTATACCTCCGAGTTTAATGATGTTGAGCATACTTCGGAGGAATACTCCGACCCGCTGACCTGTATGATCATGCTGGAACCGGAAAACAAAGTATGGGAAGATAAGGCCATAAGGGTGATGGACTATATCGAAAACCTGTGGACCGGTACAAATGAAAAGGGAATGGTTCAGTTTAAGTCAACCTGGTTTAGCGTAGAAAAAGTGGGTGAGGACGTAAAGGGAGCCTGCGACACCCCTTATCATACACGCCTTGTACAGCCGCTGATGCTGATTTGGCAGCGGACGGGCAATAAACGGGCGGGAGACTTTCTGAAAAAATGGATGACAACGTGGGTTGAAGCCACATTCACAGAAGAATCCGGGAAGCCGGCAGGGGTTATTCCAGCCTCGATTCACTGGCCCGATGGAAAACCAACCGGTACGGGTAAAAACTGGTGGTTGCCCGAGAATTCCAAAACTCCTTATGATTTTCCGGTACAGCAGGAGGTAATGTACGAGTGTTTTTTACAAACCTATGCAGCGACCAACAACGAATACTTTCTCCGCCCGATCAGGTTTGCCGGTGAAAAACTGCTGGCGGGTTTAGGAAAGGAAGCACCTTCTTTTTACAGGGAAGGAAGCCTGGATTGGGCGCTATCCGTCCTTAAAAGTAAACTGACTAACCCGCTTGCAAAATACAAGGCGTTGACCGGTGACAACCGTTTTGATACGCTCCTGCAGGCCCCTTCCGGAGGATATGCCGTTTTTCTTTCCACCGGAGATATGGGCGTACTGACTTCGCTCTTTGAAAGGTTACGAAATTCCCTTTCACTCCCTGAAGAATTTTACACAACAGAAGTACGATGGACCGACCGTCTGTTTGCCTTCTCAAGCTATTTTGCGTATGCACACGCACATTCGCCTCCAGGTTTTTCATCTGTAGATTTGTTTGGGACCCTGACAGGCAACCTGGGAGAATACCGGACAATGCCGGTGATTGGAGTGAAATGGCTTACCTACGCCACTGGAATCGCGATAGTGACCGAAGTGAATAAGCCGGATGAATTCCGGGCAAAACTGTTTCATTTTGGAAATACATCAAGAAAAATGGGCGCCATTTTTTACCAGCTAAAAAATGGCGCTTATGAGATGTTTATAGACGACATAAAAAAGGGAGATTCTACTCTTACTCTCGGGGAACGAAAATTTTCTTTTGAACTCCCTTCACGTAAGCTCTGTACGCTCAGGGTAGTCCCGAAAATATAGCGCGCATTACATCTTCTTTAAACCTAATAATCTGTAAATGAAATTTTTAATTTCGATCTGCTTCCTGCTAGGCTATCTGTCACCGGCATGGGCACAACAGGAAGATCCATTTTTAAAACGGGAACCGACAACTTACCCGGACCGGATCATGCTGACTATCCCGGAAAACCCCGCAACTTCAAGGGCAGTATCCTGGAGAACTGCCTACAACAACAAGATCAGCATAGGTGAGATTGCAGTTGCCCAGCCTGATCCAAGGATGGAAGCCAAAAGGATATATGGAACTTTTTCTGACTGGATGGAAAGAGATTCGACAGCAACAGGCCATAAGGTAGTGTTTAATAACCTTCAACCCGGAACGAAATATGCGTACCGGGTTGGAGACGGGGTGCATTGGAGCGAATGGATCCAGTTTGAAACCTCATCGGATAAAGCAAAGGAAACTTCCTTTTTATATTTCGGAGATATTCAGAATGATATAAGAACACATGCTTCCCGTGTCGTCCGCCAAGCCTACAGGCATTTTCCAAACGCTGACTTTTTACTCTTTGCAGGAGATATTGTTGGAAAAAGTATTGAAAAAGATTGGAGCGATTTTTTTCAAACCGGGGGCTGGATTTTTTCAATGGTTCCCAGCATTGCAGCTTTGGGAAACCACGAATACGATAGCTATAAAGACAAACCCCGAACCTTTTCCAGACATTGGAACCAGATCTATACGATGCCCGCCAATGGTCCTTCTGAGAAGTATTTAAATCGATTTTATTATGTTGACTATCAGAATGTACGCATCATTACGATAGATGGAGCAGCTATACAGGATAACAAAGAAGATGTTCCTCTACTGCTCGACTGGATCGATAAAGCCCTTGCAGACAATCCGTCGAAATGGTCTGTTGTGGTTACCCATTTCCCGATTTTCCCCTGTTCCTATAACCGCAAGACCGGGGCCTATCACGAGGAGCTCAGAAAAGTGTTAGAGAGAGGCGGAGCAGACCTCGTTCTGCAGGGGCACGACCATACCTATTGCCGGGGTAGAAACCTGAGCGCGATAAGCAGCGACTGTAATAATCCGCCCATGTATGTAGTTTCCATTGCCGGTCCCAAAATGTATACACTTGAGCCCAATTTCTGGAGTGACCGCGAAGCGACCCGGACACAGCTTTACCAGCACATTACCGTGTCGGAAGCAGCACTTCGTTACCAGGCATTTACGGTTGTGGGAGAATTGTATGACGAATTCAAGTTAGTCAAAAATAAAAAAGGGAAAAACCGGGTAACCGAACCGAAAGAGTTGTCTCGGATACCTGTGAGAATGGAAATTCCAAATGGAGATGAGAAACGCTATACCGAAAAAGAACTACAAAAATATAAGGAAAGAGCGCGTCTTAAATGATCAGGATTCAGCCGGGATAATATGACTATCATAAACTATTTCCGACCAAAATAATTGATAAAAATGGACAATGATAAAATAAGGTACCGCATTGTTTTTGTCGCCCTGCTGTTAATTGCTATGGCTCAACCAGAGGCTTTATCAGCGCAAACTGGCCAGGAGAGCAGGGTATTACATTTTAACAAAGAGGGTAAGTTTAAGATTGCTCAATTTACTGATATTCACTGGAAAGTGAGAGAAACTGAAAAAAGTGCGAAAACAATTAAGCAGATCCGAGAAGTATTGATGGCCGAAAAACCGGATTTAATCGTACTGACAGGCGACGTTGTTAACGAACCGGCAGACGAAGGCTGGAAAACACTGATGCTGGTGTTCACTGAGTCAGGTATTCCTTTTGCCGTGACACTGGGAAATCACGATCATGAATCGAATTGGACGCGTGACCAAATATTTGACTACCTGGCAACACTACCCAACTTTCTCGGAAAAAAAGGGCCGGAGGGAATTTCCGGAGTCGGCAATTATATACTCGAAGTGAAAGCTGCTGATCGCGACCAGGTTGCCGCACTACTGTACTTTTTTGACAGCCATGCCAATTCCTTTGACCGGGAAATGGTGAGCGACTACGACTGGATAAAGTTTGATCAAATCGCCGCTTACCGCGAACAAAGTACACGTTACACTTTAAAAAATGCTGGAAATCCCTATCCGGCACTTGCCTTTTTCCATATACCCCTACCGGAATACAAAGAGATAAAAGAACAACCAACTACCATAGGCGAAAGGAGTGAGAAAGTGTGTTCACCAATGATCAATTCAGGATTGCTAACATCTTTTATCGAGATGAAAGATGTGATGGGATGCTTTGTCGGGCATGATCACAACAATAACTACAGCGGTATCTATAAAGGAATCGGATTGAATTATGGGCAAAGTTCGGGATACAGCGGCTACGGTACTATTGGAAAGGGTGCCCGCATCATTGAACTGCAGGAGGGCAACCGGGGATATAACACCTGGGTCAGATCGGAGAACGGGACCTCATTGCACTACAATTATCCCCTTGGGAGTTCTTTCCGCGACGAAGATTACCCATTCCATGCTGCAGAAAAGATAACACGAGGTACCCCGGGACTGAATTACAAATATTTTGAAGGAAGCTATCAAAGCGTACAGGATATGTCGGCCGTAAAGCCCGTGAAAACTGGAATCGCGAAGGAGATAGCACCCGACATTGTAGCAACTACAGGGGGCTTTGGGTTGGCGTTTACCGGGCTTATTAAAATACCGTCCAGAGGCGTCTACAGGTTCTTTGCGGCAAGTGGCGACGGCGCGCAGCTTTATATCGGCGGGAAATTAGTGGCAGACAACGATGGTGTGCATGGCGTAAGAAAAGCGGAGGGGTTCATCGCATTGGAAAAAGGATATCACCATTTCAAGCTGCTCTACTTTAATGCAAAATCAAAGAAAAGACTGTCTGTAAGCATGATGAGTATGGGCGTTAACGAAGAAGCAGTGAAGGGTTCAATGTTATACCATATTGATTGATAGGGGATAAGAGCAAAAAATAACACATAAAATGGAAAAAGTACAAAGCTGTTATATTCTCCTTACGGCAATCTGTTTATTGCCGGTTTTATCTCCCTCCTGCAAACAAAAAACACTTCAATCGCCCGTTTCGCCAAAGGAGGCCCTCTCCACCTTTCACTTACCGGAAGAGTACCGGATAGAATTGGTCGCTTCAGAGCCATTGGTCACCAACCCGGTAGAAGTAGCATTTGACGAAGACGGAAAAATGTTTGTCGTGCAGATGGATGATTACCCCTCCGACAAGATGGATGACTATAGTGCCGGATATGAGCCTAAAAGTAAGATTATGCTGCTGGAAGATAAGGACGGTGACGGCTACTACGAATCCGGCACCGTATTTGCCGATGGCTTGTCATATGCCAATGGGGTAATGCCCTGGAAGGGCGGGATACTGGTCACTTCAGCGCCCGATATATTATTTCTGAAAGACAACGACGACGACGGCAAAGCAGATGTTAAACAAGTAGTACTTACCGGCTTTGCCAAAACCAATCCCCAGCTACGAATGGGTAGCTTGAGATACGGGCTCGATAACTGGATATACGGGGCCTACTCGCACGCCGGGGGGGCGATTGGCGAAGTGACTTCAAAGACAAAGGTAGCCCGCTGAAATTTCCAGAAAAACCCGGACAGGATCTTGCAAAAATATTCCCTGGTACCAATTTCCGCTTTCGGCCCGAACAGAACAAGGTAGAACCATCTGGAGGGATGTCCCAGTTTGGCTTGTCTTTCGAAGCTTCGGGGAATCAATTTGCTATCTGGAACAATAATCACATCAGGCATGTAGTGATCGATAACCGATATCTATCCAACAACCCTCTATTAAGCATAAATCAGGTAATGGCTAGTATTTCTGATCATGGAAAAGCGGCGACTGTTTATCCTGCTACGCATGTAGAATACCTTCGCGAAGACGAGGTGGGCCACTTTACCTCCGCTTGCGGCATTTGTAAATATACCGGCGGCTTGTTTGAAGGAAAGTATAGCACGGCGTCCTTTGTATGTGAGCCGGTGTCCAACTTGGTACATGCGGATATCTTAACTGTAAATGGGGCTACATTTAGTGCTGGAAGAGCTGAAGTTGAAAAAGAGTTTCTCGCATCCACCGACAGTTGGTTCCGCCCGGTAAATCTGACGGTAGGTCCAGAAGGTGGGCTGTATGTGGTAGATTTTTACAGGAAGCTGGTGGAGCACCCCGACTGGATCGGATTGGCCGACAGCAGCGGATTTTATACCCATGCGGGTCAACTGAAGGAGTCCGACTTCCTGGAGGGGAACGATCGCGGGAGAATATACAGAGTTGTGCCCAAATCCTATAAGGCCGGCAATCAGAAAAAAAACCGGCTAAGCGAAGCAAATACCCAAACGCTTGTGCGTTACTTAAATGATCAAAACAGTTGGTGGCGGATCAATGCACAACGCTTGCTTATCGACCAAAAAGACCCCGCCGCCATTCCACTGATCAAAGATTATCTATTAAAGAATGGGGGCGAGTTAGGAAAGATTCATGCCCTTTGGACACTGGAGGGATTGCAGTCTTTAGACGACAGCATGTTAGGCAAAGCCATGAACGATGCTGACGCCGCGGTACGAAAACAGGCAGTGCTACTAGCAGAAAAGCGTATGGACAATAGGATGGTTTTTCAAGATATCCTTGACGCCGCCTCCGATACGGATCCGCATGTTCAGTTCCAGGTGGCGCTTACGTTGGGCACTACTACTAAAGCTGGCCCTGAAACTTTTAAAGCATTAAGTGAAATTATCCATGAGCATATAGAAGATCCTTGGTTCCGTATCGCAGTTTTACTCGGGGCGTCGGCAAACAGTAACCGGTGGTGGGCTGCCTATAAGGATTTCGAGGCAGGCACCGATACACTAAAAGCGGGCAAAAAAGATTTCCTGAGAAAAGCCGCTTCCATAACCGGAACACGATGTAAGTCGGACGAGATATCGGCATTGGTAAAAATGATTGCCGCAGAAAAGGATACGGCCGTAATCATTCCAAGCTTGAAGGGGATGACCGAGGGTATGAAAAGCAATGCTCAAAGAACTGGACTAGTCCCGGATGGTCAGCAGGCATTAATTGCTTTAATTAATACCTCCCCACCGGATGTAAAAAAAGCGGCTATTGAAATGGCGCTGGAACTGAACTTATACCCATCCGCTGGCCTGAAAAGTCTAATCGATCAATCGGGAAAAACGGCAGAAGATGATAAAGCGCTAGTTGGAAACCGCGTATTGGCTATAAAAATTTTGGGGTTGAACCCCAACGGTTTGCCCTTTTTGCTGCTGGGAGAAATGATCGGCCCGCATCCGCCCGCAGAAATCCAGCTCGCGGCGGCAGAGGGATTGTTGCGTAGTAAGGAGCCAGCTGCTACGGAAGTGCTATTGAAAAATTGGGAAATAATGAGCCCCAGAGTACACGCCGCTACGGAAACAGCCTTTTTATCAAACAAGGAGCACCTTGTTACCTTAATGAAGGCAATCGAATCAGGCAACATCAACGAGGAACGAATCAGCAGGGATATGCAAAACCGTTTGACCAGGCATTCAGATTCTTCAATTAGTACAACAGCAAAAAAGCTTTTTCCGCATAGTGGTGACCGGGAGAAAGTGATTGTCGCCTACAACGAATCTACTACAGTGGTGGGCGATCCGGCCGAAGGCAAGTCCGTATTTATAGCTTCGTGTAGTATGTGTCATGCCTTAGAGGGAACAGGCGTTAATTTCGGTCCCGACTTGCAAAGTCTAAGCCACCAGACCAGAATTAAGCTGCTGACGATGATCCTTCATCCTAACAACGATATCGCAGCGGGCTATGAAGGCTATGTGATTGAAACAACAGACGGCAACATGCTAACCGGGATCATTTCGAATGAGAGTGAACAGAGCCTGTTGTTGCGGATGCCGGGAGGAATGGAACAAACGATTATGAAAATTAATATCAAATCCATTTCGGCTATACCCATTTCGTTGATGCCTGAAGGATTGGAATCCTCCATAAGTAAAGTAGCGATGAGTAATCTGCTGGAATACATTAAAACACTAAGATAGATACCCATGCAAAGACGTAAATTTATCAACGGGCTATTGGCCGGATCAGTCGTAATAACTACAGCCTCGGTATCCGCTCTCTCAGCTTCCGCTAAGGAGAAATCACCTACAGCGCAGCCATTTAAAATGAAATTCTCACCGGATTTTGGAATATTTTCCAGTTTGCCTGGTAAAGATGTGACGGATCAGATCCGTTGGGGATACGACCAGGGATTTCGTGCCTGGGAGAATACTTTCTTCAGGAGGCGTCCGCTGGAGGAACAGGAACGTATCAGTAAAATACTGCAGCAAAAAGGAATGGAATTCGGCCAATTTGTAGGTACACATACCTTTAAAGACGTCACCTTCGCAGGACGAGACAGTGGATTACGTGAGCAGGTATTGAGCGATGTGCGCGCATCGGTAGATATTGCCAAAAGAATGAATACAAAATTTATTCACAATGTGCTGGGCATGGCCGATCCCAAACTCCCGGCGGACTTCCAGATGGCGAATGCAATCGAACTGCTAAAACGCATAGCAGAAATCTATGAACCGCATGGTATCGTAATGGTCATGGAGAGTATGAATCATAAGATAAATCACCCCGGTATGTTTTTGCATACCATACCGCAGGCTTATGCACTGGCAAAAGCCGTCGGAAGTCCCAGTATTAAAATACTTTTTGACTTTTATCATGTGCAGATTGAAGAGGGAAATCTTATTCCTACGTTGGATTATGCCTGGGATGAAATCGTCTATATGCAGATCGGAGATACTCCCGGACGGAAGCAGCCCACTACCGGCGAAATCAACTTTGCAAATGTGCTCCAATACATCTACGATAAAGGGTACAGGGGTTTTATGGGAATGGAACATGGCATAAAACAGCCCGGTGAAGAAGGGGAAATGGATGCGCTCAGGGCTTACCGCTCCATTGATCCCAGATGATTTTTTAACGCCCGCTTTCTCGAGAATAACCAGCCAACCATGACGAAAAAAAAAGCATATTTTTTTGTAGCAGCAGCGATCCTATTTTTCTTATATGCTTTCAGTAGCGATAAGGCAGCATCCGTACTCACCCCCGAGGAATCACTTTTAGCTATGAAAACCGCAGATGGGTTTGAAGTAAAGCTGGTTGCCGCTGAGCCATTTATCAGCACCCCGGTAGCGTTAAATTTTGACGATAAAGGGCGAATCTGGACATTGGAAATGCAGGGATATATGCCGGATACGCTGGGGAACGGTGAAGATGCCCCGAATGGGAAAGTGGTTATTCTCGATGATAAAGATGGCGACGGCGTAATGGATGACAGGACAGTGTTTTTAGACTCTTTGGTCCTGCCAAGAGCATTGTGCCTGGTGGAGGACGGTCTGCTTGTCGCCGTGCCGCCCAATTTATGGTATGTGAAAAATAATAATGACCGCGCGGGTAAAAGAATATTGGTCGACTCAACTTACACCGTTGGTGGAAATGCGGAACATCAACCCAACGGGCTGATGCGAGGTATGGACAATTGGATATACAATGCCAAGTCTGCTAAACGCTATCGTAAAAAAGGGGATCAATGGCTGATAGAAAGGACGCATTTTCGCGGGCAATGGGGGATTTCACAGGATGATTTTGGAAGGTTATTTTACAATAACAATTCTCAGAATCTGATCGGGGATTATTTTTTGCCATCGTTGGGGGCTGGGAATAAAAACCAGCCGGATGTTCCAGGGTACAACGTTAAAATCATTACAGACAACCGGGTTTACCCTATTAGCCCTACGCCTGGTGTAAACAGGGGATATAAAAAAAACGTACTGGACGGCAGCTCCAGGCTCATGGAGTTTACAGCGGCATGTGGTCCGCTGGTATACAGGGGCGGATTGTTTGGTGAGGATTATCATCAGAATGTATTCGTTGCCGAACCTGCTGCCAACCTTATCAAAAGAAATATCCTAAAAGAAAACACCTATGTCACCGAAGCCGAGCAGGCTTATGAAGGTAAAGAGTTTCTGGCAAGTACTGATGAGCGTTTCAGGCCCGTGAACCTATATAACGGGCCGGATGGCGCCATGTATGTGGTTGACATGTACAGGGGCATTATACAGCACCGAACCTATCTTACCGGCTACCTGAAAAAAGAGATTGAAAAAAGAGGTCTTTCCAGACCTTTGAATTACGGCCGTATCTACAAAGTGGTCCCAATAGGAAAGACAGTTGACGCGGTTCCGATGCCGCATGATCCAACAGAGTTGGTTCGCCTGCTCCAACATAGAAACGGGTGGGTTAGGGACAGGGCACAACAAATGCTTGTAGATAGGAAAGATACCGCCATTGGACCTGAATTGAGAAAGAATTTACGGAAGCCGGGAGATCCCGTATCCCTTACACATGCAATGTGGACACTCGAGGGGCTTGGCATTTTGAAATATGAGGACCTGGCCTCACTCTTTGGTCACAATGATTGGCGGGTACGTGCGGAAGTGCTTGCTGCGATACCTTCCGTCATCAATGTCGGAAACTATCAGCAATTTGCTGCCGCTATGGAGCAAATGATCGCAGGCAAAGATACTTTGGCGGCACCCTATATTGCATTTCAACTGCCTTACATCAGCGCTTTTAGTCCATCAATTGCAGATGAGTTATGGATGAAGATAGCCAGAAAATACCCCGACGACCGCTATATATCGGGTGCCCTCATCAGCGTTATCGATAAAAAAGAGCACCTTTTTTATCGAAAAATTCTGGCAGAAAAACCTGATACGAGCCTTGCCATCAACCGTCTTTTTTCGGAAACTTTTGCAAATATTCAAAAGAATGAATTTCATAGAAACAGTGAGGAGCTGAAAAAAAAATTTCCCCGAGGTGCTGAGATATTCCGGAATATTTGTCAAACCTGCCATGGCGATGACGGTAACGGAATAGCGGGGCTTGCGCCTCCCCTTAATCAGTCTTCTCGGGTAACAGGTGATAAACGAAAGTTGATCTCTATCGTTCTCTACGGGTTAACGGGCCCTGTTGTGGTAAACAATAAAGTCTATAACTATGGCGAAATGCCTGGGCTTGCCGGTAACAAAGAATTTGGCGAAAAAGATATTGCACAATTGCTGAGTTTTATCCGGAAAAACTGGAGCAATAAAGAAGCTGACGTGTCGGAGGAAGACGTAATAGAAGTAAAGCAAAAATTTAACAGTCGCCAAAAGCCTTTTACTATCAATGAACTAAATGCCTGGTGAAGGTAGAATTCGACGAGGTTCTCGCCCGTAAGGTCAAACCCGGAAGGTGATCGACCTGCTCCCATTCATGATCGAAACCATGCTGTGGAATTTCAACCTTTTATTAGAAGGTGGATTTGGTGAAAAACTGAAGGCTATGCCTTCAGTGTCCCTAATTCATACTCAATCTTACCCTTGAGGAGCGAAAATTTTCATTTAAACTCCCATCACGTAAACTCTGTACGCTCAGGGTAGTCCCGAAAATATAGCGCACTTTACATCGTCTTTAAGCCTAAAAACCTGTAAATGAAATTTTTAATTGCGATCTGCATACAGTTATGCTATCTGTCACCGGTATGGGGACAAGAGTAATCGCATATCGTGTTAACTGGATTATCAAGAAGATAGTACTTATAGTTATTTAAGGAATACCGATTGATCTATTCTGTTGTGAAAACTTGACGCGCTATTTATGCAGCCAGGATCTCCGCCAAAGCCTTCAATTCGGGCATTAGGCGGTTCGAATTCTGTACCAGCGGGATCACAGAAAGCACCTCCAAAGGGTGCTTTTCCTGTTTTACAAATGCCGTTTACAGGCTGTTTTCGAAGATAAGCACATCATTCTGATCCAATCCGGAGCAAAGGATTCGGTAACCTGTTTCAGGTAGTAAATTAGGTTACCGAATGGAATGTTTGACAGAGGCGATTTCTTGATCAGGGTTTCTCAAACATCGTTTTTTTAACCTTAAACTGTGTTGATGATGAATCTCAAACAGAACCTGATTGTACTCTTCTGGCTGTACAGACAAAAAGCGAAAGCAGACGACAAAGCTCCCATCTACGCCAGGATTACTATCGACGGCAAGTGCACCGAGCTTTCGACCGGCAAAAAGGCATCCCCGAAATCCTGGGATGCTATTCTTAGAGCGCTTAACCAGTAAATCAAAGACACCCACCCACAGAAGCCGAATAAGCGCTTTACGCCTCGGCAAGGTCAATAAAATTCAGGCGAACAAAAACAATCATGAGCTATAGAAAGGCTTTCTATAGCTCATGATTTATTGTAATAGAAAGACCGGAAAACTGAGGCATACGCGATATTACCTTGCCCTCCCGGGTGGCAATGGTGAGCCATAGTAACCGGCTGGTAACGTTACTACTCCTTCACGATCTTGCTTGTATGTCCGGATGTTGTTTTGATAAAATAGATACCTGCTGGTAGCGAGGAGAGATCTATTTCCTGATTATCCGAGGCAATAGCTACCGTATTCACAACGATACCCTGCGCATTTATCAGCATGAGTGATATGCCCGGAATTCCCGCTCCTCTAACCCGGATAAAATCGCGGGCTGGTAGAGGATACATTATCAGGTTGTTTTCGGGCAATGCTACACTGATGATCAGACTGTAGGAGAAGCTGCCGTCCGACTCCACCATTTTGAGACGGTAGTAGGCCACGGTACCGGTACGCAGTCCGGTGTCGGTATACCGGTAGTGGTCCTTCTCCGAATCGTCGGCCTGTACTACACCTATCCTCTTGAAAGCCTTTCCATCGGCACTGTATTCGACACCATATTCCGCCATATCAAGTTGTTCGGCTACCTCCCAATTCAAGGATACTGTCTGGTTTTCGTTCAACCTCGCGGTAAAATCTACCAGCTTGACAGGCAGGGCCGAATTTACCGAGCCTACAAAAAAACCGCTGAAGCCCGTCACATCGAAGCTAAGCTCCCACCGCGCCAGTACGTGGCTCCAGTTGACGTCGGGGATGATGGTGACCGGCGCGCCCTGGTAGCTGCCGGGCCCGTTCCCGTTGGTGGCCGTTCCGTGGTACTGGTACACCCTGATATTGCCGGTATTGCCGGCAGCACCTGTCGGCAACTCGCTTGTCCCCAGGCTGGTATTGTAGGTACTGAACTCTTCCTGGGTGAAGTACAGGGTAACCCGTGCAGTAGCCCCGGAAGCATTCCCCACCGGCGAAATATCATAGTGACGCTGTACATACGGCGAGCCGTTATGGGTCTGCACGGTAGGGTCGATGTGAGTCGTCACATACACTACCCCGCTTACAGGAGAAGCCCCGCTGGAAGCGATCACTGCCACGCTACGGCAATCCTCATCTGCTGCCTGGATAAAGTAGGTTTGGCCCGGGCTGATGTCCACACCCGTGGTATGTCCATCGACCGAAAGCCGGTCGGCGCCGGTCAGCAGAGCAGCCTGGTACTCATAAGCACCCGCATCGACGACGCTGTTGAATATGCGGATGTTTCCAGCCAGGTCGGTCGTAAAACCATGGAGCACACCGCCCGTCCCCAGGTTCAGGGCCGGACTGCAGCCCTGCAAGGTAAAGTTTCCATTGGCAGTATCGGTGAAGAGCGGATTTTCCGATACAATATCGACCACCTCTTTCCCTCCGATAATAGCATCCACCCCGCCTTCGAGTACACTGAAATAAGCTTTGGTACTGCCTGGGCCAATCGTATAGAGCTGGCTGCTACCCGACCCTTGGCTGTTGCCCCACACGATGGTGTTGACCAGCTCGGTCTCGGCGCCTTCGTAGTTGTGCAGCGCCCCCCCGTTTTGCTCGGCGGTATTGTTAACCATGGTGACGTTGGTAAACCGGGGTTTGGCATTCTGGTAGCTGAATGCCCCCGCGCCGCTCTGGGCGGTGTTTTGATAGATCAGCGAATTGACAACCGTGGTCATACCCGGGCCATCATTATAAATGCCCCCTCCCCATACCGTAGCGTGGTTTGCTTTGAATACGCAGCGGTTGATCAAAGGATAGGCCAGGTGATTGAGCATCCCCCCGCCGGTAACGGCCGAGCCGCCGGTGGTGGTAAATCCATCCAGCAGGGCGGCGTTTGTCAAACCGTTGTCATCGTTGGCGATCACGCTACTGCCGTTGCCCTTCAGGGTGGTTACATTCTGATTCCAGTTTCTGTCGGCAAATGCGGGAGTACCGGCAACGGTAAACCCGCCGTAAATTTTCACCCCCTCCTTCATGGAAAACGATTGGCCGGAAGCGGGCTGGTATTCGCCGGCAGCTACCCAAACCTCGTTGCCTGCTTCCGATGCGTCGATCATCGCCTGCAAATCACCGGAAGCCGTTTCCCAGGTGTGGCCAAATCCGGCACCGCCCTGGCGGACGTACCGGATTTGGATCTCCTCCTGGCTTTCATAAGCACCGAGATCAATGTTGGCGCCGCTAAGGCGGGGATTACCCGCCAAATCTGTATCCGTTGCGATATTGCCCCCGGCACTAATGTATTGCTCGGTACTTCCGGCGCCGATCCCGGGGCTGCCATCTGCCAACGAAAAATCACCATTGAGTACATTGGTAAAAGCAGGATCGATATCCAGGTTGTTTCCCCTATCCATTCCAAAGGTACCTTGCCACGCCACACTGCCGCCGCTTCCCTGCACAATACTGTATCCGTATTCGGGGACACTTAGAGTATTTAAAATATTATTTATGCTTCCGTTACCCAGCGTATTGCCCCAGATAATGCAGTTAACGAATTTAGGCGCAGATTGAAAATTGTAAATTCCGGCATTGTAGATTATTCCTGAATTCTTTGTAACCGTTACATTAGTGAGCCGTAGCGACGATTGACTATTAAACATTGCACCGGCCCTGTCTCCGGCAGCATTCTGATGGATGCTTACATTCATGTACTCTGACGATGAGCCTAAACTATACACCGCCCCACCATAGGAGCCGGCAGAATTATGTTGAAAAACTACATTCTTCAGTTTAGCATTGAGTTGATTATCATAGAAGCCGCCACCGTAATGTTTTGCCAAATTGTTCTCAAACCTGACCTTCATCAGCTTTGGCCCATAATAGCTTCCAGCCATACCGCCACCGTTCTGATTTGCGGCATTCCGACTCAGGGTAACATTGGTTATTACGGGTTCCGAGGCGTTCGTATATATGCCTGCACCGCTCTGGCGTACCGAATTCTCACGAACAATGATATTCCTGATGACCGGTGAAGAGGACCAGAGGCTAATTCCTCCGCCAAATCCGCGATAGACCTGCTGCCCGTTGATTGGTACGGCGAGCCCGTCTTTATCCCCATTGCCCCCTGTGATCGTAAACCCATCGAGGCAAGCCGAACCGACATCATTGAGGCTTAGCACTACGTGATAAGCGTTGTCCAGCCGTGAGGAATGTGTAAGCAAGCTTTGCAGGTCAATATCTGCAGCGTCATTATTACTCAAATCGCCGCTTAGAATCGTAATATTCGCATCTACCTGACTCCGATGCTCCAAATCAGTGATGCCGTTGTCCGGATCGAACCCTCCGTAAAGCTGTACATTTTTAACCATTACAAAAGCCTTGTCACGATCGGTTGTCGGGGTATTGTCAAGATCTGCCTCAGCCACGTTGTATAACGGACTGTAAGTACCTCTTGCAACGAAAATTTTCAAAGGGGCACCCTGTGTCCATAGGCTACTGTTTTCGTTGGCCCATTTGAGCGCATCAGCAAGTTCACCTACCGCATTTTCCCAATTACTGCCGTTTCCGTTACTTCCTTTTTTCACATAGATTATACCGTTGGCATCGGGCGCCCCATGCCCCCATGCTGTTGTTAAA
Organism: uncultured Cytophagales bacterium; assembly: GCA_964559125.1. GTDB lineage: Bacteria > Bacteroidota > Bacteroidia > Cytophagales > Spirosomataceae > Ravibacter. Next base: position 42,599 of record CAZLGW010000012.1, read on the forward strand.
TGCGTCCCTGATAATATCCAGACAAATAGCAGCGCTGCCGTTATTTTCAGGTACACGTCGAAGACCGGCTTCACATACATACCGTCTTTCGCATTTTCATCGCTGGCATAAGTCATGCCCCACTGGGTACGATCGATGATACACAATACCAGCAGGCGACTCAGGCCCGGGAGATTTTTCATACTATACATAAGTGATTGTTTCGCCTGCAAAATTGGACCTGAGGCTTCAGAAACGACTATAACACGTGTCGCCAATACTATAACACATGTAGCACGAGTCCAAAAAGGGGAGAAAAAAAAGGCACTTCCGGAGTTGCTGACTGCTAACCAACCCCAAAAAGTCAATTCATCCGACTGAATTGCGAAGGCGTCCGGCCATAAAACTCCCGGAAGCATTTGGTGAAATACGCCGGGCTGTCGAACCCTGCTTTATAGGCCGATTCGGAACTGTTAAAACCGTTTCTAAGAAAATCTGCTGCCCGCGTAAGGCGGTAATTGCGTACCAGCTCGCTCACGGCAAGGCCCGAGACGGCCCGTACTTTCCGATGGAGCTGTGACCTGCTCAGGTTCATCTTTTCCGATAAATCGGAGATACCCATATCCGTTTCTTCAAGGTGTGCCTCTACGGTTTCAAAAAGCTTGTTCAGGAACGGATCCCCTCCCCGCAGGGCCATTCCCCCACCCTCTTCATCAGGCTTTGACAATTGCTGCTGTAACCTTCGGCGCAGCAGCCGTTCCCTTTCCAGTAGATTATGTACCCGTAGGTTCAGCTCAGGTACGTGGAAGGGTTTGGAGAGATAATCGTCTGCACCGAGTTCCAGGCCTTCCATCCGGCTGTCGAACGACGCCCGGGCGGTAAGCAGGATCAGCGGGATATGACGCGTATGTTCGTGCTGCTTTATTTCCCGGCAGAGCTCAAATCCGTCCATTACCGGCATCATGACGTCGCTGATGATCAGATCGGGGATATGCTCCAAAGCCAGACGGAGACCTTCCGATCCGTTCACGGCCTTCATCACCCGGTAGCGCTCCGGCAGACTGTCTGCTACGAAACCGGCCAGTTCGTCGTTGTCTTCTACCAGCAAGATGACGATATCTTCATCATCGGCCGTACGGCGCTCCGGGTTTTGCAGCAAAGGCTCCCGGTCTGTTTTATATACGGAGAGAGCGTCTGCCGGCTGATAGGGAAGTAGAAGCCGGAACGTACTGCCTTTCCCCAGCCGGCTTTCGGCTTCGACCGTCCCGTTCTGAAGAATAGCCAGCTCTTTGACCAGGGCCAGCCCGATGCCGCTACCCTGCTGTTGCGGACCGTCGGCTCCGACCTGGTAATAACGGTCAAAGATATAAGGAAGTGATTCCTGCGGGATCCCCATTCCCGTGTCCGACACGGAGATCACGACGAGGTCTGTCTCTTTTTCCAGCAAAATGCGGACTTCCCCTCCTTTGCCGGTAAACTTCAGGGCGTTGCCGACCAGATTGCCCAGCATTCGTTCGAGCTTGGGTGCGTCAAACCAGTAATCCCCGCTCAGGCGCCCCTGGAAAGAAAGTGCAATTTCTCTACGCTCAGCTTCTTCCCGGAACAGGCCTGCCACATTTTCCACAAACAAAGCCAGGTCACCCCGTGACTCGTTTACCGACAGCATCCCGGTTTCGGCTTTGGAGAAATCCAACAGTTGGTTGATCAGCGTCAGCAGTTGTTCCGCATTCCTTTTCACGGACGACAGCTTTCTTCGCTGCGTTTCGCCGGTCTGCTCCCCGATCAAACCCTCGAGCGGGGAAAGGATCAGGGTGAGGGGTGTCCGGAAATCGTGGGTGATATTGGTAAAAAAGCGTGCCTTCATCTCCGCCAGTTGATGGAGCTGCCGGGCTTCCTGCTGCCGGAGCTCGACCGATTTACGGAGCTCCATACGGGTAAGCTGCAGTCTTAACCAGTACCATACGGCCCCGATCGCCACCAGGGCGTACAAGGCATAGGCCCACCACGTGCGCCACCAGGGCGGCCGGACCAGGATTTTAAGGGTTTTGATATGACTACTCCACTGCCCGCTGGTATTGCTGGCATTCACCCTGAACACGTAATGCCCCGGAGGGATCCTGGTGTAGACAGCCAGCGGGTTATTTCCTGCTTCTATCCAGTCTTTATCGTAGCCCTCCAATCGATAACGGTACGACAAGTCACCCGGCTGATTGAACTGCAGTCCGGCGAAAGAGAGCTGCACAGTATTCTGATCATAGGGCAATACCAGTTCATCGATCCTATTGACGGGCGCCTTGAGGAGTCCTGCATCCGAAGGTTCTGCCTCCAAATTATTTACCTTCAGGCCGGTAAGGGCCACAGCAGGCTCGAACCGGTCGTCCCGGAGGGCCAGCGGATCAAAAACCGTCCACCCTTCTGTTCCCCCGAACGCCATTCTTCCATCGGGCAGGAGCAGTTGGTGAAACCGGTTGAACTCGTCTTCCGGCAGTCCGTGGCGGGTTTGAAAGACCTTCACCGTGTAGCTGACGGGATCCAGCCGGCACAGGCCTTTGTTGGTCCCGAACCACAGGTAGCCCGATCGGTCGGGCAGCAGACTGTATATGGTCTGATCGGGCAGGCCCTGCGCGAGACTGAAACTTTGGGCCAGGAGTGCCTTTTTGTCCAGACGGATCAGCCCGTTGTAGCTGCCGATCCAGAGTATGTCAGCGGCAGCGGGATCAGTACAGAGCCCAAGCAACTGGTTCGTCGGCAGCGCCCCGTCTTTTTCCGAGTGTTTCAGCTGTCGTATCTGACGCGTTTCCAGGTCTATGATGAGCAGACCGTCCATTTCTGTTGTTATCCAGAGCCTTTCCCGGTCCATACTGATGTCACGCGGGGTAAGCTCTTCCCCCAGCCGGCTACTCAGGAAGTCCCTGGGCAACAACCATCTCCACTCCCGGGAAGACGTATCGAAATACAGTACATTCCCGTTATACCCAATCACTACCGGATAGCCGTCGGGTGAAAAAGTGAGCCCTTTGATTCCGGCTCCCGGTCCCGAAGCGCTGGTGACACCCGGTACTTTGGGAAGGCGGATCAGCTCCTTTCGCTGAGCGTCATAGCCCGCCACTACTTCTTTCAGGCCCATCCACAGGCGGCCTTCCCGGTCGTAGGCCGAACGCAGATGATAGCCCGGAGCTGAAAACCGGCTGTCATCGGGCTGCCATTCAAAGAGCCTGGCGATAGAAGTCCCGAATTCTTTTTGCATGACATCTCCCGCAAATCCTTCCTGAACGGGGTAAGAAGGAAAAAAAGGCGTAGTCAGATCCAATTGCCTGATCCCGTGCGCATTCGTACCCATCCAAACCAACCCTGAACGGTCGATCAGGAATGAAGTCGGAGGATTTTTGTCTTCCACCGCTTTGGGATGTACCAGTACAATACCGGTTTTATCGTGATAGCGATACAGCGCACCATCACGCTCGAAATATTCACAGCCATCCAGGCCTGGCCGTATCCAGACGATCCCGCGCCGGCTTTGCCCCGGCATGGGCACCACCCGGTAGCGACCCGTAGCCGTGGAAAAGAAATACAGCCGCTGCCGGTCGCCCCACATCAGCTCGCCGTTGGCCCTTTGGTATAACGCCGCCGGGAACCGCTCGGGTTGCCCGGGATCGGCATATTCGGGTGTTACAGAAGCGGGATAGCTCCTGATTTCCCCCGTAGAAGGCACCAGGCTATTGATACCCTGACCGGTGAGCGCCCACAGGCGCCCGTCACCCGTCTCCGTAAGTCCCCACAAAGAAGCACCGCTTTCAAAACTTTTGCCCGCGACCGTGACTTTTCCTTCCCTGTCGTAAGCTACAAGGCCTTTTTCTTCATGAATCGTCCAGAATACATCTTTTGAATCGACCAACCAGGCTCCACGGAGGAAGTTTCCTTCCTGTAAAATTTTATGACGAACCCAATGATGTACTTTTTCCGATTCAGGGTCGAAACGGTCGATTTCTCCCGATTCATACTCGATCCAGATTTGCTCGTCCCTCTTTTGAATCGAGATAATGAGGTTAGAAGCAATGGTAGCCGAATCCTCATTCAGATGCTGGAAAAGCCTGAAATTCAAGCCATCGTAGCGCGCCAGCCCGTTGCGCGTCGCAATCCATATAAATCCAGCTTTATCCTGCTCTAAGCCAGAAATAAAAGATTGAGGAAGCCCGTCTTTAGTAGAAAGTATACGACCTGACTGTCCTAAGGCGACCGGGTTGCACAATAGGATCAGTAGGAAAATTAACAGAATAGTACCATTTCTACCAGACACCGCACAAGTCTTTGAATAAGCAAAGGGTAATAGATATGTTACAAATAGCTGAGTGGACAAAGATAGCTTTTTAGGAGTGAAGTACTCCCTATTCAATGGAGAGCAATGGAGAGCATATGGATAGATTTAAGCCTCCACCTTTCCTAGTCCACAATAACACTCCCACCCTGTTCTCTAAGCTTTTCCAGTCCCTCCTTAATCACTTTAATCTGCCCGGGGGTGTGTCCCTGCCAAACGGTTACTTCCCCGATTACTTTAAACGGATGTTCCGAACGGTAAGACATAGTCGGATTGCCTGGAAACTTTTTATCCGTTACGTTTGGATCATCTTCTATGTCGCCGGTTGCCTCTACCAGATAAATTCTCTCCCGGCCATTACCTGAAGCAAGCTCTGCTCCCAAAACAGCCGCATTCAACGTAGCTGCTACATACACGTGCTTAAGTTTTCTGTCTTCGTAGTTGGATTTAAAGCCTGCCCGAATAAAATCGCCTATTTTCAAATCTGCCTTTGTCCCGTGAAAATAGGTTTGGGCAAAAGGAGTCGGGATATGAAGTGTGTTCTGGTCTTCTTTTTTAATTGTGTCCATAAAGCTTATTAACTAAATTATCTTAGCCATAAAGATAATTGTCATTTTCATAGCCGCCCGGAAAAGGAATCAACCAATTTAAAATCAGAGATTATGTTACAACTCCCTTTAATCAGGCTACATCTCCCTTAAGTTTTATCCGGAACTTTGTTATACCCAAAAAAACAGCACAATGAGCACGATAAAAATCTTAATTATTGTAACCAACATCAACGCCTATGCCAGCGGCAGGCGGGAAACGGGTTTGTGGCTGAGTGAATTGACGCATCTCTATCACGCAGCACAGGCCGAAGGCTATGAAATAACCATTGCAAGTCCTGATGGCGGCCATGTGCCTGTCGATCCTGAAAGCTTAAAGCCTTTGACGCTCGATAAAATTTCGAAGGGATATTGGCAGGATACTTCGTTTAAAGCACTACTCGAAAACAGTAAACGCCTGGCCGACGTTGCCAAAGAGGAATTTGACCTGGTGTACCTGGCCGGCGGCCATGGCACGATGTACGATTTCCCGGAGGATACCACCATGCAGGGTATCATCAGCAACCAGTATGAAAGCGGGAAAATGGTTGCGGCTATCTGTCACGGTGTAGGGGGATTACTTAACGTAAAATTATCCGACGGCCGGTACCTGATCAAAGACAAAACGATCACCGGCTTCAACTGGTTTGAAGAGAGCCTTGCCAACAGGAAAAAAGAAGTGCCTTTTAACCTCGAAGCAGGACTGAAAGAAAGAGGCGCCGATTATAAAAAAGCTTTTATTCCGATGACGTCAAAAGTGGTGGTGGACGGCAATCTGATCACCGGGCAAAATCCGTTCAGCTCCAAAGAGATGGCGAAAGTGGTGATGCGGAAATTGAAAAAACAAAAAGGCAATCCGTAGTATGCAAACGATATTGGGAGCCAACGGACAGATTGGTGAGGAACTGGCCAGAGAACTGAAACGGAGCTTTACTTCCGACATCCGGGTCGTCAGCAGGAAAGCGAAGAAAGTAAATGATACGGACACGGTATTCTCCGCCGATCTATCCATCAGGGAAAAAGCAATAAAAGCCGTGGAAGGCAGTGAGATAGCCTATTTCACATTGGGACTTCCGATGGACTCGGTATTATGGGAAACGCAATTTCCCCTGATTACCCAAAACGTGATCGAGGCCTGCAAAATCACCGAGACCAAACTGGTTTTTTTTGACAATACCTATATGTATCCGCAGGACGACCGGGTGCTAACAGAGCAGACACCCTTCGCTCCGGTAGGAAGAAAAGGACGGATAAGGAAAGAAATGGCCGAAATGGTGTTGAAGGAAATGCAGTCGGGAGCATTGGAAGCGGTAATTTGCCGGGCTCCCGAATTTTATGGCCCTGGCAAAACGCAGAGCATTACCAACAGCCTGATTTTTGACAGGATCAAAGAGGGGAAGAAATTGAGAGTCCCCTTAAGCGCCGGTAAAAAACGGAGCCTGATCTGGACACCCGATGCCAGCCGGGCAACCGCCCTGATCGGAAATACTCCCGATGCTTTTGGTCAGACCTGGCATTTGCCGGTTGATGAAAGCCACCCTGCCTACAGCGAATTCATTACCCTGGCTGCCGAAGTATATGGCAGCGAACTACCCTACACCGTAATACCCAAACCGGTTTTTAAGCTTGGCTCGCTGTTCAGCAGACAATTGAAAGAGCTTCAGGAGTTGCTTCCAAGATATGAGCACCATAATGTGTTTGACGATACAAAATTCAGGAAGCGGTTTCCGGATTTTCAGGTAACGACTTACAGGCAGGGAATGGAGCAGATCAGGGAAGAACAACTTTCAGTACGGGAATAAAAATAGTAATTTAGCAATGTACAAACCGGAAAACCAACCTATGCGGGCTCCGTCGAAAGTGTCGTCTATCAGCGCATTGCACCAGTTTTTAGGATTGGGTAAACCTTCTAATCCGCTTATCAGCGTGTTTAATTTTGATGAGGTAAGACTGGAACCGGAAACGATACTGAGCGCTGTCACCACGGATTTTTATGTGGTTGCCCTGAAGAAAGATTGCGCCGGTGGTAAGTGCAGATACGGTCAGCAGTATTATGATTTTGAGGAAGGGATCATGTATTTTATCGCTCCGCACCAGGTTTTGCAGTTTGAAGATGTACTGCTCAACGGCGTGAAAGGCTTTGTCCTGGTGGTGCATCCCGATTTTTTACAAGGATATTCCCTGGCATCGCAAATCAAAGGCTACGGCTATTTTGCCTATGCCAGCAATGAAGCGCTTCACCTTTCGGAAAAGGAAGAAAAATCCATCATGGACATTATAGAAAATGTCAGCCGTGAAATCGATGCCAATATGGACGCTTTCACGCAGGATTTGCTGGTTTCGAATATAGAATTACTATTGAAATATTGCGACCGTTATTACAACCGTCAGTTTCTCACAAGGAAAAAAGCCAACACCGACTTACTCACCAGGTTTGAGGCTTTACTAGACGATTATTTCAGGCATGATCAATTGGCTGAAGAAGGTATTCCTACCGTTCAGTATGTGGCAGGAAAGCTTCATTTAAGCCCCAATTACCTGAGTGATATGCTTCGTGTACAAACAGGACAGACTACACAGCAGCACATTCAAAACAGGGTGATAGAAAAAGCAAAGGAATTGCTGTCTACTACCGAAATGTCGGTTTCTGAAATTGCGTATCATTTAGGATTTGAACATTCGCAGTCCTTCCACCGGCTGTTCAGGAACCGTACATCCCTTTCACCGTTGGAGTTCAGGCAGTCTTTTAGCTGACCGTAGAGGGCTTATAAAAAAGCAACTATTGCCGCGAAATAACCTCCTTCGCCTTTTCCCAGTACACATCCATTTCGGCCAGCGTCATCTCCCCGAGTTTCCTGCCGTCTGCTGCCGAATGTTCTTCCAGGAAATTAAACCTGCGGATAAATTTCTTATTGGCTCTTTCGAGCGCTGTCTCCGGGTTAATATCCACAAAACGGGCATAATTGACGAGGGCAAACAGCAAATCGCCGAATTCTTCCTCCGCTTTCCCGTTGTCCAGAAGCTTTCCGCCAGACGGATCTATATGCTCCTCAAATTCATTTATTTCTTCCTTTACCTTCTCCCACACGTGCGCCTTTTCCTCCCAGTCAAACCCCGCACCACGCGCTTTCTCCTGTACCCTCATCGCTTTCACCAGGGCAGGGAGCGTTTTGGGAACTCCGGCCAGCACCGATTTACTCCCTTCTTTAAGCTTAAGCTGCTCCCAGTTCTGCTTGACCTGCTCTTCTGTCGTGACGCTGATTGTGCTTCCGCTTTCATCAGGATAAATATGGGGGTGCCGTTTAATAAGCTTATCGCAAATCGAATTCAGAACGTCCGCAATATCGAATGTCCCCGTCTCCGAAGCGATTTTGGAATAAAAAACCATGTGGAGCATTAAATCGCCGATCTCTTTCTTTACTTCCTGGTAGTCCTGCTCAAGAATAGCATCCGAAAGCTCGTAGGTCTCTTCTATTGTCAGGTGTCTCAGGCTTTCAAAAGTCTGCTTACGGTCCCACGGGCATTTCTCCCGCAGTTCATCCATGATCGTCAGGAGCCTGTCAAATGCCCGAAGCTGGTCCGGCCTGTTGTTTTCCGGTAGTTTCATCAAAAGACACAAATAGTTGATTAGAAGCAATTCGATTTATAGCCACAAAAATACCGGTAATACCGGATCTGGCGCTATACATTCCTGCCTCATTTTCAATTTATGTCGCGAAGCACCACATACTCAGCCAGCAATGTCCAGCAATGGGCCTCGCATTCCCAGTGCATATGAAAAAAGCGGGACCGGGCGACTTTGTACAGCCACCTGTGCTCAACTCCGGTCAGCAATCCTGCAATAAAAAACCAGAAACCTTTAAAATCTGCGGCTGTATACTTCCCGATGTCTATAGCGGCCGGCCTGATCCCAAACCTGAGCAAAGAAGTGGAGAGTAATACCCGGTCCATAGGATGTATTTCTTTTTCGAGAAGCGACTGGCAGGTTTCAATGAGCTCCGGCTTTATTTTCTTCAGTATAAGAGGATCGAACGCAGCTACCAGCCGCGCAACGTGGTAAATAATGAGCGGAGTCCGCGGATACTGGTGGGCGCATCTGAACGGCTCCGACTTATAGCGCCCCGACTCTATCACCGAGCGGATAAACATCAGGCTATCCTGGTCGTGCTGGTTGAACGGCAGCTTATAGTGATAAAGACAGTAGAGCACATTACTGAGTACGCAGGCATCGAGCTCAATATACATATCCTTCCCGAACCAGGTGGAATAAGCGCTCAGCTCCGAATATTCGGGGTAGGTATTCCTGATACGCCGCGTAGTACCATTGGCATGAAAAGCCAGTTTTTCCTTCAGCCAGAAAAGCTCCTCCTCCGTAGGGGAACTGGCAAGATACACCATTGCGGTATCGTCGGCGTCGTCGGGTATCCGGAAATGATCGAAATGCCTGAGCAGGTAGCCGTTGGGAAAATGATCCGAAGGACTTGTCCTCCAGAAGTTGTAGGTTTTAAGGCCGTCCTTGTTCCGGAAATCCGGAAAGTTCGCTGCAACCTTTTCTTTTATATTCCCGAAGAGATCGACCAGGCTCCGATCGGTAAAGTACCGGCTGATCGTCTGAAGTGTAAAAACAGAAATAACAGAAAAAAAGAGATTCGTATCGGCTCGGCGGTAACCCAGCACGGAGTTGGTCCTGTAGGCAGGAAACAAACCTGGCGGGAAGTATCTCTCCCCGCCAGATTGTAAAGCAGCTATTTTTTCAAGGATTTTACCGACGGTCAAAATCACATCTGTTTTTTCAGTTCAAGATATTCGATCCGGTTGATCCCCTGGGTTTCGTTAGTGATCTGAACGACAACCGCTATCCGGGGAGCGTCTTCAACTCCCCTGAGTAATTTATTACCCACAGCTTTTATTGTGATCTTGTCCCTGCTTACTTCTTCCTGAACAGTCATGTCAATCGCTATTGAGCGGTTCCCTACCCTTTTGGCATCGTGAAGGACATAGTTATTGATCAATTCCGCTATTGACCCCTGATTATATTTATCCCGTATTTTATAATCGATGGAAAAAGTCGTACTATTATTAGCAGTTACAGACCAGTCATGAAAAGCTGTTTTAGCGTCTTCAGGCAACTCAGTTCTATAATTGCCGGCATACTCGAAATCACTAGCCGACGGATCGGTATCCAGGAGATTGGTGATCTTCTGGAAGCTGACCTGATCTGAGCTGCGAACAGCTTTATTATCACTTCCTATATAATCAATTGAAACATCAATAGCAGCCGAACCGTCCTCCCTTTTCACCAGATACCCGTTTCCGCTAAGCTTTACAGCCGTATTGCCCGAAACGGCCGATTCGTTGATCGTAAAAGCTGAATCACCTGTAATTACCACATTCTCAAGAAAATAAACTTCCCTTTTGCGAGAAACCGTACCCTGGCTACCCAGCTTGTAGCTATCATCGAGATAGTAGCCGATCCCCAAACGGTTATTGGCTTTTCGCGTTACAACCCAGACATAGAACGAATTCCGGTTATCTTTCGTAGGGTTGGCGTAATAGGTACCAACGAATTGATCCGCCCGGTTAACTCCTATTTCAGAATTTTTATCCTTACAGGAGCCGACTACCAGTACCAGGAGTAGAAAAAACAGCTTTTTCATTTGTATAAAATTGTTAAATGACTGATTACGGTCCCGCTCCGGCTTTCGCAACTATACCCCCTCCTTTGTTCGTGGGCGCCCGCAGGTTGAGATCATTAAAAAAATGTGCCAGTACGATAACCGATTTTATAGGTATATTGTCGGCCGTACGATGTCAGCCAAATTATAAGTCTAATGCTATGAAATTCGCAACGAGAGCTATCCATGCCGGCTATGAGCCGGATCCTGCTACAGGGGCTGTGATGCCCCCGATCTTTCAGACCTCTACCTACGCCCAGAAAAGCCCGGGGGCTCACACGGGATATGAATATTCGAGAATGCAAAACCCCACGAGAGATGTCCTGCAGGCTGCGCTCGCAGACCTGGAAAACGGGAGATCCGCCTTCTGCTACTCCAGCGGGATGGCTGCCGTTGATGCAGTTCTGAAGCTCCTTCGCCCGGGCGACGAGGTAATTGCCTCGCTGGATCTGTACGGGGGTACCTTCCGTATGATGAAACAGATCTTTGAACCTTACGGGATCGGCTTTCATTTCGTAGATCTTAAAAATGCCGATGCTTTCGAAAGGAGCATCACCCCCGCCACCCGGCTGGTATGGATGGAAACGCCTTCCAACCCGCTCCTGCGCCTTACCGATATCGGGCTTATAAGCGCTATCGCCAAAAAAAACGGGCTTATAAGCGTAGTAGACAGCACTTTCGCTTCTCCGTTTCTCTGTAACCCGCTTAACCTGGGAGCGGATGTCGTCATGCATTCCGTAACCAAATACCTGGGCGGGCATTCAGACGTCATTATGGGCGCATTGATCGTCAATGACGAAGAACTGGCCGCACAGTTCTTATTCCAGCAGAAAGCCACCGGCGCCGTCCCCGGCCCGCAGGACTGTTTCCTGGTGCTGAGGGGCCTGAAAACACTCCACCTGAGAATGAAGCAGCACTGCGAAAATGCCCTGCAGGTAGCCCAATGGCTTGAAAATCACGCTAACGTAGAAAGAGTATATTACCCCGGTCTCACATCTCACCCCGAACATAAGCTGGCCGCCAGGCAGATGCGCGGATTCGGGGGAATGGTCTCGTTCGATCTGGCCGGAGAGAATGCTGCCGATGCTATTGCCGCTATGGAGCGCCTGCGCCTTGTTACTGTCGGCGAATCTCTCGGGGGAGTCGAATCTCTCTGCGCCTATCCGCCTAAAATGAGCCATGCCAGCTATTCAAAAGAGGAAAGAGAGAAAATGGGTGTTAAGGATACGCTGATACGGTTAAGCGTGGGAGTGGAAGATATCGATGATATTATAGACGATCTCAGCCAGGCCATTGGTTAGTTTTGCTGGATAAAGCTGTTTTACGGCGATGGTAGTATTTGAAAAAAGCACTGTAGGTAGCCTCCTCTCCGGGGATCCGTATGTTCAGAAAGCCCGGTCTATATGCCTGGATTGGTTGAACGGAAAAGAATCCTACGTTCTTCCTACTTCCGGTTCTACCGGACCGTCCAAACAGATCACAGTACACGCAGATCAGTTAAAAGCCAGTGTGTATGCCACATCCCGCGCCTTATCTCTTTATAAGGGTACCAGGGCTCTTGCCTGCCTTAACATCGACTATGTAGCGGGTTTTATGATGTTGATACGGGCTATGGAGCTCGATTGGGAAGTGACGCTCACGACGCCTTCGTCCAACCCCTTGCTTTCCCTCCCGGCAGGAAGCGAATTCGATTTTACAGCCCTCGTTCCGATGCAGTTGTACGAAATCATCTCAAACCCCGAGACCAGCCATTGGACAAAAAAACTGGGGAAAATTCTCCTCGGTGGGGTCGGGCTGACCCGTTCACAAAACGAAGCCTTCAAAAAATCAGAGCAGGAGATATACCTGGGATATGGAATGACCGAAACGGTTTCGCACGTGGCGCTTCAGCGGATCGGCGGATCGGCTCCCGGCCGGTTTTACCTGACAGGCGATGTAGATTTTGGAACTGACTTACGGGGCTGCCTGTTTTTCAACGGCGCGGTAACCGGCTACGAGCTTGTTCAAACCAACGACCTGGCTACGGTTTTCCCGGAGGAAAGGGCTTTTCTCCTGCACGGCCGGATCGACAATGTGGTTAATTCGGGAGGGATCAAGATCCAGCTCGAAGAAATGGAGTCGCAAATCGGGGAGCTCCTGGCCGCCAACCAGGTGTTTTCTGATTTTTTTTTGTGGAAAATCCCCGATGAACGGCTGGGAAACGCGTTGGTGCTGGTGGTCGAGGGTGAGCCTGAACTGGAGGAAAAGATATCCGGGATCCTGCGCAAGGGGCTGGAAAGGCTGAAACGCCCGCGTAAAATCTATTTCACCGGGTCATTTTTAAGAACCGGAAGCAACAAAACAGACAAATACCGTACCTTTGAGAGGTTAACCGGCGTCTGACAACGCTGTCTTTCATACCGATATATGCTGCCTTACAAAGAACTTTCCATCAATTGCCGGACTAACCCGGATATTCCGCCTCCCTACTCGCACATCTACAATGTTACCGTCGATGAGAACCCTTCTTACCTGACGCTTTCCTTTAAGCTCCGGTATACAGACCGCGACGAGCTGAGCGAGGAGGAGATCCTCGAGGAAGGCTTCGGCCCTGACGACGACTTCACCTGGAGCGGCAGGCTGGACAAGATCTGGAAACAACAGCTCGACTCCTTGCTGGCAGCCACCAGGTTTCATAACAACCCCTCTTCAGGCGGCGACTTTACGGTAGAAGTGATATCGAAAGCCGGGGATGCCGACAAAAAAGCATATGTCGCCAAAAAAGAAACCGCCGGCTGGATATATTTCATCCAGGAGCTCAAACAGGCCATCCTGGAATCGGAGCGGATCGAGGCGCCACTCACCATAGAATACCTGAAAATTGCGAACGGGCCCGCTACCCATCTTATCTTAAACGGCAGCTTCGCCAGCCGCACCTTCACTGCCAGGGTCAATGACAGGCCGGTGGAACAGCTGGAATGGCCGGTGCTGCAAAAAACCATCAACCTTATTTTCAACGAGACCGAGATCGACTACGATCTGGCTTCTGCCGACAGGCCTCATTCCGAAGGATACTACCTGATGCTCCCGGGAGTAGGATGGCTCGGGTTGGGGGAAGGTATTCAAGCACGCTTCGACGATACGCCCGTGCTTGAAAATATAGTAAAAACCATGAGCGGCCTGATCGGCGGTAAGCAGGTCTAAGCATTGTCAAGGAGCCTGACCATCTCATCCGTAAGCTCCTTCAGCCTTCTGACGGGGACAACCGCCGAAGGCGCGTCAGTCTGAACGGTGGCTATATACCTGTAAACTTCGCTGATAGATGCTCCCGGCAGTTCCCTGGTGGGTTTGTCGGGAAAATCGGAGCTGAGAATAACCGTTCCCTTGATGGCAATCTGGTTGAATGCCCTCCTGAACAGTACCTGACCATCGGAGGTTGTCAGGATATACAGCTCATTGTTCTCTATAAGTGCTGCCCTGTCCAGCCGCTTCCCGATAAAGTGTACTCCGCGAAGCGGCATATCTTCCAGGTCGGAAAATAGCCTGATATCTCTCTGGGATTCCAGCAATGACCTGAGCAATTCCACAAAGTCCGTAGAACTGGCCGGGGCGGTTTCCAACGGAACAACCGGCGCCGCTGTAGCGCCATTGATCTTTGCCGCAGGAGTCGCAGCAGGAGCGCTTACACCGGCAAACAGGTCCATCTGGGCGCCTTTTACAGGCTCTTCCTCCGGCTGGCCGGCTTTATCTGACAACGGTCTTTCCATAGGTTCCCTGTCTGCAACCGGTGCCGGCAAAGAGGCCATCGGTTCTGCCATATCCGGATTAAGTTTCAAAATATTCCCAGTTCCCAGCTTGCGTACCCGTTCTTTCAGGTCATCATTCAGAAGATTTTCTACCGATACACCCAGCACTTCCGCCATGCTGTCCAGGTAAATTTCATTCGGGTTTGCACGTGCCTCTTCGTAGGCACCGAGTAAGGAGCGCTTGATCCCTATCCGCTCGGCAAACTGCTCCTGGGTATATCCTTTCAGCTTTCTTAAATACCTGATATTTTCACTTACGGTGCTCATTATGACTAAACTCGCCAAAAAAACGGATATTGTGAAATACAACTGTGCAAAAGTTATTATTTTTCTGAAATAATCCATAAACCGGCGCCTTTTACTTCATCTTTGTTAAACCTGTCCAACGACCGTAGCTATGAACCGGGAAAATACAGTTGAAAGAATGTCGAAAGGCGATATTATCACTCTTTTCAGAAAACAGAAAGAGCTGGCGCCCCGGCTTGCGGCCTCCACCTGCCGCGAGCGGAGGAAAAAGCTTACCTGCATGCTGGACTATCTCACGCGTCATGCCGCTGAAATCGGGCAGGCCGCCTACTCGGATATGAAAAAACCGGCTGCGGAGGTGAAACTGTCTGAAATCATTACGCTAACCTCAGAAATAAGGTATCATCTGAAACACCTCAACCGCTGGATGGATCCGCACCGGGTTTCTACTCCCTTGCTCGCCATCGGCACAAGGAGCTATATCCGGTTTGAGGCTAAAGGTACTTCTCTTATCATATCGCCGTGGAACTACCCGGTGAGCCTGGCCCTCAAACCGCTTATCTCGGCTGTGAGCGCGGGGTGCACCGCTATCATTAAGCCTTCCGAATTCACCCCGGGAGCGTCTGCCTTTATCAGGAATTTCGTGAGGAATATTTTCACCCCTGAAGAAGTAGCGGTAGTCGAAGGCGACAAGGAGGTTGCCGCCGATCTGCTGGAGCTTCCCTTCGATCATATATTCTTCACAGGCAGCCCGGCAGTCGGCAAAGTAGTCATGCGCGCGGCAGCCGAGCATCTTACTTCCGTATCGCTGGAATTGGGAGGCAAATCTCCTTCGGTTATCGACGAAACGGCCGATATTCCGGCTACTGCACAGAAGATTGCCTGGGCAAAGTTCCTGAACAATGGCCAGACCTGCATTGCACCGGATTATGTGCTGGTACATGATAAAGTCCGCGCTGCTTTTCTCTCGGAAATCAAATCTGCCGTCAGGAAAATGTACGGCCCCGCCGGAAATTCCATGCAGCAATCACCCGATTATGCCCGCATTATCAGCAGCAGCCATTTCGACAGGCTGCACCGGCTCTGCCAGGATGCGCTCGACAAAGGAGCGGAGTTCGTATTCGGTGGCTTTTTTGACAAAGAGGACCTGTTTATAGAACCTACGGTGCTCGATAAGACGACTCATGCAATGGATGTCATGCAGGAAGAGATCTTCGGCCCTATCCTCCCCGTTATTTCTTTCAGCTCGGTAGAAGAAGCCGTAAAAAAGATCCGTGAACTTGAAAAACCGCTGGCGTTATATATCCACAGCAACAGCAACTCCAATATCGATTATATCCTGGCCCACACCAGCTCAGGAAATGCACTGGTCAACGAAACGCTCCTGCAGTTCCAGCACCCTGAAATCCCCTTCGGCGGAATCGGCAACAGCGGTACAGGGAAGGCAAACGGTTTTTTCGGCTTCCAGGAATTCTCTAACGCGAAGGGCGTTATCAAACGAAAGTTCGGTACGGTGAAGTTTCTGTATCCGCCTTATTCTCCGCTGAAGGAGAGGATATTGGGATGGATGCAGAAATATTTGTAGATCAGTTTGAAATAGAGATATGAGAAAACTAATTGCAGCATTCAATATGACACTCGACGGGGTTTTCGACCATACGGCAGGGTTGCCTGATGAAGAAATGCATCAATATTATACGGAATTACTGAGTCAGGGAGGTGCTATTTTATATGGTAGGACCACCTATCAGCTTATGGAATTCTGGCGAACTTTTTTAGAAAACCCTTCAGAAGAGAAATCAATGAATGACTTTGCCATAGCTATTGACAGTATTCCGAAGATTGTTTTTTCCCATACTCTGAGCAATGTCGATTGGGAAAGCGCTACCATAGCAGATCGTGATTTAAAAGAAACCGTTTTAGAGCTCAGGCAGCAATCAGGTAAAGATATTTTTGTTGGCAGTCGCAGTTTAATTATACAACTAATGAAACTTAACCTGATTGATGAGCTCCAACTTTGCATATATCCGGTTGTTGCAGGAAGCGGCCTGACATTATTTGAAAATCTGAACGACAGGACCGTTCTTAAACTTGTTAAGACTAAAACCTTTAATAGTGGCGCGGTAATTCTGTATTATCGCGTTCCCTTCTAAAGATATATCTCCTTCCTGGCAGCCTTAAGCGTATTGGTCAGCAGTCCGCAGATCGTCATAAGCCCGACTCCGCCCGGCACTGGTGTAATAAAGCCTGCTTTGGGAGCTACTTCGTCAAATTTCACGTCTCCCTTAATAGCAAAGCCGCTTTTCTTCGAAGGATCGGCTACCCGTGTAATACCCACATCGATGACCACTGCTCCTTCTTTTACATAGTCTGCAGTAACAAACTCAGCCTTGCCCAGGGCAACGATCAGGATATCGGCAGTCTGAGCGATCTCTTTCAGGTTCACCGTCCGGCTGTGACAGATAGTAACTGTACAATTGCCCGGGTTGTCGTTCCGCTGCATGAGTATGCTCATGGGCAGGCCGACGATCTGGCTGCGTCCTATCACCACGCAATGCTTCCCTGCTGTCTCGATCTCCGAACGCTTCAGCATTTCAATAATACCGAAAGGCGTCGCAGAGATATAGGCGGGAAGCCCCTTGCACATTCTTCCGACATTGACCGGGTGAAAACCATCGACATCCTTCTTCGGATCTACGGCTTCCATTACCCTGTTTTCGGATATATGGGCCGGCAACGGAAGCTGTACTATAAACCCGTCGATATCATCATCATCGTTCAAAACACCGATTTCGTCGATAAGCTGATCCTCGGTAATGGAGGCGTCGAACCTCCTGAGTGTCGATTTGAAACCTATTTCCTCACAGCTCCTGATCTTGGACGCTACGTAGGTTTCGCTGGCTCCGTCGGCTCCCACCAGAATTGCAGCCAGGTGAGGTCTTTTACCTCCACCGGCGATCCATTTGGCGGTTTCTTCTTTGATTTCCGATTTTATGATGGCCGAGAGTACTTTCCCGTCGATTAGTATCATCTGAATAAAAATATCTGTATATCAGTAACTTAAATTAACTTATCAAGCTGCAGAGGCATAGTTTCTTCTCATTATTATTCATTCTGCAAATCCTTAACAAGAAGCTCCTTAAGCTGCTGCATTCCGACGGTCGCTTTTTCGTGGATAAAGGTCATGTTATCCTTAAACGTAATATCCGGACGATTGACGTCGATAATGTAAATCGGCGTGTTAGGCCGGGTGTACCTGAATAACCCCGCCGCCGGGTATACTACCAGGGATGTCCCGATAACAATGAAAATATCGGCCTGCTCTGCGGTCTCTATAGCCGGCGCCATCATAGGCACTTCTTCTCCAAACCACACTATATTGGGGCGTAGCTGGCTGCCTTCCTCGCAGAGGTCGCCTAACTTCAGCTCCCATCCTTCAATATCATAAACCAACGAAGGAGTTTTGGTGCTCCTTGCCTTAAACAGCTCGCCGTGCAGGTGAAGCACCTGCGTGGAACCGGCCCGCTCATGAAGATTATCGACATTCTGGGTAACCACATGAACGTCAAAATATTTTTCCAGTTCAGCGATGGCATAATGCGCAGCATTAGGCTCCACTTCCAGCGCCTGTTTTCTCCTCTGGTTGTAAAACCTTAAAACAAGCTCTTGATCGCGGTTCCAGGCTTCCGGCGTTGCAACGTCTTCGATCCGGTGGTTTTCCCATAGGCCATTCCCGTCACGGAAAGTCCGGACACCGCTTTCTGCGCTCACTCCTGCTCCGCTAAGTACCACTACTTTTTTCTTCTTCATGGCTCTTTTTCGTTGGTTTTATTCGGCTAGTTTCAGGATATCCTCATATGTCAGGGTTTCAGGCTCTACTCCTTTGGGTATCTTGATGTTACGCTTCCCAAACGAAATATACGGCCCGTATCGCCCGTTTTGAATCTTCACATTCGCATTTTCCTTAAATTCCTTGATGATCTTGTTGGATTCAGCCTCTCTTTTTGCCTTTATAACCTCTATACTCTCCTCCAGCGTGATCGTATCAAGGCTCAGCCCCTTTTTGAGGGAATAGTATTTGCCGTCGTGCTTTACATAAGGGCCGAACCGTCCTTTTCCTTTTGTCACGGGTTGTCCTTCAAACTCACCCAGGCTGTCGGAAGATTCCGCCGCACGCTTTTGCATGATGATCTCTATGGCACGCTCTTCATCTACAGTATACGGATCGTCGGTGGTGCTGAGGTTAAAAAACTTTTCGTCAAACCTGATATACGGACCGTATTTGCCGATATTGACCACTATCGGCTTATCTTCAAAAAAGCCGATCTCCCGCGGCAGCTTAAACAGCGACAGCGCTTCATCGAGCGCAATGGTCTCTATCAGCTGGCCTTTCAGCAGGTTTGCATAGCGGGGTTTTTCCTCATCTTCCGCATCACCGAGCTGCGCATAGGGCCCGTATTTACCGATCCGTACCGATACCTTTCTTCCCGTGGCAGGATCTTCGCCCAGCTCCCTGGTAGTCAGGCTCCGGTCGAATTTTTCACTTTCTACGGTCGCTATCTGGTGGTGGAAACTCTTGTAAAAGTTGTCGATCATCTTCTGCCAGGGTAGTTTTCCTTCAGCTATGTTATCGAAGTCCTTCTCCACATTGGCAGTAAACGAAAAGTCTACCACGTCCTGGAAATTACTGACCAGGAAATCGTTGACAACGATCCCCGCATTGGTCGGGAAGAGCTTCGCCTTTTCCGTACCGAAGGTTTCTTTTTTCGCAGCCCCGGAAACGGTACCGTTTTTCAGGACATACTCTTTGTAGCTACGTTCCTGGCCGGGTCTGTCCTCTTTCAGGACATATTCCCTTTTAATGATCGTGGAGATGGTGGGGGCATAGGTCGAAGGTCTTCCGATCCCCATTTCTTCCAGCTTTTTCACAAGACTGGCTTCCGTATAGCGTGCCGGCGGCCTGCTGAAACGCTCTGCGGCGCGAAGCGAACCGAGGTTAAGGACCTGCCCGGTCGAAAGCGGGGGTAGCATTCCTTTCTGCTCCTCGTCGTCTCCCGAATCCTCATCGCTCGATTCCAGGTAGACTTTGAGAAATCCTTCAAACCTGATCACTTCCCCCTGGGCAACCAGTTCCTCGCTTGTGGTGGATATCCCTATGGTTGCGGTTGTCCGTTCTATCTGGGCATCGGCCATCTGCGACGCAATGGCGCGCTTCCAGATCAGCTCATAAAGACGCTGCTCATTACGGTCCTTGCTGACCTGCACGTCCGAAAATTCGGTAGGCCTGATGGCCTCGTGAGCCTCCTGCGCCGATTCAGATTTGGTTTTAAAAATACGCTTATGGTGAAAATCCGGACCGTATTCCTTTTTTATCTGCACCTCTGCCTTACCTAAAGCTTCCTGCGATAAATTGGTCGAATCGGTTCTCATATAGGAGATCTTCCCCGCCTCGTAGAGCTTCTGGGCGACCACCATGGTTTGCTGCACCGAAAAGCCGAGCTTGCGGGACGCCTCCTGCTGAAGTGTCGACGTGGTAAACGGAGGTGCAGGCGTTTTCCTGGCGGGCTTTGTTTCCAGGCCCTTAATCGCAAAGCGGGCCTCAATACATTTTTCCAGGAAAGCCTTCGCTTCGTCTTCCGTCTCAAAATTCCTGGGCAGCTCGGCATTCAGCACTTTCCCGTTGCCGAGATCAAATACAGCAGTGACCCTATAGCTGCTTTTGCTCTCGAATGCATCTATTTCTCTCTCCCGCTCTACAATAAGACGAACCGCAACCGACTGCACACGGCCTGCCGAAAGGGAGGATTTCCCGATCCTTATCTTTTTCCAGAGAACCGGCGAAAGCTCATACCCGACAAGCCTGTCGAGCACCCGCCTTGCCTGCTGTGCGTTCACAAGATCTATGTCTATAACCCTGGGCTGCTCGATTGCTTTCTGCAGCGCCGATTTGGTAATTTCACGGAAAACGATCCGTTTTGTAGATTCAGGCAGGTTAAGCGCTTCTTTAAGATGCCAGGATATGGCCTCCCCCTCGCGGTCGTCGTCAGTTGCCAGCCACACTTCCGCATCTTTAGCCAGTTTTTTCAACTCGTTGACCAGCTTCACCTTGTCGCCGGATATTTCGTAAACCGGTTTATAGCCTGCCTCTATGTCAACTCCCATGTCATGTTCGGGGAGATCCCTGACATGTCCGAAGCTGGATTTGACCATAAAGTCATTGCCCAGATAGTTCTCTATAGTCCTGGCCTTCGCCGGCGACTCCACTATTACCAAATTTTTTGGCATAATTAAATATCAGATTGGTGTTGTACCATCTTTGATGGAGAGATTTTCCCGCCCAAATATAGTAGGTAGCAATTGACAAACGTAAGCATCAGAAACAAAAGACCGATGAAAATTGTATAAAAAATATAAGGCAGGCGTGAAGCCGGAGGTATGGAAGTAAAGTATTCAGGGGTTGGCGCGGCATCGTAAAGGGCTCAGAATGGCTATAGTTAATTATACTTAATCTAAACTTGACCAATTTCCGTATTTTTCACTTTCTGCTACCCGGGGTTTAAAAATGAAACGGATTGAATTATGTAATTTTACCTCACAAAAAATAGTGATACAGACATCAATATTTTGTTATGGCGTTTGACATTGATATGATTAAGGGCTTTTATGCCCGTCTTGAAGAAAGGGTGGAAGCCGCCCGTCAGGTAGTAGGCCGGCCTTTGACCCTGAGTGAAAAAATTCTTTACTCCCACCTGTGGGATAAAACCCCTACCCAGGCATACGAGCGGGGGAACGCTTATGTTGATTTCGCTCCCGACAGGGTAGCCATGCAGGACGCCACCGCCCAAATGGCCCTCCTCCAGTTTATGCAGGCCGGAAGGCCGAAAGTGGCGGTGCCTTCTACCGTGCACTGCGATCACCTGATCCAGGCGAAGGTAGGTGCGGCCGTCGATCTTGCTGTCGCGAACAAGGAAAGCAGGGAAGTTTTTGATTTTCTCGGTTCTGTATCCAATAAATATGGTATCGGCTTCTGGAAGCCGGGCGCCGGAATTATCCACCAGGTGGTTCTGGAAAACTATGCGTTCCCGGGCGGAATGATGATCGGAACCGATTCCCATACCGTAAATGCCGGCGGGCTGGGGATGCTGGCGATCGGAGTCGGAGGCGCCGATGCCTGCGATGTGATGGCCGGGTTACCCTGGGAGCTTAAGTTCCCGAAGCTTATCGGTATCAAGCTGACCGGGAAGCTGAACGGCTGGACGGCTCCTAAAGATGTCATCCTGAAAGTAGCGGGTATTCTTACCGTAAAAGGAGGTACCGGTTATGTTGTAGAATACTTCGGCGAAGGAGCTACTTCCATGTCGTGTACGGGGAAAGGCACCATCTGTAATATGGGAGCTGAAATCGGGGCGACCACATCGACATTCGGTTATGACGATTCGATGGAGCGTTATCTCCGGGCTACAGGCCGCGACGACGTTGCCGACGCAGCCAACCAGGTAAGACAACACCTGACCGCCGATCCGGAGGTATATGCCGAACCCGAAAAATATTTCGACCAGATTATTGAAATCAATCTTTCAGAGCTCGAACCCCACCTCAACGGGCCGTTTACTCCCGACCTTGCCACCCCGATCTCAAGAATGAAAGAGGAGGCAGTCAAAAACGGCTGGCCGCTCAAAGTGGAATGGGGCCTGATCGGCTCCTGTACCAACAGCTCCTACGAAGATCTGTCGAGGGCTGCTTCAATAGCCAGGCAGGCGGTAGAAAAAGGGCTTAAAACCAAAGCTGATTTCGGTATCAACCCCGGTTCGGAACAGGTTCGCTACACTGCCGACCGCGACGGTCTCCTGGGTACTTTCGAAGATCTGAACGCAACTATCTTTACCAATGCCTGCGGCCCCTGTATCGGGATGTGGGCAAGGGTAGGAGCTGAAAAAGCGGAGAAAAATACCATTGTCCATTCTTTCAACCGGAATTTTGCCAAACGCGCCGACGGCAACCCGAATACTTATGCGTTCGTAGCTTCGCCCGAGGTTGTGGCTGCGCTGGCCATAGCGGGAGACCTCTCGTTCAACCCCTTGACCGATACACTGACCAACAGTGCAGGTGAGCCTGTAAAGCTCGATCCGCCGGTAGGCGATGAGCTTCCCAATGCCGGTTTCGACGTAGACGACCCGGGCTACCAGGCGCCTGCTGAAGACGGCAGCAAAGTAGAAGTAGCGGTATCCCCGACCTCCGACAGGCTGCAGCTTCTCGATCCGTTCGCTGCATGGGAGGGAACAGATCTTACCGGTCTGAAGCTTCTCATCAAAGCCAAAGGCAAATGTACTACCGACCATATCTCTATGGCCGGTCCGTGGCTGCGCTTCCGCGGACACCTCGACAACATATCAAACAACATGCTGATCGGGGCGGTCAACTATTTCAACGAAAAAACCGACTTCGTAAAAAATCAGCTTACCGGCGAATACGGTCCGGTACCGGCCACGCAGCGGGCTTACAAAGCTGCCGGCATAGGAAGTATAGTAGTAGGCGACGAAAACTATGGCGAAGGCTCATCGAGGGAGCACGCAGCGATGGAACCCCGTCACTTGGGCGTCCGCGCGGTGCTTGTCAAATCTTTTGCCCGCATCCATGAAACCAACCTGAAAAAGCAGGGAATGCTGGCATTGACTTTTGTCAACAAGGACGATTATGACAAGATCCAGGAAGACGATACGATAGATATTATAGGACTTACCACTTTCGCACCCAATACTCCGCTTAAGGTCGTACTGCATCATGCCGACGGCAGCAGCGAAGAGATCCTTGCCAACCACAGCTATAATGCTCAGCAGATAGAGTGGTTCAGGGAAGGTGGTGCATTGAATATAATCCGTAAATCGGTTAAGGTGTAGATGGTTTAACCACAAAGGCACAAAGGACACAGAGGTTTCACAGAGTTTTTTATGTGTAATCTTTGTGTCCTTTGTGCCTTTGTGGTTGATTTTTATTCTGATAGAACAGAAATCATCAGCGTGCCGGAGGAGGAAGCCCCCTTCTTCTCATTTCGCTACGTATATATTTGGCTTTATTCCCGTTTTTAGCCGCCCGTATGAAGCCCGCAGTACCAAATACCGCGCCACCCAGCGAGCCGGCTACCAGCATCATCGTACCCGCTCTCACTGCATTATCGTTGGTGGAGATGGTATACCCGAAGGCATCAGTATAGGAATTGGAATTGATAATCAGGGTTCCGGTAAGATTGACGCCTACCTGGAGGGCAATAGCCCAGAAACCCATCCTGCGTCCCGCCCGGGAAAGCCCGCGATAATAGGAGTATTCCGACCCCAGCTGATCGGAAGGGAGATCGAAGAGAACCCTTCTCTGAAACTCGTTCGCGGGAGGTAAAGCCTGGTACACAGGCTTCTCAAAAAGAGGTGAAACGGCGCCGGGCGCTTTGCTTTCATAAAAATTATCGACTGTAACCGTAAAAGTTGCGGTTTCTCCGTTTCTATACCTGGCAGAGAGAAGCTCTGATTTAGAAATCGCATATACAGGGCCCTCGGGGGCCTCCTTCTTCCGGTAAAGGATTTCGTCAGGCTTTTCTTCAACGATCGTCACTTCCAGGATGGCCCCGTCCTTCTTCACGAGCAGGTCGTAGTCCCTTTCCTGGGCTTTGAGCGAAAAACAAATAAAGAAAAGGAGGAAGGCAAGAATGTTTCCGGGCAAAAAGCCGGTTGCCCTGAAAAGCGCACCCGGTCTTTGCTTCAGACCGGCTTGGTCAGGTTCCATATTTATCCAGCAGGTTGATCAACACTCCGAAATCCTTCGGATACGGAGCCTGTATGGTTACGTCTTCCCCGTCCAGGAGGCCAAAGCGAAGCGAATAGGCATGCAAAGCTACTCTCTGCATGACCGGCAGCTCTTCGGTAAACTTCTTGAGATTGAATTTCCGTTTCAGCTCCGAAAGATATACCGGTTTCCCTCCGTACTGCTCGTCATTTACTATAGGAGCTTTCAGGCAGGAGAGATGAATGCGGATCTGGTGCATACGCCCTGTGATAGGAATGCACTCTATAAGCGTGTAGCCCCTGTAGGTTTTAAGGCTATTGAAGATGGTTTCGGCCGGTTTGCCTTTTACCCGGTCGATCTTGACAGCCGTCCCGTTTTTAAGGGGATGTATGGGCAGGTAGACCGAAATGCTGTCGAGGTCGTGGATCCCTACCGAAACTGCGTGATACCGTTTCGTAACCTCCCGGTTCTCGAACTGCATGGCCAGGTGCCGGTATGCTTCCGGCTTTTTGGCAAAGGCGAGCGCACCGGAAGTCTCCTTATCGAGACGGTGAGCGGCCTGAAGGTCCGGGTTGTACTCCTTTGCCAGTCTCAGCAGGCTCTTACCTTTGTCACCCGTCCTTTCATCAAGCGTTGCCAGGCCCGGAGGCTTGTTGACCACCAGGAAGTCGTCGTTTTCAAAAAGGATAATATCTTCAAAATTTATCTTCATATCGGGAGATCGCTGACAACATCGGTTTTGTCGCCTGCAAATAGAACAATTTTGGATTTAAATACATAAATTGCGCCGCTAATTTCTCAGAAGTTTACGGTGTTATCCGTGAAATATCAATGAAATACAGGCTTGCCCCGACAGTCTTCCGTTTTTTTTGCCCCGGCAATCAAACTATTATTTTTCTAATAGTACCGCTTCTGGTACTGACCTTGTCGGCGGAGTCCAAAAGCCAGGGAACAACCTACTGGGGCATTTCGGCCGACCTGGGCGCTTCCGTAAGCAAGACCATCGACGACACGCTGACTCAGCAGATCCCCCTCATGCCCGTATACTCCCTTTCTGCCCATTTCGGAAAAGTGATAAGCCAGGGGGTAGACCTGAAGGCAACGCTCGGGTATCGCAACAGGGGCAGTGTATCTAAAATAAATGCGACAACGGTCGGCGCTTCAACATTGGGCAGCTATAAAGCTTTTTCACGCGATCATTTCCTTACCAACGACGTCGTCCTTCATCTGAAGTCCAGGTACTGGAAAATCGCCGGCCTTAGACCCTACATCGATTTAGGTATCAGGAACGATATTTACCTGGTCACCAACTTCAGAACAACCGACAGCGATACTTATTTTAAACCTGAAAAAGAAGGATTGTCGTGGTTCAGGAGCCGGCACCAGAGAAATTATGTAGTAGGAGTTAAAGCCGGCACCGGAGTTCGGATCGATGACTGGAATCTCGGCCTTGAGTACTACCACCAGGTTTCCGGTTCTTTTTCCATCCCCTCAATCGTCAGCGCCAACTATGCACAGCTTTACACCAGGTCCCTGCAGCTACATGCCAGCTACAGGTTCTGAATCTTCAGGGCGTAGTTCACACTCCCTTCTTTAACATTGCTCCCGTACCCGGCAGATCCCGGTATACAAATCTTCCCGTAGCGTCAAATTCTACTCCGGTAGCCGGATCGTTGGCAATCAGCAGGTTGCCGTCCATATCGACATAGTCGAGCAGGGGCAGAAGCTGACCGATGGCCGCTATACCGACACTGCTTTCGGTCATACATCCAACCATGGTCTTCAGGCCGAGCGAACGGGCCTCCTCAATCATTCTCCTGGCAGGAGTCAATCCGCCGCACTTGGACAGCTTGATATTGATCCCGTGAAACAGGCCACTGCAACCCGCTACGTCGTTTTCGATAATGCAGCTTTCGTCGGCGATAACGGGCAATGCAGCATGTTCGAACACTTTCCGCATTCCCTCCGTATCGGCTGCAGGTAAAGGCTGCTCGATAAATTCAACTCCCAGCTCTTTCAACGGCCCGCTGTTTTCAATAGCCTCGTCGGCAGTCCAGGCGCAGTTGGCGTCGATCCTGAAAGCTGCTTCCGTATGTTTCCTCAATTCCCGTACAATTTCCAGGTCGTGATCGGTTCCGAGCTTGATTTTGTATAAAGGCCAGGGAAATTCCTTAAGTTTTTCCACCATCTTATCTACAGTATCTATACCGATAGTATAGTTGGTAGCCGGGATACGGTCGGCAGAAAGCCCCCATTGACGATAAAGCGGAAGCCCGCTGCGTTTGGCAAACAGATCATGTGCCGCTACATCCAGGGCGCACTGCGCAAAAGGGTTATCCTTTAAAAAAGGGTACGTGTGCTGCCAGAGCTCCTCGGGACTACCCCATTCGTAACGCTCCGTAAGCTGCCTCACACCTTCGAGCGCCGCGGTCATGCCCTCCAATGTAACACCGTAATAGTTGCTGGTAGTGGCCTCACCGAAGCCGGATAAGCCGCCGTCGCTCAGCTCGACGATCAGGGTAGGCTGCACATCGCGAGAATCGTGCGCAATGGTGAACGTATGCTTAAGCAACAGGTCAAAAGCGTGGAAAAGGAGCTGCATGGTAGGTTGTTTGTTATATACGAAGCTAGTTACGCATATCCAGTCCCCAGGAAAGCTTGTTCCTCAGGGTATCGAAAAAATTATCGTCGCGCATTTTAATCAATCTTGCCACAAACCTGGCCTTTCTGACCACCAGCCGGGTAGACTCGTCGACGATGTCCGAACGGGAATCAAGCGAGAGAAGAAAATTATTACTCCTGCTTTTTACTTCGAAGCTCAGCACGGAGCTGTCTTCCACTACGAGCGGACGCACATTGAGGTTATGGGGACTGACGGGAGTTACAATAAGGCTCTTTGAATTCGGTACCAGGACCGGACCGCCGCAACTGAGCGAATAGCCGGTCGACCCCGTAGGGGTGGAAACGATCAGCCCGTCGGCCCAATAGGAGTTCAGGAACATGCCGTTCAGGTACGAATGGACGGTGATCATGGAAGAAGTGTCGGTTTTCGTAATCGCAAAATCATTAAGGGCGAAATTCACCCCTCCGAAGATCTCCATATTATTGGCTTCCGCCTCGAGTATCGACCTGGTTTCTATCCGGTAATTCCCGGTTTCCAAAGCGAGTATCATGTCCTTGATCCGCTCGGGTGCTACGGTGGCCAGGAAACCGAGACGTCCGACGTTCACCCCGATGACAGGGATCTGGCGGGGTCCTATGAGCGCTACCGTTTCAAGCAAGGTGCCGTCTCCGCCAAGGCTTACGACCAGTCGTGCACCGCCTACTTCAGCGGGATTTTCGAAAATCCTGGTTGCTGTAAACCGGATCCCCGATTCCCTCAGTATCTTCTCAAAGCCTGCAGAGATAAAAACCCCGATCTTACGCACCTCCAATTCATCGAACATCCCCTGGATAAAAGGCCCTGCCGCTTCAGCAAAGGACTTCCCGTGTATTACTACTTTCATGAATCAGGTGGCAAGGTAACGCATCAACATATCCAGCCGCTCCTGGTCGACGCTTGCCACGGGTTCGCTGGCATGTACTTCGCTGACGGTGTATCCGAATCTTTCGAAAGTTGCCAGGATATGAGCTATATTAACCTGGTTTAATTTGAGGGTAAGATACTGGCTCCCGGAGGCGTCGTACAGATGGCTCCCCGAGTAATGACTCAGAACTATTTTCGCACCGTTAGATTCGACCAGCCGGCTGATTTCGCTCAGAGAATAATCGTGCGGCTTGATATCGAGCACGATGACCGCACCTGCCTCGGCAGCGCCGATCGACTCGCCGTACTTCTCCAGAAGCTCCGGGACCGAAACAGCGCCCACGTATCTTCCGTTTTTTTCCAGAACCGGAATTACCTTGAGCCGGTGTTTCACAGCCAGGCCGATCAGCTCCAGTATATGCTGATCTTCGGCTGCATGCAGGTGGATATGCTCCAGGGGAATTTCTGAAAGGGTAGCTTCGGGCGGTCCCAGCTCCGTCATGGCGCTGACCGACAAAAGGCCCAGGTATCTTTCATCTTCAACAACGGGCAACTGGGAAAGCCCGCTTTCCTCCATCCATTCCAGGACCTCCCCGATAAGATAAGAAGTCTTTAATGCCGGCAGCATTGGGTCGATTAATACGGATGCGATCATGGCCCATCGTTTTTTTCCGAAGGAAAGCTATGAAAAAACTCAGAAAGGGTCAAACCTTCCTTGTTATTGTTTGTTATCAGGCCGCAGATTTATTAAAGCGGCGCCTTCTCGGGAGAGGTTTGCTTTTCAAGCCACTCGCTCAGGATACGGTTGAATTCCTCCGGATGCTCCATCATGGGGGCATGCGCGCACTTGTCGATGAACCTGAGTTCGGAGTTTTCGATCAGCCGTTTAAATTCTTCACCCACATGAGGAGGCGTGATAGGATCATTGAGCCCCCAGACCAGCAAAGTGGGAGCTTTAATGACATGAAGGTCTTTTGCCAGATTATGGCGCTGGGCAGACTTGGCTATCCCGACGATGCTCATACATTTAGGGATACTGTTCGTCACCTCGAAAACTTCATCGATCAGCTCCTTGGTAGCAACCTTCGGATCATAAAAAGTATAAGCTACGCGCTCTGAGATATATTCACGGTTCCCACGTTTGGGAAAGGAACCTCCCATCCCGTTTTCGAACAATCCCGAACTCCCCGTCAACACCAGCCGCTTTACATTATACTGATGCTTGATGGTATACAGTAACGCTATATGCCCACCCAGTGAATTACCCAATACAGTAAAGTCCTTCAGCTTTTTAAGCTCTACAAACTCCTCCAGGAAAGCAAGCAGCGTATCCAGGCTGGCCTTCCTGATAGGCAGGTCGTAAATAGGTAAATTAGGAATTATTACCCTGTACTGAGACCGGAAACCTTCTATAACCCCCTCCCAGTTACTAAGCGCTCCGAATAACCCGTGAAGCAACAACAGAGTCTCCCCTTCTCCTTCCTCTATAAAACTGAACTTCCCTTCGCGATGTATCTGATAGTTCATTACACAAAATTTGTTGATCCTGAATGAGTCGGCTTTTAAAAGAGCGCAACTTCAAATAATCATACTTTTGTTTATCCAATTTACGCTTAACCGAATTATTGACAATCCTATACTGGTTTTCTCCCTTTTTCTAAAGATACTGTCAATATCTCAGTACAAAACTAGATTTTTTTTTTTCGATACGGCAATTTTTTTATATGAAATTATTCTGACCAATCTTGTTTATTTTCTATTATAGCAACTGCAATGGCTTTCGGGCATCCTGTATTGCCATCCGGGAGAAACTAAAATGAATCCTAAAAATAACTTTTTTGATACAAAGATTGCTTTTTCCAGAGGCATCGGAGACCTGCGCGCTTCATTGTTGCACAGTGAACTCGGTATCGAAACCTACCGGGATATGCTGCTCCACTATCCCTTCCGCTACGAAGACCGTACCAGGCTGTTTAAAACAACCGATCTGAGCAGTCAGCTGCCTTCTGTGCTTTTGAAAGGGAAGATCACGGGGATGGCGCTGGAAGGTACAGGGCCCAAAAAAAGACTGACCGCTTTCTTTTCCGACGGCTATGGCGCCGTCGAGCTGGTCTGGTTCCAGGGTATATCCTGGCACCAGAAAAACCTGAACCAGCATTCGGAGTATATCGTCTACGGCAAACCTGCCCTTTTTTCGGGAAAATGGAGCATTACGCACCCCGAAATAGAAGCTGTCTTACCGGGGCACCCGCCACAGGCAAGGCTGACACCGGTATACCCGATGACCGAAAAGCTTAGAAGGAAGCATATAGACAGTCGTATGCTATACAAAGCGGTCGAAAACATCCTCGAGCGCGGCTACTCCGAAATCCCGGAAACGCTTCCGTCCGGGCTGATCCGGAAATACCGCCTGTTCAGCAAACAGGACGCCATATTCCACATTCATTTACCTGCCAGTGAAAATTCCCTCCACCAGGCAAGGCGTCGCCTGAAATTTGAAGAGCTGTTCTACAACCAGCTTCAGCTGATCAGGAACAAATTTTACCAGAAAAGTGATCAACCCGGTCCGGTTTTCGAAAATGTTGCACTGGTCCACGAATTCTATGAAAAACACCTGCCGTTTGAGCTGACCGGCGCACAGGCAAGGGTTTTGAAGGAGATCAGGGGCGATATGCGGAACGGGCTGCAGATGAACCGTCTGCTGCAGGGCGATGTCGGCTCCGGGAAGACGATTGTCGCATTCATTTCGGCCCTGATGGCATTTTCCAACGGCTACCAGGTATGCGTGATGGCTCCGACCGAGATACTCGCAGACCAGCACTTCAGAAGTATGGAGAAAATGGCTTCGAAGCTGGGGATTAAAACCGGGAAACTGGTCGGATCGACCAAACGTAGTGAGAGGGACCTACTGCATAGCGGTCTCCGCGACGGTAGTATCCAGCTGGTAGTCGGTACACATGCCCTGCTTGAAGACGAAGTGCTGTTTCACAACCTCGGACTTTGCATCATCGATGAGCAGCATCGTTTCGGCGTAGCGCAGCGGGCCCGCCTGCAGGAGAAGAACCCGGCCATCAGCCCGCATATCCTGGTCATGACCGCTACGCCGATCCCCAGGACCCTCGCCATGACGCTTTACGGCGATCTCGATCAATCGGAAATAGACGAACTGCCGCCGGGGCGCAAACCGGTCGCGACCACTCACCGGTTTGACCGTCACCGGATCGCGGTTTTTGGCTTTCTCAGGCAACAAATCGCAGAAGGACGGCAGGTTTATATCGTATACCCGCTTATTGAGGAATCGGAGAAATCCGATCTCAAAGACCTGATGGACGGCTACGAAAGTATTTCGCGGGCATTCCCGGATATACAGGTCAGTATTCTCCACGGGAAAATGAAAGCAAAAGAAAAGGCGTTCGAAATGGGCCGGTTCGCCCGGAATGAGACTAAAATACTTGTTGCTACAACAGTGATTGAAGTAGGCGTAGACGTTCCCAATGCCACTGTAATGGTGATTGAGAATGCAGAAAGGTTTGGACTTGCGCAGTTGCACCAGCTCAGGGGACGCGTCGGAAGAGGTGGCAACCAGTCATACTGCATATTGATGACAAGCTACAAACTTTCGGCCGACACGAAAAAGCGTATCAATACCATGTGCAGGACTAACAACGGGTTTGAAATCGCCCAGGCCGACCTGGAACTTCGCGGCCCGGGCGATCTGATGGGTACCCAGCAAAGCGGCGCGGTAGAGCTTAAGGTTGCCAATCTTGCGATCGACGGGCCCATTCTGAAAGAAGCGAGAGCTTCCGCGCAGGAAATCCTGGAAAATGATCCGGGACTTATTGCCCCGGAAAACCAGGTGATCCGGACTCACCTCCGGCATCTGGGCGAGAATGCTACCAACTGGAGCCGGATTGGGTGAGCTGCCGCCGGTTATTTATTGGGCTGCGGCGTATAACGCAGGTAAGGTTTTACTACACGGAGACCTTTGGTAAATCTTTTTTCCGCATCTTCCGTACTAACGGCAGGTACTACGATTACATCTTCACCTTCATTCCAGTCGGCCGGGGTAGCTACCTGGTAGTTGGCAGTCAGTTGAAGGGAATCAATCACCCTCAGTATTTCAGCAAAGTTCCGCCCGGTAGATGCAGGATACGTTAAAGTCAGCTTTATCTTTTTATCCGGTCCGATCACGAAAACAGAGCGTACGGTAGCTTTCTCGCTGGCATTAGGATGAATCATATCATATAGCTCAGCTACTTTCCTGCCTTCATCTGCAATAATAGGGAAGTTTACTTCCGACGATGTTACCTCGTTGATATCGGGGATCCACCTGTTATGCGAATCCAGGTCATCCACGCTGACAGCCAGCACCTTCACCCCACGTTTTTCAAAGTCTCCTTTCAATAGCGCTGTTTTTCCCAGTTCTGTGGTACAAACAGGAGTAAAATCGGCAGGGTGAGAAAAGAGAAGCCCCCAGTTATCACCAAGAAACTCATGAAACCTGATAACACCTTGTGTGGTATTCGCCTCAAAATCCGGCGCTACATCACCTAATCTTAACGACATATCTATAAAAGTTAAAATAATGATAAAATACTAATCTACCTGTTTAGTAGAGATACACAAATATACATCATTTGGTTCAAACAACGAAGGGTCGGACAAATCAAAAAATAAGGTTTTATCAGGGCGTAACGGATCGTGTTATAAAATAGTCATCCCCTGATAGTCCTTTTTCAGAAATCTCAGTATTATCAGTGATAACTGATATGAAAGCCCCTTTTTTTCGGAAATTATCATAAAAGTTCCAGAATTTACAACCGGTAGGACAAATGCCGGTACGCACCATTCTTATGCGGACAGGCAGGCAACAGGTTGTTTGATTAGATAACCACAAGTATTATCACCTTTGTAGCGGATAAGAGTCTAGCTATGTGGCGTAATTTGGTCGAAGCAGAAGCAGATATATTACTCGCCATTGCAGATGGCGACAGGAATGCTTTTGCCCGGTTGTTCTACCTTTACCACCAGGAGTTGGGTGAGTATGTTTACAGGCTCACCAAATCGAAAACGATTTCCGAAGAAATCGTCCAGGACGCGTTTATGAAAGTGTGGACTAACCGCACCTCGCTGCCCCGCATCCGGAGTTTCAGGGCTTACCTCTTCATTATTACACGCAATCATACTTTTAATATCCTTCGCGACGAAACCAGGAAAGCCTTTTTAAACGAAGAATTGTCGCAGGACCTCTTCATGGCCGAAGAGCCGGACAGTATATTTTCCGAAACCGAAGAGCTTTACGGGATTGTAGAAAAAGCAGTTGCCCAACTGCCCCGCCAGCAACAAAAGGTCTGGCGTATGAATAAAGAAGAAGGACTTCCCTACCAGCAGATCGCAGACAGGCTCCAGCTTTCGCGCGAGACTGTCAAGCGCCATATTTCACTGGCTATGGCGTCTGTTTCAAGATATGTAAAAGTGCATCGCAACACTTTTCTGCTACTGTGCCTGAATTTCTTCTATTAAGTACTACTCCTCGCTGCAAGCTCCCAAATCCTACCCATTCAATTTTCTAAAAAAATTTACATTACACATTGACCCTTTCCAAAACTTCCTGTGTCTTTAAAGAAAGATAGAAGCAAAGGAAGAAAATAATGAACAAAGACAAGATACAACACTTGCTCTATAAATATTTCAACGATTTGACCACTGATGAGGAAAATCGTGAGCTTGCCTTGCTTCTCCAGAGAAATGACCTGGAAGACGACATAAAACAGCTTATGGAGGAGGCTTGGGATTCTTTTTCTCTTCACCATAAAATTTTCTCCAAGGAAATCAGCGAAGAAATGCTGTCCAGGATTCTTGATCGAAAAGAAAGAACCGAACGGCCTTTTTTCACCGGGGTACTTTCCTTTCTCCGGAAACCTGCAGCGGCTGCCATTATCCTCGCAGTTGCAGCAGGCAGTATGCTTTTCTATTATACCCGTCCTGACAACAGCCTTGCGTCTGCTTCTCCCGAAGTTGCGGATCCCACGGCTTCGCCCGATATCTTACCGGGAAGCAACAAAGCTTTTTTAACCCTTTCCGACGGGCGGAACATCATCCTCGATCATGCGAGTCCCGGCCTGCTGACTACGCAGGGCGGCACCCGGGTTATCAAGGAAGAGGGCGACCGTCTTGCCTACGAAACGACGTCTCATGAAGAGGAACTTGTATCCGGGTCTAACACACTCCGTACACCCCGTGGAGGACAATATCACCTGATACTTCCCGACGGGACGAAAGCCTGGCTTAACGCGGCATCGTCGATCGTGTATCCGGTACGTTTTACAGGAAATCAACGGCAGGTCAGAATAGAGGGAGAGGTGTATTTCGAGGTCGCCAAACAATTAAAAGGCAACAGCAGAGTCCCCTTTATCGTTAATGCAGGCGACGTTTCGGTCGAAGTACTCGGCACCCAGTTCAATATCAATGCCTACAGCGATGAAGTTGCGATCAAGACTACACTGCTGGAGGGAGCCGTAAAAGTAACTACATCCGGATCAAGCAGCCTGCTTAACCCCGGCCACGAAGCACGGGTAGCCGCGAAGTCTGCCGAAATCCTGATCTCGAAAGCCAATACAGATCAGGCAGTAGCCTGGAAAAACGGCTATTTCCAGTTCCAGCAGGCAGGGCTCCAGGAGATCATGCGCCAGCTTTCAAAATGGTATGACATCGATGTCGTTTACGAAGGCAAGTCTTCCCAAAAAGCATTTACCGGTGAGATTCCCCGCAGTGCTACGCTCCTCCAGGTACTGGAAATTCTTGAGATTAACCAGATCCAGCTCCGGGTAGTAGACAAGCAGATTATAATCCGAACATAAACATCTACCTAAATTCCAAACAATTATGCTAAAACTTTTTACTCTTTTTTAACCCCAGTTCCAATTTATGAATTCATTACCAAGTCGCTTCACATGTACAAACCAATTCGTCTGATCAGCACGACATTCAATGCTGATAGTGTTAAAAGCAAAACACTGATTCACCAATCATTAATCTGAACCTTACAATGCATTTAGGTAATTTAAATTCCAGACAAAAGACCCGCAGCGGTGGGTTCCGCCTGATCCTGCCCAAGGTAATAGCAATGATATTCCTGCTATTCGGCTCAGTTTCAATCAATTCCCAGGCTATGAGCTCTTCTCAGAAGGTATCCTTATCTGCGAAGAACATCTCGCTGGAGGAAGCTTTCAAAATCCTGAAAAAGCAATCAGGATACACGTTTTTCTATGATCATGAATTGTTGCGCAATGCCAGGAAGATCAACGTCAACGTAAAGAATCTGCCTCTTGAAAAAGCGCTGGACGCCTGTCTTGCAGAGCAGTCCATTTCTTATACGATTGTCGGTAAAACAGTTGTTCTGAAGCCAGCTAAAAAGGCCGAAACAGCTACCCCTGCTGTAATCGAACAGTCTGCAAAAGGGAGTGCCGAGATGATGAGAGTCCCGATGGGTTCTCTCAACCCACTGCAACTGAGCACCATCCAGCAATCTATTTTTGAGACGGTAAGAGGAAAGGTGTCGGATGAAAGCGGCGCCGGGCTACCTGGTGTAAACGTCATGATCAAAGGGACATCGCAGGGAACTACTACCGATGCAGACGGCCAGTTCTCCCTTAATGTAAGCGAGGCCAATGCCGTCCTGGTGTTTTCTTTTGTAGGATATATACCTCAGGAAGTAGTAGTAGGCGGACGCAGCAGCATTAATGTGTCGATGGAAGTCGATAACAAATCGCTTGAGGAAGTGGTTGTAACGGCCCTCGGTATCCGCAGGGAAGCTAAAGCGCTGGGTTACTCAGTAACCAAAGTGGAAGGAGAAGCATTCACCAAAACCCGTGAAACCAACATCATGAACGGATTGGTCGGAAAGGTGGCCGGGGTGAATGTCGTAGCCGGAAACAGCGGAGCCTCAGGATCGAGCCGGGTGACGATCAGGGGTAATACCTCTATTACCCAAGGCAATCAGCCCCTGTATATCATCAATGGCGTCCCCATGGATAACTCGCAAATGGGGCAGCCCAACGGCATAAGCCCCGACTGGGGTGATAACGCATCCAGCCTTAACGCTGATGACATTGAAGAGATGACCGTTCTGAAAGGAGCCACGGCGGCGGCGCTATACGGATCCCGCGCCAAAAATGGTGCGATCATCATCACTACTAAATCCGGACGTGGCAGCAAGGGCCTTGGCGTAGAAGTCAATACAAACAACACCTGGGAGTCCCCGCTGTTTTTATGGGAAATCCAGGACGTGTACGGGCAGGGCTACGGCGGTTTCCGTCCGGTAGATGGCGTTGATGCAGGAAAACACAGCCAAAACCACTGGGGGGAGAAATATGACGGCGCCATGACTTACCAATATGACGGCCAGCAACGCCCATACTCTTACGTGAAAGACCAGGTTCTGAAAGATTACTATAGAACCGGATTTACTTCTGCCAACAACATCTCCTTCACCGGAGGTGGCGATAACGGCTCATTCAGACTGGGTATCACCGATATGCGTAACCAGGGGATTGTGCCTAATAATAAAATGAGAAGAAATAACATAAGTCTTGGGCTCAACCAGAACATCACGAAGAAGCTTACACTCAACGCAAACGTAGATTATATCAACGAGAATGTGGACAACCGTTATATCCTTGATACCGGCCAAGGTAGCGGGCCGGGTACTATTTTGTACGTCAATTCCAATATGCCGACCAGTGCACTTTCACCGGGCTACGATGAAAACTTCAATGAATGGGTACTGGGAACAGATAGAAACGCGACCAACCCCTACTTCTCGCTCAACCGTATTAGCAACAACAGCAAGAAAGATCGCTTTATTTCTGCACTGACAGCCCGTTGGAACGTCCTTGACTGGCTATTTATCCAGGGAAGGGTAGGACAGGATTTCTATTCGTTCAGGACTAACCAAATCATCCCGGACGGTACTGGCTTCAGACCGAACGGAAGCATGACAGAAACTAATCAGACCTTTACTGAAAGAAACTTCGAAGGTTTGATCGGGATCAACAAGGACCTGTCAAGCGATTTCGCCCTGTCGGTCAACCTTGGCGGTAACAGGATGTCACAGAACCGCAACTCTACGAATATTGACGGTTTAGGATTTGTAATCCCGCAATTTCACGCCATAAATAACACTTCGATCCGTAATACTACAACCGGCGTCAGCCAGAAAAAAATCAACTCAGTGTTTGCTACTGCCGAATTGAGCTTTCGAAATCATTTGTTTTTGAACCTGACCGGAAGGAATGACTGGTTCTCAACTCTGAACCCGAAATCAAACAGCTATTTTTATCCTTCGGTAGGCGCCAGCTACGTAATTTCAGATGCAATGGAACTGCCTAAAGCCATCAATTTTGCCAAGCTTAGAGTAGCTTATGCTTCTGTAGGCGGTGATGCAGATCCCTATATGTTGGACTTCAACTATTCCCTTCTACCGTATAGCTACAACGGAACTCCACTCGGAATGGTGTCTTCGAGCTTTATCCCCTATCCTGACCTGAAACCGCTCGCCGTTAACGAAACGGAAGTAGGGTTTGATCTTAGGGGTCTTAATAATAGGCTTGGAATAGACTTTTCGTTCTACAACAAAATATCCAATAATGATATCGCGTTTGAATCGATTCCCGTAATGAGCGGATATACCTCTAAACTTACCAACGTAGGTAGCATCAGAAATCGGGGAGTTGAACTTTTGCTTACGGGGAAACCAGTCCAAAAGGCTAACTTCTCGTGGGATGTTTCGCTCAACTTGGCTTACAACAAAAGTAAGGTATTGCGTGTTTCCGACGACAGCGATGAATTTGTGCAGGGTAAGTACGGAAAAGCTACTATCAAGCACATCGTAGGTCACGAATACGCTCAAATTATGGGACCGGCCATTGCGAAAAGCGACGACGGTCAGGACATTATCCTCGGTTCCGGCGTACCCAAAGTGACAAACTACCTGGTACACTTCGGATCGGGCGTTCACCGTTGGACCACAGGCTTAACCAACAACTTCACGTATAAAGGACTTACGCTTTCGGCCCAGATCGACGGTAAATTCGGAGGGCACTATTACTCGGAAACCAACTATAGTCTTGAACACCGGGGTATGAGCTGGGGATCACTGCTAGGTCGGGAAAATGGTATTACCCTGCCCGGTGTCACCGAATCGGGAGAAACCAACACAGTACATCTCACCAAAGCTCAGGTCGATAACCGTGCCATCATCGTAGCACGTCGCGAAGCTCTTGACGACTACCTGTACGACACCAGCTTCATCCGGTTCCGTTATGCTTCTTTAACCTACAGCCTGCCCAAATCTGTTTATGAATCTCTTGGCTTTGTAAAAGGTGCGAGTATATCATTTATCGGAAGGAACCTCGGACTTTTGCTCAGCCGTACGCCCGGCCTGGATCCGGAATCTCAGCTTTACACTAATAACACGCAGGGAATAGAAAGAACAACACTTCCTCCTGTAAGAAGCTGGGGATTCAATGTTAATCTTAAATTCTAACCACTATTTGTTCGACTACCTTATGAAATCGTATATAAAATATATCCTGGGAGCAGCGACGATAGCGATGCTGACTGGCTGTGATGATGGCTTTGAGCATTTGAACAAGAATCCTGTGGTTGCAACCAGCGAGCAGTTCAAGCCCCAATATCTTTTCTCAACAGCGCAACTGACCACATTCAGGGGCGAAGAGAACGTTTCGCTATACTACGGATCAACCTTTGTTCAGCAAATGGCTTCCTTAAGCGACAGGGGTATCTTTGACTTCTTTGGAGACAAGTATGTTTATCATCAGTCAGCCAATGATCAGCTTTGGAATGCTACGTTCGAAGGCTCGACTGGCCCTGTAAAACAGCTTGAAGCTCTGTTCTTTATGTGTAATGGTAAAGAAGCAGAGTACCACAATCTCATTCAGATGGCAAGAATATGGAGGACGATTGTCTATCATCGCCTGACCGACATGTATGGAGATGTGCCGTATTCTGAAGCCGGGAAAGGGGCAACAGAACGCATCTACAAGCCCAAGTATGATACCCAGAAGGATATCTACTATCACATGCTGACTGAGCTTGAAGACGCAACTTCTAAACTGGATGCCGGGCAAAACAATTTTGCTGCCGCCGATATTGCCTACAAAGGCGATATCCAAAAATGGAAAAAGCTAGGTCACTCCATGATGCTACGCCTCGGAATGAGGCTTTCAAAGGTAGAGCCGGCAACCGCTCAGCAATGGGTCGACAAAGCATTCAAAGGAGGTACCCTTGCCAGCAATGACGACAACCTAGCTATTCGCGGAACCGACCCAACCGGCTCTAACTACCTGCTTACGAACGGGCAAAGCAGCATGTTCCGCGTGGGCTACGTGCCCGGCAGAATTTCGGCCACGTTCTTCAACCATTTGAAGAATACCGGAGACCCCCGCCTGGCCTACATACCAGCCATTTACACCGTTTGGAACAATAATTCAACCAAAATAACCGACCCGGCCATACAAAAAGGACTCCCCAACGGACTGAACAGGATCACCATGGAAGATGACCCGAGTTACGATCCTGCATTGGGCAACGAGCTGCAATACTCCGGGATTAACCGTGACATCTTTGCGAAGCTCGATGGCCCCAGAATGTTCCTGACGTTTGCAGAGTCACAACTTCTGTTGGCTGAAGCGGCTGTCCGCGGCTGGATCAGCGCCGATCCAAAAACGCTGTACGAAAGCGCTGTGACAGCAGGTATGAAGTTATATGCTACCTACGACGTATCTGCTAGTATTACCGATGCCCAAATACAAGCTTATCTCGCTGCCAATCCTTTCGCAGGATCAGGGGATGTAGAAAAATCATTTGAACAAATCAATACGGAATACTGGACGACGACGTTCCTGAATGGATACGAAACCTACGCCAACGTAAGACGTTCGGGCTATCCAAAACTCATTCCGGTTGTCTACGGCGGCCCCGCCGACAACGACACCGGAGGAAAATTCCCACGCCGTCTCCGCTATCCTTGGCAATCCGAAATAGCGCTTAACAAGGAAAATTACGATGCCGCTGTAGCCCGCATGGGTGGTAGCGACGACATGGTCACCAGAGTCTGGTGGGATAAAGAATAGCTTTCTCCTACAGACATATTACAAACGTCAAAGCCGGGCTGGGTTTAATAACTCAGCCCGCTTTTGACTTCTACCTTTAGCATCGCCCATGAAAAATAAAGAAAACAACTCCCGGAGGACCTTCCTCAAACATCTGGCCCTGTTACCGATAGCTTCGTTACCTGCTTTACGGTCTGGTCACTACACTGATATAGCGAAAAAGAGAGACCGTAAATCTCTTGTTCCGGTGATGGTAACGCCTTTTAACAGCGATCTTTCCATCGACTGGAAATACTTCGATAGAATAACAGAGTTCTACCATAAGGCAGGTGCGGAAGGATACTTTGCCAATTGCCTCAGCAGCGAGATGTACTCCCTTACGCCCGACGAAAGGCTGGCGGTTACCGACCGGGTCGTCAGGTATTTCAAAGGGAAAGTACCGGTGGTAAGTACAGGCTCATTCGGAGATACTATCGCTGAAAAGGCTGAGTTCATAAAGAAAGTTCACGACTTGGGCACAGATGCGGTCATACTCATTACCAGCCACTTTGCAGGCCGCCAGGAAAGCGATGAGGTACTGATTGAAAACCTTCAGAAACTCGCCTCTCTAACCGGGAATATCCCGCTTGGCACCTACGAGTGTCCGACTCCCTACAAAAGGGTGCTCAGCCCTGAAGTGTTCTCCTATGTCGTAAAAAGCGGGCGTTTTATATACCACAAAGATACCTGTGAGAATATCGACGCCATCCGCGTAAAACTGGATATTGCCAAAGGAAGCAAGATGCAGTTTTACAACGCTCACACCGCCTCTGCCGTCGCTTCCCTGAGAGGAGGCGGAGCCGGCCTGTCTCCGGTCTCGGCCAATTTCTACCCGGAGATCCTCAACTGGATTTGTGATAACGCAAACAACCCCAAAAAGAAGGAAGAAGTCGACTGGATACAGTCGGAAGTAGCAGCCACAGAACCGCTCATCTCAAAAGGATATCCTGTAAGCTCCAAATATTTCCTCAAAAAAAGAGGCCTTCCGATAGAGCCTGTTACCCGGCTGCAGAGACGACCGCTCACCACCGAACAGCAAACTACACTAGATCAGGTGCACGGGCGGTTTTTAGGATGGTGCGGGCGTCTGGGGATCGAGCCGGTTACGGTCTAATTGCTACATCCTCCACAAACCCACCTAACTCCAAATACTTCCCATACAACTTCTCATAAACCGCCACCTTCTCAGCCTCCGGAACATATTCGGCATCGAAACCCG
Source organism: uncultured Cytophagales bacterium (assembly GCA_964559125.1). Classification (GTDB taxonomy): domain Bacteria; phylum Bacteroidota; class Bacteroidia; order Cytophagales; family Spirosomataceae; genus Ravibacter. The sequence continues at coordinate 83,878 of CAZLGW010000012.1, forward strand.
ATCCCATAGCCTGCTGGGCTTCGCCTATGGTATCATAAACACCGGCAACTACCGAAGCGCACATCGCAGCGCCCAACGCGCACGTCTGCTCGGAAGTCGCTACCCTGATCGGCACGTTCAGCACGTTGGCCAGGGTCTGCATCACCAGCTTCGATTTCTTCGCCACCCCTCCTATTGCGATCACCTGCTTAATGGGGACGCCCTGCTCCAAAAAACGATCTACAATACTTTTGGACCCGAACGCAGTAGCTTCTACCAATACTTTGAATACCCTTGCAGCGTCGGTACCCAGGTTAAGTCCGGAGATCAGGCCCTTGACGTCGTAGTTTGCATCGGGCGTACGGCGCCCGTTAAACCAGTCGAGCGCCACCGGATCATGCTCCGTAACAGGTAAGGCGAGGGCCTTTTCCGACAACAGAGGCAATAGCCGGTCTGATAGTTGCTGACGAATGCCTTCGTCTTCTATCAGTTCCGAAACAGGTTCGAGGATCAGTCTTTTAAACCACGCATATACATCCCCAAAAGCAGATTGCCCCGCCTCAAACCCGAGCATACCGGGAAGGATGGAACCGTCTACCTGGCCGCAGATACCTTTCACTAAAAGGTGCCCTACCTCTTCATTCGGCGCCACCAGCATATCGCATGTCGACGTGCCCATTACCCTCACGAAAGAGTAGGGCTCTATAGCAGAACCGATCGCGCCGATATGGGCGTCTATTGCACCAACGCCAACCTTTACGCCGGAAGGAAGACCAAGCCTTTCAGTCCACTCATCAGTAAGGGTGCCTACCGGGACATCGGTAGTATGGGTATCGCGGTAAAGGCGCGCCCTGAGACCGCTCAGTAGCGGATCGAGCGTAGTGAGGAATTCTTCCGACGGAAGACCGTCAAACTCTTCGTGCCACATCGCTTTATGGCCTGCCGCACAACGGCTGCGCTTCATCGTAAGCGGGTTGGTAGTGCCTGTAAGCAGGGCCGGCATCCAGTCGCAGTGCTCTGCCCAGGAGAAAGCTTTTGCCCTTACCTGTTCATCTACCCGGAGGGTACGGAGTATTTTGGACCAGAACCACTCCGACGAATAGATCCCACCCGAAAATTTGGTAAAATCAGTTTCCCAGGAATGCGCCAGGTCATTGATTTCCTGCGCTTCGCGATTACTCGTGTGGTCTTTCCAGAGAATAAACATAGCGTTCGGGTTCTCCGAAAATTCCGGCAGTAATGCAAGCGGGGTACCGTTTTCATCGAGGGCGATGGGGGTCGAACCTGTCGTGTCGATCGACAGCCCGGTGATCTGCTCTGTGACGCTTTGGGGCAGGGAAGCCAAAGCTCCCTTTATGGCAGCTTCCAGTCCTTCGATATAGTCGAGCGGGTGCTGCCTGAATTGTGAAGCCGACGGGTCGCAATAGAGTCCTTTTTTCCAGCGGGGGTATTCAAATACAAAACTGCTTAACAGCTCTCCGTTGCCTGTATCGGCGACTACTGCCCTTACAGAGTCTGTACCGTAGTCCAGGCCAATTACATATTTGGAATTCATTATTGATCAGAAGTAAAACGGTAAAGGGAAGATATGCTCCTACAAATATACTGTCATATTTGAAATAGGGCTATTTAATGACACAGTAGGTATCATCTGTTATATAGAAAGAATATATACGTCAGCCCTGCTTTGAAACGACTCCCCACTCCTGCCAAGGAGAGGGGGCCGGGGGGTGAGGTATGATTACTCAAAACAAAGCGAAGCCGCTCCCAGCAGCCCGGCGTCATTGGCCAGCGTAGCTCTTTTCACATTCAGCGTTTTCGCGTAGTAAGGCGTCAGCCAGTTGGTAAGGCGCTCCTGCACCGATGGCATGATATAGTCGAACGAAGCCGAAAGGCCCCCGCCGATCAGGATAGTGGTAATATCGAGTATGCGGATCATGGCCACCAGGCCGTCGCCCAGCATATAACCTACTTCCCTGAAAACATCCAGTGCAAGTTTATCACCGGCCGCAGCGGCAGCCACCAGGCCGGTAGTAGAAATGGTTCCGTCAGACGGCAGGATCGTTTCTCCTTTAAAAGCTGCTCTCATTTCTTCGGCAAGCTCCAGCAATTCTTTCTTCCCTATGTTCCTTTCCAGCACCCTGCCGTTCCTGGAAGGAATATGCCCGGGCTCCATGGCGTTACCGCCCCCTCCTTTGAATACTTTTTTATCAATGATAGCGGCTCCGCCGATACCTGTGCCGAGTGTGATGAAAATATAGTCTTCCGGTACGTCTTCCTCCCCGAAATAGTATTCTCCCAAAGCAGCTGCATTGGCATCGTTCTCCAGGTAAAACTCATGACCGGGGAACCTCTTCTTAAGCTCCGGCACGATCTTTATCCCGTTTATCTCCGGAATAGCCGTGATCTCGATCAGTGTAGTACGGTCCCTCGTGATCAGTCCCGGGACGCCGATACCCACTTTTTTTACTTCAGGATACTCTTTGAGCTCAAGCGCTATGGCATCTCCCAAACGCTCGATAAACCTCCCGGATTCACGCCAGCTGGCGGTTTCATGACTGTAGAAGTTGGAAATCCTTCCGTCTTTTACATCTACAATGCCCATTTTTACGTTGGTGCCGCCGATGTCGATACCCAGGTACTGTTGTTCCATTATCAATGTCTGTCTTAAATTATTAAAATCTTTTCAAAATAGATGTCTTATAAAAAATGCTAATTTAGTAAATACCGGGTAAACCCAGGTACTAATCCCGTAAAACACTTCAGGTCAGGCGCTGACGCATGCTTTCCATATCCCTTGCCGGTTTGAATAGTGCACGCACACGAAAAGAGGCTACCGGAAATTTATTAAATCCAGCTTCTTCTAAATATCTCCCAATTGGGGACGTATGATCAGCTCTTCCAGCACGGTGCCTTCCGACAAGGCGTATGCAGCCCATACGGCCGCTGCCACATCTTCACTTTTGACGAACCTTTCGGGCGGCAGATCTGTCCCTGCCCAGCTGTCGGTCAGCGTAGCACCGGGTAAAATCGCAGTTACACGAACATTATCCGCTTTCAGTTCCTCTCTCAGCACCCTGGTCATTCCATACAGTGCATGCTTGGCTATCGCATAAGAGCCGCCGTTGGGATAGGCTGTTATACTTGCTATAGAGCACATGTTAAAAATATGCCCGGACTTCCTTCTCTTCATCTCCCCCACAAACCCCCTCGTAAGCCGGTAAGCGCTCAGGAGATTTGCTTCCAGCATTTTTTCGACCACGCCGTCGGCCTCATTATGTACCTGCCCGGGGATAAACAGCCCGGTATTATTGACAAGGACGTCGACAGGTCTTTCGAGCGAATGGACATACGCTACAAAAGCTTTTATCCCTTCTTCTCCCGAAAGATCCCCGTTAAAGGTATAGAGCGTTCCCGGCAGTTTCCTGTTCCTGGCTTCGGCAAGCAGCCTGTCGATATTGATCTGTTTTCTCGAACCCGTTACCACGTCAAGACCGTTTTTCAGGAACGCCAGCACTATAGCCCTTCCTATACCCCGGGTCCCGCTTGATACTACAGCTAATCTGTTCATTAGAATAAAAGGGTATTAAGTTTGATTATAAAAATTCTTCATCCGCTCTCACTGCTCCAAAGCTATTTCATTTTTCTATTTAGATCATTTTTTCCCTATTTTTCACGAATATTACGGATTCTGATTCTAATACGATGTCGAACTTAGGCAAATTCTTTATTTTTCTGGGCAGTCAGCTAAACCAGCGGGAGAAGTTCCCGGTGTATTGGTCACGTTTTCTGGAAGAATGCAACAGCATAGGCGTGAAGTCCATATTTATTGTAGCAATCGTATCTACTTTCATAGGGGCCGTATCGTGTATCCAGACGGCCTATAACCTCGTCAGCCCGCTTATTCCCGTATCGACCGTAGCCCTTATCGTAAGGGATATGCAGATTCTTGAGCTGGCTCCTACCATTACCTGCATCGTACTGGCGGGTAAAGTCGGCTCCAATATTGCCGGAGAGCTGGGTACCATGAGGATCACCGAGCAGATAGAAGCCCTTGAAGTGATGGGAATCAATTCTGCATCTTACCTGGTGCTGCCCAAGATCCTGGCCGCTATGGTTACTTTTCCCATGCTGGTTATATTAGCTGCCTTTCTCGGGATATGGGGTGGCTACATGGCGGGGACGCTGACCGGCGTTATATCGGAGAGAGATTATATCTACGGTATCCGGGACGGGTTTATACCTTATAACATATTCTTTATGTGTGTAAAACCCTTTGTTTTCGGGTTCCTGATCGCTGCAATTTCTTCTTTTAAAGGCTATTACACCAGGGGAGGCGCGCTCGAAGTCGGTCAATCGAGTACGCAGGCCGTAACAAGCAGTTGTATTGCGGTGCTGGTGGCCGATTACCTGCTCGCACAGTTGCTGCTGTAAGGTACCTGAGCGAAGTCGAAGGTTAAGTATGATAGAAATAAGAAATATAAAAAAGTCATTCAACGGGAAGCATGTTCTTCTCGGTATAGACGGCGTTTTTAAAAAAGGGGAAACCAACCTGATTATAGGCGGGAGCGGTACCGGCAAAAGCGTGCTGCTGAAATGCATCATAGGCCTCATTCAGCCTGATGAAGGAGAGGTGCTCTACGATGGGCGCAGCTTCTACGGGGGCGACAAGGACACGATCCAGTCTATCAGGAGAGAAATGGGGGTACTTTTCCAGGGAGGGGCGCTCTTTGATTCGAAAACGGTGGCGGAAAATGTCCGTTTTCCGCTCGATATGCTCACCGGGCAATCGCCGGCCGAAAAACGCGACCGGGTTAATTTCTGCCTGGAAAGAGTCGGGCTTGAGCAGGCTGCCAACCGTATGCCCTCGGAAATAAGCGGCGGTATGAAGAAACGTGTCGGTATTGCGAGAGCCATCGTGATGAACCCGAAGTACCTTTTCTGCGACGAACCCAATTCCGGGCTCGACCCGCTCACGGCAGTCAAAATCGACGAGCTCATCCAGGAAATCACCCAGGAATACCAGATTACCACCGTAGTCATCACCCACGACATGAACTCGGTAATGGAAATCGGCCAGAATATCATTTTCCTCTACCAGGGGAAGAAGATCTGGGAAGGAAACGATAGTACCATCACGCATTCTGAGGTGCCGGAACTCAATGAATTCTTATTCTCCAACAAGCTTCTGAGGGATCTCCGCAAATCCGGGTAGCTTTAAGCACGCCTGTACCCCGGCAGGTTTTTCCGCTCAATAAGAAATACTGCCAGTAATACGCATAGCATTATAAGCGAATGAAACAGGAAGGACTGGACCAGATCGGGTATCTTACAGAGCGAAGCCAGGTAGATCAGCAAAGCGCTTCCCACAATATATCCTGCCGCCGGGCCGGTTTCGTAAGGTACAGGATAATATTTCTGCCCGAAATAGTAACATAGCACCATCATCACAAACCCCGACACCGCAAAGGCAACGGCACACCCCATGTAGCCCATGACGGGCACCAGGATATAGTTGAGCAGAATAACCACTGCAGCGCCCGTTACCGACAGATAGGTCCCGTATTCGGTTTTGTCCGTCAGCTTAAACCAGGCTGCGAGATTGTAATAAATACCGAGGAAAAGGAACCCGGCCAGCAGCCAGGGCACCACTCCCACCCCCTCATGATAGATGGCACGCCTCAGTAAAAAATGCGAAAGCACGTCAAGGTTGAGCGAGATTGCCACCCACATCAGCGAGCAGACGATAACAAACCACTTCATCACCCTGGCAAACAGAGGCGGAGCATTCCGGTCCATTCCTTTGCTGAAAAAAAACGGCTCGGCCGCATATTTGAACGCCTGTATAGCCAGGTTCATGAAAATGGAAAGCTTGAAGCACTGCCCGTAAATACCAATCGCTTCTTCGGTCGTCCTGCCGGGGTAAAAGCCTTCCGGCAGAAGCTCTTTCAGGAAAACCCGGTCGAACATCAGGTTGATGATCGCGCCCAGGTTCATAATCAGGATTGGAAATGCATAAATCCATACAGGCCTGAAAAGCGACCAGTCAAACGTGAACCGGAAGTTCAGCAGCTCCTTCCTTAACATAGGGATCACGATGAGGCTCGCTATCAGGTTGGCCAGTATGATATAGTCGGCGCCCAGTTCGGGGGCGTACAGCATATCGACAACCGGCTTCGCAGAAACCAGGTATTTCCCCTGTGAAATATCCCTGAATACGATCAGGAACAACAGGTTAAGCCCCACCATGAGCAGGATGCTCCCGAACTTGATCGCTACAAATTTCCTGCTTTTTTCTTCCAGCCGGAGCCTTGCAAAAGGAATAGAGGTAATGGAGTCGGCGGCGATGATCAGCGAAAACCACCGTACCAGGCGGGCATCTCCGGGATAGCCTATACTGTCTGCGATTACCCCGGAAGCCAGGAAAACGGCCCCGGAAAGTAATAATGAAACAAGGATAACGGCCGAGAGGATCAGGTTATAATATTTCTCCCGTTCCGCCATGTTGCGCGCATAGCGAAAAAAAGAGGTTTCCATTCCAAATGTGCAGATAACCAGCGCTATCCCCGTAAATGCATACAGCTGGACCTGCACGGCAAGCTCCTCCGGCCCGAACAGCTTACTGTGGAGCATCACCAGCAGAAAATTGATCATCCGGCCCAGCATGGTGCTGACGCCGTAAAGAGCGGTATCACTGGCTAGCTTTCTTAACATTCCGGGCAATTTCCGTCGGGAGCTTTAGTATTTACACTTCTGCTCCTACTTTCTCAAGGATTTTTTTGGTAGCCTTGATCCCTTCAAATTCCGACAACTTGTCGCCCTCGTACTCTATTCCGATTATTCCCTTAAATCCGCTTTCTTTTACGATTTTCAGGATCTTATTATAGTCGGTTTCAATTACATTCCCGCTTTCATCGAAATCGTACGATTTGGCGCTTACTCCTTTCGCATAGGGCATGAGCTCCTGCGTACCCTTATAGCGGTCATATTCGTTAACGCATACTTTCCAATCGTCAGGCTTCCGCTCCACACAGAAATTCCCGAAATCGGGCAAAGTGCCGACATTATTGAGCCCTACCTGCTTCATGACACCCGACAGCCAGCTTGCATCCGACGAATAACCGCCGTGGTTTTCCACGATTACGTTGATCCCCGATTTGGCTGCAAATTCTCCCAGCCTGCCTAATCCGTCAACAGCGGCGGCGGCCACATCTTCAGCCGATCCTACGCCGTAAGCGTTGACCCGGATCGTCGAGCATTCCAGGTGTTTGGCAGCATGCACCCACTTGTAGTGATTTTCAACAGCCTGGTTCCGGGCCGCTTCATCCACGTCGCCAAGCCCTCCCTCTCCGTCGATCATGATCAGGTGGTTTCTTACGCCGTTATCTTTCGATCGTTGCAGGAGATCATTCAGATAGGCAGTATCCTCGGCTTTATCTTTGAAAAACTGGTTTACATATTCGATGATATCGATGCCGAATTCGTTCTTTGACGTAGCTGCAAAATCAAGATTGTCCAGCTCCCCGGCACGCAGCATCCTGTGAAGCGACCATTCGGCCAGAGATATCTCAAAAAATGGCTTTTTCGCTGTCCCCTCGCACGCCAGTCCTGGAATCATACCTGCTCCTATTGCCGTAAATCCTAGCTTTTTTAAAAAATCTCGACGTGATTGATCCATAAAGAAAAATTTTTAGAGGTTAACTCCCGGTTCCGGGGCACGATTATATTGTAAAAGCCGAAGACATGCAAAAAATAATGCCGCAAACTTAAAAATCGCGCCCGGTGCACAATCCGCGAGGATAGCCGGCCCGGGAAGGCCTTACCTGCCAAATGCCTTTGAAACTAAATTGGTAACCGATATTCTGTTTACTTTGCGTCCTGAAAAGTGCAATGAAGGTATTAACCATTTATATATGTCGACCCGGAGCAACTGGAAAACTTTATCTGAGAAAACGGTATATGAAAATCCCTGGATCGCTATCGAGCACCATGAAGTGATCACCCCCTCCGGCGGCGACGGGATCTACGGACTGGTAAAATTCAAAAACAAGGCAATCGGTATTCTACCCGTTGATCCTTACGACAATATTTACCTGGTGGGTCAGTTCAGGTATCCGCTTAATGAATATAGCTGGGAAATCCCCGAAGGAGGAGGTCCGCTGGACGAGTCGCCGCTGGAGGCTGCCCGGCGGGAGCTGAAAGAAGAGACCGGGCTCGTAGCTGAAAAATGGGAGCAGATCGCCCGGATACACACCTCCAACTCGGCCACCGATGAAGAAGGATTCCTTTTCCTGGCAGAAGAACTTACGCAGCTCGAACCCGAAATGGAAGATACCGAAGACATCCAGGTAAGGAAAGTCCACCTGTCGGAGGCCGTCGATATGGTAATGAGATCAGAAATCACCGATTCGCTCTCCGTCGCCGGGATACTGATGGTCGCACGAAGGAAAGGCTATTAAGGGATGATCGGTGCGGCAATTTTCGGGATTTTTACCGGGGTACTACTCTGCTCGACCTTCGGAACGGTTTTCTTCTCCCTGGTTCAGACGAGTGTAGACAACGGATTCAGGAACGCACTGAAGATAGTGGCCGGGGTGATCATCTGTGACATCATCTTTGTTTTCTTCGCGATCTACGGCACTTCCATGCTCCCGGTAATCCCGCATTTCGAACGCTGGCTGGCCGGAACAGGGATCCTTTTCCTGGCTGTGCTGGGTTTTGTCAATATCTTCCGGGGACAGCCGAAGCTGGTCTATCCCACTACGAGGGTCGGCAATTTTATCTATTATTTTACGACCGGTTTCCTTCTGAACGGCCTCAATCCCGTCAACTTCATAAGCTGGGTTACGCTGGCTACCTATGTAAGGTCGTCACTGCAATACGACCACAGCCAGGTGCTTATTTTTTTTTCGGCGAGTCTCTTCGGGGTTTTCGGAACCGAAAGCCTGATCGCTTACTTTGCCAAAAAATTCCAGAAGCTTTTTACACCGCGCCGTATCCTGATCTTCAACCGGGTAACCGGGGTCGTTTTCCTGGCCATAGCCGGCCAGCTGCTTTATAGTGTTTTTATATTGCCCGGCTTTCTGTAAACTTATATTATATTTGGCTCTCAAAAACATATAGATTCGGCTTATGTCTTGGTTTGTTAGAAAGGAAAAAGGGATCAATACCCCTACGGAAATGAAACGCGAGGTTCCTGACGGACTCTGGTACAAATGTCCTGAGTGTAAGAAGGTAACCCCGGTAAGAGAACACAAGCAAAACGCCTTCACTTGTCCTCACTGCAACTACCACGATAAAGTCGGTTCGGAAGTTTACTTCGAACTCCTGTTTGACCATGACAAGTTCAGGGAACTCAACCCGGAAATGAGGTCTGCCGATCCGCTGGGATTCACCGACACCAAACCTTATCCTGACCGGATTGCGTCCAGCATACAGAAAACAGGCCTGAAAGATGCCGTCAGAACCGCTACGGGTAAGATGAACGGAGCGGACATTGTCATAGCCTGTATGGACTTCAATTTCATAGGCGGCTCGATGGGGTCGGTGGTAGGAGAAAAAATCGCACGGGCTATAGATTACAGCATCAAGAAAAAAATCCCCTTCCTGATGATATCCAGGTCAGGAGGCGCCAGGATGATGGAAGCCGGCCTGTCGCTGATGCAGATGGCGAAAACTTCTGCCAAGCTCGCCCTTCTGTCGGAAGCCGGCATACCTTATATTTCGTTACTGACCGATCCTACCACAGGCGGAGTCACGGCCTCGTACGCCATGCTGGGCGATTTTAATATTTCAGAACCGGGAGCGTTGATCGGCTTCGCAGGCCCCAGGGTAATCCGGGAAACTATCGGGAAAGATCTTCCGAAAGGGTTCCAAAGGGCTGAATTCGTGCTGGAACACGGCTTTTTGGATTTCATAGTCGACCGGAAGGAACTGAAAAACAAGCTGGGCATTCTTCTTGCTATGCTGAAATGATTCCCTTCGACTCCCTTCGACTCCGCTCAGGGAGCGATCTCTAAACGCTACCTCTTTATTACATGGCGGACAAGATTTCCAAGAACTTCAATATCTCCAACCGGCGGGCCGGTTTCGAATATGCTTTCCTGGAAAAATATACGGCGGGAATTGTATTGACCGGGACCGAAATCAAGTCGATAAGGGAAGGTAAAGTCAATTTCCAGGATGCTTACTGCCTCTTTCTCAGCGATGAGCTTTTTATCCGGAGCCTTCATATCTCTCCCTATACCGAAGGAACTCACTACAACCATGAACCTCTGCGCGACCGTAAGCTGCTGCTGACCCGCCGCGAGCTCAGAAAACTCGCTTCAAAGCTTAAAGACCAGGGGCTCACCGTTATACCGGTACGCATTTTCAGCAGCGACCGGGGGCTCGCCAAGATCGAGATAGCGCTTGCCAAAGGGAAAAAGCTATACGATAAGCGCGAGACAATCAAAGAAAGAGACGTCAAGCGGGATTCCGACAGAGGGGATTATTGAATAGGGGATAGCAGGAAGTGAAGCCATGGCTACGGCTTTACTTTACTATATAATCTTCAGGTACTCCCAAAAAGTCCTGAATATGAAATATTTCATCAGCATCATGGAAGTTGAGTACTACACCGTCTCCGATGGTATATTTCTTCCGCTGTGCGTCTGACAACTTCCTGATAGAGGGAAACCGCGATAAAGGGGCAATCAGGATACGTCCGTCAGTAAGATGAATCGTTATTTTGTTGCGTATCTCGAATGTGACTTTTTTTATGGTAGGGGATATCCCCAAATACCCCTGAACAACGGGAGTCATTAATTCTAGCTTGCTCATTTGAAATTCAAGGTTTTTACTCTTTGCCCGCTTTTGGCTTTTTTCCACGCATCGATCAGGGCCGCTTTGTTTTTCTCTACTAATTTAGCTAATTCGGTTTGTTCTTTCACCGTCAGTTCCCCGGTTTCTGCATATTCTCCGCGTTCCAGCCAATATTTCGCTATTCCCCCGGTATACCCTTTGTTCTTGATTATATGTATGTGAGGCGGTTCACCGACCGTATCCCCCATATAGAAAAACAAAGTAAAATACTTGTATATGGCTATTTTAGGCATAGTATGTTATTTTTCAATCAATTTACAATTTTCTCTTTAATAATCGTCCTCTTTAACAAGCTACGGCTTTCGGTATTACGTTTTTTAATTTCCGTAAGAGTATTGCCTCGCTCTGAAAAACTCTTTAACTTTAGGAAACTAACTCCCTGACGTTGTATGAGTTCGAAAGTGTTAATACTCAATCAGGATTACAGTGCGTTTAATGTTTGCTCAGTACCCAAAGCCTTCCTGCTCGTCTATCTCAACAAAGCGGAGCTGATAGCCCAGGCCAACGACCGCTTCCTTCACTCCATTTCACAAACCTATTTTTACCCCGTCGTTATACGGCTGCATAAATATGTGCACCGCCCCTACAAGAGCGTGATGATGACGCGCCAGAACATCTTTAAGCGCGACCGGAATACATGCCAGTATTGCGGAGCCAAAGATCGTTTGACACTCGATCACGTGCTCCCCAAATCGCGGGGCGGCAAGAGCAACTGGGACAATCTTGTGACAGCCTGCCAGCGGTGTAATACGCAAAAGGGAGATCTGACCCCCGAAGAATCGGGTATGCAGCTCAAACAACAGCCTTACAAACCCAGTTTCCTGGTTTTCATAAGAGATTTTTCGGGCGGGCCTAACGACTACTGGCTTCCCTACCTGGGCGCAAGGTAAACCCGCAGTATACGTCTGTCTTCTGCCGGAGCATGCTCTTCCAGTCACATTAATTCGATTTTAATGTCCTTTCATTGGATAAAATCTATTAGTTTGCCTACCCGTTTCAATAAACCGTTAAAACGGGAACAAACATCTTTCCTTTTGGCCGACTTTACGATTCTCAGCAATGACCAACAATTCTAGGACCGGCAATTACCGCTGGTTTATCTGCGGGCTTTTGTTTTTTGCCACTACTATCAACTACATCGACCGCCAGATCATCGGCTTTCTGAAGCCCGTCCTGGAAGTGGAATTTAACTGGACCGAAACAGACTACGGCCGGATCGTGATGGTCTTTTCTGCCTGCTACGCGCTCGGTTTCCTGGTATTCGGTAATTTCATCGACCGCCTTGGATCAAAAATAGGGTATGCCATCTCCGTTACGGTATGGAGCATTGCCGCTATCCTTCATGCGGCTGCTAAGTCTACGTTCGGATTCGGGCTCTTCAGGGGGCTTCTGGGGGTCAGCGAGGCCGGTAACTTCCCGGCGGCCGTAAAAGTGATCGCCGAGTGGTTCCCGCAAAAAGAAAGAGGAGTGGCGACAGGCATATTCAACTCCGGCACCAGCATCGGCCCCATCATAGCGCCTATCCTGATACCCTGGCTCCTGGCGGCGTTTGGCTGGAAAGAGGCATTTATTATCACCGGGGCCCTGGGTTTTGTATGGCTTGTGATATGGTGGATCTACTACGAGATCCCGGAAAAACAGAAAAGGTTATCGGCCGGAGAGTTCAATTATATACGTAGCGATATCAAAACCGGGGAGGCCGGCGCTGCAGAGCCCAAAAAGATCAAATGGGTTCGCCTGCTTACCTTGAAACAGACCTGGGTATTCATCGTCGGAAAGCTTTTTACGGATCCCGTCTGGTGGTTTTTCCTGTTCTGGCTTCCCTCCTACTTCGCTTCAACTTTCGACCTCGACCTCAGGAAACCGAGCCTGCACCTGGCCGTAGTATATACGCTCACTACCTTCGGCAGTATCGCGGGCGGATATCTTTCATCTTACCTGATCAAAAAAGGCTGGCCTGCTCTTAAAGCCAGGAAACTGGTGTTGTTAATAGTAGCCATCCTGGTTTTACCCATCCTGCTTGCCCGCTACGCCACCGATGTATGGGTAGTAGTGTTTATTATCGCCATCGTAGCCGCCGCCCACCAGGCGTGGAGCACCAACATTCTGACCGTCGTCTCCGATATTATCCCCAAGGAATCGGTCAGTTCCGTAGTAGGTATCGGCGGTATGGCCGGCTCCCTGGGTTCCACTTTTTTCCCGCTGCTTGTAGGCGTGCTGCTCGATCACTATAAGCTGTTGGGTAATATCGGGGCCGGATACAACATACTGTTTACCATATGCGGCCTTTCCTATTTCGTCGCCTGGATCATTATTCAATTGTTGACCTCCAAGATGAAACCCGTCGAAGAAGTGCTCGCAGACAAAGACCAGGACAGGTCCTAATTGCCTCATTGTCTAATTGTCTAATCGTCTAATTGTCTAATCGTCTAATTGCCTCATCTCTCTTTAACATCAAGGTGAAAACCACTCATCTAATCAGCCTGGCAGTTCTATCCTTATTGCTTTATTTCTGCAAAACAGTAAGGACAGACACTACTCAACAACCTGTTTCCGATAACGGAGAAGGGTATAGGAGACCGGACATCAGCTGGATGAAGAACTTCAGCGAATCTCCGGTGGTATCTCCTGAACAATCGCTGAAACTCCTCAAAACAGAAGAAGGGTTGGAAATTTCACTGGTGGCTTCAGAACCCGTGGTACAGACGCCCGTCACCATGCTCTTCGACGGCAAAGGCAGGATATGGGTGGTGGAAATGACAGGCTATATGCCTGATGTGACGGGTACAGGCGAAGACATCCCCAATGGAAAAATCGTCATCCTCGAAGATACCGATCGCGACGGGGTGATGGACAGCAGGAAAATATTCCTGGACTCCCTGGTACTTCCAAGGGCCATCTGCTTTTATGAAGACGGCGTATTGATAGCAGAACCTCCCTCTCTCTGGTTTTACAAAATGAGTGGCGATAAGCCGGTTGCCAGAATGCTTGTCGATTCGGTTTACGCAGTGGGCGGTAACGTAGAGCACCAGCCCAACGGACTCCTGAGGGCAATGGACAATTGGATATACAATGCAAAATCCAATAAAAGATACCGCAAATACGGTGATGAATGGAAAATAGAACGGACACATTTCAGGGGGCAATGGGGCCTTTCCCAGGACGACCAGGGCAGGCTCTACTATAATCATAACTCTGCCAACGTACTGGGCGACAACTTTTTGCCCGGGTTTGGCCACTGGAACCGGTACCAGAAAAGAGCTACCGGGTTTAACGAAAGGATTGTCGCCGGCAACAGGGTATATCCCCGGCGCCCCACACCCGGAGTCAACCGCGGCTATAAGACCGATGTGCTGGACGACAGCCTGCGCCTCGTCAACTTTACTGCCGCATGCGGCCCCCTGGTTTACAGGGGCAATCTCCTCGGACCGGCCTACGCCTCCAATGTATTCGTGCCCGAGCCTTCCGCCAACCTGATCAAGAGAAATATCATAGAGGAACAAGGCTATATCACGCCCGGAAGACAAGCCTATGCAAACCGGGAGTTTATATCGAGCACCGACGAGCGGTTCCGCCCGGTAACGCTGAGCAACGCCCCTGACGGAGCCATCTACATAACCGATATGTACAGGGGTATTATCCAGCATAAGACCTATGTAACACCCTACCTCAGGCAGGAAATCAATGAGCGTTCCCTGACGCAGCCGCAAAACCTGGGAAGAATCTATAAAATCACTCCCAGGGGAGCCAAAACCGGCCCCGTCGAATTGCCTGGCGACAATGAAAGCCTTATCGGCATGCTGGGGCATCCCAACGGGTGGATAAGGGATTATGCCCAGCAGACTATTATCGACAGGAAGAAAACCAGCCTCATACCCAGGCTGAAAATGATTGCCGCAGCAGACACTGCCGAGCTACGGCGGCTACACTGCTTCTGGACGCTGGAAGGCCTGGGCGCATTGTCGGCTAAAGAGGTACTGCCCCTTTACACGCAGGAGTCTTTCCGTCTGCAGGTACTGGCTTTCGGACTCACGCCGTCGGTGATCAGCCGGGATAACTACAGGATTTTTACTGCCATATGGGAAAAATTCATTGACGACGACCGGACAATGAGATTTCCGTATATAGCTTTCGGCATGAATGCCGTCAAAGCGTTTGACGACGCACTGGCCCGGGAAATATTACACCGCCTAGCCCGGAAACAACACGGCAACCCCTACCTGGCAGCAGCAATAGTGAGTGTTCTCCAGGACAGGGAAAGTGAATTCCTGGCGGCATCCGCACAATACATCAGCGATACTACATCGGCATTGATCGTCCAACTTAAATCGGCCATCGAAAACAGGATCAAAGAAAGCAACACCCGCAACCAGGAGCTTCTATCGCAGAAATACCCCAAAGGCGCCGAATTTTATAATACGATATGCCAGACCTGCCACGGCCCCGACGGGAACGGGGTAGAGGGACTCGCACCTCCTCTCAATCAATCGGAGTGGGTAACAGGACGAAAAGATATTCTTACCTCTATTGTGCTCTTCGGCCTGTCAGGCCCCATAACGGTAGGCAACCGGCTTTACCAGGCTCCCGAAATCAGCTCCGACATGCCCGGCATCGGCTACGACCAGGCTATCTCCAACGAGCAGATAGCCGAGATGCTAAGCTACATACGAAAGTCCTGGCAAAACGACGCCGATCCGGTCTCTGAAGAAGAAGTGGAAGCCATAAGAAGGAAATTCGCCGGCCGGGAAAAAGCTTTCACTACAAAGGAGCTTGAACAACTGTAACCGGTACAAACGCTCTCAACTTTAACGATTAAAGATTAACACCAGGTGTAGCGGAAGACTATTGTCGGTTTCGCCGGAGCCTGCAATCCCGCTATAACGCCGGCCCCCTAACCTCCGGATTATTGTTGCTATTAAAATTTACTCTACAATGTATGTAGGTTATATTCTACAATATATAGAAGTTGTTCCTCTTATTTCCCAACAACAATAAATCAAAATATTTGCTATTTGTTGTAATACTTTGCTATATTTGAACTAACGTCTTCAATATACTCTGATTAGGACAGACGTAAGCAGGCTAATGCGTTTCAGCACGTCAGGATTCTTCCATTTAGGGGGCCTTTCGACTGAGTTAAGCTATTCTCTTTTATTCAATGATAACTTTAAAATCAAATCTGGAATGAAACAACCACTCCTTCTTCCCGGCTGGAAAATTTCCGGCCATTAACGCACGAAAGCGTAGAACAATTTACTTTTTCCGGGAACGATTCATAGCCTGGTAGAATGAGCCTGCGTTCATTCTGCTACGGACAGGTCTTTAACCTTGTAAAGACCTACAGTGTTGCGACTTTTTCACCGGTTTTTCAAATCGGCGGGAAGCCATAAAGTTTTCACCTTATTGATACGCCACCCGGGATTTTGTCTGATTCATAAAAATCAGCGGCAGGAGAGCTGTTGCCTTGGCTAACTGTCATACCGGCATCGCAATCCCGAAATCCCTTAACACAAAATCATTACAAAGAGTACCTATACGTTCGACAGACCAGATACAGTACGATTCCTTTTATGACTAAACCACAAAGCTATGATTGCTATTTTAAGAAACATTCTCCGGGCTGCAGATTTGGGAAAATCTATCCGGGCGACAAATTTGACTGCAATGTGGACATGGATTAATATTACTAATGCGAATTAAGGGTCAAAATTACCGACAAAATGCGTTCAAAAGGCACCATAATAGCTTGGTTTTTAGCATATTAGTAGTGCCACCAAGTGCTAAAATTATACATGATTAACCAAGCTATCACAACCAAATTAGTGAAAATTTATTATGAAATTTTATCCTGATTTCAGCTATAGCGAATTCGGATAAGTACTACAACCCTATTGCAGGAATACAATCTAATCTATTGTTCATTACGTTAACATCCTCAATTATGTTTAAAAATTTATTGTTTTCTAATAAGGAAGGATATACTGCCTGGGGTAGTCTATTCCTTTTTCTGTTTTTTTTGACAGGATATTTTCCTGCCGCTGCCCAGGATTCGGCGATTCCGGCCAATACAGGCACAAATACCCCCTGGGTGAATGACGCACCGCTCAGCGGCGTAACGGCGACCGAGATCTCGGCCTCTACCGGGAGTTGGAGCAACCTTACCAACATTACCAACAGTAGCACCTCCGATTATGCACATCTTCAGAGAGGTGGTTCCGGTTTGGGAGGTTCGCACAGTCTGTCCGGGACGGTCTCTGTCTCTGATGGCACCGACTACAATACCACAGCGCTTACGGGGTATTATGTAGGTGTTAATATTGATAGAAATATTACCGGACTGGCTGCATGGAGTGGATTTTCCACTACTCTGAGTCTTTATCTCGATGGAGCGCCAACAGGGGAAAGCTATACGTATACGACTAGTATCACGAATCCGTTTCAACAGGATCTCGGCTTCTATGCGCGAAAGAGCTTTGATGAGGTACAAATCAGTATGAGCGGTGATATCGGCTGGACGGGGACCTATACCGCCCAATTGCGGATTAAAAATGTATTCCTGCGCCGTTATACGCGGGATTTGCCCTGCAATACGCCTTCGCCTCTCGTAGGACCGGGCCTGAATGCAACCCTTACCAGTGTTGGTGTCGGGGCGTGGCTCCCTTTAGGAACCGCTGAGGCCAGGATTGAAGACTCCGATCCGGCTACACATGCAACTTACTCCTCCGTTGTGCCATTGTTCTATTCTGCTTCGGTGAAAGACGAGGCCGTTACATATCCTGCCGGTACATTTGGCGGCTTTACCGTTAGTAGTTCAGATCTGGCGGCAGTGTCGCTGCTAGGGGCTTCCAGGATTGAATTGAGGAGAAACGGGGGGCTTGTAGCTGCTTCGGAGGGACTGTCCCTGCTTTCCGGTTCTGTCTTCAACACAGACGGCAGCGTCACGATCGGATTAGTGGCCCCGGCCGAGTTCGACGAGATTTATTACGGGAAGTTCGATCTTGCGGTTTCGGTGGGAACATTTACGCTTCAATATCCGGTTATTAAGTCCTTCTGCGATAATCCTATTGCCAACCTGGATTGTAATACGCCAACCTATCTGCATGAGGGAGATGGCACTAATGTCAATTTCCCCGTTCATGTGACCCTCGACGTTGGGGCATCCTCTCTTTGCGTCAACTGTAGTATAGAAAATCCCGACCGTGTTATAGACAACGATCCTGATAATTTCGCAACAGTGACAAGAACGGCTTCGATCGTAAGTTCGCAGTACATCGGGGTAAAGTCGGAGGAGACCGACGGCTATCCTGCCGGTACTTATGCCGGGTTTGAGCTGGAAGATGTCAATTTGATCTCGCTGGATGCCGTTGTGATTCACACCATCTCGACTTATAAAAACGGCACAGAGGTGGAGTCTTATTCCGACGGCCAGTTGGTCGGCGGCAAGATATTAAGCAGCAGCGGCCGCAAACTGGTCGGTTTTAAGACTACTAAGGATTTCGATGAAATACGGCTGACCATTGAGTCTGTGGCTTCGGCTGGAGTTTTCAGTACGCTCGTTTACAATGCGGTCATCGAGAAGTTTTGTCCTACCTATGATGAAACGTGCAACACAACGGTGCAGTTGGCCCGCCCGGATTTTCCGGCGTTCGTAGATGCAAGGCATACCGGGATAGACGGTGCGTTCGCGATAGAAAATTCGATCAGCAATACCGAAGCGATGGTAGATAGTGACCCGGATAATTTTGCGACCATTACCACCCTTGCGTCGGGATTGGTTACCGTAAGCATTGGGGTTCAGGATGGCGGTAATGAGTATCCGGCCGGTACCTTCGCGGGATTCGACGTGTCTAACCCAACTTTGCTGGGGGGAGGGTTCCTGAATAACGTGGAAATAAGTACGCTGGACGGGGAAGGCGGTATTGTTGAAACCGTCGATGGCAGCGGTTCGTTGTTCGCTATCGGGTCGTCACTGCTGACCGGCACGGGCCGCCAGACCATCGGCTTTCTGGCATCAGAATCGTTTACCGGCGTTAAGATTACCTATAATAAAACAGGTTCCGTAGATATCGGCGAGATCCATGTTTATTCGGCTGTGATCAAGTCCTTCTGCGAAGTCGATGACCTTGTCTGCGGTGAGCTTACGTATGCCACCAACCCGGGCTACCCGGTCTATGTCGATGGCAAAGAAACAGGTTTCTTCGGTGCGGCCGCTTTAGGGAATACTATCAATAACTCGGAAGACGCTATTGACGATGATCCCGATACCTATGCCAAGATAACACTCGGGGCTACGGTTGGAGCCAGCGCCAGTTTTGCGGTAGCCAATGCAATAGAGGAGTATCCGTCCAGTACTTACGCCGGGTTCGATATCGGAAGCGCTTCGCTGTTTAATGTAGGGATAGCTTCCTCAATAAGCATCCAGCTCCTGAACGATGGAGTGGTTGTCCAGAATTCCACCGGCGATGCATTGTTGGGCGGAGTGTCATCCTCTCTGCTGACCGGCGGTTATCAGCGGCATGTGATGGGTGTAGTGGGTCATGTGCCTTATGACGAGGTGAAAATTACTTTTGAAAATCTCGCTGCAGTCGATCTCGGGGAGATCCGTATTTACGGTGTAGTTTTCCAACCATTCCTGGATGGGGAAGGGGAGCAGGTATGTGAAGAGACTATCGAATGCGAGAGCACCTATGTGCTGACTAACTCGACATCGGGAGGTAAGACGACTTCGGCCGTTGTGAACTTTGAGCGGACAGGTACTTCAGGCGCTGTGGCGGCAGCCTACGGCATCGAAAATCCCTGGAATGCTGTGAGTCCCAGCAATACTGACTATGCTACGCTGCGTAATGCTGTCAGTGGGATCAATACAGTATCTCTTTCGGTGGCTACACCCGCTGTGGTATATCCGAAGGGTACGTTTGCCGGCTTTACAATTAAGAAGAACTCTTTCATCGTATCAGCCGATCTTTTCCCAAGCATCACGATATCGACCTACCTGAACGGACAGTTCCAGGAGAGCGCCTCCGGCGGAACATTGTTAGACCTTGCCCTGCTGGTGCAGTGGTTTGGTACGCCTACCGATTTCTACAATCCGGGATTCAAAACCACTAAACCGTTTAACGAAGTAAGGGTTTCGGTAGGCTCACTTGTTGGTGCCTTGCAGCAATTTGTGGATGTATACGGCGCTTATGTCGATACAAGGGAGTCGAACTCCGAAGATGGTGACGGAAGCACACCTATTGCCTGCTCTTCAGAATTTGAAACCAATCCCGATATCAACGTTGCCTACCTCAATAAACCCACAAAAGGGGATGTAAGTACCAATGATTATATAGGAGGAGGACAAAGCGTAACCTACGGCACGCCCATACCGGGCCCGAATCCCGGCAGCGAGGTTCCGGTTATGAATTCTAACGGAACCTACACATTTACCGCCCTGACAAAGGGGGTGTATACCTTCGAAATACCGGTATGCCCGGCCGGTCAGACTACAGACTGCCCTACCGAAACCCTCACCATCACAGTGCTGGATCCGGGCAAGACCGACAATCCGCCGGTTGTTAATGCCGACCTCGCCAATATGACAGGAAGTGACACCGACCCTGCTACAGTCACTATAGACGTAAAGGCCAACGATAAGGAAGGGAATCCGGGCGGTTCACTGCAGAATCCTTCTATACAGACCGACCCCTCTAACGGCACTGCTACAGTAGTAAACGACAAAGTAGAATATACTCCCGAACCCGGGTTCTACGGGAAAGACGTGTTTACTTACAGGGTCTTTGAGGCTACCTCCGGATTATTTGGTGACGCAGAAGTGGTCGTCTATGTGCTTCCGCCGGGCGCTTCCGGCGTGATAGCTTCAGACGACTACAACAGGACTGCGCTCGGCAGCGGATTTTCAGTCGAGCCGGAAGCCGGCGTGCTGGTAAACGACAGTGATGCAGCCGGAGGAACTCTTACGGTAAACACAACTACTGTCACCAACGAGGCCGGTACCTTAACTTTCTCGCCAAACGGAAGCTATACATATGCGCCTGCTTCGGATTTTGCCGGCACTGCGGTGTTCCCTTACACGGCATGTAACAGCAACGATATCTGCGCGTCTGCTACATTGTATATCTCCGTTTACGACCAGAGTCCCTTGCCGGTGAAGCTCAGCGACTTTGTTGTTAGCAAAGAAGCGGATGCGGCGCACCTCTCCTGGGCCACTACAGAAGAGCTGAACAGCGAGCGCTTCGAAGTGGAGCGCAGCAGCGAAGGAAAAAACTGGCATAGACTGGGCACTGTACGGGCCTCCGGCAACAGCAATATCTCGCGTAGCTATACCTACATTGACGCAAGTCCTGCGGAAGGCATCAACTACTACAGGCTAAAAATAGTAGACAGGGACGGGACTTCTGCTTACAGCCCGGTCAGGAGCGCTTCTTTTGCACTTGCTTCCGGGATCACGATCACGCCTAACCCGGCAGTCGAAAATCTCAGGGTAAAAGTGCGGGATGCAGGAAACGTAGAAAAAATAGAGCTGATTTCTGCTACCGGGCAGGTTCTCTACAGGTCGGGGACCGATCCGCTTGCCGATATCGATGTTCGTCACCTCCCTGCCGGTATGTATATTCTCAATATCACGCGCACCGGCGGGCGTATATCCACACATAAAGTAGTCAAAAACTGACAGGCAGTCTGTTTTGAGTTGAAATAAGAAAGGGCGCCGCCGGGCGCCCTTTCTTATTTATGCAGCCTATACTGCCGCGCCCGCCAGGATATAATTTCTCATCCTATCCATCTTCTCCCCGGTATTACTTCTCACAGTCTCCGTTTCGCTCACTACATCCTTTATCACAAACCCCGCATCTGTAAGCAGCTTCTTTGCCTTTTCCAGGTCATAAAGCTCAAATCCGTGGCGGACAAACGGTAGACTTTCCATAGAATCGGCGCTAATAAATCCGAGGCAGAATACCCCGTTCCCCGGTTTAAGTACACGGCGTATTTCCGCCGCATATGCAGCGGGCTCTTCCCAGAAATAGACGGTATTGACTGTCACGACATGATCGAAAGCCTGATCACCAAACGGAAGTGCCTTCCCGTCTGTCATCAGGAAAGCTACGTTATTCAACCCCCGGCAACGTGCGGAGGCTTCCTGGATCATGGTTTCTGAAATCTCCACCCCCGTATAGCATAAACCCGGCCGTTGCTTCATCACATCGGCAAGGTGAGCCCCGTTGCCGGGACCCAGCTCCAACAACTGCTCTCCACCGGAAAAGTCCAGGAGTTCGAAGGCCCTCATGATCATCCCCATATTGGCATGATTCATATTAACACCTGTCTTTACCCCGGCCTCTCCCGATGGGTTCCTGAGCTGGCCCGCTACCGCTTCCCAGTCCGGCTCCGGCGGCAGCGGTTCGTCCTTCCATACGATCTCCAGGTTTTCACGGAATGCAAATTTCTCCAGGTGCGTAACCAGCACATATTTGATCCGGTTGATCCCTTCAAAAGCATCGGAAGTTATATCAAAACGGAGCGATTCACCGTCGGCAGTCATGAGAGCCCGGCCGAACGGAAACTCTGCGGTACCTTCCTTTTCATCGTATGCTACCTTGATCTTATGGGCAAAATGCTTGCATAACTTCCTTATATAGCTGCTGCCTTCCGGGGTTTTTATTGACGTGCTTGAAGTTTTCATACAAAAAAATAATTTTTAAAGCTATCGGTTGCAAAGTCTTAAAATCGCATGTTGCAAAAGATGCAAAGTCGTTTTAGTACTATTTCATTATTAACAACGTTCAACAGCACTGCAGGAGTTTCTGGCGGGGTTAAATCTTTGATCAGGGAGGAGCTTTATGGGACACAGAGGGCCACAGAGAAAAAGGAGAGAGGCCCAGCTCTCCCTCGTCTGACCTGATAAAAGACGGTCTTTTCGCCGGTCGGAGACCGGCCATCGCTCTTTCACCGTCAGAAGACGGGAAAGAGCGATGGCCGGTTAAGACAGTAAAAGAATCACACCACCCGCTTTTGTTTCCTGATACCTGAATTGTTTCTTTAACATGAAGACCAAATTTCTCAATATTCATTATTTCACACTGGTATTTCTCCTTTTGGCAACCTCCCGGCTGGATGCCCAGAATCACCGGACCAGTGATTCCGGGCAACTACCGGAGCGCCTCAAACGCAGCGAAAGCTTTCTCGGTATCCATTTCGACTTCCACGCCGGCAAAAATGACACGCTGATAGGTCGGAACACAACTCCTGAAATGGTGAAAAGCATCATTGATAAGGTCAACCCCGATTACATACAGATTGACTGTAAAGGCCATGATGGCTATACCAGCTACCCCACAAAGGTAGGAAACCCGGCTCCCGGTATTACCGGCGACCCGCTCCGCACCTGGCGTGAGGTGACAGCCCGAAACGGAGTAGCTCTTTATATGCACTATTCGGGTGTGTGGGATACCAGAGCCCTGGAATTAAGGCCCGAATGGGCTGTTACAAACAGCGACGGGAAAAAGAACCCGAACATGACCTCTGTTTTCGGACCATATGTCGACGAGCTTCTTATTCCCCAGCTGAAAGAGCTCGCGGGCGACTATGGCGTCGACGGGATCTGGGTAGACGGCGAATGCTGGGCCACAGTGCCCGACTACGGGGAACGCGCTACACGCCTTTTCCGCGAAGCTACCGGCATCACGACCGTACCGAAATCCAAAAGCGACCCGTATTGGTTTGAATGGATGCAGTTTCACCGGGAATCTTTCCGGAAATACCTGCGCCATTATGTATCGGAAGTCCGCAGCGCTTATCCCGATTTCCAGATATGCAGCAACTGGGCGTTCACTGACCACATGCCCGAACCGGTTTCGGTCCCGCTCAACTTTCTTTCGGGCGATTACGAGCACCGTAACAGCGTCAATTCTGCCCGCTATGCCGGTCGCTACCTCGTTCATCAGGGTATTCCCTGGGACCTGATGGCGTGGAGCTTTTCCCGCACTCCCAACGAAGATGCCATTCCCTGGAAACAGAAAACGGCCATACAACTGAAACAGGAAGCTGCCGTCGTACTGGCGCTGGGCGGCGGATTCCAGGCATACTTCTCCCAAAGGCGCGACGGTTCCGTAAAGCTTGACGAAATGGACGTAATGGCCGAAGTAGCGCGGTTCGCCCGCGAACGACAGGCCTATTGTCATCATTCCGTGCAGATTCCCCAGGTGGCGTTGCTGTTTTCTACCGAAGCCTATCAGCGGGAAAGCCCCGGCCTGTTTTCAAGATATACCGGCAACAACCGCCTCCGGGGAGTGCTGCAATGCCTGCTGGAAGGTCAGAACAGCGTCGATATTGTAACCGAAGATATGCTGGGGCATAATATGAAGCGCTTTCCCCTGATCGTCATCCCCGAATGGAATTACCTCTCTCCCTTATTTCGCGACGATCTGATGGCATACGTAAAGCAAGGGGGCAACCTGATGATCATCGGAAAGGAAACTTCAGCTCTTTTTGAAGGTAAATTCACCGGGAATACTGAGGCGACACACTCCATATCTCAGGTCGGAAAAGGTAAAATATGCATGATCCCGCAATCTGTCGGCCTTGAATACCTGAAGTCGGGTGACGGGGCATTACATAGCCTGATCAATAGTTCGGTCCGTTCGATGTTTACGGATCCCATCGTCGAAGTAAAGGGCTCTCAATGGATAGACGTCTCTGCAAGCCGCCTGGGCACAAAGCTGGCGGTTCACCTGGTCAATACCTCGGGTAAACACAGCGAGCTCACTTATATCGAAGAAGTAAAACCGGTGAAAGATCTGCAGGTTACGATCAGGAGCGACAAAAAACCATCGAAAGTGACTTTGCAACCACTCGGGAAAGAATGTAAGTTCACCTACACCGGCGGGAAGATAAAAGTCAATGTCGATTCCGTACCTATCTATGAGATCCTGGTGGTGGAATAGGCTGCTGTTATTTTTTTACCCAGGCCCCGTTGAGCATGACGGCGCTGATGTTGTACGTCGCCGCTATGTTTTCCGCAGGGTTTCCGTCGACAAGGACCAGATCGGCAGCCTTCCCGGCACCGATGCTTCCCAGCCTCGGGCTGTTGCCGAAGTAATCTGCATTTAACGCTGTTCCGCTTTTTATAACCTCAAGAGGTGTAAGGCCTGCCATATTCAGTAACTCCATTTCACGCTGGTAGGTCCAGCCGTGCCTGGAGTACAGGGAAGAAGAATGAGACCCAATAACGATCTTCATTCCCGCCTTATGCGCCAGCCCGACGAACTTAACCATATTTTGAAATCCTTTCACCCGGTAGTCCTCCTTTCCCGTAGAATCGGCCTGTCTTTCAAAAGTGGCCAGTGTGGGGCAAAAAAATACGTTTCTTTTCAGCGCGAGCTCTATCACTTCTTTTACTTTCGGCGAATCCATATCCAGGGAAGCCCATAGCCTGTACCGTTCTTCCCGGCGTGCATTGTTGTTTTCATCGACCTTTTTCTCAAAGTCGGCCCTCGCTTCAGCGCCGGCAATCGAAGTCCCGAAGGAAGTTACGTGCTCTATGCCGTTAACACCCGCCAGTATCGCATCTACAGCGTTAATCAGCTCCAGGTGTGCAACAACAGGTATGTTGTAGGAGCCTGCCGTTCCGACTACATCTTTATAAAACCGTAAAGGAAGCCTGAAATAGATCTTAATCCCGGTCGCCCCGCTTTCGGCATACCGGTGTATTACCTGCCTGGCATGATCATTATCGCGCACAAGCGTTGCTTCCTGCCCGTACGCAACCGGCGGATAGTCGAGGTGCGGACCGGTAAGGAAGATCCGGGGCAGCGGTTTATCCGTAAAGTGGATCGCCTGGTAGAAGGTGAAAGGATGGCCGGGGTCGCGGAGCGTCGTTGTACCGTTGGCCAGGCAAAGCTGTAGAAACTCGTTATCGTTGACCGAATGCAAATGAGCATCTATCAGGCCGGGTATCAGCGATTTCCCTTCCCCGTTTATCACGGACATCTGTTTTTTTAGCCCTTCCGCTATCGTGCCCGATCCGACCGACGTTATCATCCCATCCTTCACTACCACATAGCCTCTTTCTACCGGTTCACCGCCACTTCCGTCGATAATGCAGACGTTTTCGATCAGTATTTCCCGCCGGTCGGGTTCAGAAACGGTATTATATTCCTTCAAATACGCCCCGTTTTGCTTTTTCGCGGTTTCCTGCGCCATTCCGGAGCTTGAAATTAAAGCCCCGATAAACAGGTATTTGAGAAATGTTTTCATCTGTAAAAACGTTTTAGGTATGAGCCGTGAGCTATTTTATTCACCCCGTTTTATATGCTATCGCCTGCCACAAAAAGCCCCCTCTCTCTGATATTTACTTCAATCACATATCATTACACTTTTCCGGTATTGCTTACCGGGAGGTTAGCACGGACACAATTTGCGATATATGGATTACCCGCTAAGGAAGGCATGATAAAAAAATCTGAATAAGATAGGTATAAAAATCCGGTAAGCGGAGATTAGTATATAGAGGAAAGGTATTTTACTATCCTTATTTGGCTAAACTCTGCTTAAACGTGATAAAGCATTCGGCTGACAGGCTACCCTCCGGGGTTTGGGACGCGTTCCGGAACGGGAGCCACGCCGCCTTTCAGGAGATCTATGAGGCGCATGTCCATCAACTGCTGGTTTACGAGAAAAAGATCTCCCCCAACCAGGAGCTGACCGAGGATGCCGTTCACGATCTTTTCCTCGAACTCTGGAAATCGCGGGAAAAGCTTGCAGATGTGGAAGAAGGCCAATTAAAATTTTATCTCTACAGGGCGTTGAGAAACAGGCTGTATACGGCATTGAAAAGAATAGAAAGCAATAGGGTAGATGGGGTACCGATAGATAATTCCGACTATTTCCACATCGAAGAACCGCTGGAAGCCCTTCTTATAGAAGACCAGACCCGCCGCGAGCTGCTGATGTCGCTCCGGACAAACCTGAAGGCGCTCACAGCACGTCAGCAGCAGGCGATTTACCTGCGTTTTTACGAACATTTCAGCAACGAGGAAATCGCACAACTGATGGGTGTAAATTACCATTCCGCCTGTCGTTTCATTTATAGTGGCCTGAAATACCTCAAAGAGGCAGTGCGCATCCTGGGTCTCTCTTTTTTTCTATTTAAATTCTAAACGCAGAAGCCCGATAACAGATGGATTATTATCGTTATAAAGCAGAAGACTTTGCATCGGAAGATTACTTCAAGAAATGGGTGATCTCGCCGGAACCGGAAAGCGACAGGTTCTGGGAGGAGTTCCTGAAGGAATACCCCGAAAAATACTATGACGTTATTGAAGGACGGCGACTGGTAGACGGGTTGGAAGCTGTATTTGAAACAACGCCGGCAACTCTTGACAGCAGCAGGCGCATTTGGGAACGTTTAGAGCGATCCGTTAAAAAACACCCCTTTTTTCATACGGTGCAAGGTCGCTTTTTTTTCTGGATTTCGGCGGCATGCCTCCTTATAGCAGCCGGCTTTTTTGCTTACCGGTACTACGCCGGGGAGCATTATCCTGAGCAGGCTACCGTAAAAACCGCCTTCGATGACACGTTTTACGACAACCCGGGGACGGACAACCGCATCTTAAAACTGCCCGACGGTTCAGAAGTAGAGATCGACGGGGGAAGCAGCATGGAATACCGGGAAGATGCAGGCATCCGGGAAGTTAAATTACGGGGAAGCGCTTTTTTCAAGGTCATAAAAAATGCCGGCAAGCCGTTTATCGTCAAAGCAGGCGGGATGAAAACTACAGTGCTCGGAACTTCCTTCCGGATCAGGGCCTACGACGTCGACCAAGTCGTAACCATAGAAGTAAAAAGCGGGAAAGTGCGCGTTTCCAGGGAAGAAGAAGATGTGAAGGATAACGCCGTCATGGTCCTTACCCCCAACCAGAAAGCTGTTTTTTCAAAAGCATCCCAATCGTTTTCGAAGGATCTTGTTGACGCACCACTTTTACTACAGCCTGTAAACGACACTCAGGAAACGATCTACATTTTCGACGATGCACCGGTTGAAAAAATTTTCGAAGCTATCGAAAGTCAGTATGGTATAGAGATTATCTACGACCCGGTACTAATGAAAGACTGTCATCTTAAAATTAATCTGGAACATGAATCACTTTACAGGAAACTGGATGTGATCAGCCTTGCCCTTGGTATTGCCTATGAGAAAACAGAAGGAAAAATAGTATTCGAGAAAAAGGGTTGCCAGTAAAAGCCACCGAATGTGTTACAGCACATTCAGTGGCAGGTCTCCCCTGGTTTGTCTGACACCGTATTCCGGCAGGTTGCCGGAGAAAGGAGATGTTTATGTCAATAAAATCAACACAACATGTAAAAATAATGAAAAAACCGTTACGCCTAATCCCTGTCATTTACCAGATGATACGATTGTCCTTCATTCACAGTATGATAGCGGTACTTTTTTCGGGAATCAGCCTGGCTACATCGGCAGCGGGTCAGGAACTCCTGACGAAAAAACTAAGCCTCGATGTAAAAAATACCGAAGCAAAGAAAGTATTGCAGCTCATTGAAAACCAGACAAATGCCAAATTTGCATACAGGCCTAAATTGCTTTCAGGCAGCCGGAAACTAAGCCTGCATCTTATCAATCAACCCTTGTCTGATGTGCTGGATATACTCACCCGGAATCTCAGGCTGCAGTACAAGGTACTTGACGATCAGATTATATTGAGCCCTGCCGTGACCGTTCCCGAGGCTTCCGCCCCCGCGCTCAATTTCCTGCCCCTCCCGCCGGATGCCGACGACAGGATTCTGAAAGGTGCGGTTTCCGACGGAAAAGGCGAGCTGCTACCTGGGGTGAATATACTCGTCAAGGGCACCCAAACCGGTACTATTTCCGGCAAAGACGGCGAATACAGTATCCGGCTGCCCGACAACGCCCGAACACTTGTATTCTCGTTTGTAGGTTACAAGACCCAGGAAGTGAACGTGGGACCGAACCAGAGGACCCTGAATATCATACTGGAAACAGATGCCAAATCGCTGGAAGAAGTAGTCGTGGTAGGCTATGGCTCCGTCCGCAGGGAGGAACTTACCAGCGCTGTAGTGAGTGTCAGCGCCGAAGACTTCATTTCGGGCGCTTTTAACGATCCGATCCAGATGATAGACGGGAAAGTTGCCGGCCTGACGATGGGAACCCGCGCTGCTGCCGATCCCAATGCAGGCTCTTCCCTGCAGTTGCGGGGTGTAGCCTCGGTCAACGCCGGCACAGGGCCCCTGATCGTGGTTGACGGTGTGCCGGGCAGGAACCTGTCGGCCATTCCGCAGGATGAAATAGAAAACATCACCATTCTGAAAGACGGGGCTTCGGCAGCGATTTACGGCGCAAGAGGAGCCAACGGCGTGATCCTTGTGACGACAAAGAGAGGGAAGGAGGGTGAAACAAGTGTTTCCTACGAGACTTACCTGACTTCAAACTATGTGGCCAGAAAGCCCGAAGTGCTGTCGGCGAAGGAATACGTAGAAAGAGGGAGGTCTAACCTCTACCCACCCTCCCAGGCCAACAACCTGCCTTACGAAAACAATTTCTACGACCTGCTCCTGCGCGATCAGTCGCTGGGGAATTACCATCACCTCGCCATAGAGAGCGGCTCCCGGAACGCTAATTACCGCCTGTCGATGAACTATCGCGATATGAAAGGGATCGATATCGTTTCGAAGCGAAAGGAGTACGGGGTGCGGCTGAACTATAACTACACTATCCGTAACCGGGTAAACGTCCACGGAAACGTATACGCAAACAAAAACAGGCAGGACATCACCGATTACGTGGCATTCCGGCAGGCCATTAAAGTGCAGCCGACCGAGCCGCTTTATGACCCCAACGATCCGAGCAGATATTACCTCTTCAGCGGACACGACTACTACAACCCGGTAGCCCTGCTGAATACCAGCATCAACCGTAAGGAGTTTCTCAACCTGAGCGGCGATCTCAACATCAAATGGGACCTGACCGATGATCTTTCGACCAACCTGATGATAGCCGAAAACATCGTCGAAGGCTCGGGATACGGCTATAAAACAAGCAATTCGCACATTTCCCGCGACAACCTGTATACCGGGATGGCCTCGCGCGACCAGAGCCGTTCAGACAACCGGATCCTGGAATGGACCGGTAACTACAACCTGAACAGGAATTCTCACAACCTGCAAGTACTGGCCGGGTACAGCTACCAGACTTTCCTTAGTGAAAATTTCAGCGCGTGGAATGCCAATTTCCCATCCGATGCCCTGCTCTGGAACAGCCTGGGCGGCGGCAACTGGCACAGCCTTTCGGGAGGCCTGGTGGGTCCGTCGTCATCCAAATCGACCAATACGCTGATTGCCTTTTTCGGCCGCACGAATTATTCGTACGCAGGAAAATACCTCCTGACAGCTTCGTTGCGGCGTGAAGGCTCCAGCAAATTCGGAGCCAATAACAAATGGGGTAATTTCCCGGCGCTATCCGGCGCATGGATCATATCCAAAGAAAGTTTTTTCCATCTCCCTGCTGTCAACTCCCTTAAACTGAGAGCCAGCTACGGGGTAACCGGGAGAGAAAATATCAATCCGCTACTATCGCTCTCCACTTACAGCGCTACATCCTTTTATAATATGGAAGGCAACTGGCTTCGTACATGGGGACCGTCAGGGAATCCGAACCCCAACCTGAAATGGGAAGTTGGCTATAACACCAACCTGGGGATAGATGTAACCATGCTGAACCAGAAGCTGACTGTTTCGCTGGATTATTTCAACCGGAAAACAAAAGACTTGCTGTTTTACACGCAGGTACCGATGCCGCCGAACCTCTACGGAAACACCTGGAGCAACGTGGGTTCGATCATTAACAAAGGGATTGAACTGTTGCTGGATGCGCAGCTGATCAGTAAACCTGACTTTACATGGTCTACGAATGTAGTAGGCAGCTATGGTAAAAGCCGGATGCTGAAAATAGCAGGCAGCGCGGCGGCTGCCAAGTATATGGATCTCTATACCCTGCCTTCCCCCGGGAACCCGGGGCCGATCGTACGACTGGAGGAAGGACAGGAAATCGGCAGCTTCTACATGTATGAGCACGCCGGTGTAGACGATAACGGGAATCTTATGGTAAGGAACCAGGCAAACGAGGCGATCATAGCCTCGGCAAAGAAGGAGGCCGACAAAAGGTATGTCGGGAACGGAATCCCCGACTACATCTTCTCATGGACCCATAACCTGCGCTATAAGCGCTTCGATCTTTCGGTATTTTTCAAGGGAGCGCTCAAATGGGACATATATAACCTGCACGAGATGTACTACGGGCTCATCAACGCACCCGGCAACGTACTGACCGTGGCCTACGGGAAAAATGCGCACATAAAATCCGAAAAGGAAGCGAGCTCATACTTCCTCGAAAAAGGGGATTATGTGAACCTGCGGAACCTCTCGCTGGGATACCGGTTTGCACTTGGAAAACAGACGCTGCTACGTCAGCTGCGGGCGAATATCAACGCAACCAACCTGTTTACCCTGACAAAATTCTCCGGGCTGGATATTACCCAGCTGGAAGTTAACGGCCTGACGCCCGGCATCCAGACAATGGATTTTTACCCGACAACGCGTTCGGTCACACTTTCTGTCCAACTCACATTTTAAAAAGAGCCGGTTATGAAACTGAGAACTATAATCGCATGCACCCTGCTGCTGGCATCGGGCAGCTGCACCGATCTTTCCGAAGAAATGTACGACCGGGTCGGATCGGGTAATTTTATCCAGAAAAAAGAAAACCTGATGCAGGTAATCGGGAGTGTATATGCCAGAGCGCATAACACCACGCTCATTTCCTGGTTCTTTCCGCAGGAGCTTACAGCAGATCAGATCCTGACGCCTACCCGCGGTATTCACGGGTATAATGCCGGGGAATACCTGCGCCTGAACCAGCACAACTGGTCGGGCCTGGACAGGGGAGCCACCATGGCCTGGACAGAAAACTACCAGCTGATCGGTTTTGCAAATCACGTACTGGCCGAATTGCCGGACATGGACTACGGAAAACTCGGGCTAACCGAAACCGATAAAAGGAGGCATATCGCCGAAATCAGGACCTTACGCGCTTACGGGTACTGGCATCTGCTGGAAATTTACGGAGGCGTGCCGATCGTGACATCCGTGGGCGATGAAGTAAAACCCAGGAATTCGGACGAAGAAGTATATGATTTTATCGTGTCTGAGCTGAATGAGACGCTCCCGGACCTGGCAGTCAAAGAGGAGATTTCCTCTCCCACCGGCCTCTACCGGGTCACCAAAGGCTTTAACCGGTTCCTCCTTATGAGGGTTTTGTTCAACAGCGAAGCCTATGTCCGCAAACCCGGCTACGAAGAGACCCGGCAAGTAGCGGAGGAGATCATAAACGGCAATTACGGGCAGTATACGCTCGACAATACCTGGAATGGCCCCTTTACTCATAATAACAGCACATCTCCTGAACTCATTTTTGCCTTCCCGATCGAAAAGGGACAGCGCGACGAAAAAAACTGGTGGTTCGGAGGCTTTCACCATTACCAGTCACATCTTACGTTCGGTTCCTCTCATGGCGGCGCAGGTTGGAATGGCTGGGGACTGGCGCCTTCCAAAACGGCGGACGGGAAGAACCTGGATTACAAACTCGGAATGCCGTTTGCCAGATATCACGAGAAAGATGTGCGAAAAAAATCGTGGAATTATCTTGGAAACGGCAACTGGGAAGGGATGTTCCTGCACGGGTTGCAGCTCACTTTCGATAAAAAGGACACAATCCGCGGTGTGGAAGAGTATAAAGGCCGACCGCTGGTGATTGTAGATTTTGTAGCGAGAGCGTCGGAAGGCGACCTGGCTTCGGGCAGCATGCTGAAAGGGGAAGAGAATACGGGTATCCGGCCGGTAAAAGTCTGCCCTGTTTTTCCCGATGTGGATGCTCAGTACGAGGCGCAGGCCGACCAGCCGGAAATGCGGCTGGCTGAGGCTTACCTGACGCTCGCGGAATGTGAGGCAAGGCTGGGAAACAAGGAGCGGGCAGCGGAGTTGGTTAACACGCTCATAAAACGCAACTATAAAGCAGTCGACTGGGAAAACAGCACGCTCGGGCTGTCTCTTACTGCCGGGGAGCTGGATACCGACGGATACCGGATGCTGGAAGAATGGGGAAAAGAGTTCATTATGGAAGGACGGCGCAGAACAGACCTGATCCGGTGGAAGAAATACACTACAGACCGCTGGTTCGATCATAACGAACCCTCAACGCAGTTCCGTACACGGATGCCGATCCCGCAGTTCGCGCTCAACTCTAACCCGCTGCTACAACAAAATGACGGATACAACTAAAACTTAACTTATAAATGAATCATTACTCAAAACGACGCAATTTTCTCAAAAACCTGGGGGGAGCGGCAGTAGCGACGGCAATCGCTCCTGCCTCCTTCGGGAAATCCTCCGGTTTCAACGTACTGGAAAACAGGCAGCGGATGCCGGTATCTGCCAACGACAAGATCCGGGTCGGGCTTGTCGGAACAGGCGGAATGGGGATCGGCGACATGCAGACTGCCCTGATGGTAGAGGGAGTAGAAATAGCTGCCGCCTGCGATCTCTATGACGGCCGGCTGAAACGGGCCCGCGAATTGTGGGGAAAAGATCTTGTCGTTACCCGCGACTACCGGGAACTCCTGCAACGTAAAGACATCGATGTCATTATCAACGCTACGATAGATCACTGGCATTCCCGGATCTCCATCGATTCGCTCGCCGCCGGGAAACATGTATACAGCGAAAAGCCTATGGTCAAGCACATAGAGGAAGGTCATGCGTTGATCGCAGCACAGGAAAAATACAAGAAAGTTTTCCAGGTAGGAAGTCAGTTCGTAAGCTCGATCATCCATGCCAAAGCCAAAGAGCTTATCAAAGCCGGAGAGATCGGGGAAGTAAATTTCGCTGAAGTGCAGATAGACCGGCACAACGCCATCGGCGCCTGGCAGTATACCCTTCCGCTGGACGCCAGCGACAAAACCGTCGATTGGGAAACCTACATACAACCTGTTAAAAAGAAGCTGCCGTTTGATGCAAACCAGTTTTTCAGATGGCGGAATTACCAGGAGTTCGGGACAGGAGCTGCAGGCGATCTTTATGTGCATATGCTGTCGATGCTGCATTTTGTGCTGGATTCGAAAGGCCCGACACGCGTCATGTCAACCGGTGGGATAAGATACTGGAAAGACGGAAGGGATGTGCCCGACCTTCACCTGGGGCTGTTCGACTATCCCAAAACCTCATCGCACGGACCGTTTAACCTTTCGCTCCGGACCAACCTGGCCAGCGGAGGCGGAGAGAACTATCTCTTCAGGATCGCCGGCAGCGAAGGTGACATTTCGATTGGGTGGGACAACCTGGTGCTGCGGAGAACTCCATTCCCGAAAGCCCCCGGTTTGTCGATCGGCAGCTTTGATAGTGAAATGCAGGACCAGATCAAAAAAGATTACAGTAAAAAGTACCCTGAAAAGTTTGAGATGACGCCCCCGGCCGAGTTGGTCTTCAAGACCCCGAAGAATTACAAGGGGGATCGCTATGAGCACTTTGTCAATTTCTTTGATTCCATCCGTCATCAGAAGCCTGTCGTAGAAGATGCCGTATTCGGTTTGAGGGCCTGCGGTCCGACCGTCGCCGGAAACGTCAGCTATTACGAAAATCGGATTGTGGAATGGGATCCTGAAAAAATGGTGATAAAAGGCTGAAACAAGAGTATAAGGGTTCAAATATTGGGTTTTAGTATGAGGGAATTCAACAATTTTTCGCAAATGAATTGGATTAAAACAACACTATTATGGCAGGCTTTCCTGTGGCAGGCATTCCTGCCGGCGTTTGCAACGACAGGTCTTGCCATAGAGAAAAAAGACCGGCCCGGCCCGAATAATGTACTGACAAAAAAGGAAATCCGGCAAGGATGGGTGCTGCTGTTTGACGGGAAAACCACAAACGGCTGGCACAACTACCTTAAAGAGGGGGTCAGCGGGTGGAAAGCAGTTAATGGCGAACTTATGACAGAAGGGAAAAACGGCGATATCGTGACCGATACCGACGTAGCCAATTTCGAGCTGAGCGTCGACTGGAAGATCAGGGAGAAAGGAAACAGCGGGATATTCTATTATATAGTGGAAGATCCGCAAAATAAGCGCATGTACGAGTCGGGGCCTGAATTCCAGATCATCGACAACGAAAATTACCCTCAGAAGCTGGCCCCCAACCAGGTTACAGGCTCAGCTTCGGATGTACTGCCGCCGTCGGGCGATTTTACAAAGCCCATCGGTGAATGGAACGTGACGCGTATCATCGTAAAAAACGGGAAAGCGGAACACTGGCTCAACGGAACGAAAATTCTTTCCTACGACCTGGATTCCGAAGCATGGAAGGACGCGGTAAAGAACAGCAAGTTTGCTGCACTTAATTACGCAAAAACCAGGAAGGGGAAGATCGGGCTACAGGATCACGGCGATTTCGTAGCCTATAGGAACATCAAGCTAAGGAGGCTCGACTGACGGAGTACCTGCTTCGGCTCATTCCGGACAAATTATGATCTCCCCACCGGCACAAACGCAGCAGGCCGTCACGGATTGATTTTGTGACGACCTGCTAATTAAAACTTAAATAGGAAGAATCGCTATTTCTTATCCCACCAAACCTTGCTCAGGTAGGTGTCTCCGTTTGACATTCTTGCCGCAGCCGCATTATATTCCTCGGGATTACGGAAACGCTCACTTCCCGAATAAACGGCCCTCCTCGGAATAGTCCCGTTAGTTACGCCCGGGTTAGGCCCCGGCACCAGCCTGGGATACCCCGTCCGCCGCCACTCCGCATAGGCTTCATAATGACGCATAAACAGGCTGATCCATTTCTGGTTCATGATCGATTCCAGCTTTTCTTCATCAGTTCCTGTAAGCGAGCCCTCTGTTTCAAGGTAAGTAGCGATAGCTGCATCAGGAATACTATAAGGCTCAACTTTCATAGCTGCGGTAATCCCGTCCTGGTAAAACTTCTCCGCCTGGGCAGGGGTAAGTCCGGCCCATCCGAGTAGCGCAGCTTCCGCCTTGTAAAAACACAGATCGGAATATGTCATGAACAGGTAAGGAAAGGTATATTTCCTGTCGTTGTAAATCGAGATCGTACCGTAGGAATAATCATCCCGGTTGATAATTACATTTTGTCCGAGCGCTACACCCAGCCCCTTGTAAACCGGTTTGCCTTCCTTTTTCGAATTTTCAGTCGGTTCGGCAATTTTAGGAAGCCTCGGGTCCTTTTTTTCCAGGAGCATATCGATGAAAGGCGCTCCAAGCTGGTTCAGCTCCTTGCTCCCGTTGTAACCGCCAACAGTAGGATGGTACCCGAGAGCAAAGCCGTCCTGCGGATTCGTAGGCATCGCCGCATTGTCTGCATTGCTTTCGAATATAGGACCGGCCAGCGCTTCCTCGACAGTCTTCTTCGACAATGCCGGATCTACGTAACGTAATCTGAAACCCAGCCTGAGTTTCAGCATATTCCCGAACTTTCTCCAGGCGTTGACATTCCCTTTGTATACCAGGTCTGCATTACCATACGACAGGTCAGCACTGCTGAGCCTGCTCATGGCGAGGTCCAGCTCCGACAGCAGGGATTTATAAATCTCCTCCTGCGTATCGTATTTGGGTGTCAGTACAAGTTCGGATTCCGGTAGCCCGGCCTCTGAATACGGGATATCTCCCCAGAAATCGGTCATCCTTTGCCAGATATAGAGCTCATTGATCTTGGCAATAGCCAGCTTGGTCTTCCCCGCCTGAGTTTCTTCCTGTCCTGCCAGCAGGCGGTTCCTTATCTGGGCCAGGTTATGAATATACCCGTAGTGTGCAGCCCAGTTCCGGGTTTCGTAGATATCGCGGTCTTCCAGGTATTGGGACGGGGCAGAAAGGTTTCCACTCGCCCACTGCTGTATCCACGATCCTACCTGCCACCAGTTGGCCCCTTCGGTCAGCAGTCCACCGAGCTGCACATTCGAAAGAATATATTCCGGCGGAACGGTCGCCGGCTGAGTAGGCGATATGTTCAGTTCCTCGAAACCGCTTGTACAAGCTGATAAAGCGGCTACGACTCCAAGAACTGCAAATCTTCTGCGTATGGATTGAAATGTTTTCATTAGCTATGAAATTACTTTAACTGCCGGCCTGCGGCATTGATATTCTCTTTTAAAACCTGACATTAACATCGAATCCGAATGTTTTCATCATCGGAAGCGAATGGCCCTCCATGCCGAGTGTCCCGCTGTTTACATTCACAGAGGCATTTTCCGGCGAAAAGCCGTCGGTGTGCCGCTCCAGGTAGCCCAGGTTTCTGCCGTACATGGCCAGTGAAGCTCCTGAAAAGACCTTTGTATTGGCAAACCATTTTGCCGGAAGCTGGTATGCAAGCCGTACTTCACGAATAGCTATGTAGCTGGCGTCGTAAATGAACTCTTCCGCTACCGCAAAGCCTTTATCTGCCGCAACCCGGTTCCAGAACGCCTGTGCCGTTGTCGTCACGTCGTTTTTCTCTCCGGTGCTTACCCAGGTTCCGTCTGCCTGCCTGACAGCCTTCACACCATCCACGATCAAGCCGCCCTCCCGGCCCTCAAGGGTCCGTTTCGAAGTACCGTAAGCGGCTTCCTGCACACGTCCCTGCGAGAAAATGATCCCGCCCTTGCGCATGTCTATCAGCGTGCTGAGCGATAGGCCTTTATAGAAAAAGTTGTTGGCAAAACCTCCGGTCCATTTGGGGTTTGCATTCCCGATCTCGAGTGTGGAGACGGATCTTACCACCGGCAGGCCCTCACTGTCGATCAGCCTGTTGCCCTGGGCATCCTTGGTATAGGCATAGTCGGCCGCGCTCAGCACACCATAGGGTTTTCCGGGTTCCGCCGTTATACGGATATTCCTGTCCGACCCTACCAGGAATTCATCAACACCGTCGATAAGCTCCAGTACTTTGTTCCGGTTAGCTGCAAAATTGAAGCTTGATTCCCATTTGAAGCCGTTGCTGAGCTCAATCGGGGTACCCGAAATGAGAAGCTCAACTCCCCTGTTCTGGATACGGCCCGAATTGGTCAGCTTCGTACTGTAGCCGGTCGACTGCGATATCGTAATGGGCAGGATCTGGTTGCTGGTAATCGAATGATAGTAGGTAAAATCTACCAGAAGACGGTTTTTCAGAAACCTCAGCTCAGTACCGATCTCATACGATGTTTTCAATTCGTTTTTGAGGTTCGGGTCGGTAATTACATCAGTGTAGCTGGCAAGCGGCTGATTTTGAAATGTATTGGAGTTCAGCCCGAAATAACCTACCGTATTGTAAGGATCGCCAGACCGGCCCGCCTGTGCCCAGGAACCGCGGATTTTGGCGTAGTCGAGGAACGAGCTCTGGATGTTCAGCGCATCGGTCAGGATAACGCTACCTCCTATCGAAGGATAGAAAAACGAGTTATTCTGAACCGGCAATGTCGAAGACCAGTCGTTCCTGGCCGTTACATCCAGGAACCAGATATTCTTATACCCGAAATTTGCCGCCCCGTATACCGAGTTGATATCATATTCGGATACTCCGAGGCTGGGTGTATTCAAAAGCGTCCGGCCAATCGCATACAAACCCGGAATGGACAGCTGCGTCCCGGTATTACCGGTAAGGCGGTAGCGGTTCTTCTGATGGTTGGCACCTATATTCACAAAATAGGAGAATTCCCCGATATCGCGCGAAGCCGTCAGCAGGACATCGGCGTTTTCCACCTTGTTGTAGACATTATTCTCAAAAACGCGGCCGGTTTGCTGTATCCGGGTGCCGACCGCATCCCAGCCATATTGCCGCTCGTAGTAAAAGTCGGTTCCATACCGTCCCTGCACCGTAATTCCCTTGGCCAGTTCGTAGCTGAGCTTGGCATAAGCGATCAGCCGGTCTCTCTGGTCTTCATTCCGGCTGTTATTGATTGTCCAGAAAGGATTGGAAGTCACCGAATTACTTTCAAATATCTTTTCGCCGCCCACGAAAAATGCAGCCCCGCCGATATCCCTTGTGTTGGCGATATCTTTCGCCGTGTATTCGTACCTCCTCAGGCCATCCATACTAAGGCTCCTGGGCACATAAAGAAAGCGGTAAACCGGATTCTGCCCGTCGTCACCGAGATGCGGCCGGTTTACCACATCCTGCCTGATATAATTAGCCTTTACATCGAAGTTCAGCCCTTTCGCTATATCTGTTGATATCTTCACCGTCGCCGAATTCCTTTTCAGGGTGTTGGTAGGCTGGAAACCGTCATTTTTAAGGTTGGTAAAAGAAGCATAATAAGTTGTCTTATCACCGCCTCCGTCTACGCTGACGGTATTCATGAACATTTTTTCGGGCTGGAAAAATGCTCCGTAAGGATTCTCAATCGGAGAATACCGCGTAGTATCACCCCACATATCTTCTACGAGCTGTCCATCCATCTTCGGTCCCCAGCTTCCCCGACTTGTAGGGTTCCGGCCTCCGCTGAGCTTAGGAATCCCGCCGCTCAGGGAAGGATCATAGGCTACCACACTTCCGTCGGCTTTCCTGTAAAATGTAAATCTCCCGTTAAAACCCTGCCCGTACTCATTCTGATAGTCGGGCTCAACCAACGCCTTACCTACAGAAAAGCTGCCGTTGTAGCTGATATTAGGTTTGCGGTTGCGGGTACCCGACTTGGTAGTAATGATGATTACCCCGTTTGCCCCTAACTGGCCGTAGAGAGCTGCGCCGTTAGGCCCCTTCAGCACGGTCACCGACTCTATATCATTAGGGTTGATATTGGAGATTCCGTCACCTCCGTCCACCCCGGTTCCAAATGTCTGTGAACCAAGGCTTCTCCTGTTGGAATTATCGATAGGCACCCCGTCGATGACATACAGCGGCTGTGAATTCCCGGACAATGAGGAGTTCCCGCGTATAACCACTCTCGAAGCACCCGACATGCCCGCCGCCGAAGTAGTTACCTGGACCCCCGCCACCTTGGCCGAAAGCGCGGTTCCGAGATTAGTCTCCTTAGAGTTTGCAAAATCGGAGCCTTTCAGTTCTCCTGTTGCGAAAGTCAGCGCTTTCTTGTCTCTTTTGATACCAAGAGCGGTGACCACCACCTCATTGAGATTCCGGGTATCGGTTGCCAGCTCTACGTCAATTTCCTGCCTGTTGCCGATCTCAATCTCCTGGGTAACATAGCCCACATAAGAAAAAACCAGCACTCCCGCAGCCTGGGGCACGGTCAGCTCATAGTTGCCCGAAATATCGGTAGAAGTACCTGTCGTCGTTCCCTGCAGCACCACATTCACGCCCGGAAGCCCCTCTCCCGTTTCTTTGTCGGTAACTTTACCTTTGATCAGTTCGGCAATCACATTCACGGGCTCGTAATAGACCGCCTGGGGTGTCACCGACATCGATTCCGGTGCCTTTTTCAGCAGGATCTGCTTCTCACCCACCACTTCATAGGTGACTTTCAACGGGTCCACAATCTGCGTAACGATATCGGAAATGCGCTCGTTCTCTACTTTCAGCGTTACCCTCCTTCCGGCCTCTATCTGGCTGGGCATATAGGAAAACTTAACCCCGGCTGCTTTTTCCAGCTTGATCAGCGCCTCACGTATCTGCTGGTTCCGTACTTCAAGACTGACTTTCTTTTCAAGGATACTTTGCTTCATAGTAGCCGAGTTCCCTCCGAGTACCGGAAAGAACAGGAGAAATAAAATCGGAATGGTCGTCCTCCTTCTCAAGCAGGCCAGCATTCCCGGTCTGGATCGTCTCATTTTTTTCATATTAACTAATTGGTATTGATTTATGAGTGGCTAAATTTTACAATCGGTATGCCTTATCAGCACCCCTTCCCCTCCAGGGAAATCACGTTGCCCGAAACGGTATATTCCATATCGAGAAGCCCGCTGATGATCAACAGCATTTCATCGAGCGTTTCATCCTCGATGGACGTAGTAAGCGTGCAGAAAGCGAAGCGTTCTCTATCAAATTCAAACCTGACATGGTAAATAGACTGAACCGCCTCCAGTATCGCCGGCAGGGGTGCATTTTCAAAAATCAGTCCAGCAGGCCGCTCGCTGGGGATAAGCTCCCCGGGATCTGCTATATCTGAGCGAACCATTTTACCGGCTGCCGCAGAATACGACACCTGCTGCTGCGGCAGGAGCACAACGGATTCGTCCCTGAACACTTTGAAAGGCTGACCGCCAGCTTTATAAACCGAAACCTTTCCTTTTGTAACAGACACTTCAACCTCCATATTCCTGTCGGATGCCTTCACAAGAAAGCTGGTACCAAGCACTTTGGTAATAACGTCATTTGTATATACGTAAAAAGGCTTTTCCTTGTTTTCCGCAACCTCAAAATAGGCCTGGCCCTGAAGAAAAACTTCGCGCCGGTCGGTATCGAACCCGTACCTGTATTTTAATACCCCACCATCCAGCAGCGTAACCCGGCTCCCGTCCGAGAGGACAATCAGCTTGGAACCTGCCTCAGGAGCCGTTTCGACACGGAACTCCTCTTCACCGGAAATTACTTTTTCAGCTACTGTTTCCTTCAAGGTGCCCCGTTCATAGAAGAGCAGCCCGAAAGCAACCAAAAGCGCCGATATTCCTGCAGCCGCCAGAAACGGCCGGAACCTCCGCAGGTAGCCCGACGGGTCATTACGCGATGCAGGCAGAAAGGAATACTCTCTCAACTCCGGCTTACGCTCCAGGAGGTCCTCCCAGTTCTTTTCTGTCAGCGCCCCGGCCTCATCCCCGTCTTCCACCGGTAAGTGCGTG
Organism: uncultured Cytophagales bacterium; assembly: GCA_964559125.1. Lineage (GTDB taxonomy): Bacteria > Bacteroidota > Bacteroidia > Cytophagales > Spirosomataceae > Ravibacter. Next base: position 125,565 of record CAZLGW010000012.1, read on the forward strand.
TCAAACTGAAGGCTTTCATACCAGCTATCGAGCAGCCGCTTTTCTTCATCAGAACAGGCGCCCTCACGGTATTTTCTTAAAAGTTCACGATAATAGTCTAAATCCATAGTTTCTCTCGTTACGTAGCCAAGACGTACGAGCATGGAATTACCCTAAACTTTTTTTACTTTTTTGAGAAAAATTAAGGCAATTATATGTTATCCCGACCGGACGGTGATTTAAGTACGCCACAGACGCACAGATGCGTATAGCATATCACTATCTGTCCACCTGCGGCTGTCTATCTCTGAAAAATACGACGATGGTGACCGGCTTAATATGATATACAATCACCTGAACCAAAATATGCCGGTTATTCCCGGAAATCACGACAAGATCCCGAGCGCCAGCAACGCCATGTATTCTTTCAGATGCTTTCGAAGAAAACTGAGCGCTTTCGTCAGATGATACTCGATCGCTTTTTCCGACAAGTTGAGCTGCCCGGCGATTTCCGGGATAGTGTAATATTCAAACCGGCTCATGATAAAGACCTGCCGGGTCTTATGGGGAAGCTGGTGCAACAGCCCCGTAATAGTATCGGAGAGCTCATCGTATTCCAGCTGATACCCCGCCGGCGTGCCTGCGTCAGAGAAATGCAGCCGCAGTTTTTCCAGGTAGTTAGCTTCCAGGATATGACGCCGGACATAATCTACCACAAGATTTTTGAGGGACGATGTCAGGTAGGCTTTAAAATTATCGATATGAAGCCTGTCGCGTTTATCCCAAAGCACTTCAAAAAGCTGCTGTGCCATTTCCTGGGCTACATCGGCTCTTCCTGTCTTTTTAATGGCAATGCAGTACGTATAGTACCAGTATCTTTCGTAAAGTTCCTTAAACGCAAGAGCATTGCCGTTTTGAAGCAAAACGACCAGGCGGGCGTCATCAAGTGATTTAAATTCCATTTCCGGAACCTCTTTACATACTATTGTCAAAAATCATTGTGAAAATTATAAATATTCTTGTGAAGTATCAAAACAAGTAAGCACAACGTGCTGCGCAGACCGTGAGGCAAGACATAAAAAAACCGCTCTGCCCGGGTCGTAACTTCTTTTCAAAGCCAGCCTGATGAGCAGAACGGTACTGATTAGGGAGGGTTTACTGCTATATCTTGATCTTTTTATTCCTTAGGATTTAAATACCGGAAGCCAGGTACTGAAGAAGCTGCACTTTCTGAAAAACGGTCACCGGAACCAGAATCTCCTGCATAGCCTGCCGCAGGAAACGCGGAAATACGAAATGGAAAGGTTTTCATTGAAGTTCTTAACGTTTTATCTCCTTCTTCCTCAAAAATTCTCCCGCAAAACAAGTACGTACGGAAGCCCGAAAAAATACCTGCTTCAGGTATTTTCAACCCTTTTTTTATACCGAAATTTGTATTTATGGGTTCAAAACCGAATTGCTCTGCTTTTTCTGTAGCCTTTATCTGCCGGCTGGCAGCGCTGATCCCGTTTTTGCTCTCGTGTAATGAGACTTCACACGAGCACGACGTTGAACCCGGTGGCCCGGTATATATAAACGGGGGAGCGGCACGGCAGGTTAACCAGGCGCTGCGTTACAGCCGGGACTTCCAGCATGCCGCTCCGGGGGAAGTGCTGGAAAAAATAGGAACTTCATTCCGGGTTCCGGCCGGCAATGGCCTGCTTGCACTGGGCTCGAGCCTCGACAGCAGATTTGCCTGGCTTTACCTCGAAATAGTAAATCCAACAGATAGCCTCCGTAAGCTGACGCTCACCACTACACATGTGCGTTGCGACCGGCTGGAACTGTTTGGAATAAACGGGAATAATATCGTTGCCCTTGGCGATGTAAGCAGGTCGACACCCCTGTCTTCCCGTCCCTACCGAAACCAGGATTTTGCTTTTCCCGTACATATACCTCCATCCGATACTGCCCGGATACTCATGCGCACGACCCGCCTGCTGGGCGCTATGGAGGTCGATTTCCGGATATCTGATGAAACCGAATACCTCGATCGCAGGTATCTGAACCGCAACGGGGATATTTTCAACCTGTCGTTTGTCCTTATCATCGCAATTCTTGCGCTCATAGCAGGTTTGGTCTACGGCAACCGGCTGATGGGCACTTTCGGTGTATTTTTACTATGCACTTTCCTGGTTTATTCCTATGTGCTCAACTTGTGGGACGGATTTGAGCTCCCCCCGGTTTTGGGGCTTCGAAGCGCCATTTCAGGAGGCTTTTTCGCTCTTCTGCAAGGCGTATTCTTTCATCCGTTCGGAAACGAAATACTCAGAAGCTATGGAATTTCCATACCGGTTTACCGGCGGGTTACTGTATTGCTTATGACCATCAACGGATTACTCGCATTGGGCCTGCTCGTATCCGCTCCGGGGGTGGAGGTAATATTCGGACGTTCGTACACCGTGCTTACATTGACAAATATCGCCTGCCTGCTGTTTGTTACCGGCACGGTATACCGAAAAACGGGTGAGAAATCGCTTTTGATCATTGCCTTACTGACTTTTGCCCCTACGCTGATTGGTTTACCCCTGAGGCTGCTTCATTTTTCCGACCAGTTTTATACTGCGATTATGACGCCTAACATCCCGCTGATCACCGGGCTTCTTTCTTATTTTACAGTCAAACAGCTGCTCCGGCAGCTTACAAGCAAAGCGGAACTGGAGCGCCGTCTTACGCAGATCAAGATGGAAATGAATGATATGCGGAGAGAGGAGGCACAAAAAACAGGACGCAATCTCCATGATCAGTTGGGCAATACCCTTGCTTCCGTTCTGGGCTATGTCAACATGGAAATCCCAGACCTGAAACAGGTACGGAAACTATTGATGCAGGCTATACAGGAAATCAGGTTTATGAGCCATAACCTGGTTAAGGACGATGACCAGCCGCTATCGGGAAAAATAGCGACGGTTATCGACCGGTTCAATGACTTTTCTACGATCCACTTCCGCTTCGCCGACTATTCGGATGGGAAAACAGACCGGCTGAACGATGTACAACAGCAAAACATCTACCTCATCATACAGGAACTGCTGACCAATGCGGTCCGGCATTCGAAAGCCGACGAAATGGTGGTGCAGGCTTTTGAATACGGAACTTCGGTACAGTTCACGATCGAAGAAGATGGTATAGGGTTCGACCCCGCCGGGGAAACGGATGGGTTAGGAATCAGGAACATGTATAAACGGGCAGAGCTGGCCGGTCTTCAGCTTACCATAGAGTCATCAGTCGGCAACGGCACCAACGTCATTATTGTAGCCAGATATGAAAACGAAGGTAATCATAGTAGATGACCACGCGCTGTTTAACGACGGCCTGGCCCGCATCCTTTCCGAAAGCCCTGACTTTGATGTGATCAAACAGGTATACGACAGCAGGCACGCACTGTTTCATTGCCAGGAACTCCATCCGGATCTCGTCCTTGTCGATTACAATATGCCCGGACTCGACGGCCTGGAAGTAGTGAAGCAGTTGCGCGGGCTACGGGGCGATTTCAAAATCGTCGTGATCAGTATGTATGCCGACAAAAAGGAAATCCAGCGCTTTATAGCTACCGGGGTAGACGGGTATCTCACCAAAACCACTCATGCCAGGGAGCTGACCCAGGACCTGGTCCAGGTGATGAAAGGCAAAAAGGTTTTCTCCCCGGAAGTCGTCTCAAAAGTCCCGCTTCGTAAAGACACCTTCCAGCTTCGTTTCCAACTGACCAAAAGGGAGCTGGAAATACTGCGCTGGATCAAGGCCGGGGCAACCACCCAGGAAATTGCCGATAAGCTCTCGCTGAGTTATTATACGGTCGAAACCCACCGGAAAAATATCAATCAGAAGCTCAAAGGCCTGTCAAGAAGGGAGTACGAAGATCTGCTGGACGAACTGCCGGAATAGACGACCCGAAACCGGCACCATTCCTCTTGTATATGAAGACGTTACGAAAGATTGTCAAATAATACAAAGCCGTATTTTGATTGTTTTCCAAATTGATACTCCATTCTTCATTGGTCCTCAGTTTCGTCCGGTTACCGGTATCGGTACACTGAGCGTCATCCTGATCGTAGCTTTGCTGCTGACCGCAGGCAGTTTATGGACTGCTATTGCTTACCACTGTACTTTTCATCATTTCCCGCCTACTCGGTCGCAAGGACCGGAGTGTCCGCTATATGGATTCATTTTATTTCCTATATTTGTGAATATTCGACAAAAAGGGAAATAAAATGAATTATGAAACATTCAGACAAGCCTTTGAAGGGAGAGTTATCATTCCTACAAACGATATTCTAAAGCGTTTCCCGGATTTTAACTCGCATCGCCTTTCTGATTGGCAGAATAAGGGATATATTCAGAAAGTTATCAACCGCTTTTATACCTGGCCCAACAAGCTTTTGGATGAAACCCATCTGGCTTTCATCGCGAATAGAATTTATACTCCTTCTTACATTTCTCTGAAATCAGCTTTACGGTGGTATAATTTTATCCCGGAGGGAGTATTCCAGCAGTTTTCGGTCACGACCCGGAAAACGAAGGACTTTGTGACCCCCATCGGAGATTTCAGATACAAAAATGTAAATCCCAAGCTGTTTTTCGGCTACTATCCTACAAAACCCGAGCGCGGGGGGTTCCTGATCGCCGAACCGGAAAAAGCTGTATTGGATACGTTTTACCTCTACCCGGACATCAAAGACCTACCGGATATCGAAGGCCTGCGGTTCAACTATGACGAGATAAACGCATTGTGCTCGGTTGAAAAGCTGAAAGCCTATTCCGGAATTTTCAACAACAAACGGGTATCAAATCTCACCAAAATCCTCATACGAGAATTACTGACATGATAAACCTGGACTATATCAAAGACTATTTCCCACCGGAAGTGCAAAGCCAGAGGCTGCACATGCTGCGGGAATATCTTCAATGCGTCATGCTTGAAATTTTGTTTGAAAGCCCGATTGGCCGGAGGCTTACTTTTCTCGGAGGTACTTGCCTCCGGCTTGTATATGGCAGTCAGCGATTTTCCGAGGATCTGGATTTTGATAATGATGGTCTGACTAAAAGCGAATTTGCAGAGATAAAGACGTTGATGGAAAGGGAGCTTACCCTGCGCGGCTACGAGGTCGAGGTAGGGATTAAAGGAAAGACAGCCTATCGGTGTGAAGTAAAATACCCGCGTATGCTCTATCCTCAAGGGATCAGTCAAATCCGTGAAGAGAAGCTGCTCATACAAATCGATACGGAAGCACAAAATTTCGACTATCCTAAAGAGCGATTCATTTTAAACCGTTTTGGCGTTCTGACGGAATTACCCGTCACACCAATGAGCGTGATCCTCTCGCAAAAATGCCACGCCATTTTGGAGCGCCCCAGAACCAAGGGTCGGGATTTTTATGACGTGGTATTTCTATTGGGTCGAAACGTCAGACCGGATTACACCTATCTTGAACAAAAATTGGGCATTACCAATGGCGACGAATTAAAGGAAAGAATCCTGGCTCATCTATCGACTCTGAGTATGCCGGGGTTAGTAGGCGATGTTGAGGGTTTTCTGTTCTATAAGAAAGACGAAAAGACGATCCGGTTATTTGAGGACGTTTTCAGGCAGGCGGTTTTGTGAGATGTCAATAAACCCCAACATGTGTATCAAATCGTGCCCACCAAAATAGAAAAAGGAGCTACATTTTTATGTAACTCCTTGATTTTCTGTGTGGGCATAAAGGGATTGAGGTCGAACACCTTATACCGTTTTTGACCTTTTTAGATAGTATTAAATAATTGAAAATCAACAATATAACTATATATTGGTTTTTTAGGGAAGTTAAGCCTTAAGAGGTAGATCTGATAGTTTGTTTAACAAAATTGCTGAGTGCAAACCGAGAGTCTCGGTAGTGCGGAGTTTAGGTTTGCGATTGCGGATACACAAGCTCCCACAGATGGCCATCGGGATCAGAAAAATAGCCGATATATCCGCCGGACATTTTATCCGTTGCTGCGTTGCCTGATACGGCGCCTCCATATCCGGGTACGTTTGCCAAAACATTATCCAACTCCTCTTTTGTTTCCATAGCACAGCTGATCACCATTCCTGCACCGTCATTGGGGAACTGTGCCCCTCGCCCGGCTTTTTTGCTGTACGTCTCGAAGGCATCTTTTTCCATCAGGAACAAGGATAGGTTAGGAAGCTCAAGCGTGATCATCCCCTCATCTACCGCTGCATCGGAAAAACCGAGTGCATTCATATAAAATGCGAGGGTTCTTTCCAAGTTACGGATAGGTAAACAAACAATAGTGGTTCTTATTTTCATCGCGTTCTATTTCTGATTGTTAGTAGAAAAATCTTCCAAAACTCCCATTTTTTGACGATGGATTTCCAGGCCTTCTTAAACAACGGTACTTTTAGCCAGCTCTTTAACGGCTGTCAATGCAGCTTCCCATCCTTCGAAAGCATCATCGAAGGCAGCCTGATCCAATGGCTGGATTAATTCTTCTTTCCCGATCAGTAACGTACGACCGTCTTTCTGCTGAAATTCGTATGTAATAAGCGCCGTGATAGTTTGGCCATCCGGTTCAAATAAGCTATGCTTTATAAGGCGCTGAGGCTGAAAGTCAAGTAAGATGCCTTTTGTATGAAGGTTACCATCCTGCCCTTTCCAGCCAAATGTGCTTCCCACTTTCCAGTCCGTCTCGTAATATCCGCCCATTTGCCGGGTTATTTCGGGATCGGTAAAAACACGCCAGACTTTGTCGAGAGGCGCGTTGATCTCAATCGCTTTTTCGATAACTTTATTTCCCATATCAAAACATCCCGTTTTCGTTCACCATCTCGGCCGGGACAGCCTGCCCGAAATCCCAAAGTTCGACGATTTTGTCATTCTCAAACCGGAAGATATGCATCAGCGCTGCTCCCGGGTCGTCAGGAGCCTTCCTGACGTGGGAATGGACGGCGACCAGGTCCCCGTCTTCTAATACATGATGAATTTCGGAACTGATATCGGGGTGTGTTTTAGCGGCTTCTTCCATTGCTGTCATCAGGGTATGTCCGTCTCCCTTGAAGTAAACATTGTGGTGCTTGAAGCCGTTCCCGACATAGTCTTGAAATACCTTTCCCGACTCGCCTTTGGAGGCGAGCTTCAAAAAGTCCTGTGCTATTTCTTTCCTTGTCATAGCGTCTCTATTGAAGATTCAATTGCCACGAAACCCCGAACCGGGCCTCTACCCGGCCGAACTTTTGGCTGAATCCGTAGTGATCCAGCGGCATATATACTTTCCCGTTTTCAGACAGCTTATGGAACAACTTTTCGAGCTCGTCGTCTGTCCGGCATTCTACGTACAAAGAAATGGCCGGCGAAAAGGTCCACGCATGCTTTACATAGCTGTCGCTGCAAATGAATTGCTTCCCATTCAGCTCGAACCTGGCGATCATGACGCTACCTTCTTTCGCCGGCCCGTCTTTCCCGTGGCGCTGCACCTCGATAATTTTCGAATTATCAAATAGCCCGATGTAAAAATTCATGGCTTCTTCCGCATTGTTTTCCTGGAAGGTCAGGAATGTGGTGATTTGTTTTTCCATGTCGGTTTATTGTTAGTAGTGAGGAAACTTATCCCTCACCAGGTTAAGCTCAATACCGAATTCCAGCCAGGCTTTCAGCCCGTCCAGCACGATTGTAAACCCACCGGTATTGTCTTTAATGGCCTGGATCAGGTCATCACCGGTTTGGTCAAACCCATAATTTCTGATAACCACATAGGTGGTATCACCGGTCAATGCCGTAAACTCAAAATCAACGGTTGTCACGGGGGCATCGTCCCATTCAATCGAAATTTTCCGGTCCGGGATAATCTCCTTTACCAACACGTCACTGGAAACGTTGTACATTTCCCATTCCCATTTCACAGTCTTTCCTTCTTCCAGTTTCCCGCTGGATCTGGTAAACCAGAATTTTGTAGTAAGGGCAGGATCAATGAATGCCTGAAAGACTGTTGCTACAGGCTTCCTGATCATCATCTGGCATTCTACGGTCGGTAGTCGGGGCGTTTCCATGTTTTACATTTAAGGGTTTATTCATTCGCTTTTGTACACTGGCAGTACCTGGCTTTTTACGGCTGATTTCTGATAGCTCATGGCTGATAGCTATTTCATCAGAAACTCCGGCAGCATTTTCCCGATGATCTCGTTCCAGCCGCCATTGAAGCTCTTCCACGCAAAATCGGCATTGTCCTGCGGGAAGGTCTCCAGCCCGTGATGCGTGAGTTTCAGCCTGGTTGTATTTCCCGTTTCAAAAAGCTCGAATGTCACCAGGGAATAGCCGGGATACCCCTCATATTGCCAGCTGTATTGCAGCTTCTTTCGGGGAATGACCTCAGTGATGGTGCACAGGTGGATGTATTGCGCACCCTTGTGCCCCTGCCCGGGGAACGTGAAACGGAAGCCGACTTCGGGCTTAAAATCATCCAGGTCAAAATACCACTGTTTTAGCTGCACTTTGTCGGTAATGGCTTTCCAAACTTTTTCAACAGGAGTAGCAAGCTCCTTCTCGACAACGACGGGTGGGTGCTTAATCAGTTCTGGGTAGCTGGTGTAAACGGCTTCGGCATACCGGACCGGCGCCTCGAAATGCTCAGGGCCGGAATCCTCCGCTCCAAAAGGCAATATCTTTTCGCTGCCGTCAAGCCGTTCTTCCAACAGGTCGAGCAATTCGTGAAAACCGGCAGGAGCATTTACACCATAATCGGTCGCCAGCTTGCTGTACGTGAATATCAACCTTGTGGTGTGTTCATCCAATGCCGTCAGCTCCCATACAGCCAGTTCGCCTTCCCATGTCCAGACAAACCGGTTAGGTGGTTCAATGGCAATTATTTCACCGTAAGATTTGGTTTTACCCTTGTCCCTGAACTGGAACGTTATGGTACCTCCCGGCCGGAAATCCATCCCGATGTCGGTAAACCAGAATTTCAGCTCTTCAGGGTTGGTGATGGCATTCCAGACCTTTTTAATGGGGTGCCTGAGCACCCTTTCAAAAACGACTTTATAGCCGTCCTTTTCTTTTGATATTTTTCCTAACGGGTTCTTCATGATGTACGGTTTGATCATCTGATATGCTATTGTCGGCAAGATCGTTCAGGTAGCTTTCCAGGGCATCCAGCTTCTGGGTCCAGAACTGCTTGTATTGCGCCACCCACTCATTTACCTCACCGAGTTTTTCCAGCCTGGCTTCGCAAATGCGTTCGCGCCCCTGTTGCTTCATGGACAGCAGGCCGCATTCGGCCAGTATTTTCAGGTGCAGTGAAATCGCCTGACGGCTTACGTCGAACTGTTCCGCTATGGAATTAACATTGGTCGGCTCCCTGGCGATCATACCGATGATCGCCCTGCGTGTAGGGTCGGCTATGGCTTGAAAAACATCTCTCCTGGCTTCCATTATTCGCAAGTATTTGCTTGCAAATATAAGCGCAAGCATTTACTTGCACAAGTTTCTCACCTATTTTTAGTATAATGCCAGTTTATATAAGCGTCCAAGCCGTAATGAATTTTGCCGGTACGACGATCAGACCTCGTTATAATGAATAATCATTATCCTGCCTGGCCAGTATAAAAACTGTCCCTGCAGGGTCCTGGATCCAATGATACCCTTCCGGAAGTTTCTCCAGCTCATCGCATGGATGTATACCGTGCTGCTTAAGATATGCTGCGGCTTCCGTCACATCCGGCGTCCGGAGCTCCAGCCATGTTTCGGAATGGGTGTAATTATCGACGCAATCCAGCCACATCACATTGTTGCCGAATTTCATCTGATGGGTTCTTGAAACCGTAGGATTGTTAATAGGCTTTTCTGTCACTTCAAGTTTCAGGATATCCCTGTAAAAGGCTACGGTCTGGTCGTATTTGCTTTTCGGGATTTTTACGGCAATGTTTATGCCTCCCTCAAATTTTGCATCCATGTCTTATTGGTTGGTCGTTCGGCATTTCAAATACCATTTTACTGCATGGAATACAACCCGAAGGTATTTCCCTCCGTATCCAGGCATATAGAGGAGAATCCGTATTCACCGATAGAAAATTTAGATTTGTGCACCTTCCCGCCCGCCGACTCTACCCTGCTTTCCTCCACGCTGCAATCCATACAAGGGAAATACACGATCGTGGTTGCGGAATGACATTCACCTGCGCTTCTTGCTCCTTTCATTTGTATTAGGGCGCCTCCTACACCCATTTTTTCGGGGTCCGGGTCGGAAGGAAAAAAAGACATCCGGAAGTCTTCTGCGTCCCCAGGCGGGGGCACATCCTGAAATGATACTCCTAACACCGCGCTGTAGAACATTTTGGCCCTTTCTATGTCGTCCACATAGATTTCGAACCAGCAGATTGCATTGGGATTCTGACTCATGGTTTTGTTCTTTAGGAATTGTAAAAAAAGACATTCGGCAGCCTTCCCCCGGGATTTATCTGCCGGGTATTCTGCAGCCGCTTAAAATCGATTGATTGTAAAAGTGCAGATACTCCTCCAAAACAGGACTTGTCTTATGCCAAGAAAAATCGTTCCTGAGAAATTTCTTTTCATCTTCACATACCGCGTCCCTTCCGGCAGGTGGTTAGGGTCGGGTCAGTCAATGCTTTTTAAAAACCAGGCTTCAGTCCTTTCCGTTTTACCAGTTGCCTGATCGAAGCCAGATGCGCAAACAGCACCACCGGGACGATAAAAGCCGGCAGCCAACTGAACGGAAAATAGAGGACGGCGATATTGGGCTGGTCGAATGCCATTCGCTGCAAGGGCGAAGGTGCAGAAAGAAAAGCATGTACGACAATATTCAATAGCAGCACCAGGCAGATAATGTTCCAAACCAGCACCACCTTTCGCACAGGTTTTTCACCAGCCAGCCCGAAGTACGCGACAAAAGGGGCGGTTATTCCGGCCAGGATGTCGAAATTCCGCCCTTCGAAGGTCATAAGTTGTGGAACGGTGCCGTGAAGGAGCAGCCACCATAGCACGACCTCCACCTGGATCCTGACCACATGGAGGAAGGTCAGCCGGGCGAGCGGCAGATCATCGATGAACGCCCGGCCCTTCCGGGTCAGAAACGGAAATACAACGGCCAATATCGCCGGCAAGATACCGAACAGCACGATTTTCGGTGGAACTGCTTCAGGGTCGGAGTTGTAGACGTTGCTTATTGCCAGCGCTCCCTGCAAGATCAGCCAGGCTGGAAGCGCAAGTAAAACGATAGTTGATTTTCTCACGGCCCAATAAAAGAGCAGGAATGCGGCAACAGTAGTAAGTCCGAAAACCCACGGGATATAGGCAGGTAGATATTCGATCATTTCCCAAATTGCCGTAAATGGTGGTCGGTATGCTTGTACACATATTTGCCGATTTCATCCCGGGTCATTTTTCCGAAGAAAGGATGGACGAAACCAGGATTGGAAAATGACGCATAACCTTTTAAGAGCTCTATCCATTTGCTCCTCTCAGTTTCGAAATTTCCTGATCCCGTAATTTTCAGTTCAGGATGGGTAGGCTGGTTTTTCTTCATCGGATCTTCGTTTCTCAGGATGCCGTTTAATGCCATACGTCCAAATAGCCTGCCTATGAATAGGCGCTTGTACGATTTCTTCCCCTGGTACATCTCCTCGCTCATGGTACAATGCTTCAGCATCTGCCAGGCATTCATTTTTCCCCATCGTGCCGTGTCGTCGGCTTGTAATGAATTAATTCTTGCTATTAATTCATTTGCAGTTTCTGTATCGAATATCGTTTTCATTTTACAGCGTTTTAAAATTCAACCGCCGGTAAAAATGCAGATACCCAAAAAGATGAAACTTGTCTTATGTCAAGAAAGATCATTCATGCGCAATTTCTTTCCTGATCCGGCTCAATGAGGTGTCTGTAATGCCCAGGTAAGTGGCGATGTGCTTTAACGGAACATTGCGGACGATGTGCGGCTTTTCCTTCATCAACTGCAGGTATACGCGGCCTCCGTGAGGCTCCGGGAACGCACGCTGTACATCTCCAGTATCACCCGGTTGAAGCGCCGTATCTTAGCCAATTCGGAGGGTGACAGCCCGATCACCGCTTTGAAGCTACGCTCTAATGCTTTATAATGGGTATTGAACAACCGGCACACATCGGCTATCGGTACGGCCGGATAATCCGCCATCCACCCGGCGCAGGCGGCTGCCAGCGTATTGGCTGTATCGCTGTTGCGGATTTTACAAAGGAAAAAATCATCCATCAGCCGGATACGGGTAGATGCATCTGCATCATACAGCCGTTCCTCCAGCTCTGTATACACGTTACCCAACAGGTGGTGCATATCCCAAAATCCGTTGGCAAATAAATGCATGGGTATACCGAAAAACGGGTAGGTACCGCCCGGCCTGAAACGGACCGAGAAGATATGCTGGTTGCTGCTCTGTGATATCCGCAGCGCCTTTCTCCGGATGCCAATGACATGAGAGCCTTTGACGCGTTCTTTGCTGCTGCCGGTCACCTGGTGGTAATCATCCCCGAAGTTGAACATCAGCTCTATCGTCCCGTCAGGAATAAGTGACTCCACTTCACGGAATGGTGGCCGGTCGGCATCGGCCTGCCAGTAGCATTCGATGTAAGGTGCCAGTAAAACGTGTGGTTTATGCTCGGTATAGATCATCAGACGATTGCCATAGTCATGAGTCTCCCTGCAAGGCCAGCAGGTTGCCCTCTGTATCCTCAAATATGGCAAAATATCCGAAACCCGGGGCGATTTCCTGTTTGTCGCGGACAATTTTGCCGCCAGCGGAGGATATCCTGGCCAGCATCCCCTCTGTATCCCCGTACGAGTTGAGGTAAACCAAAGGCCCCTGTCTACCCGGTTGGGTAAAGTCATACTGTACCAAAGCGCCGCTGAACCCTTCACCTTTTTTGTTGGGAAAACAGGGGTAAGTTTCATCTCCAACCTCCAGATCGACGATCCTGAATCTGAAAACTGCCTCATTGAAGGTTTTTGCCCGCTCCATGTTATGCACCGGGATTTCCACCCAGTTTACCAGTTCTACTGCCATAGCTCTGCACTTTTGTCTTTACAAAGATAGTATATCAGGTAAACCTTTTGTTTATCAATTGTTTAGGACAAATTATTAACTTTGATTTCATCGGCCGGACAGGCTGGTTAAAACGACGACTATGAAAAATTTACGCTTCGAAATCAAATGGGCTGTCATCTTTGCCGTTGTTGGTCTGCTGTGGATGTTCGGAGAAAAGCTGGCCGGGTTCCACGATGAGCATATCGACAAGCATGCGAACTATTCGTTCCCGTTTGCTATCCCCGCCATTGCCGTCTATGTCTTCGCGCTGCTGGACAAGCGAAAGAACTTCTACCATGGGTCGATGACCTATAGGCAGGGTTTCATTTCAGGACTGATCATATCAGTGTTCGTCGCTATCCTGAGCCCCTTGACCCAGTACATCACTTCTACTATCATTACACCGGAGTATTTCCCCAATGCTATTGAGTACATGGTGAGAGAAGGGCAGATGACGCAGGAAGCAGCGGAAAATTACTTTACCATGCAAGATTATATCGTGCAAGGGTTACTTTGGGCGCTGGGAATGGGATTGGTGACCTCTGCCATCGTAGCCCTGTTTGTACGGAAAAAGTGAGTTATCATAAACATACCTATCAGGTCGTGCCTGGTACCGGTCACTTATTCCAGACTTTTGTATCTGAAATACCCAAAGCTTCCGGATCGAAAACCGGGTTTTCTCCTTTTTCCCTCTGCAGGTGATAATCCTTCAGCGCCTTCAAAGCTGGCTCCTTAAGCAGGATGATCGCGATGACATTGAGCCAGGCCATCAAACCTACTCCTATGTCTCCGAGCGTCCAGGCCAGGTCTGCCGTTTTAATGGTTCCATAGAAAGTAGCGAACAGGATCAACCCTCTTAGAATCCACAGGAAAATCTTATTCTTCTTGCCTTTCAATAGATAGCTCAGATTGGTTTCTGCAATGTAGTAATAGGCCATGATCGTCGTAAAGGCAAAGAGCAGCAACGCACAAGCCACGAAACCGTCGCCGATGGCGGGAAAATGCCGGCTGACTGCCGCCTGGGTAAAGCCAGATCCGGCCGCCAGGTCGGGAACATTGCCGATATAAAAGCCGCCTGCGGGATTGACCACATTGAACTGTCCGGTAAAAAGTATGATCAATGCCGTGGCCGTGCAAACGAACAAGGTATCCACATAGACCGAAAATGCCTGTACCAGTCCTTGCTTGACGGGATGGCTCACTTCTGCGGCTGCGGCCGCGTGCGGGGCTGTCCCCTGTCCCGCTTCGTTGCTGTATATTCCCCTTTTTATGCCCCAGGTAACGGCCGACCCGAAAATCCCGGCAAGGGCCGGCTCCTGCCCGAAAGCGGACCGGAAAATGAGTGCGAAAACATCGGGGATCTGCCTGAAATTGAGCGCTACAATAACCAACGCCATCAATATATACGCGCCGGCCATAAAAGGCACGATCAGTTCCGCAACTCTTCCGATCCTGCGGACCCCACCGAATATAATGGCAGCCAGCAGGATTGATACCGCAACGCCGGTAATCTCTACCGGGATATCGAAGGCGTGCTGCATGCTGGAGGCAATGCTATTGCTCTGAACACCGGGCAGAAAAAAGGCGGTGCTGAAAACAGTTACTATCGCAAACAGGGCGGCATACCACTTCAGCCCGAGCCCCTTCTCGATATAAAAAGCCGGGCCGCCCCTGTACTGGCCGTCCCTGTCAACTTTATAGATCTGGCCGAGCGTTGCTTCTATAAAGGCCGAAGCCGCTCCCAGGAACGCAATTGCCCACATCCAGAATACTGCGCCCGGTCCTCCCATCGCAATGGCAGTAGCCACACCGGCTATATTTCCCGTCCCTACCCTGCCGGAAATGGCAATGGAAAATGCCTGGAAGGAAGACACTCCCTTACCGGAAGCGGAATCTGTAAACAACAGGCGGATCATATCCTTCAGGTAACGCACTTGCAGAAACCGGGTCTTTACTGAAAAATAAATTCCGGCACCTGCGCAAAGAGCAATCAGCGCATTACTCCAGATCAGGTCATTTAAGGCGGTAGCGAGGTCAAGCATAAAGAAGGTATCTTATTATAAAAGTGTATCAATGTTCGGGCATCGGATTGATCAGAAAGACCGGTATTGGGGACCGATGGATCAGCTCTTTAGCCATGCTCTTTGAAAACAGCTTTTCGAAAAATCCCCGTTCAACCTGCGTCAGCATCAATAGATCAAAATTCTCATCCAGCTTCCGGATGGCTTCCACGCCTTCCTCTCCTTCCACCCACGACCAGGAAATCTGTGATATCCCGGTTTTATTTTTTAAGGTTTGAGCCCACTCAGCGAGCTTTGCTTCCTCATTTACCCGATTGTCTGGTTTTCCGAAATGAATAAGTTGAATTACGCCAGGTAAAGAAGGGAGTGCTGTTCTTAAGGAAGCAATAGTTTGCAAATCGCCTGGATTAAAATCGGTAAAAAACGCCACTTTTTCGAAGCCGAAACGCGAGACATCAGGTGGTACGACCACCAGCGGCACACCCTTCAGATGCTTGGCGACCTCAAAGGTGTTACTTCCCAGTACATGATATTTTAACCCTGATGCGCCGGTAGTACCCATTACGACCAGCCTTACATTTGACCCGGACAGGAAACGGTCGATAGCATCCGGCAGGTGCCCTTCCGCTAAGAACGTTTCCGGCATTTTTGATTCTCCGGTAAAGTTTGCCAGGAAGTTGTCCATCTCCTCTCCGGCGTTTTGTTCAGCCTCTTTACGGTTGACTTCATTTTCATGCTCACCCTGAAAAGCAGAGCGCAGCCACGTGAATGTATGTAGAAAAAAGACTTCCGCATGCGATCGAGCGGCCAGGCCAATAGCAAAGCGGGCTGCCAGCAGTGCGTTTTCAGAAAAATCGGTCGGAACTAAAATGATAGGCTTCATACATAATAATTAGCAAGCATGTCCTTTAAAGGACAAAATTCCAAAATTAATTTTCTTTAAGAGAGCGGCTACCTGTAATAGTCAATAATGCCGAACCAAGGATACCCGACAACAAAGAAGCGATCAACACGGCAAATTTGGCCTCCGATGAATAATGTGGGATATCGGCAAACGACAGCATGGCAATAAAGATCGACATTGTAAATCCTATCCCTCCCAGCATCCCGACCCCGATTATATGTCCCCAGGAGGCTTTAGCCGGTAATTGGCATAGCCCTGATTTTACGGAAATCCAGGTAGCGAGTGAAATGCCGATCGGCTTGCCGAGGAACAGACCCAGGACGATACCCAGCCCTAACGGTGTAAACAGGCCTTCTACCATACCCGCTTCCAGGGCGATGTTGGTATTGGCCAGGGCAAAGAGCGGCATGATGATAAAATTCACCGGGTTGACCAGGATGTGCTCCAGCTTTTCCAGCGGCGATTCCGTATCGTCGGTGGTAGTAGGGAGCGTCATAGCGGTGAGCACGCCGGCAATCGTCGCATGAATCCCTGAATGGTGCACGAAATACCAGGCAAACATTCCCGGAACGAGATAAAATGCCAGCTTTTTCACACCCATCCGGTTGAATATCACCGGCAAGGCCAGCGCTCCAAGCGCGTAGAGCAGGTAATTGACATGCAGCTCAGATGTATAAAACACTGCGATGACCAGGATCGCCATCAGGTCATCGGCAATGGCCAGGGCTGCCAGGAAAATCTTCAGTGAGACAGGCACTTTCTTTCCTAACAATGTGATGATAGCCAGGGCAAAAGCGATATCGGTTGCCATCGGGATCCCCCAACCACCCGAAGTTTCCGTACCTGAATTAAAAAAATGGTAGATCAGCGCGGGAGCAGCGACACCGCCTATTGCTGCCACTATCGGTAGTATCGCTTTGGCAGGCGTGGAAAGCTCTCCTTCTACCAGCTCTCTTTTAATCTCAAGCCCTACCAGCAGGAAAAAGATGGCCATCAGCCCATCGTTGATCCATAGCAAAACCGGATATCGCAAATGTACAGAGCCGAAGTCTCTGCCGATTTCAGTACCCAGCAGGCTTTCAAATGCCGGACCAAGACTCGAATTTGCAATAGAAAGAGAGATTAAAACACAGCACAACAATATAATTCCCCCTACCGAACCAGACTTAAGAAACTCTTTGAAAGATTTGAGATTGATCAGTTTTACCATGCGCACAAAATTAGGGATCGGTTTGGTTAAACCTTGAAAAACCTGTCTGTTTGACTAATTTTTAGATTAAATACCGATATTCGCAGCCGCTGTTGCCAGTGTTATTTAAAGTTCTGTGAGGCATCCATACTAAGCCGGCCGTTTGCCGAATCATGGAGTTATGGGGGTAAATAAAAAGAAATACCTACTAAAACAACGCATCGATAAGGTACTGCTCTACTTGGGCGTGGTAGTTTCAATAGCGATCCTGGTACATAGCGGATTCAATACAGATCATTCGCAGGAGGTGTTCTTTGAAAAGCTCTGCGGATACGTTTTTACTACCTATACATTTTTATTGGGAATCAAGCTCTTGCTGTCGGTCGGGAAGAAAAATTTCACGAAGATTTCCGGCTATAGCGAGCTCTTTCTGTTCCTTTACTTCTGCACGATATCACTGCTGAATACGACAGATTTCTCAATCGGGGAGTTTCATATAGTCCCCGCGGAATGGATGTATGTGGGCTTTTTCGGTGTGACAATCATTGAATTTTCCAAAACCACTCTTTTCTTTGATCAATACTACTTCAACCCGACCCTGCTCTTTGTGCTCAGTTTTCTGGCCCTAATCCTTGCCGGGACCATTCTTTTGCTGCTGCCCCGTTCTACGACCGGTGCAGGCCTGAACTTCGTGGATGCCCTTTTTATGTCAACCAGTGCAGTATGCATCACAGGGCTATCGGTGGTTGATGTTCCAACCGACCTGACTGCTTACGGACAGACGATTTTAATACTGCTGGTACAATTAGGGGGATTGGGTATGATGACCTTCACCGGATTTTTCGGCTATTTTTTTTCCGGGGGGTTCTCCTATAAAAACCAATTGCTGTACACCCAGCTTATAGGAGAAAATAAAGTCAGCTCTGTCATTAAAACCCTTTACAAGATCATTCTGGCTACCCTGCTTTTTGAAGCCATCGGTGCGGCGGTAATCTATTTTACGGTAGAGCCCGAACTGTTCAGCCATAATGGAGAGCGTCTTTTTTTTGCGATTTTCCATGCGATTTCCGCATTTTGCAATGCCGGTTTTTCTACTTTGCCTGACGGGCTTCATCATCCGCTCCTACGTTTTAATTATCCGCTGCTCCTGATGATCACCGGGCTTTTTGTCCTGGGCGGGCTGG
>CAZLGW010000013.1:0-140011 GCA_964559125.1 uncultured Cytophagales bacterium
ATCAACTACTAAGTTACGAATTTTAGTAGCTGTCCAGTTTAACGGGAGTATTTCACTTGTTTCTCGTGATCAACTCACGAATGCTATATATTTTATTCCCTGTTTCGGTCGCCTTCCCTTCGAAATCGAAGAAATACATAGCAGCCTTAGTCCCCTCAATGTGCTCCACCACCGCTACATGTGAAGATCGAAGTGCAGAGCGGATCATGTAAATGGACAAAGCTCTTGCTGCACTGATACGCTTATTTATATACCCCCTGATACTCTCCTCGCTTGTCATTTCGAAGTTTGGCTTTTTAAAGGCCGTTAGGTAGGTAACACCCTTTAAGCCTGACGCCAGGTCGCCAATTTTCTTTGCAACTTCAATATCTTCCGATGTTTCTTTCGTTATATAAGTTCTTTCTAATCAGATCCTCCACCGTCGCGTTTCCCTTTTTTTTATTAAGAGGGAAGGCTGCGTGATCAGGCCACCTGGTATTTTCAAAGTCAAGAGAAAGTTGCATGATATTTTATACTGGTGTTTTAGCGCTTGCAGCTGTGAGAAATATACTTATTCCGTATCAATCATCACAGCTTTTTTAGGTAATCCTCCCCTTAAGTATCCTGATGTATGATTACCATTTGCGCCCCCTTAAAAAACTCACATCCCGGCTATGAACCCAGAATACATCGAAATCCGCGGTGCGCGGGAAAACAACCTGAAAAATATCGACCTGCGCTTTCCTCGAAGGGGTGAAAACGCCTTGTGAAGTATGCGAGGGCAGGCGCTACAAGGAGGAGAGGGTGTGTTTGAGGGGACGCCGGCAGATCTGATAGCGTGTTCTGGTTCGCATACGGGTGTGCACCTGAAAGTCGTAGTAAATGATTGCGAAGGAGGTGCACGACGAAGTAATTCGTAAGAACTCAAACTGTGGATTTCCGGAAAAGTAACACCAATACCTAACTGAAATAACGTTATAATTTTTGTAGCTTTGTTATCAATCCAGCTAATGTTAGTCGTACCTGAACCAAAATCGGACGCGCTATGGAGACTATATTGAAACTCAGTACAAGTATACAACTCACACTTGATCAAATGGCGGATCTGGTAAAGCAGCTATCTCCCCGCGATAAAGCCCGACTGGTGTCGCTCATTCTCGAAGATAACGAAGTAATGTCTCATGATGAGCTGAAGGCACGCGTGAGAGAGGGGCTCCAGGACGTAAAGCTTCACAAGGAGGGTAAAATAAAACTGAATACTCTTTCGGAATTTTTGGCAGATGTTTAGTGTCAGAGTCGCCAGGAGCTTTGAACGCGATGCTAAACCGTTGTAAAAAAAGTATGCTTCGCTGAAATCAGAACTGGCTGAACTCGGAAGACAGTTGGCCGAGAATCCAACACTTAGGGTATCGCTGGGCCACAATTGCTATAAAATAAGGCTTTCCATAAAAAGTAAAGGGAAAAGGAAAAAGTGGCGGAGCAAGAATTATTACCTACGTTGTAATTGACGATAAAGAAGTCATACTTTTAACCATTTTCGATAAACAGGTTAAGGCTGATTTGCCTGCCAGTGAACTGAAAGCGCTTTTAGAAAGCCTGGAGTAGAAGAAATCCGGAATTGGAATACCCTAATCCTTAAACTTCAAAGTCTCCACAACGTTCAGAAACCGCTTCTGATTCTTTAAACTCAGGCCGGTTCCGCTCATTAGAAATCTATTCATCTTGCCGGCATCCAGACTATCAAAATATACTCCGGTAGTCCCCGGCCCGAAGTCTTTTGGGGTTACAATCTTAGCCCTTTTATTATCGATAGTGACAAAATCGATATGGTATGCGGCGGGATCAACGTCCAGTCGGCTGGAATACCAGCCGTGATCGATAGATAATCTTTCTTTGCCGTTTATCCTGATCTCCCAGATATTCGAGTCATATCCCTGTAGCCTTGTCACTTTCCATTTACCGGGGATTTTCATTGTGAATTTTCCAAAATCAACGCTTTCAGGGTTGATATCGCCTTTCTGACAGGAAGTAGCGAAGGCAACGATAACAACGAATAAAAGCTTTCTCATATTCTTTATTTGTTAGTTGTGTCATATTGGGTCGGCCGCTCAAAGAATAAGACCTTCCGGCGGGCGGATTAGTTGTAATATTGAGGACAACGCGTAATTATTTTTAAAGTCATTTTGTTTACCATTCGTCTACTCTAGTAAAAGCGTTCGATTGATATGGCTGCGAGACTTCTTTTAATTCTCTTGCTTTTCTTAATAAGCGATATTTATTTTTTCCAGGCGGTTGCGACCGTTACTTCCAGCCCGCTGGTGCATACCGGCTACTGGCTGATCGATATTTTTCTGATACTGAGTATGCTATTCGTAGCCTTTATACCCAGGAGGGGTAGTAAAGTACAGCGTTTTATGGCCTTACTGATGGGGGCGATGCTGGTCGTATTCGTTCCCAAGCTGTTTTCGGCGCCGGTGTTGCTGGCGGAGGATATCTTCCGGCTGTTCCGTGGCTTTCCGCCCAGGAATGTCTACATAAGCGAAGTGGCGCTGGTGTTGTCAGGGGTGTTTTTGCTGGTTGTTTTTTTCGGCCTGACGCGCGGCAGGCACTTCTACAGGGTAAGGCGGGAAACCATTCATTTTCCCGACCTGCCCGAGGCGTTTGACGGCTTTACCATCACTCAGCTTTCTGATATACACTCCGGGAGCTTCAGCGAGCCGAAAGGGGTACAGAAAGGTCTTGACCTCGTGAATGCCCAAAACAGCGACGTGATCCTGTTTACCGGAGACCTGGTCAATAATGAGGCTTCTGAAATGGAGCGATGGATACCGGCCTTTGCCCGGCTGAAGGCGCCGCTGGGGAAGTATTCTGTATTGGGTAATCATGACTACGGCGACTACATCCGGTGGGAAAGCCCCGAGGCCAAACGATCTAACCTTGACCGCCTGAAACGCGTGCATGGCGAGATCGGCTTCCGCCTGATGCTCAACGAGGCCATCACCCTCCGGAAGGATGGACAGCATATCACCCTGCTGGGCGTGGAAAACTGGGGTAAAGGCGGCTTCCACCGGTATGGCGACCTACAGAAAGCCGTAGACGGGATTCCTGACAATGCCTTTAAGATCCTGATGTCGCACGATCCATCGCATTGGGAAGGAGTGGTGCTGGATCATCAACAGCATGTGCATCTTACCTTGTCGGGACACACGCACGGGATGCAGTTTGGTATTGAGCTGTTCGGGCTGAAATGGAGCCCTATCCAATATGTTTACAGGCAGTGGGCAGGGCTGTATAATCGTGATGGGAAGTACCTGTACGTCAACCGCGGTTTTGGTTTCCTTGGATTGAAAGGCAGGATCGGGATCTGGCCCGAAATCGCGGTGATCACGTTGAAGCGTGGAAAGTAGGATGCGACGGGGCCAGGATTATCGTCCGGCGTCACTGCTCTACCATTGCCAGATCTGCCAGTATTTTGCAGGTGCCGAATTCAGGCTCAACCCTGATAAACACGTCGCCCTGTGCTTTGGCAAACCATTTTTCCAGGGCCGTGTTCTTTTTGTTGGAGAGCACGATATTGGAAATCTTTTCGTAGTCGTCCTTCAGGTTGGCTACGTGAGGTTCTTTTTTGCTTTTATACCAGATGATACGCATCGCCGATTGCCCCTCATCGGTACGATAAACAAGCGGTCTGCTGATCTGGTCTACCTGCATTGAATCGAGGGCAAAATAGAGGACAGGGTCCATGCTGGCGTCGAGAGCAAGATAACTGGTCTGCGTCTGCATGTCCTGCAGCAGCCCGCCCATTTCGGCTGTCATCTCATCCTGTGAATGCTCCTTGGCTGCTTTTGCAAACGAAAGAGAATCGGACTGTATAAGGGTTCTGAGGCTATCCAGGAAACGGCTGGCGTCAGAAATGTCAGTACCCTCATTGTAATCGGGTCGCAACAGAATATGACGGGCCCTGTATTCAGCTCCTCGGGTCTGCAGGAGCTGGATGAGGTGAAACCCGAACTTACTTTCAACCGGTTCGGAAATCTCATTGACTTTCAGCGCCAGGGCGGCACCTTCGAATTCGGGCACCATGGCCCCCCGCCCGGCAAAGCCAAGGTCACCACCTACTTTAGCCGACCCGACATCGTCTGAGTGGATCTGGGCAAGGATGGCAAAATCCTCACCTTGCTCAACACGTTTCTTGTATTCGAGAAGCTGGTTTCGCAGCTTTTGCTTCTGTTCCTGCGTCACGGTACCCAATCTTACGATATGCCCTACCTCAACTTCAGCAGGTATGAAAGGGAGGCTGTCTTTAGGGATGCTGTTAAAGAATTTCCTTACTTCTTTCGGGGTAATTTTTACGTCTCCCGCTATTTTCTGCTGCATGGTCTCCACGGTAAGCTGCTCTTTAAGCTGTTGCCGCAGTTCCGATTTTAAAGCATCGATGCTCTTGCCATAAGCCTCAACCAGGTTTTGCTCAGATCCGAACCGCTGGATCATCATGTTCATCCTGCCGTTCAACTGGGCATCGATATCTTTCTCTTCCACCTCTACCGAATCGATCTCGGCTTTTGCCAGAAGCATCTTGTTAATAATAAGAGATTCGAGAAGGTCACATTTGTCTACATCATTCTGATTCTGCTGGAGGTAGCCCTGGTACATTTCCTCTACTTCCGAATTCAGAATATAATAGTTGTCGACCCTTGCTACGATCTTGTCGATACTGATCGGCTGGCCCTGAGCAGACAGTTCGGCCGTCCCGGCAAAAAATATTAGTGCGGGAATAATGAATTTGAGTTTAAAAAGCCGGAACAGAGAATTAAACGACATGATAATTTTCAGATTTGATAACTTGTGCCTTCTTACTTTACTTTGCTTAGCTCGTTTTTGTTGACTGTGGCCGGATATTCTTTCTTCAGTTTTTCGAGCCATTGCTGTTCGAGTACCCGCTGATAATCATTAATCACAGCTCCCCGCGCTTCTTCAAACGTTTTGAGACGGGGCGCCTGGGTTTCTTTTATATAGATCCATTTTTTATCCCCGGAGGTTGCACGGAGCTGTTCCCCGGTTTTCCATTCGAGCCCGCTAAGCAACGGGTCGTCTTTTGTAATGTAGCCGTCCCTGACTGTTACTTCTTCTCCTCCGGGAAGGTTGTTGTTCAATACCCTGGCGACATCCTGCGCGGAGGTAGAATAATATATGAAGGTAACTTTCCTGTTTGTAGCCGCATCTGATGTATTTTTCAGCGCATCATGGTTTTTTTCCACTATCCTGTTTAGTGATACCTCGTTGTCTTTCAGGAAGCTTACTACATTATTGAGGCGTGAATCACTGACTCCGCCGCTTTCTTTCTCATGGCGGTGAGCGTTTATTTCCACAATATATTGCGGATTGGCGCCCATAGCGGTTACTATCCTTCTTAATTTCCTGATAGCTTCATCGTTGAGAGTAGTCTCATTGTCTTCAAAAAACAGGTCTTCTCCCTTTAGCTCAAGGCTGTAAGGGTAGCCGGAGAGCATTCTTCTGCAGCGGCTCAGCAAGGCTGTGTCCTGTGTAACAGCGAGCGTTGCCAAGGCCCTTTCCGGATATTGGTACTTATTCCGGTTGCTTTCAAAAATCTGCCTTTGCCCCAGGGAATCGGTCAGGGATTTTCCCCAGACATACTTTTCCATCATGTTGGAAAGAAGTACGCCGTCTGTAATTTCCTGCATCAGTTGCTGGAATTCCGGCTGATCTTTTTCCAGCTGGCTCTTTGCGTGCAGGGCCAGCTTTTCATTGACAAAATCGTTATAGTACCGCCGCAAAGCAACGTCGACAGAGGAGCCCGGAGGTAATGGCCTTTGCTTGTTTTTGAGGAAACCAAGAAATTCTCCGCCTGTATAGGCTTTCCTGCTCAATACAAAAAGATGGGCGTCCGAAATTTCCTGTGGAACCGGCGCGGGGATGGTCCAGCGGGCCTTCAGTAAAGTGCTGTCGGCCAGAGTGCCTATCCTTTGCAGCACATCCAGGTTCTCTGTGACGGGATATCGCGCGCGTGTTTTCTGCTGGTTTATTTTGTCGATGAGCTTTCCACGGGAGTCCTGGGTTACTTTCTGGCGTAGCGCCGGCGCAGCCTCCTCATAGCTCTCTGCCGGGATCTTCTTAACCAGTTTTATGATATGCCAGCCGTAAGGGGTCTGTACCGGCTCCGAATAGTCTCCGGGCTTGTTCAGTACGAAAGCAGCGTCTTCAAAAGGTTTTACCATGGTTCCGATCCCGAAAGCGGGAAGCAGGCCCTGGTTTTGCACCGAACGCTGATCTTCTGAAAAGTTCTTTACCACCGAATCCCAGCTTTCACCTGATTTAAGGAGGTTATAGGCCTGGTCTATTTTATTTTTGGCCGCCTTCCGCTGTTCGGAAGCGTCTTTTTCCGAAGAAGGTACCATACAGTGTGCTACCTGGATTTTTCCCCGGTTCGGTCTTCGGTCGTGTACCTTTATAATATGATACCCGTGAATGCTCCTGAAAGGTTCCGAAAATTGTCCGACCGGCGTATGATAGGCTGCAGTCTCAAAGGGGTAAACCATCTGGAAAACGGTGAAGCTGCCCAGGTCGCCTTTGTTTGACTTTGCGCTGGGGTCCTGCGAAGACTTCTGCGCAAGCTCTCCGAAATCGGCTCCATCGCGAAGCTGTGTCCATATCTTCCGTGCTGTTTCATAGGCTTTGAGCGTGTCAGCCGGAGAGGCGAGCTCCGAAACACGGATCAATATATGGGAAGCGTGCACTTCGGTTTTTGACCTTTCGTAAGCCTCCCTGGCAAATTGCTCGACAAGATCCTTGTCATTCAGAAAGTTCTGGGACAGGATTTCGCGGTAGGATGAAATTTCGTCCCGGAAATTCTCGGTAGTATCACCGCCTTCTTTCTGGGCAGCCAGCACCTTGAGCTTCATATTGGTAAAGAGCTCGAGGTATTCCTGGGGACTCAGCGGTTTTTCGGCATTCAGGGAATATTTGTTCTTCTCAAAAGATGCAGAAAAGTCTCTGGTAGTATAGGATTTATCACCCAGTGTGATCAGAACAGGCTCTTGGGCCGGAACCGGATCCGGGGTAGTGGTGACAGCGGGAGGCGTTGTTTTGCACGATTCAAGTATAATGGCGACAATGGCAATTACAATGAAACGAGAATTGTACATAGGTAAGTTTTATAAGATGGCAACGGCAAAATTAGTAAAAAGGTTTGATACGTTACGTTTTTAGCAAAGATAGCACCGGATGTATCAGGCCAGTATTGATTCTACTACCTTGCCGTGCACATCCGTCAGACGGAAACGACGTCCCTGGAACCTGTAAACCAGTTTTTCGTGATCTACACCCAGTAAATGCATAAGGGTTGCGTGAAAATCATGCACATGGACCGGATCTTTAACGATATTATATGAAAAATCGTCTGTTTCGCCGAAGGAAAAACCTGGTTTGACACCCGCTCCTGACATCCACATGGTAAAGCAGCGCGGATGGTGATCGCGACCGTAGTTGCCGGGTGATAGCTGGCCCTGGGAGTAAACGGTGCGGCCGAATTCTCCGCCCCAGACAACGAGTGTATCATCGAGCAGTCCCCTGCGTTTCAGGTCCATGATCAGGGCGGCGGTAGGCTGGTCGATATCTTTGCATTGCCTTACAATTCCCTTAGGCAACTGGTCGTGGTTATCCCAACCCTGGTGGTAGAGCTGTACGAACTTGACGTCCTTCTCAAGGAGCTTACGCGCCAGAAGGCAATTGGCGGCATAGGTACCGGCATTGCGGCTGTCGGGTCCGTAAAGATCGAAGACCTCGTCGGGCTCGTCCGTTATGTCCAGTACCTCGGGCACGGAAGTCTGCATCCGGTATGCCATTTCATATTGGGCAATGCGCGCCTCAACTTCCGGGTCTCCGTAGGGTTCGTTCTGGATACGGTTGATCCGCGTGAGATAATCCAGCATTTCGGCCCGGTCTTCGCCGTCGTATCCTTCGGGGTTGTTGAGGAATAATACAGGGTCTTTCCCCGACCGGAACTGAACTCCCTGGTATTTTGACGGCAGAAAGCCATTGCCCCATAGCCGGGCGTACAGAGGCTGGTCTTTCGGTGCATTTTTCGATACGAGCACGATAAAAGCCGGGAGGTTTTCATTCATGGAGCCAAGGCCGTAGCTCACCCATGAGCCGATAGAAGGGCGTCCGGGAAGCTGGTTGCCGGTTTGCAGGAAAGTGATTGCCGGATCGTGATTGATAGCTTCCGAGTAAAGAGATTTTACGATACACAGATCATCAACAACACTGGCAGTGTAGGGCAGCAACTCGCTTACCCAGGCGCCTGCAGCGCCATGCCGGTTGAACCTGAAGGCCGACGGTGCTACGGGCAGGGAGCTCTGGTTGGCGCTCATGCCGGTAAGCCGCTGACCCTGCCTGACAGAATCGGGAAGCTGCTGTCCGAACAGGTCGATCAGCTTGGGTTTGTAGTCAAACGTCTCGAACTGCGAAGGTCCCCCGCTCATAAAAAGATAAACGACCCTTTTCGCTTTCGGGGCAAGATGCGGTAACGCCCTGAGCACTTCTTCCTCAAAATTCGCCCCGTCTTCCACACTTTGAAAAGCAGCTTTGTTCCCCGCGCGGTCACAGCCTAGCAAAGAACCGAGCGTAAGCGCTCCCAGCCCGAGAGATGTTTTCACGAGAAAATTCCTCCTGTCGAGCTTTTCATGGAGCGAATTGAATTCCGGGGAGTGGAGCCTGAATGGTTCGTCGTGATGATGCATCTTATCGCTTGGTGAGGGTTGCGTCGGAATTGAGTATGGTGCTGGCTACGACCGAAAATGCGGCTACCCTGGAAAGATCTGCCGTTTGGTCTGTCCTGTATTGCCCGGTATGAAGCCAGCCGGCAGCTTTTTGGGGTGTTTTCTTCATCCTGCTATATTCAGACTCATAAAGACTGAGGAGCAGATCCACCTCTTTTTCTGCAGGTGTTCTGCCGGTTGACCGGCGGTAGGCTTCTGCTATAGCCTCCCGGTCGTCTGCAGACTGTGCCATATAATCTCCGATTTTCCTGGCAGCTTCGATGAATGTCGGGTCGTTGAGCGTGACGAGCGCCTGCAGGGGGGTGTTGGTCTGCTGGCGCCTCACAACGCAGTAGCTCCGGTCGGTTGCGTCGAAAGAAGAAAGGGTAGGGTTGGGTACCGAGCGTTTGGCCAGGATATATAAGCTTCGCCGGTAGACATTTTCTCCGCTGTCCTGCTGGTAACGCGCACTGTTGATTTCCCACAGTCCTTCCGGCTGGTAGGGCTTTATGCTGGGACCGCCTATTTTTTTATTGAGTAGTCCGCTGGCCATCAGTGCATTATCCCTGATCATTTCAGCAGATAGTCTCCCGGAAGGCCCCCTGGCCAGCAGCCGGTTATCCGGATCTTTATCACGCAGCTCTCTGGTAGCGCGGGAATCCTGCCGGTAAGTGGCCGACATAACCATAAGCTTGTGAAGGTGTTTTACATTCCAGCCTGATCTGCGAAACTCAAATGCCAGCCAGTCCAGCAGTTCCGGATGGCTGGGCATTTCTCCCTGGTTGCCAAAGTCCTCCGATGTTTTGACAAGCCCGGTGCCGAAAAAAATCTGCCAGTACCGGTTAACGGCCACACGCGCAGTCAGCGGATTTTTATCTGAGGTAAGCCATTGAGCCAGTCCGAGCCGGTTTTTGGGGAGATCTTCCGGGTAGGGGAGAATTGCCGCGGGGGTATTGGGATAAACCTCTTCGCCCTTATTGGCATATTCTCCTCTTTGCAGGATATAGGCTTGCCTGGGTTTTGGATATTCCTGCATCACCATAAGCTCTTTGATGTGCTGCATCGAATCGGCGAGCGTAGCACGCCAGCGGGTGAGTTCTTTCCGTATGTCGCGCATGTCGCCCGATACGGCGCTAAGGTAATAGTCCCTGAGCCGGGATAGCCGCAACCCAGATAAGTCGGCAGCCGGGGTGTTGATGATACCGTTCCATTCGGCCTTTCCGCTTAGCACCATTATCTCAAATGAGGTCAGCTCCCTGTCGTAAACGGCGATGTCGTCGACCAGGCCGTTTTTGAAGCCCAGGCCGCGCCCCCAGCCGCCAATTTGCAGTCCCGGCTCGACTTTCCTGGAGAAAATAATATCTTTTGTCAACTGATCGATTTCGGTATGCATAGCCAGCGGTTCGCCATCCATATATAAACGGAGCCCTTCCGCCCGCGAAGAACCGTCGTAGGTCATCGTGAGATGGATCCATTTTTCGGTGGGGGCTTTTATCTCTGAGACCCTGGTAATGGCATTGGAAGGGGCTACATAGGCCAGGTTGGCTTCCAGTTTCCCGTCTTTCAGGTAAAGGTGGTATCCCCTGAAATTGTAGAGCCGTTCAAAATCGCTTTTATGGAAAATGACCCCTTCATTCAAATCTTTAGGGATCAGGACACGGATGCCTACTGAAAAAGGCTGGGATTTCCGGAAGACGCCCACATCACCGAAGTCCAGGTAGGTGTCGCCGTCCATCCGGAGCGCCATGCCGTTCTCTTCCTGCGAAAAGACCGGAGGAGTTTTCACGGGCCCTCCGTTGTATTTGAGTGTACCGGCAGTCTTTTTCCCGATCCGGCTGCCCAGATGTTTTGAGTCGAAATCGAAAAAAGCCTGGAGACCGCTGAGAGGGATTTTTTCCTTACCAAGCTGAATATGGCGTTTATCCCTAAGCCAGGCCGAGAAAAGCTCGTCCTGCCTGCCGGCTTCTTCTTTGAGCCGGCTTTCCAGTCCGGCGATCCGGTTTTTAATTTCCTTCAGAGATGCTTCCTGGGAGCTGGTGGGAAGCAGGAGCGTCGGCGCGGGGAGTGCGTCATCCCACGAAATCTGCCCGGCTTCCCTGACATTGTTGAAAAAGCTGTAAAGCTCGAAATAGTTTTTCTGGGTAACTGGATCGTATTTATGGTCGTGGCATTTGGCACAGCTCAGCGAGATCCCGAGCATGGCGTCGCCGAAAGTATTGACCCTGTCGACGACATATTCGGTCTGGAATTCCTCTTCAATGATGCCGCCTTCCATATTTTGTTGGTGGTTGCGGTTAAAAGCCGTAGCGATGATCATGTCCCGGGTCGGATGAGGCATCAGATCGCCTGCGAGCTGTTCGTGCAGGAACCTGTCGTAAGGCATATTCCGGTTGAGGGCGCCGATCACCCAGTCCCTGTAAGGCGACATATCGCGGAGACGGTCGACCGTGTACCCGTGCGAATCTGCGAACCGGGCGAGATCCAGCCAGTCTGAGGCCATTTTTTCGCCGTAATGCGGGGATTCCAGCAGCCGGTCTACCTGTTTTTCATAAGCATTTTCAGAGCTGTCGGCAAGAAAGCTGTCTATTTCGGAGAGCGTAGGCGGGAGTCCTGTGAGGTCGAGCGAAAGCCTCCGCAGCAGTATTTCCCGTGGAGCTGCAGGGGCGGGAGCGAGGTTAGCTTCGTCGAGTTTTTCCAGTATAAAATGGTCGATAGCGTTTATGGCCAGGCCTTTCCGACGGAGCGAGGGAGGACGAGAGTTCTGTATCTCCGTAAACGCCCAGTGAGGCTTGTACTCCGCTCCGTCTTCGATCCACCTGATAAGGATAGCCTTTTCACGGGGCGACAGGGCCAGGTGCGACTCCGGTGTAGGCATTAAGTAATCGGGGTCAGTTGACAGAATACGATGGAAAAATTCACTCTTTCCCGGTTTCCCGGGTTTTATGGCAAATTTGCCGGGATTCTCGGGCAGCTCTGCGTATGCGTTTTCGGCAATATCCAATCTCAGACCGGCCTTTTGCTTAGCCTTATCCGGCCCGTGGCAGGAGAAGCACTTGTCGGAAAGAATAGGCTTGACGTGGATATTGTAGTCTATTTTGACTGGGAGTTGTTCGTAGGCAAGTTGAACGTCTTCGGGCATTTCTTGTCTGCATGCCAGAGTCAGGCAGAAGATAAACCCCACATATATCCGATATCGACACTTATTCATCAAACTTGAGATCATTTATTCTTTGATATTAACTTCCCAATAGCCTCCGAATGTCCCACCCTTTCTGACAAGTATTCCCGCGTTTTTTAACCTGGCAATATGATTTTCTATCGTTCGTGAAGATTTACCAACGAGCTTTGCTATTTGTTCGGCCGTATATTCGGGATTACTTTCTATTAGATTTAACGTCTCAGACACTTCCTTTCCGAATCCTTTCCGAATCCTTTCCGAACCCTTCCCGAACCCTTCCCGAAAATCGTCACCAAAAAGCCTCCGTCGCGTTCGGTCAATTCGGGCTCGGGAAGTCCTGCTTCTTTGCACGATTCGATGATTTTAACCGTGCCGCGTCCCCAGGCGTCAATCAAACCGCCTTTAAAGCAAACATCCGCGATGACTAAATTTCGTGGTTTAGATGAATGCGGTTGCTTCAACGCTTCCAGGGTTAAATCGCTTGGCAGTTTCCCATCATTCCAAAACGTAAT
This sequence comes from uncultured Cytophagales bacterium, assembly GCA_964559125.1. Classification (GTDB taxonomy): domain Bacteria; phylum Bacteroidota; class Bacteroidia; order Cytophagales; family Spirosomataceae; genus Ravibacter. The sequence goes on from CAZLGW010000013.1 coordinate 12,447, forward strand.
CTTATCATCATATACACGAATCTGCGTATGCACGCCCATATAAGTACGATGGACCAAAGCATTAAGAATTGCCTCGCGCAATGCTTCCATTGGATACTCAGGTGTTTCAATCCGGTGCATACCCTCAAACGCAATGTTTTTGATGATAAACTTGTGATTGATTTGTTCCAAAATCGCCTGATACAAATTTATTAAATTTCCCTCTTCGCTTTCCTGGAAAACCAGGTCAAGATCATCTTTTCTGAAACGCCCGATCCTGGCATAAATACCCGGATAGAAGCTGGCGGGGGCTTTCCCGAACAAAACGAGTGCCGCACGTTTCAATTGCCCGTTTTCGGTAAGGCGCAGCTTGTCAAAAATCTGTTGGGTTGTTAAACCGCCCACTTCGGGTAAACGGCCTTTTTCTTTTGCCATTACCAAATACTTTGCAACAGTAGCTTCATCAATATCATCAAAAGTGGCTCTAGGTTCAATCATATCATCCCAGGTTCGTCCCGATTTTTTAAGCAAAAACTCGTTGAGCGAGTTCCCTGTTAGCTCCTGCTTGGTACTTCCGCTCCGGTAATAGTACCTTCCTCTCAACGAAATAGGCACAGTATAGGAGACAGTAGCGATTTCAATAAAATGCTTTCCGGCTTCTTCGCGTAAATTCACTTCCGGGGTAATTCTCATTGCGTAGCGGATCTTATTGGGAATATCGTCCATCAGTTTTTTGTAGTCGTCCAACCCGACAGTATTGCCGTTATCGTCCTTACCGATAAAAATTACCCCGCCTTGCGCATTGGCAAAGCCGCATACCCATTTCAGGTAATCATCGTGCCAGGTGCTTTTGTATTCGGTATTTTGATGTTCGGGCATGAGTGCTTTCCAATTGTCTTATTTATCTTTTTATGAGCGTTTACTAACCTGCCCTGCCATAAAGATATAAAAATACGAAGACCTCTTATGAATAGAAAGCCGGGAGCCATTTGCACCGGTGAATCCTTTTCCACTCTATTTTGTTCAAATAAATAGAACTCTGATTGTACCCTTTTTGAAACAATATGGATTGATAGCGTTTAAAAATGGTTACGGTCGGGTAATTATTTGTACATTTTTAATTTTTGTGCATTACTATGGATCCCAAAAAAATAGTGATCATCGGCGGCGGCTTTGCAGGAGTTAACCTGGCTAACAGGCTGGCAGGTGACACTCGCTTTCATATAACGCTCGTCGACAGGAATAACTATAACTTCTTCCCGCCGCTGCTTTACCAGGTAGCGACCGGCTTCCTGGAAGTCTCCAATATCAGCTATCCTTTCAGGAAATTGTTCAGGGGAAAGCGCAACATATCATATCGTATGGCGGAATTCCTGAGGGTGTCTCCCGGCGAAAATAAGGTGATACTTTCAAACGGGGAGCTGACCTACGATTACCTGGTATTTGCCACCGGTACCGAGACCAACTATTTCGGGATGGAGAATGTGCGGAAGCACGCGATCCCGATGAAGACCATCAACGACGCGGTTTCGATGCGGAATGTCCTGCTGCAGCGGATGGAACGGGCCACTGTCATTGAAAATCCCGAGGAAAAGCGCAGGCTGCTGACTGTCGTCGTAGCCGGTGCCGGTCCTACCGGTGTGGAGCTTTCGGGGATGTTTGCGGAAATGAGGAAGAATGTGATTCTTAAAGAGTACCCGGAGTTTGAAGGAGTAGGGGCAAAAATTTACCTTGTAGACGGAGGGCCTAAAGTACTGGCGGCGATGAGCGGGAAATCGCAGGCCGACAGCTACGAGGATCTGGTAAAGATAGGGGTAGAGGTGAAGCTCAATATGCAGGTTAAGGATTTTGACGGGGAGATCGTCACTTTTGTAAATGGAGAAACAATCGAAACCAAGACGGTGATCTGGGCGGCAGGGGTAACGGCTACCCGGTTTGAGGGTCTGCCGCCGGAAGTATTCGGCCGAGGGAACCGGATGATCGTTGACAGCTATAATAAGCTGACCGGCAGTGAGAATATCTATGCAATGGGCGATACCTGCATTTCGACCGGGGATCCCGGCTTTCCGCAAGGTCATCCGCAGGTAGCGCAGGTTGCCATACAGCAGGGCCAGAACCTTGCGCATAACTTTAAGAGCGTATTATCCGGCCGGTCTTTATCTGAATTCCGGTATTTCGACAAGGGCTCCATGGCAATCATCAGCCGCAACAGGGCTGTTGCCGATATATTCAAGCTGCATTTCAAAGGGTTTATTGCCTGGTTCATGTGGTTGTTCGTACATTTGATGAGTTTGATCAATTACAGGAACCGATTAGCAACCCTTTACAACTGGGCATGGGCGTATTTTACCAAGGATCAATCCCTGAGGTTTATTATCCGCCCCGACCCAAAGCCTCAAAATGAGTGAATTATCTCAGGCTTCCCTAAGTGAGATCCTGGCCTGGCAAGGCAACAAGCTTAGCGAGCTGATACGTTATGTGTCTCAAAATTCCCGGTTTTACCGGCAAATGTTTGAAAAGCACGGCATCGCGGCCGGAGATATCAGGCAGGTCGGCGACCTGGCGAAGCTTCCTTTTACTATCAAAGACGATCTGGCCGCTCACAATGAGGACTTCCTTTGTGTACCGAAAAGCAGGATAGCCGACTATGTCACTACCTCGGGAACGCTGAGCGATCCCGTAGCTTTTTACCTGACCGATGCGGACATCGAGCGTCTCGCCGTTAATGAAGCCGCTTCTTTCAGGCTGGCCGGGGGAGGGCCGGACGATGTTTACCAACTGATGACAACCATAGACAGGCGGTTTATGGCTGGCCTCGCCTATTGGATGGGTGCCCGTAAGCTTGGCGCAGGCATGGTCAGGGTCGGGCCCGGGGCTCCTTTTCTACAATGGGAGTCCATACAACGTTTCGGTTCCACGGTATTGATCGCTATCCCGTCGTTTATCCCACGCCTGCTGGAGTATGCCGAAGAAAACGGGATCGACTACCGTGCCGGCACAGTGAAGTCCATTCTTTGCATCGGGGAGCCCATCCGTAACCCGGACTTTTCGTTCAACGAACTGGGCCGCCGGATTTCGGAAAAGTGGAATGTAAAACTATATTCCACCTACGCTTCCACAGAAATGGGCGCAGCCTTTACAGAATGTGAAGCCGGAAGGGGAGGACATCTCAATCCCGAACTGCTCATCCTGGAAGTAGTGGACGACCTGGGGCAGCCGGTTGCCGACGGCGGGCTCGGTGAAGTAGTGGTCACTACGCTCGGTGTGGAAGGGATGCCCCTGCTTCGCTATAAAACCGGGGATCTTTGCAATATACATTACGATGCCTGTTCAGGGCGCCATACACCCCGGCTCGGCCCGGTCGTGGGCAGGAAGCAGCAAATGATCAAATTCAAGGGTACTACGCTTTTTCCTCCAGCTATTTTTGATGTGCTGGATATGGTCACTGAAATAGACCTTTACCAGGTGGTGGTTGCTCCCAATGAGTATGGCAACGATGACCTGGCTATCCGTTTACCGGACAAACTTCAGTCAGGCCTGTTTGCAGAAAAGGTTTCCTCGCTGTTCAGGTCGCGGCTGAGAGTTACTCCCCGGCTGGAATTTATACCTGAGTCATTACTGCGTGACAAAGTCTACATTGCCGAAAAAAGAAAGCCGGAAAAGCTCGTTTACCTGGGTGGGAAGAAATAGGAATCCGGCTATTAAGCTTAATTTTTGAGAGATTTTGAATAAATTCGAATCGTCTTAAACAGCAATTTCTATGCACTTCAAAAAAATCTGTCTGATATCAGGGGCGCTTCTGCTGGCGGCAGCCGGTATAAAGGCCCAGAATACGATGCAGGGACTGCTTGCGGGAAACACGAAGCTGACGTTCCTGGGAATCGATTTTACCAACGCAAAATACGTCGGAGCAGCCGGCTTCACGGATCCGTCAGCGATAAAGAACCAGCATATCAAAAGCTGGAATTCGCTGCTGGTACTGGAACCGAAGAAATTCTCCCTGCAAGGTCCTTTCAAAATCAAGGATGACAGCAAGTATGAAACCAGTATTGACGACCTGACAAAGGTCAACGGCGCTGTGGATGTGGAATCCAATATCACCGAGGAGCAGCATCTGCTTACAGAGGCCGATGTGAACAAAGCGGTTTCAAACTATAAGCTTTCCCCTTCCGATGGGGTAGGCATAGCGTATATAGCTGAAAATCTGGATAAGAACAAAGAAGAGTTCACTGTTTGGGTAACCTTTATCGACCTGGCTACAGGTAAGGTAATCTACACGGAGCGGATGGTTGTAAAACCGGGAGGTTTCGGCTTCAGAAATTACTGGGCAGGGGCGGTCTACAAGGTCAACAAGCTCATCGAGTCAAAGTACTACAAACAGTGGGCAAAGCAATTCAAATAAAAAATTACACAATTTACCGTTGAAAAAAGAAATATCGGCGCTTGACGCCAAATTTGAAGCCCAGAAAATAGCCTTCGGCCCGCTTTATTTTCAGGCAGTGATGGCTATGCTCGAGTTGGGGGTTCTGGAATTGATAGGAAAATATCGCAATGGTATTGGTATCAGGGAGCTTTGCGAAAAGAGCGGGGTTTCTGAATATGGCGTGGAGGTGCTGATGGAGGCGGCCGAAACCATAGATGTGGTCCGGAGGAATGAAGAAGGGCGTTACAATATTACCAAGGTCGGCTTTTATTTGCTGAAGGATGAAATGACCCGGGTAAATCTTAATTATATGAAGTATGTATGCTACAACGGCGCCAACTTCATGAAAGAGAGTATCGTGGAGGGAAGACCTTTGGGTCTCAGGACCCTGGGCGACTGGCCGACCCTGTATGAAGGGCTTTCCCAGTTTCCCGATAAGGTCAGAGAGGCCTGGTTTGATTTTGACCATTATTATTCCGATGATGCTTTTCCCTATGCGTTGGAAATCGTATTCAGGGAGAAGCCTGCGAGGATCTTTGACGTTGGGGGGAATACGGGAAAATGGGCGATCGCCTGTTGTAACCACGACCCGGCTGTGAAAGTAACGATCCTGGACCTTCCCGGACAGTTGAATGTCGCCCGGGAAAATGCTGAAAAGAACGGGTTTTCGGAAAGAATAGATTTTCACCAGATCAATCTTCTCGATCCGTCGCAGAAAATCCCGCATGGTGCGGATGCTATCTGGATGAGCCAGTTCCTGGACTGTTTTTCGAAAGAAGAGATACTGCAGATACTCAGGAATGCCTACCAGGCTGCCGGCCCCGGGACGTGGCTCTACATCATGGAGCCGTTTTTTGATAATCAGCGTTATGAAGCAGCTAAATACAGCCTCGTGGCTACATCCCTGTATTTTACCATTATGGCAAACGGAAACAGCAAGATGTACAGCGTTGGAGTTATGGAAGACCTGGTAAGAGAAGCCGGGTTTTCGGTAGAAGAAATTTTTTCACTGATAGGAGACAGCTATCACACTATTTTGAAATGCAGGAAATAACCGGAATGCGACTGAGGGGGCCGGGTGGAAAGACTCTTAAGAGTTGTTGGTAAACAGTGAGATAATACTATGAAAAAATCAGGGAAGATAGTTTGGACAGGTGTAAAGATTGTAATGCTGTTCGGATTGACAGTATTCAACGACTGTATGGCAGGACCTTTGAGAGTACAATTTTTTAAAGCCTTTTCGTCTGAAAATATGGAGCAGATAGATAGCGTCCTGAAAATTCTTGAAGGGGCTGAGGAAAAGATGGCGCGCGCCTATGAAGGGGCGCTTCTGATGAAAAAGGCCGATTTAGTAAAAGGTGCCGGCGAAAAGCTGAAAGTGTTTAAAAAGGGGCACGAAATCTTTGAAAATGAGCTTGCTGCCCACCCGGAGAACGTTGAGCTTAGGTTTATCAGGCTCTGTATCCAGGAAAATGCGCCTAAGATCCTAAAATACAAGGATGAAATAGAAGAGGACAAGGCTTATGTGGTTAAAGGCTTCGCCTCTTTACCGGGAGATGTACGAAAGCAGGTTCTCGACTATGCAGGGTCGTCAAATGTCCTGACACCCGACGAATTAAAGCAAAAAAGTTAATCCGCTCCTCATTTTATCCCGCAGGAAAACGAGGAAGATTTAGAATCGAAAGTATTGAAAATTTTAGCTGTCAGCTACTCGCAAACCGGGCAATTGGATGAAATAGTCCGGAAATTCCTGGAGTCATTGGAAAGAGCCGATATCGATTGGGTCAGGATAGAGGCAAGCCCCCGCTTCCCGTATCCCTGGCCTGCCGCCGATTTCTTTGACGCTATGCCCGAGACAGTACTGGAAGAGCCTGTCGCGCTGGAGCCGTTTTCTTTTCGCGAAGAAACCTACGATCTTGTTGTGCTGGGCTATCAGCCCTGGTTCCTGTCGCCTTCCCTGCCGGTGTCTTCCCTGCTGCAGCACGAAGAGTTCAGGAAACGCTTGTCAGGAACCCCGGTCGTTACCATATCCGGTGGGCGGAATATGTGGCTGAATGCACAGGAAAGTGTAAAGAAACGCATAAAAGACGCCGGGGGCAGGCTTGTAGCCAATATTCCTCTCGTAGACCGGAATCCCAACCATATAAGCGTAATCACGATCATACACTGGCTGATAGGAGGGAAAAAGGATCGTAAATGGGGTATATTTCCCATGCCGGGAGTTAGCCCTGAGGATATAAGTTTTATGAGCCGCTACGGGGAAGCTGCGCGTCAGGCATTGGAGAAAGGAAGGCTGGACGGTTTGCAGGAACAGATCCTGTCGTATGGTAAAATTTCGGTGCCTACCGATATTTTGTTTATCGAGGAGCGGGCCAAGCGGCTGTTCAGGATCTGGGCGAAGCTGATCAAATCGAAAGGGACCACGGCAGAAAAGCGGAAACGATGGGTAACATTGTTCAAATATTACCTGCTGATCGCTCTTTTTGTGGTAGCTCCGCTTCTTTTAACGGTTTATTATATCACAGTGTGGCCTTTTACCAGGAAGCAACTACTGAGGAAAAAACAATACTTTTGTGGAGTAGAAGTGTAAAAAGTTAAGATGTCGGAAGTTTATATTACCAGAATTGCCAAATTTTTGCCTAATGAGGCTGTAGATAATTCGGAATTGGAGGTTTACCTGGGTACGATCAACGGTAAGCCTTCCAAATCCAAAGCTATTGTATTACGTAATAACGGGATCAAAACACGTTATTATGCACTTACCCGGGAGGGAGTGCCGACCCATACCAATGCAGGGATGGCGGCGTTATCGGTGCGGAACTTGTTTGAGGACGATCCCCGTCTTTTGAAAAACATAGAGTTGCTGGCGTGTGCTACCTCCAGTCCTGATCAGCTAATGCCCTCTCATGCCGTCATGGTGCATGGGGAGCTGCCCGAGACGGGCTCTATCGAAGTAGTTTCGCCCTCGGGTGTATGCTGCGCCGGGATGCATGCCTTCAAATATGCCTGGATGAGCGTGAAGCTCGGAGAAAAGAGCCGTGTAGTGTGTTCTGCTTCCGAAAGGCTTACGCCGGTGCTGAAGTCCGACCAGTTTGAAGACGAAGTGACCAAGCTTGCGAGCCTGGAAAAGAATCCGGTGCTCGCTTTTGAAAAAGACTTCCTGAGATGGATGCTTTCCGATGGGGCCGGCGCTTTCTACCTGGAAAATAAACCTAACCAGGAGGGGATTTCGTTGAGGATAGAGTGGCTGGAAGCGGTTTCGTTTGCCAATGAGCTGGAACCCTGCATGTATATGGGCAGCGATAAGATGGAGGACGGTACGCTGAAGTCTTACAAGGATTATAACTCGCATGAGCTGATCGAGAAGTCCGTTATGAGCATTAAGCAGGATGTGAAGCTGCTTGGTAATAATATCGTAACCGTGGGAGTAGACAGGATGATCGCCATACTCCGGCAAAAAGGGGTCTCTCCCGGTGACATCGATTATTTCCTCCCTCATCTTTCCAGCTATTTTTTTGAAAGTAAAATCGCCGGCTACCTGAAGGAGAAGGATTATGAACTGGAGCCGTCAAAATGGTTTACGAACCTGGAAACCAAGGGTAACGTTGGAGCCGCTTCGATCTACCTGATGCTAGAGGAGCTTTTCCATTCCGGACGCCTCCGTAAAGGAGAGAAGATCCTGATATCTGTTCCCGAAAGCTCCCGGTTTTCTTATGTATACGGGTACCTGACGGTAGTGTAGCGGAAGACGCTTCAGATGCCCCTGTAAAGCCGCAGCAGGGCCTGCGGCTCCCATATCGCGAAGTAATAGATAAAAGCTTACTTATGTGTCAATACATATGAAAAAGGAAGAAGTACCTCAGGACAAAAGTGCGCTTTCCAACTTCACGAGGGAGGTTTGCTATGTGAGGAATGCCGAAGGTAAATACGAAACCGTGCTGAGCACAGGCTGGGAAGTGAAGGCGACGGCATTGGATAATGCGTGGGATGAAGTTAAGGAACGTGTAGAGGAAGCGCGTGAAGCCGTAGCAAAAGGCGAGAAAAGCCCGGTTTACTATTTTATGGCGCTCAACCTGATGGACATGCCCGTGATCGCCGATTATACCGGCTTCTGGCCTTTTTTTATTAAAAGACACCTGCAGCCTTCCGTTTTCAGGGGCCTGAGCAGCAGGAAGCTTGAAAAATATGCAAAGGCGTTCGGGATTACGGTCGAAGAATTAAAAAATTTTAAAGGATAAGATTGGAGAAGCCTTTCGAACATATTCAATCGGCACATTGTGAAAACGGTGTGACAACAGCCCTGCTCCGTCATCGTGGCATCGGTTTTATTACAGAGCCGCTGGCTTTCGGCATAGGCTCGGGTTTATTTTACATCCAGATACCTTTTCTTACCGTCAATAACGGTCCTGCCATTTCTTTCCGTACCATGCCGGGCGCTATTTTCAGCCGTACGTGCAAGTCGCTGGGGATAGAAGTGGTAAGAAAGAAGTTCGGCAGTGAAGACAAGGCGGAAGCCTATGTAGAAAAGCTGGTAAGCGACGGGATTCCGGTAGGGTGCCAGGTGGGGGTTTTTCATTTACCCTATTTCCCGGCAGAATACCGTTTCCATTTTAACGCACACAACCTGATCGTGTTCGGAAAGGAAGCCGGGCAGTACAAGGTCAGCGACCCGGTCATGGAAATTACTACAAGCCTGAGCCCGGACGAACTGACAAGGGTACGGTTTGCGAAAGGGCCTCTTTCTCCCAAAGGACAGGCCTACTATCCCGTTATACACGGGGAGATCGACGAAAATGTGATCGGGAAGGCAATCATAAAAGGAATTAAAAAGAATATCCGGGATATGCTGCAGATTCCCGGCGGATTTGCGGGAGTCAAGGGAATTAAATATACGGCCAGGCGGGTAAGGACCTGGAGAGAGAAGCTGGGAGTGCGGAAAGCGGGCCTTTTCCTCGGGCAGATAGTCCGTATGCAGGAAGAAATAGGTACGGGCGGAGGAGGCTTCCGTTTTCTATATGCCGCTTTCCTGGAGGAAGCTTATGCGTACCTGCCTGACGACGAGCTACTAAGCATTTCGGAAGAGTTTACAAAGGCAGGAGATCTCTGGCGGAGCAACGCCGTCAAAATGGCTGGGATCTATAAGGGCCGGACCACGGAGCAGGCAGATTTCGATGAGGTAGCCGACAGGATGGAAGAGATTATGGAGGTGGAGAGAAAGGCGTTTCAAAGACTTTCACTCTTAAAAGGAGTAAAATGAGTGTAGGAATAGCCATCGACCAGGTAAGCTACCGGTATCAGAACGAGGTGGAACAGACGCTGAAATCGGTTCAGCTTTCGGTATTGCCGGGAGATATTTTCGGGCTACTCGGGCCAAATGGGGCGGGCAAAACTACACTGATGTCCATCATGGTAGGGATACTGAAGCCTGGCTCGGGGAGTGTCAACTATTATGATGGTAAAAGAGTACCGGGGAGACAGGAGATCCGTGAGATGATCGGCTATGTTCCGCAGGATTATGCGTTCTACCCCGAGCTTACACCTTTGCAGAACCTGGCTTATTTCGGGGCTATGTATAATATGAGCGCTTCCCGGATCAGGAAACGTTCCACGGAGCTGCTTGACGTACTGGGATTGTCGAACGTGGCAGGCAAGAAAGTCTCAGAGTTTTCGGGAGGTATGAAACGAAGGGTCAATCTTGCGATCGGCATTCTTCACGAGCCCAGGGTTATTTTCCTGGATGAGCCTACGGTGGGTGTGGATGTGCAAAGCAAGTACGCCATTGTAAGCTTTCTCAGAGAACTCAACCGGAGCGGCGTGACAATTGTTTATACGTCCCATCACCTGGCCGAAGCGGAAGAGCTCTGTAACCGGATCGCGATGATAGACCACGGGAAAGTGATCGCATTCGATCACATTTCTTCGCTGTTAAAGACCAATAATTCTAAGGATTTGCAATCCCTGTTCCTGAGCCTTACGGGTGTAAGCTACAGGGATTGAACCGGTAAGCCAATGTATAAACTTCTTGCATCACTGAAGAAAGAAATCTTGTTGTTGTGGAGCGATAAGGCCGGGCTTTTGCTGATGTTTGCAATGCCGCTGCTGTTGGTTTTCGTCATTACGATCATCCAGGACAGTGCTACCAGGATCGCTTCGGAAAACAGGATCAGTATCCTGGCAGTGAATCATGATAATGGCGCTTCAGGAAAGGAATTGCTCGAAAGACTGACTGCTTCAGGGATGTTCGGATTTACGATGAGAAATGAGCTGGGCAGGGAAGAGGTTAACCGGGAGTTGTTGAGCAAAGGCATATTGATGGCGCTTTATATTCCTTCTGATTTCACCTCGAAGCTGACAAGAGGTGCGGGAGAGATCAGCTCCCTGATGTTAAGAGACCTGGGGATAGAGCAGGGGAGAAGCGTGGTCAGCTCGCCGCCCAAACCTAATGTTTCGTTTTATTTCGACCCGGTTTTGCAGGAAAATTTCACCACATCGGTACAGAATATAGTGGGCGCTTACGTCACCCAGGTGGAGACGGCGCTGGTGATCGACCAGTTGTATGAAGATACAGAAATCGAAGCCAGGCCTGACGAACTGAAAGAAAGGATGCTTGCCAACCGTGTAAAGATAGATATGTTTGCCGCCGGGCGTAGCGGGAGTGGCCTGAGGCCCAACAGTACCCAGCATAACGTACCGGCATGGACCATTTTTGCGATGTTCTTTATGGTGGTGTCGCTGGGAAGCAATGTGGTGAAAGAGCGTAACAGCGGCAGCTTCCTGCGGTTAAAAACGATGCCTACCAGCTTTTTCCTGGTTATCTTTAGCAAAATGCTGGTCTATGTGTTGCTGGCGGTCCTCCAGGTAGCGCTTATATTTTCGATAGGTATATTTTTGTTTGGGAAAATAGGGCTGCCCCGGCTGGTGATCCCGGGTAATTTCGGGGCATTTATAACGGTGGTCCTCTTAAGCAGCCTGGCGGCTGTAAGCTATGCGCTGCTGGTGGGCACACTGGCCAGGAGCCAGGAGCAGGCCAACGGCTTCGGAGCGATATCCATCGTGCTGTTTGCTGCCCTGGGAGGAATATGGGTGCCTACCTTTATCATGCCTGAATTCATGCAGGTCATCAGCATGTTTTCACCGCTTCAGTGGTGCCTGCAGGGTTTTTATACTCTTTTTTTAAAAGAAGGGAGCTGGGTAGACTTAAAGTGGGTAATTTTGTCAATTGCGGCATTTGTTGCTGCGTGCCAGGCAGGAATATACCTTAAGCTCCGCTCCGAAAAATTAGTTTAGACTTATCCGTCACAATATTTTATGTCTGAATTGAATACAGCTGCTTTGAAAGAGACCCTTAAGAAGCAAATTGTACAGTACCTCAACCTCCTGGATGTAAAGCCGGAGGATATCAGGGATGATGAACCGCTCTTTGGCGGGGACCTGGGCCTGGACTCTATCGACTCGCTTGAGCTGGTTGTTCTCCTGGAAAGGGAATACGGGATTAAGATCAACAATCCTGCGGAAGGGCGGAAAATACTGGTGGACGTTAACCACATGGCCGAATTTATTGTCAGGTACCAGAAGCAGGATGCCTAACGTCCGGTTGCTATGACTGAGGTAGTGGTTACAGGTATCGGGATTGTGTCTCCTCTCGGGATCGGGGCCGGTCATAACCTTAAATGCCTCCGTGAGAAAAAGCACGGCCTCTCGCGGGCCGATTTTTTTGAAACGCGTTATATAAATGCTTTCCCGTTTGGGGAAGTCAAATCTTCCGACCGCGAATTGAGAACGCTGCTTGGTGCCGGATCTTTTCGGGGGTTCACCCGCACCTGTATACTGGCTTTCCTGGCGTTTCGGGAAGCCATCGAGGATGCCAGGCTGGGAGCAGGCGATCTCAGCCGCTTTGATACAGGTTTTATCAGTGCTTCAACGGTCGGTGGAATGTGCTACACCGATCAGCTTTATATAGATGCAAATGCGAGGGGAGAGGCCTCCGAATTTGTACAATCGTATTCCGCTTCGGCGCATACACGACATATAGGCAGTCATTTTGGGATACACGGTTTTTCCGATACGATCAATACGGCCTGCTCTTCGTCGGCCAATGCAATAGCGCTTGGCTATCGCCTGATCAGGGCCGGGAGGTTAAAAAGAGTGATCGTAGGCGGGGCAGACAGTCTTGCCAAGTATACCGTCAACGGCTTTAATTCGCTCCGCATACTCAGCGAAGATCTGTGCCTGCCTTTTGATGAAAACCGCAACGGGCTGAACCTGGGTGAGGGAGCGGCCTATCTTGTGCTGGAAGACGAATCGGTTTCGGGAAATAAACGCAGGTACGGGAAAATAATGGGTTACGGGAACAGCAACGATGCCTACCATGCTTCCGCCATATCGCCTGAAGCTGCAGGTGTGGTGAAGGCGATAGGGAGCGCCCTGGAATCGGGAGGCGTTGCACCTGCTGCAGTGAGCTATATCAATACGCACGGCACAGGAACCCTCAATAACGATGAGATGGAGTTGCTTGGAATGCGCAGGATATTCGACAGGCTGCCTTATTTCAGTTCAACCAAGAGCTATACCGGCCATACACTGGGAGCTGCAGGTGCAATAGAAGCTATATACAGCCTGTTCAGCCTGAGCCACAACGAAATTTATCCTAATTTACGTTTTGAAACCTCTATAGCACAGTTCGGGGAAATCCCGGTTCTGGACCTGCTTCCGGATCAGCCTGTCGACTACGTTCTGTCCAATTCCTTCGGTTTCAGCGGCAATTGTACCTCGCTCCTTTTTGGGAGGTGATCAGAAGCTTACTGCCGACCTGCTTTCGTCAACCGTCATAACTGCGCTTACCCCTGTCACCAGCGGCCGGTTATCGGGCACATGGCCAGTGGGGAACCCGAACAGCAGCGGGTAGTCGTATTTTTTTACATGTTCGGTGATAATGTCGTAAGCATCCTGGCCGAATGCATCCGGGGTACCTTTGTTTTCGGTAAAATGCCCCACGATCAATCCGGCCAGCCGGCTGAGCTTTCCGGCGCGCCCAAGCTGCCACATCATGCGGTCGATGTTGTAAAGCTGTTCACCGACGTCTTCCAGGAAAAGTATCTTCCCCGGGGTGTCGGTTTCGGAAAAAGACCCCACCGAATGAGCCAGCAGGCAGAGGTTACCTCCGGCGAGCTGTCCTGATGTTGTCCCTGGCCTGTTCATAGAATGCGGGGCAACTTCATACCGGATAGATTCTCCGAACAGTATTTTCCGGAGAGCTTCCGATGCTTCCTCGCTTCCTTCGCAGCCGAGGTGCTTTACCATCGGCCCGTGTATGCCGGCGTATCCGAGTTTTTCAAGGTGACAAAGGAGAAGTGTAAGATCGCTGAAGCCGATCAGCCATTTAGGCAACCTGCTGAAAGCCGTGAAATCGATCCTGTCTACTATTCTTGAGCACCCGTAACCGCCTCTTACGGCTATCACGGCTTTGATTTCCGGGTCGTCGAACATTTGCTGAAGATCCGCGAGCCGTTGTTCGTCGGTACCGGCATATTGAAAATACTGAAGCGGCGGCGTTTGTCCCTCGACCACCGAGAGCCCCCAATCCGTAAGCATCCGGAGCCCGTCTGTGATGTCATCAGGATAGCAGATGGGGCCTGCTGGAGCTACGACGCCTATTTTATCACCGGGTTTGAGAGGGGGTGGTATTATCATTAGTAAGTGTTTTTTTAAAAATATACAATATCGGTCACCAGGGTTTTTCCCATCTCTGTATTGACCATTTCGAGTATTTTGCCTTTCGCCCTCACCAACTCCTCCCTGAGCGGTGCCGAGTCTAGCTGTACATAGAGCGTATTCCCTTTTACAAATACCGCGGTAGTACGCGAGGCAATGGGTTTGCCCATAATTTTTTCCCAGTGTGCGGTGACATACGTTTCATCGAAGCTCTCTTTCAGGCGGTAGATCTCCAGGTATTTTTCCAGTACTTCCTTTACAGAAGATGTGGACTGGTTCCTGGTTCTTTCGGTGTAACGCGGCTTTGACTTGTTCATGTTTTTACCTGGTCTGTTCTCAAAATTAATACCAACGTGCCTGTATCCGGAAGGAAGAGAAAGAAAAAGTTCGATTCATCGACTATATTTGTTTTTAAGGGATTTTGCATTTATAATTGTGCCGTCAATCAATTCTCCGTGTTTTCGGCGGTTGGTTTATAAAGAAGAGGGAAGAGAATGGGCTCAACGATCCTCTGGCAACCTGTTGTAGTGACAAGGTGCTAACTCCCACCTAAGTAATTAGGGAATATAAAACAGTGCAAATGAAAACAGTATCTTTTTCTCCCGTTTCCCGGGAAAGCCTGGTTTGCCTTACCGGCACTTCTAGAGCTGTTGCCCGGATACGTTTTTCTCTTTCAGCTTCGACCCGGTTCAGAAATCTGCCAGTATACCTGCGGGTTTTCAGGATTTTAGTTTCCGGCCGTTACGGCATGGGGTGTCCGGGTATGTCCTGCTTTATGTAAGGGCCATTTGCAGAGCCCGGGGCGGAACTCCTCCTTTATTATTGAATTCACCTGATTCTAATTAAAATAATGTTGTTATGTCAGAAAAATCGTTAAACTTTGAAACCCTGCAGTTGCATGCGGGTCAGGAGCCTGATCCGGTCACCAATTCACGTGTAGTCCCTATATACCAGACGACTTCCTATACCTTTAACAGCTCGGAGCACGGTGCCAATCTGTTTGCGCTCAAAGAGTTCGGAAATATCTATACCCGGATCATGAATCCGACCAGCGATGTTTTCGAAAAGAGAATAGCTGCCCTGGAAGGGGGAGTAGCGGCATTGGCCACGGCATCGGGGCACTCGGCGCAGTTCCTGGCTATCAATAATATCACGACCGTAGGCGACAACTTCGTCAGCACTTCATTTCTGTACGGGGGGAGCTATAACCAGTTCAAAAATTCGTTCCGGAATATCGGTGTCGAAGCCAGGTTTGCAGACGGCGACGATGTATCGAGCTTTGAAAAGCTTATCGACGACCGTACGAAAGCGATCTACCTGGAAGCCTCGGCCAACCCAAGCTACAGCATCCCGGATTTCGAGGCGTTTGCAGCCTTGGCCAGAAAGTACGACCTGCCGCTGATCGTGGACAATACTTTCGGAGCAGGCGGGGCGCTGATAAGACCTTTTAAATGGGGAGCGCACATTATCGTGGAGTCTGCCACCAAGTGGATAGGCGGCCATGGCAACAGTATGGGCGGGGTAATTGTCGATTCGGGTACCTACGACTGGGGCAATGGCAAATACCCGCAGTTTACCGAGCCGTCGGCAAGCTACCACGGACTTGTATTAAATGATGTTTTCGGCTTGAACGGGCCGTTCGGTAATATCCAGTTTGTGCTCCGGGCCCGTGTGGAAGGGCTGAGGGATTGGGGGCCCTGCCAGAGCCCTTTCAATTCTTTTCTCCTGCTCCAAGGAGTAGAGACGCTTAGCCTGAGGGTAGAGCGCTCCTGCGAAAATGCGGAGAAGCTGGCGGCGTGGCTGGTTGATCACGAGGATGTGGAATATGTCGAATACCTAGGGCTCGAAGGAAACAAGTATCACCACCTGGCTAAGAAGTATTTTGAGCGCGGGCTTTTCGGCTCTGTACTGTCGTTTAAGCTGAAAGCAGGCAAAGAGGCGGCCGACAGGTTTGTGGATTCGCTTAAATGGATAAGCCACGTGGCCAATCTCGGCGATTCCAGGACATTGATCATTCATCCGTCGAGCACCACCCACTCGCAGCTTTCGGAGGCCGAACAGCTTGCGGCAGGCGTTACGCCGGGTGTGTTGAGGGTATCGCTCGGGATCGAGCATATCGACGACCTGAAAGCCGAATTTGAAGGTGCTTTCGCCGCAATCAGGTAGTTTTTTCCGCGGGATTGCCCATCGGGCAGTCCCGCACCTTACCGGGTTTGCCGGCCCGGATATTTATATCATCTGACAGAAAGAATGCAACCGGAGACCAGAGTTTTTAAGTATCCGTTTCAATATAACCTGGAACAGGGAAGATACCTTCCCGGTTTTGAACTCGCCTATACCACCTATGGCGAGTTGAACCCGGATAAGAGCAATGTAGTATGGGTATGCCATGCCCTGACCGGAAACTCCAATCCCGGCGATTGGTGGTCGGGATTGGTAGGAGACGGGAAGCTGTATAATCCGAAAGAGCATTATATCGTTTGCGCCAACATTCTCGGGTCCTGTTATGGCAGTACCAGCCCGTTGTCGGTTGACTCTGAAACCGGGAAGCCTTTCTATCATAATTTCCCGTTGATCACGATCAGGGATGTTGTAGGCAGCATGGAACTGCTGCGCGAGCACCTGGGCATAGAACGCATCGAGGTTTGCATAGGAGGCTCTTTAGGCGGACAGCAGGCTATCGAGTGGGCTATCGAATGTCCCGGCCTCATCCGGAAGCTTATCCTGATAGCCACGAATGCCCTCCATTCGCCGTGGGGTATCGCTTTTAACGAGGCACAGAGAATGGCTATAGCTGCCGACAGCACCTGGACTGAAAACAGCCCGTCGGCCGGTTCGGAAGGACTGAAGGCTGCCAGATCGATCGCTATGCTCACCTACAGGCACTACGATACTTATAATTTCTCACAGGCAAGAGATAATTTTGACCAGATCGACGACTTCAGGGCGTCCAGCTACCAGCAGTACCAGGGTGAAAAATTCAGGAAACGTTTCAACGCGTTTTCATACTGGACGCTGACTAAGATGATGGATTCGCACAACGTCGGACGCAATCGCAACGGCCTTGTCAATGCATTGCAGATCATCACCATCCCTACGCTTATTATCGGGATCTCTTCAGATCTGCTGTTTCCTGTCCGGGAGCAGCATTTCCTCCAGATGCACATACCCGACGCTACTTACCAGGAAATAGACTCGCTGTATGGTCACGACGGCTTCCTGGTAGACTACGGCCCGCTGACGCGGATTATCCAGGGGTGGGAGAGAAGATAGCGGCTAGGTATAGTTAAGCTCCCTGAGCATCAGCTCTTTCGCCAGCGGGAGCAGCGCTTCCTCTACCGGGTACTCCATCCGGGATTCCACTACATAGGCCGCAGGGTTGGGAAGGTGCGTGTATTTCCTGGTCAGGTTTACCTTCAGGTTTTCGAAGGTGGTCGAATGATTCTTCCGGACTGTATCGACAAGCCTGGTACGGATCAGCCGTTCTTTCTGACCGGCAAATAATGTGATCCGGTATTCATATACGGAAGTTTCCCTGGAAATCATCCTGTAGAGGAAAAGATACCCTTCATCATTGCGTAGGGGAAGTATCCCGACGGGGCCGAAATTGAGCTGCGTATAGGCCTCATTTTTTAATTCCTTTCCTTGCTCTACGATGCCCGATAATACCGGGATAGAAAACATCAGTATATCGTCGATCTCGAGCATTTCAGGGCTGTCCCGGTATATTTCCCCGAAAATGGCTTTCATTTGCTGGAGATCAAAAGAGATCAGATCTTTGGGGAGGGCACTTTTTAAACCGTTCCGTTCTTTATGCAGTGTGATGCAGTTTTGATAGTGTTTTTGTGCTTCTTTTAGTTCGGGAAATAGTTTTCTTTCCCTGAACTTACTTTTTACATGCTGCTCGTAAGCCAGCAGAACATACTTCTTTAGCTCGAAATCTATCCTGCCTTCTGTGATCCAGTTTTCCGAGAGAATAGCCATGGCGTCAGATTGTTTGGTTTACTACGACCAACTTGGCTTTTTTTATCAAAAAATGCAAGGGGCGAAGGCTGAAAAGATTGTACCACAGAGTTTATGCTCTCCCACGTCTTCGGACGAAGGGAGGGTGACTTCAGGTCTTTGACCTGATAAAAGATGATCTTTTTGCCGGTCGGAGACCGGCTATCGCTCTTTCACCGTCCGAAGACGGGAAAGAGCTTCTCTCTGTGGTTCTAAACCCGCGACTCTGTATCCCTTCTCTGAACTACAGCTTCAAATGATACGATTTCGGCCTTGTCAGCGACTCATAGCCTATTTTTGAGAGCGTAGCGCCCCGGCCGGTATCCTTGACACCCGTCCAGGCGAGGGCAGGATCCAGGTAATCGCAGCGGTTCATAAACCAGGTGCCGGTCTCGACCTGTTCTCCGATCCGGAGAGCCGCTTCCTTATCTTTCGTCCATATGGAGGCCGTGAGCCCGTATTTGCTGTCGTTCATCAGGCGGATCGCCTCCTCGTCATCTTTAACAGGCATAATCCCAACTATCGGCGCGAAGCTTTCTTCTGTCATGATTGACATGGTATGATCGACATCGACCAGTACCTGGGGAGCCATGTAGGCGCCGTCTTCGGGATATACAGGGAAATGGGACGGGTCTATCAGCGGTTTGGCGCCTTTTTCGATGGCTTCTTTCACCTGCTGCCGTGCAAATGCCGCGGCCGACGGCCTGACCAGTGGCCCCAGCGTGGTTTCGGGATCAACAGGGTCGCCCAGCCTGTAGGTGAGCGTCAGCTTTTTGAAAGCATCGACAAAACCCCCGAAAACCGACTCGTGTACGTAGATTCTTTCAATACCGCAGCAGGACTGTCCTGAATTGAAAAAAGAACCGTCAACAAGGTTTTCAACTGCGTTTGTGAGGTCGGCATCGGCCCGTACGTAGGCAGGATCCTTACCGCCCAGCTCGAGCCCGGCAATAATAAATCGTTCGCCTATCGCCTTCTGTACGGCTTGTCCCCCTGCGACAGAGCCGGTAAAGGCAACATAGTCTACCCGGGTATCGCCTATAATTCCCGCCACCTGGCTATGATCCAGCGTCAGGTGCTGAAAAACACCATCGGGAAGCCCTGCTTCTGCAAACGCTGCAGCAAACCTGTCGGCGCACAGAGGCGTCTGCTGCGCCGGCTTATATACTACGGAGTTCCCCGCCAGGATCGCCGGGAATACCGAGTTGACGGAGGTCAGGTACGGGTAATTCCAGGGAGCGACGACAAAAACAACCCCGAGCGGTTCTCTTCTGATAAACCGCTGAAACCCATCTGTTGGCGGAATCACGATATCTGCAAGCGCTTCATCCGCTATATCGATCATATAGCGGGCCCTTTCGGCAAAGCCTTTCCTGATTTCGTTTGGGGTGTAGCGTATGGGTCTTCCCATCTGCCAGGTCAGCTCAATGCCGATATCGTCGGCATGGGTGAGAAAGTAAGCCAGCGCTTTTTTGCAGACTGATTTTCGCTCTTCCAGTGATACCTGCTTCCATTTTTTTTGTGCGGCTGCCGCCTGTTCCAGCGCCCTTTCTATAGAAGAAGGGGAAGAAAGCTCGCGTTCTGCGTAGAGACTTCCGTCAACGGGTGTAATAGTTTGTTGAATCCCCATATCAAACTCATAATTCACAATTCATAACTCATAATTCATCATTCCCTACAACGGTGTAACATAAGCGGACGTGATCCCTCCGTCAACGAGGAAATCAGTGCCGGTCACAAAAGAAGATTCATCCGAAGCCAGGAAAAGAGCTGCGGACGCCATTTCGCGCGCCTCTCCGAAGCGGCCCATAGGAATATGAACAAGCCGTCTTTGTTTCTTCTCTTCCGTATCCAGGAATTTCATCAGCAATTCCGTTCTGAGCGGGCCGGGACAAAGTGCATTGACCCTGATGTTCTCCCTTGCATGGATCACCGCCAGCTCCCGGGTAAGGGCGAGCACTGCTCCCTTGCTGGCCGTATAGGCGACCTGCGGAGTGGCCGCTCCCAGAACAGCTACGAAAGAAGCTGTAGTGATGACCGATCCGCCTCCTGCTCTTTTCAGGGCCGGTATACCGTATTTACATCCCAGGAAAACGCCCTTGGCATTGATATTCATAGTCAGGTCCCAGATATCTTCCTCGGTGGTCATGGCGTTGTCGTCACTGCTGTGCATAATGCCTGCATTCAGGAAGAGAATGTCGAGCTTCCCGAATTTTTCCTCCGCCAGCGATACCATGGCTTCGTTGTCAGCGGCTTTTGATACGTCTGTTCTGATGAAGAATGCCTGTCCGCCGGCGGCGGTTACCATATCGGTGGTTTCCTGTCCCCCGGTCTCATTGATGTCGGCAATGATCAGGCTGGCTCCTTCGCGGGCAAATAACAGGGCGGTTTCGCGGCCTATTCCGCTACTGGCGCCGGTAATAAGCGCTGTTTTGTTCTCTAAACGCATATAAAAGAATTTGTAATTACACCTTATGAGGCAATTTTTCAAGATATCGCCGGCAACTGCCGCTACAGATAATACTGGCCTGAAACGGAACAGCCTATTGTAAAATCAAAAATAATTCAAAATCCGTTCTACCCGTCCGATAATTGTACAATTTTGAGAAATTGGCTCCGGTTTTTTCTCAGTTTTTGCCAAAGGTGGTGGCCGGCCCTTCAATAATTCATAACTTTGCAATTTCCCGGGTAGTTCACATGGAATAGCCATCAGTAATGAAAAAAGTAGCTTTTTATACGCTGGGTTGTAAACTCAACTTTTCGGAAACCTCCGCTATTTCACGGATGTTCGAAATGAAGGGTTATGAAAAAGTGGGGTTTAACCAGGATCCGGACATATTTATAATCAACACCTGTTCGGTAACCGACAACGCGGATAAGAAATGCAGGAAGATCGTAAGGGAAGCCCAGCAGATCAATCCAGACGGGTATGTGGCGATAATGGGCTGCTACGCACAGCTGAAGCCTGATGAAATAGCCGGTATACCCGGAGTTGACGTGGTTTTGGGAGCCGCTGAAAAATTCCGGCTGCTGGAGTTGATAGATACATTTGAAAAAGAACCTGTAAACGGGAAGGGCCGGGTGCTGGCTTCACCTATTGAAGAAGCGGTCGAATACCATACTTCGTATTCTCTCAACGACCGTACGCGTACTTTCCTGAAGGTGCAGGACGGGTGCGATTATCCGTGCGCTTATTGCACTATACCGCTGGCCCGTGGTAAGAGCAGGTCTGATACTATAGCTAACGTACTGGCCTCTGCCAGGGAAATAGCGTTGAGAGGGGTGAAGGAGATTGTACTTACGGGGGTTAATATCGGTGATTTCGGGATTATCAACGGGGAGCGGACCGGCTCTTTCCTCGACCTGATCAGGCAACTGGATGAAGTCGAAGGGATTGACCGCTTCAGGATCTCCTCTATTGAACCGAACCTGCTCACCGATGAGATCATATCTTTTGTGGCCGGCTCGAAGCGTTTTGTACCTCATTTTCACATTCCGCTGCAATCGGGATCCAATAAGATCCTCGGGCTTATGCGCCGGCGTTACCGCAGGGAGCTTTATACCGACAGGGTAGCCCGAATCAAGTCGCTGATGCCGCATTGTTGTATCGGGGTAGACGTGATCGTAGGGCATCCGGGTGAAACGAAGGAAGATTTCCTGGAGACTTACCGGTTTTTAAACGACCTGGACATATCTTATCTGCACGTATTTACTTATTCGGAGCGTCCTAACACCATGGCGGTCAGCATCAGGCCGGTAGTGCCGGTGAAGGAGCGAGCAGAAAGGTCTAAGATGCTGCACATCCTGAGCGACAAAAAAAGGAGATCATTTTATGACAGCCAGGTAGGCAGGGTGGCGACAGTGCTGTTCGAGGAAGGAGACCACGAAGGAAATATGCAGGGGCTGACGGAGAATTATGTGCGCGTAAGCGCGGTTTTCGACCCGCTCCTGATCAATGAGACCAGGAAAGTCCTTCTGGCAGGAGTCGGGGCGGATGGTGTGATGGAGGTTGAGGAGCCTGAAGTGGTTTTGATATGAGGATAGCCGCGGCTTTCGCACGCGGCTATCGGGTATTAAGCTAGTTGAAGAAAGTGTTAGTTACGAAGCCATTTCGAGCAGTTGCTCGTCGTGCTGGCTGATATCCAGACCTATTTTTTCATCTTCGGAGCTGACTCTCAGCGGAAGAATCATGTTAGTGATTTTGAACAGGAGGTAGGATCCGCAAAAAGCGAAAATTGAGCAGCCGACGAGAGCGATCAGGTGATTGATAAAGAGAGAAGTTTCTCCGTAAGCAAGCCCTTGTACTTCTACGGCAGGATTGACTGCGCTGGTAGCGAAAATACCAGTAGCGACCATTCCGACCATTCCGCCTACCCCGTGACACGGGAACACATCCAGTGTATCGTCAACGCCCGCCCTTGAGGTACGGAAATGTGCTACGATGTTGCTGATGACGGAGGCTATTATTCCAATAAAAAGAGAAGATGGTACAGTTACAAAACCGGCTGCCGGTGTAATGGCTACAAGGCCCACCACAGCTCCTATACAAAAACCAAGTGCCGATACTTTTTTGCCTCTGGCCACATCTGCCAGCACCCATGCGATGCCCGCCGCGGCTGCGGCTGTATTGGTGGCGGCAAAGGCTGAGACAGCCAGCGTGCCGGCGCTAAGCGCAGAACCTGCATTGAATCCGAACCAGCCGAACCATAGTAGTCCGGTGCCAAGCAGCACGAAAGGGATATTAGCGGGTGGAAGGCCGTTCTCTCCTATGTACTGGCTGCGGCTTTTCAGGAAGAGCGCTCCGGCCAGGGCAGCCCAGCCGGCGGACATGTGAACCACCGTTCCGCCTGCAAAGTCCAGCACTCCCATTTTAAACAATATGCCGTCGGAATGCCATGTCATATGGGCAAGAGGCGTATAAATGAAAATGCAGAACAGGATAATGAAAAGCACATAGGATTTGAAATTAATCCTTTCGGCCATTGAACCGGTGATGAGCGCCGGGGTAATAACTGCAAATTTCAGCTGAAAAAAGGCAAATAACAGGAAAGGTACTGTTCCTGCTAGAGGTGCTTCAATAACTCCGTTAAGCATAAAATAGGTAAACGGGTTGCCGATGAACCCTCCGATGTCTTCGCCGAACGCAAGGCTAAATCCAAAAACCACCCAAAGTATACTGATTACGCCCATAGCAATAAAGCTCTGAAGCATGGTGGAAATGACATTTTTCCCGTTTACCATACCGCCATAGAAATAGGCGAGGCCGGGCGTCATGAGCAAAACAAATGCCGCAGCAACGAGCAGCCATGCCGTATCTCCTGAATCTATGCCCTCGGTAATCATCGCGCCGGGAACGGGAGTAAAGATGGCCAGGATACCCACTACCAATAGGATAGCCAGAGGAATAAAATTGCGAATCTGAGTCATAATACTATTCTAATTTGGAATTGTTGAACTTTAACCTGTTTGCAATTCAAGGAGAAATTTGAGATTTGTGAGGTATCCCCGAGCCGGGGATACCTCTATTTTATAGCTTTAAAAGCCGAAGAATATGGACATTTTATAAAAATCGTTAGGAGCGAATCCCTCGTCTGTGTTGCCGCCGAAAGAGAATCTGAAGCCGGCGTCACCTTTGGAAAGCTGTACGTATGGCCCTATCCAGCTATATCCGTCTCCGCGGGCCAGGCTGCCGCTGGGATTTGTTTTTCCGCCGGACAGGAACAGGTTCTCATAGTGAGCTCCAAGTGACAGCCATGAGGTCGCTTTTACGCCTGCGTTCACCCAGTAGTGGACGTAATTGTTGGTACTTTCCCCTGCCTCCGTCTCGTTGCGAAGTGCGCCGTAGTAACCAAAGTAGAGCTGGCCTTCGAAACGATCGCTGTCGTGATTGATGGTTAGGTTAGGGACGATCCCGTCTCCTATCACACCCGGCTGAGCCCCTCCGCTGGAAAGCAGGCTCCCCATTGTGAAGCCGAGCTGCGGGTTGATATCAAAAGTCCCGGCTTTAAAATTTACTCCTAAGCCGAATTCAGTCCAGTTACCCCATGCAGATGCCGTTCCGGCTCCCCATTGGATTCCATAGAAAGTTAAAGCAGTCTTAGGAGAGAAATCATAGCTCAATGTAGCCATTGGATTGAGACCAAAGAAAGCATCATGATTTAATGAAACGCCAACTGAGACCTTGTCGTCGTTCTGAGCCTTTGCTCCAAATGATACTAGAAACAGAAGGGCAGCGATTGGAAAGTAATTGATTTTACACATAAGCAATAGATAGATGATAGATGGTTAAAAAATGATTTGGTGAGAGTGTTAATAAAATATAAGAATACTGGATATTTTATGTTTTTATTAAATATTGTAAAACAATAAAAATATAGATTATTATTCTGATTTTGTTTCAAATACTAAAAATATTGTTTTTGCAATTTTATGTCGAAAAAAAATATCAAACAATACATTTACATCACATTTATGTAAAAACTAGCTAAAAATATACGTTTTTATGTTTATTTAATGTAAAATACTGTAATAGTTTAATTTTTTTATACATAAATATATATTGAAATTTAATTTTATGAAATGTACTATTTATAGAATATTATTCTGTTTCGCTTATTCTATCTTGTATGGGAATTATTATATGAAGTGTATTGGGTTGAAGCAAAAAAAAACGCCCCCTGGGGGGCGTTTTTTTTTGCCAGCTTAAAAAATGACTATTCGTTATGCAGCCATGCCTTCTTCGCTATTAATGTATCCCTGTCTTCCTCCATGTCCGGATCGGGCACGCAGCAATCGACCGGGCAGACCGCGGCGCATTGCGGCTCTTCATGGAAACCTACGCATTCGGTACATTTATCTGAAACTATATAATAAAATTCATCCGATATGGGTACCTGCTTTTCTTTGCCACTCACAACAGTGCCATCTCCGAAATCTACCTCATCCAGGCTGGTTCCATCGCCCCACGTCCACTCTATACCACCTTCATAAATCGCTGTATTGGGGCATTCAGGCTCGCAGGCTCCACAGTTGATGCATTCGTCCGTGATTATAATAGCCATGATCGACCAATTATTTGGGATATATTTATCTCTTTTTGCTAACTAAAATACAAATGTAATTATTTTTAGGTTCACAAACGGTTAATAATTTACCAAATAAGTAACTTATAGAGGTAATTACCTTGAAATACATGATTTCGACAGATAATAGAATTGCGGCCTTTGTTGGATTAAGTGAGTTTCTGCGCTCTCCGGACAATGAGCAGGAGATCGATGGCTGGGTGGAACAGGCCTATCGGGCCAACAATTGGTTTACACCGGGAAACGTAAGGTATGCGCTCGAATCTATTGCCCTGATGCTGGGTGACCCTATCGCTTTGCTGGATTGGTATGCCTCTTATGAAAAAGTAAAAGATTCGGTCAAAATAGGCGTCGTGATGGCCGGCAATATACCGCTGGTAGGGTTCCACGACCTGCTGTGTGTGCTGATCAGCGGCCATCGGCTTCTTGTAAAGCCGAGCAAAGACGATACTGCGCTGATAAAGCTGGTCGTCGGAAAAATCTGTGAGCTTGAGCCTGCTTTTGCCGGCTATGTGCAGTTTGTTGAACGTATCAATGAAGCCGACGCCTATATCGCCACAGGCAGCGACAACACGGCCCGCTACTTTGACTACTACTTTTCATCCAAGCCTCATATTATCAGGAAGAACAGGGTGTCGGTAGCCGTTTTAACAGGCAGGGAGACGGAAGAAGAGCTGGATGGCCTGTGCGCCGATATCTTCCGCTACTACGGGTTGGGCTGCAGGAATGTTTCCAAGCTTTTCGTTCCTGAAGGCTACGATTTTACCGGCCTCTATGAAAGAGCCGAAGCATACAGGGATTATGCAGCCCACCACCACAAGTATTTTAATAATTATGAATACAATAAATCAATACTGCTGGTAAATGGCGATCAGCACTTTGATAACGGCTTCCTGCTGATCAGGGAAAACGACGGTTTCGTATCGCCGCTGAGCATGGTATATTATAAGGAATACGATACGCCCGGTAAAGTGAAGGAAATGCTTGAGCCGCACCGGGAGAAAATCCAGTGTGTAGTGGGGAATGGCAACCTGGATGAAAGGATGATCCCTTTTGGGGAAGCGCAACGCTCCGGTCTGTCCGACTATGCCGACGGAGCAGACGTAATGAAATTTTTAAGTACGCTCACCTGAAATGCAGGCGGTTGGTATCTTACAACCATCTGCATTTCAGATGTATAGGTTCGCGCATCGCAGTGTCAACCTTTTCCTCTTCCGAAAATCAGGCTGATTACGAAAAGAACGAGAAAAAGATAGAAAAGAATCTTTGCAATCTCAGCTGCACCAGCAGCAATACCGCCAAAGCCGAACACAGCAGCTATTATGGCGACTATCAGGAAAATAACTGACCATCTAAGCATAATAAAAGGGGTTAGTTGAATGGGTTTTATTCAATAAGAGGACGGAATAAGCTAAATTTTTGCCTCTTGTCAATAAAAACGTATTTTTCGGCCTTACATTGTTCTTTATATTAATTGTAGCCAGCCTGAAAATGAGAATTGCTATCCTGATTTGCCTGTTTTGTAGTACAATATTGAACCTGTCTGCGCAGCCGGACCGCTGGCAGCAGCGGGTGGCTTACGAAATGGATATCAGGTTTGACGTGAAGACGCACCGTTATTCAGGGGCCCAGAAGTTGACTTATTTTAACAATTCGCCCGACACACTCCACAGGGTATTCTATCATCTCTACCTGAATGCGTTTCAGCCCGGTAGCCTGATGGACGTAAGATCGAGGACCCTTCCTGACCCTGACAGCCGGGTAACGGACAGGATCGCAGCATTGCGGCCTGATGAGATTGGCTATCAGAAAGTCAATAGTCTTAAGCAAAACGGCAGGGCGGTGCAATATCATGTGGAGGGCACTATCCTGGAAGTGGATCTGCCGACACCCATACTGCCCGGTTCCCGTCATGTTTTTGATATGGAATTCGATGCCCAGGTACCGGTGCAGATCCGGAGAACAGGCCGTATGAATAAAGAGGGGATCGACTATTCGATGGCGCAATGGTATCCCAAGATGAGCGAATATGACTACGAGGGATGGCACGCAAACCCCTATATAGCCCGTGAGTTTTACGGGGTATGGGGCGACTATGACGTGAAAATCACGCTTGATGCGTCCTATGTGGTGGCTGCAACGGGATACCTGCAGAACGCAGAAAAGATCGGTCACGGATATTCCGCCAGAAAGGTGGCTCATAAACCGGGTTCGATGCTGACCTGGCATTTCAAGGCGCCCAATGTACACGATTTTGTCTGGGCTGCCGACCCGGACTATGCCCATGACATAGCCAGAGTGGATGATAACCTCGAGCTTCATTTTTTCTACCAGCATGATTCGCTCGGCAACTGGAAGCAGCTACAGTCCTATGCTATAGACTGCTTTAAGCTGATGAACGAAAGGTTCGGCAGGTATCCTTATAAGCAGTATTCGATCATCCAGGGCGGCGACGGAGGTATGGAATACCCCATGGCTACCCTGATTACCAGCGGCAGGAGCCTCGGTGCGCTTGTAAGCGTGACGGTCCATGAAGCTGTGCATAGCTGGTTCCAGATGCTTCTGGGCAATAACGAGTCGAAGTACGGCTGGATGGACGAAGGCTTTACCAATTATACCCAAAGCGAGATAATGGCTAAGCTGATGCCTTCCCCGCTGGATCCCCACGTGAGGACATATGCGGCTTACAGGGATCTTGTAAAATCGGGCCTTGAGGAGCCGCTTACCACTCATGCCGATCACTTCGAAACCAACAGGGCTTATTCGACTGCTGCCTATTCAAAAGGGGCGATCTTCCTTCACCAGCTATCCTATATTATTGGGAAGGAAGCTTTCGACGCAGGGATGAAGCGGTACTTTAACGAATGGAAATACAGGCATCCTAATCCGAATGATTTTAAAAGGGTCATGGAGAAAGTGTCGGGCCTGGAGCTGGACTGGTATTTTGAAAACTGGATCGGTACCACCAAGACCATCGATTACGGCGTGAGTGTACCGGGAGACGATAACGGCCGGGCCAGGATCGTAATTTCGAAGAAAGGGACTATCCCGATGCCGCTCGATATCAAAGTTACCTACCAGGACGGGAAGGAGGAATGGTATTACATCCCGCTGGACCTGATGCGGGGAGAAAAGAAAGAACATAACGCTATCGTCCTGTCTGACTGGGGTTGGGCTTACCCGGAGTACGCGTTTTCGGCTTCAGGACCGGCTGCGCAGATTAAAGCTATCGATATCGATCCGAGCAGGAGAATGGCTGATATAAACCCCGAAGACAACCGGTATCCCGCCATGTCGGCAGCAAAAGATCTTCCGGTTCAGCAAGGGATAAAAAGAAAGTAGGAATCACCTGAAACTGAAGATAGTACCGATCCTGAATCCCATACCCTGGTACCGGTTCTGATCGAAATGCGTGACCAGCTCAGCACGGAAGATCTTGAATATGCCATCTATCCCATATACCTGTTCGGAATAAAAGGCGGTGCCGGGGGTGTGCAGGAAATGCCCCTGGACATACTCTTTCAGTCCGGCCATGCGGAGGAGAGCCAGCTGTGTGAGGAGCAGCTTGGGCGAGTTGAGAGATACGTGGGCCTGGGTATATTGCTTTGAGGTGCTATACTGATAGTAAGGCAGCATCCGGAACCCGGTGAGGTAATCGCCCGTCTGGATAATGGTCCGGTTGCCCATGAAATGCTTGAAATCAGGGAAGAATACCGCATTCCTGTTCAGGAATTTCCCGCCAGATACCGACATCTGTAACGTGGATGCGGCAAATATTTTGGGCTCATACCGGACTCCCCCTTCCAGGAAATCATAGTCGACATCGCTGTTAAAAAGGGAGATCCCCTTTCTGTACTGAATTGCAAATACAGGCTGGTTATTGCTGAAAAAGCGTTTCCGGCCGTTGCGGACCGTGAACCTTTGCCACGGACGGATATCGAGACGCATGGAAACTACCGTATACCTGTCGCCAGGAGGTAGTAAAAACGACGGATTTTCGATGTTGTCCGGTATACTGTCATTTCTCTCTCTTTTCCCGGTTTCTATGTTGGCGGTCAGGTCGAAGACATTAAGGATCTGCCTTTGCTGGTATCCCAGGTTAATAAACTGCTTCTGATACAGCCGGATATGATTTTGGTTGAACAGCAGGTAGTATAGGGAATTGATAACAGGAGGAACAGGCTGCTGCGAATTAAACTGGGCTATCTGCTCGCCTCCTTCGAGGGAAAAATTGCTTACATTACTATTAAGCTGCAGTTTCAGCGTAGGGCTAACCCTGTTCCGCCCGGTGGAGTAGTGCAACGCCGGGCTGACGCTGAAACGGTTTCTGTTGGCGTACCTTTTCTGCCATTCTGCGCTCAAATCCAGGTGAAATGCTTCGGCAGGGTTGAAGCCGACCGACCTGAGCGGCGGAGCCAGGGATAGGGAACGCCCCTGTCCGTACCGGTATCGTGCCCCGGTCAGCAAATGCTGGGGTTTAAAGCTTGTACTGTCGGCCGGCTTACCGGCGTTGCCGGCCCGGGCTGCAGTGAGGCTGTCGCTTACTGCGTAGCTGACCACTTCGGTTTGCGTAAGGGGTACGCTCCTCATGGATGCCCAATAGGTGGAGTCGCGCTTGTTGGCGAGCGGTTCTACGACGATCGAATCGCGCCGGGCTTCCCTCGCACTGATGCCGGGATTATCTACCTTTCGCTGCTCTTTTTCATATTGCTTCACCATTTTCCGGAAGCTTTTCGTATCCGCCTTCTGCCCGTCCGACAAGAGGTCTTCCAGCTTTTTTACGTTGGGTATTTCCGGTTTCGATTCAGGTTCTTTCCTGGTGTCTACGATGGTTACGTTTTCCTTGAGGGCGGGATCTATCCTGAGATTATCGTATTTGATAGAAACGATATAGGTGAATTTCCCGGCAAAGCCCAGGTAGCTGCCGTTGATATCAAAATGCTGGCTTGCGGGTATCCATACATTCTGCGACGGGGAGAACAGCTGCCTGACACGGATATTGAAGCCCTGCCAGATGGTTTCGAGGTTAAAGCTGTGGATAGACCATTTTTCGTCTGTTATATAGATGCTGCCTCTAAAGACACCCTGTTTAAAGGATTTGGGTGTAACCTTTATTTTATTGACGATCTCTCCCCTGTCTTCAAAATATCCTTCATACTCGAATTTGTAGATACTCAATGCTTTCGGAGAAAGAGGCGTAACCGTACCGCCCACTTCCGGGTTGTAAAAGCTGGCGAATATGAATTCGTTGGGGGTAGGGGAGCTGTTATCGAGATTGTTCTGGGTGGAGATTATTTTCTGCTTGTAGGAATTAGGGCGCTGGTAGTCGACTTTGGTGACGCTCTCGTTTACAAATGCGACTCCCTCGCTTATACCTTGCTTTTTCAGCCTGTTCCGCATGAGCACGGGTATTTTTGTAGGAAGGGCGGTGCTCCTGGCATATACCGAGGCCGAGTAGGATTGTACCTGCAACTGGTGGAAGCGGGCTTTGGAAATGGCCTTCCGCATGATGGTATAAGCAGGATCTTCCGGGTCTTTCCCTACCTGCAATTCCCTGAGCGCCAGGGCCTGCTCCTGCAGGGAAATATTTAAAGGGATCATTTCCACCGATACCGTAACTTCTTTTGTCTCGGTTCTGAAGCCCAGGTACTGAAAATGGACGCTGTAGTCTCCCGGTTCGAGGGGCAGTTCATATATGCCCTCGGAATTGGAGAGCGTTCCCTGGGTTGTGCCCTTGATACTGATCCCGGCAAAGGGCAGGGCAGCTCCCTGCTTATCGGTAATTTTCCCCTTTATCCCGCCGGTGATACGCGCCTGCTGGCCTTTGAGCTCCATGCTCCCAGACAGTAAAAATAAAAGGCTGCAGACAAAAAGAAATCTCATATCCTGACATTTAAAGCGCATCAAAGAATGCGGCCATTTTCCTGCGTCCGGCCTCGTCAGGCAACGGACCATAACCGGCCGACATATTATCGAGCGCATGACGGGGATTGGAGGTTCCGGGTATTACGCACGTAACGCCGGGGTGGGAGAGAATATATTTAAGAAAAAACTGCGCCCAACTGGCAATATCCCATTCAGATACCCATCCGGGCAGGGCTTTTTCCCTTACCCTGCGAAACAACGCGCCGGAGTCGAACGGTTCGTTGATAATCACCGCTATCCCGTTGTCACGGGCCGCGGAGAGAAGCCTTTTTTCTGCGTTACGTTCCCTGATATTGTAATTGAACTGTAAAAAATCAAGCTTTTCTTTTTTGATCAGGCGTTCAAGCTCATCGTGAGCCGACGCCGAATAATGCGTAGCGCCTGTATAGCGGATTTTATTTTCATCTTTCCATTGTGCCAGTGTTTTCAAATGGGTTTGTACGTCGAGAAGATTGTGAACCTGCATGAGATCCATTTTCCGGCGTTTCATTTTTCTCATGGAATCTTCCATTTGCCTGACGCCCTCTGTACGTCCGCTGGTCCATACTTTGGTGGCGTAAAAAAAAGAGTCGGCCAGTCCGGCAGCCTGGGTCAGGTTGCCCACTGCAGCTTCCGACCGTCCGTACATAGGGGAGGAATCAATTACCTTTCCGCCCTTACCGGCTACATTTTTCAGTACATCAATAAGCTGCTTTGCTTCTGAGCTGTCCGGTTCGACGTCGAATTGCTGCCAGGTGCCCAGACCTACTACCGGGAGCTTTTCATTTGTAGAGGGAATAACGCGCGATAGCATCGTTCCCGGCACAAAGCCGTCAGGGGCGTAGTTTCTGAAGGCCGGCGCCGCAGCAACCAAAGCAGCCTCTCTTAAAAATGATCTTCTGTCCAGTCTTCTCATAAACCCACAAAGATTTTTGATATAGGCGGTGGTCCGATGCCCGCAGTGTCCGGAAACCCGGAGTTTCCGGGCGCTGGCGTTCCGGGAAGGATTATAAATATAGCAAAAAGATTACTTTCCCGGCTCCGGCCGTGCAGAAAGGCTTGCTAGCCTTTTATTCCGCTCAGGCAGGTCCTGATCTGGGAAACCAGTTGCCGGATCGTCTCCTTTTTGCCTGTGGGGACGTCAGGCACGGTATCGAGCTCAAGCAGGAGCCGGCTGAGGCTGTCTTTCAGGAGAAGCTCCTGCCCCTTGAAACCACCCCGTCTCCGGAAGTCGATAGCTGCCTTATTGACGGATATTTCATAGGCATAGTCATACCCTGAATGCCCGCGCGAGAGAATTTCTATCAGCCCTTTCTCTCTCAGGTCGTCGAGCAGCACATCTACAGCGTCCACGCTGAGCTGATCGGACTTTGGAAAGTCGTGCGATTTGAATTCTTCATAGTCGCCCAGGTTGACTTTTTCCAGTAAAAAGTCCAGTATCTGGTCGGAAAGTTCTGGAGTGATGAGTTCGTTCATAGCAATAAGACGCAATACCGGATAGCAATTTAGTAACTTAATGTCAATTGTCCCTTTTCTCCGGGGTTAATCCGCTTTGCGGGGTAATTCCACCAGCTCGCTTACTTCCCGGTAGATAACTTTTCTTTTATGTTGGGTAAGGTTGAGCTTATCCAGGAAGCTTATGTCGGCCATCAGGTCCCTGACCATGATGCAGCCACTGGAGAGCAGGGTTTCCTTTTCCTTCTGTGAAATGGTGGTAAGGCAGGTGACAGGGTAAAGCGCTTTCTGGTCGGTAAGGTCTTTGATGCTCCGCCCTTCGGGGTAGTCCCATGCAAGAAGGTCGATCCCGTAATACTCACCGAAATGGATGGAATCTGCGGTCAGGTAGGCGTTGGTGATCAGCCATCCTTTTGAAAACCGCGTTTTTCCCCCGAACAGGTTGTATTCCTTTACCGATATATCTTTAATCCTGGAAAGCAGGTACATAGGGGTCGTGACGCTGATCTTGGAGTCGACGGTATTCCTGAATTTGCATTCGATCCAGTAGGTGTCTTCTCCTTTTTTGGCAATCACATCGGCCTCATGTGTGACCGCTGCGCCTTCGATAAGCTGGCTGGTCATGGTTTCGTACCCGTAGCTACGGAAAAATTTCGATACCCATTTTTCGAAATAATAACCTGCCGGCCCCAGATCCCGCAATGCTTTTTTTAAGCTGTAGCGTGCGGCCAGAGAGTCGCGGACTCTTTTTAAATGTTTGAAGGCCAACTGGTACAGCGACCGGGTAGTGATGCCGTCGTACAGGCAGGGAATAATTTCATCGATCACCTGCCCGACCTCCTCGCGGCTCGCTCCCGATTTATATAAAGAACCTTTGAGCTTTTCCTTATCAAACAGGACCAGTTCACCTGAAAACCTGGTCAATCGGATAGTCGTGATGTCTGTAGGGTTCATAAACGGAAATCTGTTTTGCTTAAAAGACAAAAGTATGAGGAAATAAGTGATTTCGGGAAAGGGGGTTATACGAGTTATGAATTATCTTTTCCCTTTCCTATTTTGTACATTTGGTGCGGGGAGAGCTGCAATCCGGAAGATAGCGGCCTCTTTTCATCACATTGAATTCAGCGCAGAATGCTTAACAAAATTATATTCACGGGTTTAATCATTTGTTTTTTTACGATAGGAGCTATGGCTCAGGATCATATTGTCCCCCTGTGGCCCGAAGGAAAGGTGCCTAACTTTATTGCCAGCGAAGTAGAAGAGAAGTCGACCGTCGATGCCAGCGGTATATTGAGGATCAGCGGCGTCACCATCCCTTCCATGTCAGTCTATCTCCCGGAAAAAAGCAAGGCGACTGGCGCGGCCGTCCTGATATGCCCGGGCGGAGGATACGGTATTCTGGCCGCCAGCCATGAAGGGAGCGACCTGGCCGGATGGTTCAATGAAAGAGGGATCGCTGGCATTGTCCTGAAGTACAGACTGCCCGATGCCAGGGCGATGATACGCCAGCACGAAGTACCGTTGATGGATGCCATGCAGGCCATGAAGCTCATCAGGAAAAATGCTCCGGCATGGCAGATCGATCCGGGTAAGATAGGGGTGATGGGTTTTTCCGCCGGCGGCCATCTGGCTTCCACTTTGTCTACCCACTATCATAAGGGAGATAGAGGTTCTGAAGAAGCAAAACCCAACTTTTCGATCCTGATGTACCCGGTTATTACTTTTTCTAAGCCCAATAACCATGTTGGCTCTATGAAAAACCTGCTTGGTGCCGACAGCACCGCTGCTCTGAAGAAATATTATTCTAACGAATTGCAGGTGGATGAGAAAACGCCACCGGCTTTCCTGGTACATTCCGGGGACGACAAAGGGGTACCGATAGAAAACAGCATCAGTTATTACCTGGCGCTCAAAAAGTTTAAAATACCTGCTGAAGCGCACTTTTACCCGGAGGGAGGGCATGGCTATGGGTTACGTACCGATGGAAAAGGCTCTCTTGCAGGCTGGCCCCGGGCTCTGGAAACCTGGCTCCGGTCGCGGGGATATATGAAATAGCTGACAGCCTTACCAATACTAATATGAACCTGCTTTTCCTGTTGAGTTTTTCATGGTTTTCGAATTTGCTTCAGCCCGCCGGCGAACCCGGAAAAGAGGAGAGGAGCCGTTCGAAATATAAGTTTACACAAGCCTGGGTCTGGCAGTACAGGAACGATTGGATAGCCGAGGGCGAGGCCGGCTACCAGGGTGAAATGGTCGTTTACCACGACAGTGTCAGCAATACCTGGCTTTTTACCAGGGAAGCCTACGGCAATTCGGGTGAGGGATTTGATTTCATTGTGGGCAATTACGAGGGGCAGTACATATTCTGTTTCCGGGACGCAAAAGGAAAGAAAAGAAAGACAATCAGGAACGTGCCCGAGATACGAGCTTCCCGGAATGACGACGGGATCGTAAAAGAAGAGTTTGAGACTTATAATAAAACGACGGGGAAAACAAAGCTGTTCGGAGAGAATAAGTACGGGTGGCCTGTAATAGAAGGGCAGGAGTTTAAAATGGAGCATCTGAGGACAAGTGAGGTGACACTCCGTTATATCTCTGAGACCCGAAAGGATTTTCAGCCGGTCATTTACTTCAATTTTATTGACGGCGAAGTAAAGCTACCCATTCATTTCCCTACGGATATCCCGTTGGGGAAATTGCTCCTCGAAGATGATACCGTATATCCGGACGGCAAACGGATCCTCATCCGCCTGAAAGAAATATCAGATTCGGAATACCGGGTTGACCTGGGAGCCTATAAGTAGGCGACTTGCGACAGTCGGTACGACGGCTATACCGTACCGATATTGATAAAAACAACGTATGCGATAAATAATCCAAGGACGAGGATCACGATCCCGGAAACAAGCGCGGTCCATTTGTTTTGTGCGGACAGGCCCAGCGACGGGATATTGCATACGCCGGGATCACTTTCGAGGTAAGTGACCTCTGTCATTGATCCTACCGGGATCACCTCTCCTTCAGCCAGCTCTTTCTTATGGCGTATAATGTGTTCTTTTCCTGTAGTAGTGGCAAATCTGACAGCAATTTCGCTTAATCTCGAAGGGGTATTGTTGTGTTGAAGGCCGATGTTTCTGACTTCCAGGAGAAGACCCTCTGTATTGATCCCGTTTGCCGATAATGCGGTG
Source organism: uncultured Cytophagales bacterium (assembly GCA_964559125.1). GTDB lineage: Bacteria > Bacteroidota > Bacteroidia > Cytophagales > Spirosomataceae > Ravibacter. The sequence goes on from CAZLGW010000013.1 coordinate 48,191, forward strand.
ACTTTTCTTTTGTGCACCAGGAAGTTACGTATAAAATAAGCGGAAATCAGAATACTGATGGCGGCGATTGTAAGTACTGTGGTCATAGAGATGGCTTTTATGATCAGGAACAATTCTATAAAGATAGCAATTCTGTAAAAATAGAAAGAACAGCAGGTGAAGTGGACAGAGTTTGTAGTAGTTTATCGTAGATGGTTTTGTTGTATGTGTACGAATTGTCTATGCGAAATTCTTTAAATTATTTGTAGTCATTAACCTTTTTGGAATATATTTGCCAGCAAATGCTCTGGCACTTCTTTTTCTGTCATAAAATTGAAAATTTACGAGTCCCCCTTATAAAAACTAAACCGTAGCAATTTTTCTATGAAAAAAATTAATTGATAATCTGTCGTGCAGATGATAGCCGGATCCCCCCCCTCGGCCCGATCTGTATTTTTACTGCCCCAGGTTTTTTAAGCATTTTTTTTCCTTTTGACCCATATTGTCCGGTATGTAATCCGGGCACGATGCGGTTGTAGTATCATACCCGTCATTCCCCCCCTTGGCAGGAGTATGTACGTTTAAGGAGCAAAACACGCTTGAATACCGGTTACGCAGAGTTTGGTATTAACAAAAACAAAATTCAAGATGAATGCACTAAAAATTACTCTCTCATGCCTTTTCATGTCTTTTTTTTCCGGATTTGAAGGAGTGAAGGCAGACGATTGCGACTTTTCCAACAATAAGCTTAAAAACGGCTCTTTCGAAGAGACAAACAGGAATGGCGTTGTGACAAATTGGACAACCGCCGGAGGCGTATCCCTTTCGCGTGCCAGCGGGTACCAGGTATGCGGTCAGCGCTACGGGCTGATGACTTACGACGGAAACTATAATAACTATGTCCGGATTTACCAGGATGTGGTTCTCGATAACGGAATTAATTCCGTTAGTCTGGTTATTTGGGGAGGAATACATGACAGATGTAATGCTGAGCTCAAATTGATTTTCCTGAACGCGAGCGGGAAGGAGATAAGCGGTGAAACCCAGATCCAAAGTGTAACGAAAGATGTTTCCGACCGCCCGTCCGGCTTGAGAAAATATACCTTTCGCAAAGAGGTTCCTGCCGGAGCAAAATGGGTACGTGTTGAAGCCGGGATGAAAAGAACGACTTCGCAGAGAGGGGTCTATTTTAAAGTAGAAGCAGCCATACTTACTTTTGAGTCTACGAGCCTGCCGGTCACTCTTTCCAAATTTTCGGGCAAATCTTCAGAAACCGGAGTAGCGCTCAATTGGGAGACAACCGGTGAAGCGGATTCGGAGACATTTGAAGTACAGCACAGCCTCGACGGGGCTTCCTGGAATGCCGTTGGGCAGGTAGCAGCCAAAGGAAATTATGATGGCTTATCGACGTATAATCTACACCATGAGTCCGCATCCGCCGGACATAATTATTATCGCCTCAAAATGACCGATAGAGACGGCTCGTTCGAGATGTCCAGAATAATCGCGGTAGAGCATTCCTTCAGGTACACCGGAAAAGCAGAAACCTATTTCTACCCGAACCCCAGCACGGGCAAAGTTCGGTTGCAGGTGCCTGATGATGTAAGGGATATAGCGGTATTTGATATGACAGGCAGAGCCATATCGCGGGCAGCACAAATGAAAAGCAGCGAGGAAATGGATCTGAGCCGCCTGGCAAACGGAGCCTACCTGGTTAGCTGGTCTGACAGGAACGGCCGGAAGTTCTCTCAGAGGCTTATTATTTCCCGTTAGGCTAAAAAAGGGGGTACTAAGAACCGGCTCTTTGTGTAATTAGTTATTTTGTTTTGTAAGACACAGAGGGCCGCAGAGAAAAAGAAGAGAGCCACAGAGAAATGAAGAGCTATGCTTCTCTGTGGCTCTCTTTATAACCTCCGTGGTCCTCTGTGTCTTTTTATACATAGCCTGTACAGGAATTTGCGTCAGATTCTGTCAATCAGCTCGTTTACCTTCCGGAGAGGCCGGCCTATGATATGGTCTGCAATTGCGGCGGCATGTTCCCGACCATTTTCAATGAAAACTTTTTCGGTGAAAATACCGGCTGTCACCGTACCGCAGAGGTAAAGCCCCTTTACGTTGGTTTCAAAAGTCTCAGGATCTTTCACCGGGACTTTTGTTTCAGGATCCAGTTCGATGCCGCATCGTCTCAGCAGGCTTTCATCGGGAAGATAGCCGGTCAGAAGAAATACGAAATCAGCAGGAAGGCTTTCTTTTTCGCCTGTTTCCGTGTTGCGTATATGGATATTCCCAGTCCCGATCTCGGTGACCTCGGAGTTGAAACGTGCTTTGATCCGGCCCTCTTTGATCCGGTTGAGCACATCCGGTATAAGCCAGTATTTTACCGTTTTCCTGAAGCTGTCGCCGCGGTGGATAATCGTGACGCGCGCGTCGGTGCGGTAAAGCTCGAGCGCTGCTTCGACGACCGAGTTGGCGCCTCCTACCAGCACGACATCGGTATAGGAGTATTTATAAGCTTCGTCGTAGTAGTGGGAAACATGCCCCAGATTTTCTCCATGGATATTCAGTTTCCGCGGAAAGTCAAAATAACCTGTAGCCAGGACGACCTTTTTTCCTTTGAAAATCCGGTTTTCAGATGCCACTACTTCGAAAAGCCCGTTGCTAAGCTTCCTGACGGTTTCAACAGGTGTAAATAGTTGGAAATTCAGGCCGTAATAGCCGGCTACCTTCCGGTAATACTGCAGGGCTTCATCCCGGTTTGCTTTAAAGTCGGCAATCGTGAAAGGTAACCCGCCGATTGAAATATTGTCGACTGTAGAGAAGAACCTCATATTTCTCGGGTATTTCCGGAGGGATTCGGTGAGGCTGCCTTTCTCGAGGATAATATGTTTTAAACCGTATTTAGAGGCTTCCACTCCCATGGCGAGCCCGCAGGGACCGCCTCCCACTATAATAACATCGTAAAGCAACGTGCCGTTTTTTTAGGGTTATAAAAATCCGTGATCATTCAAAAATACATCTTTTTTTATAAGCGAAGGAGGCATAGCTTTGCAATCTGGGCGTGTTCGTAAATTCATAATGACATTACAGGAAAAAACACTATTTGAGCCTTCTTTTGCTCAATTTTGTGACAGGATGGATCGCCTGGGCGCACAGAAGGTCCCGTTTGTGTTCGTGATAGATTACAAATGCCGGAATCCCCTGATATGGGAAACCGGAGAGGTCCCTCCCGGCGTGCTTTACGATTTTTCCGGCTTTACCAATTGTCCTGAAGTCGGAGCTTCCGCCGGTCCGGCACCGGTATTCCGGAAATACCCCATATCCTTCGACGAATACATGAAATCGTTTGCACTGGCTCAGAAGAATATCAGGAGGGGAGAGTCGTTCCTGGTAAACATTTCGGCGCCGACGCCCGTGGAAACAGACCTTTCGCTGCAGGAAATATTTTTAAGGAGCAGGGCCGCATACAAACTATACTTCGAAGACCAATTCGTCTGTTTTTCTCCGGAAACGTTTGTACGCATACACGGCGACGAGATCGCTACCTATCCTATGAAAGGGACTATCGACGCTTCGCTGCCTGACGCAGCGGCATCGGTGCTTCAAAACCCTAAGGAAGCGGCAGAGCACGCCACGATCGTAGACCTGCTGAGGAATGACATAAGCCGGACGGCCAGCAAGGTGTGGGTAGAAAAATACAGGTATATCGATACGATCCGAACGCTCAGTAAAACGCTGCTGCAGGTCAGTTCTGAGATCAGGGGCAAAATTCCCGGAGCGTTAAAGAATGCTTTCGGCAGTATTTTATACGAAATGTTGCCGGCAGGGTCAGTCACCGGGGCTCCGAAACCGCGTACCCTTCAGATCATCGAGGAAGCGGAAGGATACGAAAGGGGCTATTACACCGGTGTAATGGGCTATTTTGACGGAGAATATTTTGAAAGCGCCGTGATGATACGGTTTATAGAACGTACCGGTGGCGGGCTTGTTTTTAAAAGCGGCGGCGGCATAACAGGCCTCAGCGACGCCCGATCCGAATACCAGGAAATGATCGATAAAGTATACCTGCCTATTCCGGCATCGTCTGCTGGATATTGATTTCCGTCAGCAGGCTTACCGCGTTAAACCTGAAGACAGCTTTTTTTGATTCGGAAACGAGCTTTTTATCGTTACAATGCGGACCGCTTTCCAGGAAATAAACATAGGTTTTGAGGTTTCGTTTCCCGAGCTGCTGAATATCGGGTGCTCCGAACAGCCTGCCTATTTCATTTGAGCTTTTCCCGAGAAGTTCGGATTTGACCGAAAGCAGATCTTCCGTGAGCGCCGCACGCTGTCCTTTGCATGCTCCGCGGTCGTTGCGCCATATTTCAAGGTCGAGGTTGCCTATGGAAGAAGGAGCTGTGCAGGAAAGAGCCAGGAACAGCAGAAGAAACTTAATTTTCGAAATGAACCGCATGACAAACACTTTTGCGGCGAATTTAAGAATCTTTTTTACCGGGTGGGAAAAATAGTTAATGCGATTACCATCCGAAGCTGGTGCGATTCATTTTTTCCTTTTCCTCTTCTTTCCAATGCCTGATCGTCTCGTCCAGCAGTTCGTCTTCCGCATCGTCAAACTTTTTGCGGATTCTCTGCGAGCGGGCTACCTTTTCCTCGTTTTGAAGCTTTTCAGTATCTGTGAAACGGAGAAGACGGGCTTCGCTGCTTTGTACCGTTTTACTCAGGCGTTCTTCCTTATAGATTTTTATTTCCTTTTCATGGGCTTCAAGCAGTTCGTCGTAAGGACCTTTGGACGAGATGAACTTGACGAAAATCGGGGCGATTTCAATGGCAATGAAAAGCAGGATCAGAAAGAGGTTGGCGTATTGCATAGCCCGGCTTTCCGCTGTGAGTACGCTTAAGGCATCGATACGGGCCGCCAGCCCGTCGTACAGGTCGATCGTTGCCTTTTGAGCCTCAAATTCCAGGTCGCCTTTTTTCCTGATCTCGAGGAGTTGCTGTTCCAGCTCAAGGATCCGGAGGTTTATGCGTTCTTCTGTCTGCCGTAGGTCCTCCTGCGCTTCGTTGAGCTGTTGCTCTTTTTTGCGTGCGTTGGTGCCTATTCCGGCGATCCCGGTCGTGCCCGGAGTTTTCGTGCCGAACCTTTCGAAATCGTACTCTTCCTGTTTCTTATTCCTGAATGCTTCTTTCGCTGCTACCTCTTCTTTGAGCATAGTGATTTTCCTCTCTGTCTCGTCGTATTCCGGGTGTCCTTTGCGGATAGATTCCCGTGCTATGACTACCTCCTCCGATTTTTTTACATCCAGCTTCCGGTTGATCTCTTTTTCAAAGATTTTCAATTCAAGCGGCTTCGAAATTACCAGCGCCAGTAAGACGGCCAGGCCAAGACGGGGGAGGAGCAGCTTTAATTCCTGCCAGAAACGTTCCCTTTTCACCATACTGGCTACGATATAGCGATCCAGGTTAAAAATCATGGTACCCCATATAAGACCGAAAAAGCCGGCTGTCCATACGTTGCCGAATACTGTAAAAAGTGCGTAACCGGCAGAAAGAGAGGCAAAAAGGCCGGTAAAGAATACGGTGGCACCTATACCTGCATATTTTTCCGATTCGCTGGGGCAGCGTGCCAGGAGAGCGCGGTTGGCGCCGGAGCAGAACCAGAAGAAATCCCGAAGAAAATTCATGGCGAAACGGAAGGTGTTGCTTAGTGATTTTATTTTAACCCGTCATTCTAACGGAATGGGTGTCGCTATCGTATGAGTGCCGTGCATTTTAATTTTTGCACTGCAGATAAAGCTACCCGCATGGCATTCAGTTATTTATAACTATCAAATAAGGCTTTCGTAAACAGAAGGACAAACGAATAATGTTGAGCGGTTTTTTTGAGATATAAAAGGTAGTCTCTCTTTCATACAGCCGGGTAGCCCGTCTAAAAATTATTTTTAATTTGAATCAATTCTAAACTGGTGCTATCTTGCAGAGATTTATCAAAACAGGTGATTGCCATGTCTTTTCGAGTAGTTTTATGCGTCAGCCTCTGTATAGCCTTCCTTGCGGAGGCGATGACGGTTAGCGCTCAGGATTTAAAAGTTTTAGTCTATAAGAATCTGCCCGCAGACCCCGAGCCCCAGGCCGATCGCTTCACGTTGTTCAGTTTTTCCAAAGGAGCGATAGTTCCTACCGAAAAAATGGAGAGCAGTGAGTGGGATCTTGGCTTCAAAGGAACCGGCATTATTGTAAACGGAGGCAAAGACCGGAAAGGAAAAGGCGGGGCCGGCCTGGCTACTGCCGTATTCGATGAAGTCGACAGACTCCCTGAAGGTTTGAAATGGGCTACCGATGAGCCGGACGGGAAAACTGCGATTCCGGCCGGATCGGGAAACGGGTGGTATGAGTATGTCTTTACTACCCATGAAATCAAGCCGTTACCCAACCGGGTATTGTTCGTAAGGACTGCCGACGGAAAATTTGCCAAAGTGGAAATATTGAGCTACTATCGCGATGTAGAAGGCGAAACCGATTCGCCCGGGCGTTATTATACATTCAGGTATGTATACCAGCCCGATGGCTCGGGTATATTCAAATAGTCGGGGCAGGTTATATCAAAGCGTTCATTATGTATTTTCCAGATCGGCTTGCCATAAAATTTTTTACTGTATTCATCCTGTTGTTTTCGCTTGCTGCCGAGGGGCAGAGAATAGTATCTACCGATGGTACTATAAGCGAGATCGTATGTGGACTCGGATTGGAATCGAAGCTGGTAGGAGTTGATGTTACCAGTACTTATCCGGAATCGCTCAAAAAGCTGAAGCAGATAGGACACAACCGGAATATTTCTGCAGAAGGGATATTGTCGCTTAACCCCGATCTTATATTAGTCAATAAAAAAGCGATGATCAACCCGGGCCTTGTGCGGCAGCTGCAGCAGACGGGCAAAAAGGTGGTGGATTTCGATCATGAGTATTCGGTTGAAGGAGCAAAGAAGCTTATCCGTGAGGTCGGCGCCTACTTTGAAAAGGGAAAGGAGGCCGAAGCAATGGTAAAAAAACTGGAGAGCGACCTGAAGAAATCTTCCAGGTCTGGTGCCAATAAAAAAGTGCTTTTTATTTATGCGAGGGGTGCGGGAACCCTGATGGTTTCGGGCGAAGGCACGCAGATTGACGAGATGATCAGGCTTTCGGGCAATAGAAATGCAGCCTTAGGTTTTAAAGAGTTCAAGCCCCTCACAAGTGAAGCGCTCCTGGCAGCTAATCCTGATTATCTCCTTTTGTTTGATGACGGTCTGAAAAGTGTGGGTGGGGTCGATGGGCTGCTTAAAATACCCGGTATAGCCTATACCAATGCAGGCAAAGGGAAAAAGGTGATCACGATGGACGGTCTCTATCTCATGGGTTTCGGACCGAGAATGGGAGAGGCATTGGCTGAACTCGCCACAAAGGTAAGGTAACCGCTATGTCAAAAGAACAGACGGCAGACGAAATACCGGTAGATGAGAAGCACAGGGTGGCCGAAGCCCCGGTATTAAAGCGGCCGGATACAGGAAAAAGAGCGTGGGGATTGGGCTTGCTGGTGCTGCTTCTCTTTTCTGCTGCCGTATTGTCGGTGGGGATTGGGGCTGTCTCTATTTCTCCTACTGAGCTGTGGTCTATCGTTGTTCGCAAACTTGGGTGGACAAGTACCATACCTTTCCGTGATGAGCAGGAAGTTATCTTTTGGTTTATAAGATTACCGCGTATATGCCTGGGAATGCTGGTCGGAGCCGGACTGGCCGTTGCGGGCGCTCTTTTGCAGGGGCTTTTCAGGAATCCGCTCGCCGATCCCATGCTGATAGGGATCTCCTCCGGGGCCATGCTTGCGGCTGTGCTGACGATCGTGTTCAACGTAAGCCTGGGAGTTTTAGGAGGTTACCTGGCCAGCTATACCCTTGCTTTCTTTGCCTTTTTAGGATCGTGCATAACCACTATCATCGTTTACCGGATCTCCAAGGCCGACGGAGAATTCAAAATCAGTACCATGCTGCTTGTCGGGATAGCGATCAATGCTTTTGTGATGGCAATGACCGGTCTTATTACGAGCCTGGCCAACGATCAGCAGCTTCGGGACCTGACGTTCTGGAACCTGGGGAGCCTCGGCGGCGCTACCTGGATAAATGTTGTGACCCTTCTTCCGTTTGTTCTGGTGACCGTACTTTATGCAACGAGACTCTCGAAAGCGCTTAACCTGCTCGCGCTGGGTGAAAACCAGGCTTTATACCTGGGTGTCAACATCTCCCGGTTGAAAAAGAGCTGTATTGTTCTGGCTACCCTCGCTGTCGGGGCCTGCGTTGCCATGGCCGGCAACATAGGATTTGTTGCCCTGATCGTACCTCATATCATCAGGAAAGTCTTCGGTCCCGATCACCGTATCGTTTTGCCGGGTGCTGCCATAGGAGGAGCCACTATCCTGACATTTGCTGATGCCATTGCCAGGACGCTAGTGGCACCGTCTGAATTGCCGCTCGGCGTCATTACCGCGCTGATGGGGGCGCCGGTATTTATTTATATTCTTTTGAACGAACACAGGCGCAGGATATGATCGAGGCAAATGACATATCTTATTCGGTCAGGGGCCGCAGGTTGCTGGAAGAGGTCAGCGTAAAGCTGAAAACCGGGCGGCTGGTAGCGGTTGTCGGCCCGAATGGCGCCGGAAAATCAACGCTGCTAAAGATCCTTACCCGTGAACTTTCGCCCGAAAAGGGTACCCTTACCCTCGACGGAAGGGATATGACCGGGTACACTTACCTGGATCTCGCCCGGAAAAGGGCCGTTCTGACTCAGCAAAACAAGCTGTCGCTGCCTTTCGAAGTACAGGAGGTAGTCATGATGGGGCGATATCCCTTTCATAAGAATGCACCGGAAGAAAGAGACTATGAAATCGTGGAGGAATGTTTGCGCAGCGTCGGGATGCTTCCTTTTGCCCGCCGGATTTTTCCCACATTGTCGGGCGGTGAGCAGCAGAGAGTCCAGCTGGCCAAAGCGCTGGCGCAGATTTGGGAGACTGAAAAGGCCTTTCTTTTCCTGGATGAACCTACCAATGGTATGGACCTGCTTCACCAGTACCATGCGCTCGATATATCGAGGCAGCTTGCAGACAAAGGGGCAGGGGTGGTGGCGGTGCTGCACGATCTGAATATGACGCTCCAGTATGCGGATGAAGTGCTCCTGATGCAGAAAGGGAGAATCCGGATGTCGGGAACTCCCCAGGAAGTGCTTACGGCCGTCAATATCGAAGATGTTTTCAGTGTACCGGTACGGCTGATGAAGCTGCCCGGCTCCCAGGGAAATATCATAGTCCCCGCTTCGCGGTTTTAGAAAAGAATTTCATATTTTTCGTCATAAGCAACGAGATAAAAATGGCAGATGCAGCTTTAACCCAAAATGAGAATATTGCGGACCTGAAGTCCAGGTGGGAAGAGTTCAAAACCTCCAACCCCAAAGTAAGGATCAGGGATGCCGCCCGCCAGCTCGGTACTACAGAGGCCGAATTGGTCGCTACCGGTATCGGGAGCAGTGTTACCCGCCTGCGGCCCGAGTTTGAGGCTATACTAAAGGATGTGGAAGCGCTTGGGCACGTGATGGCCCTTACCCGCAACGATTCGGTGGTTCATGAAAGAAAAGGGACCTACCTCAATCCTTCTTTCAATCCGCATATCGGCCTGTTTGTAGGAGAAGACATCGATCTCAGGCTCTTTATGAGCCCGTGGGCGATTGCTTTTGCGGTAAGCGAAGGAGAAAGACACAGCCTGCAGTTTTTCGGTAAGGATGGGGAAGCGATCCACAAAATCTATCTTACCGACCGGAGCAACCGGGAGGCCTTCGATCAACTGGTGGCGAGATATACCGATCCAGTGCAGTCGGCAGCCCTTGACGTTGGGCCGGCCAGGCCGAAAGGCTACACATTTGAAGGGATCGATGAAGAGTCGAAAGCCCTGTTCAGGCAGGAATGGACGGATCTGAAGGACACCCATGATTTTTTCGGCCTGCTCCGCAAATACAATCTTCCGAGAAGGGAAGCCATGAGCTTCGCACCGGAGGGTATGGCTTACCAGGTAGAACCTTCCTCCTGCCGGAAGGTGTTGCAGGCAGCTGCTGAATCGGGTGCCTCTATCATGGTGTTCGTAGGGAACCAGGGATGTATCCAGATCCATACCGGCCCGGTAAAGAAATTATTTGAAATGGGGCCATGGTTTAATGTAATGGATCCGGAGTTCAATCTCCATCTCCGCGAAGACGCGATCGAAGAGGCATGGGTGGTGATCAAACCCACCGTTGACGGCATCGTCACTTCGGTCGAGTTTTTTGACAAAGACGGAGAAATGATCGTTCAATTCTTCGGCAAGCGGAAACCGGGTGTGCCGGAATTGAAAGAATGGCAGGACCTGGTCAGAGACAATGCCGAAAGGCTGAGTTGATCAGAGCTCGCGGATCCAGATATTCCTGAAACTTACCAGGTCGCCGTGATCCTGCAGGCTGATGGGACCTTTCCCGTGGGGCTTATTGACCGGCCTGCCAACATAGGGAGTAGTACCCTGTATCTGGGTGTGATTCTGTACAACGACACCGTTGAGAATGACCGTCACGTAGGCAGGAACTGTAACCATGCCGTCTTTATTGAAGCGCGGTGCGGTATAAATAACGTCGTAAGACTGCCATTCACCCGGAGCTTTGACCGGGTTGACAAGCGGAGGAGTTTGTTTGTAGATCGATCCGGCCTGCCCGTTGGCGTAAGTCCTGTTATTATAGCTGTCGAGTACCTGAAGTTCGTAGATACCCTGCAGGAAAATGCCGCTGTTGCCTCTTCCCTGGCCGCTGCCTTTCACTTCGGAGGGACTGCGCCACTCAATATGAAGCTGGAAATCGCCAAATTCCTGCCTGGTTTGGATACCGCCTTTTCTGGGGGTTACCGTCATGGCGCCATCTTTCAGCGTAAACGGAACGGGCGAACTCTTATCCTCGGAAGAAACCCATTGATCGAGGCTGGAGCCGTCGAAAAGAACCAGAGCGTCGGAGGGAGCCGTAGTACCCGACAAGCTTCCGGTTAGTTTCCCCGGCGTCACTATTCTTGGTTCAGGATCCCATAGCTCGCTCGACTCGGGTGTCATTTTTTCAGGCTTGAGTTGAGCATAAGCCCCCGACAAGGCTAACAAGCCCATCGCGGAAAGGATGATTCGCTTCATGTGTCAGATATTTTTAAAAAATATTAATAAATGGTAGTTAATTTATACATTTGGTTCCTTGAAGTAGGAACCCCGAGGTTTACTCTTCTTTCAAAAGTAGCACTTTGTAAGTAAATGGGAGGACTAAAAGTGATAAAATTCTTTGGAAATATCTTAAAAGGGTGAGGGACAGGGATGCTACATATAATCGCCTCTCCCGATAGCTATCGGGACTCATTGCCTCATCGTCTAATTAACTTTCTAATGCAGCAAAACTATTTCAGGATTTTCAGGAAAAACCTGGCAGCAATACTGGTGCTGTCGGTCTGCAATGGCAGCATTCATGCCCAATCGATTGAGCTTAAGGATCTCTCGGCTTTCAGGAGCCCGTCTCCGAACTGGCAGCTTGCCGGCGCCGTCCGGGCTGACCCCGATATCAAGTACGACCTGCAGAAAACCTCTGAAGGCAGCGCTATACTGGTAAACCTGCCCGCAGACCCTAAGCAGTCCAAAGATATCTACTCCATATACGAGCATGGAGATGCAGACATAGAAATGGAGTTTATGATGGCCAAAGAGTCGAATTCCGGCATCTATATCCAGGGGCGGTACGAGATCCAGCTTCTCGACAGCTGGGGAAAAAAGCATGCGGCGGCAGGAGACTGCGGCGGAATTTACGAGCGCTGGGATGAAAGCAGACCGCAGGGGCAGAAAGGATACCAGGGATATGCGCCCCGTCAGAATGCAAGCCGGATAGCGGGGGTGTGGCAGAAGATCAGGATATCTTTCCAGGCCCCCAGGTTTGACAAGAGCGGTAAAAAGACGGAAAATGCGCGAATTCTCAGTATCTACCTCAACGATCTGCTGATCCATGAGAACGTGGAGTTGACAGGACCGACCAGAGGCGGGATGAACAACGACGAAGTAGCCCGGGGACCGCTCCGTTTCCAGGGAGATCATGGTCCGGTGGCCTTTAGGAATATAGCCATCCGGCCGTTTGACAGCTCCAAGCCGTATTTTAAAGAACTGGGCTATATAGTCCACGACGGGCGTGTGCTTAAGCAGGAGGAACTTAGCAGTCTCAAGCCGGTAAAGGAAGGCAAGGCGGCGCTGATCGATAACTCGGTGTCTTCATTGACCAATAACTATGTGATCCGGTACAAAGGGAAGATCTCCGTCCCCGTGAAAGGGAAATACCGTTTTTCAGGCGATTTCCGGGGAGGATACGGGAACCTGAAGGTGGGCGATCAGACAGTCTTCCCGTTTGCCTGGCACAGGGACAGCCGGGAAGTCGAGCTTCCGGCGGGGGATCTGCCTTTCGAGTATTCTTATGCGAAAGTGAACGAGGGCGACAAGCCTGGTTTCGGGTTATCGGTTTCCGGGCCGGGTATCAGGCATACTGTTCTCAACGAAGTGGGGTCCGTCGGTACACCGCAGGTTTCCGACCCGATTAGCCTGGAACCGGATCGGGAAACAGCCGTTCATCGTAGCTTTTTAAATTTTAAAGGACAGATGTTGCCTTATGGTGTCTCAGTCGGGACCCTTACCGGTGTGAACTTTTCGGTAAACATTGCAAACGGAGCGCTTATCCGTAGTTGGAGAGGTCTCTTCCTGAACGTTACGCCCATGTGGCTCAACCGTGGAAACGGTACCAGCACGCCGATGGGAAGCGTATTGAATATGAACGATGCACCGCAGGTATCGGAAGTGGGTGGGAAAGCCGCCGGAGAATACCTGCTGAAGGGCTATAAGGTAGACGAAAATAACAACCCTACCTTTCTCTATACCTTTGGAGGAGCCGGGTTCCAGGACAGGATTGCACCTGATCCTTCAGGCAGGTTTCTCGACCGTGCTGTCATTGCAGATGAGAAGGGAACCTCATTCCGGTTCATCCTGGCCGCCGGCAGCGAAATAACCGAGCAGCCCGGCGGGCTGTTCCTGGTCGACGGGCAGTATTTCGTCAAAGTGAAGGAAGGCGGTCGCGCGGCGGTCGAAAATAAGGATGGTTCAAAGCTGTTGGCGGTAGATGCTGCCGGTACGTTGACCTATTCCGTTATCTGGTAGTTCCCAAGACATCAACCGACAAACCTGATCAAGCATCATGACAGATATAAGAAAACAATTCCTCAGACTGGTTTTTATTGGGCTTTTACCCGGATTTTTCCAGCTTCAGGCCCAGGACAAATCCTTACCGGCAACTGAAGACGACTATTACAGCCTGGAGCGCCTGCCTATCCCGGAAGGGGTCGTACTGGAAGCCGGCGGACTTGTAACGCTGCCGAACGGATCGCTGGCCCTTGCTACCCGGAGAGGGGATGTATGGATCATTGAAAACCCTGACGGCCGGAATAACACCCGTCCCTATTACCGTAAATTCGCCAGCGGCCTGCATGAAATCCTCGGGCTGGCCTATTATGACGGAGATCTTATCATGGCTCAGCGCGGTGAGCTTACTCGGTTAAAGGATACCAACAAGGACGGCAGGGCTGATGTTTACGAAACTATTTATTCCTGGCCGATCAGCGGGCATTACCATGAGTACAGCTACGGGCCGAAATTTTTACCCGACGGGAGTATGATCGTGACCGGAAATATAGCCTTCGGAGATAATGACTGGTGGGCAGGGCAGAGCAGGGTACCGTGGAGAGGCTGGGCAATGCGGGTGACGCTCGATGGGAAAATGGAGCCTTGGGCAGCCGGGGTAAGGTCGCCTGCGGGGATAGGGATTGTGGACGGAGAGTTTTTTTACAGTGAAAACCAGGGTGACTGGATGGGGTCGGGGTACCTTGCGCATGTGGAGAAAGGCGATTTCCTGGGGCACCCTGCAGGCCTGAGATGGGCCGGCAGACCCGAATCGCCGGTGAAAGTGAGGGAGGAAGATATCTATTCGCGGGTAGACCCGAGAACAAGCCCGGATGGCGGACCTTATGTAAAACCCGAAAACCTGCCCGAAAGGGGAAAAGCCCTTTTCGAGATAGCGAAGGAGGTGCCGGGCATCAAGCTGCCTGCGGTATGGCTGCCCCACGGTATACTGGGAATCTCTACTTCCGATATTATCACTATTCCGAAGGACAGCCACTTCGGACCTTTCGGAGGACAGCTACTGGTGGGAGACGAAGGGCAAAGCAAGATTTCGAGGGTTTTCCTGGAAAAAGTAAAAGGACAATACCAGGGCGGGGCAGTCCTTTTCAGGGAAGGGTTCCGCTCAGGCGTGATGCGGATGACATGGGGGCACGACGGCTCCCTCTATGTAGGCCAGACCAACAGGGGATGGGGTTCTACCGGTCCGGACGACTATGCGCTGCAGCGTGTGGTCTATACAGGCAGGAATCCTTTCGAGATCCTGAAAATTTCGGCTCAGCCCGACGGATTTGAAATCGAGTTTACACAACCGGTCGACAAGGTGTCGGCAGAAGATGTGAACGGCTACGATATCACAGGATTTATCTATAAATATCACCCGGTATACGGCAGTCCTGTTATAGACGATCAGAACTGCGCAATCAAAGGAATAAAGGTATCTCCGGACGGGAAAAAAGTGCGTTTGCTCGTAGAAGGACTGAGAGAAAAGTATATTCATGAGGTCAAGCTTACCGGTTTGACAAACAGGGAGGGAAGTAAGCTGCTGCACAATACGGCGTATTACACGCTCAATGCCGTACCCGACGGGGCGAAGCTGACCGGTTATAAAGCTGTAAAGGCCACTCCTAAGGCTATTCAGGAGACCGCCGCTGCTACGCATGTGCACGGACATATGTCAAGGCTGGCCAAGCGGACTGTGACGCAGCCGGAAGAATGGATCAACGGCCCCGATCACACCTTTGTGCTGGGTACGGAACCCGGGCTGCACTTTGATAAAAAGGAGCTTGTCGTGAAGGCAGGAAGCCGGATCAGGCTTACCATGACCAACACAGACGATATGCCCCACAATTTCCTGCTGGTGACGAAAGGCAGTGCCAATTCGGTAGGAGAAGCTGCAATCAACCTCGGGTTGAAAGGAAATGAGCTGGGGTATGTTCCCGATCTGCCTTCGGTGCTCAGTCATACCAAGCTGATCGAACCCGGCGGCGCGGATACCATCTATTTTATAGCTCCGTCGGAGCCGGGGGAATATACCTATGTATGCACCTATCCCGGGCATTATTTTTCGATGCAGGGTACATTGAAAGTTGTTCCGTGAAACGATTCGTTATCGGCGGCCTGGCTGCCGGGCTCTTTCTGTGGGTGTCATTCAGCGGAATGAAGCCTGCAGAAACGCCTCCAAACATCATTTTTATTATTGCAGATGATGTTAGTCTGGAAGATATAGGGGTTTATGGGAACAAGCACATCCGTACGCCCCATATAGACCGGCTGGCTGGTAAAGGCCTGCGTTTCAACAATGTTTTCCTGACCGCCAGCTCGTGCAGTCCCAGCCGGATCAGTATCCTGACCGGTCGGTATCCGCACAATACCGGGGCGGCAGAGCTGCATACCGAGGCACCACGCCACCTGGTTTTCTTTCCTGAAGTTCTTAAGAATGCCGGTTATTTTACCGCCCTGGCCGGGAAATGGCATGAGGGGCGTCACTCTGCCAGGGCCTACGATACACTCCTAGTCGACAGGAAGGCGAATGGTGAGGGTGGTGAGGCGCAATGGCTGTCTTTGCTGAAGAGCGTCCCCCGCGACCGTCCGTTTTTCTTCTGGCTTTCTCCCTATGATGCGCACCGGGACTGGTCGGCCGATAGTGCATTCGCCAGGCCTTATAAGCCGGAAGAAGTATACGTTCCGGAAATACTTGTGGACGACGCTGACACCCGGCGGGACCTGGCCTCCTACTACAACGAGATTACCCGTATGGATGAATATATAGGTAAGCTTATCGTCGAGCTGGAGCGGAGAAACCTGCTCGACAATACCCTGATCGTGTTTACTTCAGATAACCCGAGGGCTTTTACCGGGAGTAAGACCAGGCTTCGGGACAATGGTATCAGAACTCCTTTTGTAGTGCACTGGCCCAAAGGGATCCGTAAAGCCGGGCATGTGGCAGAGGCGCTGATCAGCAGCATTGATATCGCACCTACGCTTTTGCAGGCAGCGGGTGTTCAGATTCCGCGGGAAATACAGGGGAAAAGCTTCTTTGAGCTGATATCGCAGCCCGAACACCCTTTCAGGCAACATGTATTTGCCGAGCATAACTGGCATGACTACGAGGCGTATGAACGCGCCGTACGTACCGCCGATTACCTGTATGTGCTCAATGAACGCAACAGCTACACGAACGAGGGGCCGATAGATGCCGTACAGAGCCCTGCTGCCCGGTCTCTGAAGGCGCGCAAGGCAGGGGAGGGGCTGACAGCTACCCAGCGGGAAGCTTATATATATCCCCGCCCCCGGGAAGAATTGTACGATAACAGGAAGGATCCGGCCCAGGTTTACAATCTTATCGGAGAGAAAGCATATCAGGAGGCAGCGAAACAGCTTCGCCAGACTCTCCGCCAATGGCGGGAGGAAACGGGCGATACCCTCCCGGACTCTATTACCCGCGACTGGTATCATCGTGAGACCGGTCAGGCGCTTAAGCAGAAAGGTATCCGTGGCGAGATGCCCGGCGCTGCTTTGAGGGCAGATACCATTACTTCTCCCGGACCCTTCTAACCCATACTGACTGGCAGCGCAGACGGACAGCGCCTGAACGGCGGTAATATATGTCCTCCGGCACCTGTTTGGAAAAAATGTTATGAAATGAAAAAAGACTGCTTCTTCCTGAACCTCTTTTTTTGATATGTTTGCCTTCAGGTAAGTATAATAAACTGAAGATATTCAAAACAGGTAGAAATGGCCCACTACGATTTTCTTATTATAGGATCGGGAATTGCCGGTTTGAGTTATGCCGTCAAGCTGGCCCGTCATTTTGACAGGGAAGGTCAGCCCGTGTCTATTGCGGTAATAACGAAAGTGCAGGCTGATGAAACCAATACAAAATATGCCCAGGGAGGGATAGCTGCCGTATGGGCTCAGTCGGATTCATTCGAAAAGCATATTGCCGATACTATAGATGCCGGCGACGGAGTCAACAATAAGAAAATCGTGGAAATGGTGGTGAGGGAAGCTCCGGGAAGGATCCAGGAGCTTATCGACTACGGTACCCGTTTCGACAAAGTGCCCGACGGGGACTATGATCTTGCTATGGAAGGCGGGCATTCGGATCACAGGATACTCCATTTTAAAGATATTACCGGGGCTGAAATAGAACGTGCTTTACTCGAAGAAGCCGGGAGACATAAAAGCATCCAGATCTTCACCCATTACTACGCGGTCGAGCTGATCACCCAGCATCACCTGGGGGAGACGGTCTACCGCTACAGGGACGACATACAATGCTACGGCGCCTATGTACTTAACCGTGAAACCGGGGCTGTTGAGAAATTTCTTTCGAAAGCCACCATGCTGGCTACCGGGGGGATAGGAAGTATTTACCAGAGCACAACCAACCCTACTATCGCTACCGGCGATGGTATAGCGATGGCCTACCGGGCAAAAGGGATCTGCGACAATATGGAGTTTATCCAGTTTCACCCTACAAGCTTTTACCTCCCGGGCCGTAAACCTTCCTTCCTCATATCGGAAGCCGTAAGGGGATTCGGCGGGATACTTAAGCATGCAGACGGAAGCACGTTTATGGCTAAGTACGATGAACGCGAATCGCTTGCTCCCCGTGATATTACGGCCCGTGCGATAGACTCGGAAATGAAAAAAAGAGGGGTAGACCATGTGTACCTGGATGTACGGCACCTGGACTACGAAAAGTTCAGGGATCACTTCCCGAACATCAACCAGTACTGCCTGGATCACGGTGTTGATGTGCGTGAAACCATGATCCCCGTAGTACCTGCGCACCATTTCCTGTGTGGAGGCGTGAGGGTAAACGAATGGGGACAAACCAATATACGCCAGCTCTATGCAGTGGGAGAATGCGCCTGTACCGGATTGCACGGAGCCAACCGGCTGGCCTCCAATTCCCTCCTGGAAGCGGTAGTGTTCGGCCACCGTGCGTATTTAAATACTATTGAAAGCTACGAAGAGGTCAGTGTGCCAGACAATGTTCCCGAATGGGATGACTCCGGTACTACCCATCCGGAAGAGCAGGTCCTGGTGACGGAAATGACCCGGGAGCTGAACAGTGTCATGTCGAACTATGTAGGTATTGTCAGAACCTACCGGCGGCTCAAAAGAGCTTACGACCGGGTAGAGCTGCTTTATCGTGAGCATGAGAAGCTCTATCGCGAATCGAAAGTTTCGGTACCCATCTGTGAGCTGAGAAACATGATCAACGTATCGTATCTGGTCATCAAAATGGCAATGGCCAGGCGGGAAAACGTCGGTCTTCATTTTAACCAGGATAACGCGTAGCATCGGGTTCGCGTGAGAGTGGTCCTGTCCCCAACTTCCTACTTCAAATAGTGTAAATGTGACAAATATCCGGTAAATTGCCGGCTTAATCTTTATTTCTTCACAATCAGCCAAATCGCACCTCCTGAAAATGGGAAGAATTTCTGCCAGGCCCTTATTTATCATATTCGTTTTTCTGGTATTTTTTACTGCAGACGGTTTCGCGCAGGCGTCTAAAGTCAGGGGGATCATACAGGATGAAGCATCAGGCGCAACGTTGCCTTTTGCCAGCGTAAGACTGTTTACCTGGCCCGACAGCGTCTTTACAGTAGGTGAAGTGAGCGATCTGGACGGGAAATTCGAGCTGGCGGCGTCTCCCGGAGAATACCTGCTGCAATTTGATTTTATGGGCTATCAGCCTCAGCAGAGGAGGATAAAGGCCGATGCCGGTATCAATGATGTCGGTGTTGTAAAGCTGAAAGCTTCTTCTCAAAACCTTGAGGAAGTAGTGGTGCAGGGTGAGAAAAGCACCTATGAGTTGACGCTTGACAAAAGGATATTCAATGTGGGCAAAGACCTGGCTAATGCCGGGGGGAATGCGATCGAGATACTGAACAATATTCCAAGTGTAGCCGTAGACCTGGAAGGCAACGTCAGCCTTCGCGGGAGCAGCAGCGTCCGGATACTGGTAGACGGCAAGCCCTCAGGGTTGGTTTCGATCAAGGGAGGAGCCGGGCTTCAGCAGTTGCAGGGAAGCATGATCGAGCGGGTGGAAGTGATTACCAATCCTTCGGCGCGGTATGAAGCGGAAGGGATGGGAGGAATTATTAATATCGTCCTGAAGAAGGAGCAGAAGCAAGGGCTCAACGGATCGTTTGATGTGATCACCGGCTACCCGATGAATCTGGGAGGGGCGGCCAATCTTAATTTCCGCCACAGGAAATTCAATTTTTTCACCAATTATATGCTCACTTACAGGAGCACGATCGGCGACACGAAGCAATACCAGGAGCTTTACAGGAATGATTCCGTTTTTGTGACCGACCAGACGTTCGACCGTGAACTCCGGGCTTTCCATAACAACCTCCGGATGGGTGCGGATTATTTTTTCAGTGAAACAAGCATCCTGACAGCAGCCTATACGTGGAGGCGAACCAAGGGAAAAAGATATTCTCATATTTATTACAACGACTACCTGACCGACCAGTCCAATCTCCTTAGTCGTTCGTATCGTACACAGGATGAAACCGAAACCGAGCCGAATTCAGAGTATAACCTGTCGTACAAAAAGACATTCGCCCGGAAAGGCCATGAATTACTGGTCGACCTGAGACACCTGGATAACTGGGAAAAATCGGACCAGGAGTTCAGGGAGACTGTAACACCCGCAGGTAAGGAAGGAGTCACTTCTATCCAGCACTCCATCAACGATGAGATAGAGAAGCAGTGGCTGTTCCAGGTAGATTATGTGCAGCCGTTCGGGAAGGACGGGAAGTTTGAAACAGGTCTCAGGAGCAGTTTCCGCGATATGACCAACAATTATTTCGTAGCCGATGTTTTACCCGACGGGACTAGTCAGAATATCCCGATGTTTACAAATAACTTTGTTTATGACGAGAATATTCACGGCGTGTACGGTATTTACGGCAACAAGCACAGTAAGCTTTCCTACCAGGCAGGACTAAGAGCGGAGTGGAGCGAGTTTACTACCAAATTGCTGAAAGAGAACGAAGTAAATAACCGAAGCTATAAAAACCTGTTTCCGAGTGCCCATATCAGCTATGATCTTCCCGGTCAGAATGCCATGCAGGTCAGCTACAGCCGGCGGATCAGGCGCCCTGTTTACAACGATCTGAGCCCCTTTATGACTTTTACCGATAACCGGAACTACTGGAGCGGGAACCCGGATCTCAACCCCGAGTTTACCGATTCGTTTGAACTGGGGCATGTGAAATACCTCGAAAGAGGAACGGTGACAACTTCTCTCTACTATCGCCATACGATTGATAAAATCCTTCAGATCAGGACTGTGGCTGACAATGGCTTTGCCTACTCCCAGCCTCAGAACCTTGCTACGGAAGACGCATACGGGCTTGAGTTTACCGGCTCTTCCAATGTGACTGACCGGCTTAAGCTGGACGGGAACCTGAATTTCTTCAGATCGGTAATTGACGGGACCAATCTCGACGATACCTATAAAAGCGAGACGTTCACATGGCTGGGGCGACTGTCAGCACGCCTGAACTGGAAAGGTGTCGATTTCCAGTTGAGAAACAGCTACGAAGCACCCCAGGTGTTGCCACAGGGAAGAAGAAAAGCTATCTACGCCCTCGATTTCGGGCTAAGTCGCGATGTGCTGAAAGGAAACGGTACTCTAACCCTGAATGTACTTGACGTATTCAATTCCAGGCGCTACAGAACCGTTAACGAAGGTGCAAACTTCTATACCTACAACAACTCACAGGGGCGGGTCAGGCAGATCAACCTGACGCTCAACTACAGGCTCCGCCAGGCAAAAACCGGGAAGAAAGGGCAGTTTGAGGAATAGGTCAATGAGGCGATTAGATAATGAGGGATTCTGCTGTTCTTGTGGTTATTCTCACCAACTCTGTTTTACTCGTCTGCATCAGATCCGCCACCTTTTGCGCGACGAGGTCTATATAGGCGACTTCATTTCTTTTACCGCGGAAAGGAACCGGGGCCAGGTAAGGTGAATCCGTTTCAAGTACGATATCGGCCGGGTTCAGGTGAGGCAGTACTTTATCGAGACCGCCGTTTTTAAAGGTGGCTACTCCGCCGATGCCGAGCTTGAAACCAAGATTGATAGCCCTCTGCGCTTCATCCAGGGTTCCGGTAAAGCAATGAAAGATGCCGGTTAGCCTGGGGTCGGCGAATTTTTCGATCAAAGCCGCCGTTTCCGGGAAGGCATTGCGGCTGTGGATGTCGATCCAGAGATTGTTTTCAATAGCCAGCCTGCATTGCAGGAGAAAGGCTTCTTCCTGCTGTGCGCGGAATGTCTTATCCCAATACAGATCCATACCTATCTCGCCAATAGCTATGAATTTTCTTTTTGCCAGCCATTCTTCGATAATACGGAGCTCCGATTCAAAGTTTTCGTTTACATAGCACGGATGAAGCCCTATCATGGGAAGGCAACGTTCCGGTTCCATATCCGCAATTTCAAGCATTCGGCCTATCGTGGTCGAATCACAATTAGGCATCCATATCTGCTGTATTCCTGTATTCCATGCCCGCTGGAGCATTTCGTCCAGGTCATCTTCGTATTGGGCGTCGTAAATGTGGGCGTGCGTTTCTATCATGTAGGATTACATAAATGACGACGCGAATTTATCATTTAAAAGGGGAATACATTGAAGTCGATCCCGGTAACTTATGGGAAAGTATAGAGAATCCGGTTTTTATCAATAAACATACCGCAGTGTAATACCGAATGTACGCGGATCTCCCAGAATCCCGGCATATTGCCCGTAGCTTCCCGGCGCGGCCAGTAATTGCTCATAATAATCTTTGTTGAACAGGTTCCTCGACCAGGCAAAGACGGTGATCCCGTTGGAAGCCCGGAAGCCCGCGCGTATGTTGGTGAGCGAATAGCCGTCGATGTTGAGGTATTGCGAAGGCGACGGACTTGAAGAGAAACCCGACCGGAAGAAGACGTCGATCCCGGCGAAGTAATTGCCTTTCAGACCCAGCAGATTCCCTTTGACAGTAGCTTCTCCTCCAAAAGACCCCGACCATTTAGAGATACCCGGTAGTTGCCCTCCGGAAATATCCTTAAAAGCCTGTGCTCCTCCTACTTCTTCCAAAGGCACAGGGGCGTTTGCGAATTTGATGTATTTACCGTCGGTATAGGCCAGGGCGGTATTGAAGGTAAAGTGCTGGCCTAAGCGTATGCTTCCGTCAAGCTCCGCACCGCTTACACGTACCTGTTCGGCATTCGCCAGGTATCCGCGGTTCACGCCGGGTTCGGGCGTCTGTACCTGCGTTTGGAAATCGTCGATATCGGTGCGGTAGAAGGTCAGGTTAAGCGTGGAATTGAGAGAAGGCTTTGTCTTGATACCGATCTCCTTATGATTGACGAATTCCGGCTTTACGTTTGCCAGCTCCAGAAGGACCTGGCCGTTTGCGCTCGGAAGTCCTCCGACATTGACACCGATAGGCTTGTAGCTTATTGAATACGTAGCATAGGCATTGACCCTGCTGCCGGGCTTGTACTGGAGCGACAGCTGACCTGAGAAGTTGCCTTCCGAATAATCAGTATCGAACGCCTGGTTAGAGTAAACGCCGTTCTTTAAAGCGAGCAGATCCGGATTGGTAGTCTGCAGCCCGCCGTATGTCCGCCGCTCATAGTTGACTACTTTCTTGTCGTAATTATAACGTATACCAGGTAACAGGTGGATGTTCCGGGCGATGTTCCAGTCAGCCTGTCCGAAAACAGCGAGGCTGGTGCTGCGTATGCCGTAATTTGTACGGATGCCGAAGTTGTCGAAGAGTCCCGGCGTCTGCCACAACGGGTTACTGTTGTTTTGTGCGAAACGCCACTGCGACGAGCCGGCTTCTTCCGTATGGACCGGATCGGTAGTAAGATCCTGCCAGAGACCGAATACGCCGATCACACCGCTGAGCCTGGAAGAAATTTTTCCTGAATACCTGATCTCCTGCGACCACTGATCGTGATATGAATTCCCGGCAGAAATGGTAAATACGGGCAGACCGATATAATCCCTGTCGTTGAGCGGAATCCATTTCCAGTAGCGCCATGCAGATGTGGCGGTAAACGTTCCGTTTCCGATTTTAATATCGGCATTGGCCGAAACGCCGCCCAACTGGTTATCGGCTTTGGAAGGTGTGTCCAGGTCTACGATCCGCTCGAATGCGCTCTTATAAGGGAGGGTATAATTCAGGTCGGCGATAATTGCGCTAAACTGTCTGAACGCAGCCCTCTGCGTAGTGACCACGCCGGCTATTGGCCATCCGTATCCGCTCGGCTTCTGGTCGGATACATCTCCGATGAGCGTGATCTTTACGTTTTCCGACGGAGTGTATAGCAACTGGGCTCTTACGCCGATATTATTGATATCGTTGATCGGTAGCTGGGTGTGGTGGTTCAGGAACAAGCCGTTACGCTGGGAACCTGTAAACGAAACTCTGGCTGCGAGTTTTTTGCTGATAGGTCCGGTAAGAGAGCCCTTTGCCTGTATATACCCGTAGTTTCCATAACTTAGCTCGAAGCTTCCGCCCGGGCTGAAGCTGGCGGAGCGGGTCGTAATATTAAAGGCGCCCGAGGTCGTATTTTTGCCGAAGAGAGTTCCCTGCGGCCCCCTCAGGACTTCGACCTGCTCGATATCCACAAAATCGAGCGCTGTAGCTGCCGGACGCGCGTAGTAGACGCCGTCGACATAGAAACCAACCCCGGGGTCGATACCGTCGTTTGTGAGGCCGAAAGTCGAGCCCAGGCCGCGAATGTTCAGAGTCGTGTTTCTGGGGTTGGAAGCATACAGGTTCACGGTCGGAATCAGCTCCTTCAGGCGATTGACATTGAAGGCGCCGGCATCGTCGGCCCTGGCCCCCCTGATGACCGATATAGGGATAGGCACTTCCTGTGAGGCTTCCTGCCTTCTCCTGGAGGAAATGACGACATCTTCCAGGCTCCTGCTGACCTGGTCGAGCAGGATCGTAACTTTCTCTTCATGTATAAGCACCTCCTTCCTCACGTAACCGACAAAGCTTACGATCAATGTAAACGGTAGCTTCTGGCCGGTTTTAAGGAAAATCTGCCCGTTTTCATCCGCGATAGCGCCGTTGGTAGTGCCCTTGATCGTAACGGAAGCCCCGGTCAGCGGTGTGCGCGTCTGGCTGTCAAGGATAGTCCCCACTATATTGGCATTGATAGTAGCCTGGTCCTGGGATCTAAGAAAGAGAGGTAAAGATATTAACCCTATAGATATTATAGATTTAATGAATGATTTCATATTAAGTTGTCAGATTTGATGGTCAATGTAGTGATTGGTTACTGATCAGGTCGTTATACGGTGGTTTCGCAAGACCCGTAAAAATCAGATACGACATCGGTTCAGGCAACCTCTTGTAAGCTTAAGCTTTTCGTACATGGTTTTGGATGTGTTAATATGGTGGCGCAAACGTATGAAATTCAATTTTCATCCGGGCGGTTTATTCGGGAAGTTTACCTAAAAATTTGCTTTTATCCGGCTGGAAAATAAAAAAGCAGGAGCATGCCATACTCCTGCTGAAAAAAGCGAAATGCCGGCTATCGCTTGCTAACCGGTTTCGCAACGCACTACGGGTTCAAGATCTTGCAGCTCATCTCCGGTAAATACTCTTGAACGGGTAACAAACCGGACGCCGAGGGGTATTTCGAGGGAGAAGCTTGCTCCTCTGCCTTCGGTAATGTCGATAGTCAGCTGCGAGTATTGCCAGTATTCAAACTGATCGGCGCTCATGTAGAAGTTGCAGCCGTATATCTTCCCAAGGCAAACATCACTGCTGCCTACCTTGAAGTCGCCTTCCTGGAAGCACATCGGCTGCGAACCGTCGCAACAGCCACCGCTCTGATGAAACATAACGGGGCCGTAGCGATCGGTCAGTTTGTCGACTACTTCAATTGCCTTTTCGGTTATTAAAACACGTTTTGTCATAGTGTCGTATCAGCTCAGAAAAATCCCAGCTTATTCTTACTATAAGAGATGAGCATGTTTTTGGTCTGACGATAATGATCCAGCATCATTTTGTGGTTTTCACGTCCGAACCCGGATTTTTTGTAACCACCAAACGGTGCGTGGGCGGGGTAGGCGTGGTAGTTGTTGACCCATACCCGGCCTGCCTGGATGGCCCTCGGCACCTGGTAAAGTTCGTGGGCGTCGCGTGTCCATACGCCTGCGCCTAATCCGTATAGCGTGTCATTGGCGATCTCGATCGCTTCTTCCACGGTTTTAAAAGTGGTAACGCACACAACCGGTCCGAAAATTTCCTCCTGGAAGACCCGCATTTTATTGTGTCCTTTCAGGATCGTAGGCTGTATGTAGTAGCCGCCGGCTTCTTCTCCTTCTTTTTTATTAGCTTCCCCGCCGAGCAGTACTTCGGCTCCTTCCTCCTTCCCGATAGCGATATAGGAAAGTATTTTCTCGTACTGATCGTTGGAGGCCTGTGCCCCCATCATGGTTTCCGGATCGAGTGGGTGGCCGGTTTTGATGGCTTTGGTACGCTCTGTCACCCGGGCGATGAACTTCTCGTAAATACTTTCGTGAATCAGCATCCGCGACGGACAGGTACATACTTCCCCCTGGTTAAGTGCAAACAGCACCGCTCCTTCTATTGCCTTGTCGAGAAACTCGTCGTCTGCATCAAAAACCGACGGGAAAAAGATATTCGGTGATTTTCCACCCAGCTCCATCGTGGCCGGAATGATATTTTCGGAAGCATACTGCAGGATCAGCCTCCCGGTGGTGGTCTCGCCGGTAAATGCCACCTTGGCTATTCTCGATGATGTTGCCAGTGGTTTCCCGGCTTCAACGCCAAATCCGTTTACAATGTTGACTACCCCTGCCGGAAGAATGTCTTCTATCAGTTCGAACAGTACAAGGATGGAGGTGGGTGTTTGCTCTGCAGGTTTCAATACAACAGTATTGCCGGCTGCCAGTGCGGGCGCAAGCTTCCACACAGCCATCAGGATAGGGAAGTTCCAGGGGATGATCTGGCCTACTACACCCAGCGGCTCATGCAGTACGATGCTGACCGTATCTGGATCGTGTTCAGCGATGGTCCCCTCCTCAGCCCTTATCGCCGCGGCGAAGTATCTGAAATGATCGATAGCAAGCGGAAGGTCGGCTGCTTTCGTTTCTCTGATTGCTTTACCGTTGTCGACCGTCTCTACCGCAGCGAGGTAATCAAGGTTGTCTTCCATACGTTGCGCGATCTTCAGCAGCAGGTTGCTCCTGTAGGTTGCCGAAGTCCTGCTCCACGTTTTAAAGGCGTCGTGCGCCGCATCCAGGGCCAGCTCTATGTCTTCTTTGGTAGACCTGGCTACCTGTGTGAATGCTTTTCCGTCGATCGGGGAAATGTTGTCAAAATATTCGCCTTTTGCAGGCGCCACCCACTTGCCGCCGATGAAATTCTCGTATCGCGCCTTGAAAGAAGGTCTTGCTACGAGATTAGCAGGTTTTTCCATTACAGTTGCCATATGAAAAAGTGTTTAATTTTTGTTTTTACCGTATTTCAGTTTCAGAACAAAAATAGTCTCATATTTTTCTGGAATATTTCAATATGGTATCAGGTTGTTACAATAAAATATCTTCTTTTCATACAAACTTTTAATTGTTTTCAGGCGTTTGGATATTAGCGGACATTAAGCAGGAAACCCGACGATGATGGAGAGCAGGCATACCCCGGAACCTTATAATCTTACCCCGGCCGGAAAACTTCAGACCCTGGTGGAGAACCGTTCCGTTTTTACAATGGAGCATTGTGAGATGAACGTCTTCGAAACCTATCAGCCCACTGAGAGGGTAAGCCTGCAATTCCCGGACCTGGTTTACACAGCCATGCTGAGAGGGAAAAAAGTGATGCATTTGTTCGGAGACAAGCATCATTTCGACTATCTCCCCGGTGAGTCGGTGATCATGCCTTCTAACGAAACAATGGTCATAGATTTCCCGGAAGCGTCGCCCGATACCCCCGCGCAGTGCATAGCGCTGGCTATTGACGAGGGGAAAATAAAGAAGACCATCGAGCTGTTGAACGACAAGTTCGGAAAGGCCGATGAGCAGGAAACCTGGCATATCAGTTCCGGGCAGTTTCATATTCATAATACACGCGAGATATCCCACACCCTCGACCGCCTGATGCGGCTGGCGAGAGAAACGAACCCAGTCAAGGATATTTTTGTGAATATGGCCATACAGGAGCTGTTGCTGAGGCTGATGCAAACGCAGGCGCGAAACCTCATTTTCGAAAACTACAAGCTGCTGAGCACTTCACGCAGGTTTGCCCGGGTCGTTGAATTTGTGCAGGAACATTTGCACGAAAACCTGACGGTCGACAAGCTGAGCGATGTGGCCTGTATGAGCAAACCCCATTTTTTCCGGAGCTTTAAGCGTGAGTTCGGGCTCAGCCCGGTCGATTATGTGATCAGGGAGAGAATGAAACAGGCGCAAAAGATGTTGCTGGAATCAAAAAACAGTGTTTCCGATGTCTGTTACAGATTGGGATTCCAAAGCGTCAACTACTTTTGTACTTTGTTTAAAAAGCATGTAGGCGTTTCTCCGGGTAAATTCAGGCAGTTGCAGCCGGCCGGGGTGTTTGTATATGACAGATGAATTTTTTCCTGCACCGTTCTCCCTCCTGGCTTCAATGGATTCTCTCCGATTATACCTGGAGAATTGATACTTCTGAAAAAATCATTTACCTCACCTTCGACGACGGCCCTATCCCGGTCGTGACTGAAAGCGTAATGGAGATGCTGGAGCGCTTCGGTGCTGAGGCAACCTTTTTCTGTATCGGGGACAACGTCAGGAAACATCCCGACATATTCGAAGAACTGAAAAGAAGGGGGCATTCCATAGGGAATCATACTTACAACCATCTTAACGGATGGAAAACAGCCGACGACCTATACCTGGATAACTTTCGCAGATGCCAGGATATACTCCAAACCGATACAAAGCTGTTTCGTCCACCGTATGGGCGCATCAGGAAATCGCAGTACCGTTTACTTCCCGGGGATACGAAAGTAATGATGTGGGATGTGCTGACCGGCGATTTCTCACCTGATGTGCAGCCTGTACCGGCCCTGAACAGCGCTATCAGGCTGTCGCGTCCGGGGACGATCATGCTGCTGCACGACAGTATAAAAGCGGAGAAAAAGATGTCTTATATTTTGCCCGGCGTGCTGGAGCATTTTTCAGAAAAAGGCTACAGATTTAAGGCGCTGCCGATGCAATAGTGCAACATACTTGGGTATTACACCGTGGTTAACTTGATTAATTTTACAAATTGACCACTATATCGCGTTCTCCGGATACCCATTTAACGTGACAACAGTCGAACTGGACTACATATTCAGCTGAGACTACCTTCTTCTCTTCAATAAAACCTTCAAAAAGGACACGGGTTGGAGTAAATTTAGGGAACCGGGAGTCGTCGGAATCGGTGGCTACCGGGTATGAGCTATAACTTCTGAAAGAGTCAAAGTGATGTTCCTGGTAAGGGGGAGTTATATCTTTACCCTCCGGCAGCCGGATAATCCGGAAACTGTCGAGTTTGACCGCCGCACCATTCTCGTCTTTCAATTGTACATTGATTGACCTGAAATCCTCAGTACACATAACCGGCCGATCACACGGATGTTTTTCAACATCTACTTCCACACATGCCATTGCTAAAAAAAACAAGCCGAGTACTATTAAGGGCGTTTTCATACTTTTTCATTGCGATGTGTAACATTACGAAAGACCTCTGAAGTGGCGAAAAGGTTGTAAAGCTATAAATATAGACAGGGTGTCTGAAGAGCAGACAGGTACGCACGGCATTAAAGCCTGTGTCTACCCGCTGTGTCTACCCGGAAAAGCTCTGTCTAAAAGCCGGTGCACAATCCCTTTATTGCTTTTCAACTTCATCCTGAGCAGGGGATAGTTTTTCCCAGGTCATCTTTATCCGTCCTTTCAAAGACCTCGAACCCGGCTTTTCTGTAAAACTGAAGCGCCCGGGTATTTTGTTCATTTACATCTATAAGATTCGCGTCAAGGTCGTAGATAGCAAAGCGGATGAGTCTTTTTCCCAAACCCAAGCCTATGTATTCAGGGTTCAGGAACAGCATTTCGATCTTTCTCCCACTCAGGGCTATGAAACCTGCAACCTCGCCCCGGTCCATCAGGCAGTAGATTTCAAATAGCTTCAGATCGAGCTTGTGAAGCAGGTCTTTTAGAATGGCGAAGTCTTCACGGCTTAGGAAATGGTGGGTGGCCAGGACGGATTCTTCCCACACGGAAAGAACCTTTTCACGGAGCATATCCGTATATTTTTCGATTTCAATAGTGTGTGGTTCCATTTTCAGGCTAAAGTTCGGGACGCGAAACCAGGTAAACAAATACATAATGCCAAAAAAAGGCTGTCACGATCCGGACAGCCTTTTTTGCATTTTCCGGGCAGAGCCCGCCTAGTTGACTTTTATTTCCTGCGACTTGTGCTGATTTTCAGGATCTTTCGGTAAGATGACCCGCAAAATGCCGTCTGTATATTCTGCCGAGATATCCTGGGTGAGCACTTTCCCGTTTAGCTGAAATGAACGGCTGAAATGAGAAGGCCGGTATTCTTCGTAGATAAAGCTCTCCTGCTTTTCTTCCTGCGGCGGCTGGTAGCTGATGGTCAGGATATCGTCATCGACTGTGATCCCGAACTGCTCCTTTTTCAGACCGGCGGCATATAGGGAAAGTACAAACCGGTCAGTTTCTTCAGTAATGTTTACGGGCCTGAATGCAGTCCTGTTTTTCCTCATTTTGTGTGCCCAAGGGCCTCCCCTGAAGCCTCCTGTAAAGGCTTCTCCCCAGTGTGTTCCAAAATTTTTCCTGCAGCCTGAAGCAGGGTTGGCGAATCCATGGTGGTTGTTTTTATCGAATGCTTCTTTATAATACATGTTATTTCTGATTTTTAGTTTAAAAAATGAATTTAAGCTCAGCCGATCGGTACTATAACCGGCCTGTTCCTATTCCTGATATGGACCGGTACGATGGTGTCGGCTTTCCGCGCAGGTACCGGTCCCGGGTTTTCAAATGAAAACTCATGATACCCGTGATCCTCCGGATGATAACCCCGGTTAAAAAGCCCTGCAATCGCTTTGACAGCCAGGAACACGGTAGCAACGGCCATTACGACAAGCAGTATTTTGAACACTACGAAGAGTGCCAGGGCGCCCAGTCCTGCGGCCAGCGTTACAGCCGCGAAACGGGGCAATATGAATGCGAGTTTATATCTCATTGTGTTTTAGATTTATTAAATAATACAATCGGGCCCTTTGAGGAGCAGACGTATGCTTTGTTGTTTTTACTTTAAAAAATACTATGTTTCTCCGGCGGTTGCCTGAACACAGCGTTGCGATTAGTTTTCAGGCAACAACTTTAGCAGGCCCTGAGCGGACTTTGCCTATATTTGGCTACCTATAACTACTCCTTATTGCTATGAAAGATTTTTTTGAAGAGTTGTTTGCTTACGGGTATCATTGTAACCGGCAACTGGCTGATATTTTTGCTGCCAATGGGGAGAGGGTTACTGAGAAGTCGCTCAGTTTATATAGTCATATTCTCAATGCCCATCATATCTGGAACAGCAGGATTGCCGGCGGCACATCGCTTTTTGGCGTATGGGAGCCTCATCCTGTCAGCGATTTTAAGGAAATTGACAGCTCCAATTACAACTTTTCAGTATCGTTGCTCAATACCCTGGAGCTGAGCAAAGAAATACATTACTATAATACGAAGGGACTTAAATTTACCAACAGCGTACGCGATATTCTTTTCCATATTATCAATCATTCTACTTATCACAGGGGGCAGATTGCTACGGAATTCAGGAAAATGGATATAGAGCCTCTTGCGACGGACTACATCTGGTATAAGAGATAACAGGCTGGAAACGGGTATATTTCCTTTGGCGGGTCTTGGACTAAAAAAAGGCGCTGTCTAAAAAGTATCTTAACCGCAGAAGGGTATCTTGACTGCAGAAAAGAATCATAACCGCAGAGTTCGCGATGTACGCGAAGAATGCGCAAAGTATAAGTGTCGGACATTTTTATAGACTACTTTGCACCCTCTGCGGTAAAATTCAGACAGCGCCGTTTGAAACAGTTTCGCTGTTTTATTTCAGGCTGGCCAGTGCAGCTTCATAGTCCGGCTCCTGGGTAATTTCCGGTACCTGCTCGGTATAAGTTACGGTGCCCTCCTCGTCGAGCACAACCACCGAACGGCTCAACAGGTTTTTTAACGGAGAATCCGTGATCGTCACCCCATAATCATCTCCGAAAGATGAGCGGAAGGCAGACAGGGGAACTACATTTTCCAACCCTTCCGCACCGCAAAAGCGCCCGAGTGCAAAAGGAAGATCGTTGGAAATACAAAGTACAACCGCGTTGTCCAGACCGGAGGCTTCCTGGTTGAATTTCCGTACCGACGCCGCGCATACACCGGTATCGACGCTCGGAAAAATATTAAGGATCACCTTTTTGCCTTTGTAGTCGGCTGAAGTTTTATCGGATAGGTCTGCACCTGTAAGGGCAAAATCGGGAGCTTTGGAGCCGGTTGCCGGCAGGGATCCTGCTGTATGAACCGGGTTACCTTTAAGTGTTACAGTACTCATTACGCTTGTTTTGGTATGATTGGAAAAATTGACTTTCAATAATAGTTCCAATATAGACAAAACTCTCCAGGTTGTAAAACCGGTCGGGGTAGGTTTATGCGGCATTATTTCGAACGCAGGTAAATGTCGTTGCTTACCGACTCGAGATGAAGCAGCGGGCCGCCTCCTTTGGCGCTTCACCGGTATGATGCGTTTGCTGAAACCTTGTAAATCCATACATCATCAAAGACGATCGGGAAGATGATTCATTACAAAGGGATATTGTTTTTTTCAGATGTCTGAAAGCAGGAAAGGCAGAAGGGGTCAGTGCGGCCCGGGAGGGCAATGCTTTTTCAGGAATCCGGTAAACAGGGTAGACATGTGCCTGACCGTGCCTTCTCCTTCCCGGATACCGTGAGCACGATTAGGGTAGGCCATAAACTGGAACTGCTTGTTGTGCCTGACCAGTTCATTGATGAGCAGCTCTGCGTTCTGGTAATGTACATTGTCGTCGCCGGTACCGTGTATATACAGCAGGTTTCCTTTCAGATGGCGCGCATGTGTGACGGGCGAACCCTTAATGAAATCTTCAAGGTTTTCCTGGGGTATCCCCATAAAACGTTCCTGGTAGATATTGTCGTAAGTCAGCTGGCTTGCTACTGCCGCCACCGCTATGCCGGTTTGGAAGATATCGGGATATTGGAAGAGCAGATTAAGTGTGGAGGATCCGCCGCCGCTGTGACCATGCACTGCCACCCGTTTGGTGTCTATAAACGGGAATTTGCTGAACATAGCCTCGGCAGCTTCGGCCTGGTCTTTAATGTTAATGGTACCTATATTCCGGTAAATGGCTTTTCGCCAGGCGCGCCCTTTGGGCGAAGGTGTGCCGCGGTTGTCGATCGAAGCATATATATACCCGTCGGCTGCCATACTGCCCGCGTAGTTCTGATTGAAACCGGTGCCGTAAGCGTCCTTTACGGTGCTGGCAGCCGGCTCCCCGTAGACAAAAAATACGATGGGATATTTCTTAGACGGATCGAAGCCGGTTGGTTTTACCAGCCAGGCGTCGATTTCCACACCGCTACGGGTATTCACTTTAAAAAACTCTATATCCTGCTGGTCCCGGCTCTGTCTGCTGCCGGTATTTCCCGGAAATAAAGACTTGTGATCGGGCAGGGAAACCCATTGCATTACGGGTGGGGTCTTCGCGTTAGAGAAGGTGTGAAGCGCCATTTTCCCATCGGGAGAAATGAGGTAATCATGAGTGCCGGCCTGGTTGACCGGGCTGAGCCGTTCGGGTGTTCCCGAGCCATCCAGCAGAGAGCGGTAAAGATAGGCCTGCGTGGCGTTATGAGGGGAAGCAAGGTAATAATAACTATTGGTGGGTTCGTCGATCAGAAGTGGTTTGATAATGTCAAACTCGCCTTTGGTGATCAGCTTTTCCTTTTTTCCGTCACGGGTAACCCGGTAGGCATGCCGCCAGCCGTCCTTTTCGCTGATCCATACAAATTCCCTGCCCCCGGCTATCCAGTCCCAGCCGCTGGGGTCGCTTTCAAATATGCTCTTGATTTCGATCCAGGCGTCGTCTTCTTCATGGTAGAAGACGCGTGATTTCCCGGTTTTTGTATTGATATAGAGAAGCGAGCTCTCGTTCTGTTTCCGGTTGAGCTGCTGTACGACCAGCTCGGAAGGGTTGTTCGTGAACTCCATACGCGGGAGGTAAGTGTTCTGCGGATCGCCCGGGAGTTCCATCCATTTTGTTTTTGCAGTGGCGATATCAACCACACCTATCCGGTAAGAGGAAGGCTTTTCTCCCACTTTCGGGTACTCGACAGGCACGTTGAATGAGTAGGTCGAGTCGGTGTTGTTGATCATCAGGAAGTTGCGTATCCGGGTAGCATCGATCTGCCAGTAGGCAATGCTTTTACTGTCGGGGCTCCAGCGGAAGCCGTCCCTGCAGTCAAATTCCTCTTCATAAGCCCAGTCGAAAGTCCCGTTGATGAGCCGGTCGGTACCGTCGGAGGTAAGCGCTTTGGTTTTACCGGTAGCAAGATCTTCAAGGTATATGTTATGCCTGCTGACATAGGCCGCCTTTGTACCGTCGGGTGAGAGCTTGGCATACATGAGTGATGCTTCCGGCTGTGATGCACCTATCCGGGTCAACCTGTTTTTCTTTTTATCCAGCAGCCAGTAGTTGCCCCGTGTTTCGTAGCGCCACACCTTTTGAGTATTGGTAAAAAGCAGGATTTTGTCTCCCTGTACCGATACCTCTATGCCGGATATGGCGAGGGGCGACTGGCCGGGCGGTGTAAGCTCGCGGGCGCTTGCAAAAGTTTCGGGAGACAGGTCGGGCAGCGTAACCCGTACGATTTCACCGTTATATACTTCATAGAAAGAATTACCCTCCGGCGTCCAGCGGAAAGTAGCGGGAAGCTGCGCCTGCGCTGTGATAAAAGGACATAGCAACAGGAAAAGTTTCCGGATCATATAAAAGGATGAATGCATTTCAATTCAGAATTGGTAACAGTATAAAGGTAGTTTGTTGTTGTAATTTGTTGCTTTATATCGGGATTTCCTATTAGATATGAGGCGTTAGATTACATCGTCTTATCATCTTTGTCTTATCGTCTAATTGTCTAATCGTCTCATTATAGAGCGCTGAACACATCAAAATGCAATCGTCAGCTGCTGTCCGGCATGAGGCTGGAGGTCTTCCAGGTTAGATACGGATACGCCGAGTAGTCTTACTGCTGAGTTTTCCGGGATATTCTCTGCCAGTAGCTGGAGGCAGGTTTTTTCAAACAGGCTATAGTCGGTAACCGGCATAGCCGACGATCTGCTGCGCGTGGAGATACGGAAATCGTTGTATTTGATCTTGATTGTAATCGTCCGTCCGTAGATCCTGGTCCGCTCGCACCAGCTCCAGACATCCTCAATCAGCGGAAGCAATCCCTCTTCCATTTGTGGTAAGGAGAGCAGATCCTTATCGAAAGTATTCTCGGAACCTGAAGATTTCCGGATACGGTCGGGCTCGACCTGGCGGTTGTCGATTCCCCGGCAGATATTGTAATAGTGGGTACCGGCTTTTCCGAAGCGGTTTCTAAGGAAATGTTCCGATTGCTTTTTGAGATCGGCGCCGGTATAGATCCCGATCTGGTGCATTTTTTCGGCTGTTACGTGGCCTATGCCATGAAATGAGGCTACCGGCAGGTCGGCGACGAAGTCTTCTCCTTCCCCGGGTTTTATGACGAACAACCCGTCGGGCTTACGGTGGTCGGAGGCCAGCTTTGCCAGAAATTTGTTGTAGGATATCCCGGCAGAAGCAGTGAGCCCGGTGGTTTCGTAGATGGCTGCTTTGATTTCTTTTGCGATGTGGGTGGCCGACTGCATCCTTTTCAGGTTAACGGTTACGTCGAGATAGGCTTCATCGAGCGATAAAGGTTCGATGAGGGGAGTATACCTGGCAAAAATGCCCCTGATCTGGTTGGAGACCTGCTTGTATATCTCGAACCTGGGTTTTGCGAAAATCAGGTGCGGGCATTTTCTCCGGGCTATTGAAGAAGGCATTGCCGACCGCACGCCATAACGCCGGGCCTCATAACTGGCAGCCGCTACTACGCCCCTTTCCGAGCTGCCGCCTACCGCAACCGGCTTGCCTCTGAGGTCGGGGTTGTCGCGTTGCTCGACAGAAGCAAAGAAGGCATCCATGTCTATATGTATGATCTTGCGGCTCAATTGCTGTCTCGGCTGGATCCGGTTGAAAACAGAAAGATAAAGTAAATTTAAGAGAAGCCGCGCTTTCGTTTTTATTCTTATAATCAGACAGTATGACTTACCAGGAATTTGTTGACAGCACGTCTGCGTCCCGGCCTCCGCAGGAAATCGATGAGCTTTTACTTGCGTTGTGGCATGAGGCCAGAGGGGATTGGGAAGCGGCGCACCAAATCGCTCAGAGCAGGGAAGGAACCCGTGATTATGATCGTCTTCACGCTTACCTGCACCGGGTGGAGGGCGACGAGTGGAATGCAGGATATTGGTACGGGAGGGCAGGCGCTGTGAAACCGGCTATTTCTCTGAAGGAAGAGTGGAGGGAGCTGGCAGAGCGCTTTCTGGTTTAGTAAACATAAGCTTTTTAGCTTATATATGTATATTATAAGTTATTTAACTTATATATTTTAACTATAAGTTATTTAGCTTATATTTGTGGCGGATGTTATACCGATGAAACAATGATCTCGAAAGAAAAACCGGATATTGGAGTGGTATTGACTGCCGATCTGGTCAATTCAACCGCTTATCCCCCGGAAGAAACAGAACGAAGGCTCGGGGATATGCTGAACCGCCTGAAAACAGAGACAGATTGGTCGCTCAGCCCGGAGGTTTACAGGGGCGACAGCTTTCAGGGGGTATTGAAAAGGGGTGGGGAGGCCCTGCGCATTTCGTTGCTGGCAAGGGCTATGTTGAAAGCAGAGAATCCTGACCTGGACCTGAGGGTAGCCCTGGGGATCGGAAAGATCGGGAGGCTGACAGACAGACCGGGGACTTCAGACGGCGAGGCATTCCGGTTATCGGGGCTGTTGGCAGACGTTATGAAGAAGGAAAGAGCCCGGATTGCACTGGCCCTGCCGGTGTCGTCGGAACCTGTTAAAGCCGTACTTACGCTCCTCGAATCTGTGGTGGAGAAATGGACTTCAGCACAGGCCGAGGTGATGCTCAGGCTGCTGACAGGAGCTACCATGAGCGAAATAGCAGAAGTGCTCAGGATCAGCCAGCCGGCTGTCAGCCAGCATGCGCAGGCGGCAAAGTGGTGGGCAGTGGAGCCGGTGATACACACATTTGACCAGTTGATACAAGCATTTCATTCTTATGACTGAGTTTCTGGCTTTACTGACAGCGCATGTTTTGGCAGACTTCTATCTGCAGCCAGGTGAGTGGGTGGCTGAAAAACGGGAGAAAGGTTGGAAATCAGGTGCGTTATATGCTCATGTACTGACTGTTACCGCTTTGTCATACCTCTTGCTGGGATACTGGAATCAACCCCAGATTGCCCTGGGGCTGGGGTTGGCACACGGTGTTATCGATGTGGTAAAGCTGCGTTTTGATACCCGGAAAACGACTGCCTGGTTTATTTACGACCAGATACTTCACCTGGTAAGCATTATTATTACGGCCTGGATCATCACGGGCACGACCGAGACTTCGTTAGAAAAGTTTATTGATTATATAAGGCAGCCAGAAGTTTCGGCTACAATTGCCGGTCTTCTCCTTTGTCTTACGCCGGTGTCGTTCCTGGTCGGGATGTTTACGAGGCCATGGCGGGAAGAGCTCGAACGGCTTGCCCCGGGTGCTGAAGATAACCTCGACAATGCAGGGAGATGGATCGGGATGTCGGAGCGGTTGCTTATATATGTTTTTGTGCTGCTGGGACAATATTCCGCCATAGGTTTTCTGATAGCGGCCAAGTCATTGCTGCGCTATAATGACAAACATCCGGCGGGTATCCCGCATAGCTACATCACTAAAAAATCGGAGTATGTATTGGTAGGCACCCTGATGAGCTATACCTGTGCTATTATCATTGCGCTGCTGGTCAGATGGCTGCGATAAGGGGGGGCTTCCTATACGCCCGGGATAGGGCAGGAGAGATGAGAAATGATTGTTAAAATAAGTTAAACAGTATTTTTTTATGGAGAGCTTTTAAACTCACGGTGATGACAGGGCTCTAACCTACATAACCAAAACAAGCAATACCATGAAAAAATCAATTGTCGCCTTACTCTTTTTCGTTACAATTTCAGCAGGTGCATTTGCCCAGGAAAGAAGGGGAGGAGGAGAAAAAATGACCCCTGAAAAGAGAGCCGAGATGCAGACTAAAAGAATGACCGAGCAACTTGGCCTCAACGAAGACCAGCAAAAGAAAGTGCTTGCGCTCAATGTCGAAAGGACAAAGAAAAGCCAGGAGCTGGGCCAGGCTGAAGCATCCAGGCGGAAAGAAATGCGTGAAGCTTACGTAAATGAATTGAATACGATCCTGACATCCGAGCAACAGGAAAAACTGAAAAATGCCCGGCATGAAGGCAGGGGGCCGCGCGACGGTGCAACCAGAAGCCGGAAGGACGGTAAAGGACCCAAGCCCCAAAACTGATTTATCCTATATACCTGGTACCCGGAGCTTATGCCTTCGGGTACCTTATTTTTTCCGGCTCAGGATAAAAAAACGGCTGATCATAAAAAAAGAAGCCAGTGCAAGCCCGGCAGTGAGCCCTATCCAGATACCCGGAGGCCCTACATTAAGCTTAAAGGTAACATAGTAGCCGACGGGAAGCCCCACAATCCAATAGGCGATGGCTACAAAGCCGGTAGGGACCCTGACATCTTTTAATCCGCGCAGGATACCCGCGCCGACTGCCTGGGTACTATCCGAGATCTGGAAGACTGAAGCGAAGATAAGCAGGTATGCGGCCAGGTCGACAACCCTCGGATCATCGTTGAACAGTGTCGGCAAAAAGCCCCTGAGCAGTACGAAAAGAAGCGCACAGCAGGACCCGTAACCCAGTGCAGTGAAGATGGCGCTTTTGCCTATCAGCTTTATCTTAGGGAAATTACGGGCCCCGAAAGCATTGCTTACCCGGATGGAAGCCGCCTGGGAAAGCCCCATCGAAACCATAAAAGTAAAGGAAGCGCAGCTGAGGGCGATCTGGTGAGCGGCCTGCTCTACAGCGCCGATAGTGCCTATAAGAATGCCGGAAACCGCAAAAGCGCCCGACTCCATACCGAGCTGCAGGCTGGAAGGAACGCCGATATGGAGGAGCTCCCGAAAAGTTTTCCCTCTCAGCTGCCATTGATTTCTACCTACGGCCATATACCGGGCAAAAAGCCTGTGTCTCAGGATAACGTATCCCAGGGCGAAGAACATAATCGTCCGGGTGATCAGCGTAGCCCATCCGGCTCCTATCAGCTCCAGCCGGGGGAAACCCCAGTTGCCGTAAATGAACAACCAGTTCAGGAAGGCATTCAGCGGCAGCCCGGCCAATGAAATGATCATAGCCGTTTTGGTGTATTCAAGTCCGTCGGCAAACTGCTTGAGGGTCATGAAGAGGATCATCGGAATAATCGATATTCCGATAAAATTCATAAAAGGGATCGCATAAGCGACCACTTCGGGGTCCTGTCCGAGATGGTGGAAGATGTCTTTCCCTCCCAGTAAGAGACCGGCTATCAAAAGGGCGGAGAAGGTACACAGCAGAAAACCATTGTAGAAGTAATGGGAAACCTTCTGTCCGTCGTTCTGTCCGTGGGCCATCGAGACCATTTGTGATACCGAGATCGTCACCCCGATCCCGACCACAAACGGGATGTTCATCACGTTGAATACCAATGCCGCAGCAGCGAGCTGCTTATAACTTACCGCACCGACCATTGCCGTGTCGATAAGATGCAGCGCCATCTGTGCCAGTTCTCCCAGGATAATGGGAAGCGCAAGCTTTACTGTTTTTGAGGTTTCGTCAAGCATCTGTACCTATCCTTTCCGGTATCTCCGAAAAAGGACGCAAAGATACGATCATGATCGCTAAGAAGTATGATTGGGCAAAAGATAGTTTTATGGAAGAGCCTATCACTTCAGCTTTTTCAGTATCACTTTCCGGAATTCTATAGGCTGGCCTTCGCTTTGTAAGGCGATGAACCCTTCTTTAAGGGGCTTTCCGTCAATTTTAACGGCAGGATCATACCGGTTGGCTACCCCGCCGCCGATCTGGGGTTTGCTGTATTGGAGCACGGTATCGCCCTCGATAATATGTTTGACAAGCGAATCGCCCCATACCATCAGCTCGGCCCGTACCCAGGCATCTTTATCATAGGTTTTGGATGAAGAGCTGATGCAATGGGTTTCGTCGAGCTTCCCGTTGTAGACGATGTGGGTGCCGGGGGAGCACATGTTGCCCGTCGGCCGGGGATTTCCGTCTCCCAGGCCTGCAAGGAACTGCATTTCTACCGATATGGGCCAGTCCTGCTCTTTGGGCATCGTACGAGGATCCTGCGAATGAAACATTACTCCGCTGTTGAGAAGCGTGTAGGAAGGAGCGCCGGGCTGAAGATCGCCGCTGAAACGGTATTCGACCACCAGGTGATAGTGAGAGAAAGGCTCCTTGTAGTATAAATGCCCGAACTGATCGTTGAAATCGCCATACCCGTCATATCTTACTTTGATCATGCCGTCTTCAACGCGGAAGGTATTGGCAAAATTCTCGTCTACTTCGTGATGGTGTATTTTCACGATCCAGTCGTCGATGTCTTTGTCGTTAAAAAGGGAGATCCATTCGTCTTCCGTTTCCCGGTTCTCATCTGTCGCAGTGGTCGAACACGAAAAAAAAGCGGTGCAGGCGAGCAAAAGAGCTACCAGGAAGCAGGCACGATACGCGGTGAAGGTAAATTTTTGGGATAAATTCATAAATGTTGTTGAACCGTATGACGCAAAAAAAAGGTTATCAGGATGATCTCCCGTTTTAAAGGTCGGGACACGAGATAAGACGGGGACAACCTGTTCCGCGTGATAAATAAAACCAAAAAATAGGATATATCTACTGTTAAAAACAGAGCCACACACATTGCAGATCCCTCATAAATCCAGATTTATTGCCGCCCTGATGCTTACCGCGTCAATGGCCTCTATCGACAGAAGTATTGTAAACGTATCATTGCCGGCCATCCGGGAGGACTTCCAGGTAGGTATTAACGAAGTAGAGTGGGTCGTAACGGCTTACATGCTTTCTTTTTTGCTGGTATTGCCGCTTATGAACTGGTTGAAAAGCCGGATCGGGTACTACCGCCTGACCATTATCTGCCTGAGTATTTTTACAGCAGGATCGGTGTGCTGCAGCATGGCGCCTGATTTATTGTGGCTGGTTTTGTGCAGGGCCATCCAGGCTGCTGCCGGAGGTATTATCACCCCCATGTCGATGGCTATACTGAGCGAGACGCTGCCGCGGGAAGAAAAAGGGAGCGCTATCGCCTGGTGGGGGATCGGGAATGTGACCGGTCTGGCGATAGGTCCGACATTGGGGGGAGCGTTGGGGCACTACCTGGGCTGGCCTTCTGTATTTTATATCAATTTACCCCTGGGAATGATCGCCTTATTCCTTACCATACGTTACCTGGCGTTCATGAAACATCACCCGGTGTCGGGGAATAAATTTGATTTTGCAGGCTATTTCCTGTTTTCATCCTTCATCCTGTCTGTGCAGCTATGGGTGTGGACCATTTCGAAATATTCATTGGGTAGTATTTATCCGTGGACAGTAATGACGGTGGCAGCGCTGTTTTTAATAGCCTATATCAGATCGGCCTACAAACCCAACGCACTCCTTGACCTGGGCGTATTCCGCTATGCCCTTTTCAACCGGTCGGCTATTGTTATTTTTATCCGTTCCATAGCGTTGTTCGGAGGGATGTTCTATCTGCCGTTCCTGCTGCAGGGCGAGCTGGGTTACAGTCAGATGCAGACGGGGATGCTGATGCTTCCCAATGCGCTGATGGTCCTCCTGACGCGGCCGGCTGCGGGACGCCTTGCCGACCAGGGGAAAATACGGGATATTACCATGCTGGGAATCGGAATGGTCGCACTGTCTTTTGTCCTGTTTGCGCTGTTAGGAGAGAATGCCGCCCCGTGGTGGATCGTTACGATCATGATTTTCAGGGGAATAGGGATGGGATACCTGGTAGCTCCGGTCTCCGCCTCACTTTTAAACTCGGTCAGGCGTGAGCAGACCACTACCGCCACCACGATGAACAGCCTGATACTGCAACTCGGAGGTTCCCTCGGGGTTGCACTGAGCGGTGTCTTTTATCACCTTTTATACGATCACTACGTTTTGAATTTACCCGGCGAAACAGCGGAGCACTATGCGCTGAAAGGAAGCTTCCTGATAGCAGCTGCGCTTATCCTGCTGGCATGGATACCGGCCTGGAAGCTGCCCAGGGCAAATCCGGATATTGGTGGCGGCGGAGAAAAGATGCCCCAATGAGGAAGGCGTGGAGTTAAATACTATTCAGAACTCCTTTTGAAGTGTGCAATAGCCGCCCGTATTTGTGAAAAAGTAACACTGTCATCCAGCGCAACCTTGATCTCTCCGAGCGTTTTGCCGGGATTTTCCTCCAGGTAATCCAGTATCTGCCTGATGTTTGCTGGCGGGTATACATCGAAGATATCCAGCTCGCCCAGACCTATATAATACGATAGGTGGGTTTCGATGGTGCCTACAGCCAGATTTCGTTCGAGCGCTATGTCTTCGGGACTTTTGCCGCTCCTGAACAGATCCAGTGTCACCTGGCGGGTATTGATCTTTCCCGGTTTGGATGGGGGCAGGTCAATTTCAGCCTGCCCGGGCGCAATACCTTTTTCCAGGCAATAGCTTTTTACTATCGCGATAATTTCAGGACCGTATTTTTTAGCTTTGGTTTTCCCTATCCCCTTTATTTCCTCCAATTGATCAATGGTAACCGGTAATTGACGGGCGATTTCTGTCATGGTTTTGACCTGTAGCACTATGTATTCCGGGATGTTATTTTCAGAAGCGATGGCGTTTCTCCATGCTTTCAGCTCCAGGTACAGTTCTCCGTTGGTATGCGGACCGGCCTGGCCTCCTTTGGGTGCTTTTTCTGCCGAAGCTTTGAAGTCGATATCGGCATCGGCTTTCGCACGCAGATGCCTGCCTACCGAAAATTCTCCTGCAGCTGCGTGCAGACAGGCATTTTTGATAAACAGGCTTCTCTCCAGGTCTTCCTTCGCCTGGCTAAGCGCCTTTTTAAAACCTGCGTTATCCGATTCCGGGGCTATAGTCCTGACAACCGGCCATATCCCTTCATCGGTTTTACTTATAAAATACTGCGCGGCCTTTCTGATCCGGTCCTGTATCCCGTCGTCTATTTCCGCCCGGTTACCGGTAAGCATGTGATTGAGCTGGTTTCTGAACTTCTGGCTTACCTGGTCGATGTCCTTATCGAAAACGCCGAACACATCGGCCAGTTTTTCTCTTATAGTGTCGGTTAAGACGGCCGGGTATTCACGGAATGCCCTCTGAATCTGTTCCACTGCCCTCCGGGTTTCATTCCAGTCGAAGAGTTCGAAGAGCGTGGATTTCAGAAACAGGGTTTTAGCATTCTCCAACTGCTCCGGGTTGGGCGGGTTTTCGGTAGTTTCTTTTACAAATGATGCTACCTGCCGGTCGGTCCTGATGCTGTGTGCTTCTACGGGTGTACTCAGTACCATCCCTTCCAGTGTTTTGCAGCGGCTGAGGGCCACGTACACCTGCCCGTGGGCAAAGGAGAGGTTAGCGTCAATGATCGCCTTTTCGAACGTGAGGCCCTGGCTCTTGTGGATCGTAATGGCCCAGGCCAGCTTTAGCGGATACTGGATGAAGGTCCCGACAACATTTTCCTCTATTTCTTTTGTTTCCGGGTTAAGGCCATACTTTACATTGGTCCAGGTCGCCTTTTCCACATCTATTTCCCCGGCCTCGCCCGGGCACCTGACGTAGATCCGGTCGGCGGATATCCGGGTCACTTCTCCTATTTTTCCATTGTAAAACCGTTTTTCTCTCGATGCGTCGTTTTTTACAAACATCACCTGCGCACCCTGTTTCAACTCCAGCTGTTCTTCAGTAGGATAGGCGAACATGGGAAAGTCGCCGCTGATCTCGGCAGTGAAAACAGACGAGGTGCTGTCAAGCCGTGCCAGTTCCTGCGCATTGATCCGCACCGCAGTGGCATTGTGGGTGGTCAGCGTGATGTAACCTTCTCCTTTTCCGGGCCTGAATGAAGGGATGTAACGCTGATTCAGCAATCTGAGACTATGATCATCCAGGTTGTTATCGCGCACTTTATTCAGGATGGAGATGAATTCGGTATCCGTCTGGCGATAGATGTGGGTCAGCTCGATCCGGATCAGATCTGTTTGCCTGAGCGCATTGCTGCTGAAGAAAAAGACCGTATCATAATGCTCTTTCAGGAGCGCCCATTCGTCTTCCTTTACAACCGGAGACAGCTGCTGGAGATCGCCGATCAGCAGGAGTTGTGTACCGCCGAAGGGCTTGTTCCTGTCCTTGAATCTTCTCAAAACACCGTCTATGGCGTCGAGAAGATCCGCCCGGAGCATGCTTATCTCATCGATGACCAGCAGATCGAGGCTTTTGATGAGATTTATTTTTTCCCGGCCAAACCTGAGTATGCCGTTGTTAGGGCCCGCCGCACCCGGGATATTAGGGCCGAAGGAAAGCTGGAAAAAAGAGTGTACGGTTACACCGCCCGCGTTGATAGCGGCTACCCCGGTCGGGGCGACAATGATCATTCTTTTGGGTAATGCGCTTTTCAGCCGGGTGAGGAAGGTGGTTTTCCCCGTTCCCGCCTTGCCGGTCAGGAATACATTTTTGTTAGTATGA
This sequence comes from uncultured Cytophagales bacterium, assembly GCA_964559125.1. Lineage (GTDB taxonomy): Bacteria > Bacteroidota > Bacteroidia > Cytophagales > Spirosomataceae > Ravibacter. Next base: position 92,525 of record CAZLGW010000013.1, read on the forward strand.
AATATAAACTCCTCGGCCAGCCTGAGTTGATTGTTCTGCTCCATAAGATACATCATGTTCCGGATCTTAAAAGTATACTTTTTTTTCTCCGCCGGCGCCGTTTTATTTACTTCAAATCCGGATATAGTAAAAGCAGGAATGGTAGAAAGGCGGGTCGGCAGCCTTATCTCTCTGAGAGCGAACTTCCTGGTAAAGTTTATTTTCCTATTTTTGCCGTTAAGCACCGATGAAGAAATACACCTGACATGAAGATTTCAATAGCGGATATCAGAAACCAATCGTTTGAGAAGGCATTCCGCGGGTATGAGCCTGCGCAGGTCCATGCATTCCTGGGGGAGCTTTCGAATGAGCTGGAACGTCTTGTAGACGACAATAAACTACTGAAAATGCAGCTCGAAATAGCGGAAAAGGAGCTGAGCCGGTTAAAAGAAGTAGAAATGTCATTGTTCCGTACGTTGAAATCGGCGGAAGAAAACAGCGCGCGTATTACCGAACAGGCGCAGGAGATGGCCGAAACATACCTGAAAGATTCGAAGGCCCGGACTGAGGAAATTTTACAGGAAGCGCAGAAGAAAGCGGGTATGCTGATACAGGATGCGGAGAATAAGGCCAAATACGCACAGGAGGAAGCTGCTGGTTCTATTAAGGAGTATGAAAGAGAGTGCAGGGCCCTGGAAAAGCACAGGGATCTCCTGATTGGCGAGATCCGGGTATTAATGGGGAATCTTGCAGAGACGCTCGAGAAGTATGAGAAGAAATATCCGCGCGAAAGTTCCCGGGAAAGGGCCGGCAACATGCAGCAGGAGGAAACCCCGCCGGCCGGCGAAGAGCAGAAAGCGGTACGGGTGAAAGGCTCCCGTAACCCGGCGCTGATAAAGAAGAACGAAAGTAATTCCTGAGTATCCAAATGGCAGTAATATCCCTCGAAGGATTAGAGTTTTTCGCTTTCCATGGCGTATATGAAGAGGAGCAGAGGATCGGGAACCGGTTTTCTATCGATGTGCATATCGATGCCGAGGTCTCCGGAGCCGGCGTGTCGGATAAATTGTCGGATACTATCGACTACACGCGCGTGTGCGAGATCATCGCCGGGGTGATGAAGAACTCTTCATGCCTGCTGGAGACGCTTGCTCTTCATATTATCAAAGGAGTCAGAGAAACCTATCCGGCGGTAAAAGAAGTTTGTGTGAAGGTTTCCAAGCAGAATCCTCCTATTGGTGCGATCTGCAGGAGCGCGAGTGTAACGATGAAAGGGTAGGCTACCGGGTCAATACGCCCCGGTAAAGAGAAGGCCAGTTGCCATAAAGCTTTATTTCTGCTTCAGACCCGTCCGGGAGCCGGATGCGCAACTCCCTCATCTGGTTAGGCTGCCGGAATGAATCGAGCGCCAGGATAAGTATTTTATTGCCGTTTGTGACAGAGGTTACAAAAGGCAGACGGTATTGCGCGGCAAGAACAGCCTGTTCTTGCCGCGGTTCATGCCATTTCCCCTCGAAGAAGAACGGCAGGTCGCCGCGTTTCCCCTCATGAATGATATCGCCTGCCTGGCGGGCCATCCAGTTTCCGAGCGCAAAGAAATCGGACGCATAGTCCCAGTAACGGGGGCTTTCACGGGAGGAGGTATCTACTGAAAAACGGCTCACATCGGTGCGGCCGTCCGCAGGCAGCCATATAGTGGCAGCATGAAGGTGGGTATCGTCGCGAATCGAGTAATTGTTGGGGCCTCTCCCCCAGGCCTGCGAGTCGTTCCAGATATAAAGGCCGTCGCCTTCGATCAGCGAGAACAGGGAAATGGAGAGCGCCTGGCTGGCAGGGATGGTTTCGAGACCGCTGAATATCAGCGAACCTTCCGGATCGGTAGTCCGGACATGCCAGGGGAACGGCGGATCGTCATACATGGGCATGAAGCGATTCCAGGCAAACCAGACGGTCTTGTTATTCTGCTGGTAGCTGAACATCCGGTTGACCCTCGACGAGTGTATGGCGGAAAGGACCAGGTAGTTATTCAGGTTGTAGTGCCGGGCACCCACCAAAACGGGAGGCCTGGGGTAGACGTCTACTGCGGTAATGTTGAAGTACCGGCCGAAAAAATCCCCGTCGGAGTTCTTCTCAAAATTAAAATGGTTGGAGCGCGGACCGGCGTAGTCACTCAAAAATCCGGCCGGGGCGAAATTCCCGTCCTTGTCCCGGAAGGTGGTATTGATGTAGGCACTGCCTCCCCAATAGTCGAACAGGTACATCCCGGGATTATTCTCTTTCAGCTTACGGGAAAACCACAGGAGCCGTTGCCTGACCCCGGGAGAGTAGCGGCGGTTCCAGAACTCAAAATCATAGGCATACGCCCCGATCCTGCCTACCCTGCCGGCATATTCCTCTACTTCCTCACGGCTCAGGCTTTCAAACCATTCCTGGTCCCGATCGCCGAAAAAGCCTGGTGCCTCTGTCCAGTGCTGTTTTTCTGCCGGTACATCCTCTTCCCAGCGGGGCAGATGTGTGACGCCTCTCCTGAAGTAGGCTTCGGAGGCAACGTCCTGGTTGAGCCTGTAGGTCATCATGAGCTTGCCGGGTAGCGTTTCGTATTCAGGGAATAACCTGTCGAAATGAGGATTGAAGGTATGTGACGGTCTGAACCAATGCGGAATAGGAACAGCCGACAGCCGACCTGAAATTTCAGGAGCCGGAAAAGTGCTATCGGGAGTGATCCAGACCGATTGAAGCCTGGAAGTACGATCCCGGGTTTTGTTCCACCATTGGTCGTAAGGGCCGTTAATCCACCTGGCGACGATCGTATAAAGATAACCGGGCCGGACCTCGAGTCCTTCTGCTACGGAATCGGTACGCATCCCTTCCAGGAAGTAGTATTTTTTCCGGCCGTCGTCATATCCTGCAAAATCTTTCAGGTAGTACTTTTCGTTTTTAATCACCACGCGTACATCGAGCAAATCGTCATCGCTTCCATGCCTGAACCAGCGGGTGGTATCAGCTATTTCACCGGCCCGCTCCATGTCGAACTCCAATGCTGCCGTCACACTGCAGAGCGAGTCAGTAAGGCTTTTGAGTTTGAGATGGAAGGGGCCGGTCCCGAGTATGCCGGTATTCAACCGGAGCCAGCTCCCGGGAGAAGGAGGAATGACGATCTCCTGCTGCCGGTCTCCCTGGGTGACAGTAGCGGTAAAGGGCGCCAGGCCGGCCGAGGAAGAGTAGACAAGCAGCCGTATCTCCGGGCCGATCTGCCGGTAACGGTGTATGGTAAGCTGATGCCTGCTGCTGTCGGCCCGGATAATTTCCGGCTCCGGAAACCCGGAAAGGTCGATCCCCGGGGGCGGGTTACGCCAGGGTAACAGCGCGTATGCGATCCATGCTATTGCAACCAGCGTAGCCGCAAGAAATAGCAGGAACGTATATTTTTTGTTTTCCGTGGAGAGCATCGTGCCGGCCGGGAATTAAATCTACCACCAGCGATAGAATAATCCCACCGATCCGGCCAGGATACCGACGCCGTTGGTGATATATCCGTATTTGAAGGTATTCTGATCGTAGCGCACAGCAACATCCAGGCCTACGGGCCCGTCCTTTTTGAAAAAGTATTTCAGCCCGGCTCCCCCTCCGAACCCAAAGGTAGTTTGCTTTTTGCTATCGGCGAGGCTGCCGAAAAAATCCTGATAGGTGTTGATGTGTGCGCCTAAATTTACCTGCACATACGGGGAGAATTGGGCGTTGGTTCCGAGAAAATGATACTTGATCAGTCCGGTAAGAGGTACGGCCGTATACGTGCTGGTTTTTACTGCAGAAACTTCATTCTGCCCCAGTGTGTAGATAGCCCGCGGATACCGTTGTTCAAAATAATACTTTCCTGCTTCCAGACCGGCAGATACCGGCATATTGCGGAAAACCCATTCTACCGAAAGACTATAGTTGGCAAAAGAGGGCTTATCGACATAGCCGTCGGTGATCGATCCGAGGGGGACGGCGCCCAGCCAGCGCAGGGTAGCCAGGTTGTGGGTATAGCGCTGATAAGGAGATTCGAGCGAGTACAGATCGGCTCTCTGAGCCTTCAAACTGCCCAAACCTGCAAAGAGAAAAGCGTATAATATTAAAAGGTGACGATTCATGGCCTTGCTGTAATTTGTTTATTCTCTCTGATCAGTGGTTCTTAAGATAGGAGGCTTGTTTGAAAAGCTGATCGACCATCGAAGAGACCAGCGAAAGCTCATACAATCCTTCACCGCGGATCTGGGCATTCCAGATGACCTTCAGCTTCTGGTTGACGGTATCGGGATTCTTCAGATCGAGCATATTGACTATCCAGTAAAGTTCCTGCACCTGCTGGTAAGTATAGTAGCTGGGCATTCCCATTCCCCAGCCGCCGTATCCGCCCCAGTATCCACCCCAATAGCCACCCATCGGGATCTGAACGAGGTTGAGATAGCGGTTGTCTACCAGTTCCAGCGTGATTCCTACGTCGGGATCATCTTCAGGGCCTACGTATTCATATCCCAGCTGCTTCATGTTCTGGATGATCCGGGTAATCATCGCCGCGTCTGTTTCGGAAAGTGAAGTACCTTCCCCCTGGTTAGAGATAATGTAAACGGAATCTACGATACTGAACGATTTGTATCCTTTAAAATCAGCGTCCTTATCACGGTTAGTGAAAAACACCTGGGTGTCTTCATAAGTGAGATCGGAAATGGGGTCTTTGGAACATGCTGCGAGCAAGGCTCCGACCGCCAGAGTGATGATGAAGAAGGTGTGTTTTTTCATAACTACCTGAAACTTTTTTACAGGGTCCGACTGGTATCGATTATATAACGACAATATGTAAAAATCATTTTGAACCGGACTGTACTGATTTTTGAGTTGCTATTTATGGTTAAAAGACCACTTTTGAAAGAAAAGAGTTGTAATAATTGCGTAATATTGCGCCGTCCGGAATTTGTTTTTATGGCGGACACTGCTAATTTTAGCGGAGAATTAGTATAGTTGCCCGTGGTTTTGCCCGATGCCGGAAGTACATTGAAGCAGATCCCGGAGTATCCCTCCCCGGGAGACAGTTTTACACATATGATGGATATTAGAGACGAGACCCTGCGAATAATCGACCTGATTAATGATTCATACGAGAGTGAGGAGGCCTGGCACGGTCCGTCATTGGTTACAAGTCTTCGTGATGTATCTCCCACTGTAGCCGAAGCAAGACTTACTCCCAACACTCATTCTATTGCTGAAATAGTTTATCACATCACCACGTGGCGTATTTTTGTGGCCAGGAAGCTGCAGGGAGACAAGGAGTTTGATATCCGTACAGCAGATAAGGACTGGAAGGTTTTTGGTATGGTTGACGAGTTTGAATGGGAAACCCTGCAGATGGAACTGAGTCTTTCACAGGATGAACTGGTGACCCTACTGGAGCAGATCGAAAGCGATGCCTACCTGGAGGAGCTTGTTCCGGGGAAAAATTACAGTTTTTATACACTTCTTCACGGGATGATCCATCATGACCTTTATCATGCAGGCCAGATATCTCTGATAAAGAAAGGTCTGTTATTGAGGGGGTTGGAAGAGAGTGATATGGATGGATACGGAAGCGACGATGAATACGGTCAGGATCTCTATTAACTCCTGAGAGCTTTTTAGACGATGTTGGTTTGTTTATGGAAAAAAAAGTTAAATTTGCATTATGTTTTGGTGCTTTAATGTTATTAAAGTAAAACTAAAGATTTAGATATGGCTTTGCCATATTTTTAATGGTGTGGATATATGTCGAAAAGCCACCTGAAGTTTCGGGTGGCTTTTTTGTATATTCGGGGAGTTATGGACTGTCGGTGCCGGTAGGCGACCGCCGACAACCTCTTATACAGACCAGCGACAATGAAATTCGGAGCATTGGCAACCGTAGAAGGAATTGATTTCACACTGCCGGAAGACCACCCGGAAACCTGCAGAGTTTTAAGCAATGCGGGAAAGTTCGCGCCTTTCGGGATATATACCGGATGCGCCAAGTGGGGGAGAGCGGATCTGAAGAACTTTTATCCGCCACATGTGAAGGATGAGCTCTCCTACTATGCACGACAGTTTAATTCGGTCGAGCTGAATACTGTCTACTACCATTTTCCCGAACCGGATCAGGTAACTAAATGGCGGGAGAGAACGCCCGGCACATTCAGGATTTTTCCGAAAGTAACAAAAGAGATCACCCATGGAGAAACGTTAGCCGCTCCCGGGGCTCTGATCGAACGTTATTGCAGGGGAATCATGCATTTTGAAGATCGCCTGGGGACGGTATTCCTGCAATTTCACGAGCGTTTTGGACCCGAAAATTTGCGGCGACTGGAGGAAATACTGGGTCATTTTCCCCCGGAGATACCGCTGGCCGTCGAGCTGCGTCATCACGGATGGTTTTCAGATGAAGGAACTGCCGCTAAATACTATTGCTTGCTCGAGGGGTCAAAAATTGCGAATATTATAGTAGACAGCCCCGGAAGGCGGGATCTGCTCCATATGCGCCTGACCAGTCCCGTCGCTTTTGTGCGGTATGTCGGGGCCAATCACCCGTCTGATACAAGCAGGCTGGATGATTGGGTAGAGCGGATCAGGCAATGGAGAGAGCAGGGGCTTCAGGAGCTATATTTCTTTGTTCATCAGCATACAGAAGCAGAATGTCCGGCGCTGGCGGCTCATTTTATCAGGAAGCTGAACGCGGAACTGAACCTGGACCATCCGGTCCCCCTCATCCCCGCCGCAAACCACGGCCAATTGTCGCTTTTCTAAGCTCGCTACCGGGCCACACTATCTCATTACGACATCATTTCATCATCACATTGTCTCATCATCACATCTATGTCATATTGCTCCTATATAAAAACGATGCAGCCGGAAGAAAGAAAGGCGTTGCACAGTAAGTATCACGATCTTCACTACGGTTTTCCTATCGACGACGACAACGAGCTCTTCGGGCGCCTGATCATGGAGATCAACCAGGCCGGCCTGAGCTGGGAGACGATCCTGAAGAAAGAAGGGTCGTTCAGGAAGGCATACCATAATTTCAGCATAGAAGCAGTTGCTGCTTACGGAGAAGCCGACCGGGAGAGACTACTGGCAGATCCCGGAATTATCCGGAACCGTCTCAAGATAAATGCCGCCATAGAAAATGCGCGTGTGATCAAAGGCCTGCAACAGGAATTCGGGTCTTTTCAGAAATGGCTGGAGCATCATCACCCCAAAACGAAGGAAGAATGGGTGAAGCTGTTCAGGAAAACATTTCGTTTTACGGGGGGTGAGATCGTTAATGAATTCATGATGAGCATCGGCTATCTGAAAGGAGCTCATTCGGAAGACTGCCCGGTTTACCAAATGATACTGGAGAGAGGCCCGATGTGGGCGAAATAGGATCCGGTCCATCTGGTTGTGAAAAAACTCTATAATTGTTTTATTGGTTAGGATTCCTAATTATATTTGTTCCGGCAATGGTGCCGGAGCAATTAAATCTGTCCAATCAAATGAGCAAATCTGTTTTCTATCATGCCGGTTGCCCGGTATGTGTCAGCGCCGAACATGATATTATCGGCCTTGTAGGAGAATCCAATGTGGAAGTTGTGCACCTGGGAGAAGACAGGCAGCGCATAGCTGAGGCTGAGCAGGTCGGTGTAAAATCGGTACCTGCGCTGGTTACCTCAAACGGGAATGTGCTGCACATCAATTTCGGCGCATCTATGGCTGATGTAAAAGGCTGAAAAATTAACTGCTGCCGGTCGACCTTGCGGCAGCAGTATTTTTTTCTTTATATTCGCCTGAGTCGGAATACGGCTTTAGTCTATTCACCATTCACTCCTTAGCCTGTTCTATTTATTTTATTAAACCATAAAAACCATGGATTGCAGACTTACGATAGGGGAGAGCGAGACATTTCTCGGGATACTGACACGGTGCATGGAAGCCGGGGAGCGGGTCGACATGATCCTGGATGAGAACGGCCTGACCCGGGCGGCAGGGCATATAAGGTCTGTCAATACCGAAGATGGGCAAAGCTTCCTGGAAATGGAAAATGGCCGGAGAATAGAAATCGGTTCTGTCGTCGCCGTAAACGGTGTTTTTGCTTCGGCTTATTCGGGATGCTGAACAATTTTCCAGATACTTTTGCCTGACCTATGCCGGTTTTCGATCCCTTTGAGCAAAATACCGACCTCGATAAGAAGATTGTGGCCGGCCTGGAGCGCCTGTCACAGGTGTTCAGGCAATTGCTGTGGGATCAGGCCAAAGAGCATCAGCTGAGCCCCATCCAGATACAAATCCTGATCTTTGTCCGGTACCACCGGCCGGAGTATAGTAATGTGAGCAACCTGGCAAGGGAGTTCGGCGTAACCAAGCCTACCATAAGCGATGCGGTCAAAATACTGGAACAGAAAAACCTTTTGCAGAAAATCGCTGACCCTAATGACAGCAGACGTTCGAGCCTGCGGCTTACGGATTCGGGAGAATATATCGCACTGAAATCTGCTCATTATGCGACACCCTTTACAGGATGGCTGAAAGAAGTGCCTGAAGGGGAAAAGGAAAGCCTTTGGAAGCATATCTCCGGCATTATCTTTTCATTTAACCGGGCCGGTATCATCAGTGTTCAGCGTACATGCTATCTCTGCAGGCATTACCAGGCAAAGGATGGCATCCATTACTGCAACCTGCTCCATAAACAGCTGTTTTCTGAGGACATCCGCCTGGACTGTCCCGAGTTCAGCGAATGAACCGGCAGCTCTGCCGGTTGAGAGCTTTAGCGTTATCCTTTTGAGAGCTTACCTTTCAGGAATTCCTGCAGAATCAGTGCGTGTGAGTATTCTTCATCCCTGTAAGCATAGACCAGCGTGATAACCTGCTGGGCTCTGTTTTTCTCCAGGAATTCGGTCACAGCAGGGTTAGCGGATAGCTCTGACCTGTACCGTTTTTTGAATTCTTCCCACCGTTCCGGCTGATGCCCGTACCACTTACGAAGCTCGGCGCTGGGCGCGAGGTCTTTCTCCCATGCTTCAAGGCGTGCGTTATTTTTAGAGATCCCCCTGGGCCAGAGCCGGTCGACAAGCACCCTGTAGCCGTCAGTGGGGAGGGGGTTTTCATAAACCCGTTTGATTTTTATATCCATTTTGAGACTGCCGTTATAGAGTTATAATTTGTACTCTCAAATAAAAGATAAATTTATCTTTTATTTGAGGATTAATACCTATTTTTGCTAAGTAAGAAGAAGAGATAAACATCATGCCTATTCATTCAGGTGAACGATTAACTATTAATACAGCGCATCACAATCTCCGCAGGAACGCATTCTACAATATAGTAAGCCCCTGCGGGACTAATTCTAACGAGCAGCTGATAATAAGTGATAAGCAGCGATACTAAGTAAGTAACGTAATAAGCACATAATACCTGCTACACATATGAAAATAACCCCCAACACCCGCATCTCACAGCTCATCGAAGCCGATACTGCGGTAATAGAAGTCCTCGCTTCGGTATCAAAACCGTTCAAGCGACTAAAGAATCCGATCCTGAGAAAAATAATGGCACCCAGGGCGACAATCGCTGAGGCCGCGAAGATGGGCGGCTGCACTGTAGAAGCGATTATGACTGCGCTACGGCCGCTGGGATTCGAGTATGAGAGCGCCGAACCCGAAAGAGAAGTTGCAGCAATAGCGCCGGAATGGCTGTCGGCTGCATCTGAAGAATCGGTTATAAGATTTGATGTCCGCGACATTATCGAGTCGGGGACCGACCCGCTCAGGGAAATTATCAGTGCCTTTAAGAAGGTCCCGCCGGGAAGGGTCCTGTGTATTATCAATAGTTTCGTGCCGACACCCCTTATTCACCTGTTACGGCAGGAAAAAGCAGAGGATAGTTATGTCGAGACGGTCTCCGATAAGGAATTTCATACCTATTTTCTTAAAAAACGGGAGGAAGGGCAAAGGCATGAGAATACTTCCGGTGCGGAAAAGAAAGAGAGGAAAGAATCTGAAGAACCGTTCGAAGAAATCCTCAGCCGTTTTCCCCCGGAAAAAATAAGAGAAACAGACGTGCGGGAGCTCGAAATGCCGCTTCCGATGCAGAAGATCCTGAAAGAGCTTGAAAGCCTTCCGCCGGACAGCGCCCTGTTTGTACATCATAAGCGTATTCCGGTCTATCTTCTCGAAGAGCTTTCGGGCAAAGGTTATGAAGTGCACGTAAAGACGATAGATGAACGGAATGTAAAAATGATCCTGTTCAGAGAAGGCTGATCTTCAATAAAATGCAAACCGAAACCATACTATGACCATTACGGGACCGGGAAGAGATACGCCGCCGTCGGCCGTCATTCCCTTTTATGCGGGAGGGGCATTGGCTTTTTTTGTGCTTTGCCTGTTATTACTGATCAGTCCGGCGAGCCTGACCACCCACCATTTTAACCCACATCTGCTTTCAATTGTACATATGGCAGCTTTAGGGTGGGGGACAATGATCATTTTCGGGGCGGCGCATCAGTTGTTGCCTGTCATATTCGAAAGGAATCTTTTTAGTCCGGCAGCGGCAACATTCTGCTTTTACACACTCACAGCGGGTACGGCACTGCTTGTCTTCTCTTTCAGGGATTTCCGTACAGGGGGGGTAATGATAGGCGGAGGGGGATTGGTTGTTTTGTCGGTATTGATGTATACGGTCAATGTAATCGCCACGGCATCAATTCATAAGCGTCGCACCCCGGAAGGGCTTTTTATTGTTATCTCAGCATTGTGGCTCTTGCTGACTGTATCCATCGGACTGTTGCTTGCCGTAAATTTCAGCTACCCTTTTTTCAGTAAGAATCACCTTGAAGTGCTCGTGCTCCACGCCCACGCAGGACTGGCAGGATGGTTTTTGCAGCTGATTACCGGCGTGAGCGTCCGGCTCGTTCCTATGTTTCTCGTGGCCAGGTCGTCGAAGGGATCCTGGCTGTGGTATGCTTTTGCGCTTCAGAATACCGGCCTGCTCCTTTTTATGGCCGACGGTTATTTTTCCGGGCCGGTTCGCTGGCGGATGATGATCTATGCGTTACTCGTTGCGGCCGGAATCGCGGCCTGGTTGGGTTATCTTTACGACGCTTACCAGAAACGGCTGAAAAAGCGTATTGACGTGCAGATGAAGCATACTTTCGTTTCTTTTGCAGCCCTTATTGCAGCAGTATTGCTCATACCGGCTGTTTTATATGCAGAAGGCTATCGCTGGGCCATACTTTACGGATCACTGCTGTTTATGGGGTGGGTCACCGGGATCATCCTGGGTAAGACATTCAAGACGCTGCCCTTTATCGTATGGAATATGCATTACAAAAACCTGACGGGTAAGGTGGCAGTTCCGCTGCCCAAAGATCTTTACAATGAAAGGGTGGTTTTATGGCAATACAGGGTTTTCATAACCGCTTCCGGTTTGCTGGCTGCCGGCATTTTGCTGGATAGCCTGGCGATGATCCGGGTAGCCTCCGCCGTATGGCTGCTGCTGTCGCTCCTTTACCTGTTTAACGTGCTGCAGGTATTGTTTCACCGGGCGAAAGCAAATGACGGAGCCCGGTCCGCCTAAAAACTTTATAATTCTATTCCTATGAATCAGTCAGAAACATCCGCTCATCCGGCCGAAAAAGAAAAGGCTATCAACGCACTATATAAAGTAATAGACCCCGAGCTTTTCGTGAACGTCGTAGATCTGGGGCTTATTTACGAGGTGACATTTATCCCTGACAACAGCATTCACGTGCTGATGACTTTATCGACCCCGCACTGCCCTATGGGGGAAGCTATTACCAATGGGGTCAGGAATGCCCTGGAAATTGCTTTTCCCGATCGTGAAGTACGGATAGACCTGACGTTCGATCCGCTTTGGAACTTCGAAATGTTATCGGAGGAGGGAAAACGGCAGCTCGGGATGTAAAGAAGTATAAAAAATAAATAAAAGATATTTATCTCTTTTATTATTGGCTTTCACTATATTTGTACCGAAAAAAATGGTGTTATGTTTTCCAAAACTTGCGAATATGCGATCAGGGCTATGATATTCATCGCTCAGAAAACGAGGGAAGGCGATAGGATCGGGATCAAAGATATTGCCAAAGGGATAGATTCCCCTGAACATTTCATTGCCAAAATACTCCAGGAGTTGAGCCGTAAAGGAATTGTCCAGTCGGCCAAAGGGCCTAACGGAGGATTTTACCTTGACAATATTTCGATGAATCGCTCACTGGCTGATATCGTGCGGGCGGTAGATGGCGATAAAATATTCCGGGGGTGTGGCCTGGGTTTACGGCAATGCTCCGAGGCACAGCCTTGTCCTATTCACCACGAGTTCAAAAAGATACGTCTTGGCCTCTTCGAAATGCTGGATAATTCTAAAGTCGGAGCTTTTACGGATGCCCTGGAAAGTAGCCTGGCGTTTTTGAAACGATGATTTTTCGGCTGTCAGCTGTCAGAAATCAGCCGTCAGCCCGCGTGCGGTACAGCGGTGAGGCATAACAAACAGCAGTACCGCGTTTACGAGTCAATGAAAGGCTCTTTTTTTAAGATAAATAAAGATAAAAAGGTATTAATATCCTGTAATATAAAATCGCCGCAAATGCATCGGAATATAATTGGTTTGGTAGTTTCGGCTCGGGCCCATTTACCTGCGGGGCTTTCACTGCGATTGGAAGAAGTGGTAATAGGAGGGCTGGCATTGTCGGTAGTGATAATGGCCGTTTTGTTGTTTTGGGTGACTGTTGCACTCAGGAAGAAGATCGTTTCCGGAAGTCCATTTTATGGTAACAGGGAGGAGGGAGCCGGAGAAAGGGTAAAGGAGCATATTCTTAAGCTGAACAGTTTCCAGATCGGGGAATTGCTGAAATACCGATCAGAACTTTTTAAATCGCGCCTGGTAGTAACTCTTATTACTGGCTTCACTGGTATTTTCTGGAGCAATAGCGCCGATGCCCAGACCCCGGTTAAGAGTGACGGGAGCTCGCTTTTGGGCGAAGCCGGGATCATCATTACACTGATACTGGTTCTTTTGCCTGTTCTAGCAGGGCTGATCCTGCTTTATTTCAGGATCAGGAAAATCATGGTCCGCCAGAATGAGCAGCTTTTGTCGGAAGAGGCAGGAAGTCTTGCAGCTTACCTGGATTCACTGAAAGCGGAAGATGTGGCTACGCTTGAGAAGCGGAAGGCGGCGCTGGATTATGCACTTACGCACAGGGAGTTATCGGGAGATGAGCCTGCGGAAGATACGAGAGGATTGTTGACCGTTAATTCCGCGTCCGGCCTGCCTATCGTTGCGGTTAAGAAAAAAGCACTGCCCCGCCCTCATATAGACCCGGCTCTATCCAGGCTGGTGATCGCCTACCTTGCCTGTGCCACCGGCTGGCTTTTGTTCGGCACGAGCGTCGGCGAGTATGTCGGCATCAAATTTGTAGCGCCCGATATCGATCAGGCAAGCTGGCTGAGCTTCGGCAGGCTGCGGCCGGTTCATACCAATTCGGTTTTCTGGGGGTGGGCATCGCTGGGTATGCTGGGGTTAGGCTATTATATAGTGCCGCGGGTCAGCAATGTCAGGCTGGCGAGCATCCGGTGGGGGTGGTATGCCCTGTACCTGATCAACGCTTCCGTGCTGATCGGGACGGTCTGCCTGATGGTCGGCATCAACAACGGAGGAGGAGAATACAGGGAATATGTTTGGCCGGTTATGCTGCTGTTCGGGATAGGGCTGGCTCTTTCGCTTGTCAATTTCCTGAAAACCATTGCTGCCCGCAAGACCCGGGAGATCTATATCTCGAATTGGTATATGGTGTCGGCCATCATATTTACGATTGTGATCGCCCTGGTCGCCTATATCCCGTCGTGGCAGGACGGCCTGGGAGAAACCATCGTTCAGGGGTATTATATGCACCAGGGGGTAGGGATGTGGTTTATGCTGTTTACCCTGGGTATCGTGTATTACTTTTTACCGCAGCAGTTAAACAAGCCTATCTACTCCTATAGCCTGGGGATCCTGGCTTTCTGGACTCAGATCCTCTTTTATACGCTTATAGGCACCCACCACTTTGTATTCAGCGCTATCCCATGGTGGCTTCAGACAGTAGCTATAGTCGGCAGCGCAGGTATGGCAATCCCGGTGGTGGCGGGTACGACCAATTTCCTGATGACCTTCAAGGGGGCCTGGCATAAGGTGCAGGACAGCTATACCCTTCCGTTTTTCCTGGTAGGGATCGTCTTCTACTTCACCGGGTCTATGCAGGGCACGGCCGAGGCTTTCCGGTTTACCAACCTGCTATGGCATTTCACAGACTTTACCGTAGCACATTCCCATCTCACGATGTACGGCATCATCTGCTTCTTTCTATGGGCAGCCATCTATGCGGTGGTGCCCCGGCTGACAGGCAGGGAGGCGCCCCAGATCACGGTGGGAGCCCATTTCTGGCTGGCATTGATCGGGCTCATGTTCTATTCCATACCCCTCATGTATGGCGGAACGCTGAAAGGGCTGATGTGGATGGAAGGAAAGCCCTTCATTGAGAGCGTATCGGTCATGATACCCTACTGGCTTTGGAGGGCCATAGGCGGGAGCCTGATGTGGTTGTCGCATATCTTTTTCGCCTATAATATGTACAGGATGATCGTGGCCCGCCCTGCTCCCGATGTCAGGGAGCTGGCGATAAAAAAACTGGCTGACGAGGCAAAAGGCGTAAGGCATGAGGGGGGCACTGATTTCTGATTTCTGACAGCTGATAGCTTTTATAAAAATGAAAATATTCAATGATCACCGATATCTGTTCGGAAGTGCCACAGCAATGTTTGTGGGGTTAACGATGCTGGTGGCCATTATGCCGGCAATTCACAACCAGAAGAATAACAAGCCGCTGCCAGGAGCACAGGAGCTTAGTCCTGAAGCGGAGCGCGGTAAGGCGTCTTTTATCGCCAACGGATGCGTGGCCTGCCATACGCAGCAGGTCAGGAATGTCGACATGGACAGGAATTGGGGGAACCGGCCGGGGGTTGCAGCAGATTATGCCGGGATCACACGGACGGATTTCTGGCGTAACACAGCGACGTTGATGGGGACGGAGAGAACCGGCCCCGATCTGACAGATATAGGCAACAGGCAGCCGTCGGTGGACTGGAACCTGGTCCACCTGTTCAACCCGCGTATCGTCGTAAAGGAATCTGTGATGCCCGCTTACCCATGGCTTTTTGTACTCAAAGACGAGCCAGAGGAATCTGACGTAGTGGTGAACCTGCCGGAAGAATACCTGAAGGGAAGAAAGGGTAAGGTAGTTGCAGGCAGGGAAGCGCTCGACCTGGTAGCCTATCTTCAGTCGTTGAAACAGGTTCCTCTGCCGGACGGTAGCGAGGCTCCGGGATTCCTTTATGAGAGAAGAAAAGAAGACCCGAAAGAGGGTGGCGCAGCTCCGGACGGCCCCGACGGTAAGGCCTTGTACGTAGCCAACTGCCAGGCCTGTCACCAGGAAAACGGCGAAGGACTACCGGGCGCTTTTCCGCCGCTTAAAGGAAGCGCAATCGTAACGGGCGATAACCTGCAGCTTTATGTGGATATCATTATGAACGGCTTCGACTCACGACCCGAATATGCCGCTATGGCACCTGTAGGAGCAAACCTGGGATGGACCGCCGATGAAGTAGCAGCAGTGATCAATTACGAAAGAAGCAGTTGGGGGAATAACGGACCCAAAGTGACACGTGAAGAAGTGGAGGAAGTAATGAAGTTTATTGACGAGAAAATCGCACAGCAATGAGCAACATAACACGGTTTGCAACCATACTTTTCCTGTTATCGGGAGGCCTCGCGGCGGCCTGTCCGGTGTGTGACAGAAATCAGTCCGGGATATTGAAGGGGATCGCCCACGGAGCCGGAGCGGAAAGCCGCTGGGATTACCTGATCGTCGGATCAGTAGCCGTCATTGTAGCCATTACCCTGTTTTTTACAGTTAAATGGCTCATAAAGCCCGGGGAGACTTCGGGAGAACACATCAAGCGAATGATATTAAGCGACTAGTGATATGACTGATAAAAGCACCGTTTTCATTTTTATCGACGACGAAAGCAGGCCGATTGCAGAGTTGAAGTCGCCGGTAAGCTTTGAGCTCGACACCCGTAAGTTGACCGACGGGGAGCATACGCTCAGGATTGTGAGCAAAGACCCTTCCGGAAAAGAAGGGATCCGGAAAATACCGTTTGTGGTACGCAACGGCCCGGCGATCGCGGTCGAAGGAATTACAGAAAATGCAGTAGTCGACGGAGTGCTGCCGCTGATGATCAATGCTTATGGTAAAGGCGATCAGAAAGAATTCCTCATCGAAGGCAGCGAAACGCCGCAAAGCATTCCGGCCTGGGTCTGGATCCTGATTATAGGGTTTACCGGATGGGCCATGTACTACCTGTTCAGATACTTTTCTTACCCCTGAAAACTATTTACAATGAGCCATAAAAAAGATATAGAAACCATAGAAGACATCAGGCTGCTGGTAGATACTTTTTACGATAGCGTGAAACTGGATCCGCTGATCGGCCCGATTTTTATCGGGGTAATAAAAGACCGGTGGCCTGCTCATCTTGAAAAAATGTACCGTTTCTGGCAAACCGTCCTGCTGGAAGAACATACATATTCCGGGAGCCCCTTTCTCCCTCATGCATCGATGCCGCTGGAACAAACACATTTTGAACACTGGCTTACGCTTTGGTTTGATACGGTCGACCGCTTTTTTGACGGAGAAAAAGCCTATGAAGCCAAATGGCGCGGCCGGAAAATGGCCTCTATGTTCCTGATGAAAATAGAGTATTACCGGAATAACGAGGCGACGCCGCTGAAGTGAGACGGTAGGAGAACAGGAGAGAGGATGAAAAGGAGACGAATATTGAAAATTAATTAGTTGAAAAATAAAAAAGAATAATAATGGAAACCTTACTTGAAAAAACCATCGGGGAAATAGTAGCGCAAGACTTCCGTACTGCTGCAGTATTTTCAAAAAACAATATGGATTTCTGCTGCGGCGGGCATAAAACCGTTCGGGAAGTCTGTGAGAAGAAGAGCATCAATGCCGATGCCCTGACAGCCGAGCTCGAATCTGTCCTGGCTGTCAAAGCCGATAACCAGATCGATTTTAAGTCCTGGCCGCTGGATCTGCTGGTAGACTATATTGTAAAGACGCACCACCGGTACGTTGCCGAAAAGTCACCGGTTTTGCGCCAGTTCCTTCATAAGTTATGTCATGTTCACGGTGCGAACCACCCGGAGCTGTTTGAGATAAACCGTTTGTTTACTGAGTGTTCGGATGCGCTCGAACATCATATGGAAAAAGAGGAAATTATCCTTTTTCCGTATATTAGCGAACTCGCAGGAGCGGGTTGGCGCGGAGACGAAACAAAAAGACCTCCTTTCGGGTCGGTAGGCAACCCTATCCGTATGATGGAGCACGAACACGAGGCTGAAGGAGAGCGCTTCAGAAAAATAGCGGAGCTGACAGATAGCTACACACCGCCTGCGGATGCATGCGGAACCTACCGGGTCACCTTTGCTATGCTTAATGAGTTTGAGGAAGATTTGCATAAACATATTCATCTGGAAAACAACATTCTCTTCCCGGGAGCGATAGCGCTTGAGAACCGCAGCAGCTAAAGATCCCGCCGGGTTTCAGCTGAATGAAACGTTTTAGCCGATGCAGATAGATTACAATATCCTCATTGCTTACGGTGGCATCGCCAGAAAATTTGAGAAGGGATCTGTCATTTTCTGGGAGGGCGGAACACCCAACTTCTTCTACCAGGTTGTAGAGGGCGAAGTGAAGATGTTCTCGTCCAACCATGACGGAAAAGATCTGATACAGGGGATCTTCAGCGCCGGAGAAAGTTTTGGCGAGCCACCGTTGCTTTTGGGGAAATCGTATCCGAGCACTGCGCAGGCCATTAAGAAAAGCGTTATCATACGAATCACAAAAGAAAGATTTCTGAATATACTGGAAGACTACCCCGAAGCTGTTGCGGGGCTGCTCTACAGGTTTGCAGACCGGATATACCAGAAGGCATCGTCGGTACAGATATGGGTAAATCAGACGCCGGAGGAGAAGATCATTGCTTTTTTAAACAAAACCGTACCGCATTCCGACAATAAAGAAAAAAGGAAAGTGCCTTATACCCGCCAGGAAATAGCCGGTTTTACAGGCCTGAGAGTGGAGACAGTCATAAGAACGCTGCTCCGGATGAGCAAGGAAGGGAAGGTAACGATTATTGGTCATAAATTATACTTTTAAAAATAAATGACAGAGAACAGACTTAGGTTCTGGTTTAGGGCAGGACTCTTCAGCCTGACGATTGTGGCGCTGTACGGCCTGGTGATGCGCTATAAGATAGCATTTGATTTTCCTTTTTTTGAACAGAGAAACCTGCTGCATGCACATTCTCATTTTGCCTTCGGCGGCTGGGTTACCCATATATTGTATTGCGGGCTTTCTGCCCTTATACGTCCCTACGTGTCGGGGCGGGCCATGCGTCAATACGAGGTGCTGATAGGTTTGAACCTGATCAGTTCGTTCGGAATGCTGGCCGCGTTTACAATCCAGGGTTATAAGGCCGTTTCTATTACCTTTTCTACCCTTGGGATAGTATTGGCAATACTTTTTGCCGTACGCTTTATAAGAGACAGGAAAAAGCTTCCCAAAGGTTACCCGGCGCTTCCGTGGGCTGTTATGGCGCTTGTGCTGCACGTACTGTCGTCTGCCGGTCCGTTTATGCTCGCCTATATGATGAGCACTAAAAGCATCAATGCCGACTGGTACCTCGGATCGGTTTACTATTACCTGCATTTCCAGTATAACGGCTGGTTTTTCTTCGGATCGATGGCTCTCCTGGCCGGGCGGCAGGGGTTTCCAGATTTGGGTAAGTACTTCAGGATTGTTGCCGTTACGGTCTTTCCAACGCTGTTTTTGTCACTTCTTTGGATCAAAATACCGGGCTGGGTCTATTGGATTACCGTCGTGGCAGCAGTAATACAATTGCTGGCGTGGATCGTCCTGCTGCTTGAAAACAGGCAAGGGCTGAAGCAACTACCTCAGAAGATTTTACACAGAAGCTGGGTGATCTGGCTGTTTTACGCTGCAATAGCCGCTTTGTCGATAAAGTTCCTGCTGCAGACGGTATCTGTTATCCCGGCATTAAGCCAGTTGGTTTTCGGTTTCAGACCGATCGTTATCGCCTACCTGCACCTGGTATTGCTGGGTGTGTATAGCCTCTTTTTAATCGGGTACCTGAAGACCGGAGGGTATCTGACCGATTCGAAGGGAGTGAAAATTGCCGCGTTTGGATTCCTGGGCGGCATTTTTCTTAACGAATTGCTGCTGGCTGTTCAGGGTGGCGCGGCTTTTTCGTATCTTCCCGTACCTTATATTAATGAATTGCTGGTATTTGCAGCGCTCCTGCTGTTTTTAAGCGCTTCAGGGCTCTGGCTGACGCAACTGAGAAGGCATTCTTAATCCTACTTTTTCCTGCATTACAGCGGCTATACCCTGTGCATGCTTTTTCATCTTGGCAGCATTTCTTCCTTTATACAGGCTGTCGACAGTATTATTAAAAAGATGCAGCCACCTTTCAAAGTGTTCCGGCCGGGTCGGCCTTAAGATATTTATCTTTTTATGGGCCGTCAGCGGATCGCCGTCATAATCTCCGGTGTAGAAAAGCACATTTTCCCAAAAGTCTCCCATCAGCCGGATATGCTTGTCCCAGTTTACCGGTATGACTTCCGAGAAAAACGGGTTCAGTACGTCGTCCTGCCTTATCTGTTCATAAAAAAGCGCTATTATCTTTTCTATATCGCTTCGTTTTGATACGTCTGTTTTCATCAGTGAATATTTTTAAATGATTAATTGGTAGAGACGCAAGGCATTGCGTCTCTACTAAAAACCCGACCTCTGATATATCACAAATCTTTCTTTATAAATTTCCTGAGGGAAAGTAAAAACGGGACCGCTATCCACAGAAACAGGAGGCCAAAAGACATAAGCAATCCGAGGGAGCTCCCGAAATAGGTTTTAAAGATGGCGCCTGTGTACCCCATCATAGCCGACACGTCGAGCTGAAGGAGAACCAGGATACGGGAAAGGTCGATCGGGCTCAGAGCGCTCAGCATGACCACCAGCTTTTCGATAGGGTAGTCGGAAAACTGGAAGAATAGGAAGAGCACAAGCCCGTCGAAAAGCAGGGCAAAGTAGAGCCACAGCATGATAGAAACGCCGATACCTTTTGCTTTATCGCGCGTTAGTACAGCTGCCAGAAAGGCTACTGCGGCAAATATGACCGAAAGGAATGATCCGGCCAGAATCATAATAGTCGCTGTACCCGGTTCAGTAAAAAGAATCAATGGAATACCCGCACCCAGCAGGTAGGCAAGCACCAGGCTGGTCGACAGACCGGCAAAGAGCGACTTCCATATCATGCTCCGTTTTACGGGATGGCTCACCAGTAATTCAATAAATTCGTTGCTGTTGTAAACATAGATAGTGGTAAAAAGCACCGAAACCAGCGGTACCGTCAGAAGCACGATATTTAGCACCGTGAGGGCCCCTTTTGAGGCATTATCTTCAAGCCCGAAGGCGCTCCATGAAAAAAGAGCCAGCATGATCGTGTAGGCTATGACAATCTTGTTTTTCAGGATATCGAGCGCTATATATTTAAGAATTCTGGTCATATTGAAAGGAATTCATCATTCATCACTCCCGCTTTCCCTCGTCTTCAGACGATGGGAAGGTGATATCCGGTCTTTGACCGGTAAACGATTATTATAAATGCCGGTCGGAGACCGTCTTTCGCGCTTCCACCGTCGGGAGACGGGGAAGAGCTCATAACTCATAATTCACCCCTATTTCCCCCGATTTTAAAAGCTGCAGGACCGATTTGGCAACGGTATCCTGGCCGGTGAGGCTTTTAAGCTCACCGACATCCTTATGAAGCACCACGCTTCCTTCCTGCATGAAAATAAGCTGGCTTATAAGGTCTTCAAGCTCGCTGAGAAGATGGGAGGTGATCAGGGTTAGACATCCTTCCTGTCCCGACTTGATGATCTTGTCTTTCAGAACACCGGCCGCCAGGGGATCCAGACCGGCTGTCGGTTCATCGAGGATGAGCACGCAGGGGTTGAACATAAATGCCAGCGTAGCGCTAACTTTTTGTGTCGTTCCACCGCTGAGCGTCCTCATGCGTTTGTCGAGCAGCTTGCTTATCCCAAATTCTTCGTAAAGCTCCATATCGAGGGGAGTGCTGCTGTTGCGGATGCCTATCACCATATCGATGACCTGGCCTATGGTCATATTTTCGGGATATCGCCCGATCTGCGGCATGTAGCCGATCCGGGCACGGTACAGATCATCATTGCGGATGTCTTTACCGTCAAAAGAAATACTGCCTTCGTCGGGCAGGACCATCGCGAGGATGGATTTGATCAATGTCGTTTTGCCGCAGCCGTTCGGTCCTATCAACGCTATACACTCTCCCGGATCGAGCTGCAGGCTGACGTTATTCAGCACTTTCAGCTTCCCGAAGCTTTTTGAAATATGACGGATCGTAATCATAAGCGGATCGGTTTGGTGAGAGGCCGCCTGTCTATAAAGTTATCAGGCGTAAGGCTGGGCAGCAGCTTTTCGGATTTATCAAGAAGGTTGATCATAAAGCTCCGGAAGAGCAGCATAGCCGGCGGATTTTTTTCGACAATAATAGAATAAAGGCTGAGCGGATGATAAGGAACATCGCCTACTCCGTCTTTATCGAGATCATATCCGTCGTACTTGTCCCAGTAGTTTTCGCTGAATTCATTGAGGGTCAGTGACCCGTTTGTGCCTACATCGAAAGTATTCCCCGTAAAGTTATTCAGGCGGATTTTGTTATCCATGCAGTTGGCCTGCAGCCGCATGGCCCAGCCGTTCGACTTCAGTATGTTCCGCTCCATGGTGATCCTGTTTGAACCGTCGAAAAAAATACCGGTCGTATTCTTTGTAAAAGTATTCCCGGAAAGAAAACAGTCCGAAATTTCCTTAAGCAACAGGCCGTAAGCCGAATCTCCCCAGTTTTCTTCGAAAGTGTTGTTCATCATCACCACTTTTTTGGTAAACATAACGGCCACGCCTGCACCGTTGTTCCTGAAATAATTGGTAATGTAGGAGTCGTCGTTAGAAAACATGAAATGGAGCCCATACCTGAGGTTATTTTCTGAGATATTCCTCCAGATGACCGAGTGGGTTACAAATTCAAAGTAAATCCCGTCACGGTGCCCGGAGATACGGTTTCCGGAGATTACGAGATTGCTGCTTTTCCAGCAATGTATCCCGTTGCCCGACTGGTATTCCTGCTTCTGCGAAGCTTTCACTATGTTATTCCTGACGATACAGTCGGTACCGTATTGAATGTAAATGCCGAAAAAGTTATCCAGGAGTTCATTCTCTTCTATTGTAACCCGTGCCGAATCATAGATCTTGATCCCGCCCGGGTCATTTAAAGTACCCCGGCCCGAATTCTGAATGCGCAGTCCCCTGATGGTGACATCGCTTTTTTTGACAGAAAGTATTTCATGCTTGTTTTCCCCGTCGAGCACGGGCATGCCTTCACCTAACAGGAAGATAGATTTATCGATAACCAGGTTACCTTCTCTATAGAGGCCTTTTGAAATAATGATGGTATCTCCGTCTTCACAAACGGCCAGCGCTGCCGAAACCGACGTGTGATCTCCGGCTGTACCGACATGGATAGTTCTGCTGTCGGCGGGTTTGCTCAAAAGGAAGAATACCGCCAGGGAGAAGACAGGTAACCGGCCGGTCGTATTAATGAGGATGCCCATGATCATTCATGTGATGGCGTTCACCGGCGCTGAAAATTTTCCAGTCGGCGACGATCGCTCCATGTTCTGCCGCGAATACTTCTGCAGCCTGCTTGGATGAAAATGCCGCGGTATTCCCGCCCATCGGGCTTCTTATATCTTTATGGGTTACATACCAGGCTGTCGTTGCGTCTGTCAGCCGGTTGTCTGCCTCGAAGTCACAGACATAATAGTTCCTGATATTTTCGGCATCGTTTTCATGCAGGTAGGCGATCATACAACTCAGGTCGTCGAACATATACACCCGTCCTTTTTTAGTGGTGATCTCAGCTCCGAATTTCCCGTCGGAAATGGTCATCCTGCAAAAATCGCAGCCGTCTGTGTTCAGTTTGATCTCCTGGGGGCTGTCGCCGCCGCATGAAAACAGCGCTGCTGAGAGAAATAGTGTCACGATCCCGGAACCGTAAAGGAAACGCCTTTTCCCGAAGGTCGTTTCTTTGAGAACGGCCGCCACTGCGAGCAGCCCTGCAATAATGAAGAGCCATCCACCGGTAGACGGGATCGAAAATGCACCGAAGTTGAGAAGTTGTTTAAATCCGATCAACGGAGGCTGGTAAGACATTCCCGGTACCTTGATGGCTGCGTTAGGGTCGAGTGTGTGTCCGTAATCGTATTCCCAATACCAAAAATCGACCATAGCTACAATTCCGAACAATACAAAGGCCGCCAGTGCAAAGAAGAGCGCCTTCCTGGAGCGTATGATTGCCACCAGCAGGAAAATCAGCGCAAAGCCTCCTATCAGGTACGGCAATATAGTGAATTCAGGAAAATCATCGGTATGCAGTGTCTTCATACCGATATAATGGTTAAGCCCGTTGATGATCTCCACATCTCCGGCGATCTTATGAGCCCATATTTCGAGCTTAAGCCCTTCGGGGTATTGGGGAGCATCCAGGTCTATCTGCCAGATAGGGACATAGAGAGAAATAACGAGGCAAACAGCAGCCAATACCAGGAGTAAGCCCGACAATGTTGAAATTTTCTGACTCATTTCTTTTTAGATAAATCCGGCCTGCATAGCACAGGCCGGATCTTAACGAATATTACTGTGCAGCTACTTTCTCACCCAGGCTGAAGCTGAGCGGAACATTGCTTCCTTTCGGCGATACACGTACATATCCCGACATTTCCTGGTGCAGCGCAGAGCAGAAATCGGTACAGTACATAGGGAAGATACCTGTCCGGTCGGGAACCCACTTAAGCGTAAGCGTCTCGCCGGGCATGATCAGGAGCTCGGCATTGTTGGCGCCTTTGATCCCGAAACCGTGAGGTACGTCCCAATCCTGCTCGAGGTTGGTTACGTGGAAGTAAACCTCGTCTCCAAGCTTAATGCCCTCGATATTGTCGGGCGCAAAGTGGGAACGGATCGATGTCATGTAAACATGCACTTCGTTACCTTTTCTTTCTACCCGTGCATCCGATTCCCCGTTTGTTTTATAGGGGTGCTTGTTAGCATTTATATCGTATATTTTAAGCTGGTTGTCGCGGATCAGATCAGCAGTCACTGCTTGTGCATAGTGAGGCTCGCCAATGGTAGGATAGTCAAGGATCAGCTCCATTTTATCTCCGCTGATATCATACAACTGCGCACTTTGCGAGAGCTCGGGCCCTGTAGGCAGGTAGCGGTCTTTGGTGATTTTATTATAAGCTACCAGGTATTTTGCATTCGGCTTTTTCGTATTACCTCCAGGTACCATCAGGTGACCTACCGAATAATAAGTAGGTTGACGATCCAGTACTGTCAGGTCTTTGATGTTCCATTTTACAATTTCCGACGACACAAAGAACGAGGTATAGGCGTTCCCTTTGCCGTCAAACTCTGTATGCAGGGGACCAAGGCCCGGCTTTTCGACTTCTCCATATAATGCCGCCTCGTATTTTACTACCGGTATACCGCTGTATTTTTCTGCCTCGAATTCATTGTCGGCAATTGCTTTCTGCAGCTTATCGAAGCTGAAAACAGGAATAAGCGCTGCGAGCTTACCACTTCCTACTATGTATTCGCCTGTCGGGTCGACATCACAGCCGTGGGGTGATTTCGGGCAGGGGATAAAGTAAACGATATCCGGGAATTCGGCGACATCCAGTACGGTTACTTCGGTTTTGATCTCCGATTTACCGGTATGGGTATGCTCGTCATATTTATTGTGCGCGTACCTGACCGACTCTTTCTTGCCTCTTCCGGCCTTGACATATTCTTCCGCTTTCTTCCAGTTTACCGCCATGATAAAGTCCTTATCATTTTTGGAAGCATTGACTTCCAGCAATGTGTTGGCCTGTTCGGTATTGTAGGTGCTAAAGAAAAACCAGCCGTGTGATTTGCCTTTTCCGGCCCTGGCAAGGTCAAAATTAACGCCGGGTGTTTTGAGCTGGAAGGCGATGTTCATTTCACCGTTATCCTTGTCTATACTCACAAAGCTGATATGTCCTTTGAAATTCTCCTTGTAGGTATCGATGGATACATCTCCCCCCGGGCCATCCTGCGGGACGCTGAAGCGTGTGCCCGCTACGATATATTCGGAGTTTTCAGTACCAAACGGAGAGCTGTGGTTTCCGCCGCTGTTGGGGAGCTCGATAATTTCGGCAGTACGGAAGGTTTTGAGATCGATCCGTGCCAGACGGGGCGTATTGTTGCCGTTCACGAAAACCCATTTACCGTCTGCTTCCCCGTTTGTCTGCGACATTTCGACGTGGTGCAGGTCGTCCCAGGGTACGAAGCCGTGGGAAGTGTTGAGCATGGGCTTGGTTTCTTCGCTGTAGCCCCAGCCTTTTTCAGGGTCTACGGAAAACACCGGGATTACCCTCAGAAGACGGGCGCTGGGCAAACCGTATACGCTGAGCTGGCCGCTGAATCCGCCGGAGACAAAGTTGTAGAATTCGTCGTATTTTCCGGGTGCAACGTACACTTTAGAAGCGGCATCACCGCTGACGGCATTACTTGTGCCTTTGGGTTTACATGAAATCACAGATGCCAGCGCGAGCAGCATCAAACCGGCAGTAATTTGTTTTTTTGCCATGATTGTGGGAAGTTGGATTTTATAAATTTCTTAAAGCGCGCATAGATTGCGGGAAAGCAGCTATTGAGCGCCGTCGTTCTGACGCATGTATTCCACGAGGCTCCGTGCCTCGTCGTCGTTCAGATTCTGGTTGGGCATACGGACAAGGCATAGCTCAAGCTGGGCCTGCAGTTCCGGATCTTTGTCGATCATAGGATCAGGGTTGGTGATGAAGTTCATCAGCCAATGCAGTGTCCTTCTTTCAGTGACCCCTTTCCAGCCTGGGCCGACCAGCTTTTCGTCACTCATTTTGTGGCACGAATTGCATTTTGTGGCAGAGATGTCTTTCCCTTTCGCTGCCATTGCGGCGTCGAGAGGGCCGACTTCTATGTTGGAGGCGTCGTATTTCCCTTCTCCGCGATTGGGGTCATAAGAATCCGTCCCTCCGGCTACAGCAGGAGACGAAGTTTTTTGTGTACCGGAAGCTGATTCTGACGATGTGCTTCCTCCGCCGCCACAGGCAGTGAGGATAAAAATCCAGGCTACAAAGCCTATTACCGAAATGTTCTTCTTGTTCATATTGATTATGGGGTATTAATGAATCCGGCTCAAAGTTGAGGTATGTGTCCGGATCATTTTTATGATTATAGTCATAAAAGGGCGAATATTAGGATAGTGAAGGGGAGATGTTGGGATGCGCATTATCAGGAATATTAGTTACATTTGCGGGCATATTTTATCTCCTTGCACTTTTACAATATTTTAAGTACGAATGTTACGTTCACATACCTGTGGAGAATTAAGACCGGAAAATCTTGGGGAATCAGTAATACTGGCGGGGTGGATACAGCGAATCCGCGATAAGGGCGGTATGATTTGGGTTGATCTCCGCGACCGGTACGGGATTACGCAACTGCTGCTGGAAGATGGGAAAACCCCGAAGGAAGTGATTCAACAGGTAAGAAATGCAGGAAGGGAGTGTGTTGTCCGTGCTTTTGGGAAGGTAGTCGAGCGGGTATCCAAAAATCCTAACCTGGCTACCGGCGATATAGAAATACGCCTCGAAAACCTGGAGCTGCTGAATCCGGCCAAGCTGCCCCCGTTCCTGATTGAAGATGAAACCGACGGAGGCGACGACCTCCGGATGAAATACCGTTATCTGGATCTGCGTCGTGATGTCGTCAGGAAAAACCTGGAACTACGGCATTCGGTAGCACGTTTTACGAGGCAATATCTCGACGGACTGAATTTCATAGAAGTAGAGACTCCCGTACTGATCAAATCGACTCCGGAGGGAGCCCGCGATTTCGTAGTGCCAAGCCGTATGAACCCTGGAGAATTCTATGCCCTGCCGCAGTCTCCGCAGACGTTCAAGCAACTGCTTATGGTAGCGGGGTTTGACCGGTACTACCAGATCGTAAAATGTTTCCGCGATGAGGACCTGCGTGCTGATCGTCAGCCGGAGTTTACACAGATAGACTGTGAAATGTCGTTTGCAGAGCAGGAAGACGTTTTGTCGACGTTCGAAGGGCTGATCCGGAACCTTTTCCTGAATGTGAAGGGGATCGAATTGCCCGAAATACCCAGGATGACGTATGCAGAAGCAATGAGAAAGTACGGTTCCGACAAGCCTGATACCAGGTTTGGGATGGAGTTTGTGGAGCTGAAGGGTGAGGAGCGTGATCTTACTTCCGGGAAGGATTTCGTAGTATTCGACAGCGCTGCGCTGGTTGCGGGCATCAACGTGCCGGGAGCTGCCGGCTATACCCGCAAGCAGGTAGACGAGCTGACCGAATGGGTGAAAAGACCGCAGATAGGCGCGAAGGGACTGGTGTATGTAAGGGTGAACGAGGACGGGACTCTGAAATCTTCTGTAGACAAGTTTTACGGCGAGGATGATCTGAAAAGCTGGGCATCGGCCTTCGGGGCGGCTGCCGGCGACCTGATATTGCTTCTTTGCGGAGAGCCTGACAAAACCCGCAAGCAGCTTTCCGAGCTGCGCCTGGAAATGGGCAGAAGACTGGGACTGAGAAACCCTGACGAATATAGGGTGTTGTGGGTAGTAGATTTTCCGCTCCTCGAATATGGAGAGGTAGAGCAGCGCTGGTTTGCCATGCACCATCCTTTTACATCGCCCAAGCCGGAAGATATTGCATTGCTCGACAGCGGCGATTTAGGGAAAGTAAGAGCAAATGCTTACGACCTGGTTATTAACGGTGTTGAAGTAGGAGGGGGGTCGGTTAGGATCTATCGGAAAGATCTCCAAAAGACCATGTTCGGCATACTGGGATTCTCGGAAGAGGAAGCCCAGGCCCAGTTCGGTTTTCTGATGAACGCTTTTGAATACGGCGCGCCTCCCCACGCCGGAATAGCATTCGGTTTCGACCGTCTGTGCTCTTTGTTCGGAGGAGTAGATTCTATCAGGGATTTTATCGCTTTTCCAAAAAACAACTCGGGACGGGACGTAATGATCGATAGCCCGGCGCCTATTGCAGAGAGCCAGCTGAAGGAGTTGGGGATAGAGGTGAGGTGATTGGGAGAGCTTTACAACGAGCAACTTTACAAATACATAATGCAGAAAAAAACATTTTTAAATATCCGCACTCTTCTTTCTGTTTTAATATTGCTGAGCTTATCGTTAATGGAAAGCCCGGGGCAAACCAAATTAAGTTCTGCTGAGGCGCTCCAGTTTTATAAAGAAGCCAAGGCAAAAGGAATGAGCGACGCGGAAATAGAAAAGATGGCTTTGGCAAATGGCTTGACGGCCAGCGATTTGCTCCAGTTAAGGCAGGAGATAGCAGCTGATCTGGGAAATCAGGTTGTAGACGATCACATAAGGGAGTCCAGTTCGCTTAGAGAAGCAGCTCCGACTACTACAACGAACAGTCGGGAAGCGCCTGTGGATACGATCCAGGAGTCCAATCAGCTATTCGGCCAGTCTTTTTTCTCCCAGCGGGAAATATCCTTTGAGCCCAACCTCCAGATCCCTACGCCGATCAATTATATTGTAGGGCCCGGCGACGAGATACTCGTTGATGTTTCGGGCAATGCCGTCAATAGTTACAGGCTCAGAGTGAGTCCGGAAGGGACCGTGAACCTTGCCAATTTCCCACCTTTTTATGTAAGCGGGCTTACGATGGATGAGGCGCAGAAGAGAATTATTTCCAGACTAAAAACCGCTTATTCAGGACCGGGAATCCATACCAATATTACCCTGGCAAGGATAAGGAGCATCACCATTACCGTTACCGGCGAGGTGCGGTCTCCGGGTACCTATACCGTCCCTTCGCTGGCTACGGCGTTTCATGCACTTTATGTTTCGGGCGGTCCGACAGCCAAGGGGACGATGCGGGAGATTGAAGTGATCAGGAATAACAAACCGGTCAGGAAAATCGACTTTTATAAATTCCTGATCAACGGAGACGTCTCCGATAATATCATGCTGACTGACCAGGATATTATTTTCGTTCGTCCTTCGAAGTCGCTGGTATCTGTTCAGGGCGAGGTAAAAACCCCGGGGATATTTGAAATGATTGAAAATGAAAGCTTTGAAAAGGCAGTGTCTTTTGCCGGTGGCTTTACCAGTGAGGCTTATAGCCATTCTGTCTCCTACCAAAGAAATACGGGTAAGGAATACCAATTGGGGCAGGTTTCCAACGAGCGTTACGGTAGCTTCCAGGTGAAAGACGGCGACAAGTTTACTGTCGGAAGGATACTGAATCGTTTTGTCAATCGTGTTACCGTCAGGGGGGCCGTGTATCGGCCTGGAGAGTATCCAATAAATGATGGGCTACAGACCGTGACGGGCCTGATAGGGGCTGCAGACGGCGTAATGGAAAATGCATTTCTCAACCGGGCGGTGCTTTACCGGCTGAACGATGTATTGGAGCCGGTTGTCGTTCCGATAGATCTCAAAAAGGTGCTGAGGGGTGAAGCAGAGGACATTAAGCTGAGGCGTGACGATATATTAGAAATAAAAACCGTTCAGGAACTGAGAGAAGAAGGGGCCGTATCGGTTTTCGGGGAAATAGCCATGCCAGGAGAATATGCTTTCAGAGAAGGGTTGACAGTTGGCGACGTTGTTTTTGAAGCCGGAGGCTATACATTTGGCGCCATACCGTTCCGTATAGAGGTCTCGAGGCGGATCAAGTCCGATACCATTAACCTCCCTTCTTCCCAGAATGTAAAGATTTTTCATTTAAACCTGGCCGATAATCTGGAGCTGACAAACGATGAGGAGAAGTTCCGGCTGGAACCTTTCGATCATATCTTTATCCGCAAATCGCCGCGTTATGAGACACAAAAGATCTTTACAGTACTGGGACAGGTAAATTATCCGGGGAATTATACGGTAAGGCAATCAGTAGAACGGATTTCGGATGCTGTATCCAGGGCCGGTGGCCTGAAGGAAGACGCCTATCTGAATGCTGCCCAGTTCAGGCGGCGCGGCACTCCCATAGCGCTGGATCTGAATTCGATCATGCAAAAGCCGAATCAGCCGGCCAATCTGTTGTTGCAGCAGGGAGATAGTCTATTAATCCCGGAAAAGCAGGAAACCGTAACGATAACAGGCGCGGTGCTGAATCCGTCTGTGGTGAATTATGATGGAAGTTATAACTTAAAGGACTATTTGACCCAGGCCGGAGGGTTTGTGGACAATGCCAACCGGAGAAATCTCTTTGTGACACATGCCAACGGGATAACGGACCGTACTAAGCGGTTTTTGTTTTTCAGGAGTTATCCTAAGGTGGAGCCGGGTAGTCAGGTAATAGTGCCGTTGAGGGAGGTTGATCCCAATAAGCAGTCCTGGTCAAGGGGCGAAAGGGTGATGCTGATTAGTTCGCTTACTACTGTTGGAGTTACATTGGTAAGGGTAATACAGGAAATATATGCGAAGTGATTTTTATTAGTTAATAATAGAATGATGTCTGAAGAAAATCAGCCTATACAACTACGGATATCGGATATAGTCCGCTTTATCCGGAGATATTTTTTTCTTTTTGTTACGGTAGGGATATTATCGGGGGTTGGTGGCTATCTGTTTTCGTATACATTCCAGGATCAATATACCGCTACGGCATTGGTATTGCCAGAGTACTACTCAAACAGTCTGGATACGGGATTGGGGGAACTCGCCAGCCTGGCAGGCCTTACCAGACGGAATCGTACCGAGGCAGTACGTCCGGACCTGTTTCCTGAAATTTTATTAAGCACACCCAGTGTTATCAAACTTCTTACAGCTTCTGTTAGAGACCAGGAGGGAAGAGAATTGACGTTATTTAACTATCTGGATAGTACAGGAACGCCCCAACCATTTACAGAAAAACAACTAGCGGGTAGAGACTCCGTCATATTACTGACCCGAGATCAAAGAAGACTGATAGCTACCCTAAAAGGATGCATTACTGTAGCCTATGGGAAGATGAACGGGGTGTTGAGCATCAAAGTAGAATTGCCTGACCCTGTCCTGGCGGCAGGCGTGGCCAGAGTAGCGGTTGACTATCTGACAGATTTTGTGGAAGATTATCGCACCGGTAAAGAAAGGAGAAGAGTGGAATTACTGGAAGAGCAGACAGCCCGGGCCGGAGAAAGATATCAGAGGGCTTTGGTTACTTTAAATACTTATCGCGATAAGAACCGGAATATTTTTACCAATACCGGAGGTATGGAGGGCCAAAAGCTGGAGTTGGAATTAAACAGGACGCAGTCACTTTTTAATGAGTTATCTCAGAAATTGGAGCTGGCCAGGCTACAGATGGAGGAGAATGCGGCTGTTCTCAAAATATTGGAACCACCCGTAGTCCCTTACGCTACCAGCAGCCCGAGAAGGTTGATTATGGCGGCCAGTTATATGATGCTGGGATGTTTTTTAGCGCTTTGCTATGCGCTTTTTATCAGGGAGAAAGTACATAAGAAATTTAATTTTGCCTAGTTCTTTTCGATAAAAATGAGTGCGCAACGCATGTAGTTTATTAGAATAGGGATTGATGCCCACATTTTTATGAAGACTGACAAAGCGGAGTTATCTATTGTTTTACCGGTATATAATGTTGAACCCTATTTGAGAGAGTGTCTGGATTCTATCTATAGTGCAGGAATAGACAGTTTTGAGGTGATCGCGGTAAATGACGGCTCAACAGATGGGTGCCTGGTCATACTTGAAGAATACAAGGGCAGATACGATAATTTGATAATAGTTGATCAGGAGAATAAGGGACTTAGCGGCGCAAGAAATGCGGGGTTGGAAAAGGTATCAGGTGAATTTGCCTTTTTTTTCGATTCTGACGATATATTGACAAAAGGGATTTCTGTTTTTAAGTATATAAAACAGCTTGAAGAATGTGACGTATTCATTTTTGATGCCTTGGAATTTATAGATGATATTTCTAACGGTGTTATCCAGTCAGATACATTCAGAAATGAAAAGATAGAAGGATATCCGATTAAATATTACGATAGCATAGAAATAGGATACGGGTTGGAAAGCTCCGGCCCTATCAAGTCAGTAAGCCTGAAGGGAATTGATTACCTGAATATTCTGAAAAGAAAAGATCACTATATTCCAGTGGTTTGGAGAAGAATATACAGGACCCGGTTTATTATGGAAAACAGGCTGTCGTATCTCATTGGAGTAAGTCCTGCCGAGGATGATCTTTTTATGTTTGAATCGCTATTACTGAATCCGCGTATCGTTTATTTTAATGTGCCTGTTATTTTATATAGGCGTAGGAGTGACTCCATTTCAGGAAAGAATGATAGGATAAGAAATTATAATTCATATTCGATTGTTCTTTCAGAGCTTTTAAAGTGGAAGACTATGCGCGATTCGTTTCAGCAGCCTGAAATTTTGAATTGGATATTTGACGTGTTTATCAGGAGAAAGCACAGAGAAAAACCTACATTGGGGGAGGCGTTGCAACTTGTGGAGTTGTCCAGACGATCCAATACCAGGATTTATTTTTCTTCGTATCTGAAAATGGGTGTCCGGGTATTAAAAAACTGGATATTACCTTCCAGATAATCTATTAACTCTCATGCTTATGGACGATAAATTGACGGCTACGGAGAGTAAGGTTTCTGTAAAGGAGCTGATTGATATTGTACTTATATCGATAATACTTCTCGTTCCGTCTGTAATGCTTTTGAGGAGTAATATTCCTCATGATATTAGCGCTACTTTTTTTGTTAATATACTGATCATGACCTTTTTTTCATGGGTCATTTTAGTTGTTGATGATCGGAATATTGCTAATATATTTATTTTTATTTTCTTCTATCTATTCTTTACAATTGCACCTATTATTCAATTAAGTGAAGACAATGTTGCAGTATTAATTAATACACTTCCAACTGATTATGGCTTAATTTCTTATTCCAATATTCTGACAAGTATATTTTTGACTGTATACTTGCTTTTTTATATATATTTCTTTCTAAAGAAAGGGAAGTTTATACATAAAAACAATTGGTATAGCCTAAAAGAAGATAGTATTAATGAGGATAAGAAAAAATATATTTTTTACATACTATTTATTTTATCGGCTATTGCAGTAATAATGGCGGTTTTAGAAATCCGAAGTAGAACTGTGTTAGAGTTGATTTTAGAGAATAGGGGTGAGAAAGAAGATAACTCATCTTCTTTATTTCGGAGTAAATTTGTATATAGTATTCCGCTTGCTACCTTTTTCTATTATTTTACTTTAAAACAGAGCAAGAATAGATGGATTTGGATTGTGATACTTCTGCTTTTTATAGTTGCAACAAAAAATCCACTTCTGGATAGAAGGAATGCAATAGGTCCAGCATATCTGATTGTTTTTCATATTTTTTTCGAAAATTGGTTTACAACAAACAGAAGAATCGTTTTAACTTATCTATTGCTTTTTCTCGTTTTTTTTCCCACTACTTCCCTTTTTACACATGTTGGTTTGTCCCATTGGAGCAATGTCTCTTTGACTTCAATTTGGTCTTCTATTATACATCATTTTTCGGAATTGCATTATGATGCGTGGGCTAATTTGAATAGTGCGATAGAATATGTAAATGTTAATGGACATACCTACGGTAAGCAATTACTAGGGACATTTCTTTTTTTCTTTCCCAGGTCTATATGGCAGGAAAAGCCACTTCCTACCGGATCGGAGGTTGCGGATTATCTGATTGTTAAGTACAATATGTGGTTTAATAATCTATCTTGCCCTATTCAGGCGGAGGGGTATGTTGATTTCGGAGCCAGCGGTGTCATATTTTATGCGATAGTGTTTAGTGCTCTTGCGGTATATTTAGGGAGAGTCATTTGGGGGAATCCTTCTGTACTTAAATATTCAGCCATTTATGTGTCTTTTTCGCTGATGTTTATCCTTCGGGGCTCTCTGATGTCTCCTTTTGCCTATACGTTAGGAACTCTGGTCGCTACTTATGCATTACCGAAAGGTTTAGAATATTTGTTTAAAATTAGCGATAGGCATACTTAAGATATCTATTGAGGACGAGGAAATCTGGAAATCGGGTATTTTGTTCAGTTAATGGTTGCCGGAAGTCAATACTTTAAATGACAGAATTTAATAAGCAGGGGTCAGCATCCGGCAGGGTAATAAGAAACACGGGTATAGTTTATACCTGCATGCTTCTTACCGTCGGTGTTTCATTATATTCATTCAGGCTTAGGAAGCGCTGGAGGTAGATGATTAAGGTATTTAAATTGATTTACTTTTTTATCGGTTAGTAGTGATATTCAATGTCTACTTCTAAGGCTATAGCAAAGAATACGTTGTTTTTGTATGCCAGGATGCTCTTAACAATGGGTGTAAGCCTTTATACATCGAGAGTTATCCTTGACGTTTTGGGTGTAGATGATTTTGGAGTATTTGGTGCAGTAGCTGGTTTTGTGTCTATATTTGGATTTCTAAATGCAGCTATGTCGACAGCTACTCAAAGATACCTTGCGTTTGATACAGGTAGAAATGATTGGGTAAAGTTAAAAGAGACATTTAATTCAACCCTGGTCATTCATTGTCTTATAGCTTTAGTAATTATAATTTTCTGTGAAACTGCTGGGATTTGGTTTGTCAATAATAGGTTAAATATACCGGTGGACAGATTGAAAGCAGCCAGTATGGTCTATCATGTGTCTGTTTTATCAAGTGCAATCAGCATAATACAGGTGCCTTTTAGCGCACTGATAATTGTTAGAGATAGGATTAGAGACTTTGCTACATTCAGTATAGTAGAGGTGATATTGAAATTAGCTATTGTTTACTTGTTGAAAATATTTGACTTTGACAAATTGATACTCTATTCTATATTGTCGCTGTTAGTTACATTTATTGTTTCTATCTATTATAAAGTCTATTGTCTATTAAATTTTGAGGAATCAAAATTTAAATGGTATTTTAATAGAGAGTATTATAAAGATTTAATTCATTATTCAGGTTGGAATCTTTTTGGTTCAATGTCGGCTGTTGCAAAAGGACAAGGTATTAATATTCTTATAAACCTTTTTTTTGGAACTGTTTTAAATGCTGCCTATGCCGTTATGTTACAGGTCCAAAATGCAGTAAACGTTTTTAATTTGAATTTTCTAACGGTAATCTGCCCACAGATTATTAAAAAATATGCAAGCGGTCAGTTCGAAGAATATCAAAGATTAACTGCTAGTGGGTCAAAGTTTTCTTTTATTTTAATTTATCTTCTTGTTGTTCCTATTATTTTTAATATAGATTTTATTCTGAATTTTTGGTTAAAAAATCCACCTGATTTTGCAAATATTTTTATACTATTAAGTTTGATTAATTTATTAATAGATAGTTTTTCCGGTACGCTTATGACAGCAGTGCAGGCTACAGGTAAAATTAAATGGTATCAAATTATTTTGGGTCTATTTTTGTTTTTTAATCTTCCGATATCTTATCTAGTATATTATTTTTATAGAATGCCCGAATTATCTTTTTACGTAGGTATTATTTTGGCGATTTTTTCATTTGTATTTCGATTGTTATTTTTAAAATATCTAATAAATTTTAAACTAAAATCTTATATTGTAGAGGTCGTATTGCCTTCCTTAGTTATTGTTATTTTTGCGACAATATTGTATTGTATTAATCCTTTTGGGGTATGTAGCGCTATTAATTTATATCAATTCTTATTTAATTCTATGCTGATTACGCTAATCAATATAGTAATGGTGTTATTTATTGGATTGACTGAAACGGAACGAAAATTGCTATTAGATAAAGGCGGAAAAGTGCTAAAAAAAATGCTAAATTGATATTAAGATGGGTAAAATTTTCAGAAAGGTGATTTTTTCTTTCAAAAGAAGATTTGCTTACAGTGATAAGCCTACCTCAAGTAATAGAATTCTATTAATTCCACCTACGCCACTAGATGGCAGTTTTGGCGACGAATTAATGGTTACCGCTTTTCTTGAACAATACAAGGAATATGAAGTTGATCTTTATTCGGAATTTGTTAATCGACGTCCGGATTTGCTTAAGAAATATAAAATAAACTATATCCAATGGAATCGCTCAGTAGATTGGACTAAGTATATTGGGGTTTATATACTTGGTGCTGACAATATGACTGGAGCTTATGGTACGATATTGCCTTTATTTAAGCTATCTTTTCTTAAGATGGCTAGTCAGTACGGCCTTTTTTCTAGTATATTGGGGTTTAGTATTAATGAAAAAATGAGTGTTGATATAAAAAATGTTATGAGGGGATTATGTCCTCATACACATTTTTTTCTCAGAGAGGGGGTATCTTATAAAAGAGCGAAGGATTTTTTGCCTTTGGAGAATATTCACTTGGTAGCTGATTTAGCCTTTTTATGTCCGACCGCTTTATGTCGAGATAAGTCTTATTTGAGCTGGATAGATGAACAAAAGGCTTATAAAAGAATAATATTCGCAGTGTGTCCTAATGCAATACAGGCAGATAAAGTCGGTTTACGGGTCTATTTGCAGGGTATTGTAAACCTTATCAAAGGTGCATCGCAAAAAAGCGATCTATCCTGTGTTTTACTCTATCATGATTTACGGGTACAATGTGGAGGAAGGTATTCAGATCTGGATCTTGCTCAAATGTTATATAGTGAGTTGTATGGAGCAATCCCTTGCTATACAACTGCGAAAATTAACAACAGTATAATTCTAAAATCTTATCTTAAGCATGTTGAATTTACCTTTACTGGAAGAATGCATTTTGGTGTCTCAGGGTATTCGATGAGAAAGCCGATGTTTGGGATAGCCTATGAGGGGAAATTTGATGGATTGCAGAAATTGTTCGGATTGGATCCTGATCAATCATTAATAAATAATCTAAACTCACTAGCTAGTTATCAGGAGCAATTTGACAATTTTATATTTAATTTAAGCAAAAACATAGAGAAAGTGGAGAAAAACTATGATGCCGTTATAAGTTTGTCAAAAGGAAATTTTCAGGAGACGGTTTAGATCAATCTATCATTTTTAAATGAAATACTTTATTTGTCAGCAATGGAGCATTACTAGGAGCAATCATGCAGGTATGGTTCATCTGTGCAAGAAAATTAAGGAATTAAGCCCATCTGATGTTGAAGTAGTGGTTGTCCCGCTTATTCGGTTAAAAAAAGGAAGTAAATATATTCAGAATATATTATACTTTTTTTGGGCTATCAAATTTTTGTTTCGATTAAAGCGAAAAGATAAAGTTTTTCTTATGGAGTATATGATGCCTACCCATAATCAGTATATCATGGCGAAATTATTTCGCTTACTTAATAAAGAAGTTAGTATATACGGACTAGCTCATTTGGTTCCGAAAGATTTCGATATTTTTTTTTCTGCAAAAAAAAGGCTTTTAAAGTGGGTAGAGCCCATCGATAAACTTATTACGTTCGGTACATCATTGTCTGATTATTTTTTAGATAGAGGTGTTTCGAATAACCGTATTTTTACTTCTTTTCATTATGTAGATACTTCCTACTATTTCAATAAGCAGGAACTTCTTATAAAGGACCGGGAGTTACTCAAAGTTATTATTATTGGAAATATGAAAAGGGATTATGATAGCTTATACAGAATCGTAGTATCTAATCAGAATCTCCGTTTCATACTTTGCAAGGGGAAAGAAAATATTGATTATTTTTTTTCCGGGCTCTCCAATGTTACCTTGGTTGGTTATGTGCCCGAGGATGAGCTAAGGGAGCTAATGAGAGAGGCAGATATATCACTTAACGTGTTGTATGATACCGTCGGTAGCAATGCGATCGTAGCTTCTATGGCAATGGGGTTGGCTATTTTGACTAGCGATGTTGGGTCCATTAGAGATTATTGTAGTAGCCAAAACGCAATATTTTGTGATAACAACGATTTAAATACATTTACCTACGCCTTGCAATATTTATCGGATGATAGAGAAAAGCTGCTGGAAATGAAAAAAGCATCCTTGTCTTATGCTCAAAATTTATCGGTCGAGAAGTTTTATTCAAATATCAGGGATTTGTGATGAGCATAGTTTTGCATTATTACTTTGATCAATTTATTTGATAACCTTTTTGGGCGGAGCTTTTATAAGAGATAAAAATTTTTGTGTTTAATGGGGAAAAAGAAAGTAATCTTCCTTTACTATGAACTAATGGGGTATACCCTGGCAGGCTTAAAAGCTTTGCTTCGAACGGACCCGGACTTCGACCTCTATGTAATTAGCCACGATAAGGAAGTTCTCACACCATATATATTTGAGGCACTTCCTGGCATGAATTACAGGAAGATTTCAGAATTTCCAAATACGGAGGCGCTATTGGCTTATTGCAGAAACATTCAACCGGATCTTTTGTTTGTAAATTCCTGGCGAGCCGGGGGAAGTGAATATATGACCGTATCCAGGTATTTTACATCAATAGGTGTCCCCACTATCTGTATGTTTGATAACCAGTGGATGGGTACATTAAAGCAATGGATTGCTGTATGGACAGCTCCTTTCTTTATACGTAAACATTTCTCCTATATGTGGGGTTGCGCAGACCGGCAGGCTGAATTTGCCAGCCGTATGGGGTACCCGAACGAAAAGATTTTTCGGGGATTTTATACCTGCGACGCTGATCTTTACGGGTCGCTTCCGGTAGATCGGGTTCGCCGGGAGCGGAATGTCCTGTTTGTTGGAAGGTTTGCTAGAGAGAAAGGAATCAATTTGCTCATTGAGGCATTTAACGAAATTCGTACAGATTTTCCTGATTGGAAACTGGTTCTTGTAGGCAGTGGGAGTCCGGACTTGATAGAGGAGGGACGGAACGAGCAGATCAGGATTGAAGCTTTTAAGCAGCCGGAGGCATTGCTGAAAATGTTTGAAGAAGCATCTGTTTTTTGTTTGCCAAGTATTTTTGAACCTTGGGGAGTGGTTATTCATGAAGCCGCGATGGCTGCGTTACCGATAGTATGTTCAGATGCATGTGGAGCCGGAGATGAGTTTGTCAGAGAAGATGTAAGCGGATACAGGTTTAGCAAGGGGAACAGGGAAGGGCTAAAAGCAGCATTGTTCAATATCATGACATTAGGTGATGGAGAAAGACTAAATATGGGTGTTGCCAGTAGAGAGCTGGCATCTCGCAATACGCCCGAAAAATGGGCAGGTATATTTAGAGATATCATACGAGTTACTACAAAATAAATGTATTCAAAGTCCATACTCTTTATCGGGCCTTTTTCTCCACCTATTACCGGCCAGTCTCTTGCATTCGAAGTAGGTTATTTTAACTATAGTGGTCCTAAGAGTAAGATCAATAAAGCCCCTCTTGGAAATGGGGCTTTAACCAAGGCTGCCACCCATCTTCTGGTAGCGTTTAGGCTGCTGTATATACTTCTCTTTAAGAAGGTAGACAGGGTCTACATGACTTGTTTTAGCACCATAGGAGGGAGTGTGAGTGATTTTATAGTTCTGTTTTTATGCTACTGTTTTCGAAAGAAGGTAATAGTCCACCTGCAAGGTTCTAATTTTAAGGCAGTCATTCTTAGTGCGGCTAAGCCGTACAGGTGGATACTTTTACGTCTTTACAGGGGCGTTGACTATGCCATAGTACTATTGGAGAGTATGCGCGATCAGTTTGATTTCTTTTTGCCGCCTGAGAAGATCAGAGTTGTCTCGAATTTCTATGATTCCGTCCTGGAGTCAATTCCGGAGAATTACAGGGAAGAGAGGCAGTCGGCTGGGGTTCTTAAAGTAGGCTACCTTTCCAACCTTATTTATAGCAAAGGGATAATGCATATTACTGAAGCTCTCGAGCTGTTCTTTTCGATAGGAGTGAAAGTAGAACTCTGTGTTGCGGGGAAATATATGGGTGATGAGCATATGACGGAAGAAGAGATTAAAGAGATTTTTGAGGAAAAGCTTAAGACTTATCCACAAATAAGGTACTATGGAGTTATCCGGGACATTGAGAAACTGCAGTTTTACAAGGATATTGATGTATTTGTTTTGCCGACTTTTTATTTGCATGAGGCGCAACCTCTCAGTATCATAGAAGCTATGAGGGCCGGTTGTATTATCATAAGCACTGACTACAAATATATTCCTGATCTTGTATCCCCGGAAAATGGCTTTCTGGTTCAACCCAGGTCTGTCCCGGCATTGACTGAATCTGTCAGTTACATAATGGAAAATCGCGAAGCCTGCAGAAATATTCAGAATCACAATATCAAAATAGCTAAATCAAGGTACTCCCAGGAAATATACCTGCGTGATTTATATTCAATTTTGCTTGGGGACTGATATTTTTGTACCTTAATTTACCGGCCTGCCGTAAGTTTAATCCATACCAGAAACAATTTTATTTAATGATTGGAAAAAAGCTAAAGCGTATTCTTGACGTTTTTTACATTTTCAGACACCGGCATGGTGGCTTTAATTATCTACGGCAGCCCAATGCATCTATTGCCTCCTTTAATATCCTGGACCAGCTATCACACCACATCTCTGATTTAGGTACAGTAATAGACGTAGGAGCCAACCAGGGCCAGTTTGCCTGCGCAGTTGCCCGGTTTTTTCCGAATGCCGCTGTTCATTCTTTTGAGCCTGTTCCGGAGACTTATGAAAAGCTGGCGGTTAATACCGGATCCTTCCCTAAGATAGCGACATACAATTTTGGCCTGGGGAGCGCGAGCGGGAAAATAGACTTTTACCAGAACGAGCATTCACATGCAAGTTCAGCTTTGCCTATTTCAGATTTTCAGAAAACCGAACTACCCGAAACATCAAAAACCAGGTTGATTACCGTACCCGTCGAACGGTTGGATAGTGTTGCGGGCACTATCGGAACTATGGCGGGACCGGTATTGCTGAAGCTGGATGTCCAGGGTTATGAAAAGCAGGTCTTGCTTGGCGCAGGTTCTTTTATAGATAGGGTGGACTACCTGCTTTTTGAGGCTTCATTTGTCAGTATGTACGAGGGGGAACCTTTGTTTGAAGAGATGCATGAACTGGTCTGCAAAATGGGATTCAGATTGATCGGACCGGTGGGTTCTCTTGAGGTAGGGGCATCCCAGATAGCTCAAATGGATATGTTGTACGCCAGGCGATGAAAATTATCATACACGACTACGGCGGCTATCCCTTTATTTATGATTTGAGCAGGGCGCTGGCCGGAAAAGGTTTTGAAATTACCCATATCTACAGCTCGGCAAGCGGGTCGCCAAACGGGGATTTCAGCGACTTGGATCATCTGACCGTTGTCGATTTGGGGAAAGAGCTTAAAAAGGTCAATAAGAACTCCTTCATTTCGAGGTTCAGGCAGGAGAATTTTTATGGAACCCTCATAGAAAGGAAAATCCGGGAGCTGAACCCGGATCTGGTTATTTCAGGCAATACGCCCCTGGAAGCGCAAAAGAAGATCGCGGCCTTATGTGTGCGCAGGGGTATCTATCTTATTCATTGGCTTCAGGATATACTAAGTATCGCCGCTGAAAATGTTATCGCAAAAAAAAGCAGGCTCCTCAGCCTGGTAGTTGGTGGTTATTTCAGAAATATTGAGAAAAAATGCCTTCTCTCGGCCGATCATGTAATTCCTATTTCCCAGGATTTTGCTTCGATTATTCAGAAATGGGGAATTCCTGAAGACCGGATATCGGTTATTGAAAACTGGTCTAATATTGCCGATATACCTTTAACCGACAAATCGAATGCATTCTCAAAACACCTTAATATTGAACATACATTCAATATTGTTTATTCAGGCACTTTGGGAATGAAACAGAATCCGGAATTGTTGGCGGAGATAGCCGTGGCGTATCGCGATGAACAGAATGTGAAGATTGTAGTGATCGCTACCGGTTCCGGGGTAGCCTATTTAAAAGAGCGGGCTGAAGCAGAAAATCTGACGAACATCCTGATCCTCCCTTTGCAGCCATTTAAAGCGCTTCCTGAAGTGCTCGGAAGCGGAGATTTACTGGTAGCCATGCTCGAAAGCAATGCCTCGGTATATTGTGTGCCTTCCAAGATATTGACTTATTATTGTGCGGGCAAACCCTCGCTGCTCATTATGTCGAAAGACAATCTCGCAGCCAGGATCACAACGGAAAATAAACTGGGGTTTGTGATTGATCCCGGGGATCTGCAAGGATTGAGATCGGTAATAGACAGCACTTTGGCAGATCCTGCAAAGCTTAGCGCTTATGGTCTGCGAGCGCGGCAGTATGCCGAAGAAAACTTTCCGATAGAGAGAATAACAGATCAGTTCCTGCAGGTGATAAACAAAATACAAAAATGAACTACCTGATATTTGGAGGGGAGGGGTTTATCGGTGCGCATCTTGCTTCTTACCTGGCTGAAAGCGTAGCCGGGCCGTCAGATAAAATCTATTCTTTAGATATCCGGCGTCAGCCGGAGCGGGAGAGTCCGGCCGGGTTTATAGCCTGCGATGTGCGAAATCCTATCCGGCTGGATCATATTCCCGACCCCGAAAACAGCATCATCTTTAATCTCGCAGCCGTCCATACTACGCCCGGCCATCCTGATCACGAATATTTTGAAACTAATATAAAAGGGGCTGAAAATATTTGCGATTTTGCCCGGGCTCACGGAATTCGTAAAATCGTATTCACGAGTTCAATCGCTCCTTACGGACCTTCGGAAGAAGAAAAAAGCGAGAGTAGTAGTATTCCCATGCCAAACTCTCCTTATGGGATTTCTAAACTGGTAGCAGAATATATCCATCAAAACTGGCTGACTGAGGACCGCACCGCCAGGCATCTCTTCATTGTCAGGCCTGGCGTTGTATTCGGAAAAGGAGAAGGCGGGAATTTCACCCGTCTTTATAATGCGCTGAAGAAAGGCTTCTTTTTCTATCCCGGCAGAAAAGATACCATCAAAGCCAGTGTATATGTTAAAGATGTGGCGAGGATACTTTGGGAAGGCATTGACCAGTCGTTGCCCGGTAAGCCCGAGACTTACAATCTTACCTATGCTCCTGCTCCTACGATTGAAGTGATATGTGAGACGATTGCAAGTGTGACCAAAGTATCAAAGCCGGCTATACTTGTTCCTGCTATTCCCTTAAAGACTGTAGCTTCTATGTTGTATTTTAGCGGAAAACTCATTGGGAAAACATTTAACGGGATTCACCCCGACAGGGTCAGGAAGCTGATGATATCTACCAATATCAATGGGGAGAAACTGGAGCAAAGTTCGTTAAAGCTGCGATATACGCTTAAAGACGCTATAGAAGATTGGTATGTTGATTGTGGTAACGAAGGGCTTCGGTAGTCAAGAAACAAACACTCTGTATAGAATTTAACCATCGAACTATTTACTATGCAGTCAATGAGCATTTCTGCCCTTCGAGCCTCTACTGACCCATCTTTGGAATTTGTTTACATTACCGATACCCTGAAAGAAGGAGTGTTTAAATACAGCGGGACATCCGGCCCTTCTGACGACGGCGCTATGGTCATAGTTCAAAGCCGTGGATCCCGGATTTTTCGCCGGATCTACGATGACAAGGTGAACGTTCGGTGGTT
Source organism: uncultured Cytophagales bacterium (assembly GCA_964559125.1). Taxonomy (GTDB): domain Bacteria; phylum Bacteroidota; class Bacteroidia; order Cytophagales; family Spirosomataceae; genus Ravibacter. The sequence goes on from CAZLGW010000013.1 coordinate 136,392, forward strand.
TGGCGCCAGGGGAGACGGTATCACAGATGACACGTTCGCCTTTCAGAAAGCGGCTCTGTTTGTAGGTAGTCAGGTAAGGGCATTAGCCGGAAGTCCCAACCGGTGCGAGGCTATTCTCTATATACCGGCGGGGGTATACCTGGTAACCGGAAAAGATGCGCTTATCCCTCCTAAGATAATCCAAACGAGGAGTTATACGATTATGGGAAGCGGCAATGCCACAACAGAAATAGTTTATGCCAATACTACAACGAATGATCCGTTACTTTATAACACCAGCTGGCAATTTATAAGGGTAAAAGATATTTATTTCAGGGCTAAAGCTGCCGAAAGTACTTTCTTCTTGTCAAACGCGACAAATGCAGCTCAAAACTATTTATTTGAAAACGTCGGCTTTCGCGGATGGAAAACGGGTCTGGACCTGACCGGGACGAATAATAATTCGGAGTTTACTTTTAATTCCTGTGATATGAGCCACTTTACCGGACCTTTTATAAACGTGGGAATCACTGATACGACCGACCAGTTTTTAAATTACCGCATTAATGATTGTCAATGGTGGAGTACAGATGCACCTTTCCTGGTGTTTAACAAGGGAGGGCACATTCATGTAAGAAACCTGGACGTAAGCGCATGGGGAGCAGGACAAACTGAAAAGACGTACCTGTTTCAATTAAAGGGTACAAACCATGCCAGGGGAGTTTGCCATTTCACATGTGAAAACTTACGTGTTGAAGCATTTAATTCAAACTGTGCCCTCCTGTATTCTGAGTGGCCGCAGGGGAATGTCACTTTTGACGGTGTTGATCTTACTTCCCAGTCTTTCCGTATGGGTTATGGCGAAATAATCAGTATCGTATATCCTGCAATGGATTGTCCCTCCTATGTTTTCAGAAACTTTGAGCTTGTGGGGACTGTGAAGATTAGCGCGGGAACGGAATCATTCAGACGATACCACAAGGTGATAAGATTTGAAGAAGGCGCCTGGCTTGGCAAGAAGAAGCCAAGTGATGTTGTAGTGTTTGATGTCCCGGTAAATAAGGGAGGGACTCCGATTGTCCGGTTTAGAAATGTCCGCCCAGAGTATTTTACTTTCAGCAAGACTCCCGATATAGAAGGATATTCAGTGTGGGACTCGGATCTGGGATTAAGGCAACGATCGTTTGGTGAGGGCGTTGAATTAAAGACAGTTACTATCCGGCCTGACTTAAACGGAACCAGTTTTCCGAATTTTAGTCAGAAAGTCAACTTTCCTGTTGGAACGATAATCGTCGGTTTTGAGGTTTACAATTCTGTTCCCGGAGCCGGAAAGGGAAATACTGCAACATTTCTGTTAAGGACCGGTGAGGCAACTCCGGAAGTGATTTGCAGAACGCATTTTTCACTACTCAATAGCCAGAGAATGAGTGCTTTGATGCCGTCTGCGGCTCTCCCCTTCTTTGCAGATACCGAGGCGAAAAGTAATTTAGAAATTAAGGCAGCTACTGATCTTGGCGAGGCAAATGATAGTTTTATTTATATAATCAGATACTATTGAGATGTATCCGCCGAAGCAAAACGGGCAAACTTATCTCGTGGGGTGAGGGTAAGCATTTGGCTGGAAAGTAATACTTTTACTGTTCGTAGACTCATGTTTCAATTTGAGATTACAATTTTATGATGTTCGCTGCCACCGTCCTCAAAATTGATTACGGCGACATATATCCCCGGGAGAATATTTTCAACATTAAATGAATTCTTGGGATTATTTGCCTCCTTGAAAACGGGTATGCCGTAGGCGTTAATAAGAGAAACAGAGGCTATCCCCCTATGGGGATTTTCACTTTTGTATTTCAATATTCCTCTGGCAGGGTTCGGGAAAAAGCTCACAGCTCTGCCCTGTATTGCTCCGTTAATAACAATTGACCTAATGATGCTATGGTCAAAGCTTCCGTCAAGATCGGTGGTTCTGAGCCGGTAGTAATTGATTCCGGAGACAGGAGAGGGATCTGTAAACCGGTAGCTGGATCCGGTTTCAGTATAAACAACGTTACCCAAGGGAATCCAGTTGTCTCTACCGTTAATACTGCGCTCTATAGTAAAATAGCTTACATTCAATGATTCGGCAACCGTCCATTCTACCTTGACCTTGTTTTCGTCGTTGCTAAGTTGAAAAGAAGCCAGTTTTACAGGGAGAGCGTCTTCATACATTTCATTGAAATAATTATCCAGGTAGCTAAAGCGGCCGTCGATCCAGGTGTCGACATAATCAATCTGTTCCTGGCTGAAATTGAGAAGGTTCACATTCCAGGGGTCTTTGTTTTTGTCTGCCTCCCTCACTAATAATTCCCTGGCATAAGCGCCTTGTCCGAGAAGGTATTCATGATACCCAAAAAACCGTGATTTAAAGGTAGCAGTGGACAAAAGTCCTTGTCTGAGCGTTTTCCACCGGTTGGCAAGCCGCCATTTAAAATTTTGGGGGTCTGTTTTCAAAAGACGTGCATACAGATTGTTGGATAATATTCCGGAAGTAACATTGTCTCTAAGTCCCTGATATTGAATCCCCAGTACGCCGTCCAGGTCCCAGACACCGTAGAAATAAGGTTCATCTTTGCTGAATTTGCCAAATAGTGTATTCTTAGTGGCATTGTCAGTAGCTCTAAGAATATTGAGAAATATGAAATAGTCCATCACATTGTCGAGATGTAGCTTCGAACCTATGTGATTTTTAAAGGTAGCATCATTTGATTCGATAACGAATTCTGTGAAATCATAGATAGTTGTCCAGTCGGTCGAACCCGGGTGCCGCAATTCCCAACCGCCCCACAATTCATCGTCGGAAGAGGCAATGCCCGGGTAATCATTATGCATACCCCCTAAATGGTAATTTTTGATAAATGTATTATTGCTACCCCTGGTCTCGCCCTTGTATAGCTCGCCGCCGCCACTTTTATTTTTTAGCTTGAACTGTTTCTGATCGGCATCTTCTGTAAACAGGTAAACTCCCCGGTACTCACTATTGACGAAAGCTTCCACGTATTCCGAACGGATAGTCGAAAGCGCACCTTCACCCCCTTCCAGCCCGGCGTAGTAGGGCGTGTGCATGTCAAGCCACAGATCGTGGGAGAATTTGTTGTTGTTGCGCGTGGGCTCGTTGTACATGGCAAGCATCAGCCATCTTCTGTCGCTCCGCATCTCCAGTAGCGCATCATCCCGGTTTTTGGTCGGGTCGTCATACTGTTTTAACTGAACACGATAGGATTTTTTAGGGAAGTTAGATGAAGAAGCGCCCCGGATTTTGATGCCAATCGGGGAGTTATACGGCAGACCGGTTGTAGTAGCCAGCACCATGGAGCCGGTGATCTCATCGTCTTTGTTGATAGCCCCGATACTGCTGACCGTAATACTGACGATCGGATTGTCGGTAAAGTACAGGGTGTAATCCACCAGGTCCGCGCTTTTGACTGTGTAGGGAACCCCTGCCTGGATTGGATTGATAGGGCTTTCAACTACAAATGTCGAGGCTCCCAGTTGTACCGACGATTGGATGGCGGTATGGTTACTTTGTTTTGTAACTAAAATAAGCTTTGAAATACTCCCGTTAAACTGGACAGCTACTAAAATTCGTAACTTAGTAGTTG
>CAZLGW010000014.1:0-133677 GCA_964559125.1 uncultured Cytophagales bacterium
CAAAACGCTGGTTGACTCATTTTATTAACCCCAAAAAACGTTTTGGACGGCAGTGGCCTCATCCACAACCTTACCGTAAATCTGAGTCGTTTTCAAGTCTTTATGCCCCAGCATTTTGGAAACGGTGTAAATGTCCGTTCCGTAAAACAACTGTAGGGTAGCGTAAGTATGCCGGAAACAATGAAAGGTAATGTCCTTTGTGATCCCTGCCGCTCCTATCCACTGGTAGAGGTGTTTGTTTTCGTAGGCTGAATAGGTGAGGCCGGGAAACACTTTTTCAGAAGGCTTTCCCGGTTGCCCCAGTAGGTCATAAGCCTGGTCGGGAATAGGCAGCGACTCAACACCTTTGGTTTTCTTTTGGCTGAAGTTCAGGAAATACCCCTGTCCCTGGACGTGTTCAATTTCACCCCAAACCATTTTTTGAATATCCGAAAACCTTAATCCTGTGAGAGCGGAAAACAGGGCAGCACTTTTCAACAGTGGGTTATTGCATTCGGTCTTGATCAGGCGATTCAGTTCATCGAGGGTCAAATACTCTCTTCTGGTTTCTGCCTGCTTTATAGGCGTCACCCTGGCGTTCAGGTCACCGGAAAGGTACCCGTCCTTGTACGCCTGCTTCATAGCTGCTTTCAGCTTGTTAAAGTAGGATACTGCTGAGTTTTGCGCAAGGGTTGTTTTGTTGCTCTTGTTGCTTTTTGTGGTAAGGAGGTGCTCTTTAAACTCATTGCAGAACCGTTCATTGAGGTCAGCGAATTTCAGCCTGCCGTTTGTGAAGGTTACAAGGTATTTGTAGGCAGAGACCCAATTGTCATGGTTACTTGACTTGCGTTTGTCGGCCAGCTTCTTGAAGTATTCGACAAAATTTTCTTCTCCCCGTTCTTTGATTTTTAGTTGCTCCTTTTCATACCCGGTGTAAATTTCAGGTTTGTTGAGGTGGTTTTCCCGCTTCTGCCTGATCTGTTCGGCAAGCTGTTGGGTTTCGTTGTTGTGTTGCTTGTCGATGGGGCTTTTAGGCTTATCAATGAGATACAGCCCTAAAAACTCCCGTCGGGTAGGTTCACCGGTTTCCGGATGCGGAATAGGTGGATAGAAGTCCAGGTACAGGCTTTTTCTGTTCCCCGAAATAGCTTTTTGTCTGACTTTAATTTTTGTTGCCATAGCTAAACACCTTTTAGAATTTTGTCAATATCGCTTTTGAGTACGTAGACCTGACGCCCCTGCCTTATCTTTTCAATCCGGTTACTGTTAAGTACCCTATCCAGCCCGCTTTGAGATATGCCGTATTTATTCCGCACTTCAGACAGGCTGTAATAGTGTTTACTGGTTATTTCGGATGGTACTGCCTGGCTCTTTAATTTTTCGATTTCCCCTAACATGTATTCCAGCAGTACGCCGGTCGGTGTTTTTTCCGGTTCAAAGAGCCTGTCTATGTCAACCCGTTTTATCATTGTTTTTTTCAGGAGCAGGTTCTTTGCAGGTAGTTTCCCGGAACGGATTAGTTTGTACACGTTCTGCCGGGAACAGCCCAGTACTTTGGCGGCTTGTGAGACACTCAAAAACTCCCTCGCTTTAAGTTCTTCCAGTTGTAGCCTTTTTATTCGTAACGTTTCCTCGTTTATCGGGTTGTAACGTTCTTTCCTCTTACTTTTTTTATACCCCTTTTTGGCGCAGGAGTCCCCACAGTACCGGGTAACCGTTGTTCTGGCTACGAACTCCTTTCCACAGTTCTGACATATCCGGTTTATGGCAAGGTTTGAACTCATAGTCACTCGGGGTATTTAAAAGTGTAAACTTTGTAAACCATACAAATTTTGTCGAGGTACAAATATTGTCTGTAAATCTGTCGAGGTACAAATAAGGTACAAATCTACACAAAACAAACCGATAATAAAGCAAAGCATCAAAAAGCATAGGCACTAAAAAAGCCCTGTTTATCAGGGCTATTAAGCGTTTTTCTATCTGTTTGTTACTTGTTTATTTTACCCGGTTACTTTCCTATACAAAACTTACTAAAAATATTTGCCAGCAAATCATCCGTAGCAATAGCCCCCGTGATCTCACCGAGGTGAAAAAGGGCCAGCCTGATGTCCTGGGCAAGGAAATCGCCGCTTACGCCTTCGTCAAGCCCGTGGAGCACGTCGTTAAGAGCCTCGTGGGTTTTAAGCAGGTGCTCATAATGACGGAGGTTGGTCACTACTATACCGGACTGGCTTTGAGAGGAGGCAATTTCTGTAATTCTGCGCTTTAGCTCCTCAAGGCCCTGTCCGGTGGCGGCGGAGATTTCCGGAATCTCATGCTCCGGATCGCTTATTCCTGAAAACGAGGTTATATCCACCTTATTCCTCACCCAAACTACCTTCTTTTCATCTGCGATATCCGCAACCAAAGGCCCGAGCTCACCGAAGGTCTCCTCACTATCGAAAAGAAGGAGGATAATATCGGCTTTCTCCATCGCTTTCCTGGATCTTTCAATTCCAATAGATTCCACCACATCCTGTGTCTCACGTATCCCTGCTGTGTCGATGAAACGAAACTTTATACCACCCAGCACCATGGTATCTTCGATCACATCGCGGGTAGTGCCGGCAATGGCCGTTACTATCGCCTTTTCTTCATTGAGCAGCGCATTCAGAAGCGTCGATTTTCCTACATTGGGTGCCCCGATAATGGCTACCGGTACACCTTCTTTGAGCGCATTACCGAAGTCAAACGACTCGATCAGCGGGAGCAGCGATTTATTAAGACGGTTGATAAGGTCCCGGAGGTCGTCGCGCCCGGCAAACTCCACATCTTCTTCGCCGAAATCAAGCTCCAGTTCCACAAGGGAAGCAAAATGGATCAGCTCTTCGCGTAATGATGCCAGCTGTTTTGAAAAACCACCTCTCAGTTGCTGGAGGGCTGCCCGGTGACTGGCTTCGCTGTCGGCCGCGATAAGATCGGCTACAGCCTCTGCCTGTACCAGGTCAAACTGGCCGTTGAGAAATGCCCGTTGTGTGAATTCTCCGGGTTTTGCGATGCGTGCGCCGCCCCTGACAAGCAGCTTCAGTATGCGGCGGATAATGTAATCTGACCCGTGACAGGAAATTTCGACCGAATCTTCCCTTGTGAAAGATGCCGGACTCCTGAAAATCGTGACCAGCACTTCGTCTACTATATCGCCGTTATCGCGGATCGTACCGAAATGTACGGTATGGCTTTTGACCCTTGTAAGGTCCCGTCCCTTGAAAAAAGTGTTGACTATTTCGATAGACCTGAGGCCTGAAACCCTGATAACCGCTATGGCTCCTACGCCATTTGCGGTGGCAAGAGCGCAGATAGCTTCTTCCTGGTGAATAGCAGCGTTTTCCATAGTTCAATGCTTCTGAAATTCAGGGATTATAGACCGGGGAGAGCTTGTAGCCCTTGTTCCTCAGCAGCTCGACAAGGCCTTCTTCCCCTCCGAGATGAGCCGCTCCTACAGCGATAAATGAGGATGTCTCCGGGAGAAACTTCTCTATCTGCGATACCCATCTCCTGTTACGGTCGGTCAGGAGGATATTTTCAAAACCGTTGAAATCAAACTGGCTTTTGCTGACATACTCATAAATCTTCTGTATGTCCTGCGACCGGTACAGGTCCAGTAGTCCGCTGAATTCTTCCCGGGCGACATGCATACTGTCGATCGTACGCAGTACCATTTCGGCCTGGGTTCTGTACGGGATCAGGTCAAACAGCGCTGCCTGCTCCTGTGCTGTTTCCAGGCCGGCAACTGCAATGCCGTTCTCTCCGGCCAGGCTCGTCAGCTGCTCCTCCATCGATTGCGGAGAACATTGAAGTATATGACTAAACAGCAGGCTTGTTAAGAGAAAAGGCTTACTATTGGAAAACGCAGTGATGTTGAACCCGACAGAGTCGGCGAAAAAACGCTCTATCTTACCGTATTCATGCCCGGACAGCAACGCACGCAGCGTTGTGCCGTCTTTCATCATCATACTCTGCATCAGGGCCGGTATTAATTCCGGATCCGTCATGTCCAGTTCCAGCACGAGTTTTTCTGAGGCAAGCAACCTCGATTTCAGCGAGTCTCCTGCAGTAAAGTCCCCCGTGCAGAACAGGTGTATGGTGCCAAAAAGATAAGATGGCCTTTTCAGGTTGTTGCCACTGATCTCCCAAAGCAGTGAAGCGGAGTCCTGCGCATAGCCCGCGAGAGGGAGGCAGGGGAAAACGGCAACGGCTATCCGGATAAAAACGGATTTGATTGCAGAACCTCGGAAAGTCATATATTAGGGATACTTAGCGGCAGCCCAACCAGCGCGAGGATATTCTTCTCTATCGCCTCCTGGTCATAGCCGCATACGTGGTGCAATTCCGGCTGCTCTCCGTGCTCGACCACCTCGTCCGGTATGCCAAGCCTTCTGATGTCGGCCTTATACCCGTTGTCGGCAGCAAATTCCAGGATGGCGCTCCCGAAACCTCCCTGTATGCAGCCGTCTTCTACGGTTATAACTTTGTCAAAGTTCCTGAAAATATCGTGAAGAAGCGTACGATCAAGAGGCTTGGCAAACCGGAGATCGTAGTGGGCTACGCTGACCCCTTTCTTCTCCAGTTTTTCACAGGCTTCCAGTGCAAAATTTCCTACATGCCCCAGTGAGAGCACAGCGGCGTTTTTCCCTTCCTTCACCAGCCTTCCTTTGCCGATCTCTAATTTCTCAAAAGGCGTCCGCCACCTGGGCATCACTCCCTGACCCCGGGGATACCGGATCGTGAATGCGGAAGTCCCTGCCTGAATTTCTTCCAGTTGGGCAGTGTACATCATATTCCGGAGCTCCTGCTCGTTCATAGGGGCCGCTACTATCATATTGGGAATACAGCGCATATAAGCAATGTCGTACGCGCCGTGATGCGTAGCGCCGTCGGCCCCGGCCAGTCCGGCACGGTCAAGACAGAAGATAACAGGTAGTCCCTGTATGCAGACATCATGAATGACCTGGTCATAGGCCCGCTGCATGAAGGTCGAATAGATATTGCAGAAGACTACCGATCCGCGGGTTGCCATTCCGGCCGAAAATGTGACGGCGTGCTGTTCGGCAATGCCCACATCAAAAGCTCTTTCGGGAATCGCTTTCATCATGATATTCATAGAAGAACCCGAAGGCATTGCCGGGGTAACTCCTATGATTTTCTTGTTTTTCTCAGCCAGCTCGACCAGCGTATGTCCGAAAACATCCTGGTACTTAGGTGGTTGCGGAGCCTGAAATACTTTCTTCTGGATCTCTCCGGTCACCTTGTCGAAAAGCCCGGGAGCGTGCCATTTGGTCTGGTCCTTTTCTGCAGGACCATAGCCCTTGCCTTTTACGGTAAGGCAATGAAGCAGCTTCGGGCCGGGGATATGCCTGAGGTCACTGAGAACGTGCGTCAGGTGGTCGATGTCATGACCGTCGATCGGGCCGAAATATCGTAATCCCAGCGACTCAAACAGGTTGCTCTGGTTGAGCAGGGTAGATTTAAGTACGTTCTGTACCTTCGAGACAATTTCCTGCGCGCTGATCCCGAAATTGCTGAGCTTACCCAGCAGGTGCCACGCCTCATCCCTGATCTTGTTATAAGTCTGTGAGGTAGTGATGTCGGTCAGATATGCCTTGAGAGCACCGACATTAGGATCGATGCTCATGCAGTTGTCGTTCAGTATGATGAGCAGGTTGGAGTCAGACGCCCCTGCATGATTCATACCTTCGAAAGCGAGGCCCGCAGTCATAGCGCCGTCGCCTATTACCGCGATATGCTGTCTCTGTTTGTTGTTTTCCAATCCTGAAGCAACTGCCATCCCTAAAGCAGCGGAGATCGAAGTCGACGAATGGCCTACACCAAAGGCGTCATACCTGCTCTCTTTCCGGTTGGGGAAGCCCGAAAGGCCGCCCATCGTACGGTTGGTATGAAAGGTGTCTCTTCTGCCTGTAAGGATTTTGTGACCGTAGGCCTGGTGCCCGACATCCCAGATCAGCTGATCGTCGGGGGTGTTGAAGACGTAGTGCAGCGCTACAGTGAGCTCTACTACCCCCAGGCTGGCGCCAAAATGCCCTCCGTAGACAGACACGATATCGATGATATACTGCCGTAATTCGTTACATACCCGAGGTAATTCGGAAGCATCCAACTTCCTCAGATCTTCAGGAGAATTGATTTTCGACAGTAGGTTTCCCGGTGTGATTAACATTATTCGATGACTGTCAGAACCCGAATGACGGGCTGTGGTGCGGCGCAAAGTTATTTAAAAATAGCTTAACATTCATGCATTTCCGCCTTAGTATTCCGGGAAGAGGTTATTTCCGCTGGCTCGCCCTGAACAGCTTTTGTTTTTCTTCCTTACTCAGGCTTTCGTATCCCGATTGCGAAATTTTGTCGAGTATGGAATCCACCTCATCCTGGTCGGGCATTTCCACTGACCGGGAGGTGCTGACGGGTTTCGAGTAAGTTGTACTTCGCTGCACGGTTTTAGCGCTGTAAGTGACACGGATAGCGGTCTTTTTTCGGAAGAGCCTGTTCCAGAAGTTGCCCATGGCATAAACGGGTTTCCCTAGGTCATTCCCGGTCTGGAGCATTTTGATAAAAATATAGCCTAGTAGCGCGCCTCCCAGGTGAGCCAGGTTACCACCTGCATTAGGGCCTACCGATTGGGCCAGGGACAATATGATATAGAAAATCGCGATGTATTTAATCCGGACAGGTCCCAGCAGTAATAGCGAAAATGTATAATTGGGCAAAAGCGTAGCCGCTCCTACGGTCACGGCGTAGACCGATGCAGACGCGCCCAGCATTCTCGATGTCCCTACCACCTCCTGGAAATAGGGTGAGACATTGTAAATGACAATATAGGTCAATGCGCCGGCGAGACCGCCCAGGATGTAAAGTGCGACTAGCCTTTTGGTACCGAGATATTCGTCTATCAGCCGCCCGAACCAATAGAGGAAGAGCATGTTGAAAAGGATATGGAAGATCTCCTCATGGGCGAAGAAGTAGGTAAATACGGTCCAGGGTTTCCGGACAAGCTCGGGCAGTGCGGAAGGGACCCTCAGTAAATCAACAACCCATTGATAGACAGGCTGCTGATTGCCGAGGGTAAGGGCAATCCGGAGTATCAGCAGTACTACAAAAACTCCGGCATTAAGCAATATCAGCTTAACCAGCGCATTATCGGGCTTATTGATCTCGCTTTTCAGGTTGTTGAGAAGGCCAGTCATAGCTCAAAAGAATTTTTGTCGGCTTGAGTTCCAGTATCTTAACAAAATAAAGGCAAACAACATTCCGCCGAGGTGGGCGAAATGCGCTACGTTGTCATTGGGCGCATTCTGAAATCCTGCATACAGGGAATAAAGCCCGTAAAATCCCACGAAATATTTAGCTTTTATAGGGAAAGGAACGAAAAGGAGGAACAGTTCAGTATTGGGGAACAGCATACCGAATGCCATCAGGATCCCGAAAATCGCGCCCGAGGCCCCTACCATCGGGATATTCACGTTGAACTCATACACTGCACGGGCCATTTCCTTGCTCTGTGCTATCAGTTGAGCGCTCCCGGGATTGGCCTCAAAGCTGTTGATGAATGCATGCTGCGACTTGTAATAAAACTCCGCGTGACCGGAAAGAAAATCAATGAAAGCCTGGGGATTGGGGTTGTCTAGGTAAAGCGCAAGGCCATCCCTGATCTGGCTTAACTCAAAATAGTTGATAGCGGAAAACAGCAACCCGGCGCCGATACCTGTAAAAAAGTAAAAGAAAAGAAATCGTTTTGGTCCCCAGACCCTCTCCAGGAGCGGCCCGAAGATCAGGAGGCCGAACATATTGCTGAAAAGATGGCCGAAGCTTTCCCTGCTGTGCAGGAACATATAGCTCACATACTGATGAGGCCGGAATTCGGGAGAGAGAAAAGACCGGAGCGCAAATTGCGACGAAAGGTCGAAATTGCGATCTATGAAAAAGATAGCAATGTTGGCGATAAGAAGATTGCGGACGACTGGCGTTATTTGGAACATTTTGATTGCTGACCGGTAATTAAGGCATCTGCACTTTACAGAATGCCGGGAATTGGGGTATTAAATATGCGAATTTTCTATTTGATTTTACTGCCCGGCTTAAAAATAGCTGCCAGCTTTTCGATGCTCAGCCTCACCGTAACCGGCTCTCCGCCGGGTGTCCGGTTCGGGTCGGAAGTATCAAAAAGGCGGGCAAGCATCTGCTTGATCTCCTGGGGACTCATTTTCAGGTTGTACTTCGGGGCGAACCTCTTTGCAAGCGACCGGATAAGGCCGTCGGGTCTGCTCAGCTTGAGTTCGGCATAGTTCTGGCGGATCTGGTCGAGAAGTTCTTCGAACATTTCCTGCTCGTTTTCGTCGGGCAGATCCGACGGCACACCCCTTATAATGATAGAGTTGCCCCCCAGGTCGTCAAATTCAAACCCGAGTTGACGGATAGAAGATCTTGTATCGTCCACCAACTGCATGTCGGCAGCCGATAACCTGATTGTCTTGGGAAACAATAACTGTTGGCTGCCCCCGCTACGTTTGGAAAGCATTTGCCGGTACTGCTCATATAAAATCCTTTCCCAGGCAGCCCTCTGGTCGATCAGTATGGTTTCTTCGGAAGTCTGTGAAAGAATATACCTGTTGAAAATCTGGAAATACGAAGCTTCTGTCGCCGGCTGTCCTATCTTTTCGGTAGCCATCTGATTGGCCTTGCTCGCTATCGTAAATGATTGAGGCTCAAAGCTCTCGTTTGATTCCCTTTTTTCTTCTTCTCTTACATCGAGCCCTTCAAATAATTTTACCCAGTCCTGCACACTCTGTTCGCCGGAAAAAGCATCCTTACGTTTCTCTCCGCCCCAGTCCGGCTTTTGGGGGACATTGAATGAAACCGGCCTGGGATCGGGCGACCGGGAGGGGTTCAGGAAGTTGATGTCGCTGTCGAAGTCGATAGAAGTACCGAGGTTATAAACTCCGATGGCCCTCCGGACTGCCGCCATGATAATAGCATAGACAGATCGCTCGTCATCGAATTTGATTTCCGATTTGGTGGGGTGGATGTTGATATCGATATGCGAGGGATCGATTTCGATGAAGAGCACGTAAAAAGGGTGGCTTCCTTCTGCTATCGTGCCGTCGAACGCTGTCAGGATGGCATGATTCAGATAGCTGCTTTTGATATAGCGGTTGTTGACGAAGAAAAACTGCTCGCCCCGGGTTTTCTTTGCGAATTCAGGCTTGCCTATATAGCCCCTTACGCTCAGAAGAGATGTTTCCTCCTGGCAGAAAGCCAGTTGTTCCCGGTAATTTTTGCCGAAAATATCGGTAATTCTGCGGACCAGCTTACCCGGGGGGAGATTAAAGATCTCGGTGTTGTTGTGATGCAGAGAAAAGGCGATTTCGGGGTTGGCAAGCGCAATGCGCTGAAATTCGTCTATGATATGCCTCATCTCCACCGGGTTGGATTTGAGGAAATTACGCCGGGCCGGCACATTGTAAAACAGGTTTTTTACCTGGATACTGGTCCCCCCCGACCAGGAGACCGATTCCTGTGCCTTTACAGACGAGGCTTCGATCCTGATCAGTATGCCCAGTTCATCATCAGCGCGGGCGGTTTTCATCTCCACCTGGGCTACTGCGGCGATAGAAGCCAGCGCCTCCCCGCGGAAACCCATGGTCCTGATCCGGAACAGATCGTCGCCGGTACGGATCTTTGACGTGGCGTGCCTCTCGAAGCACATGCGCGCATCGGTAGCCGACATGCCTTTCCCGTCGTCCACCACCTGTATCATAGCCTTCCCCGATTCATGGATGATCACCTGTATACGCGTTGCCTCGGCATCAACGGCGTTCTCAAGCAGTTCTTTTACGACAGATGCCGGCCGCTGCACGACCTCCCCCGCTGCGATCTGGTTGGCTATGGCGTCAGGAAGTAATTGTACTATATCTGGAATGTTCATCTGGGGCTAAAACGTTTGCTGCCTTTGGCTATAACAAAGTAACAACAATATTTTGGGTTGCCATAAAGCAACGGCACTTATAATATGCACGTATAAAGCAATGGCAGCGGCCGGGAAGATAATTTCGGGGCTGCTTCGAAAAAGGCAAAAGATTGTGCGAAATTCCTTGTTTATTATATGGGGAATTATTAACTTGACAATAAGAATTTTCTGAATTCTTAGCAGGGAAGAAGCTGGAGCACTCGACTTTAAATGTCCTTATCTGTGTTTTTTTATAGTTAACCCCGGTAGAAATTTAAAATGAAAAGCATCGTATTAAAAAGGATCAATTTGACAATGGCCATTAAGTGGATAGTATTCCTTCCGGTTATACTCCCCTTATGCGTGGTTTTCGGTGCATTGCAGGGAATTACTGCGATGGTCGATAAGATGGCTCAGCAGATGATGAGTGATATTGATTCTTAACCTTTCCCGTGGAAAAGGTTAACATCGGGAGATTCTTGTGCGTGTCGTGCGGGGGTTCCGCAACTATCTTTTCCTTTTTCCGATACTTCTCATCCGGGAAAAGGTCTTCTTTTCAAACTCCCAGAAGAAATTGAATTTTCCAAATATCCAACCCCACCCAAGCAGGATAACCTGGTAAAGCGGTAAAATGATAAAGAGGGAAATGCACAGGCGTATCCAGCCCGGGGTATCATCGCCGATGCCTGCCCAAGCGAAAAGGAGCTTCTTTACATAAAGAACTGAAAACCCGGTACATGCAAAAACAACCAGGATGATAACTACATCAGCAGCGTTGTCTACTTTCCAGCGATCTTTGAGTTTTTTCCACATATTCGGACTCCGTGCCGATATTTTTGATTTATAGTCTGAAAGAAAGACAAATATAGTTCCGGGAGGCTTAGTAAAAAAGGGTCGCCGGACTAATTCTGCCCGCTTCACTCAATCTGTGCCGGATTTTTACAGTGCCATGTCAGGGAATTTGTCGGTTGATTAACCCCGGATTGTATTAATTTTGGGCAAAATCTATTCATCTCATAATAACGGGCATGACAAAGCTATGGCAGAAGGAAGGCACTACCGTGTCTCAAAAGATAGAGAAATTTACAGTCGGGAGAGATAGGGAGCTCGATTTGCAGCTGGCGCCTTTTGATGTCCAGGGAAGCCTGGCACACGCCAGAATGCTGAACCATATAGGACTGCTGACCGATGGAGAGCTATCGCGGCTGCAGGCTGCCCTGGTGGAGATCTATCATGCCATACTTGCCGGTGACTTCGAAATAGAAGAGGGGGTGGAGGATGTGCACTCCCAGGTGGAGCTGCAGCTGACCAGGAAGCTGGGCGATATCGGGAAGAAAATACATTCCGGGCGCTCACGTAACGACCAGGTGCTGATAGATCTGAAGCTCTTCTCAAGAAGCCGTCTCCGCGAGGTGGTCTATCTGACCGCCCGGTTGTTTGATGTGTTGGTGGACAGGGCAGAAGAGCATAAAAATGATCTGCTCCCCGGGTATACACACCTGCAGATAGCCATGCCTTCTTCGTTCGGATTGTGGTTCAGCGCCTATGCCGAAGGACTGCTGGACGATATTGTGCAGTTACACGCAGCCTACCGCGTTTCCAACCGGAACCCGCTGGGGTCGGGCGCAGGTTATGGTTCTTCATTTCCGTTAGATCGCCAGATGACTACCGAGCTGCTGGGGTTTGAGGGATTGCATGTAAATGTCGTATATGCCCAGATGAGCCGCGGACGGACCGAGCAGGCAGTCCTTAACGCAATCGCTTCCCTTGCTGCCACGCTCTCACGGCTGGCCATGGACGTATGCCTTTATAATAGCCAGAATTTCGGTTTCCTGCTTCTGCCCGACGAAATGACTACAGGCAGCAGTATTATGCCGCATAAAAAAAATCCCGATGTCGCCGAGCTGCTTCGGGCAAGATGTAACCGCCTGAAGGCTTTACCTGCGGAAGTAACGATGGTACTGAGCAACCTGCCGTCAGGCTATCACCGCGATATGCAGTTGCTTAAGGAGATCCTGATGCCGGCGTTGGATGAAATACTGGAATGCCTCGATATAGCCGTTTTTATGCTGACGCATATCAAGGTCAGGACAGGTTTGCTTGCCGACGAAAAATACGATCTGCTGTTTAGTGTTGAGAGAGTGAATGAGCTGGTTATGCAGAATGTCCCCTTTCGGGATGCCTACCGGCAGGTGGGCGCCGAAATTGCGGATAATACCTACCGTGCGCCGAGGGAGCTGAGCCATACTCATATCGGAAGCATTGGCAACCTGCAATTGGATCTGCTCAAATCGCGCCTGAACGACGAACTGGCGCAGTTTCAGTTTGAGAAAGCCGAGGAGGCAGTGAGGAAGCTGCTGGAACGATAGTTCCTGATAGCCGATTCCTGACCTGGTCACCGGGGTAGTCTGAGCCATTCCTTCAGATAAGGCACATTATGATAAAGAAAGTATTCAGCCCTGCGCTTGCCAGTGCATTCATCCGCATCGTATTGCGATAGCTGGCCTCGGAGATATCCACACTTGTTTTCCTCCACCAATACAGGAAGAAAACAACAGCAGGAAGCATGAATACACTAAACAGCAGCCAGGAGACGATGTGATTTTCTGAAAGGTACAGGTACCCGAAACCGATAAAAGACAGGGTGAAAAAGACGGTGGCATGCCGGAATGTGCCCCCGATACCCACAAGCATGCTGTAGGTCAGGTCGCCGTGTTTCCGGTCTTCTTCGTGCTGGTAGATCTGTGTGAGAGGATAGACGGCGATCAGGTTGCACGAACAGAGTATGGCCGGCAGGAAGGTACCGGATTCAGTCATCAGTCCCGGCGCCCCCGATATCGCATCATATGACGCCAGGAAAGTGTAGAACCCCTGGAACAAGGCAACAGTAAGAAGACTGACGACGGGGTATTTTTTGAGCCTGATCCGCGGATGGCTGTAGCCTTTCGAAACAAGGCCGTATAAAACGAGATAGAAGGTGAAAGTCGCCCCCAGCTCAAGCAGCAGGGACAAAATGATGGCAGCCAGATCCATCCCAATAGCCGTATACAGCAGTAAGCCCGACACAGGCGGCGGTTTTTCGATGAGCCCTATGCTGCCTTCGTCTTTGTCGTAATAGCTGTTATAGGCATTGCTGGCAGGGAATAGGAGCAGATGCAGAATAATAAAAACCCATAAGGCATTCATCGGGTCAATGTTTTCCGCCTCGCTTAGCGCAAAAAAATACACAGGAGCAAGGAAAAGCGAGAATGGGAGCCGGAGATGTACAAAAGTGTCTCGTAAACGGCCTTTTCGCCAGTGTATAACGGAATTCCGAATATGCCTGTCGGGTGTCTGCACGCTATTTTTTCTTTTGGGAGAAAAGCCATGGAAGCAGTTCCGGCTCGGCAAATGCGTTATTCCAGCTATTATGGTTGATACCCGGGTATTCGGTGTATTTCACTTTTCCTCCTGCGTCTTCTATCGCTTTAACCATTTCCCGCGAATAATCTACATGTACAACTGCGTCTTCGTCGCCATGAAAAACCCATAACGGTACTTTTTTTGCGAAGCTTCCGACCAGGGAAGGATCTCCGCCGGCACAAATGGGAATGGCTGCGGCAAATATCCGTGGGTGCCGGGTAATGGCTTCAAAAGTACCCATTCCTCCCATGGAGAGTCCCATGATATAGATCCTGTTTTTGTCTATTTTGTGCTTACTACGAAGGTCCTCCAGCAGGTCCATCACGGCCGACAGTTCAGATGTCTCTTTTGTGGACTTATAATCATACTCGAATTTGTATTTCGGCTGGCTTCGGTCGATTTTAACGGATGACCAGTAGCGGTCCTTCGGACATTGGGGGAACACTACAATTGCCGGGAATTGCGCCTGTTTTTCCAGGAAAAGCGAGGAACCATGTACAAGCTGCGCCTGGTTATCGTTTCCGCGCTCCCCGGCACCGTGCAGGAACAGCACGAGAGGGTACTTTCTGGAAGGGTCGAAACCGGCCGGGTACAGTAACCGGTACGGAATTTCAGTCCCGTTCTTTGAAAGATAAGTTTTCTGCTGATAAGGGCTTACGTCCTGGGATTTTGCCTGCCCGGAGAGTATGTAAACCGACATAACCCACGTAAAAGGGAGAAGGATCAGGGGGAAGGATGGCTTCATATCCGACAACCGATAACTTTAATAAATCGAGATTCCTTAATTTAGACCGATAATCACAATTGGTATGTCCAAATATAAGGATTGCAGCGGATTTATTACGGCATTGGGGAGCAGTGTACCGGCTTTCCGTTTTTCACAGGAAGAAATCGGCGGTTTTATGAAACGGCATATGGCGCTGGATGAAAGGGAGAGCCGGCTTGTCGACAGACTGGTGAGGCAGACGAAGATAGATTCCCGCTACTCGGTCATTCCGGATTACGGAAGGGAACCGTCCGGGTTCGAATTTTATCCCCGCAACCAGGTGCTTGATCCTTTCCCGGGTGTAGGGCAGCGGATGCAGTATTACCGGAGTCATGCTTTACCACTCGCGAGGGCTGCCGCTTTGCAATGCCTCGGGAAAGCTTCGGTTGATGCTGCCGCCATAACCCACCTGGTTGTCGTGAGCTGTACGGGAATGTATGCCCCGGGACTGGATATAGACCTCATCGGGGACCTGGGGATGCACTCTGCGATCGCCCGGACCTGTGTAAATTTTATGGGATGCTATGCTGCTTTCCATGCGTTGAAGATGGCCGCTTCAGCAGTACGGGCCGACCCTTCTGCGCGCGTACTGATTGTCTGCGTAGAGCTGTGCTCTCTCCATTTTCAGAAGGACGGGCCCGCAGGCAGCCGTTTGCTGACCAACATGCTCTTTGGCGACGGGGCGTCGGCCGCTCTTGTAGAAGGAGAAAAAGCAGGCGATACCCCGGCCCTGAGATTGCTCGATTTCGCTTCTGACCTTTTCCCCGAAGGTGAGGAAGATATGACCTGGGAAATTGCAGACACCGGCTTTGCCATGAAACTTACCGCACGGGTACCCGGGATACTGAAGAGTGGGGTGAAAAGTGTATTTGACAGGTTGTTGGAAAAAGAGGAGTACAGCAAGAAACAGGTTAGCCACTACGTATTTCACCCCGGCGGACCGCGCGTGTTGGAAGCGCTTGAGAAAGCGCTGGGCATAGGGGTGGAAGCTAACAGACTGGCTTACGAGGTATTGCGCGAGTATGGGAATATGTCGTCGGCTACGCTTTTTTTTATTCTTCAGCGGCTATCGGAAGGAGGCGGTCTTGAAGACGGGGACCTGGTACTTTCGGCTGCTTTCGGTCCGGGCCTTACCTGCGAGTCGGCATTGATGTCGGTTGCCGTATGAAGCGGTTGTTAACCGCCTGACCCCGATTTTCTTCACTGGTGGAGTATTTTAGGGATGTCGCCCGGCAAGGGGCGTCGTTTTGACCTATTTCCTATATCTTTGCTCCTTCAATTGCAATAACCGACTTATGCTTTCTAACGAAGTAATCTTTTTCGCAGGTTTCATCGCTGTGATATCGCTCATGCTGATGCTCGACCTGGGGGTTTTCAGTAAAACCGATCACGAAGTAAAGTTTAAGGAAGCTGCGGCATGGACTTTCGTCTGGGTAGCGCTGTCAATGGGGTTTTATTTTATCATCCGGACGCACGGCGATCTTGTGCACGGAGTAGACAACTTTAGCGACCTTTTTCATATTGCCGAAAAATATGCTCCCCATCTGAGCCTTATCCCGGGCGATTTTGAACGGAGCCTGGAGATATACCGTTCTAACATGGCTACCGAGTATATCACCGGCTACCTGCTGGAATATGCCCTTTCAATTGATAATATATTTGTTATTATCCTGATTTTTACCTCTTTTAACGTTGCTCCGAAGTATTATAAAAAGGTGCTGTTCTGGGGGGTGCTCGGGGCTGTGGTGATGCGCTTTATATTTATTTTCCTGGGGTCTGCGCTTATTCAGCAGTTTTCCTGGATCATTTACATCTTCGGGTTACTGTTGGTATACCAGGGAGGCAGGATCTTTTTCGAAAAAGATGAGGACGAAACGATAGATCCGGGCAAACACCCGGTAGTAAGATTCGCGTCGCGTTACCTGCCGGTTTTCCCCAGGTATGTTAAAGAGCACTTTTTTGTAAGGACCAAAGCAGGGAAATTTTATTTTACACCCCTCTTTGTCGTAGTGCTCATTATCGAATTCACCGACCTGATCTTTGCGGTGGATTCCGTACCGGCGGTGTTCGCCGTCACCAAAGACCCCTATGTGGTGTTTTTCTCCAATATTTTTGCCATCATGGGGCTGCGGTCGATGTTTTTCTTCCTAAGCAACATCGTGGGACTTTTCCGCTTCCTCAAATACGGCTTGGGTGTTTTGCTGGTCTTTATCGGTTGCAAAATGCTGGCGCATAGTTACCTGGATGAAATCGGTTTCAAAACGGTATATTCCCTGTATATCATCCTTGGAATCCTGGTAGTGAGTGTGCTGGCTTCGGTATTGATTCCGGAGAAGAAGGAATTAGACAATTAGACAATTATTATCACGCCCACACTTTCGTCCCTTCCGTGCAGTTTTTGCACATTTCTATTTCGCTGCGGTCTTTGATGAGCTGGCGGCGGAAGCTGGTATACGCAGGGCCTTGCCAGAGCTCCTGAAACGACTGTTCTTTCACGTCGCCCATTTTGTATTCCGCATCCTTGTCGAAGCAGCAGGGTACCACCGCGCCGTCCCAAGTAATGACGCACGAATGCCACATTTTCCAGCAATGATCGAGAAGAGAGTTTTTTATTTTGTATTTGCCGTCGGTATCCTTTTGGTAACGGGCATACTTATCTATGGTTGGAATGAGGTCTGACCCGTCCTCATAGTCATATATCTGGGCAGTTTTATAGGCTACCTCGTCTACCCCTATCTCGTGTGCAAGCGCTTTGACATCTTCGATCTGGTGTTCATTGGGCTTTACCACCAGGAATTGGAAGATGACGTGAGGAGTTTTTGATTTGAGCTCCTTTTTCCACTTCACGATATTCCTGGCTCCTTCGAGCACCTTATTAAGCTTGCCGCCTACACGATATTGCTGGTATACATCCTGGGTGGTGCCGTCGATAGAAATGATGAGGCGGTCGAGACCGGATTCGACGGTCCTCCTGGCCTTGTCGTCACTGAGGTAGTGCGCGTTGGTCGATGTCGCGGTATAAAGCCCTTTGTCCGAAGCATATTTGACCAGCTCGAAGAATTTTGGGTGCAGGTAAGGCTCTCCCTGGAAATAGAAGATCAGGTATAACAGCGTATCGGCAAGCTCATCGATGGTTTTCCGGAACAGGCCGGCATCCATCATGCCGGTAGGCCGGGTAAATGATCTCAGTCCGCTCGGGCATTCAGGACACCGTAAATTGCAGGAAGTGGTGGGTTCGAAAGATAGCGCAATAGGGAGGCCCCTCTGGCGGGGATTGCCGGTATACCGGGAATAATAAAAGCTGCTCACCACTTTGAAAGCGTTCCACGCTCTTTTCGGGGTGATTTTAGACATGAAATTGAGTCCGTCCCTCCAGTTCCTGTTCATTTTTTTCCCCGGGTGCCTTATAACCCGGACATTTTGTGTTTGAATAGGCAAAGCTAGTAAAAATTCTCTGCGGAGGTTTACTGGGGGGGATTCATCACAATAAAACCTTAAATTGCAGTATACCCTTACCCTATATAACAAATTATGGATGCTGATGTGATCGTAATAGGAGGTGGCCTGGCGGGGTTAACGGCTTCGCTGGAGCTGGCCCGTTCGGGAGTAAAAGTACTGCTCATAGAAAAGCGGAGCTACCCGGTTCATAAAGTATGCGGCGAATATGTGTCGAACGAAGTAAGACCCTACCTCGAATCTCTGGGAATCGATGTTACCGGTCTCGGAGCGAAGCCTATTGGTCGCCTGGCTGTCAGCTCGCAGGCGGGAAAGATACTCGAAGCGCCCCTCGCATCGGGCGGTTTCGGGATCAGCCGGTATCTCCTCGACGAGTCGTTGTACCGGTTGGGTGTCGAGGTAGGGGTAAGATTTTTACTGGATACATCTGTTTCACAGGTAAAGCGTACAAAGAAAGGCTTTGAGGTAGGGACTGCACACGGCGACCTGTATGAAAGCAGGTATGTAATAGGTGCTTACGGAAAGAGAAGTAGCCTCGATATAAAAGAAGGCAGAAGTTTTACAAGAAAAGCCTCTCCTTACATGGCCGTGAAATATCACATCAGGTATGACCAGCCTGAAGACCTTATCGCGCTCCACAATTTTAAAGGAGGCTACGGCGGTATTTCCGCTATAGAAGACGGGAAGTGGTGTTTCTGCTACATGACGGAGCGGTCAAACCTGAAAGACAGTGGTGGGAGCCTCACGACGCTGGAGGACGAGGTGCTCGGAAGGAATCCCCATTTGAGAAAGATATTCTCGGAAGCGGAATTTCTTTACGAGCGCCCCCTGGCGATCAATGAGATTTCTTTTCAGGAAAAAGAATGCGTGGAAAACGGGATACTCATGGCGGGAGATACGGCCGGCCTGATTGCCCCTCTCTGCGGTAACGGTATGGCAATCGCCGTACATGCAGCGAAAATCCTGTCGGCATTGGTACGGCGTAGTATAAACGGGGAATTCGGCAGGGCAGAACTGGAGGAGAAATACCGTCGTCAATGGCGGAGGACCTTCGGTGTGCGGCTTGCTGCCGGACGTATCATCCAACCGGTCTTCGGGAAAGAACGGATTACCGGAATCGCCCTTGCCATTTTAGGGAAGTCGCCTGCATTGACAAAGCAAATAATAAGGCTTACACATGGTAGTGATATATTACAGAGCAAGTAAAAGGAGGGTATATTATATATTTTTTTCATAAAGATCAATTTATTGTTAAAAAAAATTAATTTTGCACCTCTAAATATAAAAATAGACAGATTATGTCGCTGTAGTGGGCGCTTACGTTGTTCCGGTCTGCTTTGATCCGGAGATTCTATTCCATTTCCAATATTGTTCTATTTGTTAATCAATAACCATCAAACCAATGTTAAAGCAATACCCAATTTGCCGCTGGCTTCTTACGGGAGCCAGGCGTGCCTGTGTGCCTTTCTTGCTGGCGTTGCTTACGACGGGAGCCGGCTATGCCGGTCCGGCCGATGAGACGGCTAAAAAGCGGGTTTCTGAAGCAGTAGTTAACCGGACTGCCGACCGCGAGATTACGGGGAAAGTAACCGATGAAAACGGAGATGGCCTGCCAGGTGTCAATATCCTTTTAAAAGGAACCTCCAGAGGGACGAGCACCGACCTAAACGGTGGATTTTCGATTTCTGTAGCAGACGATAATTCGGTATTAGTGGTAAGCTTCGTTGGGTACGTGAACCAGGAAGTTGTAGTAGGAAGCAGATCAAACCTGGATATATCGCTTGTGCCCGACAATCGTACACTGGAAGAACTGGTGGTAGTCGGGTACGGAACCCAGAAGAAAGTAAACCTGACCGGAGCAGTGGCAACGGTAGATATCGCAAAGGAAACTGAAAGCAGACCTATTACGTCGCTTTCGGCCGGACTTTCAGGTTTGGCGGCTGGTCTGCATGTAAACCAGGGAAGCGGCAGGCCGGGAAATGACGGCGCGACTCTGATGATACGGGGCCAGGGTACGCTCAACAACTCCGAGCCGCTGATCGTGATCGACGGAGTGATCGGGAATATGAACACACTGAACCCGCAGGATGTGGAATCAATTTCGATCCTGAAAGATGCTGCTTCTGCAGCAATCTACGGTTCCAGGGCTGCCAATGGTGTAGTATTGATCACGACAAAAAGAGGGAAGTCGGGGGAGTTTAAAGTGAATTATAATGCGTTTTTCTCATCGGCCAGGCCATCGAACGTAGTCAAAACCGTCTCCAATTATGCCGATTACATGGAGCTCATGAACGAGGGTTTCAGAAACTCGGACCCCAATGCCACTCAGAGATTCTCGCAGGCAAAGATTGACGAGTGGCGCGCCAACGAAGGCGGTGATCCGTTAAAATACCCCAACACACAATGGGTAGACGAAGTTTTTAAAACGAACTGGCTGCAAAACCATAATCTTTCTTTTTCAGGAGGCAGCGAAACGGTCAAGTTCTTTGGATCCCTGGGTTACCTGAACAATCCCGGTATTATCGAGCGGGCAACCTATAAGCGTTATACCGGGCGGGTGAACCTGGAAGCAGACGTAAAGCCGTGGCTGACACTGGGAACCCAGTTGAACGGTTCAGTAGCCAATACAGATATAGGTACCAATACGATACAGGATGTATTTACCTATGCCGGGGCAAGCACGCCCGGGATGGTGCTGCGAGCGCCGGATGGCCGTTTTGGCGGTCCCAATAACCCGGAGGATGATCCGCAGTCCAATAACGTGCTGCATAACCTGTATACGCAGAAAGGCGATATTAACCACAACAGGCTGAGCTCAAGGTTTTACGGAAAGATCAGACCGATGAAAGGTCTGAGTATTGAAGGTTCGTTTAATTATATGTTTGACGACAGTCTTACGTATGCCCAGCCGGTATTCAATAACAGGTGGGATTTCTATACCAACACGATTTCAAGGAATGTCGTAGGTAGAACTTCGGTCAGGAACAGTAATGTTAAGAACCATAACTATTACATGGATGGTTTGGTAAGATACGATGTGACAGTGGCCGATAAACTCGCCGTCAACGTAATGGTAGGTGCCAGCCAGGAATATTATAAGAGAGCCTGGTTCCAGGCCAGCAAGCTCGATCTGGTTGACCCTGACCTGAGTGTTTTGGATGCCGCCACCATGGATGCCGCTGCTAGCGGGAATACCTGGGATTGGGCTATGCGCTCTTATTTCGGAAGAATAAACCTGGGCTGGGATGACAAGTACCTGTTTGAGGCTAACCTGAGGCGCGACGGAACCTCCCGTTTTGCGGCAGGCAATAGCCGCTGGGGTGTGTTCCCCTCTTTCTCAGCAGGGTGGAGAGTTTCGGAGGAGCCGTTCTTTAATGTAAGCTGGCTGCCTAACCTGAAGCTACGCGCTTCTTACGGCTCGCTCGGTAACAACTCGGTAGGAAATTATGAATACCAGGCAGTCTACAATGCAGCCAACTATATCCTGAACAACAACCTGTTTGTAGGCTTCGCGCAGACCGCTCTTTCCAACGCGGCGCTTACCTGGGAAAGCACTTATATCACCAACCTCGGCCTTGATTTTGACCTCTTTAACTACAAATTGGGAGGTTCGTTGGAAGTGTTCAACAAAGTGACTAAAAATATCCTGATCGATTTGCCTGCTCCGTTGGTAGTAGGAAATGCGTCTATTCCGAAACAAAATGCAGCGGAAGTCCAAAACAAGGGTATTGAGCTGAACCTTAATTACCGGGATCGGGCCGGAGACTTCAACTACCGGATCGGGGGGAACTTTACTTTCGTAAACAACAAGGTAACCAGGTACAAGGGAGATGAGCGTACTATCAGCGGGACAAACCTGATCCAGGAGGGATATGCCATCAATACGCGGTATGTACTCAGAGTTAACCGCCTGATCCAGACCGAGGGGGACATGCAACTCGTGGATAATATAATCGAGAATGCCCCGCTTGATGCAAATGGCAACAGGAGAGATCCTTTTGCCGCCTACGGGACCCCGACTTACGGAGATTTCCTTTATCAGGATAGCAATGGCGATGGTATCATTAATGATGAAGACCGTGTGCCGATCGGTCATGGTTCAGCACCCCGGATTTCCTATGGTATCAGCCTGGGCTTCGATTGGAAAGGGCTTGACTTCTCGGCTCTCCTTCAGGGAACTTCCGGCCTTTTGCAGGTTTGGACCGACCTTTATCATACCACGGCAGTGCGCTATGGCTATGTAATCAACCAGGAAGTAGCCGATCAAAGATGGTATTCCGGCAGGACGGATGCGACTTATCCCCGTCTGCTGAACTATGTTGATGCCCGGAATACAAGGGCAAGCGATTTCTGGCTTCAGAACAAATCGTACATGAGACTGAAAAACGTACAGCTCGGCTATACCATACCCAAGTCGGTGTCCAGACTTATTAAAGTGGATGCTTTCCGGGTTTACGGCAGCCTTGAAAACTATCTGACCTTTACGAAGTACAAAGGGTTTGATCCGGAAGTGAGCGGTACACAGTACCCTACTTTGAAGCAAGCACTTGTAGGTGTAAACATCACATTCTAAAAAGATCGATCAATGAAAAAGATATTAATAGCAGTATTGGCTGTTGTAGCAAGCAGCTGTTACGACCTGGATACAAAGCCGTACGACAAGGTAAGTTCCGGCTCTTTCTGGAAAACGGAAGATCATGCATTGCAAGGTGTGCTCGGTGTGTATGCTGATATGAAAGACCACCAGTTGTTCGGGCTTTTCAATATGTTCGACAATGGCACGGATGTTGGCATCGGGTATGACCCTCAGGGATTAGGTGATATCGTCATCGGGAATTTTACCGATCGTACCGCGATCATAGTCAATCGCTGGAGACGCGGATATGATGGTATACAACGTGCTAATACAGTGATACGCAATGTTTCGGAAATGGACATCCCTGCCGGGACAAAGTCGGTTGTAATAGCAGAAGCCCGCTTTCTGAGAGCTATTTTCTACTTTCACCTGATGAATTTGTACGGTGGAGTACCCATCTACGACGAAACAGTTGATCTGAACCGTGAATTTAACCAATTGCTGAATCCAAGAAGCACTGAAGAGCAGGTACGCGCCTTTATCATCTCCGACCTGACAGAAGCGATTGCCAGCCTGCCTGTTTCCTATCCTGCTCAACACTACGGCAGGATTACTAAGGGTGCTGCCATAGCGCTTCGCGGTAAGGTATACCTGTTTAACAATGAATGGGAAAAAGCCATACAGGATTTTGAAGATGTGGTTTACAATAAAACCAACAGCTTCGGTTACCAGCTTTATCCGGACTATGCAAACCTGTTTAAACCGCAGGGACACGCCAGCAGCGAAATGATCTTTGCTATCCAGAACAAGGGAGGGGTTGGATTTCCATACGGTATGCCGTTTGCTTTTTATCTCGGTACAAGATCTACTTTCGGCAGTTGCTGGAACAACGGGATGCCGAATACCAGGTTGGCAGACATGTATGAAAACAAAGACGGCACCCCCTTTAGCTGGGAAGATCATTTCCCGGGTTTTACGACCAGTAATGCAATAAAAGAGCAGGTTTTTACAGCGGCTCATACCAGCGGAACCTTTACATCCATACCGGATACCGCCAAGCTCGGGGAGATCTACCGCAGCCGGGATCCCCGCATGATGCAAAGCCTGGTAGTGCCATACTCTTTTCAACTGGGTTGGGTTGCCAATCAACCGCGTGATATGCAGTTGGTGATTGCGCCCGGCACAAACGAGACCTTCGGCCAGATCCGTAACAACCGCGGATGGCATACTTATATCTGGAGGAAATTTGTGCCCGAAGGTAACATGAACGGGGATCTGACTGCCAGAGATCATACCCCGATCAATTTCCCGATGATAAGGCTGGCTGACGTCATGCTGATGCTTGCCGAGGCTTATAACGAAACTAACCAGCAGGATAAAGCAATCGAAGAAATCAATAAGATACGGGCAAGGTCTTCTATGCCGGCGTTGAACAGTGGGGCTCCGGCGCTGGCTGTGAGTGGCAAGGAGCAGGTAATGCAGCGGATCATCCATGAGCGTGCTGTAGAACTGGCCGGAGAGGGGCACCGTTACTTCGACCTCAAAAGATGGGGACTCCTGAAAGAGTATACACAGGGCGTCATCGAAACAGGTGTAACCGGGGCCACCCTCTTTACGAGAGGCTTCCAGGATCGCCACGTAATGTGGCCGATCCCGGCGCAGGAGAGAGAGGTAAACCCGGCGCTGACACAAAACCCTGGCTGGGAATAACCAGAAAAAGATAGCTAGTAGTAGTTTCGAGGGTTGGGCGTTTGTTTTTAACTTTGATTAGAAGCAAGCGCCCAATTACTTTTTTACCGGTAGCATTGCTATTTATTATTCCATCTTCACTAACCTGATTTTCCGAACAATCTCTACTTATGATATGAAAACCTCTTTTCTTATTTTTCTGACCATAATGTGCCGGTCTGTGTATGCCTACGAAGAACGAAACCTCCTGCAGCAGGCTGCAGGAGTTGACCGGCTGAAAGAAACCCTGGTGCTTAACCAGGAATGGGTACCTTATCCTGCATATGGCGACAGGGCCGGCTGGGATAAGCTGACCGGCCGACTAAAAAGCGAGCTGGTAGCGAAAGGAGAGAAAGCCCTGTCGTTCCAATGGGTAGTGGTGAAAGCCACCGACTACATCGAATTTGAAAAGAGCGGGTCCAGGCAGATCATGGAAGCTCCCTTTGGCGCAAACATCGGTACTCTGAAAGACCTGGTATTAGCCGAATTGGCCGAAGGACAGGGCCGGTTTATCAACGACATTGTCAACGGTGTCTGGTTTTTTTGTGAAATGTCTACCTGGGTTTTGTCAGCGCATTTGCCCGGCCGCTCCCTGCCGGACGTCAACAGTCCGGTTGTAGATCTTACTGCCGGAGATCTGGGTTCTTTTATGGCCTGGACCTACTATTTTCTAAAAGAACCGCTGGACAAAATAAACCCGGTGATCAGCAACCGCCTCAGGCAGAACCTGCAGGAAAGGGTGCTCGACCCCTATATGCAGCGGAGCGACTTCTGGTGGCAGGCTTTTGAGCTGAAGCCCGGAGGGATGGTAAACAACTGGAATCCCTGGTGCAATTTCAATGTGCTGTCTGCTTTTCTTCTCCTGGAAAATGACCGGGAAAAGCTGGCTGCCGCCGTATATCGCACGATGGAGTCGGTCGATAAGTTTATTAATTATAATCATGAGGACGGAGCCTGTGAGGAAGGACCTTCCTATTGGGGACATGCTGCCGGAAAGCTGTATGACTACCTCGAAATGCTTCGCTACGGAACCGGTGGCAAAGTTTCGATTTTTGATAAATCTATCATCCGGAATATGGGAGAATATATTGCCAAGTCGTATATCGGCGACGGATGGGTGGTCAACTTCGCGGATGCTTCTGCAAAAGGCGGAGGCTCACCGGGAGTGGTTTTTCGTTACGGCGAAGCAGTAGGCAGTGATGTGATGAAGAGGTTTGGCACCTACCTGGCAGGAAGGGCGAAAGGCAGTTCATATATAGACGGCGGGAGAGACCTGTTCAGGACTTTTGAGAACCTGAAGACCTACGACCGGCTGGCGTCGTTTTCTCCGGAAGTTTTTTCCGGGGCCTATACCTGGTATCCGCAAACCGAATTCTGTTATATGAGGCAGGGCGATTTCTTTTTTGCCGGCAAAGGGGGATATAACGCCGAAAGCCATAATCACAATGATGTGGGTTCTTTCCTGCTGTATTATCAGAATAAGCCGGTTTTGATCGATGCCGGGGTAGGAACCTATACGAGGCAGACGTTCAGCAGGGAGCGTTATACCATCTGGACCATGCAGAGCGAGTATCACAGCCTTCCTCTTATCAACGGGGCAGGACAGGCGGCGGGCGCAGAATTTCGTTCACGGAATGCCGCATTCGATCCCGGCAGGATGACATTTTCGCTCGACATATCCGGAGCCTACAGGCAGGATGCCCAGGTAAAAAGCTGGGTCAGAAGCTATACGCTCGACGCGAAGCTGGGCAGGCTGAACATAAAAGACGCTTTTGAGCTTAACGGAATCCAGGGGCATAACGAAATTATCTTTATGTTGGCCGGGAAGCCCGACTTGTCGAAACCAGGAGTTGTGGTTCTGGCTGCAGAGGGAGAAAACCTTCGCCTGACCTACGACCCGAAAGCTTTTGAAGCAGGCATCGAGACGGTCAGGCAGACTGATCGGCGTTTGTCGTCAGTCTGGGGAGACGAAATATATCGTCTCAGGCTTAAAGCAGTGAAGCAGGTTAAAAAAGGAAGTTATACCTTTACGGTCGGCAGGTGAAACCGGTTTGAGCTGCCAGGTACCAGCACGTCATCACATTAATTTTTCGAATATGAAAAAACTATCCTTCATTTTAATAGGTTGTTTCCTCAGTCTGGCCGGCTGGACACAGGGCAGAACTGCGGGGAATCCGGTAAAAGTAATTGTCATCGGGGCTCATCCCGACGACTGTGAGCTTGGGGCAGGCGGGTTGGCGGCGCTTTATGTGGCGGAAGGTCATGCCGTGAAATTTGTTTCGCTTACCAATGGCGATAAAGGGCACCAGGATTCGGGAGGCGGTCCTCTGGCAAGGAGAAGATACGAGGAGGCTATGGAGTCAGGCAGGCGTTTGGGGGTAAGCTACGAAATACTTGACAATCACGATGGCGAATTATTCCCGACCCTGGAAAACCGGCTGGAAGTGATCAGGATGATCAGGGAATGGGATGCGGATGTGGTGATATCCCACCGGCCCAACGACTATCACCCTGACCATAGGAATGCCGCCATATTGGTACAGGATGCTTCTTACATGGTGATTGTGCCCAATATGCTGCCCAGCGTGGCGCCTTTAAAGAAAAACCCCGTCTTTCTCTACATGCGCGACCGCTTTCAACGCCCTAACCCGCATCGTCCTGATATAGCCGTCGATATAGCGGCGGTGTTTCCTAAAAAGCTGGAAGCGCTCGATGCGCATGTTTCCCAATTCTACGAATGGCTCCCGTGGACGTCTGGAAAGCTCGACCAGGTACCTTCAGGAAAAAAGGAAAGAAAGGAATGGCTGGAAAAATGGGTGGAACCCCGCTACAGAATCAGTGACGAGATAAGGGGAACGCTTGAAAAATGGTATGGAGCGCAAAAAGTTTCTGCTATAAAAATGGCCGAAACCTTCGAAATTACCGAATATGGAAGCCAGCCTGGTGAAGCAGAGGTAAGGAGGTTATTCCCGATGCTGAAGAAATAGTATAGCCGCGAATGCACGAATTACAGGCAATTCGTGCATTCGCGGCTTAATCATTTCTTCAATGTCGACAAAAACTCCACAACATCCCTGATCTCATGGCGGCTCATGATTTTCGACATATCGGGCATGCTGGAGGGAACATTATCGCGTTTGGTAATACGCCCGACAGGGATATGGAGGGGTTCGGCTTCAGCCGTTTTTAAGGTTAGCTCCTCTTTGTCTTCAGCAGTCAGGATCCCGGCCACCGAAGTCCCGTCCGACAGGGTTAGCATCACCATACCATAGCCCGGAGCCAGCCTTGTGCTTGGCGCAACCAACGCTTGTACCAGTTGCTCTCTGCTCAGCGTATTGCCGATATTCGAAAGATCGGGCCCTACTTCTCCACCTTGCCCGTTAACAACGTGGCACCGTACACATTCACCGGCGCTGTTGTTAAAGAAGTACTGGCGGCCGCGGCCTGCATTCCCACCGTATTCAAGATCGGCATAGCTATTGTTGTCGCCGGTTTGGGCAAATGTAGCAAACCTTTTAAGGAGAGTTTCCGAACCTGATGCCGCTATGGCCTCCCCCAGTTCAAGCGCAATTCCCCGGCTAAGCTCATTTTTCAGGAGACGATCTGTCAGCTTTTCAAGAATAGGACCCGTTTTGCTGAGAGGATACTGTTTAATAAGGCTTAAAAGCTGTTGTTGCTCTACAAGGCTCCCTTTGGTGAATATGGAAGCCGTAATATCGTTTAACGCCTGGCCTGATAGCTCTGTGCCCTCCAGCACACTCAATGCAGCGGCTCTTACTTCAGCATTTTCGTCGTTCATGCTTTCCCTTATCAATGCTTCCATCGAAGGGTAATTAAGTGCTTTCAGGCATTTAAGAGCTGCGATGCGCACCTCGGGTGCAGCATGGCTACGGCTCATTTCAGCAAGCCGGGAATTGAGGCCATTGTATCCGTATTCTGTCGGGATACGTAATGCGGCTATGAGGATTTCAGGGTTTGATTCGTTTAAAAAGCCTTCCAGCCGGGGTGTTATCGCGGCTAGCACTGGTGCCGGGTCTCTTTTGACAATCCCCCTGTAACGCCCGTCCACCCGGTCGGTTTCCGAAGGATTAGCCCAGGTAGCAACAGCAGCAAGGGCTTCGGCCCTTATCCGCGGATCGGCATCTTTTCTTTCAGCAAAATTGATAACACCCGTAAGCTGCGCAGGCCCACCGACCCGTTGAGCGGCATTGATGGCCCGGCGCAGAAGCGGTTCGGACGAAAAACGTTTTTCATTCAGCGTAGCAGCCAGTGCAGGCAGGGAAGCGGGGATCGAATGATCGTCGTTGATAGCCCGGGCAGTTTCGGTTACGATGAATTCGTCGCTGTCTTTCAGGAACAGGGCAACCTGTTCACTTTTCAGCCTGCGAAGCGCCAGCACCGCTGCCAGCCTGAGCGACCGTTCGGGGCTGCCTGACAATGCCGCCAGCCCTGAAATATTCCCTATACGCGCTAATGCAAGTACCCCTGCATGTCTTAAATACCGATCCTCGTCCTTATTGGAGGAAAGCATGTCGAGTATCGGCTGAAATCCTTCCCGGTAGCCGACACGGCCCAGAGCCTGGGCGCCATAGAAGCGCACTCTGGGAGTGCGGTCCTTCAGGAGCGGTATCAACAAAGAACCCGCATTGGGAATATTTTCATCGCCTATCACTTTGGCAGCCTGAGCTTTTATTTCCGGATCGCCGTCATTAAGGAGAGACAGCAGTGATTTTCCCCTGGAAATATCCGTGCGGGCTAGCTGGCCGATACCCCAGATACCGTGTATCCTGGCAAGTTGGTTGTGGCGCTGGTCAATCGCTTTCAGAAGCTCTGCTTCTCCTGCAGCCCCTCTTCTGACAAGCTCGAACTGCGCTTTCTGCCGGATCCGCATATCGCCGTAAAACAGTAACTGGTAGAGCTCGCCGGGAGACTGGGCGGCGTAGTTAAGCTGCATAAGCCTTTTCGTCTCCTCCCTGACTTCTTTCAGGTCGTTTTCTGCGTCTGTTACGTCTATTTTCCAGATGCGGCCGTAGTTTTTAGTCCCCCAGCCATTGATCCAGTCCGCAGCATACAAGGCTCCGTCGGGGCCGAATCTTATGCCGGTAGGTAGTATCCCGTTTACGATATTCTGATCGCCGTCCAGCTCAAATGAAGCCCCTTTGGGTTTCAGGCCGAATGCCCATATCGGCGAACGGGCGGGATTGCCTACGAATTCAACTATAAAAAACTTGTTCTGCCATTTCTTTCCCAGGGCTGTGCCGGGATTGTAATGCATTCCGGTCGGACCATTGTGGAAATTCACGATCGGTGGAATGATATAGGCGGCCTGGCCTTCCCAGTAAGGTACAGACAGACGTTCGTCCATCCATACCTTATAGATATTATTTCTCGGATCGGTGTATTTCCCGAATTGCCAGTTGGTTCTCCAGCCGGCGTCCATTCCGTCGACTACGTGCACCAGCCTTTCCCTTTCCGTCGGGTGATCGCCGTCATTATCGGAAGAGATCAGGTTGCCGTATTCGTCGAAAACAAATTCATGGGTATTCCTGAGCCCGCCGGCAAATACTTCAAACCCTGTGCCGTCAGGGTTGATGCGCGATATGGTGCCTTCGTTGGCACGGTTATGGTTGACACCGTCTTTGGTTGTGACGTTCGAGCCTATATCCCCTATATTCCAGTATATCTTTCCGTCAGGTCCCTCTATCGGGTTCGACATACCATGACCGCTGAAACCGACATGCACGCCGTATCCGTGTACCAGGGAAGTCTTTTTATCCCAGGTCCCGTCGCCGTTGGTGTCTTCGAGCTTCCAGAGATCAGGGGCTACTGTAATAAAGGCATCCTTATCCCTTACCAGTATGCCATGCCCCACGTCGGTTATTTCGTCATGAAAATCGCTGATTGTCATAACCGCTTTGTCGGCGATGCCGTCGCCGTCGGTATCGATCACCTTCCAGACTTCCTCCCTATGAATCGTCAGGTCCCTCCAGTCGTGGCTCCCATCGCCGTTAAAATCTTTCAGCCAGCTGTTTTCAGCGCTTTTTTCCGGTGCAAAAGTCTCGCGTATAAACTTACGACGGTCTTCAACGGTTTGCCAGGAAATGGATTGAGTCATCCAGTTGCGGTGACCTCTTATATCAAACTCGGCAGTTTTGGTCCTGTTTGTCCGGTTATAGTAGATAGCTCCGTTCTCATCAAGATGTATCCCCACCGGGTCGGCTACCAGCGAATCGGTAGCCCAGAGCTCGATTTTGAGGCCGTCGGCCACTTGTATGGCGGTATTTTCACGGATTTCCCGCGCTCTCTGCTGCAAGGTACTTTTGTCTTCATAGAGGACATTCGTTTTATCGCCTTTTCCGGAAGAGGCCGTACGCTGGCACGAGGGTGTGAAGAAGCAGACTGATAAAGCCAGAAGGATTCCGGGAAGGATATAGGATCTGGAACGCATGAATTTTTAAACGGATTGTTGTAATTGGTTGGAAAGAGAGTTCAAAAATACCGTTAATGGATCAAATTTCTTAAGAATTATTTCCTCGCGGATTTGAAAGATAATACATCGTCGAGCAGTTATCCGGCCGGAGAATATCCTTTGCTGCGGCCTGTATGTCTTCCGGGGTGACTTTTTTCATACGGTGGATATCCTGGTTGACCCAATCGGGATCCCCGGCCGTAGCCGCATAGGCTAGGTTCATAGCACGGTTGAGCAGCTCGACCTCCGAAAATTCCAGCGTAGCCTCCGACTGGTTTTTTACACGCGTAACCTCTTCGTCATCTGCCCCCGTATCCGCTATGGACCACATAATTTCCTCCACTGCCTTGTCTGCTGTTTCCAGCTCTATCCCGGGGTTCAGGAATCCTTTGACGATCAACAGGCCCGGGTCGAGCGTTGAGGTGATCTGCGCGCTCAGCCGGTTAAAAAGCCTCATTTCCTTTACCAGTTTCTGATAGAGACGGGAAGATTTTCCCCTTCCCAGGATATCTGAAAGCAGGTCGGCCTCAAAAAAGCCCTCCTGGAAACGTCCCGGCATGTGATAGGCCTTGACCAGCGCATTCAGGGGCACATCGGCCTCAACAGACTCAAAGCGGGCCGACGATTGCCGGGGTTCCCGGGGAAGGCTCCTGAGATTGGGCGTCCCTCCGCTTATATCCCCGAACCATTTTTCTGCAAGCTCCTGTACGCTGGCAACCGTAACATCACCTGCGACGACCATCACGGCATTGGCCGGACAGTAGTATCGCTTGTAGAAGGCTCTGACATCTTCAAGCGAAGCATTTTCGATATGGGAAATATCCCGTCCTATAGTAGCCCACCGGTAGGGGTGGGACTTGTAAGCAAGCGGAAGGGTTTTCAGCCACAGGTCGCCGTAGGGCTGATTGATATAACGTTGCTTATACTCCTCTATGACCACTTTCTGCTGAACTTCCAGCGTTTTTGCATGAATGGAAAGGGCGAACATGCGGTCGGACTCCAGCCAGAATGCAGTTTCCAGGTTGGAAGACGGCAGCGTGATATAGTAATTGGTGATATCCGATGAGGTGAAGGCATTGCATTCGCCGCCCACTTCCTGAACGGGCGCATCGAACGATTCGATGTTCTCTGACCCTCCGAACATCAGGTGCTCAAAAAGATGGGCGAAACCCGTCAGGTCTTCATGCTCGTCTTTGGAACCTACATTGTAGGTAATATTGACGACCGCCATGGGGGTGGAGTGATCTTCGTGTACAAAAACCTGCAGCCCGTTATTTAACCTGAATCCGGAGTATTTGATCATCTGTCTTGTGCCTGATACCTTACTGTTTGCCTGAGGGGTGATGGCTGGAAAAGCTACCTCTGGGATTTAAGTCTGCAAATTTGCATTTTTTTATTGAACGGTTGTCGAAAGAAGAGGAAGGAAACGTTTGGAGAAGGAACAACAGCCTGCCGGGCCTGTTAAAAAAAATCTGTATTGAATCATTCTTTTGAAACGCTATCGTTATGAATGTTGTTAACCAATGAGCCCGGTTGTTTTGATAGTGATGCACAACGCGGGTTTTTTGAATACTATGAGTTGGAAAAGGATTTTTGTACTATTTCTGATTACGTTACCGGTTTCGGGCCTGAAAGCGCAGTTCCTTGAGGATGCCGAAGCGATGGGTCTTGTAAAATCAAGCATCGATCATATCTATAACTTCGAATTTGCCCAGGCAGATAAGTATGCTTCCGAAATCAGTAAAAAATATCCCGGGCATCCGGTCACATACCTCCTGAAAGCATTTTCCATGAACTGGAGGTACCTTCCCATCGACGGCAACAAGGAGAAGATGGAGGAATACCAGAAGCTTCTTCAGAAATGCCTTGAGGCAACTCACCAGCGCTACGGACCCGGCAGTACCGATCCGGAAGCGGTGTTTTTTACCATGGCCAGTCATGGATATATTGCGCTGACCCATAATTATCGCGGAGAATTTCTGAAGGCGGTGGGCGAAGCAAGAAAGGCCTATAAGGCGCTGGTAGACGGGATGGGTTTTGTTGAAATCAACCCCGACTTCTATTTCACTTCAGGGCTTTACAATTATTATGTTAATGTATACCCCGAAATGTACCCCGTTGTAAAGCCGCTTATGATTTTTTTCAAAAGCGGCAATAAAGCCAAAGGGCTTCAGCAATTGCGCCTGGGAGCAGAAAAAGGGGTGATTACCATGGCCGAAACCTGTTACTATCTTTCGCATATCTACCTGGCTTATGAAGACCGGATGTCGGATGCGTTGCTTTACACCGGGAAGCTCCGGCACCGGTACCCCGGCAACCCGGTTTACCGGATGAGGTATATAGAAAACCTGCTTCATCTCGGCCGGTATCATGACGCTGCAAAAGAAAATCTCGTCCTCGCTAAATATAACAAAGGGCTTTTTCAGAAGGCGTATCATTGCTTCGACGGCTTGCTTAAAGAGCATAACGGCGACGACAGAGGGGCAAAAGAGGCTTTTGAGAAAGCATTGGCCGCTCCGCTGGAAATGCAGTATATAAAAGAATATCATGCAATGGCCTATGCAGGCCTTGCCAGGATATCCGACCGGGTCGGCGATAAAAAACTGGCCAGGACACAGTATAAAAAGTGCCTGGAATATGCGGAATACAAAAGGCTTATCAAGGAAGCAAAGAGTTATAAGTGAGGAGGCTGTTAGAGACGGTCGGCCGACCGTCTCTAACAGCCATCCGCTATCCCCAGAACAACTGCGCATTGCCTATACCGCCCGCCCGTGCGGCGCAGAACAATGCAATAGCTTTCAGGTAATTGTGGCTTTCAAAAGGTCCCAGGAAAGGCTCCAGAAGCTGGGGTTTGAGCGCAAATGCCAGTGACATCAGGGCAACTACCATCCAGACACCGTTTTTCTGCCTTCTGACCAGGGCGAAGATAGCTATTACCATGGCTACCAGTACGCAGAAGGAGCGGATTACCGATTGTAAAGGCCGCCATTGCGGGTCGTGCGTGGCCCACATCAGCAACGCCGACAGGATAAATGCGCCAACGATGGCGTATAGCCCGGCGTCGGAAAGCATGGTAAGCGACCAGCACAAAACGATCAGCAGCACATAAGCGGCAGTATTTTCGAGCGAATAGGAAAAAACCAATAGCCGGCCTATCATATCGCCGTTTTTTTCAGGCAGCAGGTAGAGCACTGAAGGAAGGAGGAAAAGCAGTGAAATTAAAGAGAGAATCATCCGGTTACGATTTCTATCCCGGGGGAGTTGGTTAAAAATAACAAAAACAGATGTTGCAGCGAGTATTAAAACGGAGATAATCTGAGATAGCATACGAAGTTGATATTGTACAAAAAAGTGACAGGTTAAAGTGGAAGATTAAGGTTATAGCAATTTACAAATTCAAAATTAGATATTGCTACTTAAGGCATTTACTTATACTTTTGCCAAAAAACGGATTTCTTCTCATGAGTGTTTTGGTCAATAAGAATTCTAGAGTTATAGTTCAGGGTTTTACCGGTTCGGAAGGAACTTTTCACGCAAGTCAGATGATAGAATACGGCACCCAGTTGGTTGGAGGGGTTACTCCAGGCAAAGGGGGGCAAACTCATCTGGACAGGCCAGTTTTTAATACGGTCGATCAGGCAGTGAAAGGTACCGGAGCCGATGTATCCATTATATTCGTTCCCCCGGCTTTTGCCTCGGATGCCATTATGGAGGCGGCCGATGCAGGTATTAAAGTGATCGTTTGTATCACAGAGGGTATCCCTGTCAAAGATATGACGGTTGCCAAGCAATACCTGAAAGGGAAAGACACACGGCTTATCGGTCCGAACTGTCCGGGAATTATTACCGCGGAGGAATGTAAGGTAGGAATTATGCCCGGCTTTATTTTCAAAAAAGGAACAATAGGGCTGGTTTCCAAATCGGGGACTCTTACCTACGAGGCTGTCGACCAGTTGACCAGGGCGGGGCTCGGGCAGACAACCGCTATCGGTATCGGCGGCGACCCTATTATCGGTACGACCACCAAAGAGGCTGTCGAGTTGCTCGTTGAAGACCCGGAAACCGAAGCGATCGTGATGATTGGAGAGATCGGCGGAGGGATGGAAGCAGAGGCAGCCCGTTACATCAGAGAATCGGGTACAACGAAGCCTGTGGTAGGTTTTATAGCAGGAGCTACAGCGCCGAAAGGACGGAGAATGGGGCATGCAGGAGCTATAATCGGGGGCGCCGATGATACTGCGGAAGCAAAAATCAGGATCCTTAAGGAAAACGGTATCTACGTGGCCGAATCACCGGCTGTGATCGGTGAGACGATGCTGACAGCTCTTCGGGAAGCAAGATAGTTTTACTGTTCTTATCCATAAATTTTCGCCTTGGTTGTTTGGGTACAAAGTGCCGGATGCCAGGGCGATTGTTTTTACGCTACCATGCTCGCCATCCGGGCCTTGCTGAAAAATCTGACCTTCCGGGTATTACTATCCGCCTTATGGCTGCCGGTAGTGGTTACCGGGCAAGTCCAGCCGGAAGGCTATCACCTGGTCAGGGATTGCCAGGAAGAGTGGCTGGTATACAGTTCAGAATACAAGAACTACGTCCCGTACGTCAAGATAATGCACGAATCGGAGCCATCGGTAAGTATACTGATCAATCTGGTTCAGGACCGTCATTTCACCTTTTTACTCAAAACGACCAGGAGCGCCTTTTTGTTTGTGAACGGCGCACTTCAGAGAAGCCTGGTTCCGGGAGAGTGGAGTTCGGTTTCGTGCGACAGCCTTTATCGGATTTACGGAGCGGGCGAAGTCATGCTCACCGTCTTCGGCTTGCGGGGCACGGAAGGCCTTACTTCCATGATGGTCTTTCCTAAAAACCATATTGCGGCCGACAGCATACAAACGATCACTCCCTCTGTCATCAGTCTCAAACCCAGATCGGATAATGCTTTCAGGGACTTTTCGGTCATCGCATGGCTCCTGGTCCTTGTAACAGGAGCAGGCGTATTTTTAGGCCTTCCCTCTATTGCCTATAAGATAGTGAACCCTGCCGTTTTCTTCAGCCGCGATTTCCGCTCTGAACTTTATAATCACTACAGGGCCTATTCTCCTGTTATTGTGGTGACGGTCATCGTGCTCGCACTCGTAACGGCATTCCTGCTTCTGGCGGTTGAAATATACGTATTCCCTGTCTTGCCGGCGGTATTGAGTGTTCCAGACCGGGGATCGGTCTGGATGCTGGTTGCGACCTTCTTAAAGATAGCCCTGCTGTGCTTCGGATTATTCTGTTTCAAGTACTTTATCATCTCCGTAACGCTGGGAATTCTCAATATGAGCGAGGTGGCGCATGTACATTTTATAAAGGCGGTTCAGTCCTCCCTGCTCTTTTACGGAGCATTGGCAATGGGCCTTCTCCTGCTGATTTTACAGCAGCCGCGGGCACTCGAAGGGATAGGGGAAGTGCTGGTGTGGGGCACTGTCGTTTACTACGGCATAAGGTATATATTGTTCTACATTCTCCTCAATCCGCCGGGACGTATTATAAATCTGTATTTAATTTCGTACCTTTGCGTCGTGGAATTAATCCCGTTGATTATTGGTATCAAATTCATAATGTAGTTTTCAGGTACATACCCGGACCGGCAAAAGTTGAGTTAAATGAGTGAAACCTTAAACATTAAACCAGACAGGCTGGCGAAAGTTTCAAGCATTCTGGTTAGTCAGTCAAGGCCCGCAGACGAGAATTCGCCTTATTTTGAACTTGCACAAAAATACAATATCAAGCTGGATTTCCGCGCCTTTATACAGGTAGAGGGAGTTTCTTACAAGGAGTTCAGGAAGCAGAGGATCAATATACTCGATCATACGGCTATCATTTTCACCAGCAGGCACGCAATAGATCATTTCTTCAGGATCTGTTCGGAGGCAAAGATAGAAATGCCGGCCAGTATGAAATATTTCTGTATTTCCGAGCTGACGGCCAACTACCTTCAGAAGTATATCGTAATCAGGAAACGCAAGATATTTAACGGAACCAAGACCGCTTCAGAGCTGATAGAGCTGATCAGGAAGCATAAAGGGGAAAAATTCCTTTACCCCTGCTCCGACGTGAGGAGAAGCGATATCCCGGAGTTCGCCGATACCGAGGATCTGCATTTTACGGAAGCGACAATGTACCAGACGGTATCTACCGATCTCTCCGACCTGGAGAATGTATATTACGATATTATTGCGTTTTTCAGTCC
Source organism: uncultured Cytophagales bacterium (assembly GCA_964559125.1). Taxonomy (GTDB): domain Bacteria; phylum Bacteroidota; class Bacteroidia; order Cytophagales; family Spirosomataceae; genus Ravibacter. The sequence goes on from CAZLGW010000014.1 coordinate 36,609, forward strand.
TTCAGGAATAAAATCCCTGTTTGATAACTTCCCTGATTTCAAGCAGAACGACACCAGGATTGCTGCGTTCGGCCCTACTACGGCGAAGGCAGTTCTGGATGCAGGCCTCATTCTGGATATCCAGGCTCCCCTGCCCAATGCACCCTCTATGACAGGGGCTTTGGAACTTTATATACAGGAAGCCAACAAAATTAAATGATTTTGCGTACTGGTACAGACGAGAATAAAGGATGTTTGCGTTAACATAAAAAATTCCTTCCAGAGACCTAACCGGCTGACTTGGTGTATGAGAGTATTTTATTGCTGTTTTCAAAGCCTTCAGAAACTTGGATTGACAGCTCTTGTATTGCTGGCAGCGGTCGATGTAAGTGCGCAGAAAGAAGCTCAGTTCAGCCAGTTCTCGTTCAACCAGATTTTTTTTAACCCGGCAACCGCCGGAAAAGGAGACCAGACCCAGGTAGGGGTGGTTTACCGTTCCCAGTATTCAGGATATAAAGCGACCTTCGATGAGGGTGGAAGTCCTACCTCGCAGCTGATATCCGCAAGTCTGCCTCTCGGCAATTTCGGGTTTGGGATTTATGCGCTTAATGACAGGCAGGGGGCTTTGGGCCAGCAGGATGTCCAGATTTCCGCAGCATATAAATTATCTCTTCCAAAAGGCGTTTTATCCATAGGCGCAAGGGCAGGTATGTTACGCCAGGCTCTCGACTATGACAGGCTCAGGCCGGAATTCCCGGACATTGAAGATCCGGCCTTCCTGACGGGCACGGTTGCGGAAATGAAGCCGGATTTTTCGGTAGGTATCCACTATGAGAATGAGCAGTATTATGTGGGAGCGTCGGCGACGCATCTGAGCAAACCCGAGTTCAGGCTGGGCACCGAGGAAATGACACATCCAATATCTGACGTTTATTATTTCAATGCCGGGGCCTATCTTTCAGCTGGTTATATGCTCGAAGTACAGCCTCTTATACTCGCAAAGATTATTCCTGCCGGCACAATATCTGCCGAAGGAGGTGCGTTGGTTACCTACGATCAGAGATTTTTCGGCGGGGTAACCTATCGTCAGCAGGATGTGATCACCATTATTCATGCCGGAGCGTACCTGCTGTCCGACCAGTCGCTCAGGTTGTCGGGCGCTTACGACATAGTGGCAAGAGGTAATAAGGCAAAAGCGCCCGCATCGTTCGAAGTTATGTTGTCCTATGCGTTTGGCAGGCAAAAGGCAGGACAGAAAAGTATCATCCGTACCCCCCGGTTCAGGTTTTAGGGAAAGCGGTTTTTTTAGAATTTGAGGTAAAAAGAAATAGAATATTCCTGAGTGTTCTTTTATCTTTGCGCGGTTTGTCCTATTTTGGACGGCGCCTGTTGGTTCAGATCAGCAGTTTTTTACCTGGAACCGGCACCTGTTTTGTGGAGTTGAAAAAGTTTCGGTAACCGGTAAAGAGCGCATACTAAATAACAAGACAACTCGTTTATAGTACTGTTTATATACAATAGCGATTTATAAAATGAAGCTAAACGTGTTTATTCGGAGGGGAGTACAGGTTAGTTGGGTTTTAGTGGGGGTAATGATGATCCAGAGCTGCGGTTTCATCAAAAACAAATTTGGTGGCGGGAAGAACGATGATACTGGTGTAACCAATGGAGAGGTGACTGCAACGTTTCGTAAAGGATATAAGCAGACAACCCCTGCCGGTATGGTCCCTATTCCTTCCGGCTCTTTTGTGATGGGGCAGACGGATGAGGATATTGCCGCTACCATGTCCAACTTCAATAAAAGGGTGACCATCATGGCATTCTTCATGGACGATACAGAGATTACCAACCATGAATACCGCCAGTTTGTCGATGCGTTGCTTACAGACTCTATTTCGGTATTGGGCGAAGATATAATCATGAAAGAGTACTATCCCGATACAACCGTTTGGAAACGCGATTTTACCTATACCAACGGCGACCCGATGGTAGAATATTATTTTATGCACCCGGCTTTCGATACCTATCCGGTGGTGGGTGTTAGCTGGATCGCCGCCAACTATTTCAGCAAGTGGCGTTCTAATCTCTATAACGACTACAGGAGCAAGGAAGGGCTGATGAATTCGCCTGAATTCAAACTTCCGACAGAGGCGGAATGGGAATGGGCGGCCAGAGGCGGGCGTGCAGGCGCTAAGTACCCTTGGGGTAATCCTTATGCTGTGAATGCCAAAGGGTGTTACCTGGCTAACTTTAAGCCCCAGCGAGGGAATTATGATGCCGACGGTTATCCTTATACGGCTCCAGCAAATGCCTACAACCCTAACGATTACGGGCTCTATAACATGGCGGGCAATGTGGCAGAATGGACGTTGGATGCCTATGCAGACAATGCTTTTTCAGTTACCTGGGATATGGCACCGAAACACGAAGATCCTAACGAGCCCAGAAAGGTGGTAAAAGGAGGCTCGTGGAAAGATATAGCATATTTTCTACAAAGTGGCACCCGGAGTTACGAGTACGAAACCGAGCGGAGGGCCTATATAGGGTTTCGTAACGTAATGCTTAATATCGAGGGACATAAGGGTGCAAGTCGGAGATAATTTTTTGGAATTGATTGATCGGAAAGTGGCTGTAAGGTAAGGCTGCTTTCCGAAAATTTATATTTAATAGGATAACCCCCATTTTTTCACTGTTTAACATTTTATTTTATGGCTCAAAGTAGCGGCTCAAGTTTCTTTTTTGATAGAGTATTGCCTGTTGCCTACAGTGCGGGTGCTGCCGTTGTAATTGTAGGAGCACTTTTTAAAATTCAGCACTGGGAAGGGGGTAGCACCATGCTCACGATAGGATTGGGTACAGAAGCTGTGATATTCCTCTTTTATGCTCTGGCCGAAGCAGTGCAGAAGAAGGCAAAAGAACCGGAATGGGAACGTGTTTACCCTGAGCTTGCCGATGACTATACCGGTCCGAAGGTAAGCAGGTCTAATGCCGGAGCAGGTCTTACCGCCGGGTTGGATAATGCCCTGGCAAATGCCAAAGTGACTCCGGAAATTTTTGAGAACCTGGGCAAAGGGTTCAAAAATCTCACCGAGACGGTTGGCAACCTGAATACGCTTACCGACGCTACGGTAGCTACCAAACAGTATGCCGATAATGTCAAATCTGCCTCTGTCACGCTGAACAGTCTGAATGAGTCCTACGGCGGGGCGATCAACGCCCTTTCATCCCTGACCGACGCATCCAGAGATGCACAGGAATACAGGGAGCGCTTTAAGACTGTAACTAAAAATCTGGATGCACTTAACACAGTTTACGAGCTTCAGCTGCAGGATACCCAGGCTCATCTGAAGGCGTTGAACTCTTTCTATTCAAACCTGAAAACGGCGATGGAAAACACTGCGGATGCCTCGAAGGAGTCTCAGATCTTCAAGAATGAGTTGAACAAGCTTACTTCAAATATCGCTTCTCTTAATACAGTATACGGTAACATGCTTACTGCTATGCGCGGTAATGGTTGATAGGGTGGGTATAAGACAAGTAAACAGTTAAATCAAAATTCCTCACTGAAAAATAATCACTGAACCGTATGGCAGGTGGAAAAGAGACCCCACGTCAGAAGATGATTGGGATGATGTACCTGGTGCTGACCGCGATGCTGGCATTGCAGGTCAGTTCAGCCATTATAGAAAAGTTTATTCTCCTCAATAGTTCACTGGAGGTTTCTACTTCGGCTGTTAACCAGCTTAATTCCGAAACCCAGCAAAAGATAAAAGCAGCTGTAGAAAAGGCCGGAAACCGGGACGCGGATGTGGCCATTCTCAAACAGGCAGATGAAGTAAGGCAGCTTACCGGAGGAATTGTGTCTGAACTGGATGGCCTGAAGAAAGAAATTATCGAGTTTGCCGGCGGAGGCTATAACGAGGAAGGAGCAATTAAAAATCCCCAGGAAGAGACCAAGGTAGGAGAATTAATGATAGGGGGAAATAAAAACGGCAAGGCTTATGAGCTGAAAGACAAGCTGAATGCCTTTATCGCTTCGATCGAAAAATATTCCGATCATAAATTCTCCCCCCTTGCTTTGGATGGTAACGAGGATCCCATTGCGAAAGACAGTAAAGATCAACGTAATAAAGATTTTGCTAATCTTAATTTTGGAGAAACGCCTGTTGCAGCAGCCCTTGCGGTGTTGAGCCAGAAACAGGCAGATATCAGACGTGTGGAAAGCGAGGTGCTTAACCACCTTGCCAGTAAGGTTGGAGCCGCCGATATCAAGTTTGACCGCGTACTTGCCATGTTGAGCGCAGAGTCTAAAGTAGTGGTAGCAGGGACCAAGTTTAAAGGGCAGATGTTTATTGCCGCCTCGGCTTCGGGTATTTCGCCGCGGATGAGCCTGAACGGGTCGCCGCTGCAGGTGACAAACGGTGTTGGTGAAATAGAGTTTGTTGCCCAGGGAGGAGGTGAATATAACGCCGAAGGCCTGTCGAGGAGGACTCTGCAGGGTACTATCACAATCCCAACTCCGTCGGGTAGAGATACTACTTATCGTTTGGAAGAGGAATATTTTGTTGCTAAACCTACCTACCAGATCGAAACCGGGACCATGCCGCCGCTTTATTTCGGTTGTGCCAACAAGTTGAGTATCCAGAGTCCGTCGTTAGGGCCTTTGTGGGCGCCCAGCTTTACGGCAGACGGCGCTGAAATTATCAACAATGGGAAGGGGCAGATTACCGTTGTACCGACCAAGGCGCAGGTTTCTTTGAACGTAAGCAACCAGGGTAATGTACTTGGCAGGGAGCAGTTTAAGGTTAACAGGGTGCCAAAACCTGCGCTCGAATTGAGAGTTGCCGGACGTGTGCCTAACCTGACTCAAGGTGAGTCTGCTTCAGCAGTAAGATCTGTACAGGTAGTAGCTATTCCCGATGAAGGCTTCAAAAATTATTCACCGGATGATGCGAATTTCAGGGTATCGCAGATAACAGTATCCCTGGCGAGGGGCACCCGGCGGATTGCCGGTCCGCTTGATCTGCAGAATGGTGGTGGATCCATTAATAGCCTGGCAGCCCAGGCTCAGCCGGGAGACCGGTACGTGATCGAAGTAAAAGGAGTCCAGCGCAGGAATTTTAAAGGAGACATTTCTAATGTTGAGATGGGAACTCCAATTTTATATATTCCTTTAAAATGATTTTCTAGATATATCGTTATTAAGGAGGTAAAAAATAATCTGAAAAGAAGAGCTTGAAGCTAATGAAAAAGTACATAGCAGGAATTGCAGCTGTTCTGGCAGCTTCATCGTTTAATGTACAGGCGCAGGAGAAAGCAGATTCAGTCGGGAATTCTTTCTCGTCAAGGCCTATACCTGATAGTGATATCCTGATGAAGAGAACCTTGTGGAGGAGAGTGGATTTGAAGGAGAAGCAGAACCTTCCTATGTTCTCTATGAATAACGAGATTACCCGGTACCTGCTCGAGGCTGCAAAGGCCGGATTACTCGATGCGTATGTAAACGACTCATGTAAGACACTGCTGAATGCCGAGTCGCTTCGCAAAAACCTGTTGGTTCCGAACCAGGGAGGAGGTCTGTCTGCCGAAGAGCTGGCTGCCGGTTTTGGTCAGCAGGAGTCTAGTGACGGCTGGGATAATAAGCCGCAGGCCAATACCGCAACCCAGTCTCAGGACGATGGCTGGGGCGCTCCCGCTACTGCGCAGAAGAAGGAAGAGGAAGAAGATGATGGATGGGGTACTCCCAAGAAAAAGACGGTAGCAGCCCAAAACGAACCTGCTCCCGCTACGGCTGATACGTCTAAAGCTCAGGATGACTGGAATCAGCAGGCCCTGGCAGCGAATGTTGAGGAGGAGTTTTTTCCCAACCAGTTGAGCCTGCTGGAAATTAAGGAGGATTGGGTTTTTGATAAAAAGCGCTCACGACTCTATTTCGATATCCAGACTATCACTATCGTGCTGCCCGCAGATCAGACCGAGCTGGGTCTGGAAAAGCCGATCGCATCTTTTAAATATAAGGATGTAGAACGCCTTTTCCGTAGTGATCCCAAGCGTTATATCTGGTTTAACGACCATAATAGTGCACAGCATAAGAACCTGGCCGATGCCTTCGATAACCGGCTTTTCTGGGGAAGGATCACCAAGTATTCCAATGCGGAGGATAAGTCTTTCCTGGACATTTACAGGGGAGAAAAAGAGGGGTTGATCAAGTCGCTCCAGTTTGAGCAGGAACTGATGGAGAAGGAGCACGGTCTTTGGGAGTATTAAGTTCGTAAGATATGATAAGCGAAGCCGGTCTGTCATGATATGCAGATCGGCTTTTTAATTGCCGGGTTTAACGGGTCTCCTGTCTTTCAGAAAAATATAATACAACTATATTAGTATATTAAAATAAAAAGCTATATTTACATTAGAAACCCAAAAATTAAGTTTGCGATAATGGCACAACCATCAGACAAGGAAAATAAGCTGAAAGCGCTCCAGATTACACTTGAGAAATTAGACAAAACCTTTGGTAAGGGCTCTGTTATGAGGCTGAGCGACAGCAAAGTGCTGGATGTACCTGTGATCTCTACCGGGTCGCTCGGATTGGACCTGGCATTAGGCATAGGAGGTGTACCGCGAGGAAGAGTGGTCGAAGTATATGGCCCGGAGTCTTCAGGTAAGACTACCCTGGCTATGCATTGTATTGCTGAAGCACAGAAAAACGGAGGCCTGGCGGCAATTGTCGATGCCGAGCATGCATTTGACAGGACTTATGCGGAGAAGCTGGGTATTGATACTCAGAATCTCCTGATTTCTCAGCCCGACAGCGGGGAGCAGGCGCTTGAAATAGCTGAGCACCTGATCAGCAGCGGTGCGATAGATATAATCGTAATTGACTCTGTAGCGGCTTTAGTGCCTCGTGCGGAGTTGGAAGGGGAGATGGGCGACAGTAAAGTCGGCCTGCAGGCCAGGCTGATGTCGCAGGCGCTGAGAAAGCTGACCGGCGTGATCAACAAGACAGGATGCTGCTGTATTTTTATCAACCAGCTTCGTGAAAAGATTGGGGTAATGTTTGGAAACCCTGAAACCACCACAGGCGGTAACGCGCTTAAATATTATGCATCGGTAAGGCTCGACATCAGGAGGGTAGGGCAGATCAAGGAGAGTAGCGATAATATCCTGGGGAACAGAACACGGGTAAAAGTAGTTAAGAATAAGCTTGCCCCTCCTTTCAAGGTGATAGAATTCGATATCATGTACGGAGAGGGTATTTCGAAAGTCGGGGAGATCCTGGACCTGGCCGTGGAGCTGGATATCGTGAAAAAGTCGGGCTCATGGTTCAGCTACGAAGGCAACCGCCTCGGACAGGGACGTGATTCGGTGAAGGATCTCCTGAAGGATAACCCCGAACTGGCCGATAAGCTGGAGGCGCTGATCCGGGGTAAAGTCAACCAGGATGCCGATGCTTTGGTAGATACAAGCGAGCCGAACGTCGCAGACGAGGGGAATCCCGATTAATAAGACTCCCTTTGCGAGGTAAAGCGAAAATACTTTTCCAGGACCATGAGAGAGATCAGATCTTCTTTTTCGGGGTCCTGGAATTGAGCTACATATTCGTGCGCATTCCGGGCTATCTTTTTTGCTTCCTCCGGATTTTTAATATAATAGTCCAGCACCTCCGGGAGGTCGGAGTAATCGTCTTTTATCTGTATATAATGCTCGTTGGGTTTTAATCGCCCTTCCATAAACCAGGTCTCGTATTTGGGTTTCGGCATTACCGCTATGGAATTGGAAGACATGATCCACTTGAGATTGGTCGCTACGTCATTCCCCTCCAGGCTCAGGATAAATTTATACCTGAGATGCTTATAGATGGAGATTTTGGGCTTAAACCATAAAGGGTTTCCTCCTTTTTTATTTACCTGACCCAGGTCGAGCAACGGGTTCCCGAAATGCTTTTCCATGAAATCTATCCTGTGAGGCTGGGTAAAGACTCCGCGGCCAATCAGCATATCCAGCTTATCTTCGTAGCTTATCGGGTCTTTTATAAACAGGAAGTGCCTTTTTTTGTCAAGGTTCAGCAGGATGGCATTCGCGTTGCCGGACGAAATGGGTCTTGATTTCTGAATCGTAGGCCGCGGAGAAACGTGAATAACATCACCGAAGCAGAACGTAGCTTTTAAATGACCGGGAAAATACCTGGTGTATTCCAGCGTATCGATCAGGTAGGAACTTGGTGCTTTGATTTTGCGGATATCCGCCAGCCTGGTCGGCAGGTGGTCGGGAGACATGAAGCTGCTTAGTTTGTTGTAATAGTCTACCCGGTCAAGAAGCTCCTTTTCTGAAAACCGGTCTATGGTCTTTAAACGGCTTTCCAGGCGAGACTCCCATATTTGCTTTGGAATAGCTGCTCTCAGCAGATCCCGGAGATAGTATAGGGTTTTGTTTTTAGAAAGCTCTATCTGTATCTCACGAAAGTTCATGTGATATATTTTCAGAACTTATCCCGGTCATTCTCAAAAAAGTCCTCGTCGTCTTCATCAAAATCATCGGCATTGGGCAGCATAGTGTCCAGCAGATCCCTGAAATCGGAACCGTCGTCGAGTATGCGCCTGCCTATCCTGGAAAATTCTGCGAATCCATGCAGAGCGAATTCCATGAATAACAGCTGCTCTTCCGGTGGAGAATCGGGCAGGTAGGTCTCTACATATTCGTCTAAACCGTCGATGGTTTTGAGGCGGGCACGGTACTCGGTGTTAGTGAGGTTATCGGAGATCGCGATCTGGTGGCCCGACCCGAACCATTCAATTATTTTCCGGGCCCTGGGATCAAGATCTTTTTTAGACTTTTCCAGGTCGGAAAAATAAGTCTTGAATACCGACCTGATGGCTCTTCCGATGAGGTTCTGGGCTACGATCACCGGTCCTTCGACCTCTCCCTCATAAACAAGCTCTACCTTGCCGCAGATGGAAGGTACCGTGTGATACAGGTCGGAAATACGCGCATAGCTCTCCGTTTCACCATTCTGAAGGCTGCGACGTTCGGCTGCGCTGAGAAGATTTTCGTATGCCGATATGGTCATGCGTGCCGATACTCCGCTTTTTTTATCTACGTATTCGCTGTTCCGGGCCTCGAATGCAATTTGTTCGATCAGGTTTTTGATCAGGTCGTTGACAACGGTACGCTGCTCTTCTTTGACCCTGGCTTCCTGGCCGGTGATCTTTTTCCCCATTTCTATAGTCAGCGGGTAGTGCGTGACTATCTGGCTGTCGATGCGGTCTTTAAGGGGTGTGACAATACTCCCCCTGTTGGTGTAATCTTCAGGGTTCGCAGTAAAAACAAACTGTATATCGAGCGGGAGCCTGAATTTAAAGCCCCTGATCTGTATATCGCCTTCCTGAAGTATATTGAACAGAGCAACCTGGATCCTGGCCTGGAGGTCGGGCAATTCATTGATGACAAAGATACCCCTGTTTGCGCGGGGAATGAGCCCGAAATGGATTACCCTTTCATCCGAATACGGGAGCTTGAGTGTAGCTGCCCTGATCGGGTCTACATCGCCTATGAGATCGGCCACCGAAACGTCGGGAGTAGCAAGCTTTTCCGTATATCGTTCTTCGCGATGCAGCCAGCTGACCGGGGTATCATTCCCTTTTTCCGCCAGTAGCGTCGCAGAACTTTTGGTAAGCGGCCGGAGCGGGTCCTCGTTAAGATCACTGCCTTCCAGTACCGGTACATATTCATCGAGAAGACCCGTCATAGACCTGGCCATCCGGGTTTTAGCTTGTCCGCGTAAGCCTAGGAAATTGATATTATGCATGGACAGGATTGCTCTTTCGACATCGGGGATCACGGTATTTTCGTATCCCCAGATGCCTGAAAAAACAGGCTCTCCACGCCGGATTTTCAGGATAAGGTTACGGCGTAGCTCTTCCTTTACCGTGACGGGTTGGTAGCCGGAAGTTATCAATTCTCCGAGCGTTTTTATGCCGAGCTTTTCTTCGGGAGAGAGATCTGAATAGGCCATCTGGTACGGCATAAACTTTTTATCGGGCGTACGCCACAGACCGCATTTCGCGGATTACCGTGATCTTTATCTGCCCGGGGTACTGCATTTCTTTTTCTATTTTCTGAGAAATGTCGAATGACAGCAGGCTGGCCTTTTCGTCAGTGATATTTTCCGAGTTTACAATTACACGAAGCTCACGGCCCGCCTGTATAGCATAGCATTTTTCTACACCTTCAAACGAAAGCGCCAGGTTTTCCATGTCTTTCAGACGGCGGATATACGATTCCATCATTTCTCTGCGGGCGCCGGGCCGAGACCCCGATATGGCGTCACAAACCTGGATGATCGGTGAGATCATACTGGTTTTTTCGATTTCATCGTGGTGTGCTCCGATGGCGTTGCAGACTTCAGGATGCTCTTTATATTTCTTGGCCAGCTCCATCCCGAGAATAGCGTGGGGCATCTCCGATTCTTCATGCCATACCTTGCCGATATCGTGCAGCAGGCCGGCTCTTTTGGCGAGCTTGGCATTAAGCCCCAGCTCGGCGGCCATAGTGGCGCACAGCTTAGCCACTTCCCTGGAGTGCTGCAGCAGGTTCTGCCCGTAGGAAGATCTGAACCTCATCCTGCCTATCATTTTGACAAGCTCCGGGTGAAGCCCGTGGATGCCCAGGTCTATAACCGTTCTTTCCCCGATTTCGACAATTTCGTCCTCGATATTTTTCTTTGTTTTAGCGACTATCTCCTCGATACGGGCGGGGTGGATCCTGCCGTCCTGCACGAGCCGGTGCATGGAAAGGCGCGCTATTTCCCGGCGGACCGGATCAAAACCGGAGATCACGATTGCCTCGGGGGTATCGTCTACTATGATCTCTACACCGGTAGCTGCCTCAAGCGTACGGATATTACGCCCTTCGCGGCCGATGATCTTGCCTTTTATATCGTCGTTTTCAATGTTGAAAACAGAGACACAGTTCTCAATTGCATTCTCCGCTGCCGTCCTCTGGATGGTTTCGATGACGATTTTTTTAGCCTCTTTCGTAGCAGTCAGCCTCGACTCTTCCATTACGGCTTTCACATAAGAAGCAGCCCTCGAATCGGCTTCAGCCTTAAGAGCGTCCATCAGTTGTTCCCGGGCCTGGTCGGCAGTCAGATTGGCGATTTTTTCTAGCTGGGATACCTGCAACTTCAGGTTTTTTTCCGCTTCCTCACGCTTTAAGGTAGCGATTTCAAGCTGCTGGGAAAGATTGTTTTTCAGATTTTCAAGCTCTGCTTCGCGGCGCTTGTTCTGCTCGAGAGACTGGGAGAGGGTTTGCTCTTTCTGGCGAAGTTTCTGCTCGTTGGTGTTGAGCAGGTTGCGTTTACGGTTGCTTTCTTCCTCGAATTCGGCTCTTAGTTTCAGGAATTTTTCCTTTGCTTCGAGAATCCTGTCCTTTTTGGTGTTTTCAGCAACTATTTCGGCATTTTTGATGATTTCCTCGGCGCGCTTTTCCGCTTCGGCCTCCTTGTGCTGGAACGAGCGTTTAAAGACCATTTTGCCGATAAATAACCCTGCTACCAACGCGACGGGGACGGCAAGCACTAATAATACGTACTCTGACATATTTTTACCTGATAAGTGAAATGTGTTTTAAGTTAAACACCGATTTCAACAGGTAGGTATTCAAAGAAGATCGGAACAGCTATACCAAATTGCCTATAACGCTAGTTTTTTAAGGATTTCTCTACCTTGGTGTCCCATAGTGCTATCATATTAGCAAGGTGTTGCTTCTGCTTTTCCAATTGATCGTAATTACGCTGTAAACTCACAATGCTATCTATGGAAGTGAGAGCTATAGCTTCCATCTCGTCGTGTCCTTTAGCCTTGTATTTTTCGACAAAACGCTTAAAAGATTCTTTCGCGCGGATGTAGTACTGCTCCTGGTCAGCGGGGACATGTAAATTGAACCCCCTGTCCATAACTTTAAAAAAAACCGTTACATGCTCTTCCACGCTCTTTCCCGATTATAGGGTTTGTTTTAATTTGAGAATGACAGCGTCAATATCCTGTATATAATGATCAATGACTTCCTTCAATTCTGAAATACCACCTGTTGGCGTCAGTTTATTTGTTACAATTTTAGCAAAAAATCTGGATCTATTAAAATCCCTTTCTAATTGCCTGTGTTTTTTCTTTATTTCCTGGTACTCTGCTTTGAAACGGGTATTCTCTTCTTTTAATACCTGGTTTTTCTCCTTAAGGTCTTTCATTTCCCACTTGAGCCTGGTCTGCTCATTCAGCAGTATCTGGAGCTTCGCATCAAATGCCACCAGAAGGGCCTTCAGATCTTTCTGGGAAATGTTTTGAGCCATTACCTATTTTCTGATTACTGCATTGTACTCCGATTCGTAAGCGCTCATCAGTTTTTGCATAACGCGGTCGATCTCCTGGTCGGTAAGCGTGTGCGTTTCGTCCTGCAGGGTAAAGCTCAGCGCATAAGCCTTTCTCCCGTCCAGGTTCGATCCCTCGTATACATCAAAGACGTTGATGTCTTTGATGAGCTTTTTCTCTACTTTGCGCGCAAGGCGTTCCAGCGAGTCGAAGGTGATGTTTTTGTCAATTACCAGCGAAAGATCCCTTCTTACCTCCGGGAACCGGGAAACTTCCTTATAATCGACAGATCCGCTGTATTTTTTTACGAGAAAATCCCAGTCGAGCTCGGCAAAGTAGACGTCGGCCTTCACACCCGCAAGTTTGGCCAGGTCGGGAGATACCAGGCCCAGGCGGCCCAACTGCTTGTTGCCGGCACTCCATACCACTCCCTGCGAGAATTGCCTGCCGCTATACTTTTCAGAACTCACCTGACCCGTACGCAAACACGCCAGTACGTTATTTACGCCAAGCGCCAGGTCGTGAAATACCAACGGCCTGGCAGGGGCGAACCAGCTTTCATGTACATTCTGCCCTGTCATGGTCAGCGACAGGATGTTCTTCTCAAGGTATTTGCCGTTTTCCAGTGAGTAAACCTTCCCGAATTCAAACAGCTTAAGGTTCTTCTGTCGCCTGTTGATATTGTATGCCACCGTTTCAAGGGCCGAAAACAACATGGTGCGGCGCAGGACAGACAGGTCCTCGCTGAAGTAGTTCAGGATTTTTACTTCTTCTCCCGGGAGTTCATCTGCAAGCGCGCTTTGTAAGGAAGGCTTTACGAGCGAATTGTTAATGATCTCGTAAAATCCGTTTGCAGCCAGCATACCGCCTGTCCTGAGTGCGAGCTCATCGGGATCTTTGGTGGGGAAGGGAGACAGAAAGTCACTTTTCAGGTCTTCCGAGAGCTCAACATTATCGAAACCGTAGATCCTCAGGACCTCTTCGATGATATCGGCTTCTCTTTGTACATCGACACGATAAGGCGGCACGACCGCGAGGAAGCCGTCTTCATCTTCTTTTTCAAACCGGATGTCCAGGTTGAAAAGGATCTTCTGAATCTTATACCGGTCCAGCTTTTTACCAATCAGCCGGTCTACGTTTTTATACTTGACCGCAACCTTGAAGTTTTCGATTGGTCTCGGATAGATATCGATCGTCTCCGAAGAAACTGTCCCGCCGGCAATTTCCTGTATGAGAATCGCCGCACGCTTCAGGGCGTTGACGGGCATATTGGGATCGGTGCCGCGCTCGAAACGGAAAGAGGAATCGGTTTTAAGGGAATGATGCTGGGATGTCCGCCGTACCCATTCCGGGGAGAAATAAGCGGATTCGAGGAAAATCGTGGTGGTGGCACCTGTTACACCCGATTCCTCTCCGCCGAATACCCCTGCTATGCACATAGGCTTTTCGGCGTCTCCGATGACCAGGTCATTATGCCGGAGCTTCCTTTTGACCCCGTCGAGCGTAGTAAATTCAGTGCCGTCGGGGAAGGTACGGACAACAACTTTCCGGCCTGCTATTTTCTCGTAGTCAAAAGCATGAAGCGGCTGGCCCAGCTCGTGACAAACGTAATTGGTAATGTCGACAATATTGTTGATCGGACGTAGGCCTATCGTTTCCAGTCTTTGCTTCAGCCACCCGGGTGATTCGGCTACTGTCAGCCCGGTCATGGTCAGGCCGGTATAACGCGGAGCCGCCTCGTGGTTATGAATTTCTACCGTTACCGGAAAATCACGGTTGCCTGCTTTGAGCGTGTCCAACGGAGGCAGGTTGACCGGCTTGTTCAGCACGGCTTTGATATCGCGGGCAACCCCGAAATGGGAAGCTGCATCGGCCCGGTTGGGCGTCAGCCCGATTTCAATCGTGTAGTCCTGCTCCAGCTTGAGATAGCTGGAGGCTGGAGTTCCTACCGGCAGATCGGTTTCCAGGACCATGATCCCGTCGTGCGAATGTCCGATCCCGAGCTCATCTTCCGCACAGATCATTCCTTCCGATTCGGCGCCTCTTATTTTAGCTTTTTTTATTTTGAAAGGCTCGGCCTGGCCGGCAGGATATAGCTCTGCTCCGACTTTGGCGACGATCACTTTTTGCCCGGCAGCTACGTTAGGCGCTCCGCAAACGATGTTAAGAGGAGATTCCAACCCGACGTCGACCGTAGTTACTGACAGCTTATCTGCATTGGGGTGTCTTTCACAAGTCAGGACCTTTCCTATGACCACCTCTCTGAGCCCGCCTTTTATACTCTCTTTTTCCTCGATGCCTTCCACTTCCAGCCCGGTAGCTGTAAGCAGACTGCCTAGTTCTTCCGGAGATTCTTCAAATGCTATCAGCTCTTTAAGCCAATTGTACGATATTTTCACTTGTTAAAATTGAGATAAAATAGCTTTGAGCCGTAAGCTATCCGCTGTCAGCTCAAAAAACTTTCTGTAAATAAATACTGGCAATCAGCCGGTTATAAAGTCTTTCTGTATGAAAAGGCCGTCTGAAGCCGGAAAAATACAAAACTACTATTTTTCTGCTGTAAATTTTTCGCCGGCAGTGATCGATTCGGTCAAAGTGTTTTCTGCCGGGGGAAGAGGACACGCATATTTCGGGCTGTAAGCGCAGTAGGGGTTATAGGCTTTGTTGAAATCTATAACGATCTGGTTGCCTTTTATGTCGGAAAGTGAAAAATCCAGGTACCGCCCTCCTCCGTAAGATGTCTTGCCGCTGGTACCGTCTTTCCACATCAGTGAAAGTAATCCTTCATGCTTGAGAAGAAGGAGCTTCTGCGGGGAATCGTTGATTTCAAAACGGACATAAGCGTGTTTTTCATAGGTATCTACTGAGCCGTCCGTATTCTGTATTTCGAGAATCTTATCCTCACCTTTGAATGGCTCTACATCGGCCACGACCCTGAATTTCAGATCGGGTTCAAAAAATGACAATCCTTTAAACTCATCCGGATTTTCAATCGGGGAGTCGTCGGAAGTAAGAAACCATTTCTGTGTATCGCGCCTGTCGTCAGCAAGCAGGCTTGCATAAGTGGCGGGGTTCAGCTGGCTGGTGTAGACAATGCCCGGAACGTTTTTTTGAGGAGAAAAGGTTTCAACCAGGAAATATGCGACTATAGCCACAACCATGGCGATGGTGCTGTAGCGCATGACTTTGTTTTTGAACATAGGACGGCAAATGATTAAAATACCTTCTGAATTGCAAATATAGGTTATATCCCTATTCTTACTGAATAGCCCGGGGTTTTAACCCGGGGCTTCGTAAATTTGCATTCATCCATCGCAAACCACCTTTGTATGTTTACCGGCATTATTGAAACAATAGGCGAAGTGGTATCCGTCAGGGAAACCGGCACCAATATTGATTTTACACTGAAGTCGTCCATGGCCTCTGAGCTGAAAGTGGATCAGAGCGTCAGTCACAGCGGCGTCTGCCTTACGGTGACCGGTATTGAGGGCGATACATACGGGGTAACGGCAGTTGAAGAAACCCTGAAGAAGACGAATCTAGGCCAACTGAGGCCCGGCAGTAAGGTGAACATGGAAAGGTGTATGCCGGCCGGCGGCAGGTTCGACGGCCATATCGTACAGGGCCATGTGGATCAGACCGGGACCTGTACCGGCATAGAAGACCGCGGCGGAAGCTGGCTGTTCAGCTTTTCCTATGATACGGCCGGGCACAACCACCTAACCGTGGAGAAAGGCTCAATTTGTGTAAACGGCGTCAGTCTTACCGTCATCGACTCGGAAGAGGGTGCTTTCCGGGTAGCGATCATTCCCTATACCTTTGAGCATACCAATTTCCATTCGCTGGCTGTAGGAGATAAGGTAAATCTGGAATTCGATATCCTGGGGAAGTACATTCAGAAGCTGCTGCAGCGCGATAAGCAACAGTTTGTTGGCTGATAAAATATTACTGCTAAATTTACCGTTCAAAAATTGCATGTACCTGAACATAAATGGCCAAGATTAGTACCAATTCCCTCAAAGATCTACTGACCCATATCGGTATTGTCATAGCATTGATACTGGTCTTTTTTCTTGCCTTTTTCTTTGTATACCTACCTTTTACAACTAACCACGGTCAATCAGTGACCGTGCCCGACGTGCAGAAGATGGATGTGCGCAAGATCGGGAAGTTTCTCGATGAGCGGGATCTGAACTACGAAGTGAGTGACTGTACATTTGTAACCAACCTGCCGCCGCTGGCGGTCATCAGTCAGTATCCGAAACCAGGGTCCAAGGTGAAGGAAGGCCGGAAAATATACGTCACCGTGGTGATGCAGACCGTTCCGGTCATCAAGATGCCGAAAGTGACCGATATGTCGCACAAAAGCGCTGAGCTGCTTCTGAAGAGCAACGGGCTCTTACTGGGTGCGCTGCGTTATGTGCCTGACCTGGCTCACGGATCGGTATTGAAACAGTTTTACAATGGGAAGGAAATAGTGCCGGGTGAAGATGTACCCAAAGGATCGAGGATCGACCTGGAAGTGGGTAACGGGTTAGGGAACACTACTTTTCCGGCTCCTTCGGTAGTAGGAATGGCGGAGGATGAAGCAGAGTTCCAGATTATCGGGGCGGGACTGAAGATAGGACAGAGGCTTGTGGTACCGGCAAAAGAAGACCAGGGGCCGGGTACTATAGTCAAGCAGAACCCCGTTGCCGGTCACAGCATTCGTATCGGTGAGGAAATAGACATCTGGGTGACTGAACCCGGACAGGATGATGCTGAAAATTAAAACGGTGCTGTAGACAGGCGATTTTAAAATTTGAAAACAGTCAATAGACAAGGAACCCAATTATTCTGAAGAAAGAAATGGATATAACAGTTGAAGAACTTAGAGACAGGCTTGAATCGGGGGAGGAGTTAAACCTCATCGATGTCCGGGAAGAGCATGAGTATGAAGCTGATAATCTCGGTGCCTACCTGATCCCGCTTGGGGAGCTCCCGTCAAGGCTCCCGGAGCTGGCGGAACTTAAGGATCAGGAAGTACTTATACATTGTCGTTCGGGGGCGCGCAGCGACCGCGCGAAGCAATTCCTGCTGGGGCAGGGATTCCAGAATGTGAGGAATGTGCTGGGAGGGATCCTGGCCTACCGCGAGTTGGAAGAAAGCGACGAGTAAAATTTACGGTTTTCGATAAAAAAGAGGTTCTTCGGATGCGGAGAACCTCTTTTTTATCATATGCCGGTTAATATCATTATTGAATTCAAGCAGTAAATCCTGTTCTTAATTCCCTTTAGCTATTAAAAATTCAGAGAGGAAATACTTCTGCGATATTCAGCCTTATGCCGGGGAATATCTGCTGCTATCCCAAATCAGCCCTAAGTTAAATTGAAGCCGTCACCACCAGCAACGATGAAACCATTTTCAGAATATTCAGCAGAGGAGTTGGCAATGGAACGTCTTTTTATCAGATGGGTGAAATTTCCTGATGATGCCCCTATCCGGTCTTTTTGGGAGAACTGGCTGAAGAAATTTCCCCAGATGCGCAGTACGGTAGCGGAGGCTTCCGAATTGGTCCGCATATCGTCTGAGTGGAAACCGGATGAGTCATTGTCCGAAGATGACGTCAATTCGATCTGGGGACGGATACGTTCCTCTATCGACCAGGTAAAAGAAATGGATCCCTGGCAGTCGAAGCTGGATACATTGGGGATCAGGGTGGTTTACTACAAATGGTATATAGCTGTTCTGGCTGCGTTGTTGATCCTGGTGCTGTTTTTGCTCTTCCGGTGATTTAACCGCGGGAGATTGGGCTCTCCCTCGTCGGACGATGGGAGGGAGATATCAGGTCTTTGACCTGATAAAGGATGATCTTTTTTCGCCGGTCCGAGACCGGCTTTCGCTCTTTCACCGTCGGGAGACGGGAAAGAGCTGGGCTTAAAAAGACTATTTGCTTTCAAATGCCTTCTTCCCTCTTTCGAGAAAGTTTACAAACCTGATCGGGTCGAGGTCATAGTCGACCGGCGGCACCATGAGATTCCCGTCGTGGTCGACAATGCAGTAATAGGGCTGCGCATTGTTGTTATATTTCACGATCTGTATATCGCCGTTACGGGCACCTATTGTTTTCTTAACCCGCTGGTCGAAAGAGGAAGTATACCATTCCTCTTCGGGTAGCCTGGTCTTATCGTCTACGTAGAGCGCTACGATAACAAAGTCCTTTTTCAACCTGCTCAGTACCTCAGGATGGCTCCAGACCCTGGCTTCCATTTCACGGCAGTTTACGCAGCCATGACCTGTAAAGTCGATAAACACCGGCTTGTTGGCCTTGCGGGCATTTTCAAGTCCCTGCTGAAGCTCGAAATAACCGGTGAGGCCGTGAGGCAGCTTGAATAAATCCGAATATTTAACCGGTTCGGAATGGAGTTGGAGATAATCGGGACCCGGGCGGGTGGCGATCTTGCCGAGGTCGAAGTCATGAGTGGTTTGAGGGGGCAGATAGCCTGCAAGGGCTTTCAGAGGAGCTCCCCACATACCCGGCATCATGTATACCACGAAAGTGAACGACACAATGGAAAGCAGTATCCTCTGCACGCTCAACTTCTCTACCGGCGAATCATGGGGTGTCCTGATTTTCCCGAGGAGGTAGAGGCCAAGGAAAGAAAAAATCACTATCCAGAATGCCAGGAAGACTTCCCGGTCAAGGATGCGCCAATGGTAGACCTGGTCGGCGATACTGAGAAATTTCAGCGCCAGCGCCAGTTCCAGGAAGCCCAGCACGACCTTTACGGTATTCAGCCATCCGCCCGATTTGGGCAGTTTCTTCAGCCAGTCGGGGAAAAGTGCAAAAAGTGTAAAAGGGATAGCAAAAGCGGCAGAATACGCGATCATACCGACTATCGGTTTCAGAACCTGCCCGCCTGCAGATGCAACGAGGATGCTTCCGGCTATCGGCCCTGTGCAGGAAAAAGACACCAGCACGAGTGTGAAAGCCATGAAAAAAACACCTACCATTCCGCCCTGATCGGCCCTGGAATCCATTTTGTTGACTAAAGAAGAGGGGAGAACGATCTCGAACATGCCCAGGAACGACAGTGCAAACAGGAAGAACACGAGGAAGAAGAACACGTTGGGAATCCAGTGCGTGCTCAGGAAGTTGGCAAAGGCAGGCCCGTTAAGCCTAGAAACAATTACGCCTATAAATGTATAAATGAGGATGATGAAGGATCCGTAAAGGAGCGCTTTCTTTTTTCCGTCCTTTTGTTTGGTAAAGAAAGTGACCGTCATCGGGATCACCGGGAATACACAGGGAGTGAGCAGGGCAGCGAGTCCTGCGAGAAATGCAGTGAGTGCAAAAGTCCATAGAGAGGTGCTTTCTTTGCTTTCACCACCTTCCGGCTGAATGCTGCCGACGGAGAGGGTATCAGCCGGAGGAGACGGGACGGGGGCGGTTTCAACAACCTTGGCGGTATCGGTATTTTCAGAGGGTTGTACTTTTTCCACAGCATCTTTCTCTGCCGTGGCCGCAGGCGTAGGTGTTTTCTCTTCGCGTGGTGTTGCGGGTGAAGCAGGCGCGGCGTCGGAAACCTGCAGGCCTGCTATGGTAAACTCATCATCTCCGGGAACACACAGGCCCGAAACGTTGCTGCAGGTCAGGAAGCCTACTTCCCCTTTTATAACGGGATTTTTCGCGAGTATTTTAACTTTCTGCCTGAAGGTGGCCCTTCTTTCAAAATAGGTAATCTCTGCCTCCCATATTTTATCAAATTTTTTCTGGGCGCCTACGGGTACAAGTTTCCCGATCAGTTGGAAGGAAGGGTGCTCTTCGAAGGTCACCGTGGTCGGGGTCGGTCCCAGATCCGGGTCGATATCCGAAGAGTAGAGATACCAGTCTTTATCGATGGTAGCGCGGAAAATCAGGTCGATTTCATCGCCGACGTTTGCTGTAGCGGCAGATGTACTGTATTCAAAACGGGCGTGTTTCTGAAACTGCGCATTGGCTTGAAAGCCTGAAATCAGTAATATGAATGTAAGGAGCTTATGTATTTTTGACATCGATGCTGGCTTCAAAAAATTATTGTTCATAGCAAGGAGCCTGGTAGGTTGCGACAAGGACAACTAAGACTCTTCTCCCGCTGCCGTCTGTGTGCTGCTAAGCTCTTTGTATGTAAGATGGAGAACGATCAGCAGAGCAATAAAGATCAGCAGAGCTGCAAATTTCATATCGATCAGCTCTATCCCGAAGAGAAAGGGGTAGTAGCCGCAATAGGAAGCAAATACGACAAAAATCGGAATATACCAGTACTTCCTGTAACAAAAAGCAAAAAGGATACTGAAGACATCTGCCAGGTAAAAGTAGCGTTCATGCATTTTAGGCAGTATAAAAGGGAAAAGCAGTACCGACAAAAACATCAGTAGCACCAGTTGTGTTTGTGTGAGATTTTTTTTGGAAAACACCACCATAAGGCTGATGAATACCCCTGCAAACATGGCCAGCGTAATACCTGCGGATTTTAATGATTCCATCCATGGCACACCTACGAGCATGGCATAGGCAGAAGGTGCATTGAGCGCATAAGTAGGGTAATTACCTGCCTGTTTTATGTAAACAAGGGCCACATCGGCCAAAGGAGCCCCTAAAAGAAATGCCGGGATACCCATCACAATGTAGGCTACCGGGAGCAGCAGGAACTGCGTCGTCTTTATTTGTCCCTGGAGAAAAAGTACAAGAAACGGAATCAGGATAAAAATGCTCTGGATCTTGAATGCGAATGCTGCGCCCCACAAAAATACAGCCCACAAATATTTCTGACGAATCACTGCCAGGAAAGAAAAGACGATAAAAGTAGCGTAGATTACATCGCATTGTCCCCAGAAAGCCGAGTTGCTGAATACAGTGGGACACATAAAGACAGCTCCTGCACAGAGTACGGGCAGGAGCGAAGTGCGGTCGGTTATTTCTCTTGCGATCAGCCACACACCGGTTGCCAGCGCCACGTCGAACATTACAGACACCGCCTTCATACCCAGCAGGGGGCTTAGGTTAAATTCAGCCAGGAATGCCAGTAAATAGACATAAGAAGGCGTATAGTCTGTTATGGTGGCAAATTCACGCATTCCGCGCAGCCCGCCCAGTTGTTTGTACCAGGGTAGGAACGCGTCACGGTAGTCTACAGACTCAAATGAAAATAAGTGGAATCGTATAGCCAGTCCAGCAGTAAGAAACAAACCGGCCAGCAGAACTTCGGAATGCCGGGCGGCAAATTCGATAAAACTTGTGTTCTTATACTGTGAATAGGCAGCAAATGCAATTATCAGAACAATGTATAGAAGGAGAAAGGCATTTTCCATATAAAATAACTCGGGATCTCAATTTTTGTAGGCTGCTGAGGTTGTTTTTATATTGTACCCGGTAGAGCAGGAAGATGTTGTTTCTGCGCAATATATAAAAAAAGAAACAAAGTATGGTGTCCTGTAAGGGCCTGACAAGTAGTCTGCAGCCCGTGAGCCTAAACGAGGTAGCGAAACAGATCGGGTTGATCATTTACATACTCAAAGACAATATCTGCGTTTTTCATCCTGCTGATGAGCGGCTGGTAGTCTTCCCTGCGCTTCAATTCGATCCCGACCATAGCAGGCCCCTGTTCCCTGTTTGTTTTCTTAATGTATTCGAACCGGGCAATATCGTCGTCGGGGCCCAGTACATTCAGAAACTCCCGCAACGCTCCGGCTCTCTGCGGGAAACGGATGATGAAGTAGTGCTTCAGTCCTTCATACAACATTGAGCGCTCCCTGATCTCTTCGGTACGGGTGATGTCGTTGTTGCCGCCGCTTACGATCACGACTACGTTTTTGCCGGCAATTTTATCTTTGAGCGAATCCAGGGCGGCTACACTGAGCGCTCCGGCAGGTTCTGCTACAATCGCTTCTTCATTATAAAGCTGAAGAATGGCGGTGCAGACTTTTCCCTCAGGGATAAGGAGTACTTCGTCGAGGTTCTCGCGGCATATAGCAAAGGTGTGGTTGCCGACCCGCTTTACGGCGGCCCCGTCGACAAATTTGTCGATTTCTGCGAGTTCCACCACTTTCCCTGCTTTCAGCGATTCCAGAAGAGCGGGAGCACCTTCCGGTTCGACACCGATTATTCTGGTAGCCGGAGACAACTGCCTGAATACGGTAGATACCCCGGCCGCGAGCCCTCCGCCTCCGACGGGCAACACCAGATAGTCAATCTTGAAATTGGCGTCCTCCAGGATTTCCAGCCCTACGGTTCCCTGGCCTTCGATAACACTTATGTCGTCAAACGGATGGACGAATATGGAACGGGTTTGCTGGCAAAACTCGAGCGAAGCCTTGTAAGAATCGTCGAAAGTATCGCCTGTCAGCCTGATATCTACCCAGTTTTTGCCAAACATACCGACCTGCTGTACTTTTTGGGTGGGTGTGGTAGTGGGCATGAAAATAGTGCCTTTTACCTCCATTTTCCTGCAGGCAAAAGCCACGCCCTGCGCGTGGTTGCCTGCACTGGCGCAGACTACGCCTTTCTGCAGGTCCTCTTTGGAGAGACCCACCATCTTATTATAGGCGCCCCGTACTTTATAGGAACGAACGATCTGCTGGTCTTCGCGCTTGAGGTAGACCGAAGCGCCATACCTTTCGGAAAGGTTTGCATTCAGCGTAAGAGGAGTACGGGGAATGATATTCTTTAGCCTTTCGGCCGCCAGCCTGATATTTTCAAGAACCGGATAGCTTTCGGCATCAGGAGAGGAATTCACGGTAAGTATTATTAATGTTGATGAAGTGGTTATCAGCTATCAGCGGTCAGAGATCAGCTATCAGCCAAGGTGACCCCGAGGCTGACTGCCGATAGCTGACTGCTGATAGCTGACAGCTATTAGTTACGCTCCGGGCGCAGACTCCTTACGGTAGCGCCGGCCTGCCAGATTTCAGATTCACGAAGCTCTTTCAGTTCTTCCTCGAGCTTTTCGCGATAGTCGGGCTGCGAGTTCCGGGTAATAGAGATTTTTGCTTCATTACCTGATTTTACCGAATTGTAGAGTTTTTCGAAAACCGGTTTTGTAGCGTCGTGGAACGGCTTCCACCAGTCGAGCGCACCGCGCTGGGCCGTAGTGGAGCAGTTGGCATACATCCAGTCCATACCGTTCTCAGCAACGAGCGGCATCAGCGATTGGGTAAGTTCTTCGACAGTTTCATTGAAAGCTTCGGAAGGTGAGTGCCCGTTTTCACGAAGTACTTCGTACTGGGCCGCGAAAATACCCTGGATAGCACCCATCAGCGTACCTCTTTCACCTGTCAGGTCGGAAGTCACCTCGCGGTAGAAGTCAGTTTCAAACAGGTATCCGGAGCCAACGCCTATACCCAGGGCGATAGCTTTTTCACGCGCTTTCCCGCTTGCATCCTGGAACACGGCAAAGGATGAGTTAAGCCCTTTCCCTTCTACGAAGAGGCGGCGCAACGAAGTGCCCGATCCTTTGGGAGCTACCAGGAACACATCAACATCGGCCGGGGGGATAATACCGGTCTGATCTTTATAGGTAATACCGAAGCCATGTGAGAAATAAAGCGACTTACCGGCGGTAAGATATTTCTTTACGGTAGGCCAAAGCTCTATCTGGGCTGCATCAGAAAGGAGGTAGCAGATGATGGTGGCTTTTTCCAGGGCCTGCTCTATCTCGAACAACGTTTCGCCCGGAACCCAGCCATCGGAAACAGCCTTGTCCCAGGTTTTGCCGCCTTTTCTCTGACCTACTATTACATTGATACCATTATCGCGAAGATTTAAACTTTGGCCCGGGCCCTGAACGCCGTAGCCGATAACTGCTATCGTATCGTTTGCCAGAAACTCCTGAGCTTTTTCAAGGGGGTATTCTTCACGGGTTACTACGTCCTCTTCTACTCCTCCAAAATTTAACTTTGCCATTTTTCAGATACTTGTTTAGTGATAAAAATTATTCGGATACAAAATTTGATTACAAACGTAACTGTTTTCCGGTTAGAAGCCGGTATTGATTTTTCCCTTCTATGACTCCCACTTCTATATCGAACTCCGCGGCCTTGAAATAACCGTTCACATAGGGGTCTATCCGGGCTTCGGGATAATAGTAAGACCGGTCGATCAGCAGGCGGTGTAAAGGGCGTTGGGTGTGGTGTGCCGGAAGAATATGAGTCTCTCCGTCTGCTGCCCGGAAAATGACGTAAGCACCGTCGTTTTTCGCCATTTTTCTTCCTCCTCCCTTTACTGTTACTTCTACACTGCCTTCATGCCTGATCAGGTCGATTTCCACTTCGCCCTTTACCGGTGCGGCAGGCAGTTGGGCAAAAGGATATTTTTCGGGGACATATATTTTTTCCCGGTAAACACCTTCATAGATTTCATCCACTCTTTCGCGAAGTGCCAGGTAGATAGGAGAAGAAGGGAGAGAGCGGTTGTAATACCACTGGTATGCATCCGAAAGGAATGTTTTTCGGTACTTGTCAAGCCCTCCCCAGTACATGATATAGGCATTCAGGCAGAAAAGTACCGAGCCGGCCAGGAGTCCCGCTTTTACCATTCCTGACCTGAACAAGCCGGGATAATACCTGATAGCAAGGAGGTATACAAATATCATCCATATTACATACATGTGTCTGTATCTGGGGTTGAAAATAGCTTCCAGTCCTTCCGATGCTCTTCCTGATGCCAGTACAGCCAGCACGATTGCTGTAAAGCATGTGGATCCCCAAAGAAAAGCGTCGTTTTTGTTCAGCGGCATCCGGTGCTTCAGAAGGGGCCTCACAGTCCTGATGAGAACGGTCAGTGTAAAGAACAACGCAGCTATCCCTACCAGGAAGGAAACGCCCTCTCTCAGGATAATTGGAAATGTAGGTCCCGGATCTGACCAGATTCCGAAAAGAGTGATCAGCACCGATACGAGGAGAAAGGGGTTCGAGAAATTATCGGAAAATTTCGGGCGATATTCAGGAATGACCAGTCCGGAGAAATAATACCACACGATAATCCCGATCACGATCAGCCAGATACCCAGGAAACGCCAGTTTTGACGGGCTGCGAGCACGAGCGCTCCTGCGGGCAGTATGAAATTCCCGGAAACGTCGGCATATATCGTGAGCACGGCAGTCACGACTGCTGCTCCGAAATAAGCGGTTGAATCCCTGGAGAGCAACCATATCGTCAGGATTGCCCATATAAAAACCGCCAGGTGCTGAAAGGGAATCATAGCCCAGAATACAGTTTCATAGAACTGCACGTTAAACAGCAGCCAGGGGATAGGCAGGAAGAATATCCATAGGGTCTGTGTATCCTTAAACCACCGGTATAATACGATGAGGAGAACAAGCAGGTTGAGGGCGCCGCCTATGACCATGGCTTTCAGGTTCAGTTCTCCTGTCAGCTTGAAAATACTGTATGCAATGAGCCGGTCCACAACAATCCGCCTTTCATCGTCCTGTGTATAGATGATGTTCCAAAACTCTCCCCAGCTGTGCTGCCCGGTCTGCAAAAGTAATACCGGCTCGAGCAAACCGTCGAAATCGTCCTGGAACGGCACGTTTACGCTCATGGTAAAGACCGCTGCAAAAAAGATAACGATTGGGATTGCGCAAAAAGCTACCGGGAAAAAATACCTATTGCTGACAGCCATGAAGATCGTTTACAGGTAGTATTCCCATTCGGCTTCCGGCAGGTAATCGCTGAGGGTTTTCGACGATTTGCTGACCGCCACACGACCCGACCGGACAAACTCCAGTATGCCGTAGGGTTTGATATAATTAAAGAAGTCGAAAATTTCAGTGATGGTGCCGGTTTTTTCTATTACCACATAGTCGAGGCCCCAAAAAACGACCCAGGCTTTATAAATTTTATTGATAACTTCTATATCAAGAGGTTTTGCCCCGCTCAAAGTAGATATTTTGAACATAGCGATCTCGTTGTAGACCACTTCTTCGTTGAGGTAACCGAAAACCGTCAGCACCTCGATGGTCTTGCGGATCTGGCGTACCAGTTTTTCTACTTCTTCCCTGATTTCATGTTTGATGACAATGGTAAACCGGGAGACCCCTTTCCTTTCGGTTTCGGAGACAGTAAGGCTTTCTATGTTGATACGGCGTCTGCTGAACAGGATGGTGATCTTATTAAGAAGACCGATCGTGTTTTCTGTAAAGACACAAATGGTATAGGTTGTGCCGTTTGAAGACGGAATTGGCTTAGACATGAGGCAATTTAGAAAGGAATTAACTGATTATCTGTGGGCTACTGAAGCCGTATGTCAGCAACACAGGCTCCCGAAGGCACCATCGGGAATACATTTTCTTCTTTTTCTACCAATACTTCCAGCAGGTAGGGTTTGTCGGAAGCGATGAGCTTGTCGAGCGATTCCGACAGGTCTTCCCGTTTGATACAGGTATGCCCGTCGATCCCGAAACCCTTGCCAATAGTGATGAAATCGGGGTTCTGAAGCTCGACGAAGGAATATCTCTTTTCGTGGAACAACTGCTGCCACTGGCGTACCATCCCGAGGAAGTTGTTGTTGAGGATGATGATCTTGACGGGGAGGCCGCTTTGCGCGATAGTGCCCAGCTCCTGGATGGTCATCTGGAAGCATCCATCCCCGATAAAGGCGTAGACATCCCGCTCCGGAGCTCCTACTTTCGCTCCGAAAGCAGCAGGCAGGGCATATCCCATAGTCCCCAGCCCCCCGGAGGTAATGAAGGAATTGGGACGTTTGAACTGGTAGTACCTGGCCGCCATCATCTGGTGCTGGCCTACGTCGGCCACTACTACGGCCTGTCCCTCCGTTTTGTCGGAAAGGCCTCTTATGACCTCCGCCATTTTTATCTTTTCGCTGTTTGCAGAAAGCTCAGGTTGAGTGATCAGCCGGTCTTCCATTTCAGCATACTTCGCAAATTCTGCTATCCATTCGGGATGCGATGCAGGTTCAACGAGCGGCAGCAGGAGTTCAAGGGTTGCTTTCGCGTCGCCTACGACCGGGGCGTCGGCTTTGACGATCTTGTCTATTTCTGCAGGATCGATTTCGATATGTACGATTTTAGCCTGTTTGGCATAGCGGCTTACATCGCCGGTTATGCGGTCGTCGAAGCGCAGCCCGACGCCGATGATCAGGTCGCACTGGTTGGTCAGCACATTCGTACCGTAGTTGCCATGCATACCCAGCCAGCCCATATAGAGAGGATGGTCGACCGCTACCGACGATAAGCCCAGCAGCGTGGAGGCGCAGGGGATACCTGTTTTTTGCAGGAATTTCAGCAGCGCCTCTTCCGCACCGGAGATCTGAACGCCGTGACCGACAAACAGGAAAGGCTTTTTCGCCGAATTGATCAACGCTGCGGCCTTTTCGAGCTGCTCCTGCTTCGGAACCAGCCTCGGGCGGTAGCTGATCATCGACGAGCAGGGCTTGTACTCAAACGGCCTGCTCATCATTTCATTCTGGGCATTTTTGGTAATATCGATCAGCACGGGTCCCGGACGGCCGGATTTGGCAATATAAAACGCTTTCGCCATGATCTCGGGCACTTCGTCGGCAGAAGTGATCTGGTAGTTCCATTTTGTAATAGGCATGGTAACTCCCATTACATCGGTTTCCTGGAACGCATCGGTGCCCAGCAGGTGCTTGGCGACCTGGCCGATCAGGCAAACCATCGGCGTGGAATCAATGATGGCGTCGGCAATAGCCGTGACCAGGTTGGTAGCTCCCGGACCGGAAGTAACCAGGCATACCCCGACTTTGCCGGAGAGCCTTGCATAGCCTTCCGCAGCGTGTCCTGCTCCCTGCTCATGCCTCACAAGGATATGGTTGATCTTGTCCTGGTAATCATAAATGGCATCGTAGACAGGCATGATCGCTCCACCCGGATATCCGAAAATTGTTTCGACCCCCTCAGCGAGCAAGGAGCGGATCACAGCATGCGAACCGTTGAGCACCACCTGTTCCGAGGTTTGAACGGTATAATCCTGAGAGTCTGAATTAAAGGAGACATCTGCTCCCTGTTGTTCTTTTAAGTCCATTACTCTTATGAATTGGTTGTCGATAAAAAAAATGTGGCAAACTTATCAGGGCTCGTCGGTGACACATCCTTCGCTGGCAGATTTTACAGTGCGGATATATTTGCCGAGAATACCTTTCGTAAACCGAGGTTCGGGCTGAATCCAGGCAGCTTTACGGGCAGCCAGCTCTTCGTCACTAACATGAAGGGTCAGTTCCCGCGTAGTCGCGTCGATGGTGATCTCGTCGCCGTCTTTTACGAGCGCGATCGGGCCTCCTTCGAATGCCTCGGGTGTAATATGTCCTACTACGAAGCCGTGGGTACCTCCCGAGAAACGGCCGTCGGTGATCAGCGCGATCTTATCGCCGAGCCCCGCACCCATTACCGCTGAGGTCGGTTTAAGCATTTCAGACATGCCGGGGCCTCCTTTAGGTCCGGAGTTCCGGATCACTACCACGTGCCCGGGTTTAATCTCCCCGCTGGCAAGGGCAGTAATGATCTCCGACTCGTGCTCGCATATTTTGGCATGGCCGTGGAAGCGGAACCCTTCCTTGCCTGTGATCTTGGCAACTGCGCCGGTAGGGGCAAGGTTGCCGTACAATATCTGGATGTGTCCCGAGCTTTTGATCGGGTTGCTCAACGGGAATACGATTTTCTGAGCGTCGAAATCAAGATCTTTCTCGTTTTCCACGTTTTCGGCTACAGTCTTACCGGTTACGGTTATACAGTCGCCGTGCAGCAGCCCTTCTTTAAGAAGATACTTCATCACCGCGGGCACACCGCCTATTGCGAGCATGTCTTCCATAAAGTACTTGCCGCTGGGCTTAAGATCGGCTATGAAAGGGACCCTGTCGGAGATCTCCTGTATGTCGTCGAGCGTAAGCGGGATATTGGCGGCCCGGGCAATGGCCAGGTAATGCAGCGCAGCGTTGGTAGAGCCGCCCAGGGCCATTACGACTGTAAGTGCGTTTTCGAGCGATTTCCTGGTAATAATTTTTGATGGCGTCAGATCGAGCTCAAGGAGCTTTTTCATGGCAGCCCCGATTTTTTTGCATTCTTCCTGCTTCCCTTCATGGGTGGCAGGGTAGGTGCTGCTGAAAGGAAGACTCAGTCCCATTGCTTCTATAGAAGAAGACATGGTATTGGCTGTATACATACCACCACAGGCGCCAGGTCCCGGGATAGAGTTCTGGATCACTCCCTTGAAGTCCTCGTCCGAGATATTCCCGGCAAATTTCTTGCCCAGGGCTTCAAAAGCAGATACGATATCGAGGCTCTGGCCTTTGTAATGTCCCGAACGGATGGTACCCCCGTAAACCATAATAGCCGGGCGGTCGAGCCTGGCCATGGCCATAATGGCGCCGGGCATATTCTTGTCACACCCTACTACGGCCACCAGTCCGTCATACCACTGGGCAGAAACGACAGATTCGATGGAGTCGGCGATAATATCGCGGCTGGGCAATGAATAGCGCATACCGTCATTCCCATTGGTCATCCCGTCGGAAACCCCGATTGTATTGAATATCAGCCCTACCAGCTCGCCGCTTGCCTGGATCCCCTGCTTTACGTAAACTGAGAGGCCGTTGAGGTGCATATTACAGGGGTTACCCTCGTAGCCGGTGCTTGCAATCCCGATCTGGGGTTTTTTAAGGTCATTCTCTTTCAGGCCGATCCCGTAAAGCATGGCCTGCGCTGCGGGGTTGGTTACCTCCTGCGTAAGGGTTTTGGAGTACTTGTTTAATTCCTGGGACATTTGAATAAACTATTTTAAAGAAAAACGCCTCACTCAATTTTCAGTGAGTGAGGCGTTTGGTTTTCCCAATTGAGTCACTCACCACCTTTGCGGTGGAATCGGTAGCACGCCAATCGGTAGTAGCCGGATCATGTTAACAATGAATTTTTAAACTCGCCAGCGAAATTTCGCTAAATTTGAAATGGTGTCACAAATAAGGTAGGTTGGATCCTATTTTCCAAATGTTATTTTAATTATTTTTGACTTGTGTGTAAGCTTGGGAGATATGGGACGGATATCCCGCAATTTTCTAAATTTTGAACCTTCAGCTATATTTTGGTTACCTTTCTTTAATTTTGATCGAAAATATAAATATATAAAGATGGAGCAAGGATCTGACTTATCCCGGCTGACTACTGAGGCGGCGTCCAATTACCAGGATCTCGACCAGATGGGAATTGAAGAATTGTTGAGTAATATTAACAGGGAAGACAAGACCGTCCCTTTTGCCGTGGAAAAAGCTATTCCGCAGCTGGTGAAGCTGGTAGAAGGTGTAGCGGAGCGGATGAAACGGGGAGGGCGCCTGTTTTATATCGGAGCCGGAACCAGCGGACGTCTGGGCGTTGTAGATGCTTCCGAGTGTCCGCCTACCTACGGCGTTCCGTTTGATCTTGTAGTCGGGATCATTGCCGGCGGCGACAGCGCTATCAGGAAAGCGGTGGAAAATGCCGAGGATGACGCAGACCAGGCCTGGAAAGATCTCCAGGAATACGAAATAAACGAAAAGGACAGCCTGGTAGGGATCGCGGCTTCGGGCCGGACGCCTTATGTGGTGGGAGGACTCACGGAAGCGAGAAAGCACGGCCTCCTCACAGGTTGTATTGTCTGTAACCAGGGATCGCCGGTTGCGCAGGCCGCAGAATACCCGGTAGAGATCGTAGTAGGTCCGGAGTTTGTAACCGGCAGTACGAGGATGAAATCAGGAACTGCCCAGAAGCTTGCATTAAATATGCTTTCAACCTCGGTAATGATCAGGTTGGGAAAGGTGAAGGGAAATAAAATGGTAGATATGCAGCTGACAAATCATAAATTGGTCAACCGCGCCGTTTCTATGGTAGTGGATGAGCTCGGAGTAGATGCCGGCACGGCCAAAGCGCTCCTGGATGCCAACAATTCCAGCGTTAGAGACGCGATTGAGGCCGGGCGGAGGGAGGCAAAGTAGCTAAGATTTTTTGCGATGAAGGCAGCCGTACTGGAAAAACTACATGAACCGCTGGTCTTCCGGGACCTGGATTCTCCCGTTGCCGCACCAGGAGAGGTGGTGGTTCGTCTGAAGGCTGCCGGATTGAATCACAGGGACCTGTGGATTCAGCAAGGGCTTTACCCCGGAGCGCGGGCGCCGGTTGTGCCCGGCTCAGATGGTGCGGGCGTTGTGACGGAGGCAGGAGATGAGGCCGGCGAAAAATGGATCGGGAAAAGCGTGATCATCAACCCGGCTCATAACTGGGGCGAAGCAAAGACCCACTACGGTCCTCATTTCAGAATCCTGGGGCTCGAAGACCAGGGAACTTTCGCAGAATACATCGCTATCAAAAACGAATACCTGACTGAAATCCCGGCCCATCTTACGTACGAGCAGGCAGCGGCGATTCCACTGGCCGGGCTTACGGCCTGGCGCGCGCTCATAACGAGAACTGCTTTTACCGGGCAGGAAAAAGTGCTAATAACCGGTATCGGGGGCGGAGTAGCACAGTTTGCAGCCCTGTTTGCAGTGGCTATGGGTGCCGAAGTATGGGTGACTTCCGGAACGGACGAAAAAATCGCGAAATCGATCGGGATGGGAATAAAAGGAGGGGTTAATTACAACGGAGCCACGTGGCACAGGGACTTCCTGGTAAAACTCAAAGCACCGAGACACGGTTATTTCGATGTGATCATAGACAGCGCAGGCGGTCCCGGGTTCCAAAAGCTGGTCGATCTGGCTGCGCCGGGGGGAAGAATCTGTTTTTACGGCGGAACGACAGGAAATATCACCGACCTTGTGCCTGCGAAGATCTTCTTTAAACAGTTGACGATTTCCGGGAGTACCATGGGTTCGCCTGATGAATTCAGGGATATGATCGCGTTCATCAACCGGCATAAACTTTACCCGGAGGTAGATACAGTTATGCCTTTTGATGAAATCAATCAGGGGATGAGCCGGATGCAGCGGGGGGAGCAGTTTGGGAAGATTGTATTTACGATTAGACGATTAGACGATTAGACAATTGGTTGATAGTTATTGGAGTGATAATTGAAGTCTGATTGCGCATAGCTATTCCATTTTTGATTTAATTTTTAGCTTTATTGAAGTTCTCTCTTGTCTTTGCGGCGCTGTTGTTCGTGTGCCAGTCCTCGGTATCCCAGTCTGTTACGCTTAGCGGGTTTATTAAGGAGTCGGGAAGTGGTGAGCTGTTACCGGGCGTTTCTGTCTTTGTTCCGGGCACGCCTCATGGCACGGTTTCGAATACTTACGGGTTTTATTCGCTGACCTTACCTCGCTCTTCTGATACTGTCGAAGTTGTTTTTTCGTCGGTAGCCTATCAGAGCCAGTTTTTCAGATGGTTCGGGCGCGAAGATATGACCCTGAATGTTTTCATGGAATCTGCCACCCAGTTGGAGGAGGTAAGTATTTCGGCCAGGAGGCAGACCAGTTTTGTAAGCCAGAGCCCCCAGATGAGCAAGCTGGAAGTCCCTATTGCCCAGGTAAAGAAGATACCGGGCTTCCTTGGAGAAAAAGATGTGCTCAAAGTACTGCAACTGATGCCCGGAGTCCAGAAAGGCAGCGAAGGGCAGTCGGGGCTCTATGTGAGGGGCGGCGGGCCCGATCAGAACCTGGTGATCCTGGATGAAGCCATCGTCTACAACGCCAATCACCTGTTTGGTTTCTTCTCCATTTTCAACGGCGATGCGCTAAAGAGCGTGGAACTGACCAAGGGCGGGTTTCCTGCCCAGTTCGGGGGACGGCTATCGTCAGTGCTGGAAATGAATATGAAAGAAGGAAATAAGGAAAAGCTGAAGGGAGAAGGTGGCGTGGGACTGGTATCTTCCCGGCTTACCCTGGAAGGGCCGCTGGCAAAGGGGAAGTCTTCTTTCCTGGTTTCCGGCAGGCGGACCTATATAGATATCCTGGCTAAGCCTCTTATCGCCCAGCAGCAGAAAAATGAAGATACTAAGGTAAACCCGGGATACTATTTCTACGATCTGAATGCAAAGGTTAATTATGATTTCGGGGATAAGGACAAGCTGTACCTGAGCGGATACCTCGGCCAGGACAGGTTCTCGGTCGTCGAAAAAGGGGACGATAACCGTATGGACGCCGGTTTAAACTGGGGGAATATAACGGCCACTCTGAGATGGAATCACCTGTTCGGATCACGCCTGTTTGCCAACACCTCCCTGGTTTTCAGTAATTTCAAATTCGGGATTGATAACTATGTAGAGGAAGAAAGGTCCAGTGGCGAAAAGGCTGAATTCAAGCTCAAGTATCTTTCCAGGATACGTGATATAGGGCTAAAAACAGATTTTGACTATTACCCTCATCCTTCTCATGCGCTCCGCTTCGGACTCCAGGTCATCAGGCACCAGTTTATTCCCTCGGCGCTGGTTCTCACCGGATCTTTGGTAGATATACCATTGAGACAATCCACGAAACCGGATGTTTCGCTCGAAAGCGGTCTTTATATACAGGATACCTGGCAACTCGGTAGCCGGGTTAAAATAAATGCCGGTCTGAGGTGGAGCCTGTTCACTGCGGATTCGGTCAGCTATTCGAGGCCGGAGCCGCGGTTTTCATCCGCGATCAGGCTGGCCAATCATTTCTCGTTCAAGGCATCCTATGCAGAGATGAACCAGTATGTGCACCTGTTGTCGAATACGGGGTTGGGGCTTCCTACTGATCTGTGGGTGCCGACAACGGCCAGGATCAGGCCGCAGCAGTCCCGGCAGGTTGCCGCCGGATTTGCGAAAGACCTCGAGAAGTCGGGGCTGACCGTGACCGTAGAAGGATATTACAAGCATATGAACGATATCCTCAACTATAAAGAGGGGGCGTCGTTCCTGTCATTCCAGGGAGAAGGTGCAAGCGAGGTAAATTGGGAAAACAGCGTCACATCAGGCAAAGGCTGGTCTTACGGAGCGGAATTCCTGGTACAGAAGAAGTCGGGCAGGTTTTCGGGCTGGGCGGGGTATACCTTATCGTGGACTTACTGGAAGTTCCCGGAACTGAACAATGGAGAGATATTTTTCCCCAGGTACGACCGGCGGCATGACCTGTCGCTGGTAGGTATTTATGAGTTGTCAAAAAGAGTCCACCTGTCGGCTGTCTGGGTATACGGCACCGGGAATGCGCTGACTTTGCCGGTGGCAACCTACCGTACTATTCCCCATGCGCCCTCCGGAAGTTTCAGTGTGTATGCCAATTCTGCGTCTTTTCCTTTGGGATACGGGAGAACCGTGAGCGACTACGGAGCAAAGAACAGTTTCAGGGCCGAACCCTATCACAGGATGGACCTCTCCGTACAGTTTATCAAGCAGAAAAGGCGGTTTGAAAGGGTCTGGGACATTTCTTTCTACAATCTGTATAACCGGAAAAATCCTTTTTTCTATAACCTCGAAAGCGAAGTTGATCCGCGGACTCAAAGGAGTAAGAGTGTCCTGAAGCGCTATTCTCTTTTTCCAATCATTCCTTCTGTGAGCTATGGGTTTAAATTCTGACTTTATACGATTGGTCGCCCGTGTGGTTACCCTGCTCTGTTTTGCGGGGATGATGGTGTCGTGTGATTCCCTCGTGGAGACGGTGCCCGACTTCGAAATAGACAACAATGAGTCTAAGCTGGTTATACACGCTTACCTTTCTCCACGCGACACGCTTGTGAAGGTGTATGTTACAGAAAGCATACCGATATTTAAAGAAGCCCAGCCAAGGGAGCATATCATTGTGACCGACGCTGTTGTGAGTCTCGCTGACGCCGCCAGGGAAATTACGCTTCAATACGATTCGACTTACCTGGCTTACTTGATAAATCCGGATCAGATAGGCGGGATCTGGCCCGGGAGGACCTACCGCCTGCGGGTAAGCGACAATAAGCGGTCGGTGATAGCAGAAACAACCGTTCCTTCGGAACCGCCGGTCATTGCATCTTACAAGGTCGATACTTCTTACAGCAGTTTCGGGGATTTTTACGGGAGAAAAGATACGAGTATGACCGTGCAGTTTACCTGGAATGATCCGCCTGGACAGGGCAACTATTACCGGGTTGCCGGGAAAGCACTTATGCTCACGGATTACCGGGAAGTGGACCCGGACGGGAATCCGGTGATCAAGCGCGGACGGGTGACAATTGCCTTGCAATGGGACGACACTTTCGGAGGTAGCGAATTTCAGAGCGATGCCAACTCAAACGGTGGACTCATGCAGTCGCCCCTGGGGCGGATTAGCCTGAGACGACCGGTTTTCTGGACGGAGGACGGTTCTGAAATCGGTAATCCTGTGGAAGTAAGAAATATTACAGTGGATCTGCTGCATACCGATGAGCATTATTACCGGTATCACCAGACCGCGCGGGCCCATGATATAGCAGCAGATAATCCTTTTGCAGAGCCAGTGCTTCTTTATTCCAATGTAAAGGGAGGGCTCGGTGTATTTGCCAGTTATAATTCTTTTTCGACAGATATTAAACCCTGACTAATTTGCAGGGTCTATTGTTTTGCATATGCAATTTTCTCTATGTTAATTCGCAACATCATTTTTAATCCTTATCTAATTAATACAATGAGTAAGTTTAGATTATTTTTTGCCGCTATGGCGCTCGCCTTTGTTGGACTGATTTCAACAGCTGAAGCGCAGAAACCAGTGGAGCTGATACTTGAAAGTACAGACGCAATGCAGTTTACCAAGAAGGAGCTGAAAGTAAAGGCGGGACAGACGGTGAAGCTGACCCTGAAGCATACCGGCAAGCTTGCAAAAGCTGCGATGGGTCACAATTTTGTGCTGCTTGCCCAGGGAACAGATGTTGCAGCTTTTGGTCAGAAAGCTGCTCAGGCTCGCGATACAGAATATATCCCGAAAAGCGAAGCTTCAAAAATTATTGCTCATACTAAATTGATCGGCGGCGGCGAGTCGACCTCCATAGAGTTCAAAGCCCCTAAGAAAGGTACTTACACTTACATCTGCAGTTTCCCCGGGCATTATGCGCTGATGCAGGGAAAATTAATTGTTGAATAAGATTATTTTGTTGTGAGGAATAGACCTCTTTCAGCCGGACCCGGCCGAAAGAGGTCTTTCTGTATTGGGATTATTGGACTCAGACCCGCTATTTTTGTCCCTCAGATTTTTTCCCGGCGTTAACTTCCCCTGATGAAAAAAAGTATCCGTTATATTGTTTCCTTCCTGCTGGCGGCAGGCTTGTTGTGGTTCGTTTTCAAAGACATAGATCTTTCTTCCATGATGAGCCGCCTGGCTGCTGCCGACTTGCGATGGATTGCGCTGAGCGCCTTTATGACCCTCGTGGCACATTTTTTTCGGGCCTGGAGGTGGGTAATGATGCTTAGACCGCTTCATAAGGAGGTGTCGTTATATGCCAGCTTTATCAGTTTGCTTACAGGTTATTTTGCCAATTATATTTTACCGAGAATGGGCGAGGTTACACGTTGTGGTACGCTCTACCGTATGGAAGGTGTGCCGGTAAACCAGAGCCTGGGAACAGTCATCGCAGACAGGGTCTTCGACGTACTTGTTCTGGCGGGGCTTCTTGTCCTCAATTTTGTACTGGAGTTCGACCGTCTCAGCACTTTTTTTGCCGGCTTGATCGGGAGCAGGCTTGAGGGGTCGGGAGACTCTGTCAATATCCTGGGGATTTTAATAGGAGGCGGGGCGGTTATAGCCTTAGTGGTGAGTATATGGATCTGGAAGAGCAGGTCTTTAAGAGAGAAGTTGCTTTCAATTGCTCTTGTCCGGAAAGTATGGGAATTTGCGCAGGGTATGATAAACGGTCTGCTGAGTGTGAGAAAGCTGGATAATCCAATGCTGTTTATTGCCAGCACGGTAGCCATCTGGGTCTGCTATTATTATGCTTCGTATGTCTTGTTTTTCTGTATACCTGAAACATCCCACCTGGGTATGCTGGCAGGCCTGACAGTGCTGGTGATCGGAGCAGTGGGAATGACAGCTCCCACGCAGGGAGGAATCGGGGCTTATCACCTTTTGGTAGGAAACGTAATGGTTTTGTATGGCCTGACCCAGCAGGATGGCATTACCCTGGCTACTTTTATACACGGCAGCCAGATGCTTCTTATGCTGGCGGTAGGAGCCGTAGCATTTTTACTGGCTGTTATCCACCAAAAAAAGGGTAAGGCGGAAAAAGAAAAACAGGCAGAAATCAGCTGATAACTTTTTATACA
Source organism: uncultured Cytophagales bacterium (assembly GCA_964559125.1). Classification (GTDB taxonomy): domain Bacteria; phylum Bacteroidota; class Bacteroidia; order Cytophagales; family Spirosomataceae; genus Ravibacter. Next base: position 74,127 of record CAZLGW010000014.1, read on the forward strand.
CATGGAAAAGAATTTGATTTTAGGAATGCTTTCTTTGCTTATGGCGGTACCTTTCCAGGGTATAGGACAGAAAAAGAAAATGACCAACCCGGTAATTGCGCACAGGGGAGCGTGGAAAAATACTAAGGTTCCGCAAAATTCGATTGCTTCGTTGCAGGAAGCCATAAAAATGGGCTGCGTAGGAAGCGAGTTCGATGTAAGAATAACATCAGACGGGTACCCGGTGGTTGTCCATGATCCGACTCACGACGGGGTAGCGATCGATAGTTCTCTTTACAGCGAGGTGGGTAAGCTGAAGCTTTCGAACGGCGAGCCTTTACCGACCCTTGAAAGTTATCTGAAAGCGGGATCGGGTAAGCATGCTACTACCCTGGTGCTCGAAATAAAAGTTTCCCAACTGGGCAAAGACCAGACGCTCCTTCTGACGCGAAAGTGTGTGGAAATGGTGAAGAAGATGAAATTGACCAAAAAAGTTGATTATATTTCTTTTGACTATGACGCCTGTAAACTGGTTAAACAGTTGGACCCCGGAGCAAACGTAGCCTATCTTACAGGAGATATAGCGCCGTCAGAATTGAAGAAAGAAGGTGTCGACGGAATTGATTATAACCTGAGAGTTTTTCGTAAAAATGAAAGCTGGATAAAAGAAGCTCAGGATAATAAAATGCCGCTCAATGTCTGGACGGTAAACAAGGAAGAAGATATGAAATGGTTTCTCGGGAAAAAGTTTGACTTTATCACTACAGACGAACCTGAATTATTGCTTTCCCTGCTAAAGGCTGAAGCCGGTAAATAAAGATTAATGCTGATTGAATTTAAAGATATTCCTAAACAGAATTATTGTAAATTATGGATACAGAGAAATCGCGAAGGACATTCCTGAAATCTTCAATGGGAGTTGCTGCAGGTCTTATGACATTTCCCAATGCAGATGCGGCAGGTATGCTTGATAAATTCAAAACCGTCAGAATCGGTAATCCTAAGACAGCTCCTAAAATTAAGTTTGCGGCGATCGGCCTCAATCACGGACATATCTACGGACAGATAGAAGTATTGAAAAGAGGAGGGGGAGAGTTGGTCGCTTTTTACGCCAAAGAGCCAGATCTGGTAGCCGCTTTTCAAAAGAGATATCCTGATATTAAACTGGCCCGCAGCGAAAAGGAAATCCTGGAAGATAAGAGTATCCAGTTGGTAACCAGCGCCGGTATCCCGGTAGAAAGGGCGCCCCTGGGAATTCAGGTGATGAAGCATGGAAAAGATTATTTATCGGATAAGCCCGGGATGGTTTCGCTGAAACAGCTGGCTGAAGTGCGGAAGGTGCAGCAGGCAACCGGGCGGATTTATTCCATCATGTATAGCGAAAGGCTGGAAAACAGGGCTACTATAAAGGCGTTCGAATTAATTCAGCAGGGAGCGATCGGGAAAGTGGTTCAGACCATGGGTGTGGGTCCGCACAAAATGAATCCCTCCGGCAGGCCGCAATGGTTTTTTGAGAAGGAAAAGTACGGCGGGATCATCTGCGATATCGGGAGTCACCAGTTCGACCAGTTCCTTTATTTTACCGGTTCTACTTCGGCTGAGGTGGTTGCCTCGCAGACCGGGAACCTGAATAATCCCCAGTATCCCGGTTTGGAGGATTTCGGCGACGCCTTACTGAAAGGTAACGGAGGAGCCGGTTACGTCAGGGTGGATTGGTTTACACCTGATGGGTTGAAAACCTGGGGTGACGGTCGTCTGACAGTACTCGGAACGGAAGGCTATATGGAAATAAGGAAAAATATCGATATAGCAGGTCGCGAAGGCGGCAATCATTTGTTTGTCGTTAATCACAAAGGGACCGAATATATAGATTGTAAAGATGTGCATCTTCCGTTCGGCGAGCAATTGGTAAGTGATGTGGTAAACAGGACAGAAACAGCAATGGGCCAAGAGCATTGTTTCCTCGCGACAGAGCTCACTTTAAAGGCGCAGGCAAACGCAAAAAGAATTTCATTTAAAAGCTAGTTTTACGGATATATTACGATAATGAGGTGCTGAGATTCGTGGTATGGATTTCAGCACCTTTTTATTTATTTGAAGACAATCGCAAATCTGTTTATCCGGAGAAACAATCCTAATTTATATTTTAATATTTGCTGGTTTTTTTTTGAATTTGTTAACTTAGCAGCCGGATATATTACAAGGGTTCAAATTTTAAACATATCAGATTATGGCAAGAAAGGCATCGATTGCAAAAAAGTTGGAAAATCATATTACAGAGATTGAAGCTAAAATTTCCAAACTTCAGGAAGATCTGGCATTAGCAAAAGCCAACTATGAAAATTATGTTACGCACAGACAGGTAATCGAATCTATTCTGAGTTTACGCGAAGCGCCGGATGTAGCTGCTCCGAAACGCAAGTATACCAAGAGGGCAAAAGCCTGATCACGAATAAAGCCGGTTATTTTTATATCCGGCCGGAAACATAATGGGTGTCAAGACAGATGGTTTTGACACCCATTATGTTTTTAGCCACCGGAATAAATCCGGCTCAATTCATACATGCCCCTATCCAGACTCGTCGCACTGCAAAAAATTTTAAAAAAATAACCAAGTACCTTGCATTGCAAAGTACTTGTTACTACATTTGTCCGTCTTATTACCGGATAGTGTGCCGGGAGTTCTGTTAGCCATGAGTATTAAAGAGAATTCCGGCCATAGGTAAGAAGGATTGCCTTACTGAACAATTTTAAACATTATGAATATAGAAAATGCTCAGGTGCAGATGCGTAAGGGCATCCTGGAGTTCTGCATTTTGCACATCATCTCAAGAGGGGAAGTATACGCTTCGGATATGCTGGATGAGCTAACATCTGCGCGCATTATGGTAGTAGAAGGAACGCTCTACCCGTTGCTTACAAGGCTGAAGAACGCCGGTTTCCTGGATTATAAATGGGTAGAATCGTCTTCCGGACCTCCGCGTAAATATTATGTCCTGACACGCGACGGGGAGATTTTTCTGGAAGCTATGCAGTCTACCTGGAGTGAGCTGTCTGAATCTGTGACGACGATTATCGGAAAAACGCAAAAAAACAAAGGAGATCAATAATGCCGGCCGGGAAGGTGGCTGCCATTAATAAATAAGGATTTAGGATAACCATGAAAAAGACAATAAGTATCAACATCGCCGGCGTGATTTTCTATATTGAAGAAGACGGATATGATAAGCTGCGCCAGTATATCGGGTCTGTTCATCGCTATTTTTCCACCTTTGCAGACAGTACGGAGATTGTGGCGGATATTGAAGGACGGATAGCCGAGCGTTTTCTGCTCAAACAGAAAACAGAAAACAAGCAGGCTATATCGGTAGAGGATGTAGAAGAGCTGATCAGGGCAATGGGGAGTATTTCGGATTTTGAAGCGGCCGAACACGCGGAAGATCTTATTTCAGAGCCTTTGCATACCACCAGGACGCCGCAGGAAAAAGAAACTCCTTCCGGCTCAGCCCCTTCCCCGACGGCTTCCGCGGGAACTCCCAGAAAACGGTTCTTCAGAGATCTTAAACGTAAGATCCTGGGCGGTGTGGCAGCGGGGATAGCACACTATTACGCGATGGATCCGCTATGGGTCAGGTTGCTTCTCCTGGTAGGTATTTTCGGAATGGTACCGTTTAGCGGTATTTTCAACCTCAACCTGGAAGCAAACTTTGCATTGCTAAGCGGTCTTCTGCTCATTTCATACATAGCGATGTGGATTGCCTTCCCCGGATCAACTACCCTGGAGGACAACACAAAGGTCAAGAAGTTTTACCGGGACCCTGAAAGAAAAGTGCTCGGAGGCGTGGCGTCGGGCCTGAGCTCGTATTTCAATGTAGATACGGGAGTGATCAGGTTTATATGGGTCATCTCGATTCTGTTTTTCGGTACCGGCCTCCTGATCTATATTATTCTCTGGGCAATCGCACCGGCGGCTAACACGATCACGGAAAAGATGGAGATGCAGGGCGAGCCCATCACCCTTTTCAATATTGACAGTAACATCAGGAAAAACCTGAGCTCCGGTCTGGAACGCGCGAAGGAAAGCGACCTGAAGCGGCTGCTTCTGCTACCCTTTTCAATCATCGGGCAGATTCTCAATGCATTCGGAAAGGTACTGAGGGAACTTGGACCTGTACTGCGGGTTTTGATAGGGATCCTGATGGTCGGAATAGCCGTAATCGGTCTGCTGACGCTTCTTATTTGCGGAGCGGCCCTGCTGGGAATGGCCAACATGCCCGATTTCGGGTTTCTGCCGGCCGAGTTCCTGATCCTGAAGGAAACCCCGTTCGTGCTGATCGTTTCCGTCGCCACGCTGCTGGTCGTGCCGGTGCTGGTGATCCTTTTCCTTGGGTTAATGCTGCTCCTGAATAGAAAAGTGGTAGGAAGCACTGTTTGGATCGTACTGGCCGGGCTCGTTATCTTCAGTATTATCGGGATGATCTCGTCGGGACTGGTTTTTCAGCGTAACTTTGTAGAATCAGGAGAATTTACCCGGCAGGAGAGTTTACCGTTGGATCATAACAAGACGCTGCTCATTGACCGGGATAACGAGTATTCCGAGCAAAGCCTGGACCTCCGTGTTTCTCTTAAAGGCACGCAAAGAACAGATAGCATACTGCTGGAAAAGCGTTTTTTTGCCAGGGGAGCCAGCAGGGCAGAAGCCAGGGAACTGGCGTCGCAGATAACTTACGACGTAGAAAAGATCGATTCATTGATATATTTCCCGAATCCCCCTCTGATCTCGGAGATGCTGCCCTACAGGAAACAATATATCGAAACGGTTTTAGAGATCCCTTATCACCGGCCATTTGCCGTTACCCGGAAATTCTATTTTGGATTCCTGGATTACGACAGGAATACGAGGCGGAATATGAAAGGCTATGACCTGGGTCACCGCGATCTGAATTGGGAGAATTTGCGGTGGACGATCCTGCCGGATTCCGGGCTGGTCTGCCTGAATATGCCTGAAAAGTTTAGGAAGGAGGAAGAGCCTGAAATGCAGGCTGACAGCTGGAGTGACAACGATACCTTCCGGGGAGTATCGCTCGGCACCAGGGGAGAGTTCGTCAAACAGTTTGCTGTTCCGGAGTTCCGGGGGATAGATTTTGCAGGCGCTTATCACATTTTGCTAAAAAAAGGAGAGCAGACGTCCGTTACGGTAGACGGATCGGAAGCCAACGTAGAAGCGCTGGGCGTTAAAGTCGAGGAAGGCATATTACGCCTGGAGAAGCTGGACAAAAATGCTGAGCTTCCCGAACCGAAGAAAAGAATCGGTGTTGTGATTACTACCCCTGATCTCGAATTTGTAGAGCTCGCCGGGGCCGGTATCCTCAAAGCAGAGGGCTTTACTGACCTGAAGCGGCTGGCTGTTAAATTATCAGGTGCTTCTATGACGGAGTTTTATGTGGATTCCGACAAAATCGACATTGATCTGACGGGAGTGTCTAAGATGCTTCTGAGAGGCAGGATAAATGACCTGAAAGCGAGCTTATCCGGAACCTGCCTGCTCGAAGCGGGGGAATCGCATATCAGGAATGCCGAAATAAGGGCTTCGGGGATGAGCAGGGCTATTCTGGGCTCAGTTGAAAACCTTGATAAGCTCGAGACCGGCGGAAGCAGGGTGAGCAGGAGAGGGGAATAATCTCTTTGTCTATATATAAACATTAAAGATTTTATTTATGAAAAAGTTGAGTTTATGGATGCTATTGGTGCTGGGAATAGCAAGTACTGGCTATGCGCAGGAAGACAGGCGTACTTTCGACGTTAAAGGCTTTGACAAATTATCGGTCGGGAGCGCTTTCAGGGCAAATGTATCAAAAAGTAGCAGCTTCCGGGTAGTCGCTACCGGTGAGCAACAGGACCTGGATGACTTGGAAGCAAAGGTAAGCGGCCGGACTCTCGTGATAAGATATAAAAACCAGAGGAATAAAAGAAAAGGCGTTACGCTGGATATAGAAATGCCGTCGCTTGCAGCTGTAGATCTCTCGGGCGCAGCCTCCATGAAGGCAGCCGGTTTCGACGGGCGGAATGACCTGGACCTGGATGTTTCGGGAGCGGCAAAGCTGATGTTGGAAATTGAGGCAGGCGACGTGAGCTTTGATCTCTCGGGAGCGTCGTCTGTCACGCTGACAGGAAGTGCTAACTCGCTGAAAGGCGATATCTCCGGGGCCAGTAGCTTGAAAGCCGGTGATTTTCCGGTTAAAGAAGCTAAAATAGACGCATCGGGAGCCAGCTCGGCAAATGTGCGTTCCAGCTCTAAACTGCTTGCTGATGCGAGTGGTGCAAGTAGCATACGTTATGCGGGGGGAGCCAAAGATATACGGACGAATACATCGGGAGGAAGCTCTGTGAGAAGGAGTGAGTAATGTTGGGTGAAGGGAATTGAGAGTCGCCGGAGGCGACAGAATAGTGCTTCGGGGCTGCAAGCCCCGAAGAGCGGCCCCGGAGATATTTTGCTCCGGGGCTTTTTTTACTGCAAAGGGTTGTGATTAATTTAGAGCGATATTTTTCTTGATTAAACCAAAATCGTATTCTCCTGGTGTGGTATAGCCGGGAATAAGACCATAACAGACAAATGATGGAACTGCAACTGAAAGGAAAGAACGCGCTTGTGTGCGGAAGCTCGCAAGGGATTGGTCTTGCATCGGCAATAGAATTATCAAAACTCGGAGCAAATGTCATACTTCTTGCCAGGAGCCGGGAAGGCCTGGAGAACGCGCTTCAAAAGCTGGATAGCTCCCAGGGACAGGTGCACCGTTATTTCCTGGCCGATTTCGCTGACACTAGGAACGTATTGGCGACTATCGACCAGATGAAAAGTCAATCGATACAGGTGCAGATCATCGTCAACAATACGGGCGGCCCGGCCGGAGGCAAACTGATCGAAGCCAGGGCAGACGAACTCGAAAATACTTTCAGGATGCACGTCATCAATAATCATTACCTGGCCAGGGCTTTCTGGGAAGATATGAAATCGGAGGGCTTCGGACGCATCGTAAATATTGTCAGCACCTCTGTAAAGCAGCCGATTCCCGGCCTTGGTGTTTCCAATACCATACGCTGGGCGGTGGCGGCCTGGGCTAAGACACTGGCGAATGAGCTGGGGCAGTACGGTATTACAGTCAACAATGTACTGCCCGGCTATACCAGGACAGCCCGGCTTGATGCGGTCTTCTCCATGCGTGCTGAAGAGCAGGGTAAGCCGGTAGAAGAGATTGCCCGGCATCTTGCTTCTACTATACCTTCCCGGAGGTTTGCCGAGGCGTCGGAAGTGGCGGCCGCGGTCGCTTTCCTTTGTACGCCCGCGGCAGCAAGTATCAACGGCATCAACCTCCCTGTAGACGGCGGAAGCACCGGGAGTTTATAAAGCCGTGAAGCGGTGACACTATCTCTTCTTACCAGGTACAGCATTAAATTAACAAAACAAGGAAACGGTTTAAGTATTATCTTTGCATGATTTCCAGGTGTAGGCGCCATAGTCAGTGGCGTTGCTTAATTGGGAACTCCGTGAAAACCGGAGACTGTCCCCGCAACTGTAAGTCCCGGAAGAGTTCAGATACACTTCATAGCCACTGTGCAGAGCATGGGAAGGCCAGTCTGAACGGGACGAGTCAGGAGACCAGCCTGTAGAGCCGAGTTACGTTGCCTTCGGAGGAAGGGCGGGTAGCGCTTGAACCGGGTTATGGATAGTTCCTTTTCTTACTGCAGGAGGCTTTATACAGGCATTTTTTGCTTGTTGCTGAGCTTGGTTGTACTTCCGACGGAGGCGCAGCGCGACAGCATATCGCTGGAAGAGGTCACTGTTCGTAGCGTGGCGCCCGTCAGGTATATGGCGGGATTATACGTCTACAGCCTGGATTCTCTTACGTTACTGTCGTCCGGGTTCAGACGGCTGGATGAAATGCTGGCGCAGGCGACCTCGCTTTCTTTTCGTAACTACGGGAACGGACAATTATCTACCATTGCGTTTCGCGGACTTTCTTCCAATCATACCGCAGTCCTCTGGAATGGAGTGAATATCAATATGCCTACTTTGGGGCAGACCGATTTTTCGACAATACCGGTTATTTCGTTCGACAGGTTGTCCGTACAATACGGTGCCGGTGCGAGTCACCTCGGCTCAGATGCTGTTGGAGGGAGTATCGTTATGGAAAATACTCCCCTTGCGGGCGAAGGGATTTCCATAAGAGGCGGGCTGGAGCTGGGGAGCTTTTCCAACAGCTCGGGACAAGGGGTGGTCAGGTACAGGACCAGGATCAATAGCGAATGGTCTTTTGCAGGGAAGACCCAGTTTTATTCTACGGCTTACCATAACCACTATCCTTACGAAACCTTCAAAGGCCGGCGGCTGGAGTACTCTGATACCTTTCAGAAAGGGTTTCTCCAGGATCTTTTCTTCGAAGATTCAAAAGGCAGATCCGTGTCGGCACATATCTGGTGGAATGATCACAATATGACCCTGTCGCCGGACAACCCGACGGGACGTGAACGGACGAAAACGGGTAATATCCGGACAATGGTCAGGTATAGCGACGGGAAGTGGCAGCTAAGGGCATCGTTTGTCCGGGATATCATAGACTACGGAGTGGGGGATCTGTCAAACCTCGACCAGTCGCTGACCGATCGCTACGGCGCCAGGGCCGAACGGGAATTGAAACGACAGTACGGACAGGTAGATGTATCTGTGCTGGCGGGGGGGGAATTTACCTTATTCCGGGCTGAAGTAGAAGGCTACGAGGCTTCCCGGATCAGCGAAGGCCGGGGAGACGTCTTTTTGCTTACGCGGGTAAGCGGCAGATCCAGATGGGCCGGATCCGTCAATTTCCGCCAGGCCTTTGTGCAGGGCTATACCGTGCCCTTTACCCCGTCCGTGGGTTTCGAGTATTCTTTCTTTAAAGAAGGGAATTACAGGCTTAAGATGACCGCATCGTTGGGCAGGAGCTACCGTGTCCCGACCCTGAACGAGCGCTATTGGAAGGACCTTGGTAACCCGGAAATAAAGCCTGAGGCTGGGTTTAATAAGGAAGCGGGACTGGAGCAACAGGTCAGGTTTCTAAGGTATTTCAAGTGGGAAGGTCGTATCAATGCTTTCCATAACCGGGTAGATAACTGGGTTTACTGGAACCCTGCCAGGAACTACCGGGCTGAAAACCTTCAGTTGGTGTTAGCCCGCGGGGGCGAATTTCATAATTATCTTTCTTTCAACCGGGGGAAGTGGTCTGCCGGGATCCGGAGCCTGGTTTCCTATACAAGAAGTACCCAGGAGAGGGCTTATGACGCCTATTCGGAAGGGATATTAGGGAAACAGCTGAGATTTGTCCCGGTGTGGATTTCAAACCTGAATGCCTTTGTTGGGTTTGGAGGCAGCACACTGACCCTGCAAAGGCACTCTGAATCGATCCGGTACATAAACGAAATACAAAGCTTTCCGGCATTTCACTTTACAAACCTGCTGTTTGAGCAGTCTGTCAGGATCGGTACAGGAACTGTACGGCTCCAGGCGCGGGCAGCGAACGTTACCAACCAGCTTTATTTCAGCGTCAAATCGACCGCTATGCCCGGGCGCAGCTATCATTTCAGCCTGCTGGCTGACTATCAACTTTTAAAGTCAAAACCATGAAATATCAGTGAGTAATCAGCTATCGGAGATCAGCCGTCAACTTGGAAGCGATACGTTGCCATCAGCGATATGAATAGAATACATCAATTAACAATTTAACAATCAGTAATTTAATAGTCTTACACAAATGAAAAATCAATTGAGGGGAATTCTTACGGCAGCGGCTGCTGTATTTCTTGTCGTGTCATGTAAGAATAATGATAACCCGGAACCGGAGCCTGAAGGTGCATATGCCGAAGGAGTGATCGTGATCAACGGGGGGAATTTCAGCCAGAACAACGGAACGTTTTCTTTTTTACAACGGGAAAGTAAGGATGTAGTGGAGAATATTTATAATCTCGCTAACGGGCAGGCATCTCTTCCTCCCGAAGACGGAAGGATTGAAGGCTACGGCGAAGCGGGAGAAACCGGGATTATACTTTTCGATCACAGTACAGCCGGGATGGACAAAGTGGTTTTCGTAAATGCGTCTACCTTCGAAAAGAAATCAGAACTGACAGCGCCGGTTATCGAGAACCCGCGAGACGTAGCCGTAATAAATGAAAAGAAAGCCTATGTGACCAATTGGGATGCGTTTAACGCCGACTGGACTTATAAAGATGGTTTCATTACGGTAATAGATCCCGAATCAGGGACAAGCACCAGAAAGATAAATGTCGGCCAGGGTCCGGAAAATATGGTTCTTTACCAGAAAAAAGTATATATGGGCCGTGCATCGTGGACCAGCAACCAGCTGACCATTCTGAATACGGATACCGATGAAATAGTGAAATCGCTGGATTTTGACAGCTCACCCAGTCCCATAGGGATAGATGCGGGAGGAAAGCTGTGGGTCAAAGAAGGTCACCGCCTGCACCGGGTCAATACTTCTACAGACGAAGTAGAAGCGACCCTGGAAGCCGGAAGCGATGCGACAAAGTTCATAGGTGCGGTTACATTGACTGCCGACGGGGAGAACATTATCTTTGTTCTGAGCAAGTATGATGAAAATTATAATGAAGTCGGCAGCACGTATGTCTTTAATACCTCGTCATCTTCTATCCAGGTAAATACGCCGGTTTTGAACCGGGTGTTTTCAGCTTTGGGGGCAGATCCTGTCTCTAAAGCAATCTACGCCGGAGTGACGCCTTCATTCACTCAGGCCGGCTATGTGCTGAGGGTAAGTCCGCTGGGTGTATTGCAGGATTCGGTGAAAGTTGAAATAGGCCCTGAAGGGTTCTTTTTCAAATAGGATAAAGTGATAGTGTGGAGACACAGAGGACCACATAGGAAAATGGAGAGTCACAGAGGGTGGAGCGCCAGATCTCTGTGGCCCTCTACCTGATCTCTGTGACCCTCTGTGTCAAAACTTCTGTGTGACTCCGTGGTTAATAAACAATATTCACGATACCCGGCGGTGTAAAAAGTAGGTTTTTACGACTTCCCTGAAATCATTTTCTATCGATCCGGTTTCATTTTCCCGTACAAAGTCTTTCAACTTATGTACGAAATCCCACAGCGGATCATAATATTTATGCCCGGTTTCTTTCTGAAATTCTTCCAGGCTGATCCGTTGGTCATGCTGTATGAGCATGTGGAGGCCGATAAAAAATAAGACACGGGCAGCTTACTTCCCTGGAGCACAGTACCGCTTTGCAGGGTCGTTCTGAAGCGACAGCGCTTGCATTGGAATTGCTTTTTTGAAGCCAGCCAATAGTGTTGTTTGCTGCCGCATTTTTTACAAATCACTCCTTTTCTTAAACGTAAACCTTTGAACGCCTCTTCGGCAAGCGCTTCGTTTTTGTACGATGTGATCAGATCCCGTGATAACATAAGCTTACTTTTAGTGATAGAACTTCACAAAAGTATTGTGAAAACATTTAATAATATATACTCTATAGAAATTATAGATTATAAAAAAGTGTATCGTACCACAGGTTTTTGTGAGCGACTATTATTTTTTTGTATTTTTTTGCTAAGTAATCATGCCCAACCACTCATACCTAAAAAATCTCTGAATGAAACATGAAGACAAGCTTCTCAGGATCCTCGGTGTGGGTTTTGGTATAGCGGTAACAGTAGGCGGTACTATCGGTACGGGAATTCTTCGTAAGCCGGGACCGGTAGCTGCGGCGCTGGGTGATCCGTGGCTGATTATGGGGGTTTGGCTGGTAGTAAGCCTCTATGCTTTTGCAGGTACCCTGTGCACCATCGAGCTGGGTACCTCGCTTCCCAGGGCGGGTGCGTGGTATGTGTATGCCCGCAGAGCTTTCGGCAATTACACCGGTTTTGTGGTAGGGATCAACAGCTGGCTCGGAACGTGCTCTGCGCTGGGTTTTGGCGCTTATACTTTTTCGGAATATGCGGCTTTGCTGTTTCCGGCGATCACCGGTCACGAGACTTTTGCAGGGGTAGTTTTATTAGCACTTCTTACCGGGTTTCATTGGTTGGGGCTCAGGATGGCGAGCGATTTTCAAAATGTGATGAGCCTTATCAAAGGCCTGGGGCTGGTGGCTTTCGTGGCTGTTTGCTTCATTTACGGAAGCCCTGTGAAGTCTTCGGAAGTAGTGGAAACCACTACCGCTATATGGAACGGAGGAGCGTGGATTGCGCCGTTATTATTTTCACTCCAGGCTGTATTTTATACGTTCGACGGGTGGCATACCGCGGCCTATTTTGCAGAAGAAGACAAAAATCCCTCTAAAAATCTCCCGAAGTCCATGATCGGGGGTGTGCTGCTGATTATTGTGATCTACCTGGCAGTCAATGCGGCGCTTTTATATGTGCTTCCCATGCAGGTCCTGACAGGATCGAAATTGGCCGCCGCCGATGCGGTAGCGTTGATTTTTGGAGAGCAGTCCGGGCTGGTGGTCACTGCGTTCCTGATGCTTTCCATCCTGGGTATCGTAAATGCGCAGATGCTGTTCAATCCCCGGGTAATATACTCAATGAGCAGGGACGGGTTGTTTCTGCCCTGGGGTAACCGTGTAAATAAGCGGGGAACCCCGTTGCTGGCTATGCCCCTCACTGTAGCAGTAGCGATTGTGCTGATGCTGACGGGTAAGGAGACCAACGAAAAACTTTCGGATGTGGCTACTTTCTTTTTTGTGATGGGGTACACTTCCGGCTTCGCCTCGCTACTGGCCTTGCGAAGGAAAGAACCCGACCTGGAGCGTCCCTGGAAAGTGCCGCTTTATCCGTTTTTGCCGGTAACCATGCTGATATTGTCGTCAGGGTTTCTCATCCTGGCCATAATGCAGGATCCGCCTGGGAGCATTTACGCTATGATTTTCCTTCTTTTCAGCTATCCTCTTTACAAGCTTGTGGTGAAAATAAATAAGGCGCGGGAGTGAAAGACAGATATCGGAAAAAGTTTAACCACAAAGGTACGGAGAGTTTAGGCTCTCCCTCGTCGGACGATGGGCGGGCGACTTCAGGTCTCTGACCTGATAAAGGATGATTTTTTTGCCGGTCGGAGACCGGCTATCGCTCTTTCACCGTCGGAAGACGGGAAAGAGCTTTTCTCTGTGCCTTTGTGGTTAAAAATATTCCTCCGCGTTTAATTCCTCAGAAAGGAAGATCATCTTCCGCATCTTCGGTAAAGGTTGGGGGAAGCGGTGTAGCGACAGCCTGGCCGCCGCCTGCCGAAGCAGCCATAGCGCCTCCGGTCTTTTCTACTTTCCAGGCCCTTGCTTCGGTGTACCAGCGCCCGTTGTATTCACGGCTTTCCAGGTCAATAGACGCGGTTACTGCGTCTCCTTTCTGCAACGCTGCCTGGTCGATCCTGTCGCCCCACAGCGAGATACATACTTTTTTCGGATACTGAGAAGGTGTTTCCAGAATAAATTCCTGTTTGCGCCACATCCCGTTTTTTCCCTGGCCGTTGACCTCGGCCAGGATATCGATCACTGTTCCGGATATTTCCATAGTGTTATAGTATTGATATATTGTTTTGTGAAATTCAGAAACTCAAAATAAATGTATTTGGGAGTCTAATCAAAGCGGGTAGCGGGATTGTACGGAAATATTGCGGACGGGGCCGGTAACTATCGAAATTTAGCTATTTTGCAAACCCAACACAGAAAGTTCACTATGTCGTCGCAGTCAAATGTATTATCTCCGGGGGCCAGGTTCCGTCGTGCGCTCGGTGATTCCCGGCCCTTGCAGATTGCGGGAGCTATTAATGCCAACCATGCACTTCTGGCTACGCAGGCGGGCTTTAAGGCTATCTATGTCTCGGGAGGCGGGGTAGCTGCGGGCTCGCTCGGAGTGCCCGACCTCGGAATCAGCTCCCTGTCGGATGTGCTCACAGATGTAGAGCGAATTACCAATGTCGTAGACACTCCCTTACTGGTCGATATCGATACCGGCTTCGGTCCGTCTGCCTTTAACGTAGCCAGGACGATCAGGGAGCTGGAAAAGGCTGGGGCGGCGGCAGTTCATATAGAAGACCAGGTAGGAGCGAAGAGGTGCGGACACCGGCCTGGAAAGGAACTGGTAAGCCCGGAGGAAATGTCTGACCGGGTAAAAGCGGCAGTCGATGCGCGCCGGGACCGGGATTTCCTGATCGGGGCGCGGACCGACGCGTTGGCAGGCGAAGGCCTGGAAAAGACTCTGGAGCGGGTAGCAGCCTATGCGGAAGCGGGTGCAGATTTTATATTTGCCGAAGCTGTGAACGAGTTGAGCCAATACGGGCATTTTGTAAGAGCTTCGGGGCTGCCGGTGCTCGCCAATATCACAGAATTTGGAATGACGCCGCTGTGGACAGTTGAAGAGCTGGAAAAAGCAGGGGTGAGTATGATCCTTTACCCGCTATCGGCCTTCAGGGCTGCCAACAAGGCTGCAGAAAGAGTATACAGCGCCATCCTTAGAGATGGTACCCAGCGCAATGTAACAGACATCATGCAGACCAGGGTGGAGCTTTATGAGAGCATCGGTTACTATTCCTATGAACAGAAGCTTGATCAGCTTTTCAGTGGAAAATGAGACACGCATGAGTGGTGTGCCGGATTTGACACCTTACCAGGAATATTTTATAATTTTTAACTATCCCAAAAAAGAGGAACGATGAGCAGTGAATCTTTTTCTTTTAAACCCAAAAAAAGTGTTGCTCTCTCGGGGGTAGCGGCCGGGAACACGGCATTATGTACGGTAGGAAAGAACGGTAACGAATTACATTACCGTGGCTATGATATCCTCGATCTTGCGGAAAAAGCTTCCTTTGAAGAAACCGCCTACCTGCTGATATACGGGGAGCTTCCCAACCGGGCGCAGCTCGACATGTACAGGACAAGGCTGAAGGGGATGAGGGGCCTGCCTGCTATCACCAGGAATGTCCTGGAGCAGTTGCCGGCTTCGTCGCACCCGATGGATGTGCTACGCACCTACGTATCGGTGCTCGGAACCGTAAACCCTGAAAAAGAAGATCATCCGCTGGCAGGAGCAAAGAACATTGCCGACCGTTTGCTGGCTTCGCTGCCGTCTGCACTGCTTTACTGGCACCATTTTTCGCAAAATGGCAGACGCATTGAAACCGAGACAGACGATGATACCATTGGCGGTCATTTCCTCCGTCTGCTCCATGGAAAAGAGACGCCGCCGTCGTGGGAAAGAGCGATGCAGATCTCGCTTAACCTGTATGCCGAGCATGAGTTTAACGCGAGTACATTTACTTCCAGGGTTATAGCCGGCACCGGCTCCGACATGTATTCTGCCGTTTCGGGCGCTATCGGCGCGCTTCGCGGACCCAAGCACGGTGGTGCTAACGAAGTAGCTTTCGATATCCAGAGCAGGTACTCCGGCCCTGATGAGGCAGAGGCAGACATAAAGCAGCGGCTCGAAAGAAAGGAGGTGATCATCGGCTTCGGACACCCGGTCTATACGATTTCCGACCCGAGAAATAAGATCATCAAGCAGGTGGCTTATGATCTTTCGGTGGAAGCAGGCAATATGCATTTGTTTGACATAGCAGAACGCCTCGAATCTGTTATGTGGGATCAGAAGCGCATGTTTCCCAATCTAGACTGGTTTTCTGCGGTTTCATACCACCTGATGGGCGTACCGACGCTCTTTTTTACCCCGCTTTTTGTCATGAGCCGGGTGACAGGCTGGAGCGCCCATATTATAGAACAGCGCATTGACGGAAAAATAATCAGGCCCGGCGCCAATTATACAGGCCCTGACGACAGGCCGTTTGTGTCTCTTGACAACAGATAGGAGGAGCCGGCAGGCACCCTGGTCCGGAAGACACAGACCACGGCATCATTCATCATTTATAACTCAGAATTCATAATTCTTAATAATGTCTTCTCATATTTCAAATGAACGCCCCGCGCCGGACCAGGTACTGGCAGATCTGGCTGATTACGTCCTGAACTACGAAATAAAAAGTCCGTTAGCCTGGGAAACAGCCCATTATTGCCTTCTGGATACGCTGGGATGCGGGTTTGAAGCTCTGACCTATCCTGCGTGTACCAAGCTGCTCGGGCCGGTGGTGCCGGGCACGATCGTTCCCAACGGTGCTAAGGTGCCTGGTACGAATTATCAGCTGGATCCTGTTCAGGCCGCATTTAACCTCGGGGCGATGATACGCTGGCTGGATTTTAACGATACCTGGCTCGCGGCAGAATGGGGCCACCCTTCCGATAACCTGGGCGGCATACTGGCTACTGCCGACTGGCTATCGCGTACTGCTGTGGCAGAAGGGAAGGCCGCTCTCTCGATGCGCGATGTGCTGGATACCATGATAAGAGCGCATGAGATACAGGGTGTCCTGGCGTTGGAGAATTCCTTCAACAGGGTAGGCCTGGACCATGTTCTGCTGGTCAAGCTTGCTTCGACTGCGGCAGTAGGACGGTTAATGGGGCTCAGCCGCGACGAACTGATCAATGCGATTTCGCTCGCTTTTGTCGACGGGCATTCGCTGCGCACGTACCGTCATGCTCCTAATACGGGCAGCCGTAAATCGTGGGCTGCAGGCGATGCCACCTCCAGGGCCGTGCGTCTTGCACTCATAGCCAGGACAGGCGAAATGGGCTACCCCAGCGTTCTTACAGCTAAAACCTGGGGTTTCTACGATGTTCTGTTTAAAGGGAATGAATTTAAATTCCAGCGGGGGTATGGTTCGTACGTAATGGAGAATGTGCTGTTCAAGATCTCTTTTCCTGCAGAATTTCATTCACAGACGGCAGTAGAAGCCGCCATGACCTTGCATGAGAGACTGGCTGCCCTCGGCAAAACAGCCGAAAATATAAGCTCGGTCGGGATCCGCACGCATGAAGCTGCGATACGGATTATCGATAAAAAGGGACCCCTGCACAATCCTGCAGACAGGGATCACTGCCTGCAATACATGATCGCAGTGCCTTTGCTTTTCGGCAGGCTTACTGCTGCCGACTATGAAGATGCTGTAGCGAAAGACCCTCGTATCGATGCCCTGCGTGAGAAAATGTTTACCGAAGAAGATGAACAGTTCACCCGCGACTACCACGATCCGGAGAAGCGCTCAATTGCCAATGCGCTTACTGTTACCCTCGACGACGGGAGAGTATTGGAAGAGGTGGTGGTAGAATACCCCATAGGACACCAGCGCCGCCGTAAGGAGGGAATCCCGTTGCTTCTGGCCAAATATAAGGTGAATCTTAACCGGGTTTTTGCCGGAAAGCAGCAGGAGCAGATCCTGGATGCTACGTTAGACCTGGATACAGTTCTGCAAATGCCGGTACATGAATTTGTAAATTTGTATGTGAGGCCGTAAAGTGCGGACCTGGTTAGCTTACAAGCATTTCCCACAGAACCTGCTTTAAGCTGGCAACCTCTTGTTTGGATAGCTTACCTATTCTGGCGCCTAGTCTTGTTTTATCGACGGTTCTTATCTGGTCGGTGGCAACGGAGCCATCTTTGTTCGCTACTTTGCATGCTACCCGCCAAGGAAAGTCCTTTATCGTCGACGTCACAGGCGCTACTATTACCGTACGCAAATGTTGATTTAATTCATTGGGGCTGATGATAATGCATGGTCTTGTCTTGGAAATTTCACTCCCCTGGGTAGGATCAAGCGATATCCAATACACTTCATATTGGTCATAAGCATTTACCATGTCCATTCTTCCCGATCAAAATGGTTTTCTGCGTCATCGAGTAAGGGGGCATCATCTCCTGATGCGTGCATAGCGATTGCAGCTTCAGTCCATCCTTGTCTGGGAGAGGGCTTGATGACAATGCTATCCTCACTAAACTCAATTTCAACACTTGATTTAGTATGTAATCTGAGCTTACGAAGGATCGCTGCCGGTAGGATTACCCCTTGACTATTACCAATATTTATAATGTTGGTTTTCATAATGTTATTACATAGATTACTTATTGATTTAAATAGCCTGTTAGATGTTATAACATTGATGGCCCCAGATTGGTTCCTGTCCAGCGTGTCTTAATGGCTAAACAAGCAGTGGCATTATCGCTTTCGGGAATTCAGGTATGACGACTTCCGGGTCCGGTATGGCCGGATGCCAGCGTTTTTCCCACTCGAAAGCATAATAGCCCCTATAACCACCTTTGACGAGTGCTCCGAGCGCTTCCTTCAGCGGAGCTTCTCCTTGTCCTACCTGCACATAGCGCCATTTGCCGTTCTCTCTCACTGCATCTTTTACGTGAACGTGGGCAATGTACGGTTTTAGCGCAGCGTATACTTCGGAGGGAGCCTCTTTCGTCACAGACCACATGTTAAAAATATCCCAGATCAGGCCAATGTGCGAATGTTCGGAAGCTTTCATGATACGAAGCAGCAGGTCTTTTCCTACTACCTCGCCGTGCGATTCCAAAAGGACTTTTACTTTGGTTTCTTTTGCATAGTCTCCCAGCTCTTTCAGTCCATCGATAATCAGCTGAATGGTTTGTTCCCGGTCCTGGTCTTTAGGGAGATTATTGGGGAATACCCTGACATAGGGACAGTTCAGCTGTCTGGCCAGGTCAATAAAACTCCTTGCTTCTGCCAGGTTTTCTTCCCTGAGCTTTGGATCGGCGATATGGAGACGGGCCGATGCACCGAGCCCGACAATACGCACGCCTTTTTTCCTTGCTTTTGCGGCAGATTCCCTGATATTTTCGGATGTTCTGAATTCAGGGCATAGCGGCAGGTCCATCTCGTCGAGGATTCCCCTGATCTCTATCCCCTGGTAGTTGTTTGCTGCTGCATAGCCCAGGATGGTATCAAAATCCCACTTCGGAGATCCGAGTGTCGAAAATGCCAGAAGCGGCTTTTTTTTATGTGCAGCCGCGAAACTGTCGGAAAGCGAAGTGCCTGTAGCTGCGATAGCCGCCGATGTACGGATAAATTGACGACGCGAGACAATACTCATAGTAGTAAGGGAATTAGTGATACTCCAAAAATATCAAAATGAAAACGGATAGCCTAACGGAATTTCTGTGATTAAGAAAAATTCGGGGCTGAATGCTGCGTCCCTCCGGGACGCCTATCCGTCGAACATACTACCAGACCGGCTCAAGATCCGGTAGGATCGCCCGGCTTTGTAGCCCCGGGTTTCAACCCGGGGTTTAGGTGTTCCCCGGCGGCGAAGGGAGTACCGTAGGTACGACACACATAAACAGAGCGATCGAAAAACCATCGGTGTGGCCTGCCCGAAATCGGTCGTACCTACGGCACTCGGGCTGACGCGCGTGCCATCCGGGCCACGGGTTTCAACCCGGGGCTACAATGAGGCCGACCCTAAGGGTCTGCTCTTTCTATGCCGAATCCAGCTATATCAATAATCCAAGACCCTCCACAAGAAATGAGATTGATCCCTGGTCATCTCGTTACACAAAGAAACCTGTTACATTAAAGTTGCCGTAATGCCGCAGATCGCCTTGACCAGCAGCATACCGTCGATGACGACCAGGTAGTAAAGGATTGGCCTCGGCTTATGCATGCTCAGGGCTATGTACAGGGTAAGGCAGAAAGGGATAAGATTGACTGCTTCCTGGTAGATAGTGAGGTTCCTGTAAGAGGAAAAAAGCAGGAAGGAAGCGGTTCCTAGCAGAATCATCGGCAAGAGTATGAACATGACAGTGAAGCGTGCGCCATAGCTCACTACAAATGTTTTCAACTTCCTGTTGGAGTCGTCGGTGTAGTCTTTAATATCAAATAGGATCGCGTTTACGCTGCAGAACATCCAGTTTTTTACAAACAGCCAGGCGGCCAGCAACCAGGGGATTTCTATATGGCCGTTGTTTTCCAGTTGAAGCGATAGAAGGGGCAGCAGGCTTACAGAAGCGGCCCAGCACAGGCCTATGGTGACAGGTTTTGTCCATCCGCTGTTCCGTAGATTGAGAAATGGCAGCTTTCCGTAATAAGAAGCGGCAGCCAGCAGGGTGCAGGACATTATAATCCAGGCAGACCAATGAAGTGATGACAGCGAGCCGTAATACCGGAGGAGGTATACCAGTCCGCTCCACAAAAAGGCCAGGGTCAGCAGGATCTGGCTGGCTTTTACCGCTTTGCGATGGCTCAGGTACCACCTGGTCCGGGGATTTTCTGCGAAAGGCTGATGCTTTGCCGAAAGGTAAGCATATGTGTAATACACCACCACGCCTGAAAACAGCAGGATATACCAGGGGAGGGAATTGAGCGGCAGGGAAAGCTGGAAGGAGGTTTCCAGCGATAAAGCGACCGCAAGAATTCCCAGGAAGTAGTTGCTGAAAAAAAAGGATCCGATGACATCCCTTTTTCCCATCTACATAAGACCCGATTTCCTGATCCCGGCGCTGATCTTTTCAGCCTCTTTGAGGATCCGCATGGTATTGCCGCTCCATATTTTCCGGATATCCTTTTTGCTGTATCCCCTCCTGACCAGTTCCTCGGTAATAGCCCCGATCTGGCTTACATCCCTGACCCCGATCACTTCCCCGCCGCCGTCAAGGTCCATCCCGATCCCGACATGGTTGATCCCTACCAGCTTTACTACGTGGTCTATGTGATCGACGGCATCCTTTACGGTCGGCATATCGGGCGCATACTTTTCCTTGAGCGCATTGATCTCCTTCTGGATCAGTTCCTGGTCTTCCTGGCTCAACTCGGGTTTCCGGGATCTGAGGATCAGCGGCCGGACCGAAAACTCGTATTCCTGGGATGGCTTTTTGACAAAGCCCGGTACAAAGTTAATATGGATAACGCCGCCGTTTTTTGCGAGCGTCCGGATCATGTCGTCGGTCATATTTCTGGGTACGTCGCACAAGGCCCGGCACGATGAGTGGGATGCAATCACAGGCGCTTTTGTAAGCCGGATTACCTGGTAAAACGTAGAATCAGACACGTGGGAGATATCCACAAGCATACCCAGGCGGTTCATCTCCTTTACAACCTCCACGCCGAAAGGACTAAGCCCGTTGAATTCCGGGCCGTCTGCATCTACGGAAGAATCGCAGATGTCGTTATTGGCGGCATGAGAAAGGGTGATATACCTGGCTCCGAGGTCGTAGTACAATTTCAGATTGGAGAGGTCTTTCCCTACAGGCCACCCGTTTTCTATACCGATATATACTGCAATTTTTCCCTGCTTTTTCAGTTTGAGCCCATCTTCAGGCGTAGTTGCAAGACCCAGATCGCCGGGATAACGCTTTATGGCATTGTGTATCGTATCAAAAATAGCAAGGGCTTTATGCTTCGCTTCCGCCAATCCTTCGGGAGTCCTTCTTCCCTGGGCGAGATAAACGGCGAAAAACATCGCATCCATCCCCCCTTTTCTCATTCTCGGGATGTCGATCTGCGAGCCTTCTTTTGCAAAATCGTGCTCCTGTCCTATATCGAAGCCTTCCTTTACCATCATCATCGGCACATCCGCGTGCGTATCGAGGGTATAGACATCCGCATGGATACGGGCAGCCTTTCGCCTGATTTTTTCCTCATTCCCACCAATCTGCGAATATCCCGCCAGCGGGATCATCAAAAGTATTAATAGCTGTCTCATCTGCATGATATATATAATAAGCTGTTATCTGGATTGTTGCTTTGCGACAAGAAAGCCGCAAGCCTTGCGGCTGTACCGGGGTATTAATTGCCTCATCGTTTCTCCGGCACTTTTAAATTTGCTGCCGCTTCCCTGTTCAGTTTTTCTATCAGGTAAGCCGAAAGTAGCGGCGATTCTTCTTCGACATTCTGGTGTATGAAGAAGTAGATCTTCTCAATTCCCATACCGATCCATTGCTTCAGCCTCTCAGCCCAGTCGTCCAGTCTCGTGTAGTCTGAAGCTACGTTGGCGCCGTTATATCTGATAAAGGCGACAGGCGTCGACAGCCGCATGTGCAACAGGTCGCGCCGGCCGGCCGAATCCGTGATAATATGAGCAATATTGTGCTCGCGGAGCACTTCCCATAGCAGGTCGGTATTCCAGGAACCGTCGTACCAGCCAGCGTTGCGGAGCTCCAGCGCGAGAGGGAATCCTTTCGGCCACTCCGTTAAATAGGATTTTAATACTTCCCAGTTTTTAGGGCCGAAATTGTCGGGTAGCTGCAGGAAGATCATCCCCAGCTTTTCCTGCAGGTGGGCAATGCCGTCGAGGTATTCGCTGGTTTGAGCCTGCGCTTCCTTCAGCCGCTTCCAGTGACTGATCCCCTGGTGCACTTTGGGGAAGAACCGGAAATCATCCCCTGTTTTTTCGCGCCACCCCTCTATGGTAGCGACCGGGAAATTGTTGTAAAAGGTAGCATTCAGCTCAATACTGTTGAACTGAGTGGAATAATAGGCGAGCTCGTCCTTTGTCCCTCTGGGATAGAATCCTTTCAGATCGGTCCGGTTCCATTTTGCGCATCCTATACGGATTTCGGGATTCCCGGCACCCTGTTCAAAGATGGCGCGCGTGTCGGGGTGATCGGCCGGCAGGGTAAAATCGATATGTTCCGCGTGGTCAGTTTTTCCGAATTTCATGAGGACAATGTGAGTTAGAAATCTATTTCCAGTCCGAAGCGTCGTTTTAGTTCGATAAGGGTTTCGTTTTTCGTTACCATATATTCAAATTTTTCTTTCGGCGTATAGGGCATTCTTTTCACTTCCGAAGGAGCTACCCTTCCTTCTATTTTCAATCCATCCGCTGCAAACCGGCTTCTCAGGAAGTAAAGGAGCTCTCCTTTGATTTCATTGAGCTTTTCCAACTGCAGGTCATTATCCAGAACCAGGCTCATAACGCCGTCCTGCAGCTCGATAGGGCGTGACAGCGCGACTTCCTCGGTAGACGAAGAGAGCCCTTCGACGCTTCGCCGTTCCAGGAAATCCCGAATGGCTTCCGGAAGTACAGCCGGCGTCAGTTCTTTCCGGTCGGGGTGGAGGGAAACGGATTCTTCCTGAGTTTGCCCGGCCGGCTCATTTTTTTCCGGGGCTTCTGCCATGGTAAGCACTTCCCGAACGCTTTTAAGCTTAGAGGCCGGCCTCAGGGGAGGGGGCCCGGGGGGAGGTTTCCGTTCGACAGGTATTTTATTGACTTCCGGATTATTTACTTCCGGTACAGGCAGTGGAGTGCTCGGGGCGCTGCTTTTCTTTTCTACGAATGCATTATTTACCGGGGCTGGCTCAGGGGCTTTTTTTTTTGCCGTTTCATCAACGGCGTTCACTGAGGAGAGATCGAGCACATCGGTGATATGCGCCAGCTTCATCAGGCACAGCTCTACATGCAGGCGCTGGTTTCTGGCAGTTTTGTATTGCAGATCGCACTGGCTGGTTATGCTCAACGCCGACAGCAGGAAACTGAGAGAGGTATTTTGCGACTGTTCTGCAAATTTCGCCCGGGCCGATTCGGAAACCTGCAGAAGCGAGGCTGTTACCGGATCTTTGCAAACCAGGAGGTTTCTCAGGTGTTCCATCAGCCCTCCTATAAATAAATGACCGTCAAAGCCTTTCCGAATGATCTCATCGAAAAGTACCAGTGCACGGGGCAGGTTGCTCTCCAGGAAGGCCTGAACGATATCGAAGTAATAATCGTAGTCGAGGATATGCAGGTTTTCCAGTACCTCTTTATACCTCAGCACCTGGTCTTTGGAAAAGGTGACGTTGAGGTCGAACATAGACAGGGCATCCCTTAGTCCTCCGTCGGCTTTCTGCGCGATCAGCTCCAGCGCTTCCGGTTCTGCTTTAATGCCTTCTTTTCCGGCGATCGAGGCAAGGTGGTCTGAAATATCTTTGGGCTGTATCCTGTTAAAGTCGAAGATCTGGCACCGCGAGAGGATCGTGGGGAGTATTTTATGCTTTTCGGTTGTAGCCAGGATAAAAATCGCGTATGAAGGCGGCTCTTCCAGTGTTTTAAGAAATGCGTTGAAAGCAGCCTGGGAAAGCATATGGACCTCATCTATAATGTAGATCTTGTACCTGCCCGTCTGCGGAGGATACCTGACCTGGTCGGTCAGGTTCCTGATATCGTCGACAGAGTTATTGGAAGCGGCGTCAAGTTCGTGAATATTGATTGACGCATTATTCTGAAAGCTGACGCACGACTCACACTTACCGCACGGCTCGATATCGTCAGACAGGTTGAGACAATTGGTGGTTTTGGCCAGGATTCTGGCACAGGTGGTTTTACCCACCCCCCTGGGACCGCAGAAAAGAAAAGCCTGGGCCAGGTGATTGGTGGCAATAGCATTTTTTAAGGTGGTAGTGATATGGGACTGACCTACCACCGAATCAAAAGTGACGGGACGGTATTTACGTGCCGAAACAACAAAATTCTCCATTGCTGCAAGATAGTACCTCGTCGGGGTATTTCAAATATTAGCAGCAGGTTTTAGGATATCATATTTTGTGTGGAAACAGCGGTCTCCGACCTGGCATCACCGGCTGCCGTTAACATCCCGGGTGAGGCGCGGAATACGTTCCAGCAAAGCTTCGGCCAGATAGGCGCCTGCCAGCTCATTGCCGTATATATTCCAGTGCGTATCCTGGGGTACATAGCATATGCTATCCTTTTTACTTTCGAACACGGGAAGCAGGTCGATGTGGTCGATGTCCATT
Organism: uncultured Cytophagales bacterium; assembly: GCA_964559125.1. Lineage (GTDB taxonomy): Bacteria > Bacteroidota > Bacteroidia > Cytophagales > Spirosomataceae > Ravibacter. Next base: position 98,735 of record CAZLGW010000014.1, read on the forward strand.
TTGGTAAGCTCTTCTGAAAGCCGCCGGTTTGGAAGGGAATTATCCCAGTCGGGACGGATCCCCTGGGTCGAGAGCTTCCGGATAATGGATTTCTGCAATTCCTGATTGACCTGAGACTCATCAGGCAGAATACTGACCAGCAAGCCTATATTTCTCGACTTACAGATCTTATTTGCTTTGTCGAGAAAGAATAGTGCATCAGACAGATGCGATTCGAAAAAAGGGTCGGTGGCGTTGAAAATATAGCTTCTGCCGGCCTGCATTTCAAGATAGCCTTCGGTAGAAAAGGTTCTGCAAGTGTCGCAGTATGTCGTCCATCCTTCTTTATACTGCTCCCGGAAATCGCCGCTCGTTTTGGTCAGCATCCTGTAAACCCGGTAAAGGAGCGTCGCTGTATAGGAATATCGTTCTATAAACTTTGCTTTGTCGGATCTCATCGACTCCTGGAAGTCGTTGCCCACGAAGAAATTGATCATGACCAGGTCCGGATCCCAGGAAAGTGCTTCATCGGTAAGGAGGGCAAGCTCTTCGCGCGGGCCGATACTGGGAATTCCCATATTGTATATCTCAGTTTTTCTCCCGGGAGAATGTTCGTTGATTATTTTTTCCGCTATGGTCAGGAAATTTTGTGGGTAGGGGGTAACCCCGAATGTAAACGAATCGCCCAACCCGACAATACGGTAGGTATTCTTGTCTTTGGGGCCGAACTCTTCATCCCGGAAGCCCCCCGAATTTAGCGGATAACCGTATATGCTGGCATGAGGAGAGCCCCTGAACCGGTTATAGCCGGAATCGAAAAGCATGGGAATAGGGTGGATCCAGATAAAAAGCCGGATAACTGCTTCAACGAAAAGATAGGAGATAATTAAGAAAATAGCATAGAATGATAGCTTTTTCATGTCCTGACGATTTGGAAAAAGAGGGTATTGGTACCCGGGTTGAGGCCGGGTATCTGGTTTTATTATTTTGCGTAAAAATACGAATTAATAAATAATATGCGAATGCTGCGGGGGGCCTTCCCTGCCGGGAATCCGCTCATTAACTTACACTGCTACAGGAGCTTTGATGCCGGGGTAAGGATGATAGTTTTCCAACCGGAAGTCTTCGAACCTGAAATCGAAAACGCTTTTCACATCCGGGTTTAATATCATTTCGGGTAACGCCCGGGGAATACGGCTGAGCTGGAGCTCCACCTGCCCGAGATGGTTGAGGTAAATATGGGTATCTCCCCCCGTCCATATAAAATCGCCGGGCTCAAAATTGCATTCCCGGGCGATCATGAGGGTAAGGAGTGCATAGCTGGCAATATTGAAAGGTACGCCCAGGAAGACATCCGCGCTTCTCTGATACAACTGGCAGGACAGCCTGCCTGCAAAATTACTGCCTTCTTCTGCTGGGGCCACGTAAAACTGGAATAAAGCGTGGCAGGGCTGCAATGCCATTTCCGGAAGATCGGCGGGATTCCAGGCCGATACGATCATCCTCCGGGAGTCGGGCGATTTTTTCAGGGTATCCAGGACCTCCTGCAACTGATCGATGCTCCGGCCGTCGGGAGTTGCCCAGCTTCTCCATTGTTTGCCGTATACCGGGCCCAGATCCCCGTTTTCGTCAGCCCATTCATCCCAGATAGAAACGTTGTTGTCGCGCAGGTAGGCAATATTGGTATCTCCTTTCAGGAACCAGAGCAGTTCGTGGATTACAGATTTGAGATGGACTTTTTTCGTCGTAACCAGCGGAAACCCTTCCCTGAGGTTAAACCGCATCTGGTAACCGAAAACACTGAGGGTCCCTGTGCCGGTACGGTCTGTTTTTCTGACACCATTATCCAGAATGTGCTGAAGAAGCGCTTGGTATTGTTGCATGACAGGTACTTGAATGAATCGGGTGCAAAATTAGCTTTTTATTGGTTAAGACGGGTAGAATCCTTCGGCGTATTTGTACTGTCGGGATAGGTCCTTTTCCGGGCTTTTTTCCGGCTGTCGAGTTTAATGTTCACCTCACCGTTTTCTTCCACCGCCCGCAGGAAGATTGAGCGGAGCTCCTCCGAATCATAGCTTTGAAATTCGTACTCCTCGTCTCTTTTCTTCAGGTTTTTTAACGGGAACTGGATACTGAGGTCCGTCTTGTCGCCGAAGCTGTACTGGCCTTCGACGAAAAGGGTCACGACATTGGATTCGATCTGCATTTTCTGTATGCGTACTTCCTGTCCTTTCAGTGTAAACCGCTTCCGGATAGGTGCAATTTTTACATTTTCGAGCGGACGGTTCTTAAAGATGATCTTCTTTATTTTCAGGAAAGGTTCGAAGTTGATCAACTGCCCTTTAGTGAAATGCATATCCAGGTACCCGTTCATCGATTTGGGAACAAGCGATACATCAGGGTTGACCAGGGAAGAGAAGCTGAAGTCGATATCGAGCAGTCCCTTTACATTTTTGGACGACAGCGCATTTTGCCCGAAATCGTTGAATGAGTACAGGATATTGCTGACATTGGCGTTAGTTACTTTGCCTCTTGCGTTTAGTAAAGCTGCACTCTTCTCCTGGTCGGGTGACTTCAGCTCACCCGACAGGGTAACGCGCCCGCCGAAAGCGTCGAGGGTCAGCGGCTTTATGGAGGTGAGGTTTTGGGACATGCTGAGCTTACCTGTTACATTCCTGGCGCGGAAGTTGTGGTAGGTGAGCGTTCCCGCTTTGAGGTTAGCCTGGATTTCCAGGTTGTCGACCAGCCGGTCTACGATTTCCGTGAATTTTTTGGAGGGTTTCCGGTTTCGTTTACTCTCTTCGCGAACGAGCACTTCAATCCAGTTTAATCTCCATTCAGGGATGTCGATATCGATCGCTGCCTTTGCGGGTGTTGGCGATCCCAGTATGAGATGCAGGTATCTTGATACTTTTCCCCTTATATGAAGCCGGTTCTGGCGGTCGGACAGGTCCAGCTGATGCACAATGATGTCGTCCTGGCTGATGGAAATATTACTTTCGACCTGGCTGAGCCTGATATTTTTGGGCAGGTAGGCGATTTTGAGATTGCTCACCGTCGCTTTTCCGTCGAGTTTGCCATCCAACTGGTCGGTCTGGGGGTTGTAGAGGTTCATGAGCCTGCCGTTAAAGCGCATATCCAGGTTGATCTGCCCCCCGGTGGCCAGGTACCGGTCGGTGTCCAGGAGAGAGTTGAGCCCTGTAGAGTCTATCCTGGCATGCAGCACGATCCTGGCCAGCGGATTACTGAAGTCGGTTATCTGCAGGGAACCTTTTACCGGCACTTTCTCAAAAAAGCCGGTGATCCTACCGGAGGTTATACTGCTGTTGGCATTTCCGATACTTAAAAGAGTATCGGCCCTGTTGGTAAATCTGCCCCTGGTTTTCAACCCATGGAAGCGTCCTGCAGGGACTTTGTAGCTGAATGTATCTGTTTTGAAATTTACTTCGACCCAGGATTGTTTTTCACCCATATGTCCTTTTAAAAGAACATCAGCCGATACGTACGTGTCTATGCCTAAACCGTCGATCCCGGCCGCAATGGTGTCGGCAAGTATGCTTGTTGCTACCGGTACCCTTATCCGGTTGGTATGGAAACGGAATCGCACAGGGCCATGGGGGATCCCGGTCAGAATAGTACCCGAAATGTTGATCCTTTCCTGCTTTTCAAGCTGGATATAGGTTTCGGGGAAAAATGAAAACTCTCTGGTTTTTTCGTTGAAACCTACCGAGGCAGACAGGTGAATATCGCGGTTTTTCAGGAATGCTCCTTTTTCCGGGTTGAAAACCAGGCTGTCCATCAAAACGGGCCCGGTCAGAATACCCCGCCACCCGTTCCCTTCGGCCATATAACTACCTGAAACTCTTTTCAGGAGGCCGCCGTAGTATTTCTCCTTTAGCGAATCGGCAAATATGAAGCTGACGTTATGAAGCTGCAGTGATTTCACTTTCCCGAAAAGCCGGGAAATGTGCCTGTTGCTCTTCTCCGGCGTGGCTCCGGGCGATGACCGGAAAGCGGAGAGATTAGAATAGCCATCCCTTCTGGTGAAAATAAAAATGCTGCCGTCCTGTATATGCAGGTTCCTGATAGAAATATTCATATTCAGCAGGGTTTCCAGGCCGAGTGTAACGTCTAGCCTGCTGATTTCCGTGAAAGGCCTGTTGTGGTTCTGGTAAAGGGAGTCGCTCAGATGAATGTTCCTGAGCGAAAAGGTCAATCCCGGGTAGCGTCCGAAAGGCCTGAACTGAAAGCTGCCGATTTCGAACCTCCCGTTGATGGATTCCTCGACAGATTCCGTAAGTCTTTTTATGATAGCCTCCTGGTTGACATAAATCCAGATTGCCACTGAAAAGAGGAGAAAGAGCAATACCCCCGCAACTGCTGCTAAGATTTTCAGTGTTTTCTGGTACATAGGTCAGGGCGTGTCTTTTTAGACCGGGTAGCGCTTACCAGCCGTTTCTTACCCCCAGCTGCAATGCCTGCTGATAGTGATGCTCTCCGTGCCAGGCATACATGGCTATAGCGGTGTCCAGGCGGACGGTCTGCTCGTAAGCCGGGTTATAGAAAGTCCTTGCGAGCTCTTCTTCCCCCAATGAATTAAGTAGCAGGACCCACCTGTAATGAGTGAACTTCAGAAGCTGGAGAGAAAGTTCCACGGGGCCTGACCTGGCGTCGGGTAACTCCGCCCACAGGTCTTCGCGGTAAGGCTTTATTGCCGGGTTTTCTTCGGTAAGCGCCAGCCTGAACCTGCAGTAGGAGTTGAGATGACTGTCGGCTACATGATGCACAAGTTGTCTGACAGTCCAGCCCTCGGGACGATAGGGCGTATCGAGCCTGGCATCGGGCCAGGATGCGAGCAGGTTGACAAACTTGGAAGGAATCGCGCTGATGATCTGGATATTGGTTTTCACCTGGGCGGGAGAATAAGATGCTTCCGCCTGAAACCGGCCAATAGGGTATTTTAGTTTTTCGGAATCCATAAATAATTAGGCAATTATCGTCTCATCGTCTCATTTAAAATGCGTTTTTATAACATCCAGCAGCTCCTGGTGGGGCCCGGCGCAGGCTATGATATCGCCGCCGAACAGGTAGTTGTCGGAGCCGTGGAAGTCGGTTACGGTCCCCCCGGCTTCTTTTACGAGTAATACACCCGCCGCCATGTCCCATGAATGGAGATTGTACTCATAGAACCCCTCGAATCGTCCTGCCGCTACATAGGCCAGGTCTACGGCGGCTGCACCCAGGCGACGGATGCCGTGCGTTTTCTTCATAAGGATCTCGAGAATGTCCATATAGAGGCGGTGTTTTGCAAACCGGTAATAGGGGAAGCCGGTAGCCAGCAGGCTTTCGCTCAGTTTTTCTACAGCCGATACCTGCAGCCTTTTGCCGTTGCACCACGCACCTCCGTCTTTCCAGGCATAGAACATCTCGTCGAGGTTAGGCTCGTGGATAGCGCCTGCGATCGGGGTTTTGCCCTGCGCCAGTCCTACGCTGACGCAGTAAATGGGTAGCCTATGAATAAAATTGGTTGTCCCGTCGAGGGGATCTATGATCCAGTTCAGTGCAGCGGGATCACCGGGTTCGCCGGCGGTTCCTTCCTCGGTAATGAAGCCGGCTTCCGGTAAAAGTTCTCTCAGCCGGGTTACAAGCATTTTTTCAGCTTCCTTGTCTACGTATGAAACCAGGTTGTTGACATCTTTGTATTCTATTTTCTCGGCTCCAAACGACCGGGCTTCTTCCTGTATAAAAGCCGACGCTTCTCTGACTATTTCGCAAACCTGCCTGGTAATAAGTTCTAAATTCATGATTCGGGAATTTTGGCCAGAGATGTGTTAATGTAGTATAATCTCATGATCAATACCAGTAAAATGGGTATCAGCACCTGGTTATGTTTATCGAGATTGATCGTTCCTGCCAGGACCAGCAGCGCATAAACTATTAAAAGAACGGAAACCCACGGCTTTTTCTTCACTGCAGACAATCCTTTTGCTATAAAAAAAAGAAGGGGACTTGCCCAGAGGACATCCCAGTTCAGGACGGTATCTTCATGATCGGTACCGAACCAAAGCAGCAGCAGGATCGTGCCGGCGAGCGCACAGACAGTGAACAGGATTTTATCGAATGTAAAATTGATCCTGTGATTGCGGAGCTGCCATAAAGTGAAAAGCCCTGTGAGCAGGGCAAGCAGCCAGAAAGAAAGCATAGGAGTCATAAAGCCTGCCGCCGGAGGGGGCGTAGCGCTGTAAATAACATGAGTAGCAACTACCAGCGGAGCCGTATTACCGCCTGTGGTTACCCTGGCGTCGGCAAACGCGTCGTGGAGGTTGTCGGGCAGGAAAGTTGCCTGCATGGGAGTCGCTGCCTTATCGGCCGGTTTGCCGATGGCGAGATCCATACCGAAATCGGCCCAGGGCTTTTGCTTATGGGCGTATTTATCGATCCATTCCCTGAAGCTCCGGGTTTCATGGGTATAGCCTTCATAGCTGATACTGTCGCCGCAAGCGGCCAGCAGCATATCCTGCAGGCGTGTAGCACAGTTGTCGTAAAAAAAACGATAGCGGTATTCCCTGTTTTCGGGGCGATAGTTTTCTTCAAGAAGCGAATACAGCTTTTGCTTCTGGGGTACGCTGAGATTCAAAACCTGTTGTACTACTGACCGGTTTTCGTGCCGCCAGTAATATACCTGCGGATCGAGCGACGCTTTATCGATCTTATAAGGCAGCGTGCCTCTCAGGAATTTAATATAAAAGTTTCCGGTGTGGAAAGAAAAGCTTCCGTAATTATAGGAGGCATCGATGCCTTTTGCCGGATCGCTGAACCAGAAAAGGCTATGGCCGAAGCTGGAATAGAGATCGTCTCCCGGCCCTACGGTTATGAGGCTTACCTGCGTGGTACTGTCGGGGATTTGTGCTATTGACCTTGTGCATCCCAATAGCGCTATGCAGATGATCATGCATTTGTACAGACGCAAGGCCTTGTGTCTCTCCATTTCCATTTCTATTTTTTTATCTGGATTCACCGGCAATTACAATTACGATTTCTCCTTTTATTGTTTTTTCAGCAAAATACGCAATAATTTCATGCAGGGTGCCCCTCACGGTTTCTTCGAAATGCTTCGAAATCTCGCGGGAAACGGAAGCCTGGCGGTCTGCACCGAAATATTCGGCAAATTGCTGCAGGGATTTCAGGAGGCGGTGGGGCGATTCATAAAAAATCATAGTCCTCGACTCTTCTTTCAACGACTCCAACCTGGTTTGGCGCCCTTTTTTATGCGGGAGAAAGCCTTCAAAGACGAAGCGGTCGGTAGGCAGACCCGAATTGACCAGGGCCGGGACAAACGCGGTAGGGCCGGGGAGACATTCGACCGGGATGCCGTTACGGATACATTCTCTTACGAGGAGGAAGCCCGGGTCGGATATAGCCGGCGTGCCTGCGTCTGAAATGAGCGCCATGATCTCGCCTTTCAGGAGGCGTTCGATCAGTTTTCCGTGCGTCTGGTGTTCGTTGTGGATGTGGTAACTCTGCATCGGCCGCGAAATTTCGAGGTGTCGCAGCAGGTTGCCGGAAGTCCTGGTGTCTTCCGCCAGTATCAGGTCCGCCTCCTTCAGAACATTTACCGCACGATAAGTAATGTCCTGAAGGTTGCCGATAGGAGTAGGTACAATGTAGAGTTTCATCGCCCCGGCCGGTCAGAGTTTATTTACCAACATGTCGGCGGTGATATTTTGCTCGAATGTGATATATCCCGGGTAGTTGACCTGCTTGGTGCCGAATGCCAGCGTCGGCTTGATCTTGATCAGCAGCTTGACCGCTTTGCTTTCTTTGGTACTGGTAAGGGCGGAAAGGAGGTTTACGAAATCATCGCGGGTCTGGCTATTCATAACAAAATCATACGCATTGGTGCTCAGTTGGAACGGTATGATCGTCCGCCCGGTTCCGGGAAGCACCTGTATCTTCTGGTTATGAAGGCCGCTGAAAATTTCGCTCTGGCCGAGAAGGACCTTGTACTCCATCTGCTCGACGCCGGCAATTTTATTGGTAGGATTATTGGCTTCCAGCTTGAGCTGAAGGTCGAGGGGTATATTTTTTCTCATCATGCCAAGCCCCAGGGCCGGAAAGCGGGCCAGGTCCAGGTCTTTGAAACTTTTTATTTCCCGGAATTCCCGGACATCTATACCGGCCAGGTAAATGCTGTCGATAGACGATAGCCTGAATTTACAGTCGCCCAGCGCCTTGGCCTCCTGCACAGATTTATTTAATACGCACTGGCTTAGCGATAGCAGCAGCATGATGGAGAGTATTCCGGCAAGTAACTTCTTCATTATCTCTTGTTTATTGTGTTGTAAAATAAAATGAAAATTGTAAAAAATCCAGTACTGTTCAGCGCATGGTTGTGGCAGGGCTGCCGGGAAGACGCAACCGGGCCCCCGTTTTGTATGACTTTAGGGCCGCTCCGTTTTCTTTCAACGCGATCCAGATATCGTATTCCCCTTCCGGAAATTTAAGCTCCCGGAAAACAAAAGAGTAATGATCCGACCAGTAGTTCAAATTCATGAGAGCATCTGCCGGACCGGCGCGTTCAGGTACCGCCGGCAATACAAACTGTTCGTAGGGCGACTGGAGTATAAAATACCCCGGGCAGCCCCGGCAGTATTCCTGACCCGAAGCCGTAATTTTAATTTTCGGGCTGATGCGCCCGTTAAATCCCAACGCGTGTTCAGATTTGACTGATACCTTCCAGTCTGAGGGCGAAGGTTTGTCGGAGCGTTGCCTGATCTCTTCCAGGATCCTGGTGTCAAACTTTTGCCGCGGGTTGTATAAACCCGATATTTCCAGTTTTTTTAACAGATTTTTAAACATGGTCGGGTGGTTCCAGGCAATTTTTTCGCCATAAATTTCACCGAAAGATAACAGCATACCGTCGAATGAGTCGGTATATAGCTTGTCGAGCTCAAGTGTAGCCTGGTGCCTAGCCAATGCAGGAATGTGCCGGTAGTATGAAGCGATATTTATCCCTAGATTAAGGATAAGGAAAATCCTGAATAGGTGTTTGGAGGCCCGGGCCGAAAATCTGTTCAGGAAGAGCAGCGCCAGGTAGACCGCTGCCCACGAAACAACACTGAATATAAGGTATCTTTGCGAAATAAATTGTCCGCCAAAAACAATATTACTACCTACCGGCCGGCTAACGATCAGCATCGCAGCGGTAGCCAGCAGAAATGCAAGAATTCCTGAAAGAAAGCTGTAAGGCTGCTGGTGCTTTCCGGTTCTGTTTAGGAAAAAAGACAAAAACCACCACAGGCTGACTACTAAAACAAATGCTCCTGCAAGTATGGAAACAGCAACATCGGGATAGAATTTCTGCGTCTGGACATGATCGAAGTCGCCGTAAAACAATCCCCCCAAAAAACATAGAAAAACCCAAATATTTTCGAAAGGGTGCCGCAGGAGAGCGGAGCGGTCTCTGGAGTGTATGATGTAGTCGAAACCCAGGTAAAAAGCAAGAGCGGAAACTGCCATGAGCAGCCAGATAATCAGGAAACGGTATCTTTTCTGAACGATCAGTGTCAGAGCGCCCACTATCCATATGGCTATCCCGTTGCCACAAGAAAAACTTGCGAGGAGTGCTGTTGCTATACCAGTTGCATTACCGGCGTCCGATTGCCTGCTCAGTCCGTAGGCGCAAAGCATAGCAAAGAAAATCACCGGGTAGTTTTGAATAGCAGTAATGGCCCAATAAGCATTTTCATAATGTACCAGATTGAATAGGATGAGCGCTACCGGGACAAAATATATAAACGGATGGCCGGTTTGATGGAAAAACCGGTAAAATAGCCAGAGAATGCCGATCAGGAAAAGGTTGCCGATAATGATCTGGAACCTTGGATCGGGACTGCCGTGCAGCAAATGGACAACGAGCATTAAAATCCTTCCGAAAGCCAGACGATGCTCGTTTGCCTGTGCAAAAAAACCTTTTATTTTGTCAATAGCCTCGGGTGAAAACATCATCCGGTGGTAGTTGTCCAATGCTCCGTAATCGTCCTCGTAGGCAATCCCGGTCGAGAAAGAGATGATGATGTAAAAAAAATAAAAGACCGGCAGGCCTATCGAGGCCATAGCCAATGTCTTCCTTTTTTGTATAACCGGATTGTCGCTGATCTGCAGCGGTAGCAACAGGATACAGAGGATTATATAAGGAAGAAACAACAGCGGGGAGCTAGTCATATTCTATTAAAGTGTGGGTCTTCTTGATATAAATCTTTTATCGGGGTAGACAAAAGTAGGAACTTCTAACGCACAAACCTGACCGCAAAAAACTTTTTCATTACATTTTTTCGGCTGGCTCGAAGTAGATTTTGCGTATCTGCCTCCCCGGCCTTGTATTATTCCGCTATCCCGATTTTTCGGCTTGTTTGGGAGGGATGCAATAGCTAACTTCGTCACCCCTTCCACAGAAGCTGAGCTTAAGGAAATAACAAAAACACGATTGAATAGTTATGTCTCACCACTATCCAAAAAATACCATAATGGCCGACACAGGCGAAAGCGAGGTAGAGATGGTATGGGAAAAATGTCTCCGGGTAGTGAAGGAAAGCATTCCCTATGCCAGCTATGAGACGTGGTTTGACCCTATCCGCCCGGTGAAGCTGGTTGGAAAAGTGATAACAATCGAGGTACCCAGCCAGTTTTTTTTCGAATGGCTGGAGGAGCACTATGTGAACCTGCTCCGGAAAGCGCTCGACTATGCGATAGGCAAGGACGGTATGCTGGAATATTCTATCATTGTCGATACGGGCAATGAGCGGCATAAGCCCCTAACCATGAATGTGACCAAGGCAGTCAACCCCGTACCGGGCAGGCGCGATAATTTTGAACGGGATCCCCGCAAGCTGGCGCCAGCTCCTGCAAAAGACCTCGATTCGCTTCAACTGGATACCTATCTCAACCCGAACTACAGCTTTGATAACTTTATTGAAGGAGATTGCAACCGCCTGGCGCGCTCAGCCGGGTATGCCGTAGCGCAGCGCCCCGGTGTGACCTCTTTCAACCCGCTTATGATTTACGGTGACGTAGGGCTTGGGAAAACCCATATCGTACAGGCGATCGGGAATTATATCAACAATCACTTCCCCGGGAAGGTCGTGCTGTATGTATCTTCGGAAAAGTTTACGAACCAGTTTATCAATGCGCTGAAAAATAATACATTATCTTCTTTTACCGACTTTTATATGAAGGTAGACGTGCTCGTGATAGACGACGTACAGTTCCTTTCGGGGAAAGAGAAGACCCAGGATACTTTTTTCCACATTTTCAACCACCTGCACCAACTCGGCAAGCAGATCATTATGACGAGCGACCGTCCGCCGAGAGAATTGGAAGGGTTGCAGGACAGGCTCCTTTCCCGGTTCAAATGGGGTCTTACGGCAGATCTTCAGGCCCCGGATTTCGAAACCCGGATAGCGATCATCCAGAAAAAGCTGCAGAATGAGGGTGTATTTATAGACAACGAGGTGATCGAGTATGTGGCGCACAGCGTAAGCACCAATGTCCGTGAGCTCGAAGGAGTGATTATTTCCCTGATGGCGCAGGCGTCGCTTACCCGTAAGGAAATCGACGTGGAGCTTGCCAAAAATACGCTCCGGAATATCGTGATCGAACAGAGTCGCGAAATCTCGATCGATACGATTATGGAAGTCGTGGCCGATTACTTTAAGGTTTCCGTAGCGGATTTAAAGAGTAAAAGCAGGAAGAAGGAAGTCGTATATCCACGACAGGTAGCCGTTTATTTCGCAAAAGAGTTCACAGATCTGCCTTTGAAATCGATTGGCGTGCATTTTGGCGGGCGTGACCACAGTACCATCATCCACTCCGTTCAGGCGATTACAGAACTGATCGAGACAGACCGGTCGGTAGAAGAGACGATATACCGCCTCAAAAGCTATTTCAAATAGAGGCTGATGTCTGACTTCTTGATAGCTAAAACCATACCGGCTCGACCTGGAGACCGGCATAGTGCTTGATGTCCATTGCAAGCGCGCCGATAAAAAGGTCTACTTCGATTTTGATCGGGACCTTGTTTTCGTCGTCCGACACCCAGATACGGATGGAGTTTTCTCCTTTGAAAAGCTTGTTTTTAGGCATCAGCGGGTGAAGCTTGAACACCTTGATACGGCCGTATTTCGTTCTGACCACTTCTCTTCCCGCGTATTTTACGCGCATTTTGGTTACTTCGTCGGTAAGAAAGATAGGTACTTCCACGATATCGCCCTCATTTTTTCCATTGAAATCGATCGTGCGCAGGTAATAGTAGCCGCTTATGATGTCGTGGACGTTATAGGGTACATTGAAAACCCGAGTAGTATCTTTCGTCTTGACTGTTGCCCTGTTACTTTTTTTATCAAAATAGGTCGTTTCCTCTTTCCGGTAATTATTTTCCCGGATGTTCCTGTAGAACTGGTGAGGCTCCAAAGTAGTGGTATCGACGAAAGATCTCCAGGTATCCCGTACTTTGGTAAAAACGTCGAAGGCTCCCGTTGTCCGTCCGAAAACATTAATGCGGTAGCAGGGCCTGCCGTTAACATGGCTCAGGTTCCTGGCAATATCCACGCGGGCTTCGGCGGCATTGATAAACCCGTAGTGAATCCGGTATTCCACTCTTTCTCCTGTATCAAAATGCTTTTTCCGGGGGCTCTGCAGCGAAATGAAAGACAGCAGACCCATTGAGAGAATGGCTGCCGGCAGGAAGACGAGGGACTTTCGGAGCATAGCAGATAACATAGGTGTGTTTATAGCGACGGATATTTTTGTTTCAGATAGTTCAGGTACCGCGGAAAATTGCTGTCGAACCGGGAAGTAAATTCTTCCAGGAAAACATTCTGCCGGGACCGGTAGGTTTTATAGCTGATAAAATACGCATTGCTGGACGCTATTCCTGAGGCTTTGGCCTGACTATCCAACGGATATTTCCCCTGTAAAAGTGTATCTGCCCGGGATAATATCTGATCCAGTAGCTTTTGTTTCTGCTTATCCTTTACCTCGTTGCTCAGGTTTTCGCTAAAAGTCGAATAGAGCGAATCAAGCTGCCCGGCGCCTCTCAGCATGTGTTGCGACCAGGCATCCTGGTACTTTTTCTGAAGCTCATATTTTTCCAGCTGAGGGGAATCCGGGCCATATTTATAGTCAAGGAACCGGACGGCTCCCCAGTCTCCCACGAAGCTTGCCAGGTTTTCGTTGAGCTCCATATCTCCTTTTACAAAGAGCGTGCCGTGCGTAAGCTCATGCAGGATGAGGTTGGCCAGCCGTCCGTCAGTCCTTTCGAGCATGCTTGACAGGATCGGGTCACGTACATAGCCCAGCATCGACCAGGCTGCGGCTTCTCCCATATGCGTGTCGTATCCTTTACTCATAAGGATAGCTTTTTCCGAATGGGCCCGGGTAGAATCGAAAAAGCCTTTATAGGGAAACTCCCCGACGACAGGGAATTTCCAGGAAACTGCTTCCACCTTGTATTTTTCGGAGGCCGTAAGAAGCCACATCAGCTTCCTTCCCTGCTGGTCATAGAAAGTGGTATAGTTTTCGGAGGGAGACAGGCCCAGCGAATCTACCCCAAACTTTTTTATTTCCTGTATCAGGATAATACGCTGTTTGACAGAATCGGGGTATGCCGGGTCGTGCAGTATTTCCGAAATCTCCCTTACATTCCTGAGAATATGGAGCTGACCTTTTGCCTGCATCCATCCGTATGAGAGCAGATCGCGGTAAACGATGCCAAGCGACACGATCACCACCAGTAAAAAAATAGCGAACTTACGCAGCATATCCAGTTTTCAGTTCTCTCCCGGAGCCAGGTCATACCGGGCTGTTACCTTCACAGTCTCGGTTATCCTGGTGAAAAAAAGCACGGGTATTTCGATGTTATGATCGGCCAGCTTTACTTCGAATTCCGCATCTATACGGTAATTGCTGCCTTCTCTTTTAAGGGTTCCGTGTATCTGCCTTTTCCGGGTTACTCCGTGAACGGTAAAATCTCCGTAAGCGGTAACTTTAAGGGTGGTATCCGAGGCCGGGGGATTCCAGTTCCGTATCCTGCCCCGGAAAGTTGCCTCCGGGAACTGATCCGTCTGCATATAGCGCTCATTATAGTGCTTTTGCATCAATGATCTCGGCAGGGAGAAATTCTTCATCCGGATTGTTGCGTTGATGTTGCCTCCGGCCAGATCAAGAGACACTTTTCCGGTTTTATCGATTGCCTGTATGTCCTGCGCCGGTCCTGCCGCTTTTGAGAAGAACTCAGTTTGTCCTTTGTCTGTCTTAACGATGCCTGTCTGCTGCGCTCGTGAGGTGATATTCAGCAGTAGTACGCAGGCCAGTGAAAAGAAGGCAAAAAGAGGCATACGTTATTAAGACTCAAGGCTCAGAAAATTGTGTCCCATCCTGTCGCGTTTTGTCTTCAGGTAACGCCGGTTATGGGGGTTGGAAGGGACTTCAATGCCTACGCATTCCACAACTTCCAGGCCATAACCGATCAGGCCTACTCTTTTTTTAGGGTTATTCGAGATCAGCCGCATTTTTGAAATGCCGAGGTCTCTCAGGATCTGGGCGCCTACGCCGTAGTCACGGGCGTCGGTCGGTAACCCCAGCTCCTCATTTGCTTCGATGGTGTCGCGTCCCTCTTCCTGGAGCTTATAAGCTTTCAGCTTGTTGAGAAGACCTATACCCCGTCCCTCCTGATTCATATAAAGCACCACGCCTTTACCTTCGTTTTCCACCATTTCCATAGCGGCATGAAGCTGTCCTCCGCAGTCGCAACGGCACGAACCGAATATATCTCCGGTAATACAGGAGGAATGGACGCGGACCAGCACGGGCTCATCCGGCTCCCATTGTCCCTTGACCATTGCGATATGAATGTCGCCCGTATTGGTCTGAGAGTAGGCTATCAGGTCGAAATGGCCCCATTCAGTAGGCATATCCACCTTTGATTCCCGCCTGATAAGCGATTCGATAGAAAGGCGATAGGCGATCAGGTCTTTTATGCTGATCAGTTTCAACCCGAATTTGTCGGCAAACAGCCTCAGCTCAGGCAGCCGCGCCATGGTGCCGTCTTCGTTCAGCACTTCGATCAATACGCCCGCAGGCTGCAGCCCGGCGAGCCTGGCCAGGTCTACGGCTGCTTCCGTATGGCCGGCGCGACGCAGCACTCCGCCATCTTTGGCCTTTAAAGGGTTGATATGCCCGGGTCTCCCGAGGTCTTCGGGCTTGGTTTCCGGGTCTACCAGAGCCAGGATGGTCTTGGCGCGGTCGTTAGCGGAAACACCGGTGGTACACCCCTTCCCGAGCAGATCGACAGTAATGGTAAAAGCCGTTTCGTGGGTAGCGGTGTTGTGAGCCACCATCATGTCGAGATTCAGCTCCCGACACCTGGCTTCGGTAAGAGGGACACAGATCACTCCCCGCCCTTCCTTTGTCATGAAGTTGACCATCTCGGGCGTTATGCATTCCGCAGCACAGATGAGGTCTCCTTCATTTTCGCGGTCTTCATCGTCCACTACCACTACCATTTTACCCGCTTTTATATCTTCAATCGCTTCGTCGACCCGATCCAGTCTGATATTAGCCATATTCGTAAAAATAAAAACTGAAAGGGAGGCGGTTACGCCTGTTTTAGCCCCGGTTCGCTCTTTCAGCCTGTTAATGAAATCTCAATCTAAAAACTAACCGTCTATATGAGAAACAAATATAGAATTACTGAACGTTCAAAAAATATATATTTTCGGGTTCTTGCTGACTTGCGATTTCTGACTGCGGATTCCTGATGACTTTTTTAAGGGAATGATCGTTGATAAGCTTCTCATTATCATGTGTTTAGTGCCATAGAATGCGTTCCCATCGGAATGACGTTACGCTTTATCTGAAAGTAGTGTTTCACGCGAGTTATAAATAGTAAATCGAAACCTCTTATCTTTGTTCTCTCGTCCTGAAGATGGGGCAGTCAGAAAATTTGTGGTTTAGAAAGCAAGTAAAGAGTATGTTCGGGAATTTAGGTGATTTGATGGGGAAGGTGAAGGACCTGCAGGCGAATATGAAGGTAGCCCAGGAGCAGTTATCCGCTATTACCGAAACCGGTGAGTCCGGCGCCGGTCTGGTGCGCGCCACGATAAACGGCCATAAGAAGCTGCTGTCGCTGGAAATCGATCAGTCTATCGTACAGCCGGAAGATAAGGAAATGATGCAGGACCTGATTGTTGCTGCGGTCAACAAGGCCCTTGAGACTATCGAGCCGAAGATAAAGGAGCACCTCAAAAATGCGACGCAGGGATCGCTGCCGAATATCCCTGGCCTGGACCTGGGAAGTTTTCTTAAATAGGCATATTTTATGCCCTCTCTTTATAACGTTCCGTAAATGACCCTCCCGCCGGTAGCCCGATGACCAAGGTAGCAGTAGTTATTCTCAACTATAACGGAAGGGTATTTTTACAGCAATTTCTGCCTACTGTATTAAAATATTCCGAGGGATGCGAGGTATGGATAGCCGATAATGCTTCAACCGACCAGTCCCTGGAATGGATAGAAAGCCAGAAGCTGCCGGTTAAGACACTTGCATTCGGGGTAAATGACGGCTATGCCGGTGGGTATAACCGCGCACTGCGTGAGATCGATGCGGAGTATTATGTTCTTCTGAATTCGGATATAGAGGTAACCCCGGACTGGATCCAGCCGGTTATCGATTTTATGGATTCCGATCCTGCAATCGCTGCCTGCCAGCCCAAGATATGCGCTTATGACCTGAAAACTCACTTTGAGTATGCCGGGGCGGCAGGCGGATACCTCGACTATCTCGGGTATCCATTCTGCCGCGGACGTATTTTTGATACACGTGAAGAAGACCTGGGGCAATACGACGACAATACCGATGTTTTCTGGGCGACAGGCGCATGCCTGTTTGTAAGGGCGGAGGCTTTTCACAGCCTGGGCGGCTTTGACGAAGTTTTTTTTGCCCACATGGAAGAAATCGACCTCTGCTGGCGGCTCAGTAAGGAAGGGTACCGCGTAACCTATTGCGGAGCCTCCAAAGTGTTTCATGTAGGAGGCGGAACGCTGCATAAATCCAATCCCAGGAAAACGTTCCTTAATTACCGGAATAACCTGATCATGCTCTATAAGAATCTCAGCCCCTGGCAGAGATGGAAGGTAATAGGGATGAGGCTGATTCTCGACGGTCTGTCCAGCGTGAGGTATATAGCTTCGGGTGCATTCCCCGATGTTTTAGCGATCGTACGGGCTCACTTTGCTTTTTATGCTATGATAGGGAAACTGTCAAAGCAGGCGAACGGATCAAAGAAAGAAATACAGCTTTATAGTAAGAGTGTGGTCTGGGAATATTTTGTTCTGGGGAGGCATAAATTTCCGGAGTTGAAGGGGTTTGGAAAGTGAGGTTTTTTGAGCCGGGTCGGAGACCCGGTGTCGCACTCCCGTCGTCTCAACGAGGGAGAACCTAAAGCTCCCAGATGGTCGGACTATTGTGGCGCCTGAGGTGCTTCCGTATTTCCATCCAGAAAGCCAGTACCAGGTAAATAATGATAGGCGATCCGAAAGTAAGGAAAGAGGCGTAAATAAAATAAAGCCGGATGCTGCTTGCCGAAAAGTGGAGTTTTTCTCCCAGTCTGGAACAAACTCCGAAGACCTGATTTTCCAGGAAATAGCGAAGTGGGATCATATTGTTTATCCGGGATTAAGGGGGCTAAATTAGAAAAACCTTTCGATATTGTAAAGTAGTGTACCGTAAAGTTGACGATTGCTTCATCTTCCGTACATCTTGTCGTCTTCGACGCAGCTTTTCAGCCAGTCATCCAAAGCCGCCGTGCCGGCTCTTTCGGGCAGGCTAAGGGTTTTAAAAAAGGAACGGGCCACTCTCAGCCTTTTTGAAAAGCTATAAGAGGTTTCTCCCAGGGCGTTCCTTTCACGCCGGACTTTAAAAGCACCGCATTTCAGCCTGAATTTTGCGATCAGTCCCAATAAATAGGGGCTATCAGGAAGGTAACGGAAAAATGGTTCGGCAGCGCTTTTCCTGATCAGCAGGAATAAGCCGGCGTTCGGAGGGATGCGTCCCCGGGAAAAAAGAGAAACTATCGTCTTGAAAACAAAAGAGGTGAAGAGCCGGCCGGCCGATTCATAATTGCCTTCTCGTGTGGCAAATACGGTATCCGTATCGCTTTTCAGACAGTCTGCGAGCAGCGGGACGACCTCAGGAGTATCCTGGAGATCTGCATCGAGCGTAACACATTTAGAGTAACGGGCATATATCATCCCGCATAATAAGGCATGGCTTTGTCCACAGTTGTTCCGCAGCCTGACAATGCGGAAAGGAATACATGTCGGCAGGCTTTCGAGTACTTCCTGCGAAGAGTCGGGAGAGGCGTCGTTTACATAGACGATTTCTGCCTGCCACTTCTCCGATGCGCAAACCTGTGCGATGCGCGCATGTAGTTCCTCCAGTGTATTTTCACTCTTGTAGACGGGTACGATGAAGCTGATCCCTTCAGACTCAATAGCCTTTTCCATAGTCTACTATATTCAGCAATTGCTGTCCGCCGAGATAGCGACGCATGTTCTCTTCGAAAAGGCCGAACCACCGGTAGTCAGGGCCTTCCAGGCTTCTTCCGGCGTGGGGACTAACCAGGATATGCGGCTCTTCCCAGAGAGGGCTGGACAGAGGCAGCGGTTCTTCAGTAAAAACATCCAGGGCCGCCCCGGCAAGCCTGTTCTCCCTGATTTGCTGCAGGAGGGCGTTCTCATCCAGAGTGCCGCCCCGGCCGATATTGACGACGTAGGCTCCGGCCGGCAAAAGAGATAGTTCGGCAGCTCCGACATAATGGATGGTTTCCGGCGTTTTAGGGAGGCATATCACAAGAAAATCGGTTTCCGCAAGCCGGGTCTTCCAGGATGACCGGCTATAGACGGCAAAATGCCCGTCAGTCGAATCGGTTTCGAGATTCCGTGCTCCGGAGACCTCCATGCCCAGCCCCGACAGCACGACAGCTACCCTTCGGGCCAGGCTTCCCCACCCCAGGATCAGGCATTTTTTTTCTTCCAGAATCATCAGCCGGTGCCTTTGCCACAGTCGTTTGTGCTGATGATCGCGTAATATATGAACAGAACGGGACAGGGTCAGTATTAAAGCCAGGGTGTGTTCGGTGAGCTCCTGGTCGTATACCCCGCGCGCGCAGGTCAGCAGAATTCCTTTTTCGATAAGGAGCTCTTTCTTTTGCAGGATAATATCTACACCGACCGAATTGGACTGCATCCAACGTAGCTTCCGGGCGTATGGCAGGCTTTGGATAAAGTGCCGGTTGCCCATCACTATTTCGGCCTCTTCAATGTAGCTTTTGGCCTCTCCTTCGTCTGCAGCGACCCGTATTTCCATATCACCTGCTATTTCCCTGAGTTTCCGGAAATGGTAAGGCGGCGGTGGGTACATCAGCAGAATCATGCGATATAAGGATTACTTAACCAATCGGTTACAAGTGAACTGAATTGGCGGAAATCGTCCTCTTCCTCCGCAGGAGTTCTTCGTTTGGCTTCCCTGTACGCCTCTTTGATAGCGCTGACCATATAATCAATGCCGAACTCGCTGCAGTCTTTGATAAAAGTACGTCTCAGGAAGCTGAATTCTATGTTAAGCCGGGCATATTCGTTAATGAGGTACCTGCTTCTGACAGGTTGACCGCTATCCGGATAAGTGACCCCGCCCATACCCAGCCGGCACGTGAAGTGTTTCCTGATGTCGGCAATGGTTTGTCCCAGCAGGGGATAGAAAATATTCGGGGTACCCTGCTGTATATGGAGATCATTAAGGCCGATATAAGCCCTTTTTAACTGAAGTGACGATAGCTCGCGCAGTTGTTCCAGGGCAGCTACGGTTTCAATAAGAATATTAACGGCAGCGGCATTGCCGACGTGGGCAATTACCTTTTCGACATGCAGGGCTGACGTAACCATAGGGAGGAAGATTTCGTCTGCTCCTCCACCGACAGCAAGATCCACTTCCCTGAGTGTGCTGTCTCCTGAAAATTCGTTGATACGACACAGAAGTTTTCCCGCAGGTACGATCTGCCTCAGTCTGCAGAGATCCTCGTAAGTGTTGTGATTGATCTGGGTGTCAAAGTTTTTCTGGCGCAGTTTTTTTCCTTGGTTTTCCCAATCGACTATAATACCGTCGACACCGGCGTTTACGGCCGCCGAAACCAGCGCGTCGTCGACAGAGAGAAGCAGGAGGTCAAAATGGCCCTGGTTTGTATTATGGTCTGTCACTTTCTTGATTTTTTTGTGCGACTATCATACAACTTGTTCCAAACGGAATCTTCTTCCTTTTGCGGATAAAGCTGGTTTCCCAACTGAGGAGCAACTGCAGGATCTTTGCCATAAACGGCCGGGTCGATAAATGTTCCGTCTGTTTTTTCCGGCGGGTATTCTTCTGACTGAAACCCATAACATTCGGGATAACCCGCACAAGCCACATAGGGACCCAGAGAACAGAAAAGAAATAGGTTTTATAATATACTTCAAAGCCACAGCTTCTGAGGAGTGTTTCGAGTTGACCGGTCCGGTATCGCCTGAAATGCCCAAGCTGGACGTCATTGTCCGACCAGAGTGACTGAAAAGCGGGTACCGTAAGAATAAGCTTCCCGTCATCCGTAAGAAGACTGTGGATATGCTGCAAAAACAGGTGATCATTTTCTATATGCTCCAGCACGTCGAAGAAGCCGACTCCTTTCAGCGGGCCTCCCGGAGGCTTAAACTCTTCCAGGGTCGTATGTACGGTTTTGCTGACGCCACGCGCCTGCGCATTCCGGATGCCTGTTTCGTACGGTTCTACGAGCGTTACATCGAAGCCGTTGTCCTGCAGTAATTTGGCTGTAATACCGTTCCCGCCGCCAATGTCATAAAACTCGCGGTCAAATTCACATGACAGGATCGCCCGGAGGATACAGCGGTTACGGTGCCGGTACCAGAATGAAGTGTCTTCCATCTGGAAACAGACCTCGTTCCCGTCGCTTGGATAGGAAACCAACCAGTTATCTTTGTCAGGCTGCATGGAATATCCGCCGGGTATTAATTATTATTTCCAAAGAGGGAATGCAATGACATAAAGCAGAGTATCAGGAATTTGTTATGATAACAACCGAAATATCGTGAAATTAGCAATTGAAATACCCGGCATTCTCTTCTATTTTTAATTTGTGGTATATAGCCTGGCCGATAGCCTGTTTATTCTACTTCGTAAAGGATTAATTTCCATATAGCAGAGGAGAACTGCCCGATTTCAGATAAGCCGCTTTCCCGGGGATTCTGTATGGTTTCGGCCGACAACACATATTTGCAATCCAACGCCTTGAGCGCAGAGTTATCCAGCTTTATATCCCTGGGAGCAAGGGTCTTATCCCTGGTCACGTGGGTGCTGAAATTGTCGTCACCCTGGTCATACAGCAGTATGCATTGACTGCCCCACTCGTCGAAAAAGCCTTTTATAGTCTGGGTTTTTTCCAGTTCGTCGGCCATGATATCCCGGAATTTGTGTTTGTAACTGAGCGGGTAGGTGGTTACATACCCGTCGGCAGTCCACATACCATTATATTGAGCAACCGCCGGGGGGATGCCAAGGTTCACAACGCGGGCAGAAGACGATGTTTCGCCGGTAACCTGCTTAATCCGATCGAACATCTCCTCAGCATAGTAATCTTTATAGCGGTATATATAATGATAAGGTTTAATAGTGATAAGCGGTTTTACAAAAAGGGCGTAATAAGTCGGCTGATAAGCAAATGAAATCAGCATTTGAAGTGCGAACGCCGCGACTATTGTTTTTTTTATGCGAACCCCTCCCGACAGGATAAGAGACCGTGCAGCGGCAAGGTGCCAGAGTACCTGGAGAAATATGTGAAAGCGGTCGAGACTGTACATCCGGAGCAACTGGCTCTGATTTCTAAGCCAAACGACCGGTTCCCAGTTGAGCAGGGCAACGTAAGCGCAAATGCAGGTAATAACCAGAAGGATTAGCGAAAGGAGACGATCGGGATACCCTTTTTGGATCGTATCCCTGATGAATACGATCAGGACAATTGGCAGAATAACCAGGGTGTGTAAAGACAATGCTACATCTATGTTGCCGTAGAGGAAGTATCTCACGAATATTTTAAAGCATGTTAGTGGCGAAACGGCATAACGCAGCATTTCCGTACGATGGGAAACGAACCCGGCGCCGGTCAGCAGGTTGGAGAAGAGGTCAATTTTCGGAAAGCTGTATAACGCCAGCAGGATAGCCGAAGCAATGATCAGCTTTCTGACGGGTCGTTTCGCCCGGAAATCGGCGATGATGAGGAGAAACAGCAGGAATACTATAAAAATACCTGCCGACTGGAAGTTGGAAACAAAAGGAAACAGCGATACGATCAGCCAGTCTGTCCATCGGTTGCGGTCTTTTCTGAGGTTCAATACTGCATAAAGCAGCATTGGCTGTCCGGCTATGCTCATCGTCCACGCTGGAAGAAAAGGAGTGAACGCAAAAGAAAGGGATAGGAACGCACAGGGAAGGAGGCCGAGGCGCCAATGAGTATGCATTAGCAGCCACATGCCCGTCAGTGCGACAAGACTGGTTAAGATCATCAATACATTGAGCGCCTGAAAGGCAGGCAGCGCCAGGTTGAGCAGGTAGTAGATACTGAAGGAGTTTACCAGGGTAAATTTAGGAATGCCTCCGAGAAACTGGCCGACGATCTCAGTGGGTGAGGAATGGGCATACCCGTTTTCTACTACTGTACGGTACCAGACTACATACGAGTCGAGGTTATCGAATGCATTGTAATATGCATTTTCTCCCAACAGGAAAAAAGGCAGGTGATAAAGCAAAAACAGAGCGGCTGTAAGAGTGAGATAAAAGCTGGAATGAGTATTTTTGTAAAGCTTAATATTCGGGAGCATACAGTCGTATTCCAGGTGGAAAGGCAAAGGAATATTTTTGCTGTAAGTTATATAAAATTGCGGTGAGGAGGCAGGGGTTGTATATAAAGATATTTCCACACGTATAGATGCGGTGGTTTTATTTATTTTTCGGGTTAATGTAGGACTATTTGATTTTTATATAAATCTTTGTGGCAAGCCTGTGAGGATAGTTACAACAGAAGGTGTGTAAAATGGTTTTTTAGGGTATAATTTAAAAGTAATTTGAAAGATAGCTTTAAAAAATTTTGCCTAAAGACATTATTTCCAAACAATTTTTGTTTCTTTGTGTTCATAGCGCTTGTATATTTTACCAAATAACAATTAGTTTTATCATGCCAACGGGTACAGTTAAATTTTTCAATGAAGCAAAGGGTTTCGGCTTTATTGTGGATGACGAATCGAACAAAGATATTTTTGTGCACGTAACAGGCCTTGGGGGCCTGACAATTAAAGAGAAGGACCAGGTAGAGTATGATATTGTTGACGGGAAGAAAGGTCTGAATGCAGTAAACGTGAAAAAATTATAGTTTGTCCTTTGGTTTCTCAAGAGAAGCTATGGCAGGGGTCATAGCTTTTTTTGTTTCGCTTTTTTGCTGCAGCACTATCCTGTTTGCGCAAAAAATTAATGAAACAGTACGGGTAATGCTACCCGACAGTATGGCGCCCGGTTCCAGGGAGTTTTCGGGCCTGGCGACTTGGGGAGGCAGGCTATATTTTCTCGGGGAAAACAGGGATAACCACCTGAAAGTGCCTACAGCAGGAATATACAGCATCGGGCTGGACGACCTGGATGAAAGTATAGAAAAAGCAGGCCGGCAGGTTTCGCAATTCCGGTTTCACCCGCTTTTGGGGATTGAGAAAATCCAGGAGCTGAGGGGTTACCAGGGACTCGAAGCGCTGGTATTTCAGAGCGACAGGTTCTTCTGTACGGTAGAGACCGAGCTTTATACAGATAGCTGTTTCCTGATTACAGGCAGGGTACAGGGAGACAAATTCGTGATAGATACCTCCCGGATCGTGGTCATGGAAAAGCCCCTGCAGGCAAATGGCGATAAGATATTTAATGCGAGTTTTGAAGCACTGGCCCTGTCGCGCAATGATCTGTATGCCTTTTTTGAGTTTAACGGGTTTGCCCGGAACTATGCATACAGGATCGATACCCGTACACTGGAGACGGAAAAGGTTCCTCTTGACAGAAAGATTTCATTTCGTGTAACCGACGCTGTCCACTGGAAAAACCGGCATATACTGGCCGTTAACTATTTCTTCCCTATGAAAGCCGAAGTAATCTACCAGGAATCAGCGCCGGAAAAAGACAGGTTGCAGGTGCAAAGCGGGAATGATGGTAAATGGCATCCTTTTGCGAGACTGCTGGTATTGAAAGTAAAAGGGAAAAAGATAAAGGTGAAGCGGTATATACCAATGCCGGAGGAGCTCTGGACTACTAATTGGGAAGGTGCGGCTTTGCATAAAAACGGTGTTTTACTGGTCAACGATAAGTTCGTTAAAAACGGAGGACACGAAACACAACTCATTTACTTACATTTGGAGCGGAAATGACAGTTTCCTGACCCGGACAGATTCAAGAGGGCACAGGCCAACGGAGGGTAAATACCCGGATTGAGCCGGCAGATAGGGCCTGCGATACCTGTAAGGACGGAACCTGTAATGCTGCTATAACTAAATTGTGATGAAAGCTTCCTCTGTCGTGAGGTTCGGATTTACCCTGGTGATCGGAGCTTCCCTTATTATATCGGCCACGCAATGCAGGTCGTCCCGGAAAGCGCTGAAAAGCGGCAGGTATTATGACGCGGTCATGATAGCCGCCAAAAAGCTGAAAGACACCCCCGGTCACAGCGCTTCGCTGGAAGCGCTTACTACCGGCTACCCCAAGGCGGTGGGCACGCATCTGGGGGCTATAAGGAAACTGGAGAACGGAGGGCCTGAATTTTATTGGGAACAGATTGTCAGCCAGTATGATAAGCTGAACAAAATGTACCATAGCATAGCGCAATGCGCGGTTTGCCTCAATGCCGTCGATGCCAGGGATTATGAGCAAGAGGAGAAGGATGCCAGGAATGCGGCGGCAGAAGCGAGATACAGGGAAGGCAGGAAATGGCTGGCCGACGGGTCGCGGGAAAGTGCGCGAAAGGCGTATGTCCATTTTGAAACTGCCGACCAGATGGTGCCTGGCTATCGCGATGTGGGATCGAAACTGATTGAATCCCTCGATCTGGCGACGTTTAAGGTGGTTATTGAACAGGTCCAGGTAACGTCAAAGGTATACCAGTTGAGTAACGCGTATTTCCAGGAGAAGGTAAACGAGTTCCTGAAATCGAATGTGAGGGAAAACCGCTTTGTGCGCTATTATACACCGGAGGAGGCAGAAGGGGCGAAGCTGAAACCCGATCATGTCGTAACGCTTCAGTTCGATGACTTCGTGGTAGGGCAGACGCTCCTGGAGAGAAACACCGAAACGATGACAAGTAAGGATAGCGTCAAGGTAGGAGAGACCAAAATCAGGGATAAGGCGCAGCCGGTATACGGCAAGGTAACGGCGAAATTCACGCATTCGCGGAAAACCGTTGTGTCGGGCGGAATTCTTGACCTGAGCATCGGGGAGTTCGGGACCGGCCGGAAGGTTCACCAGGATAAATTGTCAGGAGAATATACCTGGGTATGTGAATGGGGAAGCTACACAGGCGACGAGCGCGCCCTGACGCCGGCACAGAAGTCGATGGCAAAGCAGCGGGAATTACAGCCGCCGGCGCCCCAGGAGCTGTTCATCGAATTCAGCAAGCCGTTATACGATCAGCTGACCCGGAAATTAAGAAATTTCTACAAGTCCTACTAAACCGCTGAGTTGCAGGAAAGGCAGCGCCCGGGTAAGGGAAGCACCGGTAAACAATAATCATTTAGAGTTTGTAATCCGGCAATGCCTTCTTTACTTTGTAAGGAAGACGGGAAACGTGGCGGTAAGAATATAAGGAGAGGTCCAGTCAGGTAACTAATTATAAATTTTAAACGAATGAAGTTATACAGGGTTCCACATTCGGTTTTGGTAGAAAAAGACGGGGTTTATTATCCTGTCAACGGCCTTGAATGGGATGAAATAGTTAACCGGGATAACCTCTATGAGTGGTTGCTGAACGAAATTGAAAGTATCGTTCCGGTGAGGTTCAATTCCGATCAGCCGATGCCTGAAGTCCTGACTCCGATAGGAAGCCAGGAGATCTGGGCTTCCGGGGTGACTTATTTCAGAAGCAAGGAAGCCCGTATGGAAGAGTCTGAAAAAGCAGGGGGCGGTAGTTTTTATGACAGGGTTTACGACGCCGACAGGCCTGAGTTGTTTTTCAAATCGCTGGCATGGAGGGCCAGGGGGAACGGCGAAGACGTTCGTGTAAGGAAAGATTCTCATTGGAATGTTCCGGAGCCCGAGCTGACTCTCTTTGCGACCTCGTCAGGAAAGCTGGTGGGCTATACCATAGGCAATGATATGAGTTCGAGGAGTATAGAAGGGGAGAACCCGCTCTATCTTCCGCAGGCAAAAAGCTATGACGGTTCCACCTCGATAGGCCCCTGCCTGTATGTGCCTGAAGAGCCTATTCCTTCGGATACTTCTATTCATATAGGGATCTTCAGAGAAGGGATAGAGGTTTTCGGGGGAGAAGTAACGGTTGCGCAGATGAAAAGAAAGCCTGAAGAGTTGTTGCATTATCTTTTCAGGGAGATGACGTTCCCTGCCGGTGTTTACCTGATGACCGGTACCGGGATTATACCGCCTTCCGAGTTTACGCTGAATTCCGGCGATGTGATACAAATCACCATCCAGCATATAGGAGTGCTTACCAATACGGTTGCCTGATCCGCAGGAACACAATAGCATACCGATATTTGCGTTTTTCTTACGGAAGCTTAAATTAAATACGAGTTGTTCAATTAATTTTTTAATTTTTTATCTCAATGGAGTTGAAAACTGTTTCTACCCTCAAAAGCCTTTTATTGTGCTTTGTCCTGTTATCGTTCGTAACCTCCTGTAAAAAAGAGGATGAGGATGATTGTGTTCTGCCGGCTCTCTCTCTCCAGATTGTAGGCGAATGGCAGGCGGATGTATCCGGTTTTGGCAAAATCCCGCTGACTTTTACATCGGGCGGAGTAATCGAGGGGAACCTGGCCCAATACCTGGAGCAGCTCTCGTTGCTAGGGAATATTGATGATCGTATTCTATACCAGGTAACGAGTGATGCCGCTATGAATATCATTGTTACCGAGGGAGACGAACAAACAACTTTTTCGCTTAATGTTCAGGAACGTACCTGCGAAAAAATAGTGCTCAGTACTACGGGTGTAGTGATTACCCTGACAGATTAAAAGTGCTCCGGAAGTTAAGAAAAAGCAAAAAGTGGTGCAGATCCCGATCTGCACCACTTTTTTGTTCGGATTCAGGGGCCTTCTATTATTCGTAGTAATTCATGGGAGCATGGCCGGACTGTTCCAACAACCTGTCTTTTTTGAATAATTCGAGGTCAGCCTGCATCATGTCCTTAACGAGCCCGTTGAGGTCATATTTAGGCTGCCAGCCCAGTTTTGTTTTCGATTTGGTCGGGTCTCCGATCAGGAGATCTACTTCCGTCGGCCTGAAATAACGCTCGTCGATGGCCAGTACCAGCTTTCCGGCAGGTAGTTGGTATTCGGGGTTATGGCATTTGAGGACATGTCCTGTCTCGTTTATACCTTCGCCTCTGAACTCTATTTCAACTCCTACTTCAGCAAAGGCAAGCTTTACAAAATCCCTTATGCTGGTAGTAACCCCTGTTGCGATTACATAGTCTTCCGGCTTTTCCTGCTGCAGGATCAGCCACATAGCCTCCACATAATCTTCTGCATGTCCCCAGTCGCGTTGAGCATCGAGGTTGCCCAGGTGTACTTTATCCTGGAGCCCGAGGGCGATCCTTGAAACAGCCCTGGTGATTTTCCGGGTCACGAAAGTCTCTCCCCTGAGGGGTGATTCATGGTTGAAAAGAATCCCGTTGCAGGCAAACATGTTATAAGCCTCCCTGTAGTTGACGGTGATCCAGAATGCATACATTTTGGCGACAGCGTAGGGGGAGCGGGGATAAAAGGGAGTTTTCTCCGACTGCGGAACTTCCTGTACCAACCCGTAGAGCTCGGAAGTGGATGCCTGGTATATCCTGGTTTTTTCGGTCAGCCCGAGCAGTCTTACCGCTTCCAGTATCCGTAAAGTCCCTATGCCGTCGACGTTAGCTGTATATTCGGGCTCTTCAAAGCTCACGCGTACGTGCGACATGGCGCCGAGGTTATAAATCTCATTCGGCTGTACTTCCTGGATGATCCTGATAATGTTGGTAGAATCGCTGAGATCGCCGAAATGCAGGATCAGGCGTGGATCGGCTTCGTGAGGGTCCTCATAAAGATGATCTATCCTTTGCGTATTAAAAAGCGAGGTCCTTCTTTTAATCCCGTGAACTTCATATCCTTTTTTAAGTAAAAGTTCAGCCAGGTATGCTCCGTCCTGCCCGGTAATCCCGGTGATTAACGCTTTTTTCATTTGTATAAATTGTTAAATGTCTGATCTCCGAAGTCGCTCACGACCGTTTCATCTGTTGTCCATAGCCTGCAGCAGGCCTTTTTCTATTTCTATTTTATCGGGAACAATGACGGCTGAAGTATACTGAAGTTTTACCGACGAGAGTATATGCTCTGCCTCTGATTTGCTCATAAAGTCACCTATTTTAACTCTGTAGGTTGGCTGATTAAATGTGATATATGGCGAAAGTTCGGGGAAGTTCCTGTATATAAACGACTTTGCGGCATCTGCTTCCGACCTGATATTGCCTACGTACAGCTGTATCCTGTAGCCTGGCATATATTTTACCGATTTGTTCTGCTGGTTGATAGTCTGGATTATTTCTGAAAGCTCTTTGTTGACAGATGCGGGCGCTTCTGCGGGTTTCGGGCTGCTTACAGGGGCCTCATTTGTTTTGGCAACCGGGGCATTCCCTTTTACCATCACCTCGTCGTCATTAAACTGGTAGCGGGGACGGACTTTGGAGAGGTCCTGCTGGTACGGATTACTGCTCCCGGGCCGTATAGCCGGTGCGCAGGAGGTAATAATTACTCCGGTAAAGCAGGCGAAAAATATGTATGAAAAAAAAATACGCATCGCGACGTCTTATGGAAACAGGCAATATTACGGCAAAAGTACAAAAAAAGACTAATGAACGTTTTCAAATCCCCACCCGGGTGGGAGGCACCGGGGAAAAAGTTTAAATTTGGCCTGTTTACCTTAATAACAACAACGATAACTGGATTGATATAGTGCAATTTTTAGAAAACTATTCCCTGCGTGCCCTGAATACGTTTGGAATCGAAGCCAGGGCAAGGGTTTTTTCCGCTGCCACCTGTTTGGGAGAGCTGATGACGGCGCTCGAATATGCCCATAGCAGGAATATGGGGTTGTTTGTGTTGGGGGGAGGGAGTAACATCCTGCTGCTGGAAAATCCGGATTTCCTGGTTTTAAAAAATAACCTGCTGGGGATTGAAATCCTGGAAGAAAGTGAAAAGCTGGTCCGTCTGAGGGTAGGAGGAGGAGTTGTGTGGCATGACCTGGTCTCTCATGCCGTAGCGAAAGGATGGGGAGGCATAGAAAACCTCTCCCTCATACCGGGAACCGTCGGCGCAGCACCGATCCAGAATATCGGTGCCTACGGGACGGAAATCAAAGACGTATTCGAGAGCCTGGAAGCGGTAAATATGACTACGGGCGATATACGATTTTTTTCTCATGCCGACTGCCGGTTCGGTTACCGCGATAGTATCTTTAAACGGGAGGAAAAAGGACGGTGGATTATTACGTCCGTGATCTTACAGCTCAGGAAAACCGGGGAGGTCAACACGTCTTACGGAGATATCCGGGAAGTGCTCCGGGGCGCGGGCATAGAGCATCCTGGGATAGCAGATGTAAGCCGGGCTGTGATACAGATCAGGCGCAGTAAGCTGCCAGACCCTGCCGAGATCGGGAATGCCGGAAGTTTTTTCAAGAACCCGGAGGTGCCCGAAGCATTTTTCAAGGAACTGAAGGAGCGTTTCCCGGCGATGCCCGGCTATCCTGCAGAGAGCGGAGAGGTGAAGATACCTGCGGGCTGGCTGATAGAATCTAACGGTTGGAAAGGGTATAGGGAAGGTAATGTCGGAGTTCATAGCCGACAGGCCCTGGTGCTGGTCAATCACGGAGGTGCAACCGGCGGGGAAATCAGGGATCTAGCTTCCAGGATACAGGAATCTGTGGACGAGAAGTATGGTATAAAACTTCAACCCGAAGTGAATTATATCTGAATGTCCAGGCCTTCCACACATGGCGGTTTATTGAAGAACCCCGGAAAAGCAGACTGAGGCGCCTGAACGGGCGGGATTCCGGCAGGTTATTGTATTTTACTGTTCTTAAATTGTAAAAACATAACTATTTTAAGGAGTGTGATGCTTATTTATTTGATAATCATGTAATTGTAATTTTGGTGTTTGTATATTTGTAACGTTTAATCAAACATCACAAAAAAATGGCATTATCTAAGCAATTTATCAAAAGCAAGTCTGCCTTCAAGGTAACATTCTCTGTTCCTGCCGAGATAGCTGCTGACGTAAAAGAAGTATCGGTGCTAGGTGAGTTCAACGGATGGGATCCTAATGAAGCAGCTAAGTTGAAAAAGCAGAAAGATGGCTCCTATAAAGGAGCGGTTGAGCTTACAGGCGGACGTGAATACCAGTTTCGCTACCTGCTCGACGGCGAGAAATGGATTAACGATCTGGCTGCTGACAAATATGTGCCGGCCGGAGTAGCCGAAGAAGAAAACTCGGTAGTGGTGCTGTAATCTGAAGTTTTCACCACAAAGGCACGAAGGCTACACAAAGATAATATTTTACTTTGTGTAGCCTTCGTGCCTTCTATGTTGATAAATCGTGAATCCTACTTCAACGCTTCCACTACAGGCGCCCCTATGCTGCCGTTAGGCGGCAGGGTATGCAGCAGGGCAGCAATGGTAGGAGCGATATCGGCAATGGCGGTGCGACGCAGCGTTTCACCTTTTTTGATACCCCATCCGAACAGCGCGAAAGGTACGTGCGTATCATAGTTGTACGGCGAGCCGTGGGTTGTCCCCATTCCGCTTCCCGGGAACCAGCCCGGACGCGGCACTATCTGTAGATCACCGCTCCGCTTCACGTTGACCAGGTTCTTATACAGGGATAGCTGGTAATCTGTAAGCTGTTCGTTATTCAGGTTTTTGAGATTCAGGACATCCGCGATAGAAGGATCCGGAATGAGAGCCTCCTTGATCACGCGATGGAGATCGGCCTGGGTAACCCCTCTCTTTTTCATCTCCTCATGGTTGAGGTAGATCTGGTAGTTTTCGCCTGCACGGATAAAGTCTCCTTCTCCTAATTCTGCTTTAATGGCAGCAGAGGCTTTTTTGAGCAGGTCGCTCTGGCTCATTACGCCCGCCGGTAGCTTTTGGGAATTCCAGAATGCCGGTACACCCATTACCCCGTGATCGGCCGACAGGAATACGGTATAATTGTCCTTACCTACCCAGCCGTCGAGGAAAGTAAAAAGCTCCTCGAAATCCTTGTCGAGGCGGAGGTACACATCCTGCGACTCGATCGAGTTAGGGCCGTACTGATGGCCTACGGCGTCGGTGGCAGAGAAACTCAGCGCCAGAAAATCTGTGAAACGTCCTTTCCCCAGCTTTTCGTTTTTAACGGCGGCTATACCCAGGTCTTTCACCATGGTATTGCCCCAGGGGGTAGAAGCTACAGTGCCAAAAACATTCCCGGAGATACCGGCAAGCGCATGAGGGAAAACAGGGTTTTCTTCACCGGTATTTTTACGTTCCCACGGTTGGTTGTCGGCGGTACTCTCCTCGTACTGATCGATCGGCAGAAGCGTTTCCCAGCCTTTTTGAGCATACTGCGAAGGATATTTCTTCTCATTATATTCCTGGAGCCATTTCGGGAGCTCATTCATATAATAGGTGCTCGAGATAAAGTGACCGGTACGGGAGTCGAACCAGTATGCAGCGTCGGCAGAATGACCGGCGGGTAGGATCGCACCCCTGTTCTTGATGGAAATTCCGATCGTTCGGGACCTGAAATTAGTGGCCAGCTTCAACTGGTCGGGGATAGTGGTGACCAGGAGGTTGCGCGGAGACATTTTTCCCGCACCTTCGGATGTACTGCCTACTACTGTTACGGTGCTGTCCTCGACACAATAAACCGCTCTTTTGGCAATGGGGTCATACCAGTCATTACCGACTATGCCGTGAATGGCCGGAGCCGAGCCGGTGTAGACCGATGCGTGGCCGGGAGCAGTAACGGTAAGCGCGTAATGATAATGGTTATTGCGGGCCATAAATCCCTCGTTCAGGAAGCGCTTGAGCCCGCCTTTCCCGTATTTGTCGTAGTAACGATAGAAATAGTCGTAGCGCATCTGGTCAACAATGATCCCGACGACAAGCTTCGGGCGCGGAATATCTTTTGATGCAGCAGATGGTACGTTTCGGGTCTGGGCAACGGCCAGGATTGAAGAACAGACAAACAACAGGAGAAGAATCTTTCTTTTCATGTGTATTAGAATTAATTAAACAATGAGATTATGAATCCGACCCTCCCGCTAGCTACAGGCGCTAGGGGGGATCTGGAGAGGCAGTGGGACGGTGAGTCTCCGGCCAGCCTACGGGGATCTCATATGGATTAAAGCTTTAAGCATTTCAGGGTGTCAGGTTATTTATTTCGTTCAATTGTATACAAGACAAGCTTTTGCAGCGCATTCCTGTGGGACATAGAAAGCGATACCGATTCCAGGAGCGTCATGGCCTGATCCACAAAAATCTGCATTTGGCGCTGGGCATATTCAATACCCCCCTTTTCCTTAACAAAGGCTATTACCTCGGCGACTTTTGCCGGTTTGTCACTATCATTTTTGATAGTCCTGATAATTTTACGTTTGCTGCTCCAGTCCGACTGGTTAAGGGCATAAATAAGCGGGAGCGTCATTTTCCGCTCCTTGATATCGATGCCCAGGGGCTTTCCTACATCGAGGTCGCCGTAGTCAAACAGGTCGTCCTTGATCTGAAAAGCAACACCGACTTTTTCGCCGAAAGCGTGAAACAGGCGGACCATCTCGTCATCGGCACCTGAAGAACTGGCGCCAACAGCACAGCAGGCTGCTATGAGCGAAGCCGTTTTTCTTTTAATAATTTCGTAGTAAACATCTTCGGAAATGTCCAGTTTCCTCGCTTTTTCCATCTGGAGCAGCTCTCCTTCGCTAAGCTCCCTGACCGCGGTAGATACGATCTTGAGAATAGTATGCTCCGAATGGTTGACAGAGAGAAGAAGCCCTTTTGCAAAAAGATAGTCGCCTACCAGTACGGCAATCTTATTTTTCCAGAGTGCATTGATGGAAAAGAAGCCGCGCCTGTAGTTGGAATCGTCGACTACGTCATCGTGTACTAACGTAGCGGTATGAAGCAGCTCTATCATGGATGCGCCCCTGTAGGTCGATTCGGTGATCTCCCCGCATGCTCCTGCCGATAAAAATACAAGCATAGGCCTGAGCTGCTTGCCTTTTCTACGGACAATGTAGTTCATAATCTGATCCAGAAGCGGGACCTCGCTCTTCATGAATTCACGGAACTTCGGTTCAAAGGCAACCATTTCGGCAGCTATGGGTTCCTGAATTTCGCTTATAGAAATGGGCATATGACAATCAAGGCGATTCGCCCTCCAAAGTTGTCAAAAAATCTTCTGTTAAACTAATAGCTGTGGGAAATCGGCTGGCTGCCAGGGAAAGGAGTGACCGGTCACATGCGGAACAAAGCTTAACCCGCATCGATGTTAAGTAGTAAATTCCTTTTAATATTGTAGCGACGGGGTTTTGAAGCACTGGAGATCGGGGAGGATAGCTTCGAAAAGCTAACACGGTTTTTCAATAACATCAGTACGATCATAAAAGTTATGAAGGCATTGGTATTGGGGGGAGGCTCGATGAAGGGGGCCTATCAGGTAGGAGCCGTAAAGGCTGTGCTGGAAAGCGGTTTTGAACCCGACATGATTTACGGCATCTCCGTAGGGGCACTCAATACGACATTTCTCACTCATGAGGCGAGCCGGCAGATGGAGGCTGACGGACAGGTCAACTGGAAGAGAGCGGCACGGCATCTGATGGAGTTCTGGATAACCAGGATTGTCAGTCCGCAGTCGGTAGGTACTTTGAGATCGAGGGTATTGCTTGGTGTAAATACGCTGACCAGTCAATACGAGGGCTTGCTGGATCCCACTCCGCTCCATTTATTGGTCAGGGAGCAGATCAGCAGGGAAATTCTGGAAAAGAGTCCTGTCGGGTGCAAGGTTGGGGCAGTCAATATCGATACAGGTGAAATGAGTTATGTATCGCCCGATGATGCGAATTTTTTTGAGTACCTTTTTGCAAGCTCTTCCATACCGATGATCATGCCTCCCATTCCGGTCGGCGACGGGGGAGACCTGTATATGGACGGGGCGCTGCGCGAGGTGATACCCATCAGGCAGGCTTTTGAAGACGGAGCAACAGAAGTTGTAGCGATAGCCTGTCATGCGCATACTATATACAGGAGGGAACAATTCAATGCGCGCAACCTGATAAGCCTTATGCAGCAGGTAAAGGATATTACGGTGAATCAGCTGGAGAACAATGATATCATGTGGGCGAAGCTTTATGCGGAAAGAGCAGCCCTGAGATCGGAAGATATAAAGATAAAGATCATCAGGCCGGGTGTGCCGCCGGCTCTCAACCTCACCAGGTTTACCAGTGAGGATATATCGAGACTGATCGTCGAAGGTTATAAAGAAGGTCTTCAGGCCTTCTTACCTGAGTAGTTGGATCCAGCCTTTTACGGTCACATTTTTTCCATTCC
>CAZLGW010000015.1:0-127140 GCA_964559125.1 uncultured Cytophagales bacterium
AAACCTGATGCCTCCTGACGGGGAAGCCCCGGCTTGTTGTTCCAGCTTGCCTGCCTGCGCTTCACGCAGCAAAGGCAGCAGCACCAGGGCATATACGATGCCGATGACCCCGAATACCTGGAAGGCCGATCCCCAGTCATACTTTTCGGCGATCCATCCGCCCGTAAAACTCAGGCCCTGTCCTGCCATGATCCCGGCCATGTGAAGACCGGTGGCAAATGATTTGGTGGAGCCGGGATGATAGTCGGAGATCAGCGCAAGGGCGGCAGGGATATAACAGGCTTCGCTTAATCCCATCAATATCCTTGTAGCCAGCAGACTTTCGAATGTCGTCGCATAAGCTGTCCCCCATGTAACAGCCGACCAGGCAACCAGGCAGATGATGATCACGACATGCCGCTTATACCTGTCAGCCAGGAAACCTGCAAAGGGGCTGAACAGCCCGTAAGCCCACAGAAAAGAAGAAGTAAGAAGGCCGAACTGGGCATCGGTCATGGGTATGCTCCCAATAATGGGCTCACGCATGGTGGTGATCATGATCCGGACCAGGTAATTCAGGCAACCCACCACGCAGAGAAGGCCAACGGTGAGCCAGGCGCGGGGAGATGGTTTAAGATTGGTCATAGAGAGATTGCCTCAGTTACTGCGGCTTATTTGACTTGAATGTCTACTTTCCTGACAACCGGGTACCTGTCGCCGTTGTCCGACACAAAAACGAGCTTGTATTGCAAAAAACGGCTAGCAGGGTGGACCGCAAAAGAGGAATTGGGAACTTCTTCCCAGTCGGCCCCAGGTAGTGCTTCTCTAGTCGACGCATTACGCTGGTAAAGTAGCAGGCGAGTCCCCAGTGGAGTATCGGCCTCACAGCGGATCTCTCCCCGGGTCGGGTTAGGATCCAGATCGAAAACGGCAGACGTATAGTTTTCTTCCCATTTGCGGTTATAGATATTGCCCATATCATAGTTCCACATCCAGTGAGAACCTGGCGACGGTAGATATGTGATCCTTGTATCAGGCCCTTTGAACCTGTTTCCGTCGTTGTAGTAGATTTTAGCGGCCCCTTTGCTGTGAAATCCATCTAAAGTATGTGCTGAAACAGCCAGATCAAGCTTTCCGTCCCTATCGAAATCGGCTGCCAAAGCGTCTGTGCCTCCAGTTTCACCGATCAGGACGGTGCGGTTGCCGGGATTGAATCCTTCTGGGCCTCCCCAGTACAGATACATCGGCAGGTATTCCCGCGTGAGGTCGGCATGGTAAGAGGGGCAAAACAGGTCTAGAAAGCCATCGCCGTCAAAGTCAGCTACTGTAGGCCCTAGTACCGTTGCAGCCGGGAGCCACTGCGCATCCCATTCCCGGAATCCGTCGGAGCCTCCCCAGTAAATGACAACTCCGGTGTCGTGGTGGTTATTTATCATGTCTTTGTAGCTGGTCGCGATCAGATCGAGGTAGCCGTCGTTGTTCAGATCGGCTGTTTCCAGGTCGATCACGCTGTGGAGCTCCAGTTGCCGGCTTTTGTTTTCAGAAAAGCCGGACGGCCCTCCCCAGAAAACCCGCAGGAGATTTTCCTCATAGGAGGCAACGGCGATATCCAGCCAGCCATCAAGGTTATAATCGGCAATGGCGGGGCTGGAGGACCTGCCCTTACAAGGAATGGTTTTCCGGTCTTTCAGCTCAAACCCGTTTTTTGATCCGTAGTATATGACAAGATCCGTCGGTGTGGAAAAATCGTAAGGTCCGAAAAAGCCGATCACCAGGTCCAGGTAGCCGTCTTTGTTCAGATCGGCGACATTGCTGGTAGAGACGAAATCTTCGTTGAGCACCGTGCGCCCCTCCCTGTCGAGCCGGAACCCTTCCGGGCTTCCCCAGAAAATATTTATCCCTCTTGACCATTCTCCTTCTATTCCGCTGTGCATGGAGTTGACGGCCAGCAGATCTACAAAACCATCGTTATTGAAATCGGCGGCAGTAGCTTCATAGCCGCTGGTGAACGGGATTTCCAGGCGGTTGTCAGGGCTGAACCCTTCGGGGCCTCCCCAATAGAGTAGCAACGGAACCTCTTCATTGAGATTCCCTGCATGGCTGTTGGCAATAACGGCATGCATGATTTTATCTTTGCCGGTCGGCACGAGGGTAACGTGATAGGCGCCGCTGCCGGGGATGCCCTGAGATGATTTTTGAAAGGAGCGCGCTCCTTTATTGTAGTAAATCTCAGATTCGGCCGCATACAACTTTTCGCCCTGATGCACTGCGCAGATGATGTCCGGCAGGCCGTCCCCGTTGAGATCTCCTATCGCCGTAGCTACAGTGTAGGCCGTTTCCAGCGTAGTGACCGCATCGTGTGAAAACGCGCCCTTATCTCCCCAGAATACCTGGACGTTGTTGTTTGCTATGTTTTTCCCGCCGAGCATCTCTCCACCCAAAGCATTCCTGAGAGAAAAGCGGGAAACGACAAGATCGGTGCTGCCGTCACCATCAAGATCGGCAACAGACAGGAAGGAGGCGTCAGTCTGTAGAATTTTGCGGGAAGGTCCCCAGGCGCGCCGTCCCTTGTTTCGGAGCAGGTATACCGATTTATTTTCTCCGCCGAACAGAAGGTCCGGTTTCCCGTCCCGGTCCAGGTCGGCAGCGGTAATGCACTGTATCGTTGTTTGGGGGAAGTCTACGGTTGTTCTGGCAGGTGAAAATTTCCCGGCGGCGCCTGTAGCCATCCCACTCGCCCAGATCATATGGAGCGTATGCTTGGCTACAATGGCTATGTCGTCAAAACCGTCTGCATCAAAGTCGCCCGGAACCATCGAATCCGCCTCCTCAATACCCAGGTCACTAAACTGGTCGAGAGAAAAGCCGTTGGTGCGGCCCCAGTAGATCCGTACGATTTGACCGGAGGGCTGGTTCGGTCGCCATGCTGTGGAGTTCAGCGTGACGATATCCGGCCATCCGTCTTTGTTAAGGTCAGCTACTACCACAGATTTGACATCGTTGACCGGTAGCAACCCATACATGCGGCGCGCGGTCCAACCGTCTTCACTGCCATAAGCGATTGTGACGAACCGGCGGGGACTTTGTGTACCACTGGGGTTCGGGCAGAATACTAGGTCGGGATAGCCGTCTTTGTTAAGGTCTGACACACAGGAAGCCAGGCTTCCTTGTACCGGGAGTTCATGGGTGGTGATGGAGCCGTTTTCAGAAAAG
Organism: uncultured Cytophagales bacterium; assembly: GCA_964559125.1. GTDB lineage: Bacteria > Bacteroidota > Bacteroidia > Cytophagales > Spirosomataceae > Ravibacter. Next base: position 3,193 of record CAZLGW010000015.1, read on the forward strand.
GATGTTATGGTAACAGGGGTTAAGGCGTCGTCATTATGGGTGCTGTTGAACAGTAGGTCAATGTTTCCGTCGTTGTTGAGATCGAAACGGCGAATGGTCCGCAGCTCTCCTTTTTTGCTTACGTAGATATTCTGGCCCCCGGCGCCCGGATTGCCTTTGGAAAAACTCTCGAAAGTCTGATCGCTCCAGGTTTGTGCGGGGGACGGTACAGCGCACAAAAAAGTAAGGCTGAGGCAGGCGAGCCGGTATTTTAAGTTGTGTATCATTTCTTTGACGGGTGATCGGACAGCTTAGTTGGAACGGATGCGACAGGAGAGAAGCCGGTATACCTTCTCCTTGTTGTCGAACTGCCCGAAAATATACAGCCATTCGCCTGGGCCTGTCCGAAGGAACTGCCCGTTCATAGCGTTATAGTGATTGTTAAAAGGAAGGCCTTCAGGGTCGTATTGGAATACTTTTTCGGTAGTCCAGGTTTTACCTTCATCGAAGCTTCGGGCCAGATGCAGGCCTTCCAATGTAGAATCGGGGCGGGAATACAGATTGCGCGTATAGGGAAGGCGCGAAGCTTGCAGAAATGAGCCGTCCGGAAGCACCAGGCCCACGCCCGGCGCTCCTGTACCCGCCAGGTTAGTGGTGGTGTAGGGTGACCAGGTTTCGCCCCTATCCGAGCTTTCTGCACGCAGATACCAGGTATCGCGAGGACTTCCCTCTACCTGGCCTAGTTTTGCTCTGCCCCGGATGATTGAGACAAGCCTGCCTTCGGCAGTCAGGAAAAGGGTCTGCTCGTTAAAGCCTGCTGCCACCTTCGGATCTGTTCGGATCCCGAGATCAGGCTCATAAGCAACATCCCGATAGCGCCAGTTTTTCCCGTCGTCGTCACTCAATAATACACCACAACGCCAGTTTTCACCCTTTTCTTTAGCTCCCCATACGGTATAGACAAGCCTTCCATCAGGTAATTGCAGTCCCCGCTCCATAAATTGCTCACCCATGAAAGTACCACTGGGATGCCTTTCGAAAGAAAAGCTGTGGTCGTTTTTTTCGCGTCTTCCTATGATCAGATCGTAGGTACGCCAGTTGGTATCTTCGTAGATCAGGCTGGAATCTCCTACATAGTAGTAGAAGCCGTTGAGGATTAGTGTGCCCTTTTGAGTGAATCCGGAAGTGGCGAGTAGCAGCGATTCATGATCCGGGCGTTTCATCAGCTCGTGAGCTAACGGGGTCGGGGTTGTCCAGGTTTGTCCCAGGTTACCTGTTTTGATGATATACGGGTGCTGTCCTTTTTCATCGTCTTCGTAGGCACTGCCAGATGAGATGATCCCGTAGAGGCTGTCGTTCTCTTGCACAAAGCTGCCGCCTATCGTCCCATATCCATTTTTTTGCCCGTCAAAAAAAACGCGGTAGTCGTCGAAAGTTAACTTGACTGGTGTCTTCCGCGATTGAGAACATGCGGTCAGAACCCCGCAGAGGAGTATCACCAAATACCCAGCAAGTCCTTTAGTGATACCGGATGGAAGTGGGGTACGGGTACAAGACTTTTTATATTTACAAAAATGCATAATCATGCCAGGTTTTAGTGATCAAAACGATTGTTATAAAATTGAATCTTTTATATATAATGGACAGGCGGGAATTTACCTCACAAACCACCGCATCGCACGCCTGGTGTTGCTTCTACTGAACTCCAGCGTATACGGATCAACCAGCCAACGGGCCAGATGTCCGTCGGAGCGGGGCATCAACCAGCCGAAATCCCATTCGTCGCTTTTGTATTTTACAGGAATACGAGGTGCTACCCTTACGATAGGATGTGAAGCGCACATAAACAGTTTCTGTTCGGTGTAATAGTAGGCTGATCCGCAATGAACAAATACTTCGTGCGGCAATTTTTCATTTTCCGCTCCAGTCAGATCCGAACATAGATCCCTGATGGCGACTTTGATTTCCCGGCCATTCTGAAAGGCATCTTCCAAAGCTTCTACATTGCCCTTGAGGGGCTTGCCTTTTTCATCGTGTGCATAAACCTCTTCCCAGTCGTTGCAAACCCAAAACTTAAACACGTTGAAATCGTAGACGAAGTTTTGGCTTGGAGCGTTGGTGCCCGAATCCCAGCCATCGAACTGATGGTATTTGGGCATTTGGCTGTGATCGTCTAAAGGGGAGGTCCCTTTCCTGCGGCTAGCGGGCTTCTGGCCGTCCAGGTAAGGCCTTGCAATAGCCTGTAGCCCATTCTGATTGTACAAAAAGAAGGACATAGAAGGGCGGGGGCCGAAGCCGGAGGGTAGCTCCACGGGTAGCCGGAGATTGATGATCCCGGCTACCCAGCGTGCGTCTACTACGTAGGTAACCCTGAAATCTGCCACTTCTTTGATAAGCTCATTGCTGAAAGAATTAGTGTCGATATGCTCATTGTGGTGGAATTCGGTGTATATCCGCATATCAGCGCCATTGCGTATGGCAGCCAGCAAATCAGCCTCGCTTCCTCCGGTTACCTTCCGGTTTTGGTCGAGAACCAGTTTACACTCCCAGTTGTTTTTTCTTCGTTTATGATCCATTCCAGAGCTGGAAGGCTTTTTTTGGGTTAGCAGATTTCTTTTGTGGTCTTATTGAGTGTACCCGGGGTTCTGCACAAGATCTCTGTTGTTGATCAGCGCGCCAACATCAATGGGCATCAGCAACTGGAAATCCTGTTTGGCGGTAGTATGTTTGAATACGTACTCCTTTCCGAAACGTCTCAGATCATACCATCTTTTCCCTTCTCCGATGAGCTCGAAGAACCTTTCGTTCAGGATTGTCTCGTTGATGTCGTTGTCGCCGTTTTTGTTGGGATACCCGTGGACAGCCTCGTCATATCCTGTTCCGTAAGCCCGCTTTCTGACCTGGTTAATTTCCGGAGCGATATTCTCTCCGAGGATCGCCTTTGCTTCAGCCAGGAGCAATAATGCATCGGCATAGCGATAAACGATGAAATCATCGAGTAGCTGTCGTGCTCCACCGACAAATACACCCTTGTATTTATTGATGTTGCAGCCTGCCAATGTATAAGTATTGTTGTCAAAATCCCACATACCCTGGATCGCTTCGAATTTGCGCGTATCGTCATTGGAAAACTTCCGGAAAGAAGCCCGCGTAATGGGAACATAAAACCCACCGCCACCGCCGTTGGTGACATAGTCAAGATTGTTCATCGGGCGGTTGGCCAGCGAGTCGTAGTAGTTGGTCACACTCTGTGGGAGAAAACTCCATAAAGCACCTAATGGCGCGCCTTCATCCAGTTGGGAATAGGCTGCATAAATCACCTCCTCATTCAATTTATTGCTGTAGGAAAACACATCTTTGTAGTTGCTGAGCAATCGGATAGACGGGAATTTATCCTGGATTTCAAGTATGGCAGATTTAGCAATAGTTGCATCGGCTGTCCCGCCATTGAGTTGCCGGGCTGACCATAGGAAGACTTCCGCCTGCAACATCAATGAAGCTGCCTTTGACCAGTAACTTCTCTTGCCGGAGCGGAACGAGTAGTTGTCTTTGAAATAGTTCAGGGAGGTGGCTATGTCTTCTTTAATAAAGCTTATCACCTCGTCGGACCTCGTGGCAGCTCTCCCCAGGTTGTTTATATCAAATGACACACTGGGTTCTTTCGCCACTACTACATCGCCCCAACTTCTTACCAGGTGGAAATAGTAGTAGGCCCGCATTCCATAAGCTTGCCCCAACAGGTAGTTTTTCGTAGCTTCGTTCAGGATACCGGTAGCTTCGGTTTTGGAGATAAACAGGTTGAGCTGGTTGATGTTGGTATAGAACTCACCGAAGTTGCCTATCCCCGGTTGGATAGGCGTCATAGAGTTGAGCCAAAATATTTCTGTATTACTTCTCAGGCTAGGACCGGAACCTACGTCACCGAATTCATCTGCGCGTAGGTTTCCCAGCACAAAAAAGTTATAGGAATGCCCTCGGAAGCGACTGTGTATGCCAGTCATAAAAGAACTAAATTGTTCGGCCGATTTCCAGTAATTACCGTCGGCTATGCTACTTACCGGGGCAAGATCGAGATCAAGATGACTGCAGGCGGTGAAGACCATCAGCGTCGATATAATTGCAATTTTATTTCTTAGCGTATTCATTAGATGAATCTTTTTTACTTAGAATGATACCAATAGTCCCAACACGAATGTCCTCGGCATCGGGTATCGCCCGTTGTCCAGACCGCCGAACTCGGGTGCATTTCCTGTATACTTTGTAAAGTAGGCCAGGTTTTGACCCGTCAGGTTAACTTTTACAGAAGAGAGCCTGATTTTTTGGAGAACGGAGGAGGGAAGTGTATAGCTTAAGGTTAGTTCCCGTAGGGAAACGTAGTCGCCTTTTTCGTAGAATTTGGAATTGTGGTCCACTGTGTCTTCAAAGTGTAAGCCTGATCTTTTATAGTTTAACTTAGGGTCATCTCCCCAAAACATAACAGGGTATTCTCCGTCCGGATTGTCGGGAGACCATTGTTTTTTGACCAGGTCGTAATTGTTTATTCCCCCCACATACTGTCCTATGCTCCGGGCAACCCTGTCGTTGTAAATCGTATGTCCGAGTGCGTAATCCATGCGGGTATAAAGCGAGATGTTTTTATAAGAAACGGACGCAGTGAACCCGCCTGTCCAATCCGGATAGATATTGCCGACTTTAATCCTGTCAAGCGTATTAATAATACCGTTGCCGTCCAGATCCGCCCAAAGGACGTCTCCCGGCTCGATCGGGTATTTGCCCGTCTTATCCTCAAGGGCTGCGTAAGCGACAGGCCCGTACAACTGCGCTACCGCATCATAACGATTGGCAACCGATTGGTTCACGTCCTCCCAGTCTCTTAGGATACGTTCCTGTTTGTAGGCAAACATATCACCAATGGTTTCTCCTTCCTGTAGGCCGCCTACCCAGATCACTTCCCCGGAGGCCGGGTCGTATACCTGCGAACCTCCCTGTCTGTTCTTCTCATTACCATTGAAAGGCAGTTTTATGATTTTGTTCCGGACAAACGAAGCATTGAAGCCCAGATCGATCGATAAATCGTTTTGCTGCAGCACATTAGCATTGATATTAAACTCAACCCCTGAGTTTCTCAGGTTACCCAGGTTGGTCCTGAAAGAACTGAAGCCGGCGTAGCTGGGTAGCGTAAGATTGGTAAGAAGTTGCTTGGTTTCCCTGTTGAAATAATCGGCAGAGAGGGTAACCCGGTCGTTGATGAGGCCTATGTCTACACCAACCTGGGAGGAAACGCTTTTTTCCCACTGTAGCCTGCGGTTGAGAATGCCTGTATTCAGGAACCCGGCTTCTCCATGGTAGTTGGATTGAATACCATAACCGCCCTGAACTTCATAATTGCCGACCCCTGCGATGTTCCCGTTTACCCCGTAGCTTGCCCTTGGCTTAACCGACGATATATACCTGCTGATATCCGAATCGCTGAAAAAGCTCTCCTCATGGATGTTCCATCCGAGCGAGACGCCCGGGAAAGCTCCCCAGCGATTATCGGCCAGGCTGGATATCCCGTCGTAACGTAATACAGCAGTAAGAAGGTATTTCCTTTTGAAATCATAGTTGAGCCTTCCGAAACCCGACAAGATCCGGAACTCACTCCTGCTGGAGCTGATACTGGTTCTTTCTGTAGCTGAGTTAAGTGTATAGATAAAGTCAGTAGCCGCCCCGCGCCCCCATGCGCTTAAAGAGAATGCCGAAGTGTTGAAATACTCCGTACCCGCGGTGATACCCAGATTATGGCTGCCAAAGCTTCTGACATAATCCAGTGTAATAAGGTGTTGCTGTTGTAGGGACTGGCTATAGCTGGCCGATGTTTCCCGGTTAGAATTAGGTACAGGGTTGAGGACAAATTTGTATTCTTTATCGAAACTTTCGTTAGTTTCATCCACATAATAGAGGTTGGCTTTAGCGTTCAGCGTGAGATCCGGGATTATTTCCCATCTGACGCCGGTACCGAACGTTGTCCTCCTGATTTCATTTTTCCGAATAAACTTGTCTTGCCAGTAAAGCGGGTTGCTGTCCCATTGACCTGCTCCTGAAGAAGGGTTTCCGTCGTCGTCAAAAGGTTTAAAGGTGGGAGGTACGCTCAGACTCCTGAAGAAGGTCAGCCCATGATCGGACGACATTGGCGGGCGTTTGGAGTTGGAGAAATCAAAGTTTGCCGAGACTTCCAGGTTCTTTTTGACCTTATATGACCCGTTTAGCCGTGTTGAAAAACGTTCATACAAGGTATTGACAAGCAAACCGTCTTCCGAATAGTATCCAATACTGGATGCAAAACTGGCCCTGTCGTTTCCGCCCGTAAAGCTCAGATGATGGTCTTGTGTGCGGGCATTTGCGTTAAATGCGTTATCAAATAGTTCGGTGCCATAGTCTTTAAAAATCAGGGTGTCCCCTTCATAATAGGGGTCAAGCATCCATTGCCAGCCCTCGCTAAGTAGCCCGGGCAACTGATCCCGGTTTGTTCCGTCGAGCTTATCCATCGAATAGAGGGGCGAGTTGGCGGTTCTGTAACCCCATGGTGCAACAATGTTGGGACTAACAGGAGCTCGTCCTGCCTGAACAAGAGTCTCGTTCATTCTTTTCATGGCGATACGGTTGTAGTAAATCATATCCCTGGCATTGAGATATTTGTAATCTGGTCTGAGGGAATTGACGCCGACCTTCCCATGATAGGTAACCTTTGCGCTTCCTGCTACACCTTTGTGAGTGGTAATCAGGATAACCCCGTTATTGGCGCGGGCTCCGTACACAGCTGTAGAAGCAGCATCCTTCAAAACAGAAATAGATTTGATATCGGCGGGATTAATATCATTCATGGTTCTCACTACCCCATCCACCACTACCAGTGGTCCACCCGGGCTGTTGATCGAAGCGCCGCCCCGGAGCATGATATTGAGAGAGCTGCCGGGCTGACCGGAGGAGTTGATAACCCGCAACCCGGGTATGGCGCCCTGCAGGGCGGACCCGACGTTAGACATCGCTGCATTTTCCAGTGTTTTGGTGTCCAGCTGGGAGATCGAAGATGTGATCAGGCTTTTGGATTGCGTGCCGTAGCCCACTACGACTACTTCGTCCAGATTTTTCTCATCTGCTTTCAGTGAGAGGTCGATCATACTCCTGTTTCCTACCACCACTTCCTGCGTCAGATATCCCACAAATGAAAAGATCAGGGTATTATCCCCTTCCGGTATAACAAGCTCGTAGCTGCCGTCCGCATTGCTGATCGTTCCCCTTTGCGTTCCTTTCAGGAGGATACTCACGCCAGGCAATCCTTCTCCTTTTTCATCCCTGACCACTCCCGTTAATTTCCTGTCTGCCTGTTCGACCTGTCCGGCAGGATCAGTCAGCTCCGGCGGGGAAACGAGCAGGCTTTTCTTCTCATTTATCCGCTCCAGAATCACAAAATCTCCTGAAACGCTGTAGTTTATACGTAATGGTTGCAGGATGTCATTGAGCAATTGATCCAATGGCAGATTTGAAACCTGAATACTTACCTCCTTGTTGCGGATAAGTGAGCTTGTGTACGTAAACCTGACATTAGTTGTTTTTTCCAAACGGTCCAACACACTTTTGAGAGGTTCGTTCCGGGCAGTAAACGACACCTTTTTGCTCAATAGCTCCTGGGCGGCTCCGCGGTGGGCATAGGAGATACCTGCCGCGAGGAAGAGGAGTAATATCGGGAAGCTTACTTTCATAAGAATATGAATGTAATGATATCTGGTATTTCTTTTTTTCATAATTTGTTCTGGTTTCTGGAAAAGGACCATAAGTTTCCTGTTCCCCCGGCAAGGGGATCGGGTAAGAGAATTGATCCGGTGACGCTCGACCCGTCGCCGGATTTTTGTAATTATTGACTTTTCTTTCTTATCATATGCCTTCTGAAGGTAGTTTTGGTTTAGGGTTTATAATAGTTGTTATTCGCATCCTTCACTTTCGATAAACACTCCGTCGTCGGTTGACTTGTAGGTGGCTTTTATCGTGCGGCAAAGAATATCCAGTTTTTGATAAAAAGGTTCTTCCCGGAAAGGAAGGGTCACGTAACAATTCCTGAGCGCCGCTGCGTTGAAATGTATGGGTATGCCATAGGCTTTCTCCAGGGCCAGGAATATGTCGCTGACCGGTTCTTCGTCGAAAGCAAAGCGCCCTTTCAGCTCCTCAGGGACAAGTATGACAGGCGCTTCTGCCAGCGTTTTCGTAAGCTTCTGTTCAGAAGCATGGTATACAATTCTCTCGTTGGGCATTAAAACGATTGGCTCTGCCTCCTGGCCGGATCGGGACACGGCTACCTTACCGGTATTGACCGTCACAGAAATGTCATCAGCTCCTGACTTCACCGTGAAACTCGTCCCTAATACCCGGGTGGTCAGGCCGCCGGAATAAACGGAAAAGGGCCTGAGCGTATCCCTTTTTACATCAAAGAATGCCTCGCCCGACAGATCTACCTTACGCATTTTTTCGTATACAAAACCGGCGGGATACACAAGTCTGCTACCGGGAGAAAGCAAGACAAGGCTCCCGTCGGGCAAATTGATTTCTTTGTCGGATTCTCCGGAATTGACTATCTCGACTGTGTCAGGCGAACCAGGCACAACTGCGAAATTTTCCGTATGAATCTGTCGGTTGCTAAAAAAATAACCTGCAATACCCAGCACGAGTAAAACGGCTGCTGCATACCCGGTCAATCTCCGCCACAGAGGTCGCTGAATTGTTTCGGGTTTGTTTATATCTGTCAGAATGGAGTTAATATCCTGATACAGCTGCTCATCACTGAGGGCAGAAGACGGGCGTTTCCATTCCCTGACCAGGAAGATAGCTTTGTCTATGTCTTCTTTTTTTTCGGGATAGCACGACAACAGATCTTCCCAGGCGCTCCCGGGAAAAACAGCTCCTGAATGAACCCATTCTCTGAATGAGTCATCCAATAAAAAATCTTCAAGCTTATAATGAATGTATTTTTCCATACCGGATCAAACCTGCCACTTTTCATATATAGTGGAAATCCGGGCTCTGAATAATGAAAAAAAATCAAAAATTTTTCCAAAACCAGACTAAAGCACTGATTGTCAAGAAAATAAAAATAGGAGTAAAGGGTAATATTCCATCTTCCACAGTGCCTTAAAAGCCCTTAGCGCCACGTAGATGAGATTGGCGGTGGCAGGCCTGGAAATCTGTAGAAGATCGGCTATCTGCTCATTGGAAAGCTCTTCGAAAAATTTGAGATACAATACTTCCTGCTGGCGCTTTGAAAGTCTCTGAAGCACGTTCTGTATCTGGCGGGATTGTAGACCGCAGGCCTCTTCTTCCTCAAAGTCAGGCAACGACGTTCCATCGTGTGCCGGAATTACTTCCTCATTGATGTCGGCATAATCAACGAACAATTCCTGCTTCTGCTTTCGCCTGAAGATCTGATGGCGCAATGCTTTAAAAAGGTAGAATTTCAAATGGTCGGTACTATGCAAATGCTCTCGCCGGTCCCACAGGCTGATCATGAGGTCATGAAGATCGTCGCGCAGATGCCCGGGATCATTCTGGAAACGCATGCCGTAGTCAAACATAGGACGGTAAAACCGTAAAAGTAACTGTTCGAAAGCAGCTTTGTCTCCTTTGCGAAAGGCTTCCCAAATGTCTTTGTCCTGAATACCCAGATCCATCGAAACTTAGTTTATATCAATGCGAAAGGTGACACTTCTTCGTCAGCGCGTATCTGAGAAAAGCGCTTAACGGGCTTTTAATACTCACCGAGCCGGGTGGTACAGCCATATGCATTTAAGCAAAGTTATCGAAATACTTGTCATAGCAAGCGGTCGGGGGTAATTTATTTAAGGGAATTGTTATTTTTATAAAATATCCGGTTTCGAACAGAAAATGTCCGTTTCCGGACACCTGCCGGTTCCAGGTGATTTGCAATTGGTTATTACACAGTTTATTGTGCCGAAGGCGCATTATTTGGATATAAATCCCGAAGTACAGAATATTGCGCGCCGGGTTTTTAATCCATAATGATTTCAGGATCATCCGGCGGCATCATCGGAAGCAAAAGTGTATGATCAGAAATTATTTCAAAATAGCCTGGCGGAGCCTTTGTCGTAAGCCTCTCTTCCCGTTTGTTAATATATTCGGGCTTTCCGTCGGCCTCTCCGGGTTTATTACGTTGCTGTTTTACCTGAATTATGAAAAAAGCTATGATACCTGGCATCCTGACCTGAGCCGGGTGTATAAAGTCGGGATGGAGGGTAGCGACGGTATTCTTTGGGATGGTATGACACAGGCGCCCCTGGCTTCTTTTCTGCGTGAGACATACCCGGGCGTACAGGCAGCTACACGCGTCTCCGGCACGGGCAACGACGACTTTGAAATGTTGGCTGATGCCAATAATAAAAAGATATACCAGAAGGGAGTAATCGAAGCAGATTCTTTGTTCTTTACTGTTTTCCCTTATCAGTTTGTATACGGCGACGAGCGGACAGCCCTGCAGGCGCCCGATGCAGTTGTACTGGAAGAAAGCCTGGCCGGGAGCTATTTCGGGAATACTAACCCTATCGGGCAACCCATTTCCCTGTATGGCGGCAGGTTTAAAGGGACTGTTACCGGTGTTATAAAAGCCCCGTCGACCCCGTCGGTTTTAAATGCACGGGTGGTGATGCGGTCGCCTTATGAAAAGCAAAATAATCACTGGCAGAATTTTTCGTATGAAACCTATATCAAGCTGCTCCGGCCTGCTACAGACCATGGACTGGTGGCAGCAGATATTAACAGGCTCTATCGCAAGGACTTTCTTAGCGGAGAAAAGGAAGGTAAATCTGAAAGACCTGCCGATTTTACGTATTTCACCGAAAAGTTTACCGAACTCCATACCGATCCCAAAAGCGGCGGAAGCAACTTACCCGTCATCAACATATTGCTTTTCCTTGCAGCTTCTCTGTTGATAGCCGGCGCCGTTAACTTCAGTAACCTGGCTGCGGCCGATGCCTGCAGGCGGGCAGGCGAAGTGGGAGTCAGGAAAGTGCTCGGCTCGGGCAGGATACAGCTTTTCGGACAGTTCATGATAGACGTCGGGATACAGGTATTGCTGGCTTCGGCGCTGGCCATTGTTTTTGTAGCCGTCATCATCCCCTGGTTTCAAAGCCAGTTTCATGTCAGGCTTTCTTTTTTTCAGCCGGGAATAAGTACTTTTTATTTCCAACTGATCGCATGCCTTTTGCTTACAGTCCTTATTGCCGGCGCCTATCCCGCCATCCTGCTTTCGGGGTTCAACCCTGTCGGGGTTTTAAAGGGAGATGTAGTCAAAGCGAAAAACGGACTGTCTTTCGGGAATATCCTTACCGTATTTCAGCTCGTGCTCTCGGGATTTTTCATTATCTGCAGCCTGGTTATCTTCAGGCAGGTAGAATTTATGCAGTCGAAAGACAAAGGGTTTTCCGAAGAGCAGGTGCTCCGTATTCAAACTACACAACCTACCCGCGACCAGCATTTTGATAAAACGCGGCAGAGGCTGCTGTCTGTTCCGGGTGTAAGGGAGGTAGCAAAGACTACTGCTGTGCCGGGAGACGCTTTTATGGATACGTCTTCGGTAAGCCTTCGATGGAATGACACCGTTTTGAAAATGAACGAGGTTAAAGTAAGCAGGGAGTATTTCAGCGCGATTAATGCCACACTTTTGCAGGGACGCTGGTTTGACGGCCGCTATGCCGATGAGCATACCAGGTCGGCACTTATCAATGAGGCCGCGGCAAAGCAAATGGGTATAGCGGATCCGGTAGGGGAAATCGTTCGCTTTCCTTATTGTGATACTGTGCAGGTACAGATTATAGGGGTTATAAAGGACTTCAATGTCAGGGGACTGAATGTGCCGGTCCAGCCGGCCATTTTCGATATCGGGAATTTTGCATGCGGGTTCCGCTCGGGTGGTGCCATATTGGTTAAAATAGATGCCGCACAGACCCAACAGACACTTGCCGCCATCGAAAACACCTGGAAGGAGATTGAGCCGGAGTTCCCGATACGCTACACTTTTTTAAGTGAAAATTTTCAAAAGCTGTACGCAGAATACCTGCGGATACAACAGGTTGTCTTCTATTTTACATTAGTCGCTATTTTCATAGCAGTAACCGGCCTGCTGGCCATGAGTGTTTTCCTGGTAAGAGAAAGAACGAAGGAGCTGGGCATTCGTAAGGTTTTGGGAGCCGGGACGAAAGACATATTTAAGCTTACATCCCGGAAGTTTCTGATTCAGGTGCTGGTCGCTACGCTAATAGCGGTGCCGCTGGGATGGATTGCCGCCGAAAAATGGCTTCAGAATTTCGCCTACCGTTTCGAATTGAAGATATCGGTATTTTTGATGTCAGCAGCCATACTGATCGTTGTGGCCTTGCTTACGGTCAGCTTCCAGGTCATAAAGGCTGCGCGCGCGAATCCGGTAAAGGCGCTGCGGATGGATTAGGGAGACTGTACCTTCTTTTCCTGCCACCAGTATACGATCCGGGCGGATTTGCTTTTGAAATTCGGGCATACCGGTATGAGGCGTGCTGTTACAACTTTTGACTTCGATGCCGATCACCTTTCCTCTGCGCTCCAGTACAAAATCCACTTCATGCTTTCCGTCGCGCCAGTAGTGGACATTAAAGCCCTCAGTATTAGGATGCATTGATGAGGTGTGTCCCGATAGCAGATTCTACGACCCTGCCCCATAAATCCGGTCTTTGCCGTACCTCATCAAAATATCCGGCGCTTTGTGCGCTGATCAATGCGGTGTTATGTACCTGAAACTTGGGGCTGGACGACCTTTTCCTGATAGCTTTCCTGTCGAATTTCTCAATACCGCCCAGCGGGTTCACTTATTCTGAGTGCAAGTTTTTGTAAATGAGTTCTTTCAAACATGATTTTTATTTTACTCAGGGCATTGAGTAAAATTATTCAACATATTGAGTAAATGCAAAAATACACGAAGTAAAAACCCGGAACTCTATAGATACTTCCAAAAATTGCGGCTACAAAACTCTTTACAGACAGATAACGGTACAACTGTTTCACCTGGCCGTCTGTATTATTTTTATTTGTAATTTGAGAGCCCCGTAATGACCATTGCGGAATTTTTCCTTGTAAATCTGAACCCCGATGAATGTTCTTCCGAGCCCTTCCATTTCGATACGCTGTTTCCTTGTCATTGCCGGCTTAGCTGTAATGGTATCTGCTTCCCACGCTCAACCTGTATCAAAGCGCAGCATCCGGGGGGCGGAGTTCGAAAAAGCTGCCCTCAGCGGAGCGCTTACAGAGGAAGGATACCGCCGGTGTGAGCGCTATGTACAGGATTGGCTGAAGCATGCCGATCCGGTCAGTAAGCTGATCCCCAGAAATCTCGACAAGGATACCGATCTCTGGAATGCAAATGACTGCGCGGCGGACAACTACCCGTTTATGGTATTGACCAGCTTTTTTACAAACCGGGAGCGGTTCGAAGGCCTGATGAAGGAAATGCTCCGGAATGAACGAAAACTTACTGCCCGCGTAAAGTCGCTGCCCGACGACTATTCATTTTCAAAAAAGAGATTCATGCATGATGAAGTTAGTATGGGAAGGGTCATTTTCGGTACTGCCGAATATGCCAAAGACGGGCTGATGCCTCTCACGGAATGGCTGGGACCCAGTCCGTGGTCTGACCGGATGATCGAGATGCTCGAAGATCTGAGAGGATACATTACAATTGCCGATGATCCTAAATATTCTATAACTACCAAAACGGAAGTCAACGGAGAGCTGCTTCAGGTGCTGTCGCGCATGTACTGGATGACCGGTAAGCGGGAATTCCTGGACTGGGCGGTAAAGATCGGTGATTATTTCCTGCTGGGAGAGGGCCATCCCTTGAAATCGGTGAACAATCTGCGCCTCCGTGATCACGGGTGTGAGCTGATCTCGGGCCTTTCTGAATTGTATGCTACCCTTCATTATACCGACCGGAAGAAAAAAGAAGTTTACCGTGAGTCGCTGTACCGGCTCCTGGACTATGTGCTTACCTACGGAAGAAATGAGGACGGGCTGTTTTATAATGCCATTAATCCCCTGACCAATGAAGTACTGGACAAAAAGGTGTCTGACAGCTGGGGGTACAACCTGAATGGTTACTATACGGTTTTCCTGGTCGACGGGACAGAGCGGTACCGCGAGGCTGTGACCAAGCTTTTCGGTAATCTGCATAAATACCGTAACCATGACTGGGAGGCCGGGAGTGCTGACGGCTATGCCGATGCGATCGAGAGCGCGCTCAACCTGTATAACAAGATCCCGGATGAGCGTGCTGCGGACTGGATCGACAGCGAAATCCGTGTGATGTGGTCCATGCAGGATTCGAGCCACCGGGAAAGCGCCCGGAAATGGATCGGATCCGGGGTCATCGAAGGCTGGCATGGAGATGGGAATTTTGCCCGTACTACTATCATGTATAACCTCTGGAAATCGAAAGGAACTTATGTTTATCCCCTCTCCGGAGGAGTAAGGCTGGGAGGAGAAATGAAAGAGAATGCTCTCTGTCTTGTGCTGGAAGCCCCTTCTGAAAGCTGGACCGGAAAACTATACTTCGACAAAGCACGCCATACACAGTCGATGAAGATGCCGCTCGACTGGCCGAGGATCAACCAGTTCCCGGAGTGGTTTACGGTAGATCCAGGGAAAAAATACCGTATTTCTGACGAAAAAGGTCGCCTGATACGGGAAGCGACCGGTGAAAACCTCCTGGAAGGGATTGAGCTAAGCCTTAAAGCCGGTGAGAGGAAGAAGATGGTGGTTACTCTTTTGTGATAGTAGAAAATTAAAGAATATCCGGCGTATAAAAAGATGAAGTTTTTGTAAATCTGGAATTGCAGCTGTTTCTTCCCTGAGGCTGTTCATAAGCGGACAACTACTGTCCGGTATCGTACGGTTTTTACTTTTTGATGGATGTATATTGTTGATAGTAAGCAAATTGTGCTTCTGGTATAAATTATGTGCCTTCTTCGACAATGTCCTTCAAAACACCCGTTCGACATGATCAGAAACTATTTCAAAATCGCCTGGCGTAATTTCGTAAAGCACAAGCGGTATTCCGCCATTAAAATCGGAGGTTTCGCATTCAGTGTAGCTGCCTGTCTTCAGATTGGGCTGTACATCATGCATGAAACCAGTTACGACAAGTCCTACCCGGATGGAGATCAGCTTTTCAGGGCGATAAGGCAATTTACTCCTGAGCAGGGTAACGTTGTAAAGGGGCTATCCTTCCAGGCTCCGCTGGCCGAAGCGCTCAAAGCCGATTTCCCGGAAGTGACGGAGGCAGGCCGCCTGTTGCCCAGTCCGCTGTTCGGAGCAGGGAGTAACCAGGTTTCTACCGACGCACACCCGGAAAGCTTGTATGAGGGGGGCTTTGTATATGCTGATCAGGAACTGCTGGATATGCTGCAGCTTCCCCTGGCCGAAGGCACCCGGCAGCATGCGCTGACTGAGCCCAATACGGTGGTGATAACAGCTTCCAAGGCTAAAAAATATTTCCCGGAAGGCGCTCCTGTTGGGAAGGTGATTTACCTCAACAACGACAAAAGTAAGCCTTATACGGTGAAAGGGGTATTGGAAGAAATCCCTGTCAATTCTCATTTGCATAGGTATGATTTTTTCCTCTCTTTATCCGGTTTACTTTCCCGTCCGGGCGAGCGAACCAATTGGATGGCCAATAATTATATTACCTATTTAAAAATCAGGCCGGGTACAGATCCCGATCAGCTAAGCGCCAAGATAACCAGGCAAATACTGGACACTTATTGGATCCCCGCCATGAAAGCAGCGGGGCAGCAGCTTCCGGAGTGGTTCGGCACGGTTAAGCTGACACTTCAACCCGTTCCTGATATTCACCTGCATTCGGGGGATATACGTGAGTATTACGAAGCGAATCCCAAAGGTGACATCCGTTTTGTATGGCTTTTCGGTGGCATTGCCGGGTTCATCCTCCTGATCGCCTGTATCAATTTTATCAACCTGTCGACAGCCAGATCTGCGGGCCGGGCGATGGAAGTCGGGCTCCGGAAAGTGGTCGGTTCGTATCGCAGCGGGCTGATCGCGCAGTTCCTTGCCGAATCGATGCTGTTCAGCGCGCTTTCCATCTTATTGGGCGTGATGCTGGCCTGGTTGTTTTTACCGCTCTTTAACCAGCTGGCCGGTAAGCAACTGGTATTTCCCTGGAGTAGCGCCTGGCTATTGCCCGTCGTCCTGGTATCTGTGATAATTGTCGGTCTTATTGCCGGGCTTTACCCTGCGGTTTACCTGTCGGGGTTCCGACCTACTCAGGTGCTTAAAGGGCATTTGAGCCAGGGGACCAGGAATCCCGTTTTACGAAATGGCCTGGTCGTATTCCAGTTTGCTACTTCTATTATCCTCATCGTCGGCACGCTTATCATCAACAGCCAGATGCATTTTATCCTGAACCGGAAAATCGGCTTTGATAAAGACCAGGTGATGATCATCCAGGGAACGCACACGTTGGGGCAACAGGTGCAGACACTGAAAGAAACCCTTCGTGATATCCCCCAGGTACAGGTGGTAACTGTAAGTGATTACCTCCCGGTAAAGATGGATGGCGTGAAGAGGAACGGGACGTCTTTCTGGAAGGACGGGAGGGTAAATGAAGACGCTTCCGAGTCTGGCCAGTTTTGGGCAATCGATGAAGATTATCTCTCTACACTGGGAATCCGGCTTCGTGAAGGGCGAAATTTTAATAAGGAGCTGGCAACCGACGGGGAAGCGGCTATCATCAACCATACCCTGGCCAGATCGCTTCAACTGGATGAGCCGGTTGGCGCTCAGATCACCAATGGCTGGAAGAAAATGCGGGTTATCGGGGTGGTAGAAGACTTTAATTTTGAGTCTATGAAGGACGAAGTGGGTGGTTTATGCCTGGTTCTCGGCGACAGTCCCACCATGATGGCTGTCAAGATAAGCGGAACGGATCTGCAGGCAACCATCGGGGCCATTACCAACCGATGGAAGGAGTTTTCTCCCAACCAGGCGATCCGCTTTACTTTCCTTGATACGGGCTTCGCCAATATGTATGCCTCGATACAACGCACAGGAACCATATTCAGTTGTTTTGCGGTATTGGCTATCCTGATAGCCTGTCTCGGATTGTTTGGATTGGCGGCTTTCACTACTGAGCAGCGCGCCAGGGAAATCGGTATCCGCAAGGTGCTCGGCGCGACCGTATCCGGGATAGCGGCCATGCTTTCCGTGGATTTCGTGAAGCTGGTACTGGTTGCCATCCTCATTGCCTCGCCCATTGCCTGGTGGGGTATGAACAAGTGGCTGCAGGATTTTGCCTATCGTACTGAGATACAATGGTGGATGTTTGCAGTGGCAGGGTTGGCAGCGTTGGTGATCGCTATGCTGACGGTAAGCTGGCAGGCAGTGCGGGCGGCGGTGGCGAATCCGGTGAAGGCGTTGAGGAGGGAATAGGGAAGCTGCTTACGAGTATTTTAAAAATTCACCCGGGTGTTGACGACAGGTTGGGCGCTAGCGAATGGCTGGAAGCTCGTATCACCTCGAAGGGGTGACACGAGCAGAGTAGTCCGTGCCGAACAACATAGACTCTTATTCCTAGTTTATTCTATTTCAGAGATTTTTGGCCTGTAAGAAATAGTAAAAGCATAATCAGGGGTACCGACCACTTTACCGAGCTCATTGAAAATATTCCTTAAAGCGTCGTACAGCTCGGTTCGGATGAAGATATCATCGGGCATAACGCTGTCATCACTTTTGCAGAGACTTTCCCGGAACATATCCCATAGTGAGTTTTGTAATTCATCGCGGCTCGTCAGCCTGATTAAGCAATCGAGTTCATTACCGGCTTTTTCCAAAGCTTCGGCCGTTTGGTTGTCATGGAGCTTTTCAATAGTTTTGAATTGTTTATGGGCGTGAGCCCGTTGGACATGCCCGGTTCGCTTTGTCGTCCAAACTTCAGCGTTCCGGGTTTTTTAACTAGATATATTTGTATATTTTTATACAAAACTTATGTAAAAAAATTTATTGGTCATACGTGACCTTGATTTGGATTTTAAACCCATAATCTTTTAGAATCTCTGACATTTTACTCACTGAAAGAGACTGTTTATGAGTATAGTTTCTCCAGGCTGTAGTAAGTCTGCCTTTTTTTTTATCGGGCGGCAAAAAAGGGTAAATGTTCTCCAACCACCACTTGAAGGCCTCTTCGACGCTGGCAAATGTTCTCATGATTCAAATTTAGGTGTTTGTATATTTTTACACAAATAAACCAATGAGAAAGATTTTCGTTTTATCTGTAATTTACCTGATAGGTGGGTATGCTGAGATTTGCTACACAATTCAGTGGCTGGGCAAGGCTAGCGGATTCAATTATAAAAAGGGATTGACAATGGTAAGGCGGTTTTCGACCACTTGGTTGTGTTGAAGATCTTCTGAATATAGTATGTTACAACTAGCCTCCAGTGAGGCTGCCACTATAATACTATCAAACAACTGAAAATCGTATCGGTTGATAAGGGAAAGAGCTGTATCAAGGGTAGAGTGATTTATGGGAATGATTTCACAGTACGACAAGACCTTGCTACATTTTTCTAAAACATCATTTTTGGGTAATTTTTGTAGCCTCCTTGTAACATTCAGATATTCGGAAATTACCTGTGTACTGACTAAAGGTCCGATTGCCAATAGAGATTCACTAATCTGTCGCTTCTTTTCATTCTCGGAATCATACAGGTATATGAGTACATTCGTATCCAGGGAGATTTTATTCATCGTAATTGTTGGCTTCGTCTCTGTCAAACTTAAAATTGCTCAGATCCAATAGGCTATCCTTGAAAATCTCCCTGATTTCAGCAATTTTCTGATTCCGGTCATCTTTTGTTTCGTTGTCCTCTAAAGCTGGCTTTTTAAGTTCAAAAGCAATCACTTCTACATGCTTGCCGATCATATTATCAGGAAGACGAAGTAGGTAGGAATTGTCTGTAGGTATTATAATTTCTCTGACCAGTTCCATAATTATTTACATGGTTTAATATCAAAGTTAGCGAAAAAAAGATTCACTATAGATGTTGGTGATCAGCCGGAAATACGATTCCCGATAATAGAACCAATATGAGCTGGCTTCTTTCCAATAAAAAGTAAAGAGTACATTTTCCAACGATTTTGAAAACAAGAGATTGCCTTATATCAAAATTATCCGGAAGCGAACGTTTTCTGTCCGCTTCCGGACACTATACATATACTATTTTCTATATAATCCCCTGTTTCACAGAAAATTATCTCCATTGGTATATTATTGGATATAAACGAAGCGCGCGGCAATGAAACACGGCGCCGGGATCGTAGCGACGCGAAGCATCACATATTACCTGGTGTGTACGCTGGTCGCTATTATACAGATTGAAAAAAGGAAAACGCGCCGGTAGTAAAGGCTTCGACGGTAATGATTGATCTGTGAAAAGACAATGTATTTGGTATTTGTTACAAAGAAGATGATCCGGAACTATTTAAAAACAGCATTCAGGAATTTAATGCGTTACAGGCTGAATACAGCGCTTACGCTCATCGGGTTGGTTTTGGGATTTACATGTAGCCTGCTTATTATGCTTCATGTAAAAGATGAATTAAGTTACGATAAAGGCTTTTCGAAGGCGGATCGCATCTACCGGATCAACAGTGAAAACATCGGTGAAGAAAATCGAAGCTGGGCCGCTACTTCTCCGATCCTGGGTGTTGAAATGGAAGAACATATTTCCGGTATCGGACGGGTTGCCCGTTTTCACCGCCCGTATCCGGATCGTATATTCAGCTATGTTGCTCCCAACGGCTTACCGAGACAATTTGAGGAAAAGAGCGGTTATTATGCCGACTCAACGGTAGTGGAAGTCTTCGACCTGTCGTTCGTCAAAGGTAATCCGCAGACGGCGTTAACGCAGCCCGACGCTATCGTATTAACGGACGAAATGGCATCGCGTTACTTCGGTGACGAAGAGCCTTTGGGCAAAACCATCCAGGACGATACCGATAAGCGCCTGTTGACGGTAACCGGTATCATTGAAGATTTCCCTTTCGCTACGCACCTTCGATTCGACTACCTCATATCGATGTCGACTTTCAACAAATATACCAACAGGGATCTACTGGAAAGCAGGGGCTGGGCAGGCTTTTACAACTATGTGCTTCTAAATGAACAAGTCTCGCGTTCAGAGGTTGAATCGGCCATTCCTGAATTTATGGTGAAATTTTATGAAGCTAAGGGCGAAAACCGCAACGAGATCCTCTCCAGCCGAAAGATACACCTTCAGCCCGTTACGGCTATTCACCTGCACTCCGATCTGGAAAAAGAAATGGGGGCAAACGGTAATCTGTTGTATATCTATATCCTTACCGTAGCCGCTCTGTTCACGCTGCTTATTGCTTCAGTGAATTTTATTAACATGGCCACCGCACAGGCTTTCAAACGGTTGAAGGAAGTCGGAGTCAGAAAGGTAGTGGGTGCGCGTACAGGTCAGCTATTCAGACAGTTTTTGAGCGAGGCTTTCCTGTTAATACTGTTGGCGGCTTTACTGACACTTATTGTCCTTAAACTGGCCATTCCCTATTACAATGAACTTACAGGCAAAAGAATTCTCTTCAGTGAATTGCTTACGCCGGCAAACATACTCTTTATGGCGGTGTTTACCGGCCTCATTACGATTATTGCAGGAATTTATCCTGCGTGGTTCACATCCGGATTTGACCCTGTGGTTTTTTTAAAAGGCGGGAAAGCAAGGGGAGGTATGGTTATATCCGTACGGAAAGGGCTACTTATATTCCAGTTTTCGGCTTCTGTATTCCTGATCTTCGGAACCATCGTTATTCACCAGCAAACACGGTATTTCAGGAATAAAGCGTTAGGGTTTGATCAGGATCAGGTGATTGCGATAAAGCTATATGGACGACAAATGCTGGAGCAGGCAAGTACCATGCTGCATGAACTGTTAGCCTCCCCCGCTATTACCGAGGTTGCGCGGACATCGACATTGCCCGGCGACCGGTTTGGAATGGGAATGATCAATGTGGCAGGGAGAACGGAAGAGGGCAGCCAAATGAGGTTTATGTGGGTAGACGAGCATATTCTTCCCGTACTCCGGATTGGCTTGAAAACCGGAAGGAACTTCACTCAAAAAAATGAAAATGCTCCTCCCTCATTTATATTGAACGAAGCTGCTGTCCGTAAGTTAAAATTGGATGACCCCATCGGACAACGAGTTGTGTCATCAGGCGATACCGGGGAAATTGTCGGTGTGGTTAACGATTTCCATTTCGCTTCGCTACATAGCGCAATGGAACCGCTAGTAATTGTCCAGTGGCCGGAAGAGGCGAATTATTTTTTGATAAAAGCCAAAGGGGGTAACCTGGACGATGCCATCGGATTTACACAGTCCGTAATTTCGGAATTCGCACCTGGAAGCCTTTTCAGTTACGTATTTTTGGATGAAAAGCTTACGCGCCTTTACGATGCCGAACGACGTATGGGCCGTGTGCTTACACTATTTACGGGCTTTGCCATTTTAATTTCCTGCCTGGGATTATTCGGATTATCGGCTTATATGGCCCGTCTGCGTATTAAAGAAATTGGTATCCGCAAAGTGCTGGGCGCTTCGGTAGCAGGCATTACCACTATGCTTTCCGGGAATTTTGTAAAGCTGGTATTCATCGCCTCTCTCATTGCATTGCCTATAGGTTGGTGGGTGATGAATAAGTGGCTGGAAAATTTTGCCTACCGGATTGATATCAAATGGTGGATGTTTGCGGCGTCGGGACTGTTAGCGGTACTGATAGCGCTGCTTACCATAAGCTGGCAGGCAGTTCGCGCCGCGACGGCCAACCCGGTGGAATCTTTGCGGACAGAATGAAATACGACGGCGCGATCGTAGGAACGCGATGCATCGCGTCTCTACCAGGATGCCAATAAAAAACCATTTTAAAAATGATCGGAAACTACTTCAAAATTGCCTGGCGTACGATAGCAAGGGACAAAACCTATTCTGCCGTTAATATTGCCGGTCTCACGATCGGGCTATGCGCCAGTCTGCTGGTAGGCACTGTGGTAATGGATGAGCTTTCCTATGACAGATTCTGGAGCAGGTCAGACGACCTCTACAAAGTCATTACGTCCAGCGAAATGGGTGATGGAGCTTATACAAGGTTCCCTGCTTCACCTGTAGGGTTGGGGTATGCGCTAAAGGAGAATTTCCCTGAGATGGAGGAGTTCAGCGCCATCAGTCCCAATCAAGTGCGCTTCCGTATCGAAAAGGATGATCCGGATGGAATCGCAGTGGATTTGGTTGTTGCGGACACTAATGCGGTAAAATTGCTTGATCTTAAAGCAGTTTCAGGGCAGTTGGCCCCATTCGTAGCCGGCCACCGGAATTTACTGATCACCGAGCGCCTCCGCGACAAACATTTTAAGGGTGAAAACCCGGTCGGGAAGATCATACAGGACATCTCTTCCTGGAGCGATGAACCGCAATTATATATCATTACCGCCGTTATCCGGGATATACCTTCCAATACACATTTACGGACAGAAGCAATCGTTCTTGAAAAGCCGGATGATGATCTGGTTGGCCTCTCCAAGCAGGGGTTAGGGGGGCTAAGAAGCTTTTATTACCTCCTGAAGCCTGGAACAGATCCGGCGGCTTTTACAGTTAAGATCAACACCTGGTTTCAGAATTTTATGGAAGAACCTGGTTTCAGTAAGTATAGATTTGATCTGCAGCCTATTACAGAGATATACCTTCAATCCGGTTCTCAAGACGGCCTGATGACGAAAGGTAATATCCGGACAGTGTATATCCTGATCGGGGTAGGGAGCATGCTGCTGCTGATTGCCTGCATCAATTTTGTAAACCTGAGCCTGGCCAGGGTGATAAAAAGGCTGAAGGAAACCGGTGTACGCAAAGTTCTGGGTGCTCAACGCAGACAGCTGATTATCCAGTTCGTTGCCGAATCAGTACTGTACTTTGCCATCAGTGCGGGCTTTGCCATAGGTTTGTATGGGCTTGCTATTCCTGTGGTCGAAAGCTTTCTCCGGCACGCGCTTGCCAATACGCTGCTTACTAATTTTACGGCTTTCATTTTTACTCTGGTACTTATTCTTGTCATCAGCGCTCTCACAGGCGCCTATCCCGCATGGCTGCTGTCTGGTCTGAAGCCGGCTAATACGCTCCGGGGTAAGCTTGGCCAAAGCCTTGTGCTCAACACAGGAAGCTTACGAAATGCATTGGTTGTGACGCAGTTTGCCATTTCAGTAATTGCGTTGGTAGCTTTAGGGGTTGTCCGTAGCCAGTTGCGTTACCTGGACAGCAAGGATATCGGTTACCAAAAAGATAATCTTCTACACATTGATCGCCACAGTTGGGAAGGTAAGGGGCAAACTTTCAAGACCGAGTTAAAAAAAATGCCTGGTATATCGGCTGGCAGTATAGCCGGTTGGAATCCTGCCGATGGCAGGACTTCTTCTTTCAATTTTGGTGTGGAGGATCCATTTCAGGAAGGCCGGAAAATTTCCGCTTATTTTATCGAGGCCGACTTCGATTTTGTGCAAACGATGGGTTTTGAGCTTCTGGATGGGAGGGACCTGGATGCAACTCGTGGAACAGATGTTTACAATTCGGGATCTGTAAGCGAAATGAATAAGAAAGAGTTGGAAAACTATCAAAATTCACGTTCATCGTTGGTCACTGCCTCCACCGCAAAGCAGCTCGGGATCAGCGAACTCGGCGTCCCGGTTCCGAAGCTTGGTTTTCCTGCTGTGGGCATTCTAAAAGATTTCCACCGGGAGTCGCTGCATCATGCTTTGGGGCCGGTTTTTATTCTTGGAAAAGACAACCCCGACTACGCTGGTATGTTTATCCGTACCCTGTCCGGCATGGAAAAGCAGGCGCAGGAATCGCTGGTACAGTTGTGGAAGACGTTTTATCCGGACCGCCCGTTAAAGGCTCAATGGGTAACCGATATCCTGAACAAGCAATATGAGGCAGAACAAAGGCAGCAGGCGCTGTTTTCGTTTTTCGGCGGACTGATGCTGTTCCTGTCGGCGATGGGCATATTCGGGCTTATCGTTCATGCTACCGGACAGCGTATTAAAGAAATCGGTATTCGCAAAGTACTGGGCGCGTCTGTGGTAAGCATTGTCAGGCTGTTTTCTGCCGGTTATGTCAAACTGGTATGTCTCGCCATATTGGTAGCCTCGCCTGTTGCCTGGTGGTTGATGAGCAAATGGTTAGAAAATTTCGCATACCGGATCAAAATACAATGGTGGATGTTTGCAGGGGCTGGGCTGGCAGCGGTAACGATAGCCTTGCTGACGGTAAGCTGGCAGGCGATACGGTCGGCGGTGGCAAACCCGGTGGAGACATTGCGGAATGAATAATAAATATTTTAAATCATGATAACATCTTATCTCACTATCGCCTGGCGGAATATCCTCAGGAACAAAACGTACTCTTTTATTAACCTGATGGGGCTGAGCGTAGGGATCTGCTGTTTCCTGCTCCTGTTTCTTTTCATAAAAGATGAGCTGAGCTACGATCGCTACCATACCCATGCCGACCGGGTTTACCGTTTGAACCGGACCTTCCTGTCGAACGATGGAACACCGTCGCTCAACCTCGGGCATGTAGCTCCCCCGTTCGGGCCGCTCATTAAGGAGGACTTCCCACAGGTGCAGGAAGTGGTTCGGATGTTCACTACGAGCGCCCTTATACGCAGGGGAGAAATGACATTTAAAGAGGACAACATCTATGCTGCAGAGGAGAATCTTTTTAAGATATTCGATTTCAAGCTACTGAAAGGAAACGCTGAAAACGCCCTGACAGAGCCTTTTTCGATCATGCTTTCGCAGCCAATGGCCGAAAAGTATTTTGGAAAGGAAGATCCTGTCGGCCAGGTATTGCGTGCTGATAACCAGGCTGACTATAAGGTGACAGGTGTTTTTGAGCCCCTTCCTGCGCAGTCTTCCTTTCATCCTCAGTTCCTGGCTTCATTTTCGACACTTAAAGATGAGCGTGTGTACGGTGCAGAGCGGCTGCGCACAGATTGGGGCAATAATTCTTTTACGCATTTTCTCCTGCTTGAACCGGGCGCCGATCCGGTTGCCATGGAGAAAGCTTTCCCCGCATTTCAGAATAAGCATGTCGGCCCTAATACCTCCACCTATTCCGTTCTCAGCCTCACCCGGCTTACCGATATCCATCTGCATTCGCATAAGGACACCGAGCTGGAAGCAAATTCGGACATCCGGTATGTCTATTATTTTTCTGCCATTGCGCTGTTTATCCTGCTCATTGCCTGTATCAATTATATGAACCTTACGACAGCCCGGGCCTCCAAACGGGCGCGTGAAATCGGGCTGAAAAAAGTGCTGGGTGTCGGCACGCCACAGCTTATACGCCAATTTATAAGCGAGTCCGCCCTTTTTACAGTAATGGCGCTTGGCTTTGGTTTACTGTTAACGTGGCTGCTGTTGCCTTACCTCAACCGGTTTGCAGGCAAATCCATTGAACTGTCGGTGTTGCTGTCTCCGGTCAATCTATTATGGTTGGTGGGCTTTGTAGCTTTTGTAGCGTTACTGGCTGGAAGCTATCCTGCATTCTATCTCACGTCTTTTCAGCCGGTCAATATTCTCAAAGGAAGCCTGGCGTCGGGGATAAGGAACGGCCGGGCCCGCCAGGCGCTCGTAGTGCTGCAGTTTTCCATTGCGGTGCTACTGATAGGTTGTACTACAGTGGTTTATAAGCAGCTGCAGTATATGCAGGATTTTGATCTCGGGTACAGTAAAGACCAGGTAATCGTGTTCCGGAGCGGGCAATCGCAAACTCAGTTCAACACCATTCGGCATGACCTGCTGAACAGCAGCCAGGTGCTCGAGGTAGGCAGGTCTTCACGGATCCCTACCGGTCGGTTGCTCGATTCCTGGGATGCTAAGATCATGAGGGGCGATTCCCTGATCCCTACCACTATCACTGTAAAAATGCTCTCCATTGACGACCATTTTATTCCCGCTTACCAGATCCAAATGGCTGCCGGGCGAAATTTTTCACCTGAATTTGCTACCGACTCCGTCAATGGGTTTATCCTGAATGAAACAGCTATAGACATGCTGGGCTGGAAAGACCCGGAAAAAGCGCTTGGTAACAGGTTCGTATACGGCGATATAAACGGAACGATCGTCGGAGTTGTGAAGGACTACCATTTCGAGTCATTGCATCAGCAGATTCCACCCCTGGTCATGCTTATGGACCAGAATAACCCGCGCTGGGTATCAGTGAGAATCAAAGGAAGCCAGGTACCGACCACAATCGGGTATCTTCAGTCGGTCTGGGAAAAGCATTTCCCCGATCAGCCTTTTTCCTATAACTTTCTCGATGATCGCTATACCGAACTTTATGCTCAGGAAAAGACGCAGCAGACGCTGCTGGGTACCTTTGCCTTCATCGCGATCCTGATTTCGTGTATGGGGCTTCTCGGCCTGTCGATGTATATGGCCGAGCTGCGGGTGAAAGAGATTGGCGTCCGCAAAGTGCTGGGCGCTACTTCAGCGCATATTGTTCAATTGCTTTCTTTCAGCTATCTCAAACTTGTTTTAATCGCCATCGTGATCGCCGTACCGGTAACCTGGGTTGTTATGAATCAATGGCTTCAGGACTTTGCTTACCGTACCGAGGTCCGGTGGTACCTGTTTGCGGGCGCCGGTGTTTTGGCTGTCCTGATCGCCTTTGCTACCGTGAGCTGGCAGGCGATAAAAGCGGCGGTAGCCAATCCGGTGGAAAGCTTGAGGAATGAGTAAAGTCTGAGAAACGAATGATTTGAAGGATAACTCGCCAAAACTTCTCTCTTGATATCAGTTTTGGCGAGTTATGTATTTTTATAACTCGCCAAAATGTATAGTCTTTTTTGACGAATTCCCATGGATGCACACTCCCCGCTCTAATTTTCTTCAGGCGTTCGGCCATTTTTGGAATACCTGGGCGGCCTGGGAAGAACGACTAGTGGTGGTCATCTGCGGTTCGGCTGCCTCATGGATGATCCGAAAAGTGCTTAACGACAAGGGAGGCTTACATAATCGTGTCACCAGGCGTATACGGTTAATGCCCTTCACGTTAGGTGAAATGGCTGATTATTTAAAGTCCCGCCATATTGTATTGGATCGGTATCAACTGCTGCAGGTATACCTATGCATGGGGGGGATTCCGCATTACCTGAAGACTATCGAACCGGGGATGAGTGCCAATCAAATAATTGATCAGGCTTGTTTTTCTTCGCAAGGAATTTTGCGTAATGAATTTACAGCCTTGTACCAGTCGCTATTTGAAAAGGCCGATACCCACATGCAAATCGTACGGGCATTGGCGGAGAAAGCCATCGGGATGACGCGCACGGATTTGCTCGCAGCTGCCGGATTGGAAAGCGGTGGAGGAGTGAGCTCCGTTCTGAACGAATTGGAAGAGTCTGGCTTCATCAGTTCGTATATCCCTTTTGGTAAGCGGGTATCAAACAGCCTGTACAGACTTACCGATGAATATTCGCTGTTTTACTTCCGCTTTGTTGAACATAGCCGTGCCACCGGTGAAGGCACCTGGCAAAAACGCGCACAGGGGGCTGGTTCGAAAAGCTGGAGCGGGTATGCTTTTGAAGGCGTATGTATGAAGCACAGCAGGCAACTAAAGCAAGCTTTGGGTATAGCGGATGTCTATACGGAAATTTCCCCCTGGCAATATAAAGGGAGCAAAAACGATAGTGGCGCACAAATCGATTTGCTATTTGACCGGCAAGACGGCTGTATCAATGTCTGTGAACTTAAATTTTATCAGGAACCATTTACAATAGACAAACGATACGCTGAACTTTTGCGCCTGAAATTGCAGGTATTCCGGGAGCGGACCAAAACAAGGAAAACCCTGTTCCTCACTTTCATTACACCTTTTGGAATAAAAAAGAACGATCATTCGGTAGGACTGGTACAAAAGGAGGCGACAATGGAAGCACTCTTTTTACAGCTATAAGCGAGTTGTGGGTTTATGTTATTTACCCGTGTCCGGAAGCATACAGAAAATTGTCCGTTTCCGGACATTACTCATACCTTAAAATAGTATAATCCGCTTGTATTGAGCAGGTTGTTGTTGTGGTATAGATTTAAAAATAGAAAGAACGAAACATTACAGCCCAGACAATGATCCGAAATTATTTCAAAACCGCCTGGCGGAACCTTATCCACAATAAGTGGTTTTCCGCGATCAATATCCTCGGTCTTTCCATCGGGCTGGCTACCTGTCTTATCATCATGTTTTTTGTGGGCCATGAATTAAGCTACGACCGGTTTCACAAAAAAGCAGACCGTATTGCAAGGGTTTATTTTGAAGGGGATGTGCAGGGCGAAAAAATGAAGGAAACGGTTGTGATGGCGCCGGTGGCTGCAACGATGAAGAGAGATTTCCCGGAAGTGGAAGACGCTACCCGGCTCAGGAGTTTTGACTGGGCGCCCAGGCTCCTTGTCGACAACCGGGAGTTCAGGTCTGATCAGGCGGCCTATGCCGATCCCAATTTTTTTGATGTATTTACGCTACCCTTTATACAGGGCGATAGTAAAACCGCTTTGACTGAACCCAATACAGTTGTATTAACCAGGGATGTAGCCCGGAAATATTTTGGGGAAGAAGAAGCATTAGGAAAAATTATCCGCTTTAAAACGGAGGATAAAGCGCCTATGAAGGTAACGGGTGTGATTGAAAATATCCCCTTGAACAGCCATTTTCAGTTCGGGTTGCTGACTTCAATGGAAAGTCTTGACGGCGCGAAGCAGCAGAACTGGATGAACTCCAATTATTTCACTTACATCGTACTAAAGAATAAAAGTGATTTTGAAAAACTGGAGGTAAAAATACCGGGGTTGGTAGATAAGTATATCGGTCCGCAGATGAAAGAAGGTACAGGGCAGACGCTTGCCGAGTTCCGGAAAAGTGGAAGCAACGTTACTTTTCATTTGCAGCGGCTGACAGATATTCATTTGCATTCCGACTTTCATTATGACCTCAGCGCGCCCGGCGATATCCGGTACGTGTATATATTCAGCGTTATCGCAATGTTTATGCTGCTGATAGCCTGTATTAATTTTATGAACCTGTCTACCGCAGGCGCCTCCAAACGTTCGCGGGAAGTCGGTATCCGCAAAGTACTTGGCTCCCGGAAAGGGGAACTGGTGCGACAATTCCTGGTGGAGTCGATCATTATAGCTACCATAGCGCTGGTACTTTCGCTGGTATTTGTGAAGCTGTCGTTACCGCTCTTCAACCATCTTTCGGGACAGCAGCTGACATTCAGTATTATTGAAAAGCCGCTGCTGGCACCCGTATTGTTAGGTATTATTCTATTCACGGGATTGGTCGCAGGCAGCTACCCGGCATTTTATCTTTCTTCCTTTAAACCTGTAGCAGTACTGAAAGGAAAACATGCGCCGGTAAGGAGCCGCATCAGTTTCAGAAGCGTCCTGGTCGTATTCCAGTTTTTCATCTCCATCATTCTTATTGTAGGCACCACGGTTGTTTACAGGCAGCTTTCTTACATACGCCATAAAGATGTGGGGTATGATAGAGATAAAGTGATGGTGATCTCCAATGCAGGGGCTTTGGGAAGTAAAACGGGTGTTTTCAGGCAGCAACTACAGAGCGACCCTGCAGTTACCAGTGTAAGCGCTTCGAGGTATTTACCGGCGGGCGGCAGCGACAATAATAATTTTTTTGTTTTTACCGAACAGGAACCCGGCAAGCTTGTGAAAACATTACGGTACGAAATAGATGAACACTATATTCCCACGCTCGGCATACAGGTAAAGGAAGGCAGGAATTTTTCACAGGAATATGGAATGGATTCATCGTCGGTTATCCTAAACGAAGCTGCCGTAAAAGCATTGGGGTGGAGAGAAAGCCCGTTAGGCCAGACTATTTCGAGGGCCAGCAGAGGCGGGGAAGAGCGATATCGCGTGGTTGGAGTAGTAAAAGATTTTCACTTCCGATCGCTGCATGAGCATATTTCCCCCCTGGTAATGGTACTGGCGCCCGACGGGGGCAGCTTTGTGGTAAAAGTTGCGACAACCGATATCCCGGGTTTTACGGCAGAACTCCGGGAACGGTTCGCCGCTTACGGCACTGATGACCCGCTGGATTACTCGTTTTTGGATGAACGTTACATCAATACGTATAGTGCAGAGCAAAAGATCGGGACCATACTGGGCATTTTTGCCGGGCTTACGATTTTCATAGCCTGCATGGGCTTATTTGGTCTTGCCAAATTTACCGCAGAGCAACGCACCAAAGAAATAGGTATACGGAAAGTGCTCGGGGCTTCTGTTGCACAGGTGTCAGCCATGCTTTCCAAAGATTTTTTAAGGCTCGTTTTAATAGCCTGTTTCATCGCGTTTCCCATTGCAGGATGGGTGATGTATAAATGGCTGCAGGATTTTGCCTATCGTATAGATGTCGAATGGTGGGTATTTGCCGGGGCGGGGCTGACGGCCGTAGTGATAGCATTATTGACGGTCAGCTGGCAGGCGGTGAGGGCGGCTGCGGCGAATCCGGTAGAAAGTTTGAGGAATGAATAAGAATGATTGGAGATAAAGTATATCCGGTCAGGATGAGCAGATTATTTTAACCTAAATACTTTCAACTTCGTGTGCCTGCTTATCTGGTCGAAATCGGAATCCGTATGCACTATTGTAGTTTTAAATCCCCTTCCCAGGTGCCTTCTTCACGCAGCAGCAATTGCTTTCTCTTCAATGAAGCTACATATTGTTTCAACGCCTCATGCACGACATCTTTCTTTGTCCTGAAGTTACTGATCTGGAGCGCCTGGTTTACAAGAGCGTCATCAAGTTCGATATCGGTACGCATATATAGATATACAACTATATATATAGGCAATGTATGAAGATACGAAAAATTATACACATCGCACAAATATTGTTCTACACTGTACGCTTCTGGACAAAAAGTGTTCATTTCCGGACATTTTATTCTTACTTTTAAATTGTAATATTCTTATTATCAGGTATTTGAATTTTTGGCTCGGCTTGTGATATGCGAAATGAGAGGGCTTTCGTATATAGAATCGTATACAGAACCCTTTAATTCCTGCCCCGACTTAAAGATTACAAGCTATGATCCGGAACTACCTCAAAATCGCCTGGCGGAGCCTCCTGAAAAACGGAATATATTCCCTTGTGAATATTGCCGGTTTGGCAATAGGTATGGCTGCCTGTTTTTTTGTGCTTTTGTACGTGTATTTCGAGTCGGGATACGACCGTTTCCACACCAATGCTTCCCGTATCTATCGTGTTCCGATTTCAATGACCGCTGTCCGGACCGATGGCGATACCGGGAGCCCGCCCGACGGTCATCTGGCTACCAATCATCCTGCCGTAGGCATTGCGATGAAGCGGGATTTCCCGGAGGTAGCCAGCTATGCACGGATGATGAACTTTTCGGTGTTTGCGAATAAATATGCCGTATCGTCTGAGCTGCCCGGTGCAGAAAGAAGGGTATTTAATGAAAGCAGGATCTTCCTGGCAGATTCTTCATTCTTTAACGTATTTTCATTTCCCTTGGTAAAAGGGAGCAGGCAGCACTGCCTGGCAGCACCCAATACAATTGCCATTTCACAATCTACCGCAAAGAAATATTTTGGAAACGCCGATCCTATCAATCAGGTACTGACTTTAGATGGGTTTGTGCCATGGGTAAATAGAAGCGTATTCCCGTTTAAAGTGACCGGCGTGTTCGAAGACGTGCCCGAAAACTCGCATATCAAATTCGATATGCTCATATCGTTTGAGACCTTCCAGTATGATTGGCTGACAAACAACTGGGCCTGGCCCGAGTTTTACAATTATGTACTGCTGGCGCCGGGTACGGACGTGAAAAAACTGGAAGCGAAGTTTCCGGACTTTATTGAAAAATATCTTGGCGCTTCCATGAAGCAATTTAATTTCCGTGCGGATTTCCGCCTGCAGCCAGTCACCGATATCCACCTGAAATCGAGATACCAATTGGAAGCCGAAGTAAACGGAAGTGAAAGAGAAGTGTATTTCATGTCGATAATCGGCATATTTATTCTCATCATAGCATGGATCAACTATATCAATATTTCGACCGCGAAATCTATGGAGCGGGCCAGGGAAGTAGGCGTCAGGAAAGTGGCAGGAGCGATAAAGCCGCAATTGATCGTTCAGTTCCTGCTTGAGTCATTTATCATCAATTCGCTGGCGCTCGTTACTTCCCTGGTCATTATTGCTGCCTGTATGCCCTTTTTCACCCGGCTTGTTGGCAAAAATATCGGAATGGATTTTTTCCGGTCGGGGTTGGGCAGCCAACAGATGTTCTGGGTTGCAGCCTTCGGCCTTTTTGTTGTCGGGGCTTTCCTGGTGGGTGCATACCCTGCGTTTGTATTGTCTTCGTTCAAGCCGGTAAGGGTATTGAAAGGGCTCATTATCAAATCCAATACACGTATATCGCTCCGCCGTGTGCTGGTGTCTTTCCAGTTTTTTCTTTCGATTATGCTCATTGCCGCCACGCTGGTGGTGTTTATCCAGCTGCGCTTTATGAGAAATAGCGATCTTGGCTATAGAAAAGACCAGGTGATGATCATCAAGGCGCCGGCGGTGGCCGATTCTACGCTCACCATGCGTCATAGCTTTTTCAAATCGGAGGTATCGAAGATGTCATTTATCAACCATATTGCCGCCACCTCCGATGTCCCCGGAGAGGTAATACGGTTTCAGAACCACGTATGGCAGGCTACCAAAGACAAACAGAGTGGTTTTATGACTTCTCTGATGGAAATAGACCAGGATTTCCTGGATACTTATAAAATAGAACTGCTTGCGGGAAGAAATTTCCTGGCCTCTGACAGTTCCAATTTATTTATACCCGGCAGGTCCCGGGGTGTTTTGATTAACGAGAAAACGTCGGCGCTTCTGGGTTTTAAATCGCCGGAAGAGGCGGTGAACAAGGACATTATATTTGTACTTGCTGTGTTTAATGTCCCTGCCAGGGTATTGGGGGTGGTGAAAAACTACCACCAGCGGTCCCTTAAAGAGGAATACGGCCCTATTCTGTATTACTTCCCATCGTGGACCGGCTGGAAATATATGTCCGTAAACCTGAATACAGATCATCTCAGCGATCATACGGCCGCTATAGAATCGGCGTACACGCAGGCATTTCCCGGCAACCCTTTCGAGTATTTTTTCCAGGACGACTTCTTTGAACGGCAATACCAGGCCGACCAGCGGTTGGGAGATGTGTTCGGCGTATTTACTTTCCTGGCTATCCTGGTTGCCATACTCGGACTGCTCGGTCTTTCCAGTTTTGTAATCAGGCTGCGCGTTAAAGAAATAGGCATCCGGAAAGTACTGGGAGCATCCGTTTCCGGTATCCTGGTATTGATTTCAAAAGACTTTGTAAAGCTGGTGTGCTTTGCGACCGCTGTTGCGATACCGGTTGTTTATTGGGCGGCGGACAATTGGCTTAATAATTTTGCATTCCACATCAGGCTTACCTGGTATATATTCATGATACCGCCCCTTGTATTGTTGTTAATTGTTTTGTTTACTGTCTGCCTGCAGAGTTTGAAGGCGGCGCTCGCCAATCCGAATAAATCGTTGAGGGTAGAATAAAATTAATGTAAAAATGATCGAACTAAAAAAAGTATCTAAGTGGTTCCCTGTCGGAGGCGGCCGTACGTATGTATTGCGAAACATCAACCTGCATGTGAAGGCGGGTGAATTCCTGTCCATAATGGGCCCTTCCGGCTCCGGGAAATCTACCCTTCTCAATGTGATCGGGATGCTCGATAAATTCGAGGAAGGCGAATACTGGTTCCAGGGGGAAGAAGTTTCTAAATTGAAGGAAAAGCAGATCTCCGCGCTGTACAAGCAATATATCGGTTTTGTTTTCCAGGCATACCACCTCATCGACGAGCTGACTGTCTATGAAAATATCGAGACGCCACTGCTGTACAAAGACGTCAAATCTTCGGAGCGCAGGGCCATTGTAAGCGATATGCTGGATCGTTTCAATATCGTAGGAAAGAAAGATCTTTTCCCGACCCAGCTGTCGGGAGGTCAGCAGCAACTGGTTGGCATCGCCCGCGCACTGGCCGCAAGTCCTGGTCTTATCCTGGCCGATGAGCCTACAGGGAATCTCAATTCCAAACAGGGAGAAGAGATCATGGAAGTCTTCAAGCAGCTTAACAACGAGGGGGTTACGATTATCCAGGTGACACACTCGGAAAAGAATGCCGCTTATGGCGACCGGGTTATTCATTTGCTGGACGGGTGGATTGTGGAACCATAATTCACTTACCTCAAATATCTTTTATACGATGCTCCAAAACTATTTCCTCCTTGCATTGCGAACCCTTTACAGGGACCGCACGTATGCTGCCATCAACCTGGCAGGGCTTGCATTGGCTTTTGGAGCTGTTCTGCTCATTGTTGGTTATATCAGGTATGAGCTATCGTTCGACAGGCATTTTCCTACTGCCGACAGGGTGTACCAGCTATTGATGGAAGATAGGAGGCTGGAGCCTGAGCGTCGAAAAATCAGTGTCCCGGTGCCGTTGGGACAGACGCTTACTGAAGAATTTTCGGATGTGGAGGCTGCTACGCCGCTTTCCTCCTGGCAACTGCAGGTGAAAGTTGCGGATAAACCTATGAAGCTTAAGGCCGTTTCTGTCAGAGCAGATTTCTTCAAAGTATTTGGTCTGAGAGCTATTCAAGGGGATATCGCTTCTGCGTTGAGTGATAAACAGCACATCGTGCTGGCCCAAAGTGCTGCCCGGAATTTTTTCCCGGAGGGTAACCCGCTTGGGAAAGTCATAGAAAGAGTGAATTACGACGCTACTATTACTCCTATGACTGTGACTGCTGTTGTAGAGGATCTTCCTGCCAATACGCATTTTTCTTTCGACGTATTAGTTCAGGCTCAGCCGATTAAAGAAACATTGAGCTTTAAAGCTTATTCCGGCGGATCGCAATATATTCTTCTCAGAAAAGGGAGCAGCATTGCTAATCTGGAGCGTCAGATGTCGGACTTTGGCAAAAAATATGGTTTGGAGGACAAATCCGGCCCGGTTAATATTCGGAGTATCCGGTTCCTGCCCCTGACAGACATCCGGCTCAACTCCGGGAAGATCGAGGACCAGAGATACCAGGTCAGCGATGTCCGCTTCGTTTATATCTATGGCATTATCGCATTGCTTATATTGCTGATTGCCTCGGTCAATTATATCAACCTCACGACCGCAAGATCTTTTCAGCGCG
This sequence comes from uncultured Cytophagales bacterium, assembly GCA_964559125.1. Taxonomy (GTDB): domain Bacteria; phylum Bacteroidota; class Bacteroidia; order Cytophagales; family Spirosomataceae; genus Ravibacter. The sequence goes on from CAZLGW010000015.1 coordinate 38,588, forward strand.
TCAGGGAAGTAGGTATGCGCAAAGTACTGGGCGCCGGTAAGACCCGGATCGTTCTGCAGTTTATGGGAGAGTCTTTCCTTTTGTTCTGCTTATCGCTTCCCTTTGCGGTGGTGCTTGCCTACCTGTTCTGGCCGGCCTTTGGGAATTTGCTGCAAATTGCGGAAGACAGGTCGTTTCTGCTCAATGTGCCTAACATCGTAGCACTTTGCGTGGTTGCTGTCGTATCTGCGGCTATATCAGGTCTGTACCCGGCAGTCGTATTGAGCAGGATGCAGCCCGTCGAGGTATTCAGACAGAAGATTGGAGGGTTCCGGTTTTCCTTCCTGTTCAGAAAGACGCTCATCATATTCCAGTTTTGCATAGCGGTCCTTCTGATGAATATTACCGTTCTCGTTTATAAGCAGCTGCAGTTTCTGAGCAACCGATCGATGGGTTTTGACGAAAGTTTTCTGCTGGTGGTACCTGATGTTAACCGTACACAGGCTACCGCATTTAAGCAGATGCTGCTCAGTCTGCCTGCGGTGGAGTCGGTTAGCTATGGTGGAGGCGTTTCTATAGGGAAGGGATACGGCGGCTCAGGTTCCATGAGTGATCCGGCTGATACTACCAAAAGTATGAATTTCGGCTTTGTTGACGCTGACTTTGATTTTCTGAAAACCCTGAAACTAGAACTTCTGAGCGGACGATACTTTTCCGAAGAATACGGCAGCGACCTGGTAAATTACTCTAAGCTGGCGCGTGAATCCAGCGATCCCGATGAAGGGAAGCGCCTGATAAAAAGCACACCCATTGTGGTAACAGAAAGCCTTGCTACGCACTTAAACATTACAAAAACGGATACCTCCCTATATCTGGGGGCGCTGCAAGGCACTATTATCGGGATAGTAAAGGATTTCAGAGCAACCTCTTTTAAAGAAGAAGGCCCCTTCATCGTATTGAGAGGAAGTCAGTCGGCCTCAGGAGAAGCGTTTATCCGTATCGCAAGCACCGCTGTCCCGGCGACACTGCAGGCTATCAGGCAGGCGTGGGAGAGCGTATTCCCCAACGTCCCTTTTGAGTATTCATTTGCAGACGATCTCGTGGAGCAGATTTACGGTCATGAGAAACGGCTGGCGTCGCTGTTTACGGTCTTCGCCGTGCTGGCCATTACCTTGTCAGTTATGGGATTATTCAGTCTGCTGGCGCTTATCGTAAAGCAGCGTACCAAAGAGATCGGTATCCGGAAAGTGGTCGGCGCTTCCGCACTCGATATCTCGGCACTGTTTACCAAAGACTTTGTCATACTGATACTTTTCGCCATTGTAATAGCCACGCCGGTTGCCTGGTGGGGGATAACCCGCTGGCTGGAGGATTATGCGTACCGTACCGAGCTGAGCGGTTGGATATTCGGCCTGACCGCCGTAAGCATCATGGCGGTTTCCCTGCTCATCATCAATCTGCAGGTAATGCGCAGTTCGGATATGAACCCGGTAGAGTCGCTGAGGGCGGAGTAGGGTATATGTTTGTGAGTTACTTACAAGTAAATCGGATATTTTATCCTCTGAGCGCTTATTTCTGCCCTGTCAAAAATACTATATTTGATCTGTAATGAAACCAACCGCTATGTCCGACAAGAAGAAAATACACGAAGGCCGCAATATCAGGCGTTTCCGGGAAATGCTGGGTTACAAACAAGAGGCGCTTGCCTGGGAGCTGGGAGAGGAATGGTCTCAGAAACGGGTGTCGATGCTGGAACAGAAGGAAACCATCGATCACCAGGTCCTCGAACAGGTGGCAGCTATACTGAAAATCCCTGTAGAAGCGATCCAGAATTTTGATGAGGAAGGAGTCATTAACATCATAGCCAATACATTCAATGAAGAGGCTGCGGTGGGTAATATTGAGCACTTTAAATGTAGCTTCAATCCACTGGAAAAGATGGTTGAACTGTATGAGCGTATGATACAGCAACAGGCCGAAATGATTGAAAAGCTCGAGCGGCTATTGAGTGAGAAAAAATAGGACACTCTGGCTGACGCACGTGTCATCCGGGCCCCGGAATCAATTCCGGGGCTACGATATGGCCGACCCTACGGGTCTTCGCCGGTGAACAGAACATAAATTCCCTTCTGTTGCCAGCTAACCAAATGGTTACTAACCACTTGGTTACTTTTATAGCGTCTTATATTGATTTAAACGCTATATTTACTGAATGAAATCGCCATTTTTGTTTGGGAGGAGTGTCAGTACAGACGGGTTCACCAACCGTAGAAAAGAGATAAAACGGCTGAAAAATAATTTTCAGCACGGTATTAATACATTGCTTGTCTCTCCTCGACGGTGGGGGAAGTCCTCTTTAGTCAAACGTGTGGCCGATGAGACAGCGACAAGGAAACTTCGCATCGTGCAATTGGATCTTTTGGGCCTGCAGGACGAGGTTGAATTTTATAAGGTGTTTGCTACAGCAGTAATTAAAAGTACCGGCAGTAAACTGGACGAGTGGGTAGCGGAAAGCCGGGAGTTCTTAAAGCGGCTAACACCTAAAATCAGCATTGGCCCCGATCCTTTACATGATTTTGAGATTAGCTTTGACTGGCAGGAACTGGAAATGAACTACCAGGAAATATTAAATCTTCCCGAACAGATAGCCAGGAAAAAGGATATACAGGTAGTGGTCTGCATCGATGAATTTCAGAACCTGGCCGGTTTTAAGGATCCGTTGCTTTTTCAAAAGCGTCTCCGGAGCGAATGGCAACACCATCAGCGGGTTTGCTATTGTCTGTATGGCAGCCAGCAGCATATGATGATGTCGTTATTTGAACGCCAGTCTATGCCCTTTTACAAATTTGGCGACGTAATGTACCTGGAGAAAATCAGCAGGGAAGATTGGGTTTCGTTTATTGTTGGATCGTTCAATGCTACACATAAGCATATCGATGGTGTGCTGGCAGATTTTATCGCTTCTTCGGTGCAGGATCATTCGTATTATGTCCAGCAGCTTTCGCATATTGTCTGGATCAATACCGATCGGGAAGTAACCCGTTCTATCGTGGATGAGGCGCTTGAAAGCTTGCTGGAGCAAAACTCGCTTTTATATACCCGCGACACCGAAAACCTTTCCAGTAGCCAATTGGCCTATCTCAAGGCAATAGCCGATGGCGTTACCACAGGGTTAAGCAGTCAATCCACAATCAACCGATATCGACTGGGGTCTTCGGCCGCGGTCTCAAAAGCCAAAAATGCCCTGCTCAATAAAGAACTTATCCAAGTGCGGAACGGGCACTCCTACTTTCTCGATCCCGTATATGAGCGGTGGTTCCGCCATTTTATCCTCCTACACTGAAATTCATATCGGAAAGCTCGACCTGTAGCTTCACTTTTGCTTTTAGTGCTGCGAAAACTCTTAAAAGCGTATTCATCGTTACGTTACCGGCATTATTTTCAAGGCGTGAAATCTGCGCTTTCTGAACATCGATGAGCTTGCCCAGTTCTTCTTGTGTCAGATTTCGCTCTTTCCGGGTTTGCTTAATGGCCTTGCCGATCACGTCCATTTGAAGTTGGTATTCAAATCGGTCCCGCTCAGGGGTGCCAATTTTTCCAATGAGTTCGTCTTTTACCTCGTCAAACGTGTATATTTTCATTCGTTTTCTAACTGTACCCGGCCAATGTTATAAAGTATTTTTTCGTAATGTTTTTGCTTAGAGTCGATAGAGATCGTGAAATCCTAAGGCAAACCACCTTCCAAAACCTTTTACATTTAGTTTACATTGTTTTACATCGTTTTACTTCCCCGCTTGCAGGGCTGATCTAGATTTGACCGGAAAACAAAAATCAAATCAAAAACAACTTTGCAACATGAACAGAAAACACGTAAATCTGCTGGCAGCCGGCGTTATGCTGCTATGTTCCGTAGCTTCAATTGCCCAGGATTCCTTTAACGAATGCTCTGCTGCGTTTTTAAACAACAAGATGGTAGTTGATGAATACACTACCCAAGGGAAATGTACGGTGTCGGGCTCGGCGGCAGGAGTGCTGACGGTCAATACGGCCGATCTGACTCCTGAGGGCGGCAAACCCAGGGATCAGATTTCATTCCGGATCGCTATCCGGGATAAAAATACCGGTACACTCGTTATGTTTTCGGGTGAAGCGGTAAAACAGGTTGAAATTCAAAACATACTGAAGAAATGCTCCAAAGGAGATCATATTGTTTTGATGACAACTGAAAACCGTTATGTGCTTCCTCATAATGAGATCCTGGTTTTGTAGGAATAGAAATCTGAAAAGCAGCCGTCATGAATAAGCTAATGTTAAAACTGACGCTGGCGCTTCTGGTTATCCTTTCAGGGTCTTCCCTTAAAGCTTTAATCGGGAATAGCGCCGGAGGAGCATACAATACCCTGATGTTAGACGGGAAAGCAACCGATGAGACCGCATTGTCATCGGCTACGACAGGGAAGCTGAGCCTGGCAACGTTACACGACGGAACGGGTGAATCGCGGTTGGTCCCGTTCTATGCCTACGTTATCAGGGAAGGGAAAATAGTCGATGCCAATGCTTTTGCCCACAATAATGCCGTTACAGAGATTGAAATATCAGCTATCCTGGAGACGGCAAGGTACGGCGATCAGATAATCATTGATCCGGCCGGGGAGAATGCAAACAATAACAGGAGGGTGATTGTCGTCAGGCAAAGCCGGTATATACCTCAATTTGACTGGTGGCCCGGACAGCCCTGGCGGAAGCCCCAGGGAAAAGACGGATGTTAAATTTAGTACTTTTGTTAAACCAGTACTGAAGAATCCGCATCTTCTTATGAGCAAACAGAGAAATACCTGTATTCAAACATCGTTCAGAAAAACGGTATCCAGGGGAATATGGGTATTTCTTGTGTTTATAAGTACAGGTCCGGTATCCGGAATTAATGAATCCACGCAATTTTCAGAGCAGGTAAACCTCGCATTACGACGAACTGCGCACCGGTTGCTGATGGAAAACGGAGATACGCTCTCGGGAGTTCCGCCGGTTGAGCAATCAGATCCTGCAACATTTCTGATTCGCGTCGACAGCCTTTTCGATTATGATAAACTGCCTGAATTGCTACAGGAATCCCTGGAGTTGCAGGGTATCAGCCAGGCATATAATGTGATGATCATAAATTGTGGTAACGGGCAGATTCAACTAGGCTACAGTTATCTTGACTTAGCGCGGGAAGGCGGTGTGCCCTGCCAGGGGCGACAACAGGAAGCTGGGTGTTACCTGTTGAAAGTAAGCTTTATTCCAGACCGGGCGGAAGCCGCTGCCGACGGAAAGTGGTGGATTATTTCAATCAGCTGTTTACTGGCAGGTCTTGGTTTCATCGTCTGGCGAAAGTCAGGAAAACGGTCAGTGAGATCAGGGGAGGAAGCTTCGACCGATGCCGCTCCGCACCGGGCAGTATTCGGGAACTCTTCACTGGATTTGTCCAACCTCTTACTCCATACGGGGAAGAGCGTTCACCATCTGACTTACCGTGAGGCAAAGCTTCTGAATCTTTTCGCAACCCGTAAAAACCAGGTTCTCGAGCGGGATTTTATACTCAAATCTGTCTGGGAGGACGAGGGCGTCATCGTAGGCCGGAGCATCGACGTATTTGTATCGCGTCTTAGAAAGCTGCTTCAGGATGATACTTCCGTAAAAATAGCTGCCGTGCATGGAGTGGGGTACAGGATGGAAGTTGAGAACGGTACCGTCTGAATTTTCTAAAAATATTTGGAAACAGGAATATTATCATCATGATACTTGTCTACCCAATGAAAAACAAGGACGACAGTCCCTGTCGTCACCCGGCAGCTCGATCGCGATACACTGATTGTCAGCTTCCGCCAGGACGGTCGCCGGGCCTCTTATTTTTCGGGGATCTTTACAACCGCTCCTAATGTTGTAATAAATGTACCTTCTATAAATGGTTTTGTTTCGGAGGGAGTTCCCGCTATTATTCAGGGATTTAAAGCCGATTCCTTTGATTTAAGACAACAAAGTTTCGGAGTGCTTCTGAAGGATAATGATTTTCGGAATTTTACGGCTGAAATGTGTAAAGGAGGGGAATTGAATGTTCAATGGGAAAACTCGTTTGGCAACACGGATATTGTCCTTAAAGATTCCAGTGTTTTCAAAGCCGATCGCGACATTTTCAGAGCATTCCGTTTACACGCCGATAGCTCGGCCCGGTTGGAACTACGGGGGAGCCTGTTGAAGATACTGAGCTCAAACTGAATTCAGTAGGTCAGCTAACGCCCCTTGCTTAGGCCAGCTTCAATCCGCTTCCTGTGAAATGCTGAATCTTTGAACGGTTCACTTTTTTTTCAGCATGCCATATTTCATAATTTTTTTGAAGGTTGACCCAGAATTGGGTGGTGTTTCCGAAAGCTTCAGACAGCTTTACAGCAAGCTCAGGACTAATTCCGGCGCGACCGTTCACTATTGCAGACAGGTTTTCACGCGCAATGCCTAAACCTTTGGCAACCTGCGTTACTGTTAAACCACGTTCCCTGATATAGTCCTCTTTCAAAATTTCACCGGGATGTACAGGAGGCAATCCTCTCTTTAACATTGTTTTTATCTTCTTTGTTTTTTAATGATAATCTACATAGTCAACATCAAAAACTTCGCCATTCTCAAAGCGGAAAATAATCCGAAAATTGGGGGAAACCTTTATTGACCAAAAATCTGATAAATCCCCTGTCAGCTTGTGAATGCCTGACCCCATTTGCTTAATATCATCTACCGAGGTTATTGCTTCCAACTGATCAAAAATACGGGCAATCTTCCCCAAATAAGCTGCTGGAAGCTTAGATCCGTTACCCTGTTCATAATAAAGCAACAGACCTTTGTGCCGGATAGATACAATCATAACACAATTGTAATATGTAATATCACATATCACAAGGAAAATTTTAATTTATACCTCCTTATTTCCCTTACCTCCCATAGTTAACATACAGCCAGACACCGGCGGTATAAAGGTTTACTTTTCCAAACCCGACTCTCTGTACAGGAATTTTAACAAAAGGCTCCACTCCGACGTTCAGATGGTTGGTTAGTTTCCTTTCATATCCTAATGAAACCTGGGTATGGCTCAGCCAGTACCAGCCCGTGGATCCTTCCCAGCGATAGCGGCGGATCTGCGGATCGGGCCGTTCGTAGTTATACTCATATTTTTCACGCTGCATCTGGTAATTGGTGATACCCGCCGTTAGATACCAGGCGGCGTCCGGCTTTTTGCCCCAGACGTATTTTAAATTGAGGGGTATCTCGATCATGTTACACGTTGCATCGATGCTTTCCGGGCGAACAGGTTGCTGCCAGTACGATGGCCAGGTATACTGGCCGTCGGGAGCGTTGTATTTCTTGTCGCTCCGTACGTATCCTGATTGTACCCACAGGCGTTTGGTCAGTCGGTAGTCGAGGTGGACAGCCCAGGTAAAAGTCGGTGGTGCAAAATCCGGTAATTTCACTGCGCTGAAATCCGGTCCGGCTCCGGCACGGACGGCCCAGCGTCGGGAGCTTTTCACGGGGAGCTGCAATTCAACCGGAGAAGCTGTTTCAGGAGGGGCGATGCGGGGAATGTCCGGTCCTTGTAAAGAAATGGGCTTAAATGCCGGGGGTGTAAGGAAAGCTATTTTCGGCAGGGCAGGCCCGGGCAAAGTAGCTCCGGGAGATTGGTAGGAAGGCTTCGGTTCAGGCAGAATAAAGGTCCCGTCAGTTTCGTGCGTACCCCTAGCACCAAGTTCAGTAGGCTCTCCGCCAGCCTTATCTGCCTGACGGGACCGTGCCTTTAATAATCTTGAAGGATTCTTCGGCGGCAACGGGCCGTCGACCAGTGCTCTAGCTTTGCCTGACGATATTTTGTTTCGTTCAACGGCAATTATTTCGTCTCCGTCGCTTTGCCCGGCGGAAAGCGGATTAACCGTCGCCTCTTCCGCCCGGTCGCCGGGTTTACGGCCGGTAGCCTGCGGTATGTCTTTTCCATTTACGGTTTCCGGCCGACCACCGGGGTCTGCTGTGTTCTGCCCGGGCCATAAGTACACAAGGGTACCGGTAAGAAATATGATTCCCACGAAAATAGCGAGGCCTTTCCAAAGCTTTTTCGATTGCCCGGGAATCGCCTTTCCTTCCTCCTCATCCAAACGTTTCCGGAGCTGATCCCAATCCTGAGGGTTATATTTGGGGGCCTGTTCTTCAGACAACTTTCTGAAGAAGGCGTCCAGCTTGTCATCTGGCCATTCTTGCATAGTCATCTGCACTTAGTTTTGATAACATCATTCTCAGTTTTTCCCGGGCTCTCGATAGATTCGATTTGGAGGTGCCTACACTGATCCCTAATTTTTCTGCGATCTCCTCATGGCTGTACCCGTCTATGACAGCCATGTTGAAAACGATCTGGTAAACCGGTGACAGTTTACCGATCAACCCGGTGATATCGGCATAAGACAATTCAGCCAGGACAGTTTCCTGTACCGGCGCATCTTTGTCGTCCGCCGGCTCCAGGGTAAATTGATGCGTATTGCGCCTGTAATGATCCAAAGCCGTATTGACCATAATCCTGGCCAGCCAGGTTTTGAACGGACGGGCTTTGTCATAGGTTTCAATTTTGGTAAAGACTTTGAAGAAGCCGTCGTTCAGGACTTCATTAGCCTCGCTTCGGTTCTGTACATATCGCAGGCATACCGACATGGCGTAGCCATAGAACATCTTATAAAGACGCTCCTGGCTACGGCAGTTCTTTTTTAAACAGCCCTCCAGCAATTCAGACAATACGGCGGAGTTGTATGCTGACATATCGGGGCGATAAGAGTTACGTTATGGGGTATTAAAGGGAGGTATTTTTAAAGTTGTTTTAAGGTTTGATAGAACTGCCATTTTTTTACATGGGAGCCTCCGGCATGTCCCGGTGTGCAACAGGCCACCTTCCGGGTACCGGGACACCCGGAGTCTCCGTTTACATCTCTGGCAAAAAATACAGGGTCATGCCCTCTTTATCAGTAAGTACTTTTCCCAGCGAGGTATCACTGAGTCTGACATCGGGCCGGGCCCCGGGTTCACCATCCTTACTGCATGTGGTCAGTAAGAGTACCAGAGCAGCGGCTCCGGCAAATACCTTTAAGTATGATTTGATTTTCATAACAAGCCAGGTTAGAAACTAACATTGATACCACTGATACGTAGAAAGGAATATCAGGGTTGCCTGGCTGTTAAAAAAAAGTAATTAAGTGTGGTTCACATGCGTATTCATCTGTTTTATCCCGGAACGGAGCACTGTGACCGGATTGTACAGTGCGGACGATCTTTTCGGGAAACCCTTTCATGGAGCTCAGCACAGACAGGTTTGCTACAGCAGGCTTAGTACTCTTTCCACGACCTGCCTGCAGGTAAAAATATACCGGTGGTAGTTAGGAATCCGGTTCAGGTTTAAGATAATCCTGCCACCATTTATATCATTGTAGTCAGCCTCCTTCCAGACCTTATCTATTGCTTCGATCGTTCCCGGCCTTGGATTACGGAAAGGGTAGCGCAGGCGTTCCTCATCATCTTTGAATACAATACCTTTAATCAGGGGGTCGATCGGCTCGAAGTTAAATCCCGGTTCAAGGACGGGCTCAACTTCCCGGCTACCGTAGTTACCTAAGTTGCGGTAGTCTTTTGTGAGGTTGAACAGCTCATCCGGAGTTAACTCCTGGTTAATATTAGAACCACCAACGAACCTTTTGGTACTGGAATAAAGCAGGTAATCATTCCTGCTATGAAAGACATGCACTTTTTTTCCCAGCTTCTTCAGCCCCGAAAAATCATAATGAAACTCGTCGGCATCTTTATCTTTAAAGTAGTTGTGAAGTTTAACGCCGCCCTTTTGGATAGCCAGATGGGTAATATCGGGCGCCATCAGGAAGATATTCTCGAAAATCCCGGAAGGGATCCGGTCCTTGAAACCGGGGGTAGTGGGATCGTTAAGCATCCCGTTCAGAAGCTGGTGACCAAAAGAGTGTACGATCAGGTTCAAGCGCCTGCCGTTGTTCTTTAATTCATGGGAAAGACGCCGGAATGGTTCCCAGAGGCCATTTTTCGTAAAGTTCTGACCAGCCCTGATCGACCTGTCGTCAACTGTTTTCCGCGCCGGACCGCCCTGTGCAGGCCAGGTAAAAAAGATGACTTTTGCAATCTTGTTACCCGGATATGTCATGTAGCCGTTTACGAAATTCTCCAGCAGGTCGAGTTTCAGAGAAGAAAGCATCTGGTATCCGTGGATGTAGACGAATACGTGTTTCCGGTGGGGCGGAATACGCCGCAGAGAGTTCATAAACCCGTTTACAAAAGCTTCGCGGATCAATTGATTGACACGGATACCCGATGAATCTGCCGGAAGGCGTAAAGGAGTGAAATAGAGCTCTTTCGGGGGAGTCTTCTTGCCCATATCGGGGCGGCCGTCCGGTTTGACCTGCCTGTAGCAGATAAGCCACTGATCACGATCCTCACCGGACAAGCCGGAGCTATCCGGCACCGGGTCCACGGCGCCGCTCCATATATAGGCTCCGTTATCGAGCTTATACCAGACATCGTCCCCGTCGTATGGGTCTCCTAAGACAGATTCCGTGATTTCGACGGTTTCCCCGATCGAATAGTAATCCAATATCAGCGAGTTGACATTGGGTCTGTGCCGTTCGTTTACCTCCGTGTGAATAATTCCTTTCATCCTACCCTGTTTAAAATTCCACGGTTTGAAATGGCGGTATTCGATACGCTGCCGGTTTCGGGTTCAGGCTGGACAGGTTTGGAGCTTCTCAGCCTTATCAGCTTGTTCAGTAAGTCAAACCAGAAAGGAGAGCCTATCGCGATGGCAATAACCGTAAGCAGGTAACCCCAGATACGCCCTCCTGAGAAGATATAGCCTAGCTTGTAGCGCGTTGTACTTATTTTGAAATGGGGATCCTTTCCTTCATTTTCCTCTTTGCTGATTTTATCGGGCAGTATTTTCCTTAGTGTTTTTTCATCCACCGACTCGTGTACGACCAGGTAAATCTCTGTCTTTATGTCGGCCTTGGGATTTGTTGATTTAAACGGAACGTATTTAAATCCCGGTTTGAGCTGGGAATCTGTTTTTTCTTCAAGAAAGAAAATCTCGTTACCGATATTCCAGTTTGACGACAGAATGCTTTGAGCGTTGGCAATGTCTTTTTCAAGGGCGCTCTTCAGTGAGTCCAGGTTATTCCGGGGTACTTTTTCGTCTCCGGAGGGAGCTTCACCATCGTTTCTTTCCTGGTAGCTGATAGCCATCTGTACCAGGTTATTGCGCGCTTCCTGATCTATCGATAGTTTTTTGATGATGGCCAGTGTGTCGACATTGAATGCAAACACCAGGAATGCGCCTATAAAAAGCAGCAAAACCTGGGTTGTTTGTTTGTACCAGCCGGCCGCCCGGTCCTGTGTCTCATTGTACCATCTCTCCAACAGTATCCTGAATTTTGTCAGATCTGAATTAGAATCGTCCAGAAGGGAACGGATATAGTTTTTTGTGTCGGAATTGTCAGGCAGCTTTTCCAATCCGTCTTCTATACATGCCAGGAGGCTGGCGTCGGGGTTGTCGGTTTTAATTGAATCGATCAGCGCCTTTGAAAATGTCTCGGCTGTGAGGTAGGCTGCTTTATTGCCCAGGCCTCCGCTTGTCTGGTATCTGATAACCGGCTGACTGATTACACGATTATAGAGATCCGGGTTTTTCAGGTTCAGAGCCGTTCCCCGAACGCGCGTAATAGTCGTAGAGAGTTCAACCAGGTATCTTTTTACCGGATTCGTAAACACTTTCTCATCCTTCAGCATCCTTGCCAGCGAATAGTAAAGGTTCAGACCACGGAGATTGAACACGGAAGAAATAATCTCGATGAAGACAGTAGCGTAAAGACTATACAGAAGATAAATGAATACAAGTCCGATTACTACATCAAATGCTACGTTATCCATAATATTGAGTAATGAGGGTGGAGACTCTATCCTTTTTTAATTAACTTGTTATCAAAGTATTATGTTGACAAAAGTTACTTATCAGAATTGAGGGACATTATTCTCCATACTGATATACGTCACATTTTCCGGATCCACTCCCTGATCGTTTCAATCCCTTCCCTGTGATTAACGGTGCGGCCCAGTTCGGGCATCATCACTCCCGGGTCTTTTGATTCGATGCGGTATTGAAGAATAGAGGCATCCGGCCTGCCTTTTACAATATCGAACTTCCTGCCTCCCGATCCGCGTCCGGCTGCTACCGGCGTCTTATCGATCCCCAGGAGAGTGGGGTCTGTATTGTGAATGCTGAGATTGAGTCCCGAAGTATTGGCCGGGCCTTCGGGACGGTGGCAGTGTGCGCAGTTGACGTCCAGCCAGGCGCGGGCTCTTTCATCTAAAGTCCCGGAGCCGGGGTCATCCCATACCGGTACTTTTTCAATTGCCGGGATTTCGGGGAGTCCTTCCAGTATTTCTGCTTCTTTCCATACCAGCAACTGGTTTTGCCCCGAATGCGGATACCCCCAGCCACGCCACTCCCCGTTTAGCTGCCGGGCCGAAGGGCCTATAGGCTGCAGCGTTTCATTGAAGCTATGGCAGCCTTTGCACTGGTTGAGATTGGGTACCTGGAACTTATGCCTGTACTTTTTCCCGTCCAGGTAGGTATACGATACATCGACCGTCTCTCCGGCTACCTCGAGCGAGGCGTCTTGCTGGTCTTCGTCCCAGACGTAGGTCAGTGCCTTCCATCCCCGCTCTTCGTGAATCAACAGCCGCGTTTCTATCAGCCGTTTTCCTTTGGCGGGGTTCCGGAAATCGTTCGGAAAGAAAAAGGTTTTGATCAGTGTGGTTCCTTTCGGGAAACCGAGAACTTCCTTCGGATCGAACCGGGCCTGGGCACCTTCCGGGAGAACCGCAAACCTGCTTTTTTCTGCATAGTCGCTGAAAAGCGGTGTATTGAGAGAGTAGGGGATCACTCCTTTTGCGGGGACTTGCTCACGAATCTCTCCCGTAAAAAAGCCATATTCGGATAGCTTTGCCTTAGGTGCCGGAGCGTGTTTCAGCGAGCCGGAAAAGATGAGCCCGCAGATCAGCAGAAGCGGTAAACCAATTGCTTTCATCATTATTCTATAACTACCCCGGGTAAGGTACAGGTTACAGCGGTAACATCTCTTGATACGTCCCTGAAGTTGTTGCCGATATCCATGTTCGCAAATGTATTCTCCTGGTTATCGTGCATACAAACTACAGGTCCGGTTGCCTTTTCGTCGGTAATGCCGTCCCACAGCACGTGCGGGACATCCTTGCCGAATTTCAGCTTAAACCGGAACATCATTCCCATGCGTCCTTTGCCCGTCGGCTTCACCGGCTCCCGGCTGAAGCGGTTGTGATGGATATGGATACGGGAAGGATACGGGTCATATTCCTTATCCTTAACAGGGTTTTCCGTTACGAAATAGCTGATTACGCCGGTACCTATCGATCGGTTGCCGGCAATATCGTTTTCGAAAATTTCGACGTTGGAGGCAGCCAGCACCAGTATACCCGTGCCGTCCGGGACCTTCGCTACAATGTTACCCTTAGGCGCGAAATTGGGATAGTTGTTATGATGTATCCGGTTATTAAACACCTTTACATTCCCGCCTTTTTTGAGAACCAGGTCAGGAAGGTCGAACACCAGGATACCGCCGGTGTTTTCGGTGGCTTCGTTATCAAAGACTTCGGCATTCAGCGAGTTTTCAATTTCGATTCCCGCTACATTATGGTGCGCCCTGTTGTTTTTAACTACGATAGATTTTGATTGTCCGACATAAATACCGGCATCGGAAGCGCCGTAAGCTTCACATTTTTCAATCAGCACGTTTTCGCACTGTACAGGATAAATAGCATAGGAACCGTTTCTGGCAGATGGTTTGCCAGGCCATCCTGCCTGTATATTCCTGAATGTGATACCCCTGATATCTTTTGTTTTGATGCAGTCGCCTTTTGCGTTGTGAACAGTGAGATCCTCGATCACGATATTCCTGCAATTGGTGATCAGCATCCCCTCGGCGCCGGTTGACTGTCCTGCGAAATCCAGCACGGTTTTACCGGTACCTTTACCCCTGATCGTGATGTTGTTTTTGCCATCCATCGAGAGGCTGCCTTCCAGTCTGAAAACACCTTCCTCCAGCTCTATGACAGCGTTATCTTCCGCCAGGATAAGCTGGGTTTGTATTTTTTTGTAGACATCTTTCTGGGCCTGCCCCCGAAAAGGTAGTAATACTATGGCTAAAAACAGGATTCCTGACAATCGCATGACGTACCGGATTGGTTATTTTGAAATTGCAAAATAGTAAGAATGCTTTTAAAGATATAACGATAAGCCGAACCTGGGGGAAAGCGTATTCCATAAGGAGGCATAGGTATTGGTTTTGCGGCGTTCGCAGACCAGGAAATTTTAATATTTTTCCGGGTCTTATCTCTCCCTCCAGGCGTCGGATAGTTCCCGACAGGAACTGATATTAGTCATTTATTAGTCACTATGTGGTCATTTGATCTTTCGTTGTACGGAGCGAGATTGCAGTGAGTGCCTGGCTTCTTCAATAACAACTGCTTTGTACTCCTCTCATGAAAAAGAATCTAGCGTTTGTTTTGCCGTTGCTTCTTCTTCTGGCCTGTAATGGTGATAAAAAAGAAGTGTTTTATTCCCTCAAAGTTGAAGTCAGACCTGAGGGCGCCGGTGAAGTGGAATTTCCCAAAGGCCCTTTTGAAGATGGGAAGCAGGTTATCCTGAAAGCGGTACCGGCGGAAGGCTACCTATTTGCCGGGTGGTCGGGTAGCGCCGGCGGAACCGATAACCCGCTTACTATTACGATGAATGCCGATAAGAATGTGGTGGCTGCGTTTGAGAAGAAAACCTACGAACTGAAAGTCACCAGAGAAGGAGAAGGGCTCGTGAACGAAGAAATCGTAAAAGACGCCAGGATGGCGGCCGGCTATCCGCATGGTACTACGGTGAGGCTGACAGCGGTGCCCGGAGACGGATGGTATTTTGAGAACTGGGAAGGCGACCTGACGGGTAAGGAAAATCCCGCCCAGTTGGTGGTTAACGCTCCCCGGGAGGTGAAGGCGATCTTCAAAGAAGACAGGCCGGTAGATTTGTTACTGGCTGATGGAAACAGGGAACTGTTTGTCTCCGAATCCCGTAAGCTGGAAATAAAAGTAAAGTATGCCTCCGGCCGGGAGGAAATCGCAGATCACAGTGAACTGACAATAATAGGCATCGGGGGAGAAGGTATGTACAAAATCGAAGACGGCAATATCCTGGCCTTTAAAAGCGGAGGAACGGGATTCCACGTTGTATACAAGGGTTTCATGAAGCTGATATTGCTGAGCATATCCCCTGTTGAAGATGTTCAGAACTTTGACGCGTTCCTGAAAACACCGGTTTCAGGCGCAGAAATAGAAGTACCCGTAGTGGTGATCAATTACCTGCCTACGCTGGATGGGGTCAATCTCGATATGAACCGGGCCCCCGACGATTACTGGGAGCTGAAATATTCTACGCTCGCAGAAGCAAAGAAAAGGATCGAAGGAGAGCTGAAGATCACCAAGTTCGGTATTGAAGAAGGTACCCGGTACAGGCAGTTCGGCACGAACGAAAAGGTCAATCCTTATGCAGGGTTCAGGGTAGTAAAATACTTCAATGTCTATGAAATGAAAATGACGGATTTCAAGGGCTACCCGGACAGGAAAACCCCCGACTATCACGATCTTTTTCCGAAACTGGGTATCGAAGACCTCGTCAATAATCACGGTGTGAAGGAGATATGGATCACGCTGTTCAACAAGGATGAAAAGATACTTTCCGTGACAAATGGTCCGTTCAACGACCCGTCGACTTACTATGGAATCCCGGAAAGCAATATGTCCAGTCCCCTGACAGGCGATATTTCCAACAGTTACCGGGACCAGGACGATTTGCCGATCTATAAGCATACCTATGTTGTTTACGGTAACAGCGGGCACAGAGGGGCCGATACCAACCTTCACAACAGGGGGCACCAGATAGAAGCCCAGTTCTATTTTATTGATCTTATCCGCAACCCGCAAGAAGGCGATTGGGTTTTCTGGAACCATTTCGTAGGTGTTCCCCGCGGCTGGAACGGAATGCCGTCCGGGCGCGTCGGTATGACCCATTTCCCGCCTAACGCAGAGCGGGACTATGATTACGATAACCCGAGGTATGTCAGAAGCGATATCCGGAACTGGCGCCCGGAAGGAGGCGACTTTTCGGAGGTGAATAATCAGCTATGGAAATCGCGGAGCTACAGCTTTGATATGGTCAATAGCTTCACTCTGAAGGGAGCGCCGTACCGGAACGATTATACAAATGACCCTCACACTAAATGGCTGATTTACTGGTGGCAGGCTATTCCGGGGAAAGATAACGGGCTGTCGTTCCACGACGACCCGCTGACAAACTGGTGGCATGTCTTTTACAATTGGGACGAGGTGATTGGCTCGCTCGGGGGACTGGTAGAGAAGTCTTCCGGCAACGCCAGGTTAAATTTGGCAGGAGATAGAGGAAATTCCCCCGTCTGTACCCACGTGCATTTGCCATAAACCGGTGCCGCTTGTTTTTTATAGGAGCAGGATGTGAAATTGCCAGCGGATTCGTCTTTAATATAAGATGATACGTCCCCTGACTTTGCCCGTCATTATTCTGACGGCATCATTTTTTGTATGGAACTGTGCTCAAAAGAAAAATTACGCTTTTGAGATAGCTGATGTGGATACCACCATTACGGTTAAGAACTCCTTCAGTGAACTGTTTCTGGATTCGGCCGCTCTTACCCGCTTTGCGCACGGCAGGTCGCTGCACGACAGCCTGGCTGCGCGTATGCGAAGCTTTTACAATAGCCGGAACTACCAGTTTGCGTGGTTTTTCCCGACCGGTATGGCCGATTATGTACGTACGTTTCTCAATATGCAGGATCAGTACCTCTATTATTCGGGAGATAGCTCTATCTATATTCCCGGTCTGGAGGCCCGTATCGATTCTCTTGCCGTGAAAACCGATATCAACCCCGGCGATAGCCTGATCCGAGATACGGAACTTCTGCTCACCTACCAGTTTTTTCGCTATGCCTATTACGCCTATTCGGGCGATCGTCGCGTCAACCTGCGCGACCTGAAGTGGTTCATACCCCGTAAAAAGCTGGACCTCGTGCCGTTTCTCGATTCCCTGGTTGCCAACAGGGGGAAGCGGGTGGAAGAATATGAGCCGGTAAATCCCCAGTATAACAGGCTGAAGAACTACCTGCTGCGTTTTTACGAACTGGATAATGAAGCGCTGCAATGGACTGATCTTGTACCCGGGAAAAAGATACTCAAAGAAGGAGAGTCGGATGAAATTGTGAAGGAAGTAAGAAGGAGGCTGGCGTTGCTGGGCTACGGTGCGGAGGGGGAGGCTGACAGCCTTGATACTGTCACGTCTGCGCTGACAGCTTCCGTAAAGGACTTTCAGCAGCATTACGGCCTGGCAGAAGACGGGCAGCTCGGCCCTTCTTTTTTCAGGGACCTCAATGTGCCGCCCCGGCAGCGGATCAGGCAGATACTGATCAATATGGAACGCATACGCTGGATGCCTGAAAATCCGGATACGGACTATCTGCTGGTCAATATTCCGGAATTCCGCCTGCATGTATATGAGAAATCAAGGCTCGCTTTCAGTATGAACGTGGTGGTCGGCTCAGCTGCTCATCATACCGTCGTATTTTCGGATGTGGTAAGCCAGATAGTGTTCAGTCCGTACTGGTATGTGCCTGCCAGTATCCTTAACAACGAGATCCGCCCGGCGCTGGCGAGAAATCCTAACTACCTGGCCCGCAACAACATGGAATGGCACGGCTCTTCGGTGCGGCAGAGGCCTGGTCCGGGCAATTCGCTCGGCCTGGTTAAGTTCCTTTTCCCCAATAGTTACAATATTTACCTTCACGATACACCTTCCAAAAAGTTATTCGACGAATCAAAGCGTGCGTTCAGCCACGGCTGCATACGGGTTGCCGAGCCACAGAAGCTGGCGGAATTCCTGCTCCGTAAGGATTCCACCTGGACTACCGAACAAATTAAGGCGGCCATGCATGCCGGAAAAGAGCAGGTCGTACGGCTAGAGCCCGATGAACAGGTGCCGGTCGTTATCGGGTACTTCACGGCCTGGGTGGGTAGCGACGGGAAGCTCAATTTCAGGAACGATGTCTACGGTCATGACAGGAAGATGGCGGAAAGGTATTTTGCTACCTCCATTTGAAGTTGGAGGGGGCCCGGCTGAAGGCAAAGGGATTATAGCCGTAGCAAGATGGGAATGACTAATGAGAATTATGTGAATGCTAATAAACATATCGTACTGTACCGAAGGGAAGCCATGGATGGACTGCCTAAAGTAATCCTCTGGAAACGAAACCCTCCGGATCGGTGACAGGCTTTTTTCAGGGCCAGTTCAGGTGTTTGTGCAGAAATTGAAAAACACCTTCATTTCTTGAGGCGTGCCCCCCGTTGAAAAACTCGATATCCGTCTTGTCTTTCAGCCCGAACTGGTCGTATAGGTGGCTTACCTTGGCGTATTCGTAAGCGACCCATTCGTCGGGCTGAACGGTATCGTGACGCCCTCGCTCCGCCATGAAGGGTCGCGGGAATATGAGGTAGGCCATCTCGGCGTAGCTGAATGTACTTCCCATATTGAAGTAGGGCATTTCCCATTCGATAGTGTGCATAAAGCTTCTCGGGAAATACGTATCCACGACCTTCCGGCTCCAGTCGCCGAAATCGCCCGAGCATACCGAAAGGCAGTATCCTTCCAGTATCGAAGGTATCCTCATAGCCATCTCTCCGCCGTAGCTTTTACCGTAAAAAGCGATCCTGTCCTTATCTACGTGGGACAATGATTTCAGCCAGTTGAGCAGCTGTGTATGCTGGGAGAGTACAAAGGAAAAAAGCGTCTTTTTGATCCCGTTGCCCTTCCGGTTAAGCCAGCGGTACCTGTCCTCGCCGTTATACAGGCCGTAAGGCACAAACACTATGAACCCCTGATCCGCGAGTTTCGCTGCCATGTCGTAATAGCTGGTATTCCCCTTTATAGCAGCGGCCGGCACGCCGTTCCGGCCATGCTGGATCACCACTACGGGCCTTTTTTCGTCTTCCTTGATGTCTTTCGGGAGAAGGAGCACCCCGCCGGTTGAGAAGCCTTCGTAGACGTCGAGCACTACCTCGTATCCTGTCCAGAGCTTTTCGTCATAAACCTTCCGCGACCTTGGATCGGGCGCTATCAAAGCGTCGGGGAATTCCCCGATGATTTCTTCCGCAAAATACCGGCGGTAAGATGTTGTTTTTTCGATAAAGGGCTTGGGCTCCAAATAAGGATGATAGCTCTTTGTGCTCCACTGCTTGTTGGCCCATTCAGGCATAATTTTGTGGAGAAAAAACCGGTTCCGTTCGTAGTCGGATACGCGTAGCAGCCATTGCACGTGGTCGTTCAATTCGCGCAGTTGCCTGACCTGCCTCTCTTCCCGGTCGAACGATTTCCGGAGATCTGACGGAGCTACCTGCGACGCCGGCTGAAACTTGCGGTTGCCGAGAAAGCTGGCAAACTGCTCCAGGGCTTTAACCGAACCGAATGCTGCCGCTTCATTCCCCGGCCCGGTCACCAACTCCCTTTTCTGAAATCCGGGTTTCAACAGGCGACCTGTCCGGTCAAATTCATTTCTGACACCGGCATAGCGGGGTGTGGACAGATGTCCTTTATACCCTGAATACCTGTAAAGATTTGACGAGTCCGGCTTTGCTCCATCGAAGATATCGGGGATAGCGCTGTATTCCACTACGAGCGGTCTGGGTGCCACGAGGCCTGCAATTTCTGCGTCTCCGAATTCACCGGTCAATCCCCAGACATTTCTGTAGATAGGCTCTTCCCAGGCGCGTTCCCTGTCGCTGAAATACCCGCTTACGAGAGCGGCATCGATCCTGGTATCGACCGCAGCCGCGTAAAAGGCAATGAGCCCTCCCTCAAGATAGCCCGCTGCGCCCACTTTCATCCCATCGCCGTGAAACTGCCTGATCCAGTCGACGGCGGCCAGGACCTTTTCGATTTCATACCCGATAATATGCCTGCCCATGTGGAAGGCCTGCCTGTAGATCCATTCCCTCCTGGTCTGGCTGTGAGACTGTCCTTCAAACACCAGCGACCTGTCGATCAGGACGGGGATCAATACCTCGAAGCCGTTTTCAGCAAGTGTCCTGGCAAACTGCGATTCCGCCGGGATCCCTGCCGCGAGCCCCAGGAGCTGCTCCGGCGTCTGGTCTGCATCCGGAACGGTGATAACGGAAGCAACCGGCTTCGTCTTTGGCCGGACCAACAAACCTTCCCCGTAAACTCTTTCCAGGACGGGCCAGCGTACCTGGTAGACCCTGTATTTTGAGGTTTCGGCCACCAACACCGAATCGCCGTCAGTCGCATACCTTTCCATATAGACCTTATGCTTCCGGCCTGCAAACGCCTGGTTATATTCAGGTGCGGGAGTTGCGCGGTCTTCCAGGCCCAGGTATTTCCTGAGTCGTTCGCGGTTTTCCCTTACCGATCGTTCGTAGTTCGCAGGTGAGCTGAAATCCCGGTTCCACCATTTCGGCCTGTCTTTTACGGCTTCGGCTATTTTCCGTTCTGCGAATGCATGGGCCTGCTCCAGGAAATGTGCCGAGAGGTTTCCTTCAAAGGTCAGCCTGCGGGTTGCAGGCAATTCTTCGGGAGGGGTGTCTGCTGGGTTTTGGAATCCAAAGACAGAAAATGAGGTGAGGCAGGCGATGGCTATCAGCCAGGTGAATCTGACAGGATGATAGGAGACTTTGAAGTCCGTACGATTCATATATTCCTCTCTGTTTTCAGTGGTTGCTTATCCCTAAAATCCAAATTTAAAAATATATACCTGCCTGGTACCATTGAATACAGAATTTACACCGAGAATATCTCCGTCCGGACTCCATCGCGGATGAAGGTCGCAGCGACTCCACCCTTTTTCTCCACGATATTCGTCGGGGTGATGATACCGCCCCAGTGGTAATACCGCTTCCGTTTTCATATCCATGAGGTAAAGCCTCTGCTCTTTTGCCCCCCCGGTCGGATACGAATCGGTGATCATCCATTTACCGTCCGGGGAAAAGGTCCCGTGGCCGTCATAATCCAGTAAGCCGTTGCCCAGTCTTTTGTAGTTTTTCTCTCCTGCCGTAAACAGTACATGGGCATACTGTTTTGTTTCATAAGCCGCCGTGACCATCAATTCATCTCCATTGAGCCAGTCGTAGTGAGATCCTTCCCAGCCATCGGGGAATGCCCGGGTAAGGCCCGTACCGTCGCTGTTTACTATAAATACAGTGGTGTTCCGCACCGGGTGGCCACGTGCGAGCCATGAAAGCTTAGAGCCGTCGCGACTATATACGACATGCGCAAAATACTCTATTGCGTCCTCTTTCAGTTCCGGAACCATACCTTCAATATCTTTAATGGCAACCAGCAGCTTTGATTTTCCCGTCTCCAGGTCGATATGGAAAATCCCGTCATTTTCCGGGAACCGGACATTTGTTTGGGCATCCTGTCCGTCACCCCCGTAACCGTAGTCTGTACGGGTAGCGCGCAATCTTGAAAAATTCATACCAACCGCTTCCTTACCATCAGGTGCTACCGCGCTCACAGGGCGGTCTATTACCCTCAGCTCCTCCTTCGTATGTACATTCAGGATCACCGAAACGAATTTACCATCCCGGTAGTCATTGAAGATGATCAGCGAATCGGGCGACGTTCCCAGCCAATGCGCCATACACCCTTCCTGGAAATTCCAGGCCCTGGTCTTGCTGATCGGTATAAATTCTTTTGAATCCAGGTCGACAAGGCCCAGCACTGCAGTATCATGCTCGGTTGGAAGCTCGAAACGGACATCCGTTTGAAGGACAGTCACATATTTTTGAGACTTGCTAAACGAATTGATGCCATAGTAACTGGCGAAGAAATGCTCCTTCGGGCCGTCGGTAAGCCGGACAGGCCCGGTTACTTTCGGGAACACCACGACATTTTTTTCTGCATCCCGGGCGGATTGGCTGTTGTTACAACCCGTCAGGATCCCTAACAGGACTAAAATCAGAACTCCGGGGCGATACTCCCGGCGGGGGTACGGCGTTCTTTCAGGGTTTGGAATCTTCAAATGCATTGATGCTGCTTTATTACATTGGACAATATAATAAAGCAGCTAATTGTCTGATTTACTTAAATGCCTGCCGGTATATACACTCTCCCCTGGTCTGGTGGTTGGAGTGTTGTTTGAATATCGGTGATTTGTTACTTATTTATCCAAATTCCATTGAGCATTACGGCGTCTATGTTATACATTGCCTTTATATCGGTTGCGGGGTTTCCATTTACAAGGATCAAGTCGGCAGCCTTTCCGACTTCGATGCTTCCCAGCCTGGAACTATTTCCAAAATAAGCTGCATTTAGTACAGTACTGCTTTTGATCACTTCCAAAGGTGTCATTCCTGCAATATTCAGTAATTCCATCTCGCGCTGATAAGTCCATCCGTGCTTTGAATAGAGCGAAGACGAATGCGAGGCTGCCACAATTTTTACCCCTGCTTTATGTGCAAGCTCCACAAACTTTACCATGTTTCTGAATCCTTTTACCCGGTAATCTTCCGCGCCCAAAGAATCGACCTGTCTTTCGAATGTAGCCAGCGTCGGGCAAATGACAATATCTTTTTTCCGGGCAAAATCTATTACCTCTTTTATCTTTGGGGAGTTCATATCAAGCGAGGCCCACAACCGGTATCTCTCGTTCCCGCGTGCATTATTGTCTTGTTCCACCTTTTTTTCAAAGCTTTTTCGCATCTCTTCATCGGCGACGGAAGTGCCGAAAGATGTTACGTGTTCAATGCCTTTAACTCCGGTAGAAATGGCGTCGACGGCGCTAACAAGCTCTAAGTGGGCGATGACAGGGATCTTATAGCTGTCGGCAGTTTCCACCACGTCTTTGTAATATTTCAAGGGTAGCCTGAAGTAGATCTTAACTGCGGTCGCGCCGTTTTTTGCATAATTATGTACCATTTGTCTGGCATGATCATGACTTTTTACAAGAGTAGCCTGCTGACCATATGCGGCAGGGGGATAATCCAGGTGGGCACCGGTAAGGAAAATCCGGGGCAATGGCTTATCGGTAAAATTGATCGCCTGGTAAAATGTAAAGGGGTGTCCCGGATCTCTAAGGGTCGTGACACCGTTATTGAGGATTAGCTGCAGGAACTCGTTGTTGTTGATCGAGTGGAAATGAGCATCTATCAAACCCGGGAGCAATGAGCGTCCTTTCCCATCTACGGTCTTCTTGTGTACACGTTTTTCCCGGGGTATTTCACCTGGTTCGACTGCCGTTATGATCCCATTCTTTACAATTACATACCCTTTTTCTACTGGAGAGCTGCCCTTGCCGTCTATTATCCTAACATTTTCAATCAATATTTCTGATTGGTTAGGCTCAACAATGGTATTGAACTCCTTCAGATACTCAGTATTACTTCCCTGTTGGGTTACCTGGGAAAAACCAGATATCGAAATCATTATAGGGAAACACAATAGTCGGAAAAAGCTAGTAGTTATCATAAATACTTAATATCCAGGGTTTTGTGTTAGTTGAGGGGCTCTGTTGATTTCCTGTATCTCAATGGGAATCCAATAGATTTTTTTACTAAATGCTCTGTTGGGGGCTGCATTAATCTGGCGCCATGTTGTGGTAGTCTGACCGTCTTCTTTCGTTTCCACTATTTCTACACCGTATAGCCGCTTTCCGAATTCTTCTTCCAGATCTTTCCACCTCCTCAGATCAAACCAGGCAGTATTTTCGCCAAACAACTCCACGTAGCGTTCATATTTTAAGGCTTTCCTGATATCTCCCGTGAAATCGGGAAGTCCGCTGCGTTTCCTGATGAGGTTGATATATGCTGCAGCTTCTGATAGCTCATCCAGTTCAATGCAAGCCTCGGCATAGTTCAATATTACTTCGGCAAAACGCATGTGAATAAAAGCATTCTCGTTGTATTCGTCCCTTCCTGAGACTTCATCATCCATAAACTTCTTAAGCAGGTAGCCCGTATAGTTTCCATTAGCAGGAGAGACAGGACCTTGTCTGGTATCAAGGCCATATCTTTCGCTAACGATTTTCCCTCCTTCGATAACAATACGCGTCCTCCTATCGTAGATGCCTTCAGGATCCAGAGCTGCTAGGTCGGGGAAGCGTTTTTGCCATTTGGCGCTATCATGGAGGATCGTTGCATAAAATCTTGGTTCCCGGGACTTATACGGACTTTTGTTGGTGTATTCTGATGATGTATTGACATATTCTCCGTTTGAGTTTAGGGTAAAATGGCTAGAGAAATCGGACCCGTCTTCCATCTGGTAAAAATCTGCTACGTTACCGTAGGGTGAGTTGTTCCCCCAATTGTCAATCCCGTTCGGACCATTCCATTGATTTGTTCTGATACGTGTACCAACATCTGCTCTGTGCATTTTCCCCCAGATTACCTCTTCATTATCGAGTGTTTTTGTTTTAAAGAACGAGAAGTAATTCAAAGCGACAGCTTCCTTATCAGGGGCGCCGAAATCGGCAAGTCGCACTGTTCCCAGCCTGATCAGTTCGAGTGAAGCAGATTTTGCTTTTTGCCACAGCGCTGCTCTGTCAGCATTCAAATATCCGACGAGTGAATTCTCTACTTCGCTGTCTGCTGTTAAGTCACTTGCCGCAAACAGGAGGATCCGGGATCTGAGGGCCATCGCGGCTTCTTTATTTGCACGTCCCATGTCGGTGTCCGACTTGAGAGGCAGTAGTTGTGCAGCATGCTGAAGGTCTTGGTCAATAAAATTGACGGTTTCTTCAAAAGTGCTCCTGGTAACCAGCGAAAAATCCTCACCCAGTTGATTGGCCGATCTGAACAGAGGCACTCCCCCGTAGGAACGGCAAATATCAGTATAGAACAGCGCTCTTAAAAATAAAGCCTCTCCTTTCAGGATATCTGCCTGGGTCTGCATTCTTTCCCGTTCTGCACCTGAAAACGATTCGGGCAGCTTTTCTATCTTTTCCAGGAAAATATTAAGTTTCTGAATATTGGAAAAGTGGCCCCATGTTAAATGGCCTCTGGGGGCGCCGGGGCTTCCGGGAGCTATAGCTCCGGTGCAGTACTCGGGCAGTTCGGCGCCTTTATTCAGGGTGGTTTCTCCGGCAAGC
The DNA here is from genome assembly GCA_964559125.1 of uncultured Cytophagales bacterium. Lineage (GTDB taxonomy): Bacteria > Bacteroidota > Bacteroidia > Cytophagales > Spirosomataceae > Ravibacter. The sequence goes on from CAZLGW010000015.1 coordinate 63,892, forward strand.
ACACCTGTCTGGTAACCGGGTCCCCTGCTGTTCCATCCGTATTCTACATTTGCATATACATCGTTCAGATAGTATTTGGCAAGGTTAATATCAGACCAGACAATAGGATCGGAGTAGCTGTTCAAAGGATTCCGGTCCAGAAAATCATTGTTGCAGGCTCCTGTAATCCAAACCAGGCCGAGCCATATGTAAATATTCTTTTTCATATTTTTTATCTTGGTTAATCAGAAACTGATATTTGCTCCGATAGAGTATGTCTTCATGATAGGATAAGCTCCCATTCCGCCTGCTTCAGGATCCATAATTTTATTTCCCGAATAAATTAAAACAGGGTTTTGTGTAGAGAGGAATAGCTTTGCATCCTTTAGCCAGACTCTTTCCAGGAAGCTTCCCGGGATACGATAGGTTAGTTGTGCGTTCCTGACCCGGGCATAGGCCACATTGGTGTAGTTATAGTCGGTAATGTGCGTGCGTCTCCAGTATTCCTCTACCCACTGATATGCTCTCGGTTTGGTAGCATTCGTGTTTTCGGGGGTCCACCGGTCATCGGCCTCAAACTGGTAGTAGTTGCCGGCGGTTCCTGATCTGTCATCGGTATATATGTTTCTGATTGCCCTGCCGTGCCCCTGGATAAGGGCGGTCAACGTCCAGTTACCGTAAGAAAATCTCAAATCCAGGCCGTACGTGATCTCCGGTGTGGTGGTCAAAGGTATCAGTTGCTGATCCCTGGCGGTAATTTCACCATCCTCGTCAAAGTCTTCTATGATGATATCTCCGGGTCTTGCATTTGGCAGATGAGGGTATGAATCCAGATGCTCCTGGTCTCCGAAGATTCCCAGAGATTTATACAGCAGTAGTGCACCGTGGGGTTTTCCTGTACGCACCTGCCAGGGCACCGGCTGGGCGGGCTCGTCAAATTCCCGGATTCTGTTGCGCACGAAATTGAAGTTGCCTTTAATTTCATATGAAAATTTATTTTTCTGATCTCTGAAACCGAGGATACTTTCAAAACCATAGCTATCTACGATTCCGAAGTTTTCATCAGGCAGTGTTATTCCTGAAAATACCGGTACAGACGAGTTTCTTTTGACAAGAATATTGTTCCTCCGTTCATAGAAAAGATCCGTGTCAAAAAAGAGCTTTGAATTGAAAAATCCGGATTCGAAGCCGAAGTTATACATGTTAGCCACCTCCCAGGCTATGTTGGGATTGGGAGCCCCCGCCTGTATGATACTAGGCACATAAGTACGATTTCCGCCAAGAGCCAGCCCGTTTGCGAAAGAGTAGCTCGTAAGATATTGAAACGGGTTTACCAGATCGTTCCCCAATTTACCCCACGACGCTTTCAATTTGAAGAAGTCGACGCTGCGGATTTTCGATTTCCACCATGTGGACTCAGATGGGATCCACCCCAGGAGTATAGAAGGGAAGTTTCCCCACCTGCCCGCATCTTTCGAAAAATTCACTGACCCGTCACGCCGGAAGGTAAACTGCGCCAGATACAGTCCTTTGTAGTCATACGACAGCCTTCCAAAATAGTTTTGCCGGGCGTCGAAACCGATCGTTCCCGAATTATCTTTCTGTTCATCTCCTCCGGCAAATAAATAAGGCAACTGATCCGAGACGAAGAATCTTCTGAAAGCACTGATATTCTCATTGACAACTTCAAATTGCTCGTATGCTGCAAATGCCGATAGGTTGTGTTTTCCGTCAATCGTTTTATTGTAGTCAAGTTTAAAATTGAAAGTTTTTGATACAGATTTGCCGAAACTGTCGGTAAGGCGGGGTTCTGCAACTCCTTTTTTATTTGCTATCAGGAAAGCCGACCCGTCTTCTTTTCCGGTATTTCCTGCGTTGAGGTACGCTTCGGAGTTAAACGAATACAAATAGAACGGTTTCTCGAATAATTTGCTGTTTAGAAAATTCAGGTCATAGGCGAAATATGTATTCAATGTCAGCCCCTTGATCCAGGGATTGCTTAACGTGATATTGAAAATGCTGTTGACCCTGTAGTCTTCATTCCTGGAGAAGCCTACTACATCGGAAGCCATCACCATAGGTTGGTAGCCGAATTCGATATCAGGCCCGGGAAGTCCGTTGGGATATAGAGCGGCCCGCGTTGGGAGAGATCGCCTGATCGTTTGGAAAACATTGGCAGACGACATAGCAGACGAGAGCCTCGTTCCTTTAACACCACTCAGGTCGACACCTATCCTGATATATTTATTGATGTTAAAATCTATATTGGTTCTCAAGTTGTGCCTTTTGAAGGAAGTGTTAGAATTGGTGTATATCCCATCGTCAAACTGAGTTCCGAATGATGAGAAATAACTGATTTTGTCGCCTCCGCCACTGATAGATAAATTATGATGACGTGTAACGCCGCTATTGCGGAGAGCTTCCGCAAACCAGTCAGTGTTGGGGTGCGTCCATGGGAACTCACCGGATTCGAATTTTTCTATGTCTTCCAAAGAGTATAACATATTGCTTTCGGCAACTCCCCGATAGGATTGATTCTCCCTTATCATCCTTGCGTAAGTCGCAGCATCGACCATTTTGGGTAACTTCACAGGACTGAGCCTGCCTTCATAAAAGCTGTAGTCTACCTTAGTGGATGTGTTGGCCTTACCTCTTTTAGTTGTGACCAGTATGACTCCGTTAGCCGCTCTTGCCCCGTATATGGCGGCTGAAGCATCTTTCAGAACGGTAATACTTGCAATATCATCCGGGTGCAATGAATTTAAATCCCGTCCCAGAATACCGTCAACCACTATAAGCGGTGAATTATTTCCGAGTGTAGAATTCCCCCTGATGCGTATGGCCGCATGATCATTTCCCGGCTCACCACTACTCTGCATGAATGTTGCACCAGGTAGTTTTCCTGCCAATGCGTTTGAAACATTTCCAACAGGAGAAGATGTGACGGATTCACTTGAAATAGCTGTAATAGAGCCGATAATATTCTCCTTTTTGACCGAACCATACCCGATTACTACCATTTCGTCAAGTTTTTTTTCATCCACTACAAGTGAGACTTCCAGTTCAGTCCTGTTGCCTATTGTTATTTCCTGACTGACATATCCAACGAACGAAAAAATAAGAACAGCATTTTCTTCTGTAATATTGAGGGCAAAAATGCCGCCGGCGTCAGTAGTGGTTCCCTGCTGGGTTCCTTTGATCAGAACGTTTACCCCTGGTAGCCCCTCTCCTTTCTCATCTGTGACTCTTCCTGATATACGTTGGAAGGGAAGTTTTGTGATGGTCAGATACTCTCGTGCCAGGTGAGAAGAGGAACCGGTAACAGACGGGTCAGAAATAGAAGGTGTGGGTAAAGGAGTTACGCGGAGAGTCTCATCGGGTTGGGGAGCCGATTTATCTTTTTTCTTAATCGCTATTGTATTGCCAATAATTTTATAGGTCAGCGGCAATCTGGCAAAGCACCGTTCCAGTGCATCTTCAATGGTGGCGTCTTTCAGGCGAATGCTGATCTTTTGGCCTTTCAGATCGGCGCTGTCGTAAAAGAAAACATATCCGGTCTGCTTCTCAATAGTTCGGAAGATGGTTTCGACAGAAGAATTTTGTTCTCTCAGTGTAACCTTCTGGCTGTATCCCGTTGCTCCCGCCTGCACCAGCGCCAGTGTGAGGAGTATCATGATCAGTTTCATCTGTCTAATCAGTTGCTTTAGTAAATCAGGATTACGCCCGAATCTCTGGTCGCAGCCGCCTGATAGCGGCTCTCTCCTGTCGCCAGCAAGCCGTACAGGAGGTGTTATCGCACAAATTTTCATTATCTTTGTACAGTTTGGGTTTAAAAAGGTTTTCAGATCAATCTTTGTTTACCTCCATGCAATGGAGTCAGGCAGGCCCGAACTTTTACCGTAGGAGTGGCTCTAACACTTCTGCGGTTTTTTATATCTGCCGGTTTTTGTCGTTCAGGGACTTCGTAGTTTTTTTGTCATTTTTATTCGTGTTTATTTGAATAATACTATTCGGAGAATTGGTTAATCAGGGTAATACTGTAATTTTCCCTTTGGTCGATTCGGTGGGTAATACGTTAATTTCGAAATTCAATCCGGTAAATTTCAGAATATCAAGCACCCTGGAGGCATTTTCTTTGCGGGAAATCTTGCCGGAGAATTTTCTGTCCGGGATTTGCCCCTGGTAAACTACCTCTACGTTGTACCAACGGGATAACTGCCTCATTATGCTTTCTATATCCGCTTTGTCGAACTGGAACATCCCGTTTTTCCAGGCAATTATCTCTTCTGTATTGATATTGTCCTGAACCCGGATCTTACCCTTGCCCGAAAAAGCCGCCTGCTCGCCCGGCTTTAGCATAACCGGCCCTGTATTGCCCGCTGATGACGTAATTTCAACGCTGCCCTCCAATAGCGTAGTGGTGATTTCCCCTTCGTCGCGGTAAGCATTAATATTAAAGTGAGTGCCCAGAACCCTTACTTTCTGCAGCGTTCCGACTTGTACACTAAAAGGCCTGCGGGTTTCTTTGGCGATCTCAAAGTAAGCCTCTCCCGATATTTTAACAGACCTTTCATGGGCTGGAAATGCGGTAGGAAAAGTAATGGAAGATTCGGAATTAAGCCATACCCGGCTCCCGTCAGGGAGGACGACGCTGTATTTACCGCCGGCCGGAGCCGTAATGGTATTAAAGCCCTGACTGGCCTGCGAATCTTCCCTGGTATAGGAAACCAGCCCGTCTTCCACTTTATGGATCAAGGTGCTGCCCTGGCGGGCAAGCATTCCGGTAGAGGCGTTGTCGAGTGTTATCCGGGAGCCGTCGCTCAGGGTAAGAACAGCCCTGTTGCTTCCGGGCGTAAGGTCGTTCGCGACAGTAGTATCAAAGGAATGCGGCGCAGTTGTTTTATGGGTGAAATAGTACCACGACCCTGCCAGCGAAAAGATCAGGACGGCCGCCGCTGCAACGCGGCTAAAGCCGATGCTACGGGTCAGTCCTTTCCAGAGAGAATCAGGCTCATCGACCTCGCTGTGCTGCCTTATAGCCTGCTCCATCCTGTTTTCGAGTTGCTGCTGTTCTGCCTCCGAATAATGATCGAGCACTTCGGACTCTTTTTCGAATGAGCGATACCAGGTTTCTACAAACTGTTTTTCTTCAGGCGTAGCGGTTCCGTCCAGATATTTTCTGAACATATTGAGCAGCTCCTGCCGGTGGTCGAATGGTTCCATAATAAGGCTTTATAACCTTATGTACCGGCAAACCGGAAAACTCCCAAAAAATCCTGGTTTTTTTTAAAAATGCTTTCGATTCAACCGATACCACACCCCCCGGCCCCCTCTCCTTCCCAGGTGAGGGGGAGGCGTTTCTTACTGGTCTTCCGGATGGCTTCCCCCTCCTGCGAAGGAGGGGGCCAGGGGGAGGTCTTCAAACCAGAATCTCGCAAAATATATACATAAACAGAATTTTCGACAACTGATCGCGGATGCTGTTGGTGGCCGTGGCAATCTGGTTCTGAACCGTTTTCCGCGACACCCCCAGAACTTCTGCGATTCTTGAAGAGCTTAATTCCTCAGTATAGTACATCAGGAAGATCTCCCGCCGTTTTTCAGGAAGGGCAGCTATCCAGAGCTTTACAATTTCAAGGATCTCCTGTTCGATCAGAGGGTCTTCCGACCGTAGCGGAGAAATCAACACGCTTTCCAGGCTGTCTGTCAATGGCGAAGCGCCCGGCATCCTGGTACTGTGCTTGATGGCCTGGAATCTTACCGCCGTATTCAGATAAGCGGATAGATTTTCAATTTCCACTTCCCCGCGTCTCTCCCATAAGTCGGTAAATACATTCTGTACAAGGTCTTCGCAATGCTTTTCATCGCGCAGACGTTTGAAAGCCGAGTTGTACATCATCCGCCAGTTTCTCCTGTAAATCTCGACAAAAGCTTCCCCGTCGCCTTCCCGAAGTAAGGCGGTAAGCTGCAGTTCGCTATGGTTCCTGTAGGATGACATTACTGACTTTAAGCTGTCAAAGATAGGAAAATAATGCCGTTTAGTATAATAATTTCCTGGCTGCCTTTTACTTTTGTTCTATCACTATTTGGCGGCACATGACAACAGATGCTAACGTTTCGGACCAGGACCTGTTCAGGCAAATGCTCTCGGAGGATAGCCTGCCTGCTCTCAACGGGCTGTTTGAGCGTTATTGGACAAAATTATACGCCGCGGCGTATGTGCGTCTGAAAGACGAAGCGGAGGCTAAGGATTGTGTTCAGGAAATCTTTATAGGCCTCTGGCAGCGAAGAAAACAACTCACCCTCCCCGTATCCGTTAGCGGTTACCTCTATAATGCCGTCAAAAATCGTGTGATTAATATGCTGCATGCACGTTTGACGAGGGAAAAGCACCTCGCCCGTTACCTGGAAGGCTTCGTAGGCTATCAGAAGGATAATGCAGCAGATATGGAGGCGGAAGAGCTTGCAGCAATCGTTGAGGATGAAATCTCCCGGATGCCTGAGCAGATGCGTACGGTTTACCTGTTGAGCAGGCAGGAAGACATGTCCGGGCAGGATATCGCCAGGCGCCTCGACCTCTCGCACCAGACCGTCCGGAATCAGATCACCACTGCGCTGAAACGCATCAGAACAAGGCTTCAGCAATATCAGATGCAATAAATTTCCTTCGCATATAGTACAACCTTCGCCGGGACCTGTCTACTCTGTAAACCACTACAGAAATGACACCCGAACGATTGGCATATTTAATCGATCGCTACAAAGAAGGAATAGTTACTCCGGAAGAGCAGGAGGAGTTGGATACCTGGTACCATCTCTACGACGATACGGCTTCGGACTTTGAAGCTGCCCATCTGTCGGATCCGGAAGTCGCTGCGGAGCTGAAAACTTCCCTTCAGAATAGCATACAGGCCGGTATTGACGCGACAAAAGACAACCCTGTCCGGGAGTTCCGCGCTTCCCGCCGGCACTGGTGGCAAGCCGCGGCTGCCGCCTTCATCGGCCTGCTTGTGATAGCCGGCTTGTTCCGCCGGGATATATTCAAAAGTGAGGATTCCGGCACCGTGACCGTTTCGACCAATTCATCTCAAAATTCCAGGATTACACTTTCTGATGGCTCGGTCATCTGGGTTAAGCCCGGCAGCAGTGTAAGGTATAGCAAAGATTTTGACAAGGGGGCGATGCGGGAAGTTTTTCTTGAGGGGGAAGCCTTTTTTGATATAGCGCGTGACGAAAAGAGACCATTCGAGGTACACACCCGTGAACTGAACATCCAGGTACTGGGAACATCCTTTAACGTAAGGTCTTATGCAGAGGATCCGTCTGTGGAAACAACGCTGATCAAGGGAAGCGTCAGTATTGAAAAAGCCCACGGAACCGATACTTCCGGGCCGGTAATACTGGCTCCCAACCAGCGTGCGGTCTACTCTAAAACAGATAAGACCGTGGCGGTAAGTGAACAGGAGAACGTAGTGACCGCCAACCGGAAGGAACCGGATGTACAAAGAGAAAAGCTGATTTTTGATGAGAAGCCGTTTACCGAAGTACTATCCCTGATGGAACAGAAGTTCGACATCAAAATATTTATAGATGATCGCCATCTCCAAACCTGTCCGTTTACGGCAGACCTTGAAAAAGAGAACCTGGTGGAGATACTGGAAATACTGAAACTTGCATACGGTATCGATTACACCGTTTATCGCAACGAGCTGTTTATCCGGGGCGTTGTCTGCAATCAATGAAAATAACCTGTTTTATAGCCAAACCCGATCACCCTTATGATGTAATAGCACAAACAAAAACGCCGCAGGTGCTTCCAACACCGGCGGCGCCCAAGTGATAGCCGGGAGAGGCTGCCACTTTAAAAACATGTTTATCTAAAAACTTTTAAAAGTATGAAAAAAACTCGATACCCAATCGGGAAGGGATTTTTATTTCTCAATGATCAGGTATGGTCTCCCCATGTATTATATCCGTTCCGGGTTATGGCGACATTGATAATCTTAAGCTTTTCCGTTTTTTTTCAGGTAGTGCAGGGCGCTCCTGCCGGCACCCGGCCTAAGCAGATCTCGCTGGTAAAGGAGGCAATCTCGATAAAGGATGCCTTAAAGGAACTGGAGAAACAGACGGAATACCGCTTTTTTTATAACAGTCACCAGATCAATACCCAGGCGAAGATTGACGTCAATCTCCGGCTCGTTACCATCGATGAAGCTTTAGGGGCCATTTTCAGGAATTCAGGGATCGATTACCGGATCAGCGGACGCCAGATTTTACTGTATTCCCGCCATGAAATCAAAGGTGGCAGCTCCCGGCTCGAACCTCTCAGGATCGATCCCGGAATAAGCCCCGTCCAGTTTACGGTGAAAGGAAGCGTGAAGACGGTTTCGGGAGAAGCTGTCCCCGGTGTCAATATTCTGCTTAAAAATACCGCAACCGGTACCATTACGGACAATAACGGGGAATACAGCCTGACCCTTCCGGATGGCAGCGGTATCCTGGTATTTTCATTTATCGGTTACGTCACACAGGAAATCCAGGTGAGCGGCAGATCCACACTAGATGTAGTACTTGAAGAAGATAAGCAATCGCTGGAAGAGGTAGTGGTTGTGGGCTACGGAACACAGCGAAAAAGAGAGCTGACCAGCGCTGTGGCTTCGATAGACCATTCCAAAATAGCGGATCTGAAGGTAAGTTCTTTTTCGGAAGCTCTGGTGGGTCAGGTATCAGGAGTCCAGATCTCACAGGTAAACGGAGGGCCCGGTACTCCGCTTAATGTCCGCATCCGTGGTACCGGTTCGATCACAGCCGGTAACAACCCGTTGTATGTAGTGGACGGGTTTCCATTGAGTGTAGAAGGGTTGAGCACACTCAATATGAGTGATATAGAATCGATAGAAATACTTAAGGATGCATCGGCGACGGCGATCTATGGATCGAGAGGGTCAAACGGTGTGGTGTTAGTGACGACCAAAAGAGGTTCTACCGGGAAGACGCGGATTGAATTCGGCGCTTACACGGGAATTCAGCAACTTTCTAAAAAGGTGGATGTATTGAATCCGGACGAATACGTAGAGCTTGCTATAGAAGCCATTCAAAATGCCTGGATTGGTCGGGGAGGAAAACCGGATGATCCTAACTCTGCAAGACCGGCTTTGTACCAGATTGCGCCTTACTTCTTGTCGCCTGAGAAGTGGACGCGTACTGACTGGCAGGATGAAATCTACAGACCGGCTCCTATTTCAGATTACAATTTAAGCGCTTCGGGTGGAACTGAGAAAATGAAATATATGGTTTCCGCCGGTTATTTTAATCAAAGGGGTATTCTGCTTAATACCGGGTTTAAACGGTATTCGGGCCGTCTTAACCTGGACGGAGAACTGACAGATCGTGTACGGTTCAATATTAATTTTTCTCCGACTTTTTCAACCAGCGATAAGGTACAGGGAGATGGGCGATGGGTGTCGGGAGCTGTGGGCAATGCTTTAGCCTTGCCGGGGTTTTTTCCCGTAAGGAATGAAGATGGTACATATCCTTCCTTTCATGGTTTCGGTTACAATTCGTCAACCGCCTATAATCCCGTTAGCCTGGTTGAGCAGGCAACTGGTGTTGACAAGACACTCCGCGTGCTCGGCAATGCGAATATTTCTGTTGACCTGCTGAAGGGCCTGACTTATACTTTGAACGGAGGTGTGGATTTTAATAACAGGGAGAACTCCTTTTACATGTCGACGCTTATTCCCTTAGGAGGAGCTCTTTCGCCCGGAGGTAATTTTTCTACTAATTCCAATAGCAGTTGGGTGATGGAGAATACAGTGAGCTATACCAGGGAATTCTCCGATCACAGGTTTAACTTTTTGATCGGGCAGTCTGCACAAAGCTCACATACCACCCAATCCGCTATAGTCACGAATAATTATCCCAATGATCTGGTGAAGACCCTGAATGCAGGCCAGGTTGTAAGCGGCAATACGACGGAATCGGAATGGGCTCTGGCCTCCTATTTTTCACGTCTTACTTATGCGTATGAAGATAAATATTATCTGAATGCCGCCATCAGAAGGGATGGTTCTTCCAGATTTGGCGAAAACCGGAGGTGGGGTGTCTTCCCTTCAGTATCTGCAGGATGGAGGGTGTCGGGAGAGAATTTTCTAAAGAATTCGACTCTGATAGATGAGTTGAAGATCCGTACCAGTTATGGTGTTACAGGTAATAATTTTATTTCCAACTATGGCTCCATCGGGTTGCTGAGCAGCGCCAATTACGTATTCGCCAATTCGATAGTGAATGCCAGGGTTCCTTCTACTTTCAGCAATGCGTTGCTTAGCTGGGAAACCTCCAGGCAATTTGATGCGGGGTTGGATCTTCGTGTTTTAAAAGGAAGGATAGAGTTGGTATATGATTTTTATAGTAAAGTCAATTCTGATTTGCTGCTAAATGTTCCCGTACCGAGTATTACCGGCGTAACGGCCAGTTTACGGAATATAGGTAGCGTAAGAAACCAGGGGATGGAATGGACGCTTACTACCCGGAATCTCGTAGGTAAATTTTCCTGGATGACCTCCTTCAATATCTCGTATAACCGTAATAAAGTATTGGCATTGGGGCCGGGCGGGGATCCTATAATTACCAAGGGAAGCGGTGGTGCGGTTGGGAATGCAACACACATCACGCAGATTGGGAAGCCTATGGGAAGTTTTTATGGGTTTGTTTTTGAAGGAATCTATAATACCAACGATGAGATTGCGTCAAAACCGCATTTGCCCACGGACAGACCGGGGGATCCTATCATAAAAGATGTAAACGGAGATGATGCTATTACGATGGATGACAGGACTATTATCGGAAACAATGTTCCTGATTATATTTTCGGTTTGGATAATACATTCCGGTATAAAAATTTTGACCTGCGGATTTTTTTTAACGGAGTACAGGGGTGTGAGATATTGAACCTTACCAAAGAAGGGGTGGGCATTATACACGGCAGGATTAACCAGTTGGGAGAAGCCCGTGATCGCTGGAAATCGCCTGAAGAACCGGGTAACGGAAAGGTTTTCCGGGCCAATCTGGATATCAATGGCTACCGGAGACTGATGTCTACGCGGTATGTTGAAGATGCATCTTATATCCGCCTGCGGAACATAACGCTTGGCTATGCGTTCAGCCCTTCATTGCTTCAAAAACTGAAGATCTCTCAGATGAGGCTATTTATAACAGGACAGAACCTGATGACTCTGACCCGCTATACCATGTATAACCCGGAGGCAGTATCCGGAGAATATAACTCTCCTCTTACTCCCGGTTCGGATACAGATGTCTATCCGCTTGCCAGGACTTATATGATCGGATTGAACCTTACTTTCTAAACTTCCGTACCTATGAAATGTGTAATCAATTTATTAACAGGATTTCTGATACTTTCGCTTATTTCCTGTTCTGACGATTTTTTAAATCGATTGCCCATATCCAATGCGAGTGTCGATAATTTCTATCATACGGAGCAGGATTTTGAGTTGGGTGTGAATGGTGCGTATGTATCCTTAAGATCAGGCGGTGTTTTTCATGATTATGTACCGCTGATCGGAGATCTGCATTCTGATAATACTACAGTAGGGACTACTGCCGGAGACAGGGTTGCATTCTATGAAATGAGTGAATTCAATGATCAATCCAGCAGTAATATTGTAACGAATGTGTGGAACCATCATTATGTAGGCATAGCCCGCTGTAATACGATCCTCAGCAGAATCGGGTCGTTGGAGTTTGAGAGCGAAAGCAGAAAAGATCGGCTGATAGGTGAAACCAGGTTTTTAAGGGCGTTGTTTTACTTCAACCTGGTTCGCATTTTCGGAGAGGTTCCACTGGTTCTGAACGAGGTAAAAAGCATTGATCTGGCCTATGACATGGGGAGAACGCCGGTAAGGGAGGTATATGATGCCATTGAGGCAGATCTCGTGTTTGCTTCTCAGAAGCTTCCGGCTCTCTATACGGGGAACGATGTGGGCAGGGCCACTTCAGGAGCTGCCAGGGGGATTCTTAGCAGGGTGTATCTTGCTCAGAAAAAATATGGAGAAGCGGTACAGCCGCTGAAGGAGATTATTAATTCCGCGCAATACCAGTTGCTTCCTGATTTTAATGACCTGTGGAAGACAACCAACAAAAACAACAAGGAATCATTATTTGAAATACAATTCAAAAAACAAGCGGGATTCAATACCGGAAGCAATTATTCAAGCCGGTTTACGCCATATCTTTCCAGCGAAGCCTTGCTGGGTTTGAGGACTACATCGGGAGGATATAATACCCCGACGGAAGATCTCATGAGCGCCTACACAGATTCGGATCTTAGGAAGATAATATCGGTAGCAGAAGGCTATACGGATGAAAAGGGGAACTACATAACCGGCTTATCCGGACGCCATACCAAAAAATTTCTGGGCGCTTATACTGATAACCAGGGAGCCGAAGATAACTGGCCGGTGCTCCGTTACGCAGATGTGCTTTTAATGTATGCGGAAGCGCTTAATGAGGTATCATTTCAGCCGGATGAAGAGGCTTTTACGTATCTGAACCAGGTGCGGTCCCGTGCAGGGCTTGCTCCCCTGAGCAGCTCCGCGCCCGACAACGACCTTAAAGTTGGCGACCAATCGGCTTTCCGGATGGCGGTCGAAAAAGAACGAAGGCTGGAACTGGCATTTGAAGGACATCGCTGGTTCGACCTGATCCGTACAGGAAGAGCATTGGAAGTACTTAGGAGTAAAAACTACAATATCCAGGAATATCAGCTTTTACTGCCAATACCACAGGAACAGATCGATATAAACCCGCGGGTGATAAAACAAAATTCCGGTTATTAAAATAATGCGTCGTCCTTTACACACCCTTATTTACTTTTATCTATTGCGTATGAGTAAAAGCAGATTATTTCTCCTACCGTTATGTACCTGGCTGGCAATGAATTCATTGCCGGCTCAGGATACCGATACTTTTTCACTTACCAAAGTAGTGTTACAGGTAGACACACCATACCCTACCTCCGACAAGCCACAGTCAAAGCTGTGGTATTCAGAAAATTCCTGGTGGGCGCTGTTGCCACGGGCTGCCGGGCCTTCTCTTTGGCAGCGTACCTCAGAAGGGTGGATAGAACATACGGAGGTAGGAATACCCCTCAAAGGAGTTCCCGGCCGTGCCGACGTATGGGCAAATGAGGATGAAGTGACAGCAGTAGGCGTGGATCCCCGTTTTCTAACAGTCTTTCGTCTCCAAAAAAAGGATGGCAGGCGTGGTATAAAATGGAGCGCCCGCATACTGGCAACGCTGCACCCGCCCTACGGGAGTGATGCTATGGAAACGGCTACCATTGCACAGGATCGGAAAGGACGCTGGTGGGTAACTGCCGATACCGGAGGTAAAGTCTGCGTATGGAATGCATCCCCGGGAGGGAAGCGCTGGAGTGAGCCTTATATATTGGCGGAGGGGATCGATAAGGACGACATTTGCTCCTTTGCCGTACTTCCTGAAGGGATAGCGGTGATCTGGTCGGACCAGGCGGGAGAGGCGGTGAGGATGCGTATCCACCGGGATGGCTCGCCGGCAGGCCATTGGGATGAAGCCATCACTATTGATTCAGGAAACAGCACTGCGGATGATCACATCCGCACTTCCCTGTCGCCGGACGGCACATTGTGGGTAGCGACCAAAAACAGTCTTGACGAACTTGACGAGCCTCAATTGGTACTTCGTGTAAGGTCTAAGGAAGCGAGGTGGCACAACTTTGCATATGCATTCCGGGAAGCAGCGCTGGAACCCAGCCGCCCCATCGTCTTAGCTACCGGGAACCCCGATATCGTACTTGCCGGACATACCGTATACAATAGAAAAAATCCCTACCATGGAGAGATTGTTTTTGGACGGGTGGACACATTGCAGACCGGTATATTGGCCGGTACAAGGTCCGTAATTGTACCTGATACTACAGGCTGGACAGGTGTAAACCGTATCAATGACGTAACCGGGCCCAGAAAACCTTTCCCGATGAATGTTCCCTGGATCGTACTGGCTTCGGATAAAGACGGAAGAGTGTACGAAGCGGATTTGCGCAGGTGGTTTTATCCCTGAAGGAAGAGATGCCTTTTTTTAAATTTAAGCTGATGAAGTTAATTATCTTTTTATTCTATTTAGGCTTTACCTCCCTTTGTTACGCTTGTGGCCAGACGGGTAAGAGGAATCCCGGGGGATCGGCAAATGCTGATACGGTAAAAATTACGCCTGTGATCGTTACCGAGCCCGTCCGCTTTGATACGGATGATCCTGCTATCTGGATTGATAGTTCGGATCCGGCGCGAAGTCTCATCATCGGGACAGATAAGCACGAGCGGGGCGCTTTGTATGTATATGATCTGAATGGAAAAGTCATTCACGAAAAAGTAGTGGACGGCCTGAAAAGGCCGAACAATGTCGATGTCATCTATGGGTTCAGAATGAATGGGAAGCCCATCGATATCGCTGTCACAACGGAACGGTCCGCAAACCGGCTGCGGGTTTTTCGTGTCCCTGATATGGCGGCGGTTGACAATGGGGGTATACCTGTATTTGAGGGAGAAGCCTTCAGTAAGCCTATGGGTATAGCGCTCTACAAACGACCTTCGGATGGGAATGTATATGCGATTGTCGGCCGGAAGGACGGCCCCCGGGATGGTACTTATTTATGGCAGTACCTCCTGGAGGACGACGGGGAAGGGAAGGTCAGGGCCCGTAAGGTACGGGAGTTTGGGCTTTATAGCGGGAACCAGGAAATTGAGGCTATCGCGGTAGATAACGGTCTGGGATATGTTTATTATTCTGATGAGGGCGTCGGTGTAAGGAAGTATTATGCCGACCCTGACAGCACCGGCTCCGAACTGGCTCTCTTCGCCACCGAAGGCTTTGCACGTGATCATGAAGGAATATGTATTTATGCCAGGGACGACGGAACAGGATATATTCTTGTTTCGGACCAGCAAGCTAATAAGTTTCACATTTTTACAAGAGAGGGGACCAGGGCGAGTCCGCACGATCATCGTCTTGTGAAGATAATCAATGCTTCAACACTGGAAAGCGACGGATGCGAGGTTACTTCGGTACCGTTGAATGCTTCATTTCCGGAGGGGTTGTTTGTGGCAATGTCTAACGATAAAACATTCCACTATTATTCTTGGAAGGACATTATCGGGGAGTAATACAGCCGGCGTACGGCAGCCGCGCCGGGAGAAAAGTGAAGATGCATGACCGGATATAGAACTTAAAATATTTTCATATTATGATATAAAAGCTATATTTGCCGGGGTTCTTTTAAATCCTCATCTTATGTAAGATATCATGTCGTATGCCGGTCTATACGATGAAAAAAAGTTGCTTCTGCGAGTTGCAGAGGGTGATGAAAGAGCATTCTGTGTGCTGTTTGAGCAGTATCACAGGTTGCTGGCTACGCATGTCATGAGGATCACGCGATCGCAGGAGCTTACGGAAGAGATCGTCCAGGATGTGTTTCTGAAGATATGGATGAGCCGTGAAGCGTTGTCCGGGATACAGGACCTGCGCGCTTACCTTTATATCGTGTCAAAGAACCACGCGCTGAACAGCCTTAAGAAAGCGGCGAGGGAAAGGGTGATCCTGAGCGACAAAGACTGGGAGCTTGTGGAGAGCTCTTTCTCCGTTTCACAATCTGAAGAACCCGATCGCTATGACCTGATCGACGAAGCCATCAACCGCCTTCCGCCCCGGCAGCAGACAGTATATCTTTTAAGCCGGCACGAACGGAAGAAATACAGCGAAATAGCAGATCAGCTGGGCCTGTCAAGGGAAACGGTAAAAAAGTACCTGCAACTGGCCACGGAATCCATCAGCGCTTATATCCTGGAGAGGGTAAAAGTGGTCGTATCCGTATTTTTTCTTTTTTTTCAATAAAAGTCCCCGAAGCATACCCCCTTTTTTAACCAGCCTGTTGTCTTAACAGGTGTAAAGACTTTTGTACGGATCAACTCTTAACCGGATGGACGCATCGTATAACCGTTTGTCTTATTTGTTTCATCGTTATTATAACGGTCATGCCTCTGACACAGAGATAAATGAGCTTATGGAGCTTGTCAGGAGGTCAGATAGCGACGATATGCTCGCGGAGCTGACGAGAGCTGCATGGGACGACCTTAAGGAGAGCGATGACGAAGTCTTTTCACCGGAAGTGACTGACAGGATCCTGAATTCGATAATCCCTTTAGCAGGCAGGGGAGAATTCAGGAGTGGAGACTACGATGGAATTGCCGAAAATCAGGAGCGTAGAAATCACTGGTGGAGAAAATATTCGGTGGCGGCGGCTGTAGCCCTCATTTGTATGGCCGGAGGCTGGTGGAAATGGGATAGAGGCAGAAAAGAAAAAGAGCCTGTTACGACAGAGATACAGCCCGACATAAAACCCGGAACAAACCGGGCTATACTGACCCTGGCAGACGGATCGGTGATCACGCTGGATGATGCGGCGGAAGGCGTGATCTCGCAGCAGGGCGACGCCGAAATAAAGAAAGTAGGCGACGGCGAAATCGCCTATAGTCAGAACAGCGACCAGATTCAGGAATACCGGATCAATACCGTGTCGACGCCGAGAGGGGGCCAGTTCCGGATCAGCCTGCCCGACGGGAGCGTGGCATGGCTCAATGCATCTTCCCTGATAAGGTTCCCGGCCGGTTTCGGAACAAATGAAAGGAGAGTGGAGATAGAAGGGGAGGTGTTCTTTGATATCAGGAAAGATCCTGAGCGGCCCTTCAGGGTGATTTTCGGTGCTAATGAAGTGGAGGTGCTCGGAACCAGCTTCAATATCAAGCACTATCCCGACGAGGCGGTTTCGAGGACCACGCTGGTGGAAGGATCCGTTTCGTTGCAAAGCGGGGGAAAAGTAAATGTTCTTAAGCCGGGCCAGGAGGCGAGCGTCCCGGTAAACGGACCGGTCAGTATAGCCGAAGTAGATGTAGAGGAGGTGATCGCCTGGAAAAACGGCCTGTTTTATTTTAAGGAGACAGATATAGGTTCTATCATGCAGCAGGTTGCACGTTGGTATGACGTTGAAGTCGGCTATGAAGGGAAAATACCGGAAAAGCAGTTTACCGGGAAAGTCCCGAGGAGTGTGGAGCTATCCGATTTTATGGAGATGTTTGAATATGCCGGAGTCAACTACCGGATACAGGGCAGGAAAATGATCATAACGCCTTGACGTATATTAATAGGAGTTAGGAAATGTCAATAAAAATTTTATAACCACTTACCCGTTCGAAAATGACCGTAAAAGCGCAACCTCCCTAGACCTGTAATATCAAAGCCCAAAAAAAGGGAAAATGCTTGCGACATCTTCCCTTATCAGTCGGGGCTTTATCACGAAGTAATTTCTTGTGCGGAAATAACCTATGTTTTACCCTAACCATACAAATATATGGAGATAATTGCCATATCCAGGCACAGGATGCGGTATGATTTGATCATACCCCCTAATTTGTTGTTGAAAATGAAACTGCTCACCTTTTTTCTATTGGTTGTCCTCACGCAGGCGTGGGGTACGGGCTATGGCCAGAAGATTTACCTGGAAAAAAAGAATGTCAGGCTTGAATCGGCGCTTAAAGCGATAGAGAAGCAAACGAGCTATCTTTTTTTGTACGATAAAATGGAAGTACCTGTTAATCAACGTGTTTCTGTTAGTATCCATAATGAATCAATCGAAGAGACGTTGGATCAGCTATTCAGCGGCTTGCCGTTGTCGTATAAGATCTTTAACAAGAATATTGTGATCAGGAAGGATCTGAGCAAAAGCGCTGCACAGTCTGCTGTACCGCCTGTGCCGGAACCAATCCTGCCTGAGCCTGAACCTTTTCATACCGTGACAGGAAGGATTGTGGATGAAAGTGGGGAGGGGCTGCCGGGTGTCAGCATTTTGATCAAAGGAACGCAGCGGGGGATGATCTCGGATGTGGATGGCTCGTTTACTATTGAAGTGCCGGATGAAACGACGATTCTTGTTTTTTCTTTTGTGGGGTATCTGAGCCAGGAAGTGGTGGTGGGAAACAGGACGAGGTTAGAGGTCGTATTGGAAGTGGATGACAAGGCGTTGGAGGAGGTTGTGGTGGTAGGCTATGGGACGCAGAAGAAGAGTGATCTGACGGGTTCTGTGGCCAGGGCGAATATCAATGCATTTCGGGAATCACCCAATGTCAACATCGCCCAATCTCTGCAGGGAACTGTTCCGGGATTGAATATAGGGCAAGTCAGCAGAGCAGGACAAAACCCGGCAATCTCAATAAGAGGGCGGACCACAATCAGTGGGAATCGAAACGTATTACTGGTGGTAGACGGCATTATTTATCAGGGAGCTTTAAGCGACCTGAACCCCAATGATATTGAGTCAGTAGATGTTTTGAAGGATGCCAGCAGTATTGCTATTTACGGCGCTCAGGCAGCAAATGGAGTGCTTCTTATCACAACCAAGCAGGGGGAGAAAGATAGCAAACCGGTTTTTAACTACACAGGCTCTATTACCACACAGCATCCTACTAATTCTCTGACTCTCATGAACCGGGAAGAGTTCCTGAAAAAGTCTGCTGACGTCGATTGGCGTATAGCCTACCGGGCTCCTGATTATGTACAGCTACGCGATGACTACAGTTACCTGGATGTTGTCATAGGATCGGAATTCCGGAACGGATATGAGAACGGGACGGATTATGACTGGTGGAGGAATACTACAAATCCAGGACATATCATGGCGCATAACCTTGGGGTTAGCGGATCCAGCGGCGCGATCTCGTACTATATGTCCGGTGGGTTTACCAGGCAGAAAGGGTTTGTAATGAACGATCTGTTTAACAGGTCGACGTTCAGGATAAACCTTGAAAACAGGGTGTTGAGCTGGTTTAAGATAGGCGCGCAAACGTCGGCATCATTCATGGATTATTCGGGTGTTTCTCCTAACCTGAGCGGCATTACAATCATGAGTCCCCTGATCAGCCCCACAGACGAGGAAGGAAACCAGCTATTAAACCCTAACGGAACAAATAATCCCAACCCATTTTTGGTTTCATCGGCCGATGATCTGGATAAGCAAGGGAGCTTGTTCGGCAACTTTTATGCAGACTTGGATATTCCCTTCATCAAGGGCCTGAATTACCGACTGAATTTTGGCAATAACTATGCCTGGTCCAAGAATTTTAATAGTAATCCCTATTCCAACGGTGCGTCGGGGGGAGCATTTAAGGCGAACAGCAGCACTTACGACTGGACATTGGACAATATCCTTAACTATAAAAAGAAGTTGGGAGAACGTCATAACCTGGGCGTCACCCTCGTGTATGGGCGAAGACAGCGGAATTTTGAACAGACAGAAGCAAACGGGGTCAATTATACCAATTTAAGGCTTAGCTATCATGATCTGAGCCTGGGAACATTGCAAACCATCTCTTCCGGGGCATGGGAAGAAAGCTACTTGTACCAGATGGCAAGGGTCAATTACGAATATAATTATAAGTACCTGTTCACGGCTACGATCAGGCGGGACGGGTTCTCCGGCTTTGCCCGTAACCGGAAAACGGCGCTGTTTCCTTCTGTTGGGGTGGGGTGGATTGCCAGTGAGGAGTCATTCCTTGAATATGACTGGCTTAATCATCTGAAATTCAGGATTTCTTATGGTACCAACGGCAACCTGGTCAACCGCTATGCCTCGCTGGCAAGGGTCTCCATGTTTCCCGCCTATGTTTTTGGCGAGGGAGGGTCTACCTTATTCGGACAACAGGTGACGAGCATGGGTAATCCCAACCTGTCGTGGGAAACGACGGCAGGGCTTAACTTTGGTATTGACTTTGCGTTGCTGAAAAGCCGGTTGACAGGAAGTCTGGATTTCTATAAAACTACTACCAACGACCTGATTTATAATGTCTCACTACCGCAAATTACAGGTTTTGGCACCATTACGACCAATATCGGTAATGTAGCCAACAAAGGCGGGGAGCTGACATTAAATGCGAAAGCCCTGGATCTAAAGGGGTTTCAATGGAATATCAACTTCAACATGGCAGCAAACCGGAACAAGATCGTGTCGCTGCTCGGGCTTGACCTCGATGGGGATGGTAAGGAGGATGATCTTGTAGCGAGCGGGTTATTTATCGGACAGCCCATCAGCGCGATATTCGACTATGAATCGGCCGGTATTATTCAGCTTGGGGAAGAAGAACCTTCCGGCTTTTTTGTTGGAACTCACAGGATCGTCGATCAGAACAATGACGGCGTTATCGATCCCTACGACAGGGTGATCAGGGGAAGACAGGACCCTGCCTTTAATTTTGGTATTCTGAATGAGTTCAATTACAGAAATTTTACCTTAAGGGTGTTTATAAACTCCATACAAGGGGGGAAAAGGAGTTACCTGGGAAGAAACCAACCCTCACTTGCCCTGAGTGATAATGGTCGGAGGAATAATTTATGGAAAGAAGTGGATTACTGGACTCCGTCTAACCCCGGCGCCCGGTACAGGGGGTTAGTGGAAGGGGCTGCCATCGACTATGCCTATTACGGAAACAGGAGCTTTGTCCGCCTGCAGGATGTGACCCTGGCTTACACATTACCCGTAACCCTTGCGCAGCGCATAGGGGTTAAATCACTTAAAATCTTTGGTAGTGGAAAGAACCTAGCAACCTGGACAGACTGGGTGGGTTGGGATCCTGAAACCGGTGCGGGGCTTGATAGGAACGGTATGCCTGTTATGCGGGGAGTATCTGCGGGAATTGATCTGAGTTTTTGAAAGATTTAAAATTATGAATTTGATATGATATCTCTAGTAAAAGGCCGTGCCTGGCTCGCATGCCTCTTTATAAGCATTGCTTGTAACGAATCTGAAATCCTTAATGAGGTTCCGTTGGATTTCAATAGTCTCGAAAACGCTTATGTCAGTTATGATGATTTTAATGCGGCGGTTTATTCGTTGTACGATCAGACAAGAGTGCAGTTGTCAGATGGGAATATGCCTGTCTATGTCTATCTGTACGGAACCGATATCGGTTACAACGGAGCCGTCGATCTGAACAATCGCTTTGGGAGCTATCCTGCTTCACTGACCGTGGTCAGTACCTATGCACTTAGCCCGTGGCGAGGTTACTATAAGATAATTTCATCGGCAAATATCATTCTGAACCGCCTGCAATCCTCTCAAATAACGGATGAGCAGAAGCGACAAATAGAAGCCAGCGCACGTTTATTCAGAGGGTTGTGCTATCGAAACCTGGCTCATTTATATGGCGGGGTTCCCATCGAACTGGAAGAGGTTTCACAACCCAGAACCGACTATGTAAGGGCTTCCCGTAACGAAGTTTACGAACAGGCTGCCGCAGATCTGGAATTTGCCGCCGGCAACCTGCCTGCTATTGACAGGGTACGTGATGGAGAAGTGTCGGCCGATGCAGCCAACCACCTGCTGGCTGAAACTTATGTGGCTCTCGGGAGGTGGGCAAATGCCATAGAAGCCAGCTCGAAGGTTATCAATAACCCAAACCTGGCTTTGATGACCGAACGTTTCGGTTCTCTCGCCAGTGAACCGGGCGACGTTTACTGGGATCTTTTCAGGCGTTACAATCAAAACAGAAGCGCCGGAAATACCGAAGGAATATGGGTGTTCCAGTATGAAGTAGATGTGTTGGGAGGGGTTACCCGTTCGGCCGCACTGGCCGGACCGCAACTGGAACGCGAGCATGCGCCGCGACCCTATGTGTTTGCTTATAAAGACCCGACCGGAGAGGTTCCGTTTTTGCCTCTGGGAGTTTCTGATTACTCAGGAGGCAGGGGGATCGGTAGTCTGAGAGGAACCAATCATTTTAATTATACCATTTGGAAATATGACTGGGATGACATGAGGAATTCGGAATACAATTTTGTGAGAGATGTCAAATTCAATAACCCTGCTTCTGTATGGTATGGACACAAGATATCAGACTATTCGCATATCTTCCGACAAGCCGTTAACGATACGCTTCGTTCCTGGTACCCCTATCAATCGAAAGTAACGACACCAGGCCAGCATCCCGCAGAACTTTTTGTTGATGCTAATTTGAAAACGCTCAACGCATCAGCTGCCGGCACTACTTACTCGGACCAGTACTTTATCCGGTTGGCAGAAACCTACCTGCTCAGAGCTGAAGCCCACTTAGGAAACGGCGACCTGGCAAGTGCGGCGGCAGATATAAACGTCGTACGCGCAAGGGCGAACGCAAAGCCCGTAACCCCTGATATGATAGACATACAGTTCATTCTCGACGAAAGAATGCGGGAACTAGGAGTAGAAGAAAAGCGAAGATTGACTTTAAATCGTTTAGGGCTTTTGTATGACCGGGTAAGCCGGTATGCGGAAGGGAATCCGGTATCGGCTAAATTTGGCCTGGATGTAGCGCCGCATCACAACCTTTTTCCTATTCCATTCAGTGAGATAGAGAGTAATACTGGAGCGGAGATAGAACAAAACCAGGGATACTAAAGGTAGACTTATTGTAAATCAGATTTATGTTCACTACAAAAATAAAACTTCAGATCTGTTTTATCGGGGTTTTAATACTCGCCGGGTGCAGCAGGCAGGTGCCGACAGCGACCGGCTCAACTTCCGGTTCGAAAGATAGTTTCAGCATTGTCGTGATGTCCGATACGCAGGGCTATTTCGGGAAGGGCACCAAAAAAACGCCCGAAAGCCAGGAGCTACTGAGCAACCCCATACTCGTATCGCAGACAGACTGGATCGTCAGGAACATCAAAAAAGAGAATATTGTCTTTGTGAGTCATGCCGGAGATGTAGTAGATATCAACAACCGGGAGCAATGGGATTTTGCATCACAACACATGAAGAAACTGCACGGATTGATCCCATACGGCATTTCAGTGGGGAATCATGACATGCAATCTTCCGGGAAATCCTCCTTGTACCAGGAGTATTTTCCGGCTTCCAAATTTTCGGGATTCGATTGGTACGGCGGGTATTTTAAAGACGATGAATTACCCGACGGGATATCCGGTAATAATGCGAACAGCTACCAGTTGTTTTCGGCTTCGGGGATCGATTTCCTGTTCCTGCACCTGGAGTGCAACGCGCCGGACAACGTGTTGAAATGGGCGGATTCAGTGCTGGAGCAATACAAAAACAGGTTTGCAATAGTGACTACGCACATGTTCCTCGGACCAAGAGAAAAACCCGTAAAGCCGGAAGACTACTTCGAGAACCCCAAGGGAGTGATGTTATGGAAAAAATGCCATGGAAGCATCGGCAACTCCGGACAGGAAATGTGGGATAAGTGCTTCCGTAAACACGCAAACATACAGCTCATTTTTTCGGGCGATCAAAGCCGTTCTAACGCTGTATACCTCACACAAACAGGAGATAACGGAAACGTCGTACATGCCCTTCTGAGTGATTACAACGCTTCGGACAGTGGCGGGCTCAGGATCTATCGCTTTTTCCCGGGAGAAAATAAAGTAAAGGTGGTTACTTACGATGCTATTAACGATAGTGTGCTACGGCAAACCGATATCGTGCCTGACAAGAAGGCGCATAATTTCAGGATAAAGGTTAGAATTTAACTTTGCATATTAATATGTCAGCTCCAATTCTGCGTGTTTTAACTGCTATTATAGTTTTTTCGGTTTCTGTTAATATTCATTTAACGGGAACTGCCCAATGCGAATCTCAGCAGCCGACGCTTATCTCGCTTGGCATTACCGACGACCTTAGTACCCGGCAGGTGGTATCCTGGCGTACCGATCCCGGTGTGACGGCCGGGTATGCGGAAATTGTACGGGACGAACCGGGGCCTGAGCTTGAGAATAAAGCAAAAAAGGTAACGGCGGCAAGTATTACAAAGCAGGACTACGGTTACGAATATACCTACTACCGGGTCAGTCTCGAAAACCTGGAGCCTGATACCCGGTATGTATATCGGGTCGGTAACGATGAATGCAGGAGCGAGTGGTTCCAGTTTAAAACCGCACAGAAAGAGGATAACCCTTTTTCGTTCATATTCATTTCAGATGTACAGCACGGGTTGGATAGCCAATATCCGAGGGTGATCCGCGAAGCTGCCTTCACGGCTCCACAGGCTTCCTTCTACCTGTTTACGGGAGATCTCACCAACAGCGCCACCGACAATGAGTTTAAGGCTTTTTTCCAGGCCGGAGGGTGGCTGCTGGCATCGAAACCAGTAGCGGCGATTCCCGACAATCATGAATATAGAGAGAATAGCCAGGGTACGCGAAATGCGGAACTGGCTGGCTTTTGGGGAAATATGTTCGCTTTTCCTAATAACAGTCCCCGGGAACTCAACGAGATGGGTAGCTATTATTTCGATTACCAGAATACCCGCTTCATCATGATCAATAATAAGGACTTCCTGAAAAAAGACCAAACGGAATCCTATTTGAAATGGCTGGAACAACTCTTCAGAGAGAATACCAAAAAATGGCTGATAGTCGCCCAGCATCAGCCTGTCGTTCCGATCGCTGCTCACAGAAATAAAGGGGCTTTTTACGATCTTGTTTTTCCTCTCTACGAAAAATATGGTGTAGATCTCGTGCTGACCGGCCACGATCACGGCTATTCGAGAGGAGGAATAGAGTTGAATGGTGCCCGGAAGAAATCAATTAAAGGTCCCGTTTATGTCGTGTCTATAGCCGGCTCCAGGATGTATACGTTGGGATACTCCCAGTGGTATGACCGGATGGGTTCTGACGTACAGCTGTTTCAGCATATTGAAATGAATGACAAATCGCTGAATTTTAAAGCATATACCGCTACGGGGCATATTTATGATGAATTTGAAATAAAAAAGAACAAAAGCAAAAAACAGTTCAGGGAGCTGGTACCCGACTATCCGGAAGCTACCGACTTTCCACTTAACCCCAGAAAAAAGCTCTCTGAAGAAGAGATAAAAGAAGTAGAAAAGAAACAAAGAGACTATATCCGGCGACAGGGATCTTTTGGGCGAAGCAAAGGAGCGCGTTAATACGACGATTGCATTTGTCAATCTGGTACCCCACCGGGCTGCAGCAGCTGTATGTAAAAAAAAGATACGCAGGCACTGCGGGCTATACGCTATGAAAGGTCCATAATCAGGGAGGTCTTTGTACAAGTAGTACGAAGACCTTTTTTTAAGGGTGAGGACAGTATAGAGAAGATCTGGATAAAAATTGTTTTAAAGACTCGGGGGTAGGGGCATTTTATTTGTCTTAGTTAATAGTTGCCGTAATTAAATCACAATTCGAAATGTAAAAATGCGTAATTCCAAATGTAAAAAACTTGACCGGGCGTCAAATTGCACAAAAACAATAAAACACTACCCACAGAAGTAAAATACCAGGCAGAATATTAAAAGCCATGTGAGGTAAAAAATAGTATACGAGAAAGACCAGGATCTTCGCTTCATAATTACATATATTTCCTATAAAAGCACGACAAGGCCATTAATTACCGAGATCCAAAGCCAAGCCCCCTCTACATCTGAAGGAGAGGGATATTCCGGCAGTAAGACCCTCACCCTTGATCGCTCCCCGTATATCTTAACGGACAAGTCATTGGGGCACTCTACCAACCCCAAAACACGGACATCGCCCATATTATAAGAAGATGCCCTGTATTCTTCTTGCGTTGGCATAGCAGCCAACAAACCATCCGCATTAACAATCAAAACCCTTATCATTCCAACTTCACCCGAGGTGAGACGCCAAAAACAACGCTATTGATACGCTGCGTCCATTGCTGCAAGCTGCTACCGACAACCTGGACGCGAAAAAAAGTAGCGTTGATATCGCGAACAACTGTTTTTTCGTTCGCTGATACACCCCCTATACCCCGTGCAATACTTACAGGGCTGATAAGTTGCATGACGTTGGTAGGCGGCTGAGGGGCATTATTTCCGGCAAGGAAAGTGTCTACACTCACCTGTACCTCATCCCACACAACTGCTAAACTCTCAGGCCTCTCCTGGATATCTTCCCATTTCGGGGATCCTCCTATGCTTTCCAGCGCTGTTTTCAACCTTTGGGAGGAATCCCATCCCACGAATACATCTAGAACATCCCCAACCGTCCTAACAGAACCTGAGTTAGATAGTTCCTTTTGATTGGAGTCATAATCGGTAATACGTGCATCAATTGCAGTATTGTTTGCGATCTCAAGATCGTCGGAATGAACGAACGAGTCAAAAATATCCGCAAAGTCGCTCTGCGTTGGCTTCGCTCCTGTATGGAATCTGCCTTTGAGATAGGATATCGTTTGTTTAGCCATTTTTAAACACTATTTAAATCGTCGTATTCGCAACATGTATCCAGGGGGTGCATACGCTGGTGCTATAGATGATATTACTATCCCACGGATCTCGGATTTCTATCGGGCGAGATATGTTATCCGCGTATGGATTGATATACATAATTTTGCGGTGATTCCCCTCCTTTTTTACAGATGCTATCCCCACTTTATCGCGTTTGGCCCAAACGACATCCGAACCGTCTACTTCTCGCTCCCTCCAAGCTCCCGAACCTATTCTATAAGACGCGTATCTTCGCTCCCCTGAATAAGTAGGCATCGATTTGGTATGAGATTCATACCCCCAATGAAGCCAATCGTAATTAGCGGCATGTATACCGGATGGAAAAAAATCTCCTGCGTGGAGAGGTAAATAGGGAAAACTTGAAGGCGATCCGGGTGCAGGTTGCCAACGATACTTTCCCGGTCCCTGGCCCCATTCGGGAAGCCCCACATTGATCCTGTTGGAATCGGTTGTTCTTTGAAAGGCCTGGCCCCAACATATCAGCCCGTCACCCCATTCGGCGGATATATATCCAAGCGAAAGCAGCTCCCCGGCCGGAAGCGGCAGTTTGTTTGAGACGCCGACCTTCCCGACGGGATCGGTAGTATAAACCTGATGTTCGAAGCCGGGAAGTGACTCAAATACCGGGAAAGCAAATATCACCACATTACCAACCAGCTTTTTAGCCCATTCCAGCTCAAATATTTTATCGAAGATCGTATCCCGATGATCAAAGTACATGTTATATACTCCCGCACAGTGGAGGTTCAAACGGGAGAGTGTCCCGCCTGGCGAGTATGAACAATTGGGGAACGCTGACGCCGGATTGGTATATAAAGCCCTTTTGGCGTTAAGATCGCCGAGACCCAGGGTATATACTTCAGGAAGATAGTTCCCACCATAGTTATGCGACACATACCATGGCAGGCCATCTACAAGTGCCCTGGCTTCGTATCGATCTATCAATTCGTCATAAAACCAGCGCCACATCGGGTTATTTTGCTCAATCCAGTCCTGTCCCTCCTGGGTCTCGCCCACCCATAGATGACATGAAATATCAGCAGATTGGCCTCTTGCCCTGCTCTGAGCTTCGTTGAGCGAGAATGGGTTGTTGTTTGGCTGCTGCCAGATCATCCAGGTTTGAGGCACGTCATTATAATACTTCCCATAAGGTACTGACTCGCCAGAGTCAACAGCTTTGTTCTTACTTACATGTGTGAGGCCCCTGGCAATAGCTGAGGCTATCGTATCTCCGGCAGTCGGTACGTCAGGCATGTATATTTTCCCGGGAAGAGAAAATTCAGGAGAAGTACTGCCCCAGGAGGAAACCTGAGAAGGTTGCCAGCCGAGAGGTTTTAGGTCGAGCCAATCAATGTTAACAGCCATTTTATGATTTCGTAAAAGTAAATGATTCAAATGCTCCTATATCGGCCTTATCTAAGGATAAACCGCCGTTAGGATCGCCCCAGTCTCCACCATGTTGTTTCGGATGGATCCAAGTGTTAAGATTATTGAGGCTTTTCTTGACGAAGAATACTACCACATCAAGCGGAAAATCACTTTGCCAGGGCTCGTTCACTAGCGGCCCTGTTTGCCTGATCCTCTTATTGCCGACATAATAATATCGCTCGTGGGTAGATGGAATGACAAAAGTGCTCAAATCATTAATCAGCCAGTTGCCCGGGCTTCCGGTTACCTGTATATTGATATATTTCTGGAATCCCTCTGACCATCGATAAGGCGCAATATTTCCGGATACAGGCGCTTCAGGCAAAACTACACCTGTATACTCCTGGCTGCCGGACGCATCGGAAACTTCTACTTTAACAGTTTGCGCAGGAGTACCCGACGGGAGTGTAACCGACCTGGGGCTTACAGATACACCGGTAACGGAGGTGATAAGGCCGGATGCGGCTACTACCTGGATGGTTTTTAAACCGGACCCGCCCGAAAAAGAAACAGACAAAACGTACTGGCCTGCCGTGGTATTAACTATGACAGATGATATATTCAGGGGCGTAACCCCTCCTCCTGGTTCTTCGGTCACAACAAACGTACGCAAAGGTGTGCGGCAGCCGAATTTATCGGTAACACGCCCCTGGTATTCACCAGCAGGCAAGGACGTGATTGGCACCCATGTATTATGCGCAGAAAAGCTGTAACCGGCGACCGGGTTTGAGTTTTTAAAGATTTCAAGATAGAACGGATTCAGGTTGGCGCGCCCTGAATAGAGGATGGGTTTCAACTCTTGCTGTCCGTCATTGAGCCGGTACTGAAGCGATGATGGGCTGGAAGGAAATGCAACATCGTTCCAAATGAGATCACATGTCAGTGCCGCTCCTGTAACGGTCACTGTGGTCTCAAGCTCCCCAACTATCACCCTATATACCCCGCTCGATAATACAGGTGCAGCGGTGCCTTTTTCCTGGAAAGGAGCCTCAAAGGTCCAATCCGCATCAACTTCCGGCGCGGCTCCACCCGACGCCAACTCGATGAGCACCGGAAAAGTACCGGCCTGGTTAACCGAAACCCATATTTTCAAATCTTCATCAACTTGGGGGAACCCGGGACTCCAAGCCAGCGGAAGCCCTATATTGATATTGACACGCGGGGTCTGACAACCGAACCTATCGACAGTTTCAACCCGATAGGGGCCATCTTCATATCTGGGTATGTCAATCCACCCATTGTGGACGGTATGATTTACCTCACCCATCAGCCCATTGGCCGAGTTATAAATGCGTGTTACGAAAGGACCTATATTGGAGCGAGATGAGTACAGGGATATTTTCAACCTGGCATTAATCCCAGTCACTTCTGCTACAGGCGTAGTATCATAGGAGAGATCGCAGATTACACCATCGTTATCTGCGACAAGGGTCGCCTGCAAACCGCCGATTCTGATAGAATACACGCCGGGAGTGTCCACTACCCGCTGAAATACCCCACCGCCGATAAATGCTACCTGACCATTGACATATAGCTGACCAGTCGTTTCATTGCGTAGCCGGTCCCAGTATAATCCGGTCTGTTGAATCCCATAAGTAATCACCCAACCGTTTTCAGTTTTGTTGATCCTGGGATATCCCGGCACCCACGAAAGCCCTCCTACAGCACCACCTGGGCCCCAGTTGGCCTGTACAGATATATCGTACCGGCGAGAGTGCAGTCGGTATCGCTCAAGAAGCGAGACAAGTAATGCGTTTTCCTCATTCGTTAGGGCCGGTGGAACGAGCACTCTGAAATCGATTTCCTGGAAATTGCCATCTACCACACGGATAGCCGGGTGAACGTATTCCCTGAGGATGTGCTGAAGTGCCAGCACCTGGACAGGATTAGCAATGTCAAATTGCAACAGGGAAAGATATGCGTTATACTCATTAATGAGATGAACAATCGGTCGGAAAAGTACCGATATCATCCCTGTCGTTGAGGGATTCCGATAGGAAGGAGGCAGTAGCTGCCGTACGTAGCTTATAATATCAACGATAAGCATAGTCAGGAAATATAAGTTAAGACGCTGTCTGCATGAAGAATGGCATGCCCTGCCGGGCTTTCTACGGCACTCCCGGCCGGAATCCATACGGACGTACCGGGCCTGCGAATAGCAGTCTCGCTTATCACAAAGTCCCGAACGCCCGGCGTAGCCTGAAGGTGGTCCGTGAGTGCCGTCCAGGATAGCACCGAATCATCAGGAAGGGAACGCAAATAGGCGGATATCGCCGATATAACGGGGTACTTGTCCGCGTCTGCTACATCTGTCCCGATGGTTGTTATCTTCTGGGGGTCTACACGCACCCTGGCGGTAATTTTCACCTCATCAGCAGGAAGTGAGAAAACATCTATCGGGACGCCTGGGATCTTGATTTGATGTACATATTCCCGCACAGCAGACACTTCACCGTCCTCAAGGGCGGCCAGCTCGTTGGCGCTGGCTGATTTGGCAAGACGAATTGATATCCGGCCTGTTTCCCTATTCTCTGTTGCAGTAGCCTGAACCACTATTCTTTTTTGCTCATCTACGACTGCGTACCCTGCAACCCCGTCGATTACATCGAGCGAATCACCCAGTTGAAAAGCAAGGACTTGCTTTACATACCACTTGGTAGAGCCTGTTTTGGTGGCAACGATCCTGGCATCTACCATTGCTTTCAGATTGTCCCAGCGCGATTCCAAAAGCTGCACCAGCGTCACCCACATTTTTTTGAGCAGTTGCCAGAGCGACACCGCGCTGTTATTGTTGTTCAAATCGGAGAGCTCGGGATGTTTAGCAAACTCCTCATCCATTTCCTGGAGGATTTCTTCTTGTGTTCTCATTATATAATTAGATGTGGATTTTGTATATGATTTCTCAGCTATTGTACCTGGTACTCTTCAAGTCTCCAAAAGGAGATACCTTCCGACTGATCCGCTGTCACAATCGTGGCAATTATCGGGTATCCTTGCAGATAGTCGCGCACGCGGGCTGACACAACAGCCGATCTGTATTTTAACTTGTCACCCGGCAGGATCCTGTCAGTAGGACCATTCAGCCGGTTATCATCGATCAGCCAGAAAATACCTTCGATACCGCCGTATATGGTACAAGCGATGTCAAACAGGCTCTGTCCGGGTAATACGGTATATTCCTTCATGGATAGTCAGCGTTAATAGAAAGCTTGCCTTCAGCGACGCTTATATTTTTCACCTCCTGCCCGTCCCGCTCAAGCTCTCCTCTCACAACTCCCGGCAAACCGCCTATACTATGGTCGTTCAGCCAACGGGTCAGACCTACTCCAACTGTCGGGTTATGATGCCACCATCCTTTTTCCGATACAATTAGATCTTTCTGGTGTTGCACGGTACTCTCTCTTAGCGTTAGGTCACCATTACGTATCACAACCCCTCCGGATTCGTCGGTCGCAAAGTCTGTCATTTCAGCAACTGGTTTATTTTGGCCGTTAGTTGAGCCAGAGCGACGATTGAATCAGGGGCCGGAAGAGCCGGGCCTGTCGAGGTCATGACGGTGAACGTATTGAGGCATTGAATAAGCCCATCCAGCCAGTTTTTCAGGCTTTCCCCACCCGCTTCAATGGAAACTTTATTGCCGGAAATAGATATGATCGCTCCTTCCTGGGAAAACAATAGTTCGTTTTGCTTGATTTCGACAGAGACGCTTCCTTTTTCGAAAGAAAAACCATCCTTGTCTACTTTCAATTTTGTATCACCTATCGCCGATTCGATCCGGTCAATTTCAGCATACTGAAGCACGCAGGCATTGCTTATATCACCATCAATAGCAGCAACAATCACCACGCTACCCACTTTTGGAATGAGCTGAAAACCCTCATCGGCCTGATGGTATGCTAAAAGCCTTACGCCAGCCACTTCCATTTCATCCCAGGCTTTGACTGTTACTGTACTACCCGACACTGAAACCACAGTAGCCGGATAACACTGGGCCGTCTGCTTTCTGTTGACTATTAAATCTAATATGTCCTGCCTGGATGCCACTTATGAAAGCTTTCTACCAAGTTCTACTGTTCTAACACCACCATTTCTTGAAAACTCCACCTCTACGCCTTGCGCATAGTACCTGCCTTTGCGTGATGTATCGTCGCCGTTACCCAGCTCCACTGCGTAACCCGGTTCGCAATAGGGGATCAACCATGCACGGATATTCCCGCGATAACCTTCGTAATTCATTTTCGCTAATTCTGCCTTGGCTATACTATATAGTGTCTCACGGTTGGAGATTTCCGGGCGCTGGAAAATACGTTGATCCCCGCCGTCAAGCCCCGCCTCTACCGTGATCTTTGCGCCTTTTTCCGTCCTGCCCACGACCTTAATTTTCACACGTGCGTCGGTTTCTTTCATGTATTCAAGGCTATTGCTATCTTCTATGTTGCGGTAGAAATCATATTTTACGAGTTTCCCAACCCCTTCAGTAAATGCCAAGTGCGCGTGCAGCTCTCTTCCTTTTGCGTATATCATCAGGCCAGACTCCTGTCGAAGCTTGTCCAGAACTTCATATCCGGTAGTATTATGGATTACAAACCTATCCCACTTATAGCCGGAGATATCCGAAGCATAGGTGAAAGGAGTCTCTATTTGGGGGTTGACCTCCGAAAGCACGTACCGAATGATACCCTTCACATCTATATTGGTAAGAACTTTTGGCGTTATATAGCGGCGGGTTAGATACATCGCATCTTCACACTCAAGACGCATAGGGTTACGGGTGCTACCCTCTACGATTGCCCGCAGGTAGCCGGAAAATTCAGTAGCCAGATCATCGCCATAACCTAATTTTACCTCTACTTTATCTCCACGTTTGATCTGGTTTTCAACGTCGATCTTCACTCCCCTGATCATTGAAGGGATGGTGATCACACAGCTGTCAGACAGCAACTCCTGTTTCTTCTCAATTTTTACCGATTCAAGCCCCTTCAGGTACTTATTACCGATCTTGATTTCATACGACATTTCCAGCATAGCGGACGCAGATAAAGTAAGACACAACAGGGCCAAACCCCCTAAAATTTTGATAGATTTCATATGGACATATGGTTATGTGATAAAAAGTTCAAATTCGTAGTCGGAGTAGGCGATGAAGGAGTAGGGCACCCATCCTCCCTTATTTTCGCCTAAATCAAATTTTGAAATAGCTATGCGGGAAAAGCCGAGCGCATACGCTATGTCTGATTCAATCCTTACTTCGCGCCGGTTTCGGAATATATTGGCCATCTCCGACGCCTTGGACATTGGGAAAACCTCCGAATCCAAGCCGTGGTCTTTAAACTCCCCGACAATAGAAATCTCCCAATCGTCAGTTGCCCACAACTCTTTCACCGATCCGATCGCTTGCTGCCCACGCTTGGCGATTAGCCTTCTTACAATCGAATTCGCTCCCCTAACCGTCATACGGGCGTGCTCAAGCAGAATCAGCGGTCCGCCTACTAAGCCGATTTCGATTGGCGTAGTGATCGCGATACCGGTATTGGCCACCCGCTTGATATCGACATGCTCCAACTGCGGGAGCGGCATTTCTAATGGTAATCCCGGCATTATCTGGCAGCGGCTAAATGCCCCGCCGAATAAAGCAAGCGGCTAAGGGCGTCCAAAACTTTCGATTCAAGGTCCGCCACCCCTTCGTCGGCGTTCAGGACGTTGATTTCTGAGTGATTGACCAGCGACTGCATGGTGATCGTAACTGACTGACTTTTCGAATTCCCTACGGTACTGTTCAACCCTGCCGCCTGGGACAACCCGCCGAATGTTCCTCCACCCAGGGTATTACCTGATGGATCTTCAGCCTTCGGAAGTATCTTCTTAAAAAGAGAAGACCTTGCCCTCATGCGATCATCTACCGAGCGGAAATTCCGCTGATAGTTATCCAGGGTAATCTGTTTTCTCGCATTATCATCGGCCACCTGATCCATCGCTTTCCCGAAGCCGTAAAACTGTCCCATTGTGCCTGGTGTTAAGAGCTTCCAGGCTGTCGGGATAGAAGACAAAAACACCTTCCAGCCCTCAACACCGTCAAGTATACTGTGTCGGAAGAGCTCTGACTTTTCGTAGGCATACGCCAGACCTGCTGCCATTGCTGCCACACCAGCTACAAACGCTCCGATAGGTGAAGACAATGCAGCTGCTCCGCCCAATAGCCCAAATGTGCTGCTTAGCAGCTTCAGCCCGATAATCAGGTTTCCTACCGGGCTATTCAGGAACCAATCCAGCACCCGCCCGACTGTGTTGAGCGCCACTGACAGCTTGTCAAAAACAAAGGTCAGCGCAGCTACTATTTTCTCGGCAGGTGTCGCCTGGGAAGTAAACAGGCCGAGCCTTTCACCTATCCGGCCAAACCATTCCCAAATAGGACGTAGCGCGTTCAGGACACTTTTTCCCAGGCCAGACAATGCCTTTTCGGCAGGTGCTACCTTTTCAACCAGTTCGATGAGAAAATCAAGGATACGCATCTTAACCGGCAAGAAGCGCTCACCAAGCGCCTCCACACGCTCAGCTACCCGGCCTCTAAGATATTCCTCTTTGCCCTGAGCTGTTGTTGATCGGCGTTGCTCGTAAAGATTCCCCAGCCTACCGCCCTGCAAAGCCAAAGCCTTCTCGAACGCTGCCGGGCTGATCAGCCCTTTCTCCTGTAGGCGCTTAATACTACGCTCACTGACTTTTAGCACTTGTGCCAGTGCCGGGTTCAGGTTCAAGCCGCCATTCCGTAGCGTATCCAACTCGCCGCCTACAAGCTTACCATTCGCCCGTACGCTGCCTATCATTTGAGCCAGGTTGGTATTTCCCAGGCCCGTACGCGTGCTGATATTGTTAAGCAGCTTCAGCGTGTTCATCAGGTTGCCCTGGGGTATTTTCGCGTCATAGAGATAGCGACCAGCATTCATCAGGTCATCACGTCTTTCCGGCGCATAGCTTCTCACACCCGATTCGAGTAGCCTGGCAGTCGGTCCGCCCATTTGCGAAGCAAACTGAAATCTTGCCGCTTGAGCCCTTTGGGCCGAGGCCATACCACCGGCACCCAAAGCCAGTATGCCTGCACCGCCGAGCGAGGCCATACCCAAAGCACCTACGGCAAAACGCCCGACCCGGCCGATACCTGAGATAAGAGACCGAAGGCCGTTAGCCTTTCGATTTGCCGCATCCAGCTCAGAACTATCTACTTTTACTTTTACCGGCTTTGCGAGCGCATTCAGGCGGGTACGGAACTGATCCGCAACCTTTCCAAGACCTGAAAAACGCTCCTTGAACCGGCTAACCAACCGGTCCCATAGGCTAATAGTTTTTTCATAACCGGATGAAATGCGGTTCAGGATAGGCAAAAACCTATCCTGCAAACTGATGGCATACTCATAAACGCGCGGCATTTCGGTCAGGTTTGATAGTTTCTAAAAGATACTGGGCTTCCCGCCACAGTCTGGCAAAATCATCGTATTCTAAATCGTATGGATCCAGCCGGAAAAAGTAGCGGATCCAAGCAAACATGATACGGGAGTCGTCGGGCTCTCTTATCTCCGGCTCCTCCTCTAAAGCTTTTTTAGACTAGTCTCGTAAGTGTCGATAAGCTCAATAGCCTGAAGCGCCGCGCTGGCCGAATACTCCGGATCATCTTTGAGTTCCGGGTCCCCGCCAAGCCAGCTATTTTTTACTACTGCTTCACCGGCCTGTATGATGCTCCGTGGCATGGTGGAAATCGCGTAGTTGCGGGTGGAGCGATCCGGCTTTTTCAGGTAAGCTTTGAAAGTATCCTCGTCGTCCATCTCTCCTACCATTTCGCCGGTAGAAGGCTTTTTGGATACCGAAAGCAAATGGACCTCTCCGTACTGCTGTTTCCATTCATCGATCTGCTTCTGACCGGGGTTTTTGATATTTTCTTTCTTTGACATAACTAAATTTCAAAATGCGGTTTATCAACCAGTTTAAAATACTTGCCCCACTTGATTTGCGGATCTGCCTCTAACAATAGTGCGTATAGCTTATCGTACAGATGATCATCGTACACCAGCACCTTTCCTTTAGAAAAGTACACATCGATAGCGTGTGACGGCTTCTGTCCGTGTTTGGATTGACCGGGGAGCGCGTTGGTAACCTTGCTACGGTTTTCCACTTCCGTTATCAGCGCCAGCCCGGCAACCTGCCGGAGCCGGTTCACTTCGCCTATTGGCCTGCGGCCTTGCGCATACAGCGCACGCTGCACATCGTCGCTCCGGTATACTTCCCCCAGGAAGGGTTTCAGCTGGCCCGGGTACCTTTTTTCCCATTCCGTCTCTACATGCCTCCATGCCTTTTGTAAGCGCGGGTGCGCATCGTTAATGTCCCTCTTGCCCATCGTTATAATTCTTGATGAATTTTCCGAGCCGCATCTGTAAGCCCTCAACCTTGGCTTTAAGTGTGGCGTTCTCTGTTTTCAGTTGGCTGTTTTCTGTTTTCACAGTCGCCAGCTCTTCCTTGATCGCCTCAACTTCTTGCTCAGATGCAGTAAGACGTGCTTTCAGGTCGTCCGACAATTTTCGCCAAATCTCAATAGCCTTCTCGGTAAGCTCAAGCTCGTTCCTGCGGCGTGCAAAAAGCCAGGTAGTGGCTACAGAAGCCACTCCTGTTATGACTTCAGACCAGGGGCTGGGGACTTCAAACATCTTAGTTGGGAGTACGTTTCTGTTGCAAATACATGAACGGCAGCGTGATCCGCGCAAGCTTGTCGTTCTGGTTCAGCGCCAGCTCAGCGCCCTCAAAGGCACAGAAGATGAGCGAATAGTTAACCATTTTCCCAAACTCGTTTACAAATGCTACTTCTATATTGAAGGGAGGCAGATCAGTTATTTTACCGGTTGGAATGATGTCCAGAAGGCGCTCATAGTCGCTTTGTTGAAGTGTCAAATCTCCTCTACCCTCAGCATTCCCGGATTTTATGTCGTGAGGGTTATTCCCAGCGCCATACACAAACTCTTTTTCCTGTCTCCACTCAAAACGAACACCTTCAATCGACAGGCTGAGCATCCCGGCTATTCGGATAAAGACCTCAGACCAGCTATAGTTTCTTGAATTAATCATCGTTTAAATAGCGTTTAAGCTGATGGGTTTGAAAAACCCAGGCGTACAACAATTTCCTTCAGATAGCCCAGCGGCACGATTTTCACCACCACCTCTATTTTATCGGTAGCGAACACGTTTTGTCGCGGATCTACACTTACTTCATACGTTGATATATTCCCCTCCTGTAGCATACGCTGTTCAAGCGCCCGACCGATAGTGGACTCTATATCAGTTGCCTTTGTTGGCTCGATCCTCCCATCAGAAAGGATCTCTATAGATTCGTGCAGCTCATACACGTAAGCAGCATAAGCTATCCTGATCGCCTTATCCATCACCCTGCGCCGGGTAATGCTTGAAAAGTCACTCGCAGGCTGAGCCAACGTTACATCGTCGGTAGCAAAGGCCCCAAATACACCTGGAAATGTCCTGAGCGCGATATAACCCGCATCGTGCAGGCTCGCAATATGTCCTTCGGTGTACGTGGTCAGGGCCAGGCCAGACGTCAGGTAGGCTTCTGCCAGGAACGGACCGGTCTTAACCCGGGCTATCGACTGATGAACGGGATCACCAGCCAACCTTCCCAGAAAGCGTCCGATCGCTGCCTTTTTATCACCCGAAGCAGACGCACCCAGGAATACCCCCACACGATCCCCCGCACCTTTAATGCTCGTTACACTGGTAAGCGGGTTGAGCAAATAAGTGCCATCAAGCAGAATAAACACCGGAGCAAAACGAGCTTCTGCCGCCGTCGCCCTGGCTTGCGCTGCTGCGGCCACGGTTGGTAGGTTGTAGTCAACCAAGCCGGTCATGCTGGGCGTGTATCCGGATATCCGTCCCATGCTGATAGCTGCTATGGTGATAGCCCCTTGAGAAGCTATAAGCAGCTTGTCCATCGGGCCGGTATCAGCGGTAAAAACGTTGGCGTGCGTGGTCGTATTAGCTACCAGGATAATCCAGAGCGTAGCGCCAGTGCCCGCCTGATCATAAAAGTCTGCGATCTGGCCGTATGCGTGTGGATGCGTAGCTGAAGTAATCCCCTTCGCTACCGCCTCGGACAGGCTGTATATGACCGACGGTGTATCCAAAGCCAGTCCTGCGGCAGCGACGCCGGTAAGGACCATCCCGGCCACACCATCGGCCGTGGCGGTGGTACGGCCTAGCGCACCATCGCCCACGATAATTGAAACGTTAGGTAATGCCATCGTTTGTTTTGGCTCCTGGTCGGGTTGTGATTAAGCGCCTGCGGCTTCGACTATTGCGTAGATCCCCTTCGCATCATTGCGACGGATACGTCCGCCCATCATCAGAAGGAAGGAATATATATCCCCGTAGTAGGTAGGATCACCGATGTTTTCGAAGGCTGTTACATCTCCCATTGCACGCTCCACAGCTGAGGGGTGCCATGCAAGGGCTGCGTTATTGTCCGTGGTAGCACCAGCTGCTCCGGGGTCTTTCGGTGCGGGAGTGCCAGCGTTAGTATAGGTCAACACTTTTGAGCGCTCCATGATCTCGAATCCGAAGAGCCGAAGTACCACACCCTCTTTGTAGTCTGCTTCCTTCGCATTGTCGCGCTTGATCAGGTCTTCATCTTCGAGAAGGTCAGCCAGGAACTCAGAAGGCAGCAAGAGTACACGGCCTTTCTTAGGCACATTGTCCTTGTTCATTTTCTTCTGAAGCGCCAGGATATCTTCCTTCGTAAATTTTTTCCTGGTACCAGTTGCGGTAGCGTTTACTTCGGCAGGTCTATTCGCTCCGGTCGTGCGCACAATGCTCCCCGCTGCGGTGGGAGCCCAGTTGCGCAGTACCCAATCGGCAACCAACTCATTCAGCGCCGCGATATCCTGACCTGCTACCGACTGGCGTTTGTCATAGGACAGCTGAAGCTTGTCGATGTTCCGGATCAGGATAGGATTAGTGGTAAATTCGTTAAGGGCGTAGGTGATGTCAATATCCGTACGCTGCGTAACAGTAGCCGGTAAAGAGCTTCGATCTTTCGACACAGCCGACGGCGCGCCCGCTTGGGGGATATGTACTACCTTTCCCTGCAAAACGAACTCATCGGCGATAATCGCCCGGTTCAGGAACGGGTTTTCTGCAAAGAGCGTATCTACAATGTCGCTACGCCACAATTCTCTTTCAATTGCCATTGAAACTATTATTAAATGGGTGGATATATGGTAATTCTGCGGCGGGGCTTACAACCGGTTGGAATGCCCGCCTTTCTTCGGGATGTGTTATCTTGTTTACGCGCTTGGCTCAGTGCCGAAACGGGCCTTGAAAAGTTTCTTATATCGATCCGGATTGTCGATCTTGAGCTGTACAAGACGCCCGCTACGGTCCAGCTTGGTAAACTCCTCTGCCAATTTCTCGGCGTCGTCTCCCGCATCGCCTTCTTTGCCGCCGGTGGCAAACGATACCAGGTTTACGGGTTTAGCCAAACCGGCTATAATTGACCTGGTCGCATCGAAATCCTTTGCTGCCAGAGACTCATAGTGCGGCCTTGCGGTCACAGCTATCCGGCCGTCAGCTACCGCCTCATCCAGCAGGTCTTTAACCTGGGCGGTTTTCTGCGTTGCCAGCTGAACTCTCAGCTCTTTGTTTTCGTCAGTAAGGGTCTTAAGTGCGCTCAATGCCGCCTCTTCCGACGCCGACTCTTTTAGCCCCAGAGCAACCAAAACGGCTGCCGGGAGTACGTTTTTCTCCATTTTTGGTACGGTTAAATTGATAATGGTTGTTTGTGCGTCGAATGCCGACAAATCTGGATTGCACAGCGTAACGGCGTTGGGCGAACTACCCGAATCTACTATGCTCACCTCATAAGGTTCCCAGTCAGTAATCACCGGCTCTCCGTCTATCACTTCGGCCTTGTGGACTATAGCAGACATGCTACAAGCTTTAATAAACCCGCGCTCTTCTTTTCCCGCCAGCTTCACTGCGAAGTCATCCCCCATATCAAACTTAGACTCGGCGGAAACCTCAGCGTCCGAATCCTCTATTTTTTCCCAGGAGCCAATCACTTCCCCCCGCTTGTGCATATACAGCATCACAGGGTTTTGCTTGATTCGCTCCATCCTGCGGCCTGACATAAGGAAGCGGAAGCCATGCGAAGTCATAGCGCCGTCGATCCAACGGTACCTCATTTTTTTGCCTTTGATTTTATTTCGAACCAAAGTTGAAGGCTTCTTTTTGCGCTGACAAATCGGGCATGTCGCATACAGCGTATACTAATACCCGTCCACGTTATACGTAGCACGTGACAAAGGCATTTTGGAGGGCTTACCGGGTAGTGTCAACTTTGGATCTGTATTCGTTTTCAACTCTGAACACAACCAAACAAAATTCACATGTCCAATCTTTCAATCGGGCGGATCGTAAGGTATCGCCCAACATCAAAGGAGCAGTGCGCCTGCTCGGAAAACCCGTACGCAACCGCAAGGGAGGAACTGCCCGCTATAATCGTTTCAGTTAATCCGGATGAGACCGTCAACTTGAAGGTATTCCAGGATAGCACCACTGACCTGCATGTAAAAAATATAAAAGAGGGAGATGATCCAGGACAATACAGGGTCCGAGGCTTTACACGGGAACAACTGATCGAAGCAAACAGGCAATTAAAAGAGCAGGCGGTTTCAAAAGAAACTCTAATATCCGCCGCATTAGAGAATGTAGGCGCTGGCAACCTGGTACTTATCCCGGATCCCGCTGTAGACGAAGAATATGACCTTACTCTTCGCGCTACTGGAAACGAAGACGTCCCAAGAACCGCTATAATGCTCGAACTAGGAGAACCGGGTGCTATTACCACCAACAACACAACCAAAGCAAGCAAAAAGACCTCCGCTAAAGCAGAATAATGAAAAAAGCCAATAAGGAAGCTGCCGCCAAAGCGCTCTTTTTCGAAGGGTGGACCCAGA
The DNA here is from genome assembly GCA_964559125.1 of uncultured Cytophagales bacterium. Taxonomy (GTDB): domain Bacteria; phylum Bacteroidota; class Bacteroidia; order Cytophagales; family Spirosomataceae; genus Ravibacter. The sequence continues at coordinate 104,663 of CAZLGW010000015.1, forward strand.
CGCGCATAGCCGAGGCCATCCAAGTCACGGAAACGACACTGAGCAAGTGGGCGGCAGCTGGCAATTGGCGAGAGGAAAGAGCTAAGAAACTAAGCCTGGAAGAGAGCAATACGAGCCGGGTCTTGTACCTTCTCGACTACCAGTTGGAGACTATGACTGCCCAGGTAGACCAGTGGCGGGGCGGGCCGGTCGAAAAGCGTAAGCTGATAGACAAGGGTGAAATAGACGCGCTTAGCAAACTATTCAGCGCCATCAAGGGCAAAGACCTCGTGTGGACGCAATACGTAGAGGTGACCAAACAAATCATGGTGTTTGTTTCACTGCGCGATAACGAGCTTTCTAAACTCCTTATTCCCCACACTGACGCCTTCCTGATGGAAAAACGCGAAAATCTGACACAATAGTGGCCGTAGCAAAAAAGCGATATAAGAAAGCAGAGCAGGAGCGCGCCTGGCAGGAGTACCTGGAAGAAGTCAAGCAGATTGTCTCCGGCCGGTCAGTCCCCAGCGAAACACACGACGAGAAGCTGAAGCGTATCGCCCGGCTGAAAGGTGATTTTGTCGCATTCTGTGAGTACTATTATCCGCATTACATGGCCGGGCCTTTCGGGTGGTTCCATAAGAGAGCAGCCAAGCTATGCATCGCAAACCCTAAGATTTTTGCGGTTTTGGAATGGCCGCGCGGGCACGCAAAATCCATTTTCACGAATGTCATGCTGCCCATGTTCCTGCTGGCCAACGGGCAGCTACGCGGGATGATCATCGCCTCTGCGACACAAGACAAAGCTATCGGGCTTCTTATGGACATCCGGGCCGAACTAGAGGCCAATGAACGGTTCATCTCCGATTATGGTGAGCAGGTCACGCAAGGATCCTGGCAGTCTGACACTTTCATGGCAAAAGGCAGTATAGGGTTCTGGGCCTACGGTCGCGGGCAGTCGCCACGGGGAGCAAGAAAGGGAGCCAACCGGCCTAACTACATCTCGGTCGATGATATCGATGACAAAAAGCTGGTAAAAAACCAGGTATTGGTTAAGGAAGCAGTAGACTGGGTACTGGAAGACCTTCAGGGCTGCTTCGACGTGAAGCACGGCGGGCGGTTCATGGTGGCCGGGAACCGGATCCACCGGTATTCAGTACTGGCGCACCTGGTCGGCGATATGGAGGAGGATATGCCGGTCAAATCGCATATCACCCATATAAAGGTATACGCCCTGGAGAATCCGAAGACCCACAAGATGGATCAATCGGAAAAGGGGGTGCCCGCTTGGAAAGAATACCTGACACGTGCGGACGTTGACGACAGGATAGAGAAGATGGGTTACAAGGCCGCGCAGCGTGAGTATTTCCATATCCACATCCTGGAAGGTGAAACCTTCAAACCGGAGTGGATCAAATGGGAAACACTACCGAGCCTAACCCAGTATAACTCCATTGTGACCTATTGCGATCCATCGTATAAGGACACAGCCCGAAACGATTATAAAGCTATTGTGGCGATTGGAAGGATCGGCAAGTATTACGACCTGATTGACGTATTCGACGCCCAAACCTCCAAAGCTGCAATGGTGCGCGGGCACTATGACATGGCCGAAAACCTTACAGACCAGGGAGCCAAGCTGGTGTACAATTACCTGGAAGCAAATTTCATCCAGGATATGCACCTGGATACCTACGAAGCAGAGAGCGAGGAACGCGGGTACATGCTGCCCATCCACCCAGACAAGCGCGACAAACCCCAGAAAGCCGCCAGGATCGAAGAACTAACGCCGCTGTTCGAGCGCGGGCTGGTCCGGTTCAACCAAAAACTGCGAAAGGATCGCCATATGGTCAACTTCCTGGACCAGTTGATGTCCTTTCCTTCAGGCCACGATGACGGCCCAGATGCAATGGAAGGCGCGATCTGGATCATTGCAAAAAAAGCCCGCACCAATATCACTGAGCCACCACCGTCCCGTAAGCGCCGGACACAAAGATTATAACGATGTTCTTAACGATTTCAGACATATCAGCCTCACTTCACAACGAAGTAAGAGACCTTTTGGCCAGATGGTCAGAGGCAATCATCCTGGAGCATTGCGCCACCTCAGAAAGCGAAGTAGAAAGCTACCTTTCCAGGCGCTACCATATCCGTCCCGAACTTGAGAAAACCGGCGATGACCGGCACAAACTACTACTTGCTATTGCCCGCGATATTGCCATATACCGGCTTTACCATTTGTCGGAGTCCATTCCCAATATCAGGGTTAAGAGATACGACGATTCCATTAAGACTTTAGACAACCTGGCAAAAGGCATCATCACCATGCCGGGTATTCCGGCAGCGCCCGATCCGGAGACAGGAACCCCTGATGCCAATGCCATCAGTTGGGGAGGAAAGAAGCCACGCCCTGCCCTATTCGTTTAACACTGTTTAACTACCGTTTAAAAACCGCGATCGGTTAACGATCGACCATTGACACCACAAATACAACAAAGTCCCGTCATGGCCAAAAAAACGACAAAGCAGCAAAACATTAAAATAGTAACCTTTCCAATCGACGTAAGGAGCGTAGACAGAAGCAGGAAAGACCTACAGACGTGGCGGGATGCCCTGCTGGCTGCTACCAGCATACACAAACCCACGCGAAAGATACTGTATGACCTGTACGAGGATATCATGCTCGACGATCACCTCAGCACCGTTATTGCCAAACGCATCCTGGCAATAACAGTACCCACACTTACCTTTCAGCGAGGCGGAAAACAAATAGACTCGATACAGGAACTGATCGATGATGAAATGTTCGAGCAGTTCCTGGAAGAGGTGATGAATGCACGCTTTTACGGCTACAGCCTTGTTAAGGCCGATTTCAGGAACCGGGCAACGGAATTAGTCCCCAGGGCCAACGTACAACCACATAAGAAGATTGTTACCCGCACGCCCTACGATGAGGTTGGAATCGCTTATAATATACCTCCTTACGACAGCCTGTATCTCGCAGCCGGCCGAACAAACGACCTGGGCCTGATATACAAGGCCACTCCATTAGTATTACTTAAACGAGGTGATATAAGCGACTGGGCTCTATTCAATGAAATTTTCGGCCAACCCCTCCGGAAAGCTACCTATGATCCGAATATGCCCGGACAAAAGGAGCAGCTTACGCAAGCGATGGAAGAAGCTGCCGCGGCCGCATATACCGTAATACCTGACGGGGCGAACGTGGATTATGTCGAAGCAAACAAAACCGGGGCGACAGATACATATGATACCTTCGCCGAGCGCATGGAGAGGGGCATCTCAAAATTGATTTTAGGCCAGACGATGACTACCGAGGACGGAAGCAGCCGTAGCCAGGCAGAAGTACATGAGCGAGTAGAAGGAAAAATAGCAGCTGCCGACAGGAAATGGATACTCCGATACTTGAATGGAGCTGTGAGAGGAATGCTATTGGCGCAAGGTTTTACCGATGCTTCTTCGGGTGATTTTCAGTTTATGGATGAGGAGGAAAACGTTCCGAAAGAAAAGCGTCTCCAAATGGACTTAAGCATTCATAATGGGGTCGGGCCACTGAAGAAGAAGTACTTCCAGGAAGAATACAATGTTGAGTTCATAGACGATTCGGACGAATCCAAACAAGAAGAACCTGAACCGGATCCTGCCGCAAAGCCCCATAAAGACAAGAAAAAGGTAAATTTGTCAGTCCCGGACTCTTTTTTCGACTAAGCCCGGATGCGTCCGGGCTGGAAGAAGATATCCACAACCTGTATCACACAGGCTGCAATCATGATATTGTAGAACTGGCTATTGACCTGAAGGAGGTCAACCGAAGAATCTCGAAGGCCCTGAGCGATATTTGGAACGGTGCCCGGCAGCTCCTAAACCCGGACATTTTCCAGGCAGAAGCAGAAAGTATGATCGATGCAGTCGAGGCGGGTTTTGGGATTGAATACAATGCCAAAAACGCTGAATTTGCGCTGAAGCTACGGGAGAGCGGGCTTTGGTTCGCTGCCCGGAAAAGCTATAGCGAAGCGGCTGAACTGGCCGCGTTGCTTGACTCCGGGAATGGCACAAAACGTCCGTGGTCGGAGTTCCTGGAACTGGCAAAGCCGATTGTAGGCAACTACAATAAACAATGGCTCAAGACCGAGTACAATACTGCCGTCAGATCGGCCCGGATTGCCTCGCTATGGCAGGATATCCTGCTCACCAGGGAAACCTATCCAAATATAGAGTACATCCGAACCCGGGCAGCCAACCCGAGAGAGGCGCACCTAAAGTATGTAGGTATCATCCGGCCAATTGAAGACTTATTCTGGGATACTCACACACCGCCTCTTGATTACGGATGTCTATGTTCTATCCGTAAGACCAGGAAGAAGGCAACCGCCATCCCGGAAAACCTGCCGGTCCCGCGCCGGGGGCTGGAAAACAACCCCGGAAAGTCTGGTGAACTATTCACGGATGGCCATCCGTATGCACGAAGGGCAAGAGGCATAGAGAGGACATTAGAAGCAGAGTTTCGGCAGTTGGTTAGAAAAATGGGCCGATTTTATCAAATGCAAACGCCTGGAAAAGGGACTATCCTGGTTCACCCTGGGGCTGAGAAAAACGGGTTGATGGAAAACATCCGGGCCGCTGTACGACTGATTGATGAACTGGGATTAAAAGTCAAAATACGCCCCACGATGCTCAACGAAGGAAAGCAGCCCGACTTCCTGATCGGAGAGAAGCTGGCGGATCTTAAGACACTCAAAAATGCGACTAATTTGAAAAACGCTATTCAAGGCCAGATAAAGAATGCCGGTAAGCAAAGTGCTCATACGGCCGTATTAGACTTTGCCGGATTCAGGCCCGGCAATCTTACCGTACAAGACGCGTTGCGCTCAGCCTTACAAACTTCCAGTAGCGGTAAAATGTATAACAACTCCGTTAAAGAGGTCATCATTCTGCACTCCGGGAAACCGATCAGGATATCAAGAAAGGAAGTAGAAGATTGGAGCTTTCAAAGCAAGTTAACCCCCTTAAAGCTACCATAGCCAGCACTTGCGTACTGGCTATCTCGCGGGGGGCGAGGATATACCTCACCCAACACAAAGGTACAACCATTTTTTGAATTAACAACATGTCACCAAAGCAGTTCAAGGAAGCAATCAAAAAAGCGACTCACTTTAAAGAGCGGATCTTGCCGGCGATCGTGGGCACTGAAGCGGAGAACCATTTCAAAGACTCCTTCCATAATGAGGGCTTCACTGACAAAACACTCGAACCCTGGCAGGATGTTAAGCGACGTACCGATCCACGCCCGGGAAGCTCAAAGAGTGAACGAACACGGAAGATACTGACCGGCAAAACCGCTGACCTGGGAGAATCTATCCGTTGGGATGGCAACTACAACCAACTCGTCAAGATTCAGACGGACGTTGAGTACGCCCAGATCCACAATGAAGGCGGAACCGTATCAGGAACTTACAGCGTAAGGGCGCACACGCGGACTGTGAAAGGCAAGACACAGAATGTAAAAGCCCACACTCGCAATGTAAACTACACCATGCCAAAGCGGCAGTTTATGGGCGAAAGCGCAGAGCTCGATAAAAAGATAGCAGATGCGATAGAGGAAGAGCTGGACAAAATTTTCAACGTTTAAACACCATTTAAATGCATAAAACCTATCGCACCATTGCCAAACACATTCGGAAAGAGCTGCCGGAAATAAGCTGGATCGACCGAGACAAAGGCCAGTTGAATGACCCTGGGAATTTCCACTCCATCATTACCCCCGGTCTGCTTCTGCATTTTGGGAACGTAACCTGGACGGGACTCGGAGGCGGCAGACAGCAGGGATTTACGACTATGCGCGCCAGCCTGATATTCAACCTACCACCGTCTACCTATGCCAGCCTGGATGATCCCCTGAAAGACTACCAGGAAAGCAATACGCTCTCGATGCGCCTGCATGACACCTTAAAGACAATTTCCCTCATAGGTGAGCGCAGGGCAAGTGTTGACTACTTCACGCCACAATACTACGTCTGCGCAATGGACTACGACTGCGAGGTAATAGACACGGTGGAACTCTGCAAAATCCAAAAGCCAGCTCCCATTATTCAAGCAAAAATCAAACTACCAATTCAATGAGATACCTTCTTTTTTTGGCCCTGACGGTGCTGATAACCAGCTGTACCACCTACAAAAAGTGTGCTGACAAGTTCAGTTCCACTTATACAGACAGCGTACGGGTTGTTGTGCCGGTCGCTGTTGTCGTTCCCCGTGATAGCGTAATAACCCGTGTAAAAACAGACACGACATACATCTACAAGGAAGTCCAACAGGGCCGCGCCAGGGTGATCCTGGAACGCACTCCCATTGTGACAACGATCCAGGCCAAATGCGATACGGTGACGATCACCAGGGAAGTCCCTGTTATGGTTCCCCAGGAGGTGAGGGTATTCCGTGACGACCCTGGCAAAGTACCCGGGTGGTACCGGGGTGCCTTCTGGTGGATGCTATTCGTCAACCTGGTGATAATGGGCCTCTTCTATTTTTTACACCAAAAATCAAAATAATGTATTCAAACCTGCGTCGAAATTTCGTGGAAGTGTGGCGAGGCGACACGTTTCACCGTGCCCTAAAAATAGAGGGGTATCCCCTCACGATGGATACATCCATTGAAATGGATGTACGCGCACAGACCGACTTCACACCCAACCTTGTTTTACAATTCTCAACTGCCGACGGGACCATTACCATCGATCTGGACGAGGAAAACGGCGGCGGTTGGATCACACTGCGCATGCCTAAGGAAAGAATGCTCGTATCACCTGGCAAACACGTCTACGATTGCCGATTCCAGCAGGTAGATGAGCGGTACACCCTGTTTCATGGTCTATTCATTATCCAAAATAATACAACATCATGAGCTGCATAAGACAAAATATTCGAATTACACAGTCAGGCCCGAGAGGAGAAAAAGGTGAACAAGGTGAGCAGGGGCCGCAGGGAGAGCAAGGCCCCCAGGGAATACAAGGAGAAAAGGGGAATACAGGACAAAAAGGGTTTTCTGGTTTTCCAGCTTCGTTTCCAGAGAATGCGAGAAAAGTTATAGCTTCTGAACTTACCGGCTCCGGGAAATGGTCCGGCGGGGTACTCGCCCCGAATGGGAAGATCTACTGCATACCCTACAGCTCTCCCAATGTCCTGATCATTGACCCCGAGACGGATATTGCCGAACAAAACAGCATCACCGGGCTGGGAAGTGGATCAAAATGGTCAGGTGGGGTACTCGCACCTAATGGGAAGATCTATTGCTCACCTTATAGCTCTCCCAACATCCTGATCATCGACCCGGAAACAGATACCGCTGAACAGGTCAATATAGCCGGGGGCGCCACTACCGGAGGATGGTTTGGCGGGGTGCTTGCGCCCAATGGGAAGATCTATTTCATACCCCACCTCTCTCCCAATGTACTGATCATTGATCCCGAAACGGATACTGCCGAGCAGACCAGCATCACCGGGCTGGGAAGTGCAGCAAAATGGCATGGCGGGGTACTCGCACCTAATGGGAAGATTTACTGCGTACCGCACAATTCTCCGAATGTCCTGATCATCGACCCGGAAACAGATACTGCCGAGCAAGCCAGCATCACCGGGCTCACCGGGGACAATAAATGGCGGGGTGGAGAGCTCGCACCTAATGGTAAGATCTATTGCACACCTTATAGCTCTCCCAACATCCTTATCATCGACCCGGAAAGCAATACTACTGAGCAGATTGCTGTGTTTGTGGATCCTTCTAAATGGTCTGGCGGGGTGCTCGCGCCTAATGGGAAAATATATTGCGCTCCGTTCCTTTCCACCAAAGTACTGATCATCGACCCGGAAACAGATATAGCTGAGCAGAATAGCGGCAGCCCACCATATGGAACCTATTTTGGCGCAGTGCTTGCACCCAATGGGAAGATTTATTTTATCCCATCTAACGCAACCACGGTTTTTTCTATCTCCACAGGCATACCCAAACTTGGTCCATGGATTTTACACTCTAACAACTAATAACATGTATTGTGAAGAAGATGAAAATATAGGGGTCACCCCGGTCGGCCCCAAAGGCGACCGGGGCATCCAAGGCCCGCAGGGAGAGAAAGGCGATCAGGGAGAACAAGGCCCACAAGGAGAGCAGGGGCCGCAGGGTATCCAGGGACCAAAAGGCGATAAGGGTGATCAGGGAGAACAGGGAGTACAAGGTATCCAGGGGGTACAAGGAATACAGGGGCTGAAAGGTGACCAGGGAAACCAAGGCCCTCAGGGCGAACAAGGGCTACAGGGGCCACAAGGAGTCCAAGGAGAAACCGGAAAATCGGCCTATCAGGCTGCTGTAGATGGAGGCTATTCGAAAAGCGAAGAGGAGTTTGAAATTGAAATCGCAAATTCTGCCGCTAACGCTGCCGCTGCGCGCTACTGGGCATATATTTCGCTGCATGGAGAGCCTGCCTGGTATGGCGTAGAATACAATATATATGCCGCTACTCCCGCCCTCACCCGAATAGGCAATATGAATCTGCATCGCCAGCTTCCGATTCAAAATAAACGAAAAGGCTGCCTGCTACTGGATAACGGCACAGTGAACTATTATTTAAGCCAGGCCGATTGGGGGGTTCAGGAAAATGGAGATAACGCACTTAGAGATGGCCAGGACGGGCAGGTCATGATAGAGCAGCCGGAGTTCTACATTCGATACGAAGCCGAAGGAGACATTAATCGCGTCAAGATATCGGAATTCCCCCTGGAAGGGTTCACACGTAAAAAAAAATACTTCCGCGGCGCTTATGAAGCAGCACTTCATCGGCCGACCTCCAAGCTCGGCAGCGTAATAAACACTTCCGCAGAGTGGCGTGGGGGCAACAATAATGCCGCCTGGGATGAAACAGAAAAGACTCTTCTGGGGCGAGCGGCCACTTCGATTTCACGGAACAATTTTCAGACTTACGCCAGAAACAGGGGAGCCGGTTGGGAAATGGAGTCTTTCGAATCGTGGGTTACTGACTACTGGCTCTACATGATCGAATACGCCAACAGAAATTCACAACTTCCTGTCAATAATACATTAACAGTAGATGGATTTAAGCAGGGAGGGCTTGGGGATGGAGTCACAAACCTAAACTCTACCGCATGGACAAACTGGAATAATCAATACTCATTTCTACCTATCGGTATAACTGACACGTTGGGAAATGGATCAGGAGAGATAGATTTTGAACTGCCGCCAGAATATGGTGTTTTAACAACAAGAGCAAATCGATGGAGGGGATTAGAAAACCCTTTCGGGCATATATGGAAATGGTTGAATGGTATCAATGTACAAATTCAGGCAGATGGATATGCACAATCAGAATCCCGTGTTTACATATGTTCCGACCCTGCCTTGTGGTCAGGTTCTGGATATGACGGTTACGATTATGTCGGGCTCCATATAAGAGATTCTGGATATATAGGAATAGTATCATTTTTACCCGACGGCGCTATAATACCGTTAATCGTAGCCTCTGTCGTAGGAAGCAGCAGCACATTCTTTTGTGATTATGTATATACGTCGAAGCCTGCGGATGGGGAGAGTCTTCGGGCATTAAGGGTGGGCGGTTCGGCGAGTACTGGTGCGAATGCGGGTCTCGGTTGCTCGCGCTCGAATAACGGCCCCTCGGCTTCGTATGCGAATTCCGGCTCCCGGCTCTGCTTTTTCCCGGCATAGTAACAAAACCGCGTGAGCGGTCGAAAATATTGGGCGGTCTGCTCTTGGTTCTGGTAGGCGGTTCGGCGAATAATGGTGCGAATGCGGGTCTCAGTTGCTCGAACTCGAATAACAGCCCCTCGAATACGAATGCGAATACCAGCTCCCAGCTAAGCTTTTTTTTGGAGCGGAAGCCTTGCCACTCGGCAAAAAATCACGCAAAATCAAACCGGTGTTGGTAGAGTTATAGTCGAACACTCCGGATTGAAAAAGCAGAAACCTTTAAAAACACGAAAAATGAAATCTTTTGCAGACAATCATCCCGGATCCGTTACTGATCTCGGCGACGGAACTTATTATGTAAACTCGAATATAGAAGAACTTATAGACGAAGAAACGGGCAGGACGTATTTCCGGTATGACGTTGATTTACATTACTGGCCCATTCCCCCGATCGTACCAGAGGAAGTTTACGCCTGGCGGCTCAGGTTAAGCACTCAGATTGCCGGGCTAAAGCCGTCTATTGACGGCCTGCTCGACCAGCTTACCGAGCCGGAAAAGACCGTAGCAAAAGAAGCCTGGAACGCGGGGGTAACGATCCGCAGGGATTCGCCGCTTGTCGGTCAGTTGGCAGCAGCCCTGGGCCTGTCTTCCGAGCAGGTTGACGAGCTTTTTGTTCAGGCGAATGCTATTGAAATATGAAACTACGGAAAGTTTATAGCGATGATAAGCCTACCCGGTTTGAGCTTGTCGAAGATTATTGTTTTCGACACCTCAACGGCGAAATAATTCGAATACCAGCCGGATACAGGTCTGATTTTGCCAGTGTGCCCCGTTTACTATGGTGGTTCATCCCACCGCATGGATTCAGCGCAGAGCCTTCTGTTATCCATGATTACCTGTACGACAACCAGATAAGCACCCGGCTCGATGCAGATTTAAAGTTTTACAGGGACCTGTATCCGGTTTTGCCAAAATGGCAATCATTACTAATGTTCATTACTGTGCGGCTCTTTGCTAAAAGATGGTGGGATACTTAAACGAAACACCCGGCAGGAAAGTTTGCCGGGTGTCTACTATAATACTATGCTTAAAAAAATTACATATTTGCATATTTACCCCTGCAAAAAACGATATCCTCTATTGTTACCCTGGAAAGAGCGTATTTTTTCTCAAGCTGCACGACGATATAGTCCAACCGATACCCCTTGTTATAAATTTCCAGGTATTCGGCGCGTATCGCCTTATTCCTTGCCTTAAGGCGCTCCTCTCTTGTTGTTGGGGATTGACTCACTAACATCTCATTTTTCATTTATATCCTGTAATGCAAGTTCTAACGCTTTATCGATGTCATAATGATATACAACGTAGAACCCTACCGGGCTATCGGGATAAAACTGTATCCTGATAATTGTGTCACGTCGAATCATTTCTAAAAACACATCCGGATCAATATCCTGTTGATCTTCTTCTGAAATCCACTTATCTACCGTTGAATAGCTACCTTTATGATGGTTGATCGAAATTTCGATTTCTGACTTACAAGAGGAAATCAATTCTTTTAGCTTTTCCATAGTACAAATTTACTTTATTTCGGTAAGGGAACCAGGAAGTATTTCCTCATTTAAATGTATTTTCAAACCTCCTCTGATTCAGCCAGGTTGTAGCGTGAGCCTGCTCTATCGATGGATGTTTGGCAAGCCACGCTAAGTAGGCCGGGACTGCCATCAGAGCCTGGTTACGCTCCGCTTCGCTAAGAGCGTTCCATAGCTTTTCTGCTCGCTTCTTGTCTCCGATTCTGTAGTTGTAGGCGTTCCAGAAGGCGGCAAAAGAAAGGTCCTCCGGCACCTCACGTACATCAAGTCCTGGATTCGTTTTCCACCTATCCAAGAAATCCTGATGTCGATAGGGAGCATTGCCTAGCGCCCATCGCCAGGCTTCAATCGGCCACTCCCCGTCACGCTCCCATTTTTTCAAGAACCCATCTTCTGCATAGGTTAGCGTCATGCGAAGGGCGCCTTCTTTTTTGTGTATTACGCTGTATTTCATATCATGTAATTTTTGTGAATAAGGGCTATAACCTCCCCGACTACTAATTTCGTAATAGGGTCTGCGGATAAATCATATCCGCTCTCTTCAGATAGGATGAAGAACAGCGCCAAGGCTTCGTGCCTATATACAGTCACACTTAGCCGTACCGGCTTTACACTACCGTCCTTCAACAGCTTTACCGGCGCTCCATAACGGGCAAAGTCGTTGGTTCGTTCGATAATCCGGTCAACCAGATCGCTCACGCAAACAAAAAGAAGATAATCTACATGTCTCTCCGCTTTCAGGTCTCGCACATCGATACTGGTTATTATTTTGCCTATCAGGACGCCAAAACCTCGAAGCTCTTTTGGAGGTAGCTTTAGTTTCATTTTATTCATTTTGATCGCAATCTTTAAATTCTAACCTGCGGTTTTCTTTTACAATTTTTGCCGTGAACGGAAAATCGGACTCGGACACCATTAGTAGGGTTTCCCTCAAAATCCTGCTACCGGTAAATACAACGTGCCTTGTTCCGGATACTTCGATATGAATGCATAAACATTTATCTGCACCTGGTTTGGGGTATTTTGACTGATCAATACGATACCCGAGAACGGTGATATTTCTGTTAAGCAGATTGTCAACACTGATTTTGTTGCCGTCGAAGTTGTCAGACTCTACCTTAATACCCAGGTCACTGAACTTTTTCATTGCCGTATAGATTTAATGTTTTCAAAAGGTTAATCGAATTACTCCAGATCGCCCAACCGATATGCGAGGCCATTTCCTGCTTTAGCTTCACAGAGTCCAGGCCCTTTTTCCTAAGCTTAGCAACCTTTCGTGCCATTCTTTTCTTGATAGACTTTCTCATAAAGGTATACTTCCTGAAGAATCTGTAACCCAGAAAGTCTATACCTCTGATCTCGACAGCGAATACCTGATAATTGGGCTTCACCGTAAGTTTTAGGCTGCTCGACAGATACGCAGCTATTTCAGATCGAAGCTGATGAAGTCGGGCTTTTTCTGAAGCGAGAATGACAACATCATCGCAATACCGGTACATATAACGCACCTTCATTTTCTCCTTCAGCCAGTGGTCGAAGTAGGTCAGGTACAGATTACCCAGGTATTGACTCACATAGTTGCCAATCGGCAGCCCTGGGGCGCTGTCTATAATCTCATCAAGCAGAGCAAGCGTGTCAGGGCATTTTAGCTTTTTCCTGACAATCTGCTTCATTATGCTGTGATCTATGGAAGGGTAGAACTTTTGCACATCTAACTTAAGGCAATACTTGGTACCTTCCGGGTCTTTCAGGAGGTCACTTTTCACCTTCTTTAGGCATGCATGTACTCCCCTTCCTTCGATGCAGGAATATGTATCGGCAGTGAATACCCTCATCCAGATGTTTTTCAATATGTTCATTATCGCATGGTGAACAATCCGGTCGGGATAGTACGGGAGTCGATATATGATCCTGGTTTTTCCACCATCAGCTACTAAGGGGAAAACATCGTATTTAGAGGTGCGATATTCCTTCCTGACAAGTATGTCGTGTAGCTTTTGCAGATTCCCTTCCGGATCCTTATCGAATACGCGCACCCCGTGCGTTCGCTCTTTCCCTTTCCTGGCGTTTCTTTCTGCCAGTCTCAGGTTCTCAGGATCAATTATTCTCAAGTATAGATTTCCGATTCGTTTCATTGTATTTTAAAGAAAGGCCTATGCTCACGGGTCGCGTTCCTTTTTTAAGTACCAGCGCCCCATCAGGTTAGTTGTTATCTTTTGCCATGCGGGCAAGGTCTGCCTGGATAATTTCTTTTAGCATATTGGGAGCTGACATTCGAGTTCGAGTTGTCGTAGTTGTAGTCGTTGTACGAGAACCTGGAACCGCTACCAGCAGCCAGACACAACCTAATATTTTATTTACTGTCCGGAAAAGACCATAAATTCGAGGTAGACGTCTTCAAATTGCCGACCGGCGTAAATCGCCAAGTCGCTGGTCCGAAAAACGAGGCGGGAGCCGACATGCGAGCACGAGAAGTCGAAGTCGGAGACGACGCACGAGAACCCGGAACCGCCACCAGCCTCAGACTCCATCCAGAAATACGGGTAGTACTTCCATTCATCGTCATCATCCCAGTCCGGTTGCCATCCTTCATTTAGCACTTCAGCCAGCAGGAACAGTTTGACTGCTGCATTTGCCCCTTTCTGGTATTCTTCGACGGGGTTTTTGAAGGGTATTACCTGTTCTTCTGTTACCCCTTTCAGCCGGTACACATCGGCCATTGTTTTTACTTGCTCTGTGATTTTCATTTGCTTTTCTGGAAAAATTCGTTGTAGATATCAATGAACTGAGTCGCGGCGTATTTCGCCAGCTCCCTGGTCCGAAAAACGAGGCGGGAGCCGACATACGAGTACAAGTTGTCGCAGCCGTAGACGACGTACGAGAACCCGGAACCGCCACCAGCATAGTAGAGCCAGGGATAATATTTTACCTGGGTCCTATCGTTCCAGTCTGCCTCCCATCCTTCGTTTAGCACGTCGGCGATCAGCATTAATTTTGCGGCAGCATTCAGCCCTCTTTGAAAGTCATTTTTCGGCTTTTTGAACGGAATGACGTCCTTTTCCTCGACCCCGGCAATAGCCAGGATGTCTGCGAATGTTTTTGCCTTTTTGGTTATCTCACTCATGTTACAATAGAAATTTGTTGTAGATATCTATGAACTGTTTTCCGGCATATTCCGCCAGTTCCCTGGATTTGAAAACGAGGCGGGAGCCGACATACGAGTACGAGCGGCCGCAGTAGTAGCCGTTGCACGAGAACCCGGAACCGCCACCAGCAGCACCTTTTTTGAATTCAAACCAGGGGTAATATTTGTATTGGTTAGAGTCACTCCAATCCGGTTCCCAGCCCTCATTGAGTGCGAGAGCAATTATTGTGAGCTGGTGGTAGGCAAAAGCAGATTCCCTGTCTCTGGGAGGGAGGCACGCAAAATCACTAATAGTCAACGGCTTCATCCCAATGTCTTCACAGGCGTCAATGTAGGACGCGATCCGGGCCTTTACATCAAGCTCCAGGGACTCTCCAAATAGGTCCGCAAGGAGTCGTTTGCCGGAATCATCGGCACGATTGTACGCTTTCACAGCGTTTACAGGGTCTATTTCAAGTTTTTTCATTGCTTATTAATAGTTGTTTAATTGCTGTTTAACTACTGCTTTAATACGGCCATCACGCCAGCGTTCCAGGGCCGTTATACACTCGGAGAGCTTGTCGAGCGGGAGCATGAAAAGGTTGTCAACCTTCCATTTGTCCTTTATCCATTTGTCCAGACGACTGTAGTCGCCACCCTTCACGACTCCTATTTCAGAAGCAATGGCCCTGGCCTTTGCTCTCATGCGAGCCAGGCGGCTTACGTTTTGCCCCTCGAGTAGCTTAATGGCCCAGTCCATTTGTTGGGCGGTGAGGTCGCGGGATGATTCCGCGCGGCCTTTGGAGGCGTTACGGACGATTTCCCTCTTTTCGTCCGCGTCCAGGCCCAGGGAATTTACCAGGGCGTGGAATTTCACGTTTTGTGATTGTGTTCGGATCATTTGTTTGATCGTTTGGTTGGCTGTTCCTTGTGGCACTGGTAGCAGTAATCTCCCTGGCGTGCGTCGTACCAGTGCCCACAGTAGACGCATTTTTCCCAGTGTTCGTGGTTATACAGGCGCATCGGCAAATCCATGTATTATCTGCTCAATCGGATACTTTATGGTTATGGCGTCCTGTCGCGTTCGTTTGATGGATATCAGCGCTCCTACTTCTATTTTACTTACGACCAAAGATCCGGACCAGATCGACGCCTGAAACGGCCCGCAATCGACTACCAAACCATCCTCGTTTACATCCCACCACAGGAAATCCTGCCCGTGATCTTCGAAATACACCCGTTTCATATGCTCGAAAAATTAAGGTTAATAGCCTGATAAGCTCCTTCGGAATCGCGCACGAACACTCGGAAATACCTTTTTGAATCCGGGTATCTTATACTGCTTTCTAGCAGGCTGATAGCCTCCTGGAAGAGCGGGTTTTGCACTTTCTGGCGGTACTTCAGGAGGCCCATTACCTTTTTTGCATCCAGGGCACCACGGCTTTTTGAAAAGGCATCCGTTACGAATTGCTTAATGAAACCGTCTTTGGTGTCGATAGACTCATCCAGGAACTGATTCAGCTTGTTTTGGCAGAGCTGGATAAGTTGCTCGTCGAAGTCAGTACGGACATTTACATCAACTTCTACCTTCAGGCTGCGGTCGAAGTTGAACCAGGTGAAATTACCCTTGCGACCTTCAGGATCCTGACCGTACTGCTCGTAGACAGCCTCCATTACTTCGCGGCTGATTTCAGTTATTGAATCCTTTAGCGCGGACAAACGATTGTTAACGTCAATAGCCTGTTTGTACAGCTTCTCGGCGCTTTTTTCGGCCAGTTTCTCGGACTTGGTCAGCCTGTCCACCGGTACTTTTACCCCAGCTTCGTCGATCCATGAACGGAACTCTTTGCCCGTCTTTTGAAAATTTGGTTTCATGTTGTTAGGTATTTTAAAGTGTTTAATTGCTTTTTCATTGCGGGCATATTATGCTCCTTTTCGTAGCGCTGCCGGTGTTTTGGGTCGTTGGATTCCGGGTATAAGCTTCTGTACCCCTGCTCCAATAATTGAATTTTCCCCCCTAACTTTTTGATTTGCTGCTGTAAGAATTCCGCACGCGGATTACTTCTTACATATGGCATCAGTTCCTGTAGGAACTTCAACCGGCCTTCAGCTTTCTTCTTTTCGATTGCCGACGCCTTCCATACACCCGGCGCGTTATCCTTGTGCGCTGCCGCGTTCCTTAGCGCCTCCCGCGCCTTTTCGACAGCTTTCCTCTGTTCGGCTATTTCAGCCTTCAGTTCTGCTTCTGTTTTCATTTCTATTGTAATTCATTATGCAGCGTGACGGGCAGAAAGGCGCTCTCGCTTTATTTTGCGCTTAACCGCCCTTAAGTCGGTTACGATTTCCATGTATTTTACCCCGATTTGTTTGTGGATGGGGTTGGAGTCCTTCCAGATTCGGGCTATACCGGCTGGATCAGTTACACCGTTTGCATGGCATATTGCCTCTATATCTTGTTTGGTTGCCCCGAGAAGGTGAACAAAGCTCCGTCCGAGACGGCTGTCTATTTCATCATACCCTTTTGTTGCGGCTGCCACACCCTTTTTCACTTCTTTTTCCAGGTTATCAGTGCCGCAGGCAACAAGCCCTATCTCATCTTCTAACCGGTTATACAGCGGGATAATGAATCGGAGAGCAGATGGGCGCAGCTTATCTGCTTCATCCAGGACGATCAGTGGCAGGCACTCTTTAGCGCGCTGCTTGAAGAACTTAACAATCCCCTCAGCCATGCTTTCAGCGGTTTCGTACCGACCGACCGTGATACCTACCGCCGTAGCGAGCCGGATAAGAAACGCCTTCCGGCTCCATTCCTCGCATTGCAGGACATACACTCCGGTATTATTATGAGCATATTGGGCAATTGCCGCCGTTTTTCCGCTCCCAGCTTTCTCAGAGATCGCCATAAAAAGGCCTTCGTTCTGTGCATCGGCTAATACCTGGTGTATCATCTTCAGGTTATTGGTCGGGACAATATTCCATACCCGATCAACCAGGTTTACCCCAAGCTTCCCGGCTAGATCCGCCCACATATTCTCGCTCACCTTAACCCAATTGTCCGGGTTCAGGATATTGGCGCTAATCGTGGCGCTTGATATCGACAGCTTTGCAGCCACTTTGTTCATGCTCCCCAATAGGGATTTTTCCCGGTTCAGGGCCGTTACAATCTCGTTTTTCTTGGCCTCAGTAATCATATGCTCATGTATTTTCGATTAATCAGATTCGCTACCTTTTCCTTGATTTCCCTGTAGGTTTTAAGATCGTTCCTTAACTCTTCACACAGGGTAGCACCTTTAACCAGGGCCTCGGTTTCGCTTATTTTTTCAGTCAGCGAGTCGCTTATCTCTTCCAGCTCGTCAACGGAGTATTGCGAAAGCATACCGTTTTGGTTGGATATGAGAATATGTGTAATGCTCCAACTCATTGCTGGGCCGGTTTACGCGCCATCCACACCAAGGCAATAGCCAGTAGAGACAGCGCAATGAAAAGAATCGGCTCGCCGTAGAGCAGCAACGGAAGTACCAGGTACTCAATCGTCCATTCACCCAGGGCTACAGCCCAGACTAGAAACAGAAAGGTTTTCATTGTATTTATGTTTAGTTTAACCAGATATTACATTTGGCCGCGTATGAAGGCGTCGATATCAATATCTCCTTCATCTATCATTTCCCGTTTTTTCGGGGCTTTCGGCTGCTTTTCCGGGAGCCAGTTTCCGGCATTGGCGAACGCATAAGACGTCTGTGCATCGTTGTAGCGCTCTTTACTCAGGTTCATTGTCAGCAGGCTTGCGGTCTCAGCAGGTAATTCATACTGTTCAAGCTCTTTCGCCTTTTTTGCTTCGATGGCCTTGTTACCCTCTTTCCATTCCGCAACGGCTGCCCAGTCGGCATTTTTTCCGTATGTAGACGGTATCTTCGACTCATTCAACTCTGTTAGGAACTCCCCGGACTCGGAAAATATCATCACCTGGGAGAAGTCGCTCTGATCATGACGGAGCACAACCTTTGCACCTTTTTTCTGGCAGTGCCGGATCAGGCTATAATTTTCATCGCCAATCCGATACGTGTACTTTTGGCCCCTGTCGGTGATGGCTATCAGGTTCCCGGCAATTTGCACCGTCCGGGAGAGCCAGAACAGTTCCGAGCGCTCGATTATATCCAGGCTACGGCCTTCCGTGTCTATTCCCGCCTGCTCGTACATTTCCCAGGGGGAAAGAGTCAGGTTTGGATGCGCCTTGGAATACACCGAGTAGGGTGTATGGTTCATTTCTGCCATTATATCAGCGGCTTCCATCCAGGACGCATCATAGTTCCATCCTTCAGCAAGTAGCCTTTTGATCATCCGGGACATATAAGTCTCGGTCGGCCTTGCGTGGCTCAGCGTCGATTTTATGCCTTGTCCGGTCCAACCTGCGCGGCCAGACACAAACACGTCCTGAAGCGTACGGAACGCCCTTTCAGTGCTGGCTTTCCCGGTACTGGCCGACGTTTTCGATATCTTAACGCCGTGCTTTTCCAGGCTATCCGACAGGTGCTCCCAGGTAGGTGTATTGTGACCAGGGAACCGGTCATGCCGCAGTTCATACGGCAGCCTTCCGGTTACCTCCACCGCCATTTTCAACGCTTGACGGTATGAATGCTCCGATTCTGCATATCCGAACCAATATCCCAGCCACGCACCGCTGTATACGTCCCTCACTGCAACTACGTACAGCGACTTTGTTTCCTTCTGTCCGGATTTTGTCTTGTCACCGGTCAGGTGCGGAGCGATCGGGAACCGGGTACCGTCCATTTCCCAGCAAGCATCCGGGTTAACGGGCCGGGCAATGGGTGTTATAGCCCTGTGCCGCTGGCGCTTCCGGTTATTCAAATCAGTATGCATTGCTACAGTCAACGTCTCAGTATCGCGCAGGAAGTTCATTACAGTACTTTCGCTCGGTATCTCCCGGCTTTCCAGGGCGGCTACATTCGAAAGCCTGCGATATATCGCCCGCTGGCTGTGATTGGCGCCGGAAGTGCGCAGGTGGATCGCTACCTGTTGCCACCACATATCCTTTTTAGCGGTAGCCCTGTTATTGTTGCCTGCTCTGGGAAGCGTCACCACCTCGGAAAGCGGACGTTTTTCAACTCCAACCGCCCGTACCTTCTCCATAAGGCGGATCGGGTTTGAGGGGAGGTATTTTTTACCGAGGTAGTCGGAATTGCTATTCATCCACTGGATCACCTCTCTAACCGGCCCGTAGCTTTTCCAGTCTACACCGTTCGCCTCGTACCATTCTACGGTAGTTTTCAGGATTCCGGCAGCGCGGCAGAGGTATCGGAGCGTACGCCCTTCGATTCCCGGATATTGCCAGCTCAGGCGGTTATACCCGTCTTCGCACATATCTACAAGTAGCCATTCAAGGTTATCACGCCGTTGGAGTTGTGCCCCGAATTCAGCTTCGTATTTCTTCATGTCGAGCCATTCCTTTGGCTCAAGCCCCGCGCACATGGTGGCTTTCACCAACTCTTTATACTTCGGGGCCATCGAGGAATAGCGGATCAGGCGCTTGCGGCGGTCGGATGGATCAGAGACGGCGAACCAGATAGAGGAATTACGTTTAACACCGGTATAAAGGGTATTTTCATCAATCCCTAGTCCGGTCAATTCCGGAAACGAAATCCATATTTCACCGTTCAAATCACGCATCCTGCTATTTATGGCTAAGGCGTTCTTTTAATTTTTGTCGAAAACCCTCAAGCTCTTTAGCAGCCAGCTCTATCGTTTCGTTACGATGTCTACCGTTTAACACCTTCCGAACAGTCTCTTTGGCAAAGCCAGTAACATCAGCAATCTGCTGGTAGTCACCCTGTCTCACTTTTAACCGTTCACTCATTTCTATTTTGCGTTTTCAGTTATTTTTTCTGAACCTTTGTTCCCGTTCTCCCGGGAGCATGGTACAAATATGGTAAAAATATTTAACCCTCCAAAGGGTTTGGTAAAAATATTTACCTATATGATTTCAGAAAGACTAAAAGAGCTTATAGATCGGTTAGAGCTTAAATCTGCTTATGCTTTTGAAAAAAGTATAGGGGCAGGAAAGAATGCCATAAATGCAGCAATAAAAAACAATGGTACAATCGGAAGCGATATAGTGGGGAAAATTTTTACCAAATACCCTAACTTGAATTTAGAATGGCTGTTGGCGGGAGAAGGACCGATGTTCAAGACTATAAATATTTCCGCATTAAAATCCGATAATGTACAGGCAATAAGTACAGCTTTAAGTACAGGTAATTCCAAAAAGAAAGATTTACCTGTACATCGAGACACGAGAATAGTTCCTATCCTTAGTACCAAGGTAGCAGCTTCGGCATTTCAGAGCGGATACTTATCTGAGGATTATATTGATAACTCGGAAACTGTGGAAATACCGAGAACGCTTCTGCCAAAACCGGGACAATACTGTGTTCTGGATGTAACAGGGGAATCGATGACTCCAACGCTATATAGGGGAGATAAAGTCATCGGGAGATTGATAGAGCCAAGCGAATGGACAAGGGAGATCCGAGACAATAATATATATATAGTATCGACAAAAACGGATGGGGGTGTCATTAAACGCCTTAAAAACCGCCTCCTATCTCAAAAGTTTATCCGTTGTCGCTCGGACGCTCCGGGTCACCCAAGCTTCAATATCAATGCTGAAGATATCAATGTTATTTTTGAGGTAGTATGTAAACTCAGTTGGGTTTTCCCTCATGAAAACCTTGACGTATATCATAAAGTGCTAAATTTAATGGATGACGTCGAGATGATAAAAGAGAAACTTAATTTGCTATAAACATGATGAATTTCTTGAAAGGCGGAGTGACGCCCTCGCTTAGACCGGAACAACCAAAGGAAATGGACTACTTGGTCCCAGGAGAAACGCTTGAGGCGAGGTGCCGTTTGTATGTAGATAGCGCTATTTTTACAGATAAGCGTATTATATTTCTTGATAACAAGGTTATTAGCAATAAAAGAAAGATCGTATCCGTACCTTACGGAAAGATCACCGCCATTGAAATTGAAAAGGGTGGCCTTCAAATAGGACAAGAGATTACGCTTGTCGTAGGGTCCAAAGAGTATGAGATGAGGGCTTTAGACGCGGAGGTCGCAAAATACATTTACGAAAAGCTGCTTACAAAGATCTTATGAAAAAATTACTATCCCTCCTGATAATCACCACCTCTTGCACCACTACAAAAATAACCCTCATAAAAACCCCACAGGCTCGCATTACCTATCCTTATTATATAGAGGGCCGAACCCCCATAGAACAGGCATGGGCTAAAATATATGATGTTGTAGCCATAGAGGGCCTGCATGGCAGTGAGACCAAAGAAGAAGGTACGTTTCATCTCTACCTTAGCAATGTATCATACACGTTTGAAGATGATAACGGCCGCATTCAAGATACTACGGCCATTGTTGTACTGCCCAGTCTTCGGTACCAGGAGTTAAGCGGTAGCACACTAAAAACTCAACGAATAGTATATCCGGATAGTGTCTCTATTTCATTCAATGTCCGCATACGGTCCAATAGACAAGGAGATTCATTCGTCAACGTTAACATGCCGCATATACACGTAGGTGGCGCGCATTACCGCAAAAAGTCCAACGCAGGTATACCTACAAGCGCCAAGTCTCTCATGTCCCCAGATACCACCGTTGCCCGTATACCAGTAGCCATTAAATCCGACGACTGGGACGGAGCAAAATCATCCGGGGTGCTGGAACGCTATTTCATCAACCTGGTAGAAAAAACAAACTTGGGCAAATACAATGACCACCCCAGAATGCCGAGGTAGTTTAACCAATTTTTAAACGATCATTCAAAACCGTTTAACAGCCTGCACCAAAATTATATAGTTCTTCTACTTTTTTACATTTCGAAAATCGACCAATTTTTATTAAGTAGCTGATTTTCAACCAATTTTTATTTTAAGGTCTTTACTTTTCGTTTTACCCCTTAATCGTAAAACAAATATTTAACTAATGAAGGCAAATAAATCGGGTACAGGTTTTGACA
>CAZLGW010000016.1:0-125710 GCA_964559125.1 uncultured Cytophagales bacterium
ATCAATGAAAAACATTTTGCCTTGTAAATTCCTCCAATAAAAGGTTGCAATTCCATTTTCCAATGACAGTACAAGGAGCGTTATCGAAAGCATAGCATCTCCGGGTAAAAATATACAGACCGTAGCGCAGACTGCTTTCGAAATGCGTACCACTCTTTGGTTCGACAGCCGTAACCAGCAATCAGGCACACTGGCTACCCTGGTCGCCTGCGGCCAGTTTACTACCTGCTATAACCTGCTCGAATATATCTACAGGCTCAAGACCAACAGACGCAGGGATGGTATGACTTATTTTGAGCGGCTCTCGCAACAATACCGGCAAAAGGTAGATTTCCTGGAAGACCGCCTGAAAAAAGACTATGAAGCTTTCAGGCAGGACCCTTTCTGGTTATACAACCGTAACGGGCACAGCTTTGACATAAAAGACTTCAAGGACTGCACCGTGGACTCATTTCCCTTTCCGGAAGAAGAATTTGGGGGATTGAGGTGATTTCCTCTATCAATGTCAATACATTAGCCACCCGTCGAGCCGACGTTCTTTAATTGTTTGAAAAAGTTTATTTTTTCTAACGATACAAACAATTCGTCATATTGCTCCTTGCTTAGCTCTCTCTGTAACGGTAACCGGCATGCCCCCAGGTCAAATCCTATCATTTTCATAATCGCCTTTTGCGCAGGAATATGCGGATACCGGAGAAATGCCCTGACCATATTTACCAGCAGAGCTTGTCTGGCACCGGCTTCCTCCATACGTCCTTCGTTAAAGAGGCGTATCATTTCCAGGTATAGCGGCGCAGCAAAATTGTAGGTGCTGCCGACAGCGCCTTTTGCCCCTACCGCCAATGCACTGAGCAGCATTTCGTCGGTACCGTACAGCACATCCATTGTTTCGCCCGCTACTTCCAGGCATGCCTGGAATTCCCAAAGGGTAGGCGCTGAATACTTGATACCCTTCAGGTTGGGGATTTTCCGGCTGCCTTCTTCGAGAAAGGTAACCATATCCATTTCAACGCCGGTAAGCGATGGTATATGATAGTAAAAGAACGGTAACTCCGGCGCCGCAGAAGCTATGGAAGCCATACAATCGACCAGGTTATAGACGGAAGTCGGCTTGAAGTAGAAAGCTGCCACCGACGATACCGCGTCTGCCCCGATTTGCTGCGCGTGCCAGGCAAGAATTTTTGCTTCTCCGATACTGGCATGCCCGACATGAATGATTAGTTTGATGCGGTCCCGGGCGGCTTCTTTAAAAGCCTCCGCGACAGTCATCCGCTCGGCTGTGGTCAGGTTCGGACCTTCGCCGTTACTTCCATTTACAAAAACACCGGCAACTCCCTGGTTTATAAGATGTTCGACATAAACGTGTATGAGATCCTTGTCTATTTCTCCCCTACTGTCGAATACCGAAAAGTGCGCCGCATATAACCCGTGAAACTTTTGCATAGATGCTTTATTAAAAATTGTTATTCCTTAAGGTGAAGATGTACCGATAGTTTGAAAGAGGCATCGCTTCCGGAAGCCTCCGCATATACTCTCAACCAATTCCCGAAATGCGAAACCCTGGCGAAATAGTGCCCCGGTCGGGTAATTTTTTCAAATATAGTACCTTCAGGTATCCAGTTTATCCCGTCTGCAGAAATTTCTACTCTTGCATCAAGAACAGGGTTTTCACCGGATACTTCTTCAACGATGAGAAAAAAAATCGCTTCCGACGCCCAACCGGCTTCCATGGGGTGCGACTCGAGCTTTTTATTGATATAAATACGACGTTCGACGGCAGAAGCCTGGAAATGTCTCATTTTGCAAATCTGATTTATTCCTGAAAAAATGTACTGAACCTATACCGGCGAGACAGATGGCTCGCCTGATATCACTACTGAGTCTGCATAGAAAAATACGCGTCTGTTCGTGTCGTTTTCTACCCACATCCCGGGATTGAACAGCCCTTTTATCCGCGCATAGGGAGCGGTTGGCGTTGCCGGGATCCCCCGGAGGTCGAATACGCGATCGCCGGACTGCAGCTCGACATACTCTCTTTTTTCGGTATCTATGAGCAGCCTCAGGTACGACCAGTTAATTTTGTCGTCACTTTCGTTGTAGCAAAGATCCTGGTAGCCTTCAGGAACCCATATATAGCCGTCGGTGGATCCGTCGGCATAGCGTTTCCCATACCACATGTTGTCGACTCCTCTCTTGCACCAGTCGTTCTCGACACCATAGGCCCATTCCGTATCCGTCACATTGGCGGCCTGGAAGAGCTGCCAACGTCTGACCATTTCCCCGTTGACCGAATTGAGGTACCTGGCCCCGATGAAGTAGCGCGCCTCTTCATCCTGCACATCAAAGAAGATCCCGAAGGCGCGTATGTCCTTTTCGCTTATCCCCTGCCGGTCCTGCTCCGGGGTGTAGGTGAACCAGGTTTCAAACTGTCGCAACCCCTTGGGCAGATGCGTGGTAAGACGTTTGATCGCGTGCGACATGCTGCCGGGGGCTGGGGGGAATTCATACGGGTTTGCTACCGGGCGCGTGGCCAGCTTAAGCGAGTAGGTGCCATCCATGGAGCCGTGGGTACCGGCCAACCGGTAGCTGGCCGAGCTGATCATGACCGGCCCCCATTGGGTTTTTTCTACCTGGCTATCCCTCAGAAGGTTAAAATTCTGCCCGACATAGTTGGGATGCAAGTCCATCCAGCCGCACAGGCCCCTGTCAAAATCGTCGTAGCAGATGATGTGCGACAAAGGCTGATATTTCGACAGGCCGGAATCAATAAGCTGCACCCGCGTAACAGGCTGCTTTGTTTGTTCCGGCTGTTGTATGCTATTCCCGTTATATGAGTTTTTGTGCGTTGTCATTGATTATGTGTTTGTTCTGTTGTATGAGCTACCGCCTTTCTGCTGAAAACCAGGTTTAGCTGATTGCTATCCGGTTTTTCTTTTAAAATGAAGCTGGTGAGATTCCCGGATATCAGCGTAGCAGTCCCCCCGATGGCGCTGTACCACATGTAAGAAACGCCGGTTAGTGTCGCAACTGCGAGTACGACCAGAAACCCTGTGGCAAACCCGGTCAGGGCGCCTTTAGGGCCGGCATTTTTGCTCAGCATTCCCAGCAGGAACACACCGACAAGGGCGCCTCCGAAGAAGTTGATTATTGATGTAGCCGCTTCAAGAATATTGCCCAACCTACCGCCGAAGCAAGCCAGACCGGTAGAAAACAGGCCGATGACGAGCGTAACGGTTCTGGCTAAAGATACCGAGGCCTCCCTGCTCCTGAATCGGTTATAAAAATCCGACAGGTAGACGGTGGTCAGCGAATTGAGCACCGAACTGATGGTCGACATAGCCGCAGCAAACAAAGCTGCAATAAGAAATCCGCGGAAACCGACCGGCAGTTCATCAATCACAAACCTGATAAATACCTGATTGGTCTCAATATCCGTACGGCCGCGCTGTTGATAGAAAGCAAATAACGTAGCACCTTCAAAGAAAATAAGAAACCCGATCAGCGTGGCTACCAGGACTGACGCTATAAACGCATACCGCGACTTATTGAGGGAATCGACCGTCAGGAAGCGCTGCATTTCGGCCTGGTCGGTGCCAAACTGGGAAATGATGAGGAAGGTTCCGCCGATTATCCCGCTCCAGACGGTATAGGTATCGGTGAATGAAGTGGAAAAGTTGAAATAATTAAACTTCCCGTTTTCTTTCCCCAATGCCAGAACTTCGCTGAAACCGCCTTCGATACCATTGATGGCTACTGTTATGATCACCACTATTCCGCCGAGCATAATCAGCAGTTGGGGCACATCGGTCCAGATCACCGCTTTCATCCCTCCCATCATTGTATAAACAGTGGTCAAAACGCCGGTTACAAGAACAATTAAGATAATGTCAAGTCCTGTAAGTACGCTGATAATGATAGCGGGAGCATAAATACCGACTGCGAGAAAGCTGCTTTTAAAAAGTATGAAAAGGCCGCTGCCAACCAGTCGTACGGTCAGGTTAAAACGCTTTTCCAGGTACTCGTAAATAGAGTACACTTTGAGTTTAAAGAAAAACGGCAGGATGACGACGCAAATGACCAGGATAGCGAAAGGCAGTGCAAGACGGTACTGCAGGAAAGAGAAATCGGTGCTATAGCCGAGGCCGACTGCGCCGATATAGGAAATGGCGCTGGTTACCGTGGCGATACCGGCAACCGCCGCCGCCCACCATGGAATAGTGCCCCCACCCATAAGGAAATCTTTCAGGGACTTTTGAGATTTACTGAAAAAGCCGGCCAGTACGACAACCCCGGTAAAATAGGCAAACAGTATGATGTAGTCTATAGAATGCATACCCGGGGAATATTACAGGAAAGTGTAGCTAAAAAGGTCGCCGTTTTTCAGATAGAACCTGATACGGAAGGTTGTGTTTCCGGGCAATGTGTTTTTGTTGCGCCACCTGACGGGTTGCCGCACAGAATCGGCATGCAGGGGAATACAATCCTGTTTTGTGTAACCTTGCAGCGGTCTTCCGCCTTCGTCGGTCAGCTCCGCCGACAATACGCCGTTCCGGGCATCGGCGTTGACGACCAGTTCTCTACCGCCGGGTTTGAAAAGAATGGTTTCAACAAATCCTTCTTCCTTTTCTGCCCGCAGGGAAACCATCCCGTCGATACGCCAGGAAGCGCGTGCAATGGACATTACTTTATCGGGAAGATATCCTCCGTGGGTAGTCGTCATGGCAGTATAGTATATCCAGATCTGATCGTTATGAATAACGGGCGCGTTACATAGTCCGAGGATACTCCCCGAATCATAGGGATAAGGCCCCAGGGGAATGACCGGTGAACGATCTGAGCATCTGTGCCAGTTTCTGCCGTTGCGGCTGTGAACCAGTTGGATGTCTATGGGACCATCTGCATTACTCTGCGCCCAGCCCGACCCCTTTTGTACTTTCGGCTCTCCTGTACGCCGGAAATGGGTAACGAGCCCCAGCCATTGCCCGGCATAAGGAAAAGCAGACATGTTGTAAAATTCGGAATGTGTTCCGTCAGGAAGCCTGCGTGCTTCCAGGTGATCGGTTTCATCGGTAACCATTACCGGCTCGGGGGAAGACCAGTTCTGCATGTCGTTGCTGACCGACAGGAAGATCTGCCTGGTTTTGATCCCCGGGTACTTATAGGTTTTGTGAAAGGCCAGGTATTCATGAGTAACCGGATCCTGGGCCAGTGTGATCGTATCGCTGCTTTCGAGAATCGGGTTTTTAGGATAGAGCTTCCAACTGATACCGTCGGCCGAATGGGCAGCCATATACCCGACCCCGTTACCCGAGCCTACTGCCTTGTAGCGTTTGGATGGATCTTTTTCCCATTGATCATAGATGAAACTGGGGGAATGAAATTCGAACAGATCGATCTTATTGTTTTTTTCGGCGGGATTCACTACCGGGCGCTCCCAGTTGACGCCGTCAGGAGAAGTGGCATAATAGTTATTGCGAATACGATTGTACCACATCCTGAAATTTCCCGATTCCTGATCTTCGAGCACCGTACCGTATATATAGATCCGGCGGTCTTTTTTTCCGTCAGTGATCTCTCCCTGCTCCCAGGGCATGTCGGCTTCAAGCACGGGTTTTTCGAGCTTACCGGCAGCATGTGCTTTCCGATGAAGGCCTTTCAGCACGTTGATCATCCGGTCGTCTGCAAATATGTGCTTTTCACCTGCTCCGGCGGATGGCCCGAACGACGGCTTATCTTTGCTAAGAGGGAACCTGCTGAAAACAGGAAGATTTAGTGAGCTGATTCCGGCAAGCCCAATGCCGCTTCTTACGAATTTTCTTCTGTCGAGTTTCATAATTTAGTTTAAAAAGAGCGAAATAGCGCTGATCCGTACCTGTAGACAGGTTATTTCCATTCCGGGTGCTGCTCGAGTTTTGTAGACTGATCGATCGCTGACTGCGGAATAGGCCACACATAATGCCTTGCAGGGTCGAAGGTCCGTACCTGTACATTTTTTTCAACGAGAAACGGGCTGCCGTCGGCTTTTTTAGGGCCGTCTTCCCATTGAGAGAGGTCCATACTTTTCAACTGGACGTTCAGTACCCTTTCCGCCATTTTCCAGCGGATGATGTCGTCATATCGCAGTCCTTCGCCGGCCAGTTCCACCCTTCTCTCATTCCTGATAAAGTTTCGCATGGCAGATTGATCCGCATATCGCTGCCGGTCTACCGGCGGCATTCCGGCCCGCAGGCGGATCTGGTCAAGCGCCTCATAAACCGATTCATCGGGCCCGGAAGCTTCATTCCTGGCTTCGGCATACATCAGGAGCAGGTCGGCATACCGGAACAGGTTCCAGTTTAAGTGCATAGGTCTGAAACGGTTCCGGAAATCCACAATTCCCTTTTTGAAATACATATAGGTAAAGGCAAAATTGGCTTCAGTACCGGTCAGATCCAGGGGAGGATAAGTTTCGTTCAGCGTCTGGCCGTGCCACAGAAACGTATCATAAAACCTGGGATCCCGGTTATCAAAAGGTCTCTTCGGGTCGTACAGAGGCGATTCTGCTATGGAATAGCCGTCTTTCATTTCAAAAGAGCTGACCAACTCCGGGGAAGGCAAGATCAACGCGTGCGCATTATACAATACCGGGGCAAATCTGAGGCTTATATCGTGTGTTTTGACATTTTCGACATACTGCAACTCCAGGATGACGCCGCTTTTTCTATTATTGAATGCGGTAAGGTAAAGCTCATTGAACCGGGGATGCAACGAATATATTCCCAGGTCCGTTACCTGCCTGGCCGCAGCGGCAGCTTCACTCCATTTTTCGTTATACAGCAATACGCGTGTCTTGAGGAAAAGTGCAGCTCCTTTGGTAATTTTCCCGGTCTGGTTTTCCGGCCAGGTCAGCGGCAAAGCCCCTACGGCTTCGTCGAGTTGCTGCAGAAGGTAGTCGAGCACCTGCCCTTTGGGCGTGACACTTACGTCGCTCTCGGCAATGGAAACCACTTTCGTGATCAGCGGCACATCGCGGAAACGGGTGATAAGCTTGAAGTATTCATAGGCAAGGAAAAACTTCACCTGGCCGGACAGTTCCTTCCGCTTTGACTCCGAAAGCCCGGGAACCCGGTCGATATTCTCAAAGAACTCATGACATAACCTGATATTGGTATAATTCCACGCATTCTCTACCCGCGAATCGTTCGATTGAAACGTGCCGTTGGCAATATTGTTAAGCGCATCCGTAGCGCGGCCATAGGCATTGTCGCTGTAAGCTTCCTGGGTCGTCACATGCACGCCTCCCAGTCCGTTCATGCTGGCTCCCCCGAAGCTGTATAAGTTGTTTACCCACATCTCGGCCTGCTCTTCGGAAGTCCAGAATGTTTCCATCGAAACCTGGCTCAACGGAGCCTTATCCAGGAAGTCATTGCACGACGTCAATAAAGTACAAAAGCAGAGAGCTATTAGAATACCGGCTTTATTTTGTGCTTTCATGGTCATAAACGGGTTTAGAAATTAACATTAACTCCCAGGTTATACATCTTTGGAAGCGGGTATATAGCCGCGCCGGGAAGCTCCGGATCGTAGCCCAGGTATTTGGTAATGACAAACAGGTTTTCTCCTCCGATATATATTCTTACCGGATTTGCTTTTCCTTTGCTGTCGGCCCTGGTGTTCAGAGAGTAGCCCAGCTGCAGGTTTTTGAGCCTGAAGTAAGAAGCGTCTTCAAGCCAGAAGCTGGAGAACTGTGTGTTTACGTTATTCAACTGCCCGTTCCTTGTTTTCGGAAATCTTGCATCGGGAGTTTCGGGAGTCCAGCGGTCGAGGTGGTAGGTCCTCACGGTGGAATTATCGCGATCGAAATTGAACGCGGTATGTCCCTGGCTTAGCTGGAGATTCTTCATAACCCCCTGGGCGAATACGAGCAGGTCAAACGCTTTATAGCTGAAGTTCAGCCTTATGCCAAAGGGAAGCCGGGAATCGGACCGCCCCAGCCTCACCCGGTCATCGGGGGTGATCCGGTCTGCGGCGCCGCCGTTCTCTTCATAGCGCAGATCGCCCGGAGAAGTAATGGCGTTCTGAAAAGGGGCATTGGCCACCTCCTCTTCCGTCTGGAAGATGCCTGTTGCCTTCAGGCCGTACCATTCGTTCATAGGTCGCCCTTCTTCGGTAATCTGGTTCCCGGCGATCCTGGGGCTTGTCCCTACCATGTCAATTACTTTATTGGTAGCATCCGATACCTGCAGGGTTATGCCATACGAAAAGTCGCTGATTTTGTTCCGGTGGTGTAATTCCAGCTCCCATCCTTTGTTCTCCACTGTGCCTGCGTTCTGGACAGGTGCGGCCTGGCCGAAGGTGGTAGGAATCGGCAACTGCAGCAGGATATCTTTTGTTTTTTCCTTAAACAGCTCGATGTTGAATTCCAGTAAGCCGGCCAGCAGGTTGCCCTCAATACCCAGGTTGATCGATTCTTTTGTCTCCCAGGTGAGCAAAGGGTTGGGAGCCCCGCCCGGCCTTACTCCCCTGAAAGGAGCTCCGTTAAAGAAAACCGTATTTTGTACCAGTGTATTGGCAAAAGGATAGTTTCCCGCTACATTCTGGTTTCCTACCTGTCCCCACGACGCCCTTATTTTCAAAAATGAAATAGTCCGGGAGTCTTTCAAAAAGCTTTCCTGGGATAATACCCATCCTGCGGAAACCGATGGAAATGTACCCCAGCGAATGTCTTTCGCAAACCTGGAAGATCCGTCGCGGCGCACAATCCCTTCTACATAGTATTTGTCCTGGTAAGAATAATTGACTCTCGAAATAAAAGATGCCAGCGACCAGTCGGAAGCCCCGCCCGAGATATTCCACAGGTTCCGGTCTCCGCTACCGGCGCCGATGGTATATAAGCCGTCGGTTAAAAAGTCCCGGGTCTGTACATAATCATTTAATTCGCTGTACCATTCTGCAGCAGTCCCGGCCATCACCGAAAAATGATGTTCCTTCAGGCGTTTGGAATAGCTGGCCAGGAAATTCAGATTCTGGAAAATATTGGAAGAGTTGTCTACCGACAAGATGTTAAAATCGGTATACGAAGCGACCTCTTCCGGGTTCTGCTGCTGATAGTAGGTGATTTTTTTCTGGTAGTTCCGTAGCCGGGTGCCGCTGTTGGTCAGTCCGTAAGTTCCGGTAATAGTGAGGTCGGGCAAGGGATTATAATCTATGACGAAATTTCCGAGTATCCTGGTGTTCTTCAGCAGTTCCTGTCCTCCGTCTTCCGACGCAAGCGCTATGGGGTTACGCCCGGCGCCCGTACCTTCCGGATGTTGCAGCCATTTACCGTCTTCGCTTTGAATGGCATGCAGTCTCGGCTTTTGGGCTACCAGGTCGAACAGGCCCGTATAAGCCGGCGCAGTCCTTGTCGACGGGGAAATGCCGCCTTTGAGGCTGAATCTTAATTTATTGGAAATCTTCAGGTTCTGATTGACCTGTATGTTGAACCTTTCATAACCGCTGTTGATGACGATACCGTCCTGCTTTAAATAGCCAAGCGATAAATAATAGTCGTAGCGGTCGCTGCCCCCGGAAGCGCTGAAGTTATGGTTTTGCTGCAATGCCTGGCGCATCAGCGCCTTTTCCCAGTCATAGTCTTTAAAGCCCGGCGAGCTGAACTCGGCAATTTCGGCATCGCTGTATTTGGCCGGAAGCCCGTCGTTGGCTCTTGCTTCGTTGGAAAGAAGCGCGTGGTCGAGGGACGAAACCTTTTCGGCAAACCGGGAAGGGCTTTGCAGACTGACTAACCCGCTGTAGTTGAACCGGGGCGGGCCCGATCTGCCGCTTTTTGTCGTGACGATGATCACACCACCGGTGGCCCTGGAGCCATAGATGGCAGCTGCCGCTGCGTCTTTAAGAACGCTTACACTTTCCACGTCGTTGGGGTTTACCCTGTCGAGTGAAGAGGGTACGCCGTCGATAATCGTCAGTACCGGGTTGCCGGAAAACGTACTAATACCCCGGATCCGCATACTAACTCCCTGACTACCCGGCTGTCCGTTGGTATTTTCTATGTTCAGACCGGGCACCAGTCCCTGCAACGCCTGATCCAGTCTTGTCACCGGGCGGTTTTCTATCTCAGCGCCTTTTACTGTCGAAATCGCCCCCGTAATATCGCTTCTCCGCTGCTGACCATACCCCACGACTACCACTTCTTCCAGCGCCTGCTGATCCTGCTGAAGTACGACAGACAGCGTTGTCCGGCCGTCGGGCTGTATCTCCTGCGTCCTATACCCGATAAAAGAAAATACGAGTATTCCGTTCCGGTCGGGTATGACCAGTTCAAAGCGACCTTCTACGTCGGTTGTAGTTCCGGTCGTTGTTCCTTTGACGGTGATATTCACCCCCGGGAGCGGAAGATTGTCTTCTCCTTTTACTTCCCCTCTGACCGGAACGTTGGCTTGCCCGGCAGCATGCAGGCTGATAAGGATGCACAGGGAAAGCATGCCAAACCCTGATAGGATACTTTTTGTAAAGTCAGGTTTCATTGTCATAAAAGGTTTAAAAATATATGGCATATATGTAGGATTTATTTAGGGCAACAATTTAGAATATATAACATATATGTCTGATGTATTGTGCAAATATACATGAACTCAAAAACCCATGTCAAGTATTTGCTTAACTATTTGTGGAAAAAATTATAGAATATGGATCAGACGCCGTGTGGACCCTGTTAGCGGATGATTTTATAGTGCGGCTCAAAGTGCGCTTTCATGGCGGCGCGAAACTCTTCAGGGTTCCCGTTTTCGAGAATAGAGATCAGGTCGGAATGGGTGACGGGAGAAGGCGGAGCCGGACTCTCCAGGTGTGCGTTATAGTCAGTAATATACTGGAATAGCGGAAGCAGCATTTTCTGAAAACGGATGAGCGTGTCATTGCCGGTAATCCTGTAAAGCGCCGAATGAAACAGTGTATCGGCCTTTACCTTGTCTGATTTTGTAATGGCATTCCCTTCTTCCTTTACAATACTCTTCAACGTATCGATGTCGCTGTCGGTCATTTTGTCGAACAGGAAATCCCCGAGACCTACTTCAAGCATCAGCCTGATCTGGAAGAGTTGCATGAGCGAATCATGTCCCAGGAAATGCGGCTTAAGCAGCCGTTCCATACCGCTGAAAATGTCGGGTTCGGCCATCACCGTTCCCCTCCGCTTACGTACATCGATCAGCCCCAGCATACGCAAACGGCTCATTGCTTCGCGGACAACACTCCTGCTGACCCCCAATGCCTCTACCAGTTCAATCTCTTTAGGGATCTGGTCTCCGGGTTTAAGATTACGCTGTTTCAGATACTCGAGCAAGCGCTCTTCCACCTGGTCAGTCATGGTTATGCTGGTGACAGGGGCTAAAATCTCCGTCGTAGATGACATATTGGTGATAGTATATAAATATGATATATATGACAAATATAGTTGTTGAAAATCAAAAGGAGGGTTTACGCAAAAATAGTTCACATAAAATAACGAAATAATTCAAATGAAAGATAAAGCATAGATATACCGCTACCCAGATCTACTATCCTCAAGAAATTCGTATAAATTCTCTTAAATTTATAATCAACGATGCACCCTTATAAATTTTGCAACGGCGGTTTGCTCTTTATGGCTTGTTTTTAGAAAGTATATTCCTGCCGGCAACCCGCTGGTATCCACATACAGATTATTAAGCCCGGTGCTGACCGTTTCATAGCTTTCTGCCACTGCGAATCCGGCCAGGTTACAGACTTCGATTTTAACAACTCCCTCGTCCTTTACCCACATATCGGCAAAGAGCCGGTCCGTCACCGGGTTAGGATAAACGGTCAACGGCCGCCGGATACCTTCAGGCTTGACGGAAATGATACTGCTATAGGAAAAGCTTCCATCGTTGTCGACCAGCTTCAGCCGGTAATAATTGATATCGTCCAACGGGTTGTTGTCCTGCCAGGAATATTCGCCGGTTCCGCTTTTTGAAGGCGGTACAACCCCTATCGCGTGCATCACACCGTCTTTACCAAACCGTTCTACTTCAAAATGACTGCCGTTCACATATTCGGAGACCGACCAACTGAGTTGTACGGTGTTTTTTTCCGACCAGGTCCCTTTTATCTCCGATATCGTGATCGGCAAAGCTGCTTCCAGCATACTGATGGTCCATCTCCCCGAAGGAGTATCCCCGATCCAGTCCTGGAAGTGGCCGCTGCCGGTAAACCGGATGCCGTCGATCGGGTTGTCTTCCCCTGAGCTGCCCCCCCTGTTCTCGACTCCCGACATCCGATCCCTGCCTATAAGCGCATAGATGCCGTTGTCTACCTCGGTGATCCTCCATTGCTGACGACGGTCTCCGGGGTTATCGGAAGCCAGCACGAGCTGTGTGCCGTCTGTCGCCTCGCTGAGCAATAAGTCATGCCCGACGCTACGTAAACGATAAAAGCCATTGTCTATCGGTTCGATCCTCCATTTGAAGTCCGCATTATCCTGAAAGGTTTTCTGGATGATACCGGCGCCTGTTTCGGCAACGGTCATGGCTTTTCCGCTCTGAAGGTTGTCAATGCGGTAGTTGTAATTTGAGGGAAGCCCCCTGATCTCTTTATCCAACCAGTCGATCCGGTGGGACATGTAGTCAAAAAGGTAGTCAACGTGCTCCTGGTAAGTTTCCGATAGAAAAACTTCATAGTGTATCCTGGTGTCAAGCACCTCCCAAAGCTCGTAGTTCTTTTCCATCGAACCTGAATCTACCAGATGATCCGAAAGTGTAGTGATGCGCCCCAGGATATGGTCTCTGAACCCGGCCTCCAGCAGCTCGTTCCATCGCTGTTTTACAGCAGACATAAAGACGTCGTCTTTCCGAAACTCTAAAATCCAGGCCTGGAAAGCGAAATAATGCCCCATATCAGCCATGAGCCGGTACGGGGCATGGCCGACGCGCTCGTCGTTGTCAAAAGCAATGTCAAAATCCCAGAGAGGTCCAAAAAAGAAGTGATCGTCAGACTTTCTCTTATGCAGGTAGGTTGTCCAGAAAGCATCGGTGTTTCCGGTTAGCTCACATGCCAGGTACCAGTTGACCAAAGATGTCAGGTCGGCCATTTCCAGGTAGCCGCCAGGTCCGTCGGAGGGTGTTGTCGAATACAACCTTGTTTCAAACTCGTTCAGATAATTCAGAATGTAAATGGTATGGGGAGACGAGTGCGAATTAACATCGGGGTACTTTATCGTGCCCGTGTTATTCCGGGCGGTAGTGATGTAGAAAGGCTCGCTATATGCGAATCCGTCCATCTCTACGAGAAACGATCCGGGAACGCTTTCGCTTCCCTCCTCTACGTCTACCCGGTGCTTACGAACGTCTACGTGGTCGGTAAGCAGGTAAGACCCGATGTAATTCCCGTTCATAACCACATCCACAAAACGGTAAGAGGGGGTAAAGGGCAACCCCAGGTATTTTGAGATTTCGAAAGCCACGGCATTCCTGATCAGCGTCTTATCGGCATGGTTAGCCAGAAGCACCCAGTTTTTTGCAGTGGCCGGCAACCCCAGGGGGCTAAAAGAATTGTTGAGATTGATCCTGTATGGCTTTTTGTAGAATCCCCATGTCGAATTCCCGCGGCCGCGGATCCGGATACCCCCGTTATACAGCCCCGGCGTACCCTCGTCGCCGAGTATCTGCAGGGTGCCGTTTACATAATTATCTTTACTGCTCACCGAGCTTTGGGTGGTGATGCAGAGGGTGGGTAACGTACTGACGCGGGAGCAGGTCTGGGCTGAGGTATCGGATATTTTGAAGAAAACAAAAAGCAGAATAAACGAGAGATAATAAGAATTCATAGAAAGAAATAAGCGTTGAGAGAAAAAACGTGTTAGTCTGATAAGTGGCGGCGTTACATAAGTATGCAGTCTGGTATGGCCCCGAATGGTTGGTCGTGTTTAACATTAAAGAGTCAAAAATAGCAAATTCCAAAGATCTTCCAAAAAACGGCTTTGGTCGGGATCTTATTTATTTGCACAAAGGCCGGCTCTGATCCGATTCATCATTTCTGAGTCTCCCAGGAGTAAATGACCGCGTCTCCCGGATCGACCTCTATCTTGCTGGTATAGGCATCTGCCCTGACCAGGGTTCCGTCTTTCAATACTCTCTTTACATGATGATCAGTCGCGATTGTCAGCGTCATCGGGTTTTGGAAGTCACGGTTGACGATCACCAGGAACTGTTGGCTCCCCTTCTCCAGGACAGAAACTACGGCTCCCCCTTCGCTTGTTTCCAATACCCGGACAGGACCGGGAAGCTTGTCGATCCGTTTGGTACCGGCAGGCACCCTTTTGCCGGTATGATTTACCGAGACCAGCCTGGATCCCATGAATACGGCTGAAACATTCTGCAACTCCTGGTTGACCAGTTTAATACGATCATACACCTCGGTCCGTTTCCCGTCCAAACCTATCGGGCCATGATGGAAATCCCAGCTCGGATTGATGCCCGGCGTCCAGTATGTAAAATATTGCAGTACCTGGGCGCCGTAGGCAAGATTGCTGTACATCTGTACTTTAATTTCCCCAATGGTAGGCACAGGGTAAGGCTCATGTGCAACGGCAAGGGCAAAAGCCCAGAAAGGAAGCCCGCTTTTCTTTGAAGCCGAAGCTACGATTTCAAGATTTTTGTACCACCCCGGGCGAAGCGACTTACCGGAACTTCCCTCTATAACCGGGTAGTGATCAAATGAAATGAATGGCACAGGCACTTCTTTGAGAAAAGCATCGACGTGTTCCGCATAAGCGTCTTTCCCGGGCGGGATATTCGTTCCTTTGGCAAACAACTGTTCAACGCTCGCATAATTCGGAAACAGGTTGATGTAACAATAGTGTTCCTTATCTATGGATTGTATTCTTTTGACCCACGCTGCAAGCTCCGGGAAATCTGTAGCATTGGGCTCATCCCGCAGGTGATAGCCCGCGAGCGCCGGATGTTTCATAAGCCGTTTTACTGTTTTCTCCGGTTCCGATTTCAGCTCAGGACAATACGGAAGCAGCTTCACCCCGGTTTGCTGCGCTATATCCAAAGCTTTTTCCACTGCTCCGACACTTGAGTACGACGAGAAATTGATATTAATTCCCGCTTCTTTCAGCTCCCTGAAACGTTCTGTCGTTGTTTCCTTTTCCGGCACCCCCATCCAGGCAAGAATGGGTATTTCCCCGTTAAATTGTAGTTTCTCCTGTGAAATACCTGCACAGGCAAATAATGTAAAGACAAAGGCAAAGGCATAAGCTTTCACGTTGTGATCATGTTGTTTACAGAATGCAATATCAATGGAACTACCCTAATTTTCATCCCCGTTCACAAACAGGTTCATAGCCTCAGGGGCTCCATACATGGTTGCGGAATAGGTTTTACCCACTCCGGGTTTCGTGGCGAGCGGGTTTTCCAGGAAGTCTTTGAAGCGAAAGTCCCACGCCTTTTTCAATACACGCAATTGTTCGGCATCCCTGTTGATGCTCACACTGTTGACAAGCGCCATGATCGTAACGCCGGGCTGGCTTACCGAAGTTGCTGTTGCAGGGCACGAAGTATATCGCCAGCCGCTCCTGTGATCATGCCACGTGTCGTTGTTCAGGTTGTCTACTGCCCGTTTCAGGCTGTTGGGGATCCGCTTGTCACCGGTCAGCTGGTAATACCTGCCCAAACCGTTGAGCCGCACAGAAGTTATAAACCCTGCCTCTCCCACGTGCGGCGTAATCCCTTTTTTACGGTCTTCCAGCGATACGCAAAAGCAATGCCCCCAGGGCAGCCTGTACATCCACCCGCCCGATCTGGGGTTTTGTTCCACCAGCGCTTCCTCTGCAATAAACTCCATCGCTTTCAGTACGCGGGGAGTCGGGTTCACCTTATAGATACCCGCAAAAGCCAGCATCGTCCAACCGTTCACCCGGCCGGAATGATCCGTCCCTTTAAATTTTTTGTAAAGCCCGTCTTCAGTCAGGCGCACCAGGTTATTGCTGATGCGCTCCAAGGTCTCTTTTACCCACGGGTCCCCGGTAAGCAGGTAGTAGTAGGCCATGCCCTGCGTCCAGATATGGCCCAGGTTATAAGGATCAAGACAGAGATAGGGATTCGGGTTACCCGATCCGATATTCCTGCTGACATATAGCTCGCGTATCTTCTCCACCGGGTGAAAACCACCTACATGCCCGATGCTGTGCTCATGCACCATTCCGGTATGAGAAGTGTATTCCGGGCTTTCCCACCGGGAAAAGTACTTTTTCAGTTCTTCATTCAAAGAATGGACCACGTCCACCTCACTGGTATGGCGCGCTGCCAGCTCCCCGGTATAAAAATACTTCGGGTCACCCGTACGGGCAAACTGCGTCAGGATCGTCAGCGGGGTATCGTATTCGTGGTTGCCCCAGTTGACGCCCCGCTCCCCGAACCAGTCCCCCCAGTTCATTGCCCCGTAGTCGCGTTGTTCCCGGATCGATCTCAGGTAGCCTTCAAACAGCCCATCCGCCCACTTATCGTACTCGCCCATCCCTTTCGTCCCGGCTGCTGCGATGACGCCCCACTCCCCGGTCGCAATCGCCTGTACCGGGTCAGCCACCGGGATCAGCGCACGGTTGGCGGATTTCACCAACCTTTCCCCGTTGCCCGACAGATCGCACCATATCTGCCATCTCCTGGTCTGCCCTTCCCTTATCCGGTAATTGTCTTCTTCAAACAGGTAGTCATGTTTATACCAGGGTCCCATGTGGGCGAAAGCCCCTGCCTGAAACGAGGGGAACAAGCCCAGTGTAGCCGTATTCCTTGTCACCTGGAGGCTTTTGGGCCATTGCTGCCAGAAATCCTTCAGCACTACGGCCAGCGTGCCTTTCCCGTCCGACACCTCCATCCAGCCGGGCGCCTGGCTTCCTTTGCCTTCCATTCCCTCCATCCTGAAATTCTCATCATCCACCTGGAACAACCTGACAGGATTGGCTGCCAATGGAATAGCCTGGCCCTCCTCTAACCCGCCAAACCGGGCTGACCGGTAGCCGCCTGTCGATTGGATTTCAAAGCTCAGGTCTTTCAGATAGGTGATCATGCCTGTATCCGCATGTGCCAACAGCTGTGGTTCCAGGTAGAATTGCTGAAGGTCCGTATAGACCGAAGCCCGCAGCCGGAAGTCCACCACCCTGGAGCCATCGGGCCTGAAAAACGAGCCTTTCAGCAGCACCGTAGTGCGCAAGGGGCCTTTTGTCTCTACGAGCCCGGAATCCGCTATGGCTTCACAACGTACTCCGGCTTTGTCTTTCAGGGAAAATTTCAGGTCAAACCGGTTGGAGATACGCAGCAGCGCACCGGGTGTCGTTTTTAATTCCACAGTACCTGATTTTACCGTCAGCCCTTTTTTAGCGCTGAGCTTCTGGGGAGCAGGTTCAACCTCCTGTACGTTCCTGCCGGGTTTCCAGCTAAGGCGGAACGCTTCCGTACTGCCCGGACCGGGATCTGCCTGGAAATCGACCAGCACCCACCTGGCGCTCCCGTCGCCCCAGCCGGCCAGCACCTGCGACTGGCTGGGAACTGTTTTCCCGTCTGCCGTCGTCACCACAAACTCACTGCCCGACGGTGCCGCCCCTTCAGGGATAGGGATACCGCCCGACAAAGGACGCTGTAATTTGATGCCCGCTGTTTCCTGAACTTTAATATCCACGTAGCCCGGCTGGGCCGGGGATTGTGCAAACAACGAGTAAGAAAGGAAAAAAGTTAAAAGGGCCGACAAGGCCCCGATTCCTGTGACATTTCTCATAATATACTGAATACCAGGCAGGTTAGGTTATATAAGCTAAAAGAACGACTTAAATGTACCTTAATTGATGAGAATACTTGCATAGCTGATGGTATCCTGTTCACCTTCCCGGATCCCGATCATGTCCAGCCAGGCAGATGCCCCGCAACCGGCGCGTTCATTGGCAGTCTGGAAACTGGTAAACGGTTTTTTAAACGGAACAACGACAGAACTGCCGATACGGCCGTCTTTACCGATTTCCGTGATACGGTTTTCAGAGATTTTACTACCGTCGGCCCGGCTGCCGCTTATATAGTATACTACAAATAGTCTTCCGTCGGGTGTGGCCTGGAACCGGGCCGTTACGGGCGCCAGGGTTTCAGCGTCTCCCTCTTTACTGTTCAGCACCGTAATCCTGCGCTGTATCTTACCATCTGCCACAATCGCACAGTGAATGGCCTGCTCCTGTTTTTCATCCGGGAAAAACTTCCCGTGGAGCCGCTCGTCAATGGCTTTTTCGGTCCACAAAAGGTAGACCCTTCCATCCGGCGAAAGCCACATGTCCTGGTTACGGATATACCCTGCTGTCTTATCCCGGTTGGCAATCTCGATCCAGGAATGGAATTTCCCTTTTGTAATATCGTCCGACCAGCAGAAAAACAACCGCCGGAAAACATAATCCCACTGAGATCCTGTCACCGCCAGCTTATGGGCCTTCCATTCTTCTACCGGCTCCACCACATCGGCTGTTGCAAAAAAGAAAACCTTCCTATCCCTGACGGCCACATTACTATAGCACAGGCGTAGCGGCACTTCCTTTCCTGCGTAGGTTTCGAGGGGCCATTTTATGGCATCGCTGGCTACCCAGCGTCCGTGCCTGTCGCGGAAGCTCCATTCGGCATGGTGATACATATAATTCTGAAAGAAGATCATCTCCTGCCCCTGCCGGTCTACTGCAAAAGCCCTGTAGGAATGATCGTTAAACCCGGGATTCGTCTTCCACTCGGGAATAAGGCGTTCATAGGAGTGATGCAGGTTCTTCCGGTCGAAACTGAGGATTTCAGGTTGGGTAAGACAGTATTCCGTACAGGAATCAGCCAGTTTGGGGTTGGCCGTCAGCAGGATCCTGTCCTGGTCCCGGACAGCCAGCGATGCCGGCTCCCGGGTCAGGTTGACCAGGTCTCTGGCCTCCAGCTTCCATCCTGACCGATAGCGCCTGAACAGCATCCACCGGCAGTTGCTCAGCCCTTTTACACTGGTGTCGGTTTCAAGACCGCAGGCATATACATCGTCCCCTACCCTTACAACGGTTGTCATGCCGTTTCCCCACATAGGCCCGGCCCCGTTGTTTGCGGGTACATACCGGTAAATATTTTCTTCGCTTTCCAGCCTTACACTGAATCCATCGGCTGCACCGGCAACCGGGCCTGCCAGCAGCTTCTTCCCGGCAATTATTCCCGCCGTAGCCAATCCGTATTTAAAGAAGTCCCT
Source organism: uncultured Cytophagales bacterium (assembly GCA_964559125.1). Taxonomy (GTDB): domain Bacteria; phylum Bacteroidota; class Bacteroidia; order Cytophagales; family Spirosomataceae; genus Ravibacter. Next base: position 19,237 of record CAZLGW010000016.1, read on the forward strand.
CCTCCTGATCATTTTGCGAGTTGCAGGATGTAATTTGATAGTTTAATACCGCAGGATTGCCATACATGGCAGTCGGTAGGTTTACAAACTATAAGTCGGATGAGGGCAAAACTTACCCTTTTTTACTTCTTATCCCGCAACAATACAGACTACCGGCTTTTCTTAAGTTCAAATGAGTCAATGAGTTTTCCATCCGCCGTAAAGGCCTCATAACGTAACGACGGGCCATCAATATGAATCGCCTGAAAGAGTTGCGTATGTTCCAGACTGACAAGTAATTTCGCGTCGTAACTTTCCCATAGCTTTTCTGATGCATCGTACATTTTACCTCCCGCTACTGACACGACACAAACAGTTCCCGATTGATTGAAACTTTTCCCCGAACCGGTCGCCTTGCCACGGGTATATATATGGTCATGACCGGTTAAAACAACATCAACCTGATGCTTGTCTATAACATGCTTCCATAATGAGCGAAGCTGCGCATTGTCGCGTTCCCTGGCACCGGAAAATACCGGGTGGTGAAAAGTAAGGATTTTCCACCTGCAGGGAGTGTTGGCTAGTATGCTGTCCAGCCACGGCACCTGTTCCTCAAGAAACTCGTTCGAATTCAGCGCAACCACCAGTGCCTCCTTCTGATAGTTAAAATAATAGGACGACCCTTTCATCTGCTCCGGCCCGTTTTTCGGTAGGTTGAACTGGTATTTCCACTGATAAGATAAATAGCGCGTGTTTTCTGTCGTGTCAAGCTTATCCAGCACCTGGTATTCGTGATTGCCGGGTATCGGTACGCCGGGAATAGTAGCGTGTAGCCAGCCTCCCGCCGTAAACCATTCATGCCAGTGGTCGTCATCATGAGCAGAGCCGACGAGATCTCCGGCATGTATAATAAAACGTGCCTGAGGCACCTTTATCACTGCACTGCGGATAGCCCTGGACCACAAATCCCTGATATAGCTTTGGGCATCCCCGAGATACAGAAAGGAAAACGGTTTGGGCTTATCGCTTGCGGTCCTGAACTGAAACCACTCGCTCCAATATTTCCCGCTCCCTACCCGATATGCATATAACGTGTCAGGCAACAGCTCACCAATTTCCGCCTGATGATACCGTGCTTTGATACCGGCAACCGGAATGTGAGTAGCGTCCATGAGATAGCTCGTGGCTGGAAAACGCAATCCGCTCTCCCAAAACTTCGGCGACCCCGAAGCCAGCGCTATTTCTACATAAGCGTGGGTTATTTCTTCATGAGTTCTCCAACTGATCGAAGCGGTAGCAGAAGGATCTTCCGTACAATTCAGCATGATGCGATCAGGCATTACAGTGGGTTTATTCCAATCTGACGGATAACCGGGCTTACCATAGTCTCCGATGGGGACCTGTCCGTGGCAGTCTTTATATTCAACCACAAGACAGAAAACTGATAAGCAGATACTTATTAAGAAATCTTTACAAAAAAAATTCATTTTATTTTATTGGTGTTTTCTTCATTTCTTTTACCTTCCAGAGTGTATTCGTTGCTCTATCGATCCTGCTAAGGTCTGAAATTCTGATCCTGAGTACTTCTACGGTCTGTTTAGCGCCGGAAAAAGCGATAAACAGGCAGCCGTTATTCTCCATTACATGCGGATAGTCCACGTGCCTGCCTCCTATAAGGTAAATCATGGTATGGAAGCTTATACCGTCGTCACTTATTGAAATGGTCAGCGGATCCCGCTTATGCGGATCAGGGTTAGAGACGAGCACATATCTTCCGTCGCGCATACGCAATCCGCTGAACTTGGAAGTCGCATCGGGGAAATTGGTCTTCTGCGGCGTAGTCCAGGTCCTTCCCATATTTTCCGAGAAGGAGCGATATAAAAAACCGCTCTCCTGATTATCTCTGAAAAGAGCCTGCAATGTCCCGTCCGGCAGTACCCACCAGTAAGGTTCCTCCGCTACAAATTCCTTTTTCTTGTCGTAACCTGCTATTTTAAATGATTCCCAGCTTTGATAGGATTCTTTACCTCCGACAAGAAAGTAAACATGCCGACGATGATCTCTCCGCGACATCATCCATTCGCCCGACGGTATTTTCTGAGGGGGGAAGTTATTCAAGGCATCATCATACACCAGTCCCGCATGTGCCCAGTTATCCGATCGGGCGGATGCAAGCTCAAATGCATGTAGTTGAAGTCCTTCACCGGAAAAACCGGGAGCATGGTATCTGCTGGCCAGCGCAAGCAATTTACCCTCATACAACCAAAACCCCCTGGCAATCCAGCCAAAGCCTTTGTCCGGTATCGTCGTAAGTTCTTTCGGCTTTTCCCACTTCAATCCGTTTTTGCTGGTTGAGAAATAAACCCTTTGACCTGCCTGGTCATGTTTTGGGACGACATTGGCATGCTTTTCAGGAGAGGTGATGGGGAGGCCCGGGCCGTCGCTCCACATAATCCAATACCTGTTGCGATAGTAAATCAGGTAGTTGTGCTGGTTTATGCGGTGTCCTCCTAACGGGCGCACATCATTTACAACGACATGCCTGAGCGGAACTTTAGGAAGCTGGTCAAATCGGATAGTATGAGTGTTTTCCGGCACCCATGCTTCCGACAACATAGGCCTAATCTGGTCTGAGCCGGGAGCCTCCTCATTGATATTTTGATCCTGGGCCGTTACGGTCCCGCAAGAAGTAATAAGACCCGACGCTACGGGGATCAGAAGCGCAAATAGTCTTTTCATAACCGTTATTTACAAAGATTGACGGCTTGGATGGGGCTGAATGTCCGTCAGATCGGCAATACGTACCGGCAGTCCGGACCGGATACTTTTACGAGCCGCCACACCGACCAGTACAGACATGATGCCATCTCTTAGCCCCGCCGCATGTCCAAGCGGATCGTCGGCGTGCGGATCCCTGAAAATCTTGTTATGCAATCTTCGATCGCCGCCGCCATGCCCGCTACGTTCACTTAACACATCCACAACCTGGTATTCCTCCCAATTCTTATAGAGGATCATCGGCTCGCGTAGCACATTTTCATTTTTCTGCTGGCTCATTTCCAGCGAATGCAGGTCTTTCTGCGAAGCTCTTTTCTCGTCAAGCCACGGGATACCCACCCAGGCTTCAATGCGTCCGTCCTTTCCGTTGAACGCGATCCTCCAGCCCTCAAAAGGCGAATAGGTCGTGAGCGAATAATTGACCACCGTTTGATTGGCATACCGGATCTGGGCCGACATTTTATCATAAATATCTATTTCCTCCCTGTAAACACATGAATCCCTTATATATCCGTCGTACTTCTCGTTAGCGACATAAAGATTCATGTAATGCTCGTCTTCGGTTATATCGTAATAGTAGGCGCATTCACTTTTGTGCGGACAAACACGACAATTCCTGCCCCGGAAAGGGCCGTTCTTCCCAAAGTATTCCAGAGCGCCGTATGCAAAGACCTCCTCGGGGTCAGAATCCAGCCACCAGTTGAGCAAATCGAAATGATGAGTCGCTTTATGTACCCATAGCGACCCGCTCTCTTTCATTAACCCATGCCATCTTCTGAAATAGGCCGAACCATGATGGACATTTAAATACCAGTGAAAATCCACGGAAGCGATTTTACCGATCGTACGCAGATGCAGGAGCTCTTTTATTTTTGTCATATAGGGTCCCCAGCGGTAGTTAAATCCCACAATCAATTTTTTAGACGACTTCTTTTCTGCGTCACGGATCGCCTGCGCCTTGTTCTCGTCGATCGTCAGGGGCTTTTCAGTCAGTACATCACAATCCGATTGCAGCCCTTTGATGATGTATTCATGATGAACCGAATCTTTGGTCGTAACAATCAAAAGATCCAGCTTGGATTCTTTCAACATGGCATCGAAATCTGTAAATAGCGGACAGTCTACGCCGATAAACTTTCTGGCGAACTCCATACGTCCCTTATTGATATCACATAAGCCCACATATTCCACTATATCCGCATAATGATCTACTATGCGTTTCCCCCAGAAACCGATACCACGCGAGCCTGTTCCTACCATGGCGATCCGGATCTTTCTTCCCGGACCCAGGCTTTCGCCAGGTGCTATGGCAGTGCCTGCGATCATGCAACTGACCGCTTGTAAAAATGTTCTTCTTGAGAATCTGTTTTCCATTTTATTATTAGTTGGTTTCAAACTTCCCGGTTCAGCCATCCGATTCCTTCCGCTATTTCCCGGCTACTTTTTGCGTTGTCCTGCTCTATAAATGCGTGCTTCACACCTGAAATGTCCGCATACCTGTAAATGCGCTTAAAGTCCAGGATCCCTTTACCGACTACGCACGGCTTGTTATTGACACCGGAAAAATCCTTTACATGCCACAGTGGGAATCGATGGGGATATTGCCGAAACAAATCCACGGGGTCTACCCCCGCCATCACTGCCCATCCCAGGTCAAGCTGCATATAAATTTCAGATGGCTTGGTGTTATTCATAATGTATTCAAAAGCTGTGGTGTCCCCCACCCTTTCGAATTCCCGTTTATGATTATGGTAGGCAAAACGTATGTGCATTTTTCCAGCCTCTTCCGCTGTCCTGACGAATAGCTCGGTTGTAGCCTTGATTTCATCCGGAGTACCTACCGCCGATCCGGCGCAGACAACCCATTCGCAGCGTGCTTCGGCCAGTTCATCCAGGATTTGGGGAAGATGATCTCGCAGATTTCGCCTGTTGGCCTTGGAAGAGGATAGTTTTTCCTCTCGTGGTATACCAGTGATATGGGCACCGATCCATCTCATTCCCAAATCTTCAATTATGCGTGCCAGTTCCCCGGATCTGTACCCATAGTAAAACCCCTGGTCGCCGGAAGCAGTTTCGAGCTCCTGCACACCTATTGCGGCCAGCTCTTTGAGTATTTGCAGTACGTCCGCGTCCGGAGCAGTCAGTTGATCCTGCAGCGAATATAATTGCAGCCCTACCGGTATCTTTTCCCCGGAGGCAGACGGAAAACGTTCTGCCCTGACCCGTTCCAGGAAGCCGAGCACAGGAAGAGTTGCCAGAAAACCTCTTCTTTTCATATAGAAAGCATCATTTGTATTATTGAGGTAAAGCAAAAGCTACATAGGAGTCGCCCGACTTGCTGCCTATCTTCCCGCCTCCACAGGCAATTACGATATACTGCCTGCCGTTGACCGAGTAAGTTGCCGGAGTAGCGTAGCCGGCAGCAGGAAGGGAAGCTTTCCATAACGTTTCTCCTGTACGCTTGTCAAATGCCCGGATTTTCTCATCTTTTGTAGCAGCTATAAACACCAGTCCTCCTTTAGTAACCAGCGGGCCGCCATAGTTTTCGGTTCCGGTAGGTGGTATTCCCTTAAGCGTGAGTTCGTCATATTCTCCCAGCGGTACCTTCCAGATCAACTTCCCGGTGTTCAGACTAACGGCATTAAGCGTTCCCCAGGGAGGCTTAATACCGGGGTAACCATGGGGGTCCAGAAAGCGATCATATCCCTGATGCTTGTACGGCACTTGTAAGCCTTTCGTACTGAAGCTGTTGCCGGCATCGGCCCGATTCTTCTCTCGGCTCTCCGGCAATTTGTCAGGCAGTTTTAAAATGTATGCGACCAGTGCATCTGTTTCATCACGGGAAAGATGGCTGAATCCCGGCATCATGTTTCTCCCTCTCGTTATTATTTTTCTGATTTCGTTTTCGTTATAGCGTTTGCCTATATCCAGCAGGGAAGGGAAAGAGGGCGCCTTGCCTTTAAGATCAGTCCCGTGACATTCGGCACAGTTACTAACGTACAATCCAAAACCAATCCCTTTTCCTGAGCGATCGTTCCGGATACCTGAAGGGTAGTCCTCCATCACCTGCATCCATGGTAGTTCGGTACTGTTGATATACAAAATCTGAGTTTCAACATCTACTGCGGCGCCACCCCATTCTCCCCCTCCGTCATATCCCGGGAAAATCCAGGCCCCTTCTTTACTCGGCGGGCTGAACATCTCCCTGTTTTTAATTTTATGATATATTTCCATCAAACCAGGGTAGGTTTCCGGAAAAAGATCGTTTACGTCTTCCTGATTGAATTGCTGGCGGGCAAACGGTTCAGGCAGTAAGGGAATAGGTTGGGTAGGCCAGGGAGCCTCGTTGGGAAGCGCTCCGTCTATACGCACCGGCCGCTCCTCTATCTGGAAAACCGGTTTTCCAGTAACCCTGTCAAAAACGAAGATATAGCCATGTTTTGTCACTTGGGCGACTGCATCTATTTCTTTTCCGTCTTTGAAAATGGTCACCAGGTTTGGGTTTGCCGGCAGGTCCCGGTCCCAGAGGTCATGATGAACTATCTGAAAGTGCCACAGGTAGTCGCCCGTTTCAGCGTTCAGGGCAATCAATGAGTTGGCAAAAAGATTCTGACCTTTTCTGAAAGCGCCGTAAAAGTCGGGGGTAGCCGAACCCGTCGGAACGTATACGACCCCCCGGCGCTCATCCAGGGAAAGTCCGGCCCAACTGTTAGCGCCACCCGTAAATTCCCATGCCTGCGGATCCTCCCACGAATCGTATCCGGGTTCTCCGGGATGAGGGATCGTATGGAAGATCCAGCGTCGCTTCCCGGTTCTCGCATCATAGGCTCTGACATGACCCGGAGCGGCGCCGAGGGACTCCTTCACCTTAGTGCCCATAATCAACAGGTCTTTGTAAATCACACCGGGGGACGTACTTCCTACAAATACCTTCTTATCAATTGCAGCATCGAGGTCCTGTGCCAGATCGATATAACCATGATGCCCGAAATCAGCAACGGGATGGCCATTTTTTGCATCTACGGCATAAACACGATGCCCTGTTCCGTAAAAAATCCGTTCGTCGTCCGAACGTTCGTCCTTCCAATAGACCACTCCGCGGATAATATTGTAAAAAGACATTTCCTGTCCTTCGTCTGTCTCTTTGACAAGCGCCGGATCGAACAGCCATATTTTTTCTCCTGTCGCGGCATTGAGCGCAAACAGCTTAGATTTCGGACTGGTACCATACAGAATACCGTTTACAATAATCGGGTTGCACTGTATCTGGCTCCGGTTGTTGGTATCCTTGTCTCCGGTGTTAAAGATCCACGCGATTTCCAGCGCGGCCACATTGTCTGCATTTATTTGTGTAACGGACGAGTACCTGTTCCCTTCCCTGGTACCGGCATAATAGTTCCAGGAATCGTAATCGGGTGAGCTATTCCGGCAGGATAGCGTACTCAAAGTTAGCAGTATACAGATACTGCCGATTGTTTTTCTGTTTGTCATCATTTTATTTTTATCCCTGGGAAGGATTGTATAAGAAACCTCTCACTTTTTACTCCGGTGCCACTCCATTTGTCACCTTACGACGCTGAATATCAGTGACCAGGCTATTTATATAGACCTCTATATTGTCATAGATTTGATCCAGGCTTCTTCCTGACGCATCACCCGCCAGCGGATTCAGGCCATGGGCGGTCTCCCATGCATCCGGCATACCGTCGTCGTCCGTATCGGGGGCCGGTTTCTCTGATTCCAGCGCGGGCCAGCCGCCGACATCGCTTTGAGAGTCGATAATGCCGTTTCTGCTCCCTTTAGACGCTTGAAAATCAAAAGTTCCTTCCCTCACATTCCTGATGATACGCTTGTCCACATCGTCGCGCCGCAGACTGGCCCCGGCAAAAGCCAGAACCAGGTTGTAGGCTTGATGAGCGGTATGCGTAAATACATTATTTTCGAAATTATGCGGACTTTCCAATCGCATCGCCAGTTGTTCGGCGAGGGGAACAGCACCGAATTTTTTATCAAACTGGTTATACACGCCGAATTGCCAGTTGTCTGCCGTAGCTCGGGGACTACCATCTACATAATTACCATTAATGTAGTATTTTCCCCAGACATTCTCAATCTCGTCACCGGAGTCCAATTCTTTACCGATAGACATTATACGTTCCCGGTTAAAGGAAGCAGGTCCGGGCTTGTAGTAGCAATTGACGATATTGGCATTTGCCGCTTCTCCGCCGTACGCGTTGTTATGCCACCAGTTATAGACTACATTATTGCGGATGTCTATAAGACTGGAGAGCGCTACTTCATGGATATCTCCCAAACGCGGCATTCTGCTGTCATGATGCGCCAGGAGATTATGATGGAACGACGAACGCTTCCCTCCCCAGATTGCGCCATAACTGTGCGTACCTTTCTCATGTACCGAGTTTCTGAGCCCCTCTGAAATCAGGCACCATTGCACCGTCAGGTCTTCATTCGAGTAAAAGGACATACATTCATCTGTAGCCCAGCTTACCGAGCAGTGATCAATGATGACGTTCTTCCGGTATCTGCCGCCTATACTATCTCCCTCTCTCCCGGCCTCATCACCAAGACGGAACCTCATAAAGCGGATGATCACATTATCTGAAGACACTTCAAACGGGTAATCTCTGATACAGATGCCATCGCCCGGGGCCGTCTGACCTGCTATCGTGATGTTTCCGTTCCTTATCGCCAGTTTACTCTTCAGCCTGATCGTCCCTGAAATTGTGAATACCACGATCCGCGGGCCCGACGCTTCTACAGCGGCCCTGAAGCTTCCAGGCCCCGAATCCAGGAGGTTAGTTACTTTAATCACTCTCCCTCCTCTTCCACCGGTAGTATACTTTCCGAAACCTTCAGCGCCGGGAAACGCCACCACATCCTGGTTCGTTTTGACGGGCCGGAAGCTATCCCAGCCGTGCAGCAAAACACCCAGCCACCAGATTTTAAGAATAAAAAAGAACATGTTAAATCGGCAAAAGCTACTCAGTAACGAATTCTATTTATAATGTCAACTAGTTGTCGCTGCCTTCGTTATGGTAGCTATTGTTGTCTGAAATACGAAAAGCAGGGCCGTGCAGCCAGTTAGAAGGCTCTATACCGGCGGAAGAAGACGAGATCGTCCGAACCCTGGCATAGTACCAGGCGTCCTTTGCTATTTCACCTTTCTTCAGGATCACGAAAGTCGTATCGCTCTTAAAAGAACTCTCCGCACCCTTAGAAAACAGGGAGTCTGCCGCTACCTCGATATCATAGGCGGTCTTACCGGGATCGGCATGCAGAGCTTCCGACCAGGCCAGTCTAGCCTGATCGGGTTGGTAGGAAACTACAATATTGCCGGTCGGCATAAATAGCTTTCTGGGCGTATAGGTATATTCCTCGTTCTTGTCGCAGGCAATAAATACGCTGCCGGCAAGAAAGGAGAACAAGACAGGTTTCAGTTTCTTCATCATAATTCGACCGGTTTTAGAGTCCATAGTCCTGGGTAAGATTATAATTTTGAGAGAGGTTCTCTATGTGGATCGGGAATAGCTCGCTTTTGTTTTCCTGAAAATAGTAGCAGTAGCCTCTGGTGGAGCTGGAGATCAGGTTCTCCTCTACAGCATTCCGCCAGCGAACTCTGGTCACGGAACCCGCGGGAACTTCACCCGGCGAATGAAAAACCTGGTTAATTGTTTTTCCCACGAAATTGATATTAGCCATCTCCTCCTGTGCAGAAGGGGCATTTTTAAAAGCTTTCGGGATGTAGTAGATGAATTCGGGCGCATTCTGATACTCTCCTTCGCCATTCATAAACCGCCGGAGCTTATCGCGTGTATTCTTAATTGTCTTTGCCAGTAAGTTCCAGCGGATCAGGTCGTATTTACGAATCCCCTCCCCTCCGAATTCCAGCAGTCTCTCTTTTACAATCGCGTTAAAGAAGCCTTCATAATCCGTAGGAGTTTTCCCGATTTTGTCCTCATTGCCGGTAAATGCACGTCTTCTTACGTCCTCATAGGCTTTAATCGCGGCTGCAGAAGGCGCTTTATTGATTTCATTATCCGCCTCGGCAAACATCAGAAGTACATCGGCATACCTCATCATCGGCCAGCTTATGCCCAGATTGTTGGAGTCGTCAGTGTAGGGTGTCCAGTTTTTCCGGAACTTGCCGTCGCGTGTTCCCGTAGCAGATTGCAAAATCAGCTCATCCCGCTCATTTACCGCAAAAGGCGCAATGGTCACATCCCTTCGCATATCGAGGGTATCGAATTCATAAAAATAAGTAGGAACCGTTACCCAGGTACCATTGGCTTTCCCCCAGGACGACAATTCATGAAATCTGGGCCCGTTTGAGTACCCCATCCTGCTGGAGGGATACTGACCTCTGAATCCGGTGGCCTCAAAAATCATCTCCCGGGCACCATCATAGCTGTTTCCCCTGGTATGCAAATACTTGAATGTGTTTTCGAAACTGGGATTAAGGCCATTTTCTCCTTTTTCTATTATCTCTTTCAGCTCTTTGTGCGCTATCTTGTAATATTCCAGGTAGTCGGGGCGTCTTTCCATCAAATTGGATTCCCTTCGAAGCGAATAGCCCCCGCGGACAAGGGCCAGCCTGGCTCTGAATGCTTTGACCGCCTGCTTTGTAATGCGGGAAGAAGGCTCACTCGATTGCGAACGCCAGGGTATGAGAGAAGCCGCATACTCAAGATCATCCAGTAAACGATCATATACTACATCGCGGTTTTCCTTAGGAAGATAGAGATCCTCTGTTTCAGACGCCGGCTTAAACGGGGCCGGCAAATCTCCCCAATTGCGGATCAACTCGTGGTAAAACAACGCACGCAGGGTAAGTGCTTCACCCAGAAAATAATTCATAGCTGCGATATCAGAGGCTGAACCGTCTGATAAAACCGGCGAGCGGGGGATTTGACTGATACAAAGATTTGCCCGTTCGATTCCCCTGTAAAACTGCTGAAACGGTCGCAGGAGCTCGTCGTTTTCGCTGTTCGGACCATAAGCGGTCAGACCGTAGCGGTTAGCTGGATTATAATCTGCGAAATACATAAAGTCATCGGCATTGAGCGTATAGTTAATAGCAACTTTGTCACCATAGCCATCATTCCCCATTAATTGATTATACACTCCTAAAATTGCTGTTTTCGTATAGGATACGCTACTGAATACAGCCTCGTCTGTTAACGTCGACCTGCTTTCCACATCCAGGTAGTCATTGCAGCCAGAGATCGTCAACACCGATATCAATATGGTTACAAAAAAACGCTTTGTGTTTATACTTGTTATCATGGTCAATCGCTGTTAGGTTAGAAAGTGATATTTAATCCCATGAGCGAATACCGGCTCCTGGGGTACGCCGCATAATCGACGCCGGGAGTAAGAGGGTTTCCCCGTCGCGTGCTTGCTTCCGGGTCATAGCCCGAATAACCGGTGATTACCAGCAGGTTGTTTACAGTCGCGTATATTCTCATTTGCGAGAATAGCTTCATCTTTCCGACATCAAGGTTACGAAGGGTGTAACCAAGCGTGACATTATTGAGCCGTAAAAAGGAGCCGTCTTCTATTGCCCACGAATGCAGGATATAATTCCCTCTTGAAGGAGTCCATATTTTAGCATCTTTATTGAGCTCCGCTAATGCAAGAGGGTCGTTTACCTGCATACCGGTGTCGTCAAACCACGCCCACGCATCTTTCATTTCTATGATGTAATTATTATCGCGGCGGGGATATTCTGCAGAATATTCTATTTTATTCGCGTTGTATACTTTATTCCCTACCGACCAGTTTAAAAAGATACTCAGATCCAGGTTCTTATAAGTAAACATATTATTCAGACCACCGATAAACTTGGGTTGTGCATTCCCGAGCACCGTCCTGTCGTTGGTAGTGATATTGGCATTGCCGTCGTTACTTATCTTTTTCAGCCTGAGATCTCCCGGGGACGGCGGCCTGGTGCCCAATGCTATATTTCCACTATTGGGTACTCCCTGTTTAAGCGTATATGCTTGTGATTCCGGGTTATAATCGAAATCGTCAACTGTATAAAACCCGTCGGTCACATAACCGTAAAATTGTCCGACCGGTCCTCCGACCTCGACAATAAAATCCTCGTAGGCGCTGCCTATCCAGCGGGATCTCTCAAGATAAGACTGTCTCGGGTTGCCCGAAGGATCGTTACCCAAGTCGACAATTTTATTCCGGTTAAAGGATAGGTTGAAGTTGGCGTTATAGGAAAACTTCGAGCGTTTGAGCAAGTTGGCATTAAGCTGGACCTCAATACCTTTATTCTGCGTCTCTCCTATATTCTGCAATTGCTCCGTCCAGCCGCTGGTCTGGGGAATGCGAGCTCTCAAAAGTAAATCCTTTACGTTGTTTAAATAAAGGTCTAAGGAACCGCTCAGCTTACCCCCTAATATTTCAAAATCCAGTCCGAGGTTCCTGGTCACCGTTGTTTCCCAGCGTAAAAACTGATTGGCGAGCGCATTGGGCGCTGTACCGGTTTGATATGTTCCATACAGATCATAACCATAATTGCTGCTGAAGGCATACATATTTTTGAACAGGTCAACGCCAATCCGGTTATTCCCCGAAGCTCCGTAGCTAAGTCTGAGCTTCATATCTGTCAACCAGGGTTCCAGAGGTTGCAGAAAAGGTTCATCGGACAAGCGCCAGGCTACTGCCACTGCAGGAAACAGCGCGTTTCTGTTCTGCTTTGCAAACAGTGAAGAACCGTCTCTCCGGAGGGTGGCATTAAGTAGAATTTTCCCTTTATAGTTATATCCCAACCTGCCGAAAAACGAAAGCAGCCGATGGCCCGATTCCAGCGTGGAAGGAGGAGTCTGAATAAGCCCCGGCCCTGGAACTGCCTTCTGCAGCCCCGCAAAAGCCTCTTCGGCAGAGATATCTGCCGGGAACCACCTGACCAGCAGATTGAGATTCCTCGAACTGAAATCGTAAGCTTCCTGTCCCAGAATGGAGTTAAACTGATGATCTCCCCATTTCCAGAGATAAGACAGCGTATTGGTAAAAGTATATGATGTAGCATTCGATGTATTTCTTTCAACAACAGGCTGGTTATTATTTTCCTTCGCAAGCCCGGTTATCACACCGCTAAATAAGCTAAACCTGTTTTCGTTATTATTGATACCGAAATTACTTTTGAATGTGAGATCTTTTATCGGCGAATAGCTGAACCAGCCGTTCATGATCAGATTTGATCGCTGGTTGATCCGTGTTTCACTATTGGCTACTACAATAGGGTTTACCAATTCTGTTAAAAACTCAAATTCCGGATCGTATTCTGTCAGAAGTCTTTCCATCCCCGGGGCTATATACGGAGTAAATCTTACTGCGTGCCGTAATCTGTTTGCCCCCTGGGCGCTGGTACTACTCGTTCCGGCGCCTTCTATCTGCTGCTGGCTATAGCGGGAATTCAACCCGAATGAAAATTTTTCACTGGCCGTATGGTCAAGCTTAAAGTTGGCTGTGGTTCTTTTAAAGCCCGATGTGACCATTATTCCCTCCTCATCGGTATGATTAATCGTAGCGGCAAAATTTGTCTTTTCCGTTCCACCGGAAACACTTAGTATATGGTTTTTATTAACCGCATCTCTGCCGAAAAGCTCATCCTGCCAATCGTAAAACGGGATATCCTTATAAAGGGCGAGATCTTCAAATCTTCCGTACCTGGAGAGGAAGCTCTGCTTTAATTCGTCGCTGGTCTTATAATGATAGGATTGATACTGTGTTTTTACGAAGTCATACGGACTCAGCACATCAAGTTTTTTAGACATCTGCCTGACTCCCCAGAAGCCATTGTAGGAAACCTGCGTACGACCCTTTCTTCCTCCTTTGGTAGTTATCAGAACCACCCCGTTTGCTCCGCGGGCTCCGTAAATGGCCGTAGATGCGGCATCCTTCAGTACGTCAATAGATTCGATTTCCTGGGGCGCAAGTATTGCCAGCGCATCTTCTATCTGTATACCGTCTACGATATACAAAGGCGTGTTGTCCTGGGTGATCGATCCGCCTCCGCGTACCCTGACAATCACTTCGGCGCCCGGGGCTCCCTCTGTGGTGACCACATGCACCCCTGCAAGCCGTCCGGTAAGCGCTTCCGCTACCGAGTTGATCGGAACATCCTTCAGTTGCTTAGCGCTTACAGACGATACTGATCCCGTAAGATCCCTCCTTCTGGTTTCACCATAACCTACTACTACCACCTCTTCCAGCGATTTTTCATCAACCTCCAGCGAAATATCGATAGATGAGCGTGCCCCCACCGTTACCTCCTGGCTTATATACCCCACAAATGAAAACACCAAAACAGCGTTATCATCAGGTACTTCAATCGAAAAACCACCGTTTGCATCCGTGATTACTCCCCGCTGAGTTCCCTTCAAAAGAATATTTACCCCGGGCAATCCTTCTCCTTTTTCGTCGATTACCCGGCCCCTTACTTCTTTCACCGTCCAATCCGGTTCATCTTCTTCGGCCTGCATTACAAAAACCGCATTTTGTTCATCTGCTGTCAATTTAGGTGGCTTTAAAGATATCATCCTGCCATCGGAAACCGTGAATTCAATAGAATAAGGTTCGAGCAACTCCTTCAGTACCACGTCCAGCCTTTCATTGACCGCTTTTAATTTAACCTTCTGTTGCGTGTTGATCGAATTAGGACTGTAAATAAAACGTGCGTCGGTCTGCTCTTCGAGCAGCGAAAGTACCTTCTTGAACCTGACGCCCTGTACGTCCAGGGAAACCCGCTTTTCAAGAACTGCCTGACCTTTCGTCTCATGAGCATAGGAAATCCCGCTAAGGACTATAAACAGAACGAGTTGGTGGAAAGACATTCTCATAATTTTCCAGATCCACAAAGGGATAAGTAACTTTTTGTTCATAGATTAGTAAAGTTTTAAGGTTTGAGGACTCTAAAACAGGTGTGCGGCAGCGATATCGGGCAGATTTCGCTGAAAAACTCAAATTGACGTTTGAGTTCGTACGCGACAGGCCGGTAATGTTGACGCATTGCCGGCTTTTTTGTGCTTTTTTAAATCATTTACTGTCAGTTTTTGGGTTAAGGTTTATTTTGCTACAAAGAACTTTCACACCCGTTTCCGGTCAGAAAGATGGTTGTACCCCTGACCTCATATTGAGCGTCGATAATATCACAGATATAACTCAACTGCTTAAACAGGTCAAACCCGTTCAGATTGCCTGTAAACTCACAATCATTCAACTCCGGGTTACTCACCACAATTTCCATTCCATAGGATTTCTGCAGCGTAGCCAGCACTGCCTTAACAGGCATCTCATCGAAATTGAAGTCAGATGCCGGGATACCAGGCTCTACCATTTTCGGATCATCCACCAAATCCTGCCTGATCGTCTTCGACTCCGTATCGTATACCGCCTTCTGATTCGGGGTGATAATAACCCCCCGTCTACGCTGATTCCGGTCTTTTTCGCTGGAATATACAGATACTTTGCCTGTAGTGACCGACACTTCTATGGTTTTCTTTGCGGCTTCAGGCCTTATCGTAAAGCTGGTTCCTAAAACTTCCGTAACCAGGTCTCCGCTGTAAACCAGGAAGGGGACTTTCGGGTTGGGCCTGATTTCAAAAAAAGCCTCACCTCTCAGGCTGACGGTTCTTGTCGGATACCCGTACCCTTCCCCTACAGCAATACTTGCTCCTTCAGCCAGGATGACGACGCTACTGTCGGGAAGAGTTATACGTTGCCGGTTGGTTGACGTATTAATTGTCTCCAGTCCGCTTAATACCGGTTCAGAATCCGCCTGGGAGGAGTGGTCTGAAAAAAATACCGAAGATATCACTAACAACAGGCAGGCAGCAACACTTCCCCACAACCATTTAGAGCTCCTCCGCCATGACTTCCTCTCTGCCGCCAGGCCCGCTTCATGCCGGACCCTGCCCCACACTTCGTCTTCGATACGGGCGGCTTCTGCCTCACTTTCGAACACGAAGCTATCCTCCTCCTCAGCACCTCCATTCACTTTCATCCATTGCTCCACAAAGGCTATTTCTTCCTGTGTACACTTCCCCAGCCTGTACCTCTCTGCTAACCGCTCAAATTCGCCTCTTGTCATATCAAATGATATTATTTAGTCTCTAAGATTAATTGTCGGAAAGATACCTCTGCAGGTGCTTCCGCACCACTTTCATAGATTTGGTCAGGTGGTACTTAACCGCTTTGTCGGATAATCCCATATGCGTTGCGATCTTATTGATCGAAACATGGTCCAGTTTATTCATCCTGAAAATACTGGCTGTCTTTTCGGGAAGCTTTTCAAGGGCGTTTTCAATCGCTTTCAGCAAATCCTTTTCATTTACTACGTAATCGGCTTCAATGCTTTCGAAAACTTCCTGCATGAGCTGGTATTCCCTGTACTTACGCAGATTGATCTCTTTCCTGAAGTGCATATTGACCAGGTTTCTGGCAGCAATGAAAAGAAATGCCTTCAGGTTATAGATATTGGAATCTGCCCGGTTCTGCCAAAGGCTCAGCATCAGGTCCTGAAGCACCTCTTTTGCCTCTTCTTTGGAACCTATCTGCTGGTAGACAAAGACAAACAGCTGACGCCAGTAACGACGATAAATTGCTTCAAAAGCAAAAGCATCGTCATTCCTGAGATCGCTCATCAGCATTTCGTCTGTCACTTCACTACCATGCATACCTTGCGTTATTTACCTGTTTCCGGTTAAAGGTTGCAGAAGTGACAAAAAGGTCTAAATTTTTTTTATTTTTTTTTGTGATTAATGCAAAAAATCACTTCCGGGGAAGTGATTCTCAGGGGTTATCCTACGCCGAAAAATAGCCTTATCCTCTCATTCCAACTCCGCCAACGCTTCCTTCATCGCCTTTAAAAGATGCAGGGTAAATTTCTCGTAATACTTATGCCGGTTCTGATCTATTTCAAAACGGGTCGTCCCGGTAACATTCTTCAGTTCGAGGACTTCGGTGAGCGATGCATGGTCAAGCTTCTTTAACGCTTTCATCAGTTCTTCCATCAAACCGGGGATCCTGGTAGAGCGGGGGAAACCCGAAAATCCGTGGCGTCGCTGCCATTGCTCGAAATTCAGGATAAACCGCTTCATAGAACCGGAAAGCCCCGGTGAATTGCCGGGATACTGATCGGCTGCGAGAATGAATTCATGGATTGACGCCCTCGCCCGGAGCTGCAGGATAAGGTCTTCCACAAACCGGTGTGCATCATTGAATATCAATCCGCCCAGCGAGCCCGGCTGAAGGTTCTGCACCAGCAGAGACGTAAGCTTTTCGGCTTCCCGGTACATTCCGGCGGGGTCTTCTCCCATCAGCACCTCCCATGCTTCCACAATACTGCTACCCTGCCCGATGACCAATTGCCCGGCAAATGAGATGTAATCATCCCTTTCGGCTGTAAGTCCCTGTGCTCCACGGGCCAGCGCAAAAGTATTGGGCAACTGTACGCAGTGCTGCTGGGCATTGCCCAGTATGCCCTTTGCTCCTACGTCCTGCCCTCCCTTATAGGCCACACCGTCATTGTAGTTTGTAAAAGGGAAGGACGGCTCCCTCTCGATGAAACCGTATTTGAAGGTTACGACCTTATCTCCAACGCCCGAAGAAGCGGCTATTTTAGCGATATCATTTTCATACCTGCTGCCGGCAACGCCCCACGGTTCGTTTTCCTGCCGGGAAAGCATGGTGAGTAATTTCTGCAAATCTGAAGCTGATGTCGGTTTCCCGTTCCCCGAATACATCTTGCCAGTAGTTTCCCATCCCTGGTGTGTCCAGACGTAAAGCTCCAGCCCTTCACGCAGGCTGTTCAGCATTTCCCGGTGCCGGCTGAAGATCTCCACAAAATCTTCATTTTTGCAGTCAGGCCACCCGCCCGGGTCCCCGTCGATCAGGAAAAATCCGTTGGCCTGCTTAAAATACCGGCATAGCTCCTTACGCCTTTCCATCATTTTCTGCAGGTCGCCGGGCTTTGTAGGGTTCACCAGGACGCTGCAATAATTATAAGGCCTCTTTTCCAGGGTGTACCTGGCAGCTTCTTCGTTATTGGCGGCGACATTCGGTGTCAGTGTAAAATAGACGCGCATATGCAGCTCCTCCTGCGCCACCTTCACTACTAATGACATTTTCTCCAGGTGGGCTTTGTCGCTATACGTCAGCGGATCGGGCATCGTCTCGATAACCGGCCAGATCACTACCGTGTTGTAACCCAGCTTATTGAGGGATTGCAAATAGCCCCGCCAGTCGTCCAGGCTCCAGGTACGCGCTGCATAGGGATAATTAAATGACCAATGCATGTGCACATACATGCCCAGCATTTTCGTATTGCCATCCGCCTTTACCTGCGAATAGCTCTTCCCCGTATATAATAAAAACAGGAAGATACAAAGCAGCAATCCCCGCCCGGCGCCAATACTTCTGATAATCAAGGAACCCATAGTCGAATTATTAAAGTAGAAATATAATATAAACCGGCGTCACCAAGAATTGCAGCTGTGTTTCAGTATCAGTTATAGCCGGGATTTTGAACCAGCCCGGGGTTAACGCTCACCTCCCTGAATGGTATCGGAAAGAGCACTTTGTGGTCCGCGACATTGTAGTTTACCACCAGGTAGCCACCATATTTCTGGTACTTTTCCTTGTAGGCGCGCATGGTAGACAGCATCGTCCCGGTTCTCACCAGGTCAAACCACCGGTGCCCTTCAAAGCACAGCTCGACTCTCCTCTCTCTTTGAATGGCCTGCCTCAATTCCTCCTGTCCGGTATCTGTCAATAAAGGCAGGCCCGCCCGCGCCCTTACCTGGTTTAGAGAATTCAAAGCCCCTGCCATATCGCCGGTTTCATTCTGTGCTTCAGACAACAGCAGCAAAACATCGGGGTACCTGATCACCGGCCAGTTGTTTTTACCTTCGTTGGCGGCTATGGGCCTGTCCTTAAATTTGAGCGTATAATATAATGAGTCGGGAGAAGGCCAGAATGCGATCGCAACCTTCTTCCTAAGGTCGCCTTCTTCAAACGCATTGTACAGATCGAGTGTACCGGAGTTGGCGCTCCCGGGACTTCCGCCGCTCGTAATCTCCGTTCCCGAGCCTGCGGGTGCAAAGCTGATCGAAAAATTGCTACCCTCTCCGAAACCGGCGCCTCCCAGGTACTGAACATCAAAAATAATCTCCTCGTTGTTCTTATTCCCTACACTGAAAACCTGTTCGTAGTCGGGCAACAGCCTGTACCGGTTTGAACCCGCCACACCTTTCAAAACAAGCAATGCAGCATCAAATTCCCTGTTCGTCACATACACCTTACTTAGCAGGGCGGAAGCTGCACCGCTCGTCGCCCTGCCGATATTACCGGCGTCGTATTGGTCGGGAAGATTTTCTGCCGCAAATAAAAGATCGGATTTAATCTGGCTGTAAACCTCCTGAACCGGGACCCTAAGGAAAGTATAGGCTTCTTCCTCGCTTTCTATACTTTTCAAGACCAGCGGGACATCGCCGAAGAGCTGCACAAGGTTGAAATAAATCAACGCTCTCGTAAACCTGGCTTCGCCCTGGTATTGCTTTTTCAGATCAGGATTCATGTCAAAAGGCTCGATCCTCTCCAGTATCGTATTACACCTGGCGATCACCGAATAGGAATTCACCCAGTTATTCTGAATTTCCCCAGTACTTGGCAGCCAGTTCAGCTGGTCGAGCGGTCCCATAGCCAGGGTATACCCATTTATCTGTGCATTATCGGAAGGTATTTCGGCAAGCAGGTAAAAACCGGAGTAATAGCTTCTCAAGCCGTTGTACATCCCGTTTACCGCCGCAGTAAAATCAGAAGTGCTCCTGAAATAGCTGTCCTGGCGAACCGTAGTCGGAGACTCAATATCTACAAAATCAGAACAGGAAGCAAAAAGTCCGCCCAGGGTAAGAAATGTAATAATCGCCTTTCTCATGGGTATTTGTTTAAAAACCGATATTCAAACCAATCATAATACTTCTGTTGACAGGATAGGTCGCCTGATCCGAACCGGGCTGATACACCGTTTCTCCGTACTGGCTTGGCTCCGGGTTGAAACCCGGGTAGCCTGTAAATGTCAGCAGGTTTTGTGCCGAAACATATACGCGGGTTGAGTTCAAACCCAGCTTCCTCTGTATTACTGCCGGTAGGGTATACCCTAAAGTCACATTTCTCAGGCGTAGAAATGAACCCTTATACACGGCATAGGAATGTAAATTACTTGCCGTACCAAACCCCGCCCGCACCGTACCTACCCTCGCGTACTTGACGTCGCGGTCGGGATCGGCGGGATCAAAATAATTGTCGGCCATCTCCTTCACGGCATTCCATCTGCCGATCCAGAGCTCCGAATGGCGGCTGGCCCCGTTGATAATGTCATTGCCGGCGACACCCTGCAAAATGAAACTGAAATCAAATCCTGAAAAAGAAAAGGTGTTGGTAGCGCCGAATAACAGCTTGGGAAAACCGTTCCCGAGAAGTGTTCTGTCGCCTTCATTAATGACGCCGTCCTCATTTACATCCCTGATCTGGTAGTCGCCCACTCCCGAGCCGGTCCATTGCGGAAGGGTATTCAGCTGGCTTTCATTTTTGATAACACCGTCTATGATAAACCCGTAAAAGTTACCCAGGGGATCACCGACCCTAATCCTGTATACGTCGTTCCATCCTGGTGTCCCGGGAAGTGAATTCAGCGCTTCCCTCCCACCCAGGTCCAATACCTTGGTTGCATTAAAGCTGGCGTTCAGCGTGGTATTCCAGGTTAGTCGTCCGTTCAGGTTATGAGTGGTCAGATCCAGCTCTATCCCTTTGTTTTCCAAAGAACCGATATTTGTCTGGAAGGAAGTTGCGTAGCCTACCAACGCCGGCAGGTCTTTTGCAAACAGCATTCCCTGTGTCCTTTTGTGGTACACGTCCACGGTCAGGTAGATCCTGTCTCTCAGGAATGATGTCTCCAGGCCCACGTTTACCTGCCTGCTCTTCTCCCAGGTCAGATCGCGGTTCATAAAGCCCGACGGGCGTGCGCCCGGGTACCTGAGTTCGTTGTAGCTGTAGTGGCTCGCAGTCATTCCGCTGATCCAGGTAAAATCCCCGATATTCGCATTACCGGTTTCACCATAGCTGGCTCTGAGCTTTAATTCGCCAGGAAAATTCCGGTCTTTCAGGAAAGGCTCTTCGGAAATCCTCCACCCGGCGGAATAGGACTGGAACACGCCGAATTTATTATTCGCCCCAAACCTGGAAGAGCCGTCGGTCCGTACCGATCCCGACAAAAGATACTTGTTCCTGAAATCATAGTTAACCCTCGCTGCATAGGAGAGGAAGCTGTGAACGCCGTAGCTAATCGAACCGGCCTGGTTGGAAGATGCCGTCGGGTTGCGGACCAGGTCGTTGGTAAAACTCCCTACCCTGCCGGTAGTTGTCGTACTGGTAGCAGAATATTTCTGCATGGAATACAATAACATGGCAGACAGGTTATGTGCATTGTTAAAGCTCTTTTCGTAGGTCAGGTTATTTTCCCATACCCAGTCTATATCCCTGCTGTTACCGGCGCTGCTCGCGATACCACCCAACTGTGGTGTCGAAAGGTTGGCAAACGGCGAAGTAAGGCTTGCCAGCGTCGAAGGCGTATAGTTTTCCGAGAAGCCGGCACCTATCAACGCTCCCCATTGAGTTCTGAATTTAAGCCCCGTTAACGGTTTCCATTCTAAAAACAAGTTGTTGATAAGCCCGAACCTGGTGCTGCGTCGATGTTCCAGTTCGAGGATTGCCAGCGGGTTGAAACCGCCTGTTTCACCAAAGCCGTACTGGGTATGAGGGAGAACATTATTGTGCCCGTAATCTCCGTTTGGCAGCCTGACATCCACCACCGGCGGCACTATCATCGCCAGGTAAATCGGGCTGTATCCCCAGTTTCCGGGGTCGCGCGGCATCGGTCTGAGATTGGTAATCGTATAGGATGGTGCAAAATTGGCGCCGATACTCAACCTCTTTGTCAGATCCGCATCGATATTGGTACGAACCGATATAACTTTATAATCTGTCCCTATCATTGTACCGGTCTGGTTCAAAAAACTCCCGGATATGGAATATCGGATTTTTTCGGTACCGCCCCTTGCACTCAGCTCCACTTTAGACATCGGAGCTTTCCTGAATATCACGTCCTGCCAGTCGGTATCCGGCAAATTTTCGGGCTGGTAATAGGCGTCGGGTATCTGCAGCCCGGAAGCGTCGCGTGCGTCTTTCGCATACTTCAGATATTCGGCTTTGTTCATTACCTCTATACGCCGGGCTACATTCTGTATCCCGGAATAAGCATTAACATTGAAATTCACCTTTCCTTTTTGTCCTCTTTTGGTAGTGACGATGATCACCCCGTTTGCCGCCCTTGATCCGTATATCGCTGCAGACGCCGCATCTTTCAATACTTGGATAGATTCTATATCCGATACGTTGATCCGGTTAAACTCGGCAGCACTCTGCAGCGGGTACCCGTCCACCACATATAAAGGACTATTTGAAGCACCGAGCGACCCTATCCCTCTTATTCTTATAGTAGGGGCCGCCCCCGGAACATCACCGGCTCCGGCCTGTATCTGTACGCCCGCTGCCAGGCCGGCCAGGGCATCTCCGGGCATAGCCACAGGAAGATGATTGACTTCCTTACCGGATACCCTGCTGATGGCTGTCGACAGTTTCTTTTTGGATTGTGTCCCATATCCTATCACCACCACCTCTTCAAGGCTCTTTTCATCGACTTCCAGCGAAATGTCAATCACAGCCCTGCTCCCTACCGTCACTTCCTTACTGATATAGCCGACAAATGAAAATATCAGAACAGCATTTTCATCCGGCACCTCTAAGGAGTACCGGCCGTCCGAATTGGTGATCATCCCCTGCTGCGTCCCTTTGATCAGGATGCTCACACCGGGCAATGACTCTCCTTTCTGATCGCTGACCTGACCCCTTACTTCCCTGGATACGGGGAAAACCTGCTCCTTCAGATCAGGTACGGTGAAGGCGGATACCGGCAGACAATTCAGAAAAACCATACAAAAAACCAGCCCCGCCACGGCGATTCTTCCGGGCTTTTTAACAGGGAGTTCAGGTGTAGTCATTTTATCCATACAATTAACCTTTAGTAATGAATACCCAAAGTTAAATGCCTTATGATCACCTAAATATGATGAGGTTAACAGGATCTGTCCTCCCATTACCCATCCCTTCCGATTTTCATCACCGGCCTCATACGGCGGCGTGGCGGACTAGTCGCCGGTACTTTCCAGCAGTCCTTTAAGATAGCCTAAAGCAAACAACCGGCCCATTTCGGCATAGCCGGGCTCCAGGTTGTCTTCACCCACCAGCGTGGGGGTATGATCGATACGTACGGGGCCGTCGAACCCGACCTCCTTATAGGCCCTGACGGCCTCGGGCATATTGGTTTGCCCATCGTCATGAAACGTTTCGGTAAAGTTCTCCGCCGTCCCCCTGATATCCCGGAAGTGGACAAAGAACAGCTTCTTTCTGCTTCCGAAGTGCCTGATCACCGACGGGATATCGGCTCCTGCAGCTGCCAGCGTTCCCTGGCAGAGCGTGATACCGCTGTAGTCGCTGGGTACCAGGTTGATAGCCTTGTCCAGAGCCTCCATGCTGGTAAGGATACGCGAGATCCCCCGGATACTGTTCACGGGCGGGTCGTCGGGGTGGAGAGCCAGCTTTACCCTGCATTCTTCCGCCACCGGCACAATAGCCTCCAGGAAGTATTT
This sequence comes from uncultured Cytophagales bacterium, assembly GCA_964559125.1. GTDB lineage: Bacteria > Bacteroidota > Bacteroidia > Cytophagales > Spirosomataceae > Ravibacter. The sequence goes on from CAZLGW010000016.1 coordinate 42,792, forward strand.
CAGGTTATCCCACAACCGCTCCTCTGTCACGATGCCCGACTCGGTCAGGGGCGCATTTTTCATCAGGGAATGGTCATAGCTTGTAACAAGCGCCCCTCCGCGTGCAGGGGTGGTTGTCGACGTACGGACCCAGTTAAACCCAGCCATGAAATTATAGCAGAACACCGGAATACCGAGTGCGCCCATATTACGGATCAATTGTTTACAGCATTCTATATCCTTGTCCCTGTTGCCGGTACCAAGCTTCATATCGTGCATCTGGCCGTCGAGGCCCGGTTCAATAACCTCCAGCTGAAATCCGAAATTCCTGTAACTTTCCCTGAGGTTCAATAAATCCATAAACTCCCACGACACCTTGCCATCAGCGTCTAACGGCAGCCGGGAAACCGCATGAGTAGCTCCGCCCTGGCGGGCAATCCACCATAGCTTATGCCTGAACGGCGGAAGAATGTCCGAAATCTTCATTCTCATCTGTGTACCATTATTTAATTTAGGTTGATCCCTTTGAGCCAATATCAGCCTATCGTTCCTCCCAGAGCCCGCCTGCCTTTTCCAGGCTCAGGCCCTTGGTTTCGGGGACAAACTTCCATGAAAACCACAGGCCCAGCGAGCAGACGGCGGCAAACATCAGGTATACGCCGGATGCGGTACCGTACTGCCTTGTAAACCAGTCGGTCAGAACCGGGAAAAACTGGGCGGTGATAAACGAGGCCGCATACAGGAAGAAGCACACTACCGCAAGCGCTTTTCCTCTTACCCTGTTGGGAAATATCTCCGATACGATAATCCAGCTCAACGGAGCAAGACCTATGGTAAAAGCGCCGGCCGACATCAGCATAGGGATCAATGTAAACAGCGGAGGCCACCCCAAAGCCAGGTTGGCAGCCATGAGCAAATGCCCGGCAATCATAAATGCAACCCCACCCATCAACAACCCGCGCCGGGAAAACCACCTGATAAAAGGGAAAGCCAGGAGGGTGGTCAGCAGTATGAACAGGTATACGGGGATGGAACTGAGAATAGCGACTGAGCCAAAGCTGACCCCCACTTCAGTCATAATAGTAGGCGCGTACAGCAGGATCATATTGACGCCGTTGACCTGGGAAAAAATCATAATGACTATCCCCACCAGGAGTGCACGCCTGATACCCGGCCGCAACAAATCTTTCAATGTGCCCTTATCGTCGGTCGAACGGGCCAGATCGGCTTTTATTTCTTCCAGCTCCTCTTCTCCCCGCTTTTTCCCGTTGATCCTGCTTAATACCGCCAGGGCTTCCGCCATCCGGTTGCGGGCTGCCAGCCACCTGGGACTTTCGGGCACCAGCATCAACCCTGCGATCAGCAATGCAACCGGTACTGCCTGGGAGCCGAACATCCAGCGCCAGCCCCATCCGTCAAACGAAAAAAAGTACCCAACGACTACGGCGAGGTTGATCCCGATAACATTGGACAACTGATTGACATTGACCAGCGTTCCTCTCAGGTGTGGCGGCGACAGCTCGGCAATATAGATAGGCGAGGATATCATGGCCAGCCCTATGCCGACGCCTCCCAGAAAGCGCCAGACTGCAAAATCCATGATCCCGACGGCAAAAGCCGAGCCGACCGTGGAGACCATGAAAAACAGCGCAGCCAGCATCATGGTTTTTTTCCTGCCCAGACGCTCGGTAAACCACATGCCAAACAACGGACCGGACACTGAGCCCAGGATGGCGCTGCTCACGGCAAATCCTTTTAGTGCAGGGGTAAGTCCGAAGTCTACTTCCAGGAAAGGTAATGCCCCGGCTATGATCACCAGGTCAAAACCGAACATAAAGCCCCCGATGGAAGCGATCAGAACAATCAGGTATGTAAATACTTTATTTCCTTGGTCTGTACTGCTGGGTTGCATAGCATTTGTTATTGCCTGTATGTAAAAGTACCCCGAAAAACCACCGGTATTTAGGGCAGTGTTACCTGAAAGTATAACCCGTTTATCCTGTTTCGACTCAGCAGCCGTGCCTTGGCACGTCGTTGCGGAAACGGAAAGGGCTTTTTCCCATATGTTCTTTAAATACTTTGCAGAAATGAGAGTCGGAGTTGTATCCGCACAAATGCGCTACGTCCGAAATCGGGTGAGCCGTTTCGATCAGCAATTTACAGGCGCGGTTTATCCTGATCTCTTCCAGGTATTGGGAAAACTTTTTGTGGGTACGCGATTTGAAAAAACGGCAAAAGGAAGGTTTCGTCATGCAGGCAATTTCAGCTACCTCGTCAAGGGTTATCTGGCGCTGCAGGTTGTTTTCCATGAACCGGAGCACCTGGATCAGCCGGTCAGGATACGGGTCGCTGTCCTCTGCCGTGTCATGATCCATGATCAGCCTCTTTTCAGCCGACATGGAAATGATATTCATGACCTGCAAAAGCCCCAACACTTTTTCAAAACCCGTTTTAGACGACAGCTTAACAAGTTCATCAGCAATAAGGCTCCTGGTTTTACCATAAATATTGATTCCTTTCGATGCTTGTTTCATCATCAGTTTAATATCATCCATTTCACCGGTTATATCAAACATACTTTCAAATACGGCAGGATTGATATATACGGTTATCACCCTGGACCTGAGCTTGGAGTCTTTCTCAAAATACACAGGGTCGCTCAGCCAGACATGAGGGACGTTAGAACCGATGAACACCATATCTCCCGATTGGAAATCGGCTACTTCATTCCCGATGATGCGTTTGCCATGACCTTCCAGGATCAGCGTTAACTGGAGTTCGGGATGCTTGTGATATGCGGGTCTCGCATGATATGGCGACGACAGGTAGGCGTCTTCCCGCATATCCAGGTACAATGGGTTTTTGACAAACGGAGTTATTTCTGTTTCAATGACCCTCATATCCCTGTTAAGTTTTAGTCAGAATCCCGCATACGAAATATACCAAAGATAACGGATTATGACGACAGACTGCTACCGGAGCATTAACAAAAAATATAAGCAGATTAACATTAATTCGATAAGAGTACCTCTTCCGAACGCTTATACCCCTCCTACTTCAATGTCAGAATATACCTCACCATTGCTTCCGCATCTGTCTTCGTCATACCGGCATGGGGCGTCATCGGGATGTCTCCCCATGCCCCCGATCCTCCTTCGATGATCTTTTCCACCAGCTTCGGGATATCGGCCTCCTTGTATTTCTTTGCTACTTCCGAATAAGCCGGGCCAACCAGTTTCTCCCTCTCCTTATGGCAGGCAAAACAGTCCGACTCCCCGATCAGCGCTTTGCCCTTTTCTTCCACAGTCCGGATATCAGTTTTTTCCGAACCTGAAGCGATCAGCTCTTTCCTGAATTGTTCAACCGCCGGGCTGCCCTTCAGTTCGTCATAATCTTGATCGGTCAGCACCTTCCACCCGTATTTCGGCCACTGCGGGTCGTCGGTGATATACCCGGGGACTTTGAGGTCTTTCTCATTGGCAAGGGAGGATAGAAGTAGAGCCGCCTTCTTCGGCTCATCTGCCAAAAAGTTCTGATCCTTTCTGAACATATCCCACCAAACCGGCTTCTGGTACCGGAAGGCTTGTTTGAGTGCATAGTCGATATAGTAATCCGTCGGGAGCATACCCGCTTCCAGCAGCGCCCTGACCGATTTCTCAGTCTTAAAATGACTCAGTGAAACAATCGCCTGCAGCCTCACTTTCATCGAACTGTCTTTCGAAAGGCCGATCAGCTTGTCTTCCGTGTTTTTGATATGATCCTTCCAGTAGAACAACACCCGTGTGGCAGCCGTACGGACATGCTCATTCTCGCTTTTCAGAAGCTCTTCCAGGAGTGATTGGTTGGGTTGATGAAACTGCTGGTATACCCATAATCCTTCCAGCCGGTGCTGCTCGTAAAGTGTGTCGCTTTTGTCCAGGCTTGTGAGCCATTTCTCCAGCGCAGGAAGCACCGTGCCAGCCTCCATCTGTCTTAATTGGGTCCTGGTACGGTAGCGGGTCCGGTCTTCGTATGCCTTGAGCTGGTCCAGGAGCTGGTTTATTGAAAGTTTGGTAAGATCAACCGGTTTTAGTTTTTCTTTGTGCTTGTAGGTGATTCTCCAAATGCGCCCGTGCGTATGATCCCGCATCGGGTCTCTCAGTGCCCTTTCTCCATGATTGATAATCGGGTTATACCAGTCGACGACATAGAGCGCGCCATCGGGGCCGAACTGCAAATCGACAGGACGGAAGTCGGGGTCTTTTGACAGTAGCAGCGGTTCTATTTCCTGGCCCACAATCCCGCTGCCGCTCTCGTAGATACGGTGCTGTGAGGTTCCTGTGTTCCTGACGAAAATATTGAATAGCACATTCCCCTGTAGTTCTTTTGGGAAATGCCTGCTGGAAATGATTTCCGTCCCGCAGGTTTTGGGCTTGCTGGCCGAGGTGAGGAAATCCTTCATGTTGGTCAGCTTGATAGGGTATTCGGTGGCCACAGAAAGCGGCGGGGCGAAATAGTTCATCCCGGTCGATACGTCACTGATGATCTGGGTACCGTTTCTTGTGAATACGTGCCCCCATGGGTTGGCATAGGGATAAGAAACATAGGGTTCCAGCTTCTGGGTCAGCGGCTCAAACCGCCAGGTGGCCCCGTAGTCGCTCCGCTGCGGGCCGTGCGGGGTTTCTACCTGTGAGTGAAGGAAAGTACCGCTATGCCAGTACAGCGCTCCGTCAGGCCCCCAGGTGTAGGCAGCCAGCGAGTGGTGGACATCCTCGGTCCCGAAGCCGTGCATGATGATCTCCTTTTCGTCTGCCTTTCCGTCGCCGTCCTTATCTTTCATGAACCAGATATTGGGCGGTTGGGATACGTAAATACCGTCTTTGCCTATTTCGATGCTGTTGGGCATATAAAGGCCATCGGCAAAAACGGTTTCTTTGTCCGCTACGCCGTCCTGGTCGGTATCTTCCAGGACCAGGATTTTGTCATTGGGCTGCGCGCCGGGAAGATATTGGGGATAAGACGGCATATCGGCCACCCACATCCTCCCCTGGGGGTCGAAGGTGATCTTGACCGGGTTGGTCAACGAGAAGTCCAATTCAGAAGCGAAGAGGTTGATCTCAAACCCTTCCGGTAAGGTAAACTGATCGGTGCCCGGTTTTTTAAGTTTTGTTTTATCCAGCGGTTCATATTGAATCGTATCATTCAGGATCTTACCGGCCAATTCAAAATCGGCCGGATCAGATGATGCGCTGTGCTTCCAGACGATGCTGTCCAGGCGGGTCACCATATCCCGCAATTTGGCAAGCTCACCGGGATAGGAAACCGGGCCGCCTTTGGGCTGTACCCAGGGTTCTTTCCTCCTGCCTGCGATGTATTCGCTGTTGACGGCCCGGTACAGGTAGAAAAACTGCTGGTTCTTCTGGTCTATCAGTTTTTTCAAGGCATCAAGCCCGGACTCCCATTTTGATACGGGAAGCCCAAGAGAAACTGCCACTATTTCGCTGACCGCTTTATAGCCGCTATCGTTGAGGTGGATCCCGTTGATGGTAGCAGGGCCGTTTTGAACCAGGCCGCCTTGGGTCGGGTTATAAAGGTCTATAAAAGGAATATCCAGGCCTTTGGCAGCTTCCTTCATGGCCTTGGTATAAAGCGAGAGGTTTTTGTTGTGCGCCGCAGGGTCGGGATAAAGCCCACCCAGCTTTTCATGGGCGATAGGCGAGACCAGGATCAGCTGAGGCGCGGACTTACCGTTGTATTGCTGAGCCCCCAGATGCTGCAAATACAACTTCAACTGCTGCTTGAAAGAATCAAGACTATCAGGGCCTTTAAAAGCTTCATTCAACCCGTAGCAGGCCAGGATAACATCGGCTTTGTACTGGGAAAGCAATTCATCCTGGGTTGGGAAATTCAGGGGCCTGGAGCGGATACCGATCTCATCCGCACTCCAGCCAAGGTTGCGGACCACCAGGTTTTTGTCAGGGAAGCTCTTATGAAGCAGCGGCTCAAAGTAATTGTAGTTTTGAAGACGCTCGGCAAAGGTATTACCGATGATGACTATGCTGGTGTTTTCTCCAGGGTTGAAATCATAAACGACGCGCGGTTCATCGCGGCTGCATGAAGACAGAAAGCCTAAAAAGGAAATAATACTGATTAAGAGCAAGTTATCCCGTGAAATAGATCTCATTTTTTTGGGTAGTAAGGGAATCATTAAATCAATCCTTATGCTCTCCCGGCATCCCTACCAGGGCCGCATCTATCACCGCCTTGTCCTTTTCCAGGATAGCCTTCAACTGGTCGTAATCGATCTCCTGGACCGGAATACCATGGTCGGCAGCCAGGCTTGCCGCCACCCCGCATGCCTGCCCCAGCGCCATGAAAGTATATTCGATCCTGATCCCTCCGTATGCAATATGGCTCGACGACGGGCACGTAGGTGTCAGCAGGTTGGTACATTCGCCCGCCCTGGGCACCAACGCCCGGTAAGAAATCCCGAACGGGCGCCAGTAATTCCCGTTGAAAACGAAACCTTCGTTATAGGCAAACCCGTTCCTTACAATCCGCCGGACACTATGGACGTCCAGCGGCCAGTAAGCCACCGCCACAGGGTCGTCCACCACCACAGGGTCATCCCTACGCGCATGATGCTCCGTAATCACGTAATCCGAAACCATCCGACGGGCATCGCGGACGTAAAAATTTCTCGGGAATCCCCTGTTATCGGTGAATTCGTCCTTCGCGTATCCCCATAAAGCCCACTCTTTCTGTAAATCCGGGGCTATGCTGCCTATTTCTTCATCATTCGCCAGGAAATAAAAAAGTCCCTGTGTAAACGTACTGTGCTCTTCAAGGATCCTTTCCCGTGTCTTGTAGTCCCCCTCCGGGTAATCTACGTTCATACCGTACAGGTTGTGCGACAAATCGTGCCATGCGCCCAGGTCCGTCTTGCCGTTGGGTAGTCTCAGCCACGGCCTATACAGTTTCCCTCCCGCTTTCAGGTACCGCAGGTATATCTCGTAATCGTCACGGTTGTATTTCTCCGGCTTGTAGAACGGGATCTGGTTGGTAGTGTCTTTTGTCATGCACACCCGGAAACAAAATGCCTGAAGATGCCTGTCGCCTTCGCCCGACGTGCCCAGGTCTCCTTCCTGGATCGTCGCAATCAGGCCGCTTCCCCGGTCGTTCGGATCTTTATAAGGATTGACATTCACCGCGAACTGCGCATGTGTAGTTTCGGCTCTTATCCCGTTGAGAGTCTCATTATAAGTGGCATTGGACTCTCTCCCCACAACAGTACTTACACCAGCCCTTGCCAGCAAATCGCCTTCTATACTTGCATCAATGAAGACGGCGGCGGCAAACACCTGCCCGTCGGTAGTTTTTATACGTGTGATCCGCGTATTCTCCTTCGTCACGGCGTCAGGTTCCTCGCTCAGGTAGATACCCGGGAAAAGCGCAATATCAAACTCTCCCAGCCAGCTTGCAATAACAGATTCGGCCACCTTAGACTCAAAAGCCCAGAGCCTGGTATCCTTTTCTCCCGCTTCAAGCATTTTCTCAAATGCTTCCGACCGGTCATATGCCTTCGCTACCCGGCGATAAAAATCAAGCGCCAGCCCTCCTACGGCCTTGCTGTTCTGGAACAGCCCCTGGTTGTCGATATCGCTCCCTCCCAGCCCTTCTATCATGATACCGCCAAAATGCTGAGAGGGCTCTATCAAAGCGACCTTTTTCCCCATTCCGGCGGCCTGCACCGCGGCGGTCACACCACCGGCAGTACCCCCGTAAATCACTACATCGAAATTATGCTTCCGGTTTCCTCCAAGGGGGGTACAGCCCGTCGAAAATATCGTCCCTAAGCATACAAATGACGCAAATATGATCAGCTTCATTGTGCGCCTGTTAAGACCCGCCTAATTTATTCCCTACACCAATTAGAATAACCGAAACGATCAATAGCATGATCCCTGTCCACAGGCAAATCTTTGTTTTCCGGTTGATATTTTCCCATTCTTTAAGATAAACACCCCACAGGTTACTGAATATGATGATAGTAGCCAGGTGCAATGTCCAGCTTGCAAAATCATACTGGCCCATTTTAGTAGCGCCCATACCATAGAAAAAATACTGACCATACCACATAAGACCTGCCAGCATAGACAGTAAAAAGTTCTTTGTCAAAAGGCCTTTATCCTTAAGCTGGAAATCCGAAAACGACTTTTTCTTTACCGTGAGAATAACAGCGTACACAAAATTGGTTGTAAAACCTCCGGCAAGCGCAAATACGAAAATCGGGATATTAACAAACACCGGGTCCGTACCCGACTTGAGCGCCTGTTCGGCAATGGGACTTCCGGCATTGATGGCGAGTGCCATAAATGAGCTCATTACCCCGCCGAAAATCGCCATAGTCAATCCTTTTACTGCCGAAAATTCCTTTACAGAAACATTCCGCTCAACTCCCTCTTCGTCATTCTGGTCTTTTAGTACGCCTGCATACCCGCAGAACATTATACCTACCAGGCACAACAGGAAGCCGGCTGTGATCACCAGTCCCGGCGTTGTATTAAACAATATCCCTAGTTTATTGTCCATAGCTGCAGGGACAATAGTGCCGATAACAACCGAAACCCCCAGGCAGATAGATTGCCCGAGTGCCAGACCCAGATACCGTATACCCAACCCGGCCATCAGCCCGCCAAATCCCCACAGCGCCCCATACAGGTAAGTAAGGAATTTCGCGTCGAATGATACACTGGCAAGAATATCAAACAGCCCGTTTGTCGTGATCAGTCCGCCGATGGTGGGCATAATGATCCACGCGACAAAACCGAGCGTGATCCAGTATGTTTGCCATTGCCATTTTTTTATCTGGTAGGTAGGGACATAAAAACTGGCGGATGAAAATCCGCCAATAGAGTGATACAGAATGCCTAAGAAATATTCCATTTGGGTTTATTATGATTACGGGTATAGGTAAAACGGTAAAATTTTCTCTGTCAACGAATTCACATAATTCTTGCACTCTGAAAAGCGGTTATTAACTCATCCCTGGTTATTCCCCGGGTTTTAATATACCTGCGGTTACTAACGGGCACGGTAATACGACCGGAATGCTTAGCGAAAGCTACCGGAGACTTCTTATTCAACTCTTCCATAACCGTTACTTTTTTATAATCCAGGGGCAATTCCAGCTTTTTAGCTCCCGATATATGCCAGTAAACAACATAAAGGCTGCCTTCACGTTCAAAAACAAAAGCACGTACTTCCCTGCTGTTGCCGGCTACATCTGCTACCTGGTCGTAAGGCTGCAATTCAAATTCGTTCTTCTCATTGACGAGTAAAATATGCTCCTGCTCCAAATGCTGAAGGGATAGTTTCTCTTCTTTGGTAAGCAGGTCATTGATCCTGACCTCCTCCCACCTTCTCATTACTTCAAAGTTATCGGGTGTCCTGGGGTGATCGTCAAATTTCTTTAAGTTAGATTGTATACTGATAGGACAATCCCACGCCGCCGCCCTGCTGGCAACATATTCAAGCATGTCAGGCTGCGTCCCGACCGTTTTTTCATCCGGAACCCAATATCCCAGCCATCCGAAATTAATATGGGTGAAGTTCTCTTTCATCCGCGGAGCTTCAGCCGCCGGGTGTTTCCTTATTTCTTCTTTTAACACTTCCGGTTTAAAAACATCGAAAGCATTCCCCCGGCTCAGCATGTGCCAGCTGAAATGCGTTTTTGCCGCTCCTTCCGCAAACAGCGGTTGCGGATTCAGCCTCCGGTGGACTTTCCACTGGGCATAGGCGATATTAAACCAGAAAGGAGCATTTACCCCTTCAGATCCGTCATAATAGCAGAATTCAAACCCAGCGTCATAAATATCAGCCAGTTTCTCGGCCATCTCGTCCTGCAGGTCGTTGTCCTGGTTGATATAGACACTTTGCGCCCCAAACTCACTTACGTCCAGCACCCCCAGCATAAAACCAGCGGGTTGGTCGGCCGCCTTCGTTTGAAATGCACCGCGAACACAGCCGGTGACCTTGTACGGCCGGGTATCCGTAAAGCCGCTATAGGTGATCAATTCCGTTCCGATCTTTAAAACACGACGCCCGTTGGCCATTTCTATGGCGCCTGGATACTGGTCGACGTAGATAGTCGTATCCTCTTTTTTCAGCGGGGCGGCAAGCGTAAATAACTTTACCATGTTTAACCGGTGATCGGGAACCGGCGTTACATATTTGCTGTCGAGCCCGATAAAGGTATGAAGGAAATGAAACCCCGGGACAATGCCTTCCTTTTTAACAGTATTCAAAAGCTGCCGAAGGTCTTCTTTTCCTTTGGGATAGAGCGACCGGTTCCACTCATAATCGCCTATAAGACGGTACCCCCTGCTCTTCAAAAAAGCGGGATAATAGATACTCATAGCCCGAAAACCACCCTTCTTCGCATATTCCAGGTGCCGCTGCAAATTACCGGGATTGATATCTCCCGTCCAGTAATAAGAATACCGGTATTCTTTACTTCTGCGGCTCTTCACCCCGGGGGCTAAACCGAAGTCGTCTTCCAGCCGACCTATATGATCCAGTAATTTATCTGTAGCACAGGTGATAAGCGCTGCGCTCGTTCCTTTCAATTTCACGTCTCTTTCACTCCCCGCTTTCAGTATGTAGCAACCATCCCACTTTTCAGCCGCTATTTTTGCATAAGGATCGGTAGACAGCAGGCTGGTGGCCACTTTATCGTCCCAAACCACCTGTAACAGGTCGCCGTAGTGGCTGCGCTCACGAATCGGCAATTGTAGAAACCATATTTTAGAGGCCGGGGGTGTTGTAATAAGCACCCCACCATAACCTTCCTGGTCGGCAATAAGATCTTCTATCTTAAACTCAATATATTGTGGTTTTATATGGATGCTGACGACTATGCTGTCGGGGATCAGTTCATAGCCGATAGTGAGCCTGTTCCCGTCTTTCCGGACCGAATTCGCCTTAAAAGCCATCTCCTGATTCGGGTAGGCAAGCTTTACTTCATTCTGGTAAGGCCTGTCCTGGATCATCGTGCTTACAGGGATGTTTTTACCGCTCACCAAGCATTCTTCGCCCGTTGGTTTAAACACCAGGCTCCTGACTATCGCGTTGGCCCCAATCACCAGTCTCACCTGGTCATTTTCAATGACTGCATCGTCTGCGGCTGCTATAAAGCTATCCGGTTGGGGCACAGCATCTTTGCCCGGAGCAGCATTCCTGGTCTTTTCTTCTATAGTAGTTGCACCTGCTGCATATCCTGCAACTGCAAGCCCGCCTATTCCTGCTGCCGATCTGCGTACAAAACCCCGGCGGGTAAAATTATTCTCAGACATGGTTTTACTGATTCAAGGATTAATATGATTTTCTACTCACTTCCCGGTGCCTCCCACAGGCTTACCAAGGCAGATCCTGAATCCATCCCGCGAATCGGAATAGGTGACGCTTTTGATGCCAAGGCGTACTGCGCATCGAGCGTTACCGGGAACATCATAGAAATTCCCCCCCTTACAAACATTGTGCACTACCTTTCCGTCTTTACCGAAGTAGGGCTCTGCATGAGCGCCTTTCGGATCAAAATCATCCAGTACAAACTCCCATACATTTCCCAGCATATCGGCTAGCCCAAATCCATTCCGGCCCTTATCTCCATAGTGATCCACCGGTGAAACAAAAGCGAAACCATCGCTCCAGGGCACTTTGTTATAAGGCCATGCCTTATTTCTACCCGGAAGAAAATCCATACCCGAAATATTCATCCGCCCTTCACCGTCACTCAGATCATTTCCCCACCAGAAATAAGAACTGTCTTCCCGCCCGCCCCGGCAGGCATATTCCCACTCCGCCTCTGTAGGCAGGCGATATACCAACCCTTCGGGTAACCGGCCTGCTGCTCTTTCCCTCTTTGTCAGCCATTCGCAATAGGCGTTAGCATCATTATAACTCGTACAAACCACCGGGTAAACATCTCCCAGCGGGAAACCAAAATTCGGGTCACGCCAGCTCTTCCCTTTCATAGAGACCCATGGGTATGGAGGCCAGGTGCCTTTTATCTCCCAGTTGAGATCAAATACCTGCGTTTCACCGCCCGGCTTTTCCGCATCCGTAATATAGCCGGTTTCCTCGACAAAACGCCTGAACTGGCCTACCGTAATTTCTGTCCGCCCCATCCAGAAACCGTTCTTCATATGAACCAGCTGAGGCTTTTCTCCCTCGTAAGACTCCCGTTCCCCGGTTCCGGGAATTCCGCGCCCCGGCTCGGCGCCTCCCTCCCACCCTGTGGCCCAGATTTTTTCTTCCAGGGTACTTCCCATCATAAATTTCCCGGGAGGTATCTGTACTAGCTCCATGGAAATATCTTTCCCAAGATCAACCTGTTTGGTGGCAGGTTGGCCGAAGCAGGTAAATCCGGTTCCTAGGAATAGAATTAATGGCCACTTTTTAGTCATACGTGCATAAATTTTATTGACTCTTCTCATGATGTGCTATGCCGAAGCAAGGTTAGGTTTATAGGTTATAAGCCGGATTGGGTCAAAAATTACCCTATTCTATGTTTTCTCAGATAATATTTTAGACAGGTACGAGATTTTAGTAGGATAGCCCTACGAAACTACCCAAAGTACTTGATCAACCCGGCATACATGTCTGCAATCTGTGCATACCCGTATGCATTCGGATGAACAGCGTTGGATTGCATCACGATTGCGGCAGGGTTCCGCGCATTAACCGGTTCGGTCACTATAGGGTAATTGTAATCGCAATCCAGGTTGCAGTGTGTCGGGACTATGAATACGTTTCTATCCCTGTTAGGAGCCCCATCGTAGTTTTCTATAACGGCTTGCTGCCAGAGAAGCAGCCTCCTTTTCCTGTAATCTTCGTAATTCTGGTTGGCATTATAATTCCGGCCAAACGCGTCCTGGTTTGCGGGAGGAAATACAGTTGTTATCCCTATCCTGATCCCAGCGTTGAACGCATGAATATTCTTAATAAAGTGGTTGGTCTGGGATATCATTTCCCTTACTCTTGACTGAACGTCGGCTACGTTAAATACATCATTGATACCCAGGGTGAAGAATACCCAATCGCCGGCACCCATATTCTGCCCTGTAGAAGACAGGTAGAACTCAAAATCGAAAACCTGTGAGGAAGGGTTATAAAACGGGTTCTGAGAGCCTGTCCGGCTGCTTTGAAAAGTAATGCCGCTGTCCCCGTTCCCGCTGACCTTCGTTAGCATCCCTGAGGCAGGCGGCGCCGCGTTCCCGGTACAGGAGATATAGCCTTTCCCTCCGGAAATATTGACTTCTGTAACCGTAAAATCAACTCCACCGGATGAATAAACAGCCCCGATCGAGGGATTGATATTCACCTCTGCCAGGTTGAAAATATACAGTAACCTCCCCTGCCCATAGTAATCTGCCGTAGTCCACCCGCCGCGGCCTTCATGTTTCACCACCTGGGATCCACGCGTCCCGATCAGGTTGATGTTCATCGGGTCGGCGGAGAAAACAGACGCCAGGGATGTCGAGACACTCCCGTTTGCTATTGTGGAGTCGCCTACAATCAAAACATTCCTCGTTATCCCGGCGCCGGAATCCGTCTGAGCCACTCTGACAGTCTGTACTTTTTCAGCTGATTCTCCGTGGCTTGTAACTAATGCTTTGACCTGGAATACATCCCCTGCTAACCCGACATACCTGTAGCCCCTGGACAAATGCCTCCCCTGCTGAGCGATATAGTCAACATCATAGTCGTCCGGCATACCATATTCCGGAATGAACACATTCTTATTAAAAATGTTGTATTCAAGCCCGGGTGCTAAAAAGGCTACTTCATTCAGAACTATTTTTGGCAAGAAAGAGGCAATACCAGGCTCAGATTGGTGCAGTGCCTTACTTTGCTTTTTAAGGGTACCATCTTTTTGCCTGGTAGCTTCATTTGCCGCCATCGCTTCACCACGGGCGGTAACAGGGCTCAATCCTATCGCTCCAAGTCCGAGCAACAGATTTTTTAGTGCTTCTTTTCTCTTCATAACAGCCAAATTTAACAATTCGCTGTTTCCGTTACAACTGCTTTAGAGAAGGTCGTACGGGGTTGAGTAAAAATTTATCAGCAGTTGAAAAGCCGTGGCCGGCAGAGACCGGTTAGTTACCTTAATTTTTGAAAAGCCTGTCTTAATGCTTCATGACCTTGCAGCGCATTGGCCGGGAAAGGCGTGTCGTCAGAAAATGACAACATATCAACCGCGCTTTCCAATTTGCCTTTACGCTCGTCTACTTTGCCGTTAGCATCACTCACCGCCTTAAGGTTTAGCCCCAGGTGTCTGGACAAAAAAGTATAAACAGAAATTCTCTTTTCGTAGTTATAATCGTGGACGCCGTCGGGAAAATATACGCTTTCAACATTTCTTTCGGCATTATAAAATGAATAGGTACGTTTTATGAAGGGGTATTCCGTCATTGGAACATTTTTTGTCCAATCGTCCCCGTCTGAAATGATCAGCATAGGCTTAGGTGCCATCATCGCTGCTATTTCCGTGTTATTCGTAAAATGTCCGGGACTTTCATGAATAGGAAGCCCGCTCTCACAATTACAACCTCCAAAGAAATGGCACGATATCATTACTACAGGTACACTAACGGCCACGCGGTCGTCAACAGCGGCTAATAAAAAGGTCTGGGTGCCGCCGCCTGATGCACCGGTAACGGCAATTTTTCTGGAATCGACATCGGGTAAGGTCTCCAGGAAGTCAATAGCCCTTATACTGTTCCATGTCTGCATGGTCAGGGCAATCGGAACTTCGTGTGCTTTTGTCAGCATTTCTCTATCCGGGTTGTCAATACTTGCTTTTGGCTCCATTTGCCTGATTCCCTCTCCCCAACCAAACATACTATAGCTGAACACGATAGCGCCCATCCGGGCAAGGGTAGCGCAGCGTTTCTGCTGATCATCACGAAATCTCCCGTACGCGTCCAGGCTTTCTCCATAAAAATGTCCGTGCGGACTAAGAATTGCCGGATGTTTTTTTGCGCTGTCTAAAGGGCGATAAAGATTTCCAAACACATAAAATCCGGGGATACTCTCAAAATATACATTCTCAACCGAATACCCGTCCATGATTCTTTTTGAACCAATCACTGCATTAAGCGGTGTACGATTCGGCATAGGGGATAAATTCAACCCTTCCAGAATTGCCGACCTAAGCATTTTTCTGCGTGGAGCCCAGGTTTTCTTATGAGAATACATGGATTCTAATTTCTTCAGTTCGGCCTTACCCTGCTCTTCCGTATAAAAATTCCCCTGGCGTAAAGTTTTCTTCTGGCCCATACACACAGCAGCGGGCAGCAGCGCTATTAAAAGTAAAAAAGAAACCGGTTTCATGTCTATAAAAGGTTATCAGCTTTCAGCATATTATAATTTTACAATTTTGCACAACCAACCCTACTCCCTTGTATCTCTTAAAAAAACGGTTTCCGGCCAATCAACGACCTGCCGGTTACCTTTAGCATCAACCATTTCCAGTTTAAGATCGTAAAAATAGGATGGCCTGTTTTCTATCTTTCTGCTAAAAATCCCATCTCCCTTCACCGCATCACCGTTCAGCCCGTTATCAACCAGCTCTACCGTAAATTGCCCAGGGACCTTTTCCCAGTCTATATATTCTATAGTCGACTTTTCCGGATTAGGTGTAAAAGTGAGCGTCACCTTGTCTGTAGAAAGCCCATCGTATATTCTTGCTTCAATCCGGTCGTTTGTCAGCGCCTGAAGCCACTGTATCTGAGGGGGCGTAGTATCCTCCCCCGCAACCTTGATTTTTACCTTACCTTTTTTTATAATATGCTGTCCGCTGATTTCTCCCGGAAGCCAGTATTCCAGGTAAAACCAAATAGATTCTCCATTAGTTTTTTCGGAAGAGATCACAGGTGTCGTGTACTTGAAAGCGCCTCCTATGTGATCGTACTCCTGCCAACTATCTTCTATTCGGATATTGGTTCCCTGTGTATTAACTCCCGGGTGCCCGGTATAGGCATTTGTTCTCAGATACTTACCTTCCACATTGACCAGGATCACAATGGTTTCACCCGGGTTGGCGATACCGTCGCCATTACCTGCACCTACTTTACCCGTCACCGAGCCTACCGCTGTTTCCACAATAGTCATTTCTTTTCCGTCGGCAATAACGAAATCCGTGATTTCAGCAACCGGATCCTTAAAACGCAATTCAAATTCCTCCTGCCATTCATTCCCCGCATCATCTTTCAAAACCAGTTTGAACTTGGCAATTTCAACTCCTCTTTTATTGTTTCTTACTACTAATTGACGATCCAGTCTATCTATAGACGATACGGGCAAACTACTTACATTACCTGTCGGTTCTATTGTTTCCAGGCCTTCACTGATTCCTGTCAGCTCCGCGGTAATTCCACGAGCGCCAGACATTCCCTTGTTTAATATATCGATGGATAAGGAGATATTCTTACCCGTCTCGGCCCATTCCGTGCCGTCTATCGAAAACCCGGCAATGGTAAGATTTGGGGTATCTTTTTCTTTACCGATCCCAATTTGATGCAGGCTACCGGTAGTCTGGATACTCAACCTTCCTTCCGAATCACTTATTACTTTATAGTCTTTTTTGCCAAGCGTTCTTAAATCTATATCGGTGATCCGGTACTCTCTGTTCTTCTCATAAATGGGAGCAGTTGTGACTTTTACCTTCACATTCGGCATAAGCTCACCATCGGGCAGGAAATTACGCACCGCTATTTTATAACCGTTCTCATCGATATTTTCCAGAACAGTAAATCCGGGCCTGCTTCGGGTAGTCTCAATCCGGTAATCCCGAACTTCAAAAACCGGGTAGATATCAATATAATCCCATCGTTTGGGCAAAGGCAAAGGGGATTCGAAGGCGTTCATAATAAAACCGAACATATCCCCGAGCCCGCAAGTCACGTGCGAGGCTTCGTAGACCTTAAACTCATAGTGAGGAATTACATTAAGCCAATACCTGTTGAAGTCCTGGTGATAAAATCTTAGCCGGTCTTCGGTACCATTATGCATTCTGACGCTTGTTCCCTTGAAGCTGTCAAACATTTCGGCATGTTCATACCTTACCGGAAATTTGTACGGACCTGCCATAAACTCCGTAGAGCCGCAAAAGCTGCCGGCAGCACCTATCATATCCGGGTATTTGGCGGCCAGCCAGAAAGTCATAAACCCACCCATCGATAGCCCGGATACCGCTCTATGCTCCCGGTCTGCTATCGTACGATAGCGGCTATCTATGTGTTTCACAATTTCCCTGAAGTAATATGGAAACTGCCTGAATGTCGTTACAAAACTGACATTATAAGGAGTAAGATTGAGATTCTCGCCGGAGAATTGATTAAGACCATCGATCTTTACAATAATAACATCGTTTTCCGATACGAATTTTTCGAAATTATCGCCCTCATTTTCATCTCTCCGGTCATAGTCTGAATAACCTAAGCCCGCAGTCCCGAAATATCGTTGCGCCCAGCCATGAAAAAAGTATATTACCGGGTATCTTTTTGAACCGGCTTTTTCATAATCCGGGGGAAGAAAAACCCTGTAGGATCTGTTATCGGCAAAGCTTTCACTGTAATGGTATTCGTCAATTATGCTGACCTTTTTGTCTGAACCTGGGGTTTGAGTTGGCTGGGAATATACACAGGATATTCCTGATAAAAAAAATACAATAGTCCATACGGCAAGCCTCATAACAGGTTTTCGAATTAAGGATCCGGTCATTAAATGACTAATACTACTTTAAATTATTTAATTGTTCAAGCACTCTTTTTATAATTTTATGCGATGCATATTTTTCTACAGTCCTGATACTCAACCAGGTTTCGTACCCCCCAAGTTCAATCTCTTCCGGTGTAGGTAAGTAAAGATAGTCTCCGTTGGCGAGGCTGATCGTAAATGTATCCGGAAACGGACTTTCCATTTTAATTTCCAGTCCAATTTGGGTAAAAACCTCAAAGGGTATCCCGGCAATCCCTAAATCACCTATCCGCAAAGTCTGCAATTGTACCTCTATTTCATCCGGCCATTCCAGCTCCATTTTTAAAATCTGCCTGGCATATATTTTTTCCCTGGATGAATAAAACGGTCTGGACGAATCCGGCCGGGCCAGGATCTTTGTCACATGGGCCATAATCCCAGAGCTTGCCCTATGCGTTTTCAAAGATAAAACAGAAAGCTCAGCCCCCAGGGGCACCCAAGATTTATATTGTACTTTCTCCAATGCCTTATAAACTTTCTCTGCGACGTCTTCAGCCACATATTCCATTTGCTCATAAGGCCTGTCTATTGATCTGGTTTCGCTATGCGGTTTACTGTAGTCATTATTGTTCACATTTCCGGAGGTTCCGTTTGACATTATGCCAACAAACAGTGGGTATTTTTTTGCGTCTGCAGATAGCTTCTGCCTTAAATAGGCTCCAAACAAGGCAAAATAGTCTGCAGAGATATCTCCTTTGGGCACCCACCCTACATAGTGCAGTGAATAATTTGCCAGGACAGAAATGGGGCGTCCTGAAACAGATTGCACCGAGATAAAGGAAACCTCCGGGTCAACCGGCCCGGATGGCTTCACAATATTCGGGTTCATCGGACCCGGATTCATTGCTACAATATCTTTAGTTCCGTAAGGGCTATACACTGAATCTTTCATAAACCATCGACGAACGAAGACATGCTCCGGAATATCCACTCCACCCCAGGCTATCCTGGCCGGCTCCAGGTTACGATGCGAAATTCTAACGCCGTCAGCTATTTTTCTTGCAAGGTATTCACCGTACTCGTTTAATGGCTGAGCCTCCGACATAAAAATCTCCCCGGTGTCCGGCCCCGAATGTGTATGGGTCGACGCCATCATAATATTCTTTTTCTCCAACCCGATTTCCTTGTGTATGTATTCTCTGGCCCGATCAAAGACCTTCTGCGTTACGCCTAGATTATCAACAATAACAATTGCAATTTTGCTATCTCCGTTGTCGAGCATCAAAGACTTCGCATATAAAGGATCGTGGATATTGTCTGCAATATTCTCCGAAAAGTTACCCACAAGCTCTGATCCGAGAAATGGAGTTACATCTATTTGAGAGGCTCCTGCCCTAAGTATTTTTTCCTGGCCCCAAAGATTAGAAGTACATACCAGATGGAAAAGAACTAATAAAACCCGAAACGACTTCATAGCGCTTTCTATTTTAATGAATTTTACCAGCCTGGGTTTTGAGTCAGATTCGGGTTAAGGGTCAATTCGGTCTCGGGAACACTGCCTAAGTAATCCCGGCCCGGCCTGAACTGATATCCATTTGGAATAACGCTTTGTAAAACATCGATCAGCCCGTTTTCATTTAAAATAGGCTCCCTTCCGGGAAACTCCGCCGGATTAAACGGATATCCCAACGGCCTACTGCCTGCGAACAGTTTATGTGCAGCCCAACGCTTCCAGTCATTTTCCCGTAGCTGTTCAAATGCTTTTTCTACGCGTCTTTCCCGTCTTATTTCATATAACTCGTCCGAAATATCATACCCGTAGTCTACCCGATTCGGATCGGAACTCTGGTGATTAACTGTAAAGTCAGGCATTCCCACTCTCGCGCGCAGTTGGTTCAATTGATCATACGCAACCGTCCCATCCAGTTCATATTTTGCTTCCGCATAATTAAGCAGTACTTCGGAGTAGCTGAATAGAATATACCCCGCGTCATTTGCATTGGCGTAGTCACCTCCCCCATTAATATTATTAAATTTCTTAATCTGAAAGCCTGTAGAATTATTCTGAGCGACAGCTGCGAATATCGGAGATTGATCGAATATTACCCCTGTTCCCGCATTCATCAGATCACCCGGTATCCAGATGCTCTGTTTCAACCTGGGGTCGCAATCCGAAGCTACGGCTGTCAGAAAATCACTTCCTTTCTTTGATTGTGCCAGGGCCGGGTAGTCAAAAGGCTTTCCATCTTTGCCAAGGAAAGTCGTAACATATGACCAGGTTGCCCCGATTTCATTGGGAGCCGTTGCCGTATAGTAGTTCTGATTATGACCGATCCGCTCGCTCGCATTGTAGGCACGGTACAGCAAAACTTCGTTGACCTGCCCCATATTGCCTAATCCAAAAAGCTCAAAATAATCCTTATCCGGGTTTCCGGTAGAATAAATCCCCACATTATAACTACCATTCATTAACTCTTCCGCAGCAGCTACACCGGCCTGGAAGTATTTGTCGGGATTGGCCCCCGGCGTGCTGAAGGGCGTATCTTTATGGTACTTCTGCCAGGTCCCTTCATATAGTGCTACGCGGGTAATAAAAGCGAGCACTGCTTCTTTATTAATCGAATTATTCTTCCAAGGCGCTTCATCCCTTTTTTCAACGTTTTGAAAAGCGTTATTGAGCAGGATCAAGATAGAATCTACAACCATCGTTCTCGGGTCGCGGGGTCGCATCAACTCTTCCTCCTGATCGGGAGTCAATGCATGGCTATACCAGGGCACATCGCCGTAGGCCTGCACCAGATTAAAATAATTCCATGCCTTGAAAAACTGTGCCTCACCGAGATATTGCTTCCACAACAGGAAATCATCCTCACATTTTCGGTAGTTGTCGAAGAAAATATTGATCCCCCTGACCGGCGCAAATTGCCCTTGCCATGAACCTGTGTTGATCACAGTTTGCCCATTGAGCAAATTGTTGGAGTTTCTAAAAGTGATATCATCATTTGATTCCCGTCCCTCTGTGTGCCGATTTGCCTCATGCCCCGGGAAATTCTGGTAAAACTGGGCTGTATAGTTTTTCAGATCAACAGCCGATTTCCAATAACTGTCATTTCCTATCTGATTCAGAGGCGGGCGATCCAGATGATTCTCGCAGGCAGTCGTAAACGCCGCAGCTAATACAAATACTATATAATATTTTGCTTTCATCGCTTCAATATCAAACGGTTAGAAAAAGTCAAAATGTCAGGTTCAATCCCAGGGAGTAAATCCTGTCGGCTCTATAATCTTTGCCCGGATTGTCCCGGTAGCCTCCGCTGGCCATCGTCGGATCAATACCTTTGGGTAAGTGATCAAAGGTCAGCAAATTGTCGCCTGAGAAATAAAACCTGATATTACCCCAGGGAATTAGCTTTTTGGGCAGTGTATAACCAATTTGTACATTCTGAAGCCTTATAAAGGCATAGTTGGCCAAAAACCACGAATTGATATTGTAATTTTTAACTGAAGAAGCTTCATCCAGATAGGGCCTGGTATAGTAGGCATCGGTATTGATATTTGCCTCTCCTTCGTATAAGCCTACATATTCGGTTCCCGGCTGATCTCTGTAATAATCAAGGTGATCATCTTTTGGCTGCGACCATCCTGCTCGTAAGAAGCCATAGAAGGCGTAATCACTTGAGCCTAAATTCCCTTTATCCCTCTTTCCTGTCCCCTTCCACACCATCGAAAAGTCGAGTCCTTTATAACTCAAACCCGCATTGATCGCATACTGGTAGCGTGGGGTTGAATTACCTATCAAGACCAAATCACCATGATCGTCGATAGTATTATTTCCCCGGTCAATTTTCCCGTCGCCATTGATATCATCGTATTTCAAGTCTCCCGTATTCCATTCATTGAAAATGAAAGACTGATCGACATGGTTGTCTATTTCTTCCTGGCTTTTAAACATACCATGAGAAGACCAGCCCCAGATTTCGCCGACTTCCTGACCCACCCGCCAGCCACCCAGAAAACCAGATGGGTTGTTGTACTTGGTAACAATAGTTTTATTGTCATAAAGGGCTAAATTGACAAAGTAATTCAGGTTATTCGGAAGGGTCTGCTTCCACCTCAGAGCCGATTCCCACCCCTTTGTACTCAGGGATGCATTATTCGATCGGGGAGCAGACGCACCCAATACGCCTGGCAAAGCTTCAGAGGGGCCGATCATATTGGTGGTATTTCGCTCAAACCAGTCAAAATCCAACTGCAACCGGTTTCCCAGAAATCCCATGTTAACCCCTATATTGGTGGTCGCAGCCGTTTCCCAGGTCAGGCCCGGACTCACCAGTCCCGGGGTAGACGTATACCCCAGCTGACCCACCTGATTATACCCGGGAAGCCACCCCAGGTTGGCTTTTGATATCGGTATCAAGGCCAGATCCTGGTAAGCGGCCACATTCTGGTTACCTAGCTGGCCCCATGACCCCCTGATTTTAAAAGAGTTGATAACAGGTGTAACAGGCTTCCAGAAATCTTCATTGCTTATCACCCACCCCGCAGAAACGGACGGGAAAAAGCCCCATCGCTTCCCTTTCTGGAACCTGGATGTACCGTCATATCTCACATTGGTTTCGAACAGGTATTTTTGCCTGTAGTTATAGGTAAATCTTCCGAAGAATCCTTCCGTCGACCAGTGTGATAACCCTTCCTCCAGCGATGGCTCGCCGGTGGTCGTCGATAAGGATATTACTTCTGGTACGATCAGCTGCCGGGCCTGGGCATTCAGGGAACGATATTTGGCTGCTTCCAATTGCATTCCGCCCATCAGTAAGAAGTTATGGCTGTCATTCAGGCTTTTTTCATAAGACGAATACACGTTTGTACTCAGGTAGTAGTCGCTGTAGTGATATTCGTTTACCTGTGTAGGATACCACGATTCCGTATTTTGGCCTGTCAACCAATTGATGGTGGTGAATTCCTGACCGTCATGGAGCGCGTACCTGTCAACAGATTGATAAGCGAAATCGGCATTGATCTTCCAACCTTTTGCCGGCCTTAATTCCGTCCCGACAATCTGCCAGTTTTCAGTCTTTTCGTCGTCGTTATAACCCGCCCAAAAAAACTGCCTTCCGCCTTGTGTTTCATCTCCGAAGCTGGTATACAGCGGATGGGTCGGATTAAAATTAAATATTATATGGAATAACGCGTTGTAAGTATCCTGATCCTGGGGGCGCGAGCCGTTGGGAAAACGTCTGCTGCTCCTCATAAACCGGGTTTCGTATCTTAAATCCCACCACTTCGTTAATTCTGTAGTGATCTTTGCTGTGAGATTATATCTTTTATAATAGTCTTTTCCGAGCTCCAATGAACTGGGTTGGTCTAAATATCCCCCGGAGAAATAATAAGCAGTTCTCGCGGAGCCTCCGCTTATGGAGAAATTCTGAGATGTTCCGAAATTGGTTCCCGTAAAATAGTCCCAGGGGTCGTAGTCGGCATGGCCGCTATTAGCTCCCGCCCACTCTCCTCCCGCCATCGGCATCGCTTCCCAGTTAGTGATTTTATCAACAGGAAAGTCCGGAAACTGAGAAGTTATTTGTGAACGAATATAACCATAATCCCCTCTTTGATAGGCTCTTATTCTGTCAATTGTTTCCTCGTTATAATATAAGGACGAGCTCTTGTTCAGCGATGCCTCGTTCGTTACGCGGGCAAAAGTATACGAGTCCAGAGTTCCTGGTAACCGCGCAGGAGTAACTATATTCAGGCTGCTGGAATAGGAAACACTCAATTTCTTTTCCTTTTTACCCGATTTTGTAGTAATAAGAATCACTCCATAGGGAGCCCGGGCACCGTATATCGCGGAAGCCGCCGCATCCTTTAAAATAGATATAGATTCAATATCTTCAGGATTAAGCCTGTTCATGTCCCCGGGGAAACCATCTATTATAACGTAAGGCTGTCCCCCGTTTAACGAACCCATACCCCTTATTTCCATAGAAGCCTCCGATCCGGGCTGATACCCGTTCCTGTCATAGTCAAAACTAACGCCGGATGCAGACCCCACCAGCAATTGGGATACAGTCGAAGTCATCCGGTTTTTCAGTAAGTCACTTGAAACTACATCCACGGCCCCCGTAAGATTGATTTTTTCCTGGGTGCCATATCCCACCACAACAACTTCTTCAAGGCTCTTCTCATCAACTTCCAGGCTTACATCAATAACTGCTCTCACTCCTACTTCTATTTCCTTCGTAAGGTAGCCCACAAACGAAAATACCAGTACCGAATATTCATCAGGGACTTCAATATCGAATGCGCCATCCGAATTTGTAATCATCCCCTGCTGCGTTCCTTTCACCAGAATGCTTACCCCCGGCAGCGCTTCTCCTTTATCGTCAGTAACGCGCCCTCTCACTTTTCTTTCGATAACCGGCGCCGCGAAATCTTCAGTCGGCAGGGTGGGCATCATTGTACTCATCTGAGGAGTTGCCACTTCCGACACCTCCTGATTCTTGCCCCCCGACTGCTTTCTCCTGTCACCCCTGGCCAAGATAGCATAGGAGCTGTTCCCGATCTTGCGGAACCTCAGACCAGTCGATTGCAGTATCCGGCTCAGATTCTCTTCCAAAGTCCCCTTCAGCGATACCTTTTCCGCCGAGACCGAGAAATCCTGCACGATCCGGTCTCCGAACACAATATCCACCTTATAGTGGCTTTCCAGCAATTTCAAAGCGTCTCTTAGCTGCATGGCTCCTTTCCCCGCGTCATGCGATACATCCTGAGAGATTTGCCGGTGAACAAACGCCATAGCCTGTGCCTGGCCAAAGCCTGTCCGCAGTCCCGCCAGCAACCACAAAGACAAAACAAGCACGCCCCAACCTGAGTAAAATAGTTGTCTCATACTGAAATAATTAAGTTAGGTAAAAGGATTATAACCGGGGCTGTGAAATAGTTACATTATCGCCCCGCCGGGTTATCTGAATAGCCAGAATGCCCTGTATTAATTCAAAAAGCTCATCAATACTCTCAGCCGTAAATTTCCCTGAAATCGTATGACCGGCCAGCTCCCGGTCGGTAAACTCCACTTTTATACCGTGCTGCTCCCCTAGCTGACTCATTATTTCCGAAAGAGAAGTCTTGTCAAAAATATACAAATGCCCCTGCCAGGCATCCCGGAGTTCCGGTATCGTCGTGGTTTTCAGCGAGGTATTGTTTTTATTATCCAGCGTAAAAACATCTCCCGGCCTGAGATCCACCTTCTGTCCGTCATGACTGTCCGGAAGGTTCAGCTGTACTTTTCCTTTTTTCAGGATTACCCTGGAGCCGGTTTCCCGCGCGACCACATTAAATTCCGTTCCCAATACTTCCACTTCAAACTTCCTGGCGGCCTTTACAACAAATCTCTGATCGGTGGCCGTGTGCGTAACACTAAAAAAAGCTTCCCCTGACAGATATACGTCGCGGCTTTCACTGCCGAAACCCCACCGTGGAATTTTCAGTACCGAGTTTGACCCGAGCCTGACACTGCTTCCGTCGGGCAGCAGGAAATCCTTCCGCTCACCGATCTGAGTAGTGTAGGTTTTAAGCTGCCAGAGATCCCTGCTGAGGAATGAGAAAATGCCCAGCAGCAAGACGATTCCGGCGGCAGCTCCCCACCTCAACCAGGAACGCCGCGTAAAGGACTGCTGTAAATCTGCTTTCTCCCCGGCAAGCGTGACAGGATCGGCGTTTTGTTCAAGATCAGCCAGAAACGCGTGGTAGTTCCGGACTGCATTTTCCAGGTCTGCATCATACTCCGGATGCAATGTCTCAAACTCCTCCAGCCAGCGGTACAACTGCTCCTCGTTGGCCCTTTCACGCGCCCACTGCGCGATCGCCTGCCGCTGCATAGCCGACACATTCCCCATAAAGTAGCTGAAGACCAGCTCCTTTGTAATATTCGATTTCATGACTCTGTAAATTCTTTAACAAAGAAAAGAGAGATAAACAGCACCTGGCCGAAGCCACAAACTTTCGCCAGTGATACGATAAGGAAAAGCAGCCACTTTTCCCTGAGCAGCGCCCGGATATGCTTGTTGGCACGATATAGCTGGACTTCGACCGTCTTTACAGAAAGGTTAAGCTCATCTGCGATTTGCTGGTAGGCCTTCCCTTCAAAGCGGTTCATCAGGTAGATCCTGCGCCTTTCCACAGGCAGGCCGTTTACCGCTTTCTGCACATCCTGGTACATTTCCTCAAATTGCGTGATATCCTCAGGGTTTTGATTCCCGGAAGAAAGGGTGTCCATTCTTTCAGAAAAATATTCGGAGTGCTTCAGCTCGGTCCTCAGAAACTCCCAGGCCCGGTTCCTGGCCGAACGGAACAGGTAAAAGCGGTAGGAGCTCCTTATGCCGGCAAAGGCCCTGGTCCTGTAGAAATCGTAGAATACTTCCGAAACCAGGTCTTCGGCTACTGTCTTCGACCCGACATACTTTACCACATGGCTGCATAATGCTTTGTAATACTTACGGTAAAGCAATTCCACCCCCTTTGCCGGGTCCTCTTCCAGCGCTTTGTTCAGGAAGAGTTCGTCGCTGTCCAGCTGAAAAGAACGGCCCTCCTCCGGAGCCGGACCTGACTCCGCGGGTAATGCCGGCGCAGGTCCGGCTCCGCTTTTACCTTTGGTATTGATCCTGTCCTCCATATAATTGACCGATTTTATCCTTTAGAGGTCCCCTTTGATTATATAAGAGTGAAAACCCGGAATTTTCACTTACAGGGATTTTTATTTTTTTGTTTTATTTTTCATTTTGAATATCCCGGATCATTCTTAACCCGTATTGAAGCCTTTCCTTCTGGTCGCAAATCCTGACAGGATACAGCTAATCTTTGAAACTATTTGCTAAAATCTATAACTTCGTGGAGTTCAGCCCGTAAGTTTGCAACCTAGTATTCCCTGTCACAAAACATTACGCCGGTGGTCGATCAGGAAGATCTCATCTATTGGAATCGCCTTCGGGAAGGTGATCGAGCTGCTTTTTCCTGGATTTACCGGCGACATATACCAGGTCTGTACAGTTATGGAATGAAGATTGTCCGTGACCCCGATCTGGTTGAAGATGCTATACAAGACCTGTTTACCGATCTCTGGCGTACCCGCTCCCAACTCGGTGAAGCCCGCTCAGTCAGGTATTACCTGTTTCGTTCACTTCGCAGAAAAATTCATCGGTCTGTAAAGCCTGATACAAATAGGCTTTCAGAAGATCTGCCCGAACTCGGTGAGGCTGCTTTACCTATAGAATCTGAAATTATTGGCGAAGAAGAGCTCATGCTGGATAAAGCCAGACTAAAAGCATGGCTGAAGCAGTTGCCCGCCCGCCAGTACGAAGCGCTGATGCTGCGTTTTTACCAGGATCTATCCTACCAGGAAATTGCGCAAATAATGAATATAAGCGAACAGGGCGCCCGGAATATGATACAGAAATCACTCTACACACTCCGCCGGATTGCACTGATCACCGGCTGTTTTCTGGGACTCTACCTGCTTTTATTTTAATTTTTTCTGGTCAAATAGGTTTAAAAACCTTACAACTTGTCTCTTCTTTAGTGATTAAAGAAATGTTTCATTT
This sequence comes from uncultured Cytophagales bacterium, assembly GCA_964559125.1. GTDB lineage: Bacteria > Bacteroidota > Bacteroidia > Cytophagales > Spirosomataceae > Ravibacter. Next base: position 70,106 of record CAZLGW010000016.1, read on the forward strand.
TCTCGCTAAAAGAAACTGTGCCTGCCTATCAAGATTTCACTGTCGCCGACTTTTTGCAGAATGACGGCTTCCGCAACTGGGTATTACAGAAAAATCTCACCGGAGACCCCTTCTGGGATAACTTCCTGAAACGCTATCCACAACAACGACAGAACATCCGGCAAGCACGCGTACTCCTGCTTGCACTGCAGGACGAGGTGGAAGAAGATTTCCCTTCCGAAAAACGTATGGAAGCCTTGTTCGACCGTATTGAGCAGAATACAGGAGAATGGTCTGTAATATCGCTACTCCGCCGGCTCAACGTCCGGGTCGCAGCATCTGTGCTGCTCATTACCGGTCTTTCGGCCTGGTGGCTCTTCAGTCAGCCCGATGCCACCGTGCCGCATCCGGTAAACCAGGCGGCCCGACTGGAACCGGAACAGTTTGAAACCGTGGACAACCATACTGCCTTTACAATGGAAATCCAGCTGCCCGACGGTAGTAAAGCTATTCTGGAGCCTCAAACACAACTCATATACCAAAAAGCTTTTACTGATCCCGTCCGGGAAGTTTACCTGTCAGGCGAGGCCTTCTTTGATGTGCAAAGAAACCCTGACCGCCCTTTCCTGGTCAGGACAGATGCGGTGACCACCAAAGTACTGGGCACCAGCTTTTGGGTCAGGGCCTACGATCGGGACCACCAGGTGAATGTGATCGTAAAAACCGGGCGCGTATCTGTCTTCCCCTCTCAAAGTGCCGGGAATCCCGATCCGGAAACGGAAGAACTCGTACTTACTCCCAACCAACAAGTTGAATTCACTAAATCGGATGCGCACTTTGCGCGCTCTCTTGTGGAAAATCCGTTGCCCCTTGTACCGGTCGCGGAACCCAAACACCTCATGTTCCGGAATACTCCGGTTGTCGAAATCCTGGAATCGCTGAAAAAAACATATGGTATAGATATCGCTTTTGACAGGTCGCTCCTTGCAAGTTGCCGGCTCACAACCTCGCTGGGCGAGGAAACGCTGTTTGAAAAGCTGGACATCATCTGTGAAGGGATAGGTGCCGGCTATAAAGTGGTGGATACACAGATTATTTTAGAAAGCAAAGGTTGCGAATAATACCCTGCCCTCCGAAAACCTAAATTACCTGCCTATGATAGATAACACCTGATCGTATTTGCCCAATAAAAAGCCGGTAACGGTTCCAGCGCTACCGGCCTGTAATGCCTTCTGAACCTGTGTGGGCAACATCCCCCCGAAAGGGAGATGAGAAGGTTGCTTTTGCGTATTTCATTCACAAAAACAAGACAATCAATGAATAAAAAGGGACAAATCCAAAAAAAACTGGTCTGCCTCATGAAACTGTCGTTCCTGAATCTTTCGATAGTGATCATTTTTGCGGGGTCGTCGCTGGCTCGCGAGCTGACGGCCCAGGAACTTCTCAACAGGAAAGTTACACTAAGAATGACCGACTCGGCTCTTACCGAAGTGCTTGCCGGCATTGAAAACCAGACAGGTGTAACATTTACCTATCGTCCCAAGCTGGTAAACCTCCGGGAGCGCTTCACCATCCTTGCGGTCAACGAATCAATGGGAGAAGTGCTCACCAGGCTTCTGACCCCGCTGCAAATCAAATACAGGGTAATCAGCGATAAAGTGATCCTGTCGCCCATGACATCGCCACCCGACGCTCTCAGCGAATCCGGCTTGCAGGTTATGCATCACTTGTCTCCGGCGGATATCGCTGTTCTGGGAACCGTCTCCGACGAAAATGGTGAGCCCCTGCCCGGGGTCAGCATTCTCCTAAAGGGTACCCAGCAGGGGCTGATCACGGATTCGAACGGGAAATTTTCAATTGAAGTCCCTGATGAGCAATCGGTACTGGTTTTCTCTTTTGTAGGCTACCTTACCCAGGAGATAACAGTAGGAAGCAGGACAATAATTGATATTACGCTTCAAACCGATGAGAAAGCCCTGGAAGAAATTGTCGTGGTGGGATACGGAACTCAGAAAAAGAGCGACCTGACGGGATCGGTGGTCAGGGCGGATATTTCGGGCATAGGAGAACAGCCCAAGACCTCTTTGCTCCAATTCCTCCAGGGCAATGTCCCGGGCCTGAACATCGGGCAGGTCAACCGTACCGGGCAGGATCCATCAATGGGGATCAGGGGAGTATCCTCTCTTTCCGGAGAACAAACCCCGCTCATTATCGTAGACAACATTATCTTCAGAGGTAATATCATAGACCTGAACCCCAATGACATAGAGTCTGTCGATATTTTGAAGGACGCCAGCGCCACTGCTATTTACGGTTCGCAAGCTTCTAACGGCGTTATTCTCGTGACGACAAAAAATGGGGGGAAGGCCACAAAGCCGCTCCTGAACTATTCCTTTTATCATGCATTTCAGCAACCTGCCAAAGAATTCCCTCTCGAAACTCCGGAGGAATTCATAGAGCGGGTAAACGCAAACGACTTCCTGGTCAGTCGCGACCCGGCTACCGGATACCTGCAAACCAGACCCGACTACAACCCGGCAAACCGCTTCAAGGACAACCTGATGATCGATGCTTACAATAAGGGCATTACGACGAACTGGTATGAATTACTGACCAATAAACGTATGTATACGGCCAGTCACAATTTCTCAATTTCCAATAAATCAGAAAACAGCGATTACTACCTCTCGCTAGGATATACAGGCCAGAAGGGCAGCATCATTAACGACGAATACAGAAGGATCAATGCCAGGATCAACATCAATAACCAGATAAGCAAACGGATACAGGTCGGCCTTCAAAGCTTTATTACCTCGAGCAATTACCCGGGATACGATATTTCCCCGGACAGACGTTTCTTTTCCCACTACTACGGTCAGAATATCCTGGAAAACGGGGAATACAACCTGTACCCGAATGCGCAGCACCTGAACCCAATCCTGGAAGCAAACTCCGAATATGACAACAGAAGGCTGCATCTCTTCGGAAACCTGCATGCAAACATCGACATCCCCTTTATCGACGGGCTTTCATACCGGGTGAACTTCGGGAATAATTACCGGACTTCCAGTGAATATTCGCACAAGGATTTTGACCTCAACTTCCAGGGAAGCGCCTTTAAGGAGGAAAGTATATTGTATGATTATACCCTGGATAATATTATCACCTACAACAAAGAGATAGGCAAGGCTCATCGACTGACGCTGACCATACTTTACGGTGTGGAGAAGCGGCGGTACAACAGCACCCGTGCAGAGGCTTCCGTATTCACCAACCAGCAGTTGGGGTTTAACAGGCTCCAGGCCGGAAACTCGGATTTACAGAGAGCTTCATCAGCCGCCTGGAATGAAGCCAGCCTCTACAATATGGCCAGGTTATTTTACAGTCTTCACAACAGGTACCTGCTTACCGCCACAATCCGGCGAGACGGATTTTCCGGCTTTTCGAAAGAGAATAAGTTCGGCGTGTTCCCTTCCGTATCCGGCGCCTGGAATGTTTTAAACGAACCTTTCCTGCGCGACCGGCTTTCCTGGCTTAATCAACTGAAAGTAAGAGCTTCCTATGGCGCAACCGGCAACCGTACAATAGGCCGGTACCAGACGCTCGCCAGGGTAGAAAGCGGGTTCAATTTCGTGGATAACAACGGGGTCCCGGTTTTGACCCAATACATCAATGCGCTTGCCAGCCCTAATTTAAAATGGGAAACCACGCTTGGGATCAATGCGGGTATTGATTTCGGCATATTCTCCAACCGCGTCAGCGGCTCTGTCGACTATTACGACAATAATACCGTCAACCTGCTTTACAATGTCGATATACCCGGTATTAACCGATTCAATACCTTTCCCGACAATCTTGGCAAACTGCATAACAGGGGAATAGAGCTGGCATTGACCACGATCAACCTGAGTAAATCCGATATTAAATGGACCACCAATTTCAGCTTTTCCCTGAACAGGAACAGGCTGAAAGAGCTGCTCGGGTTCGATACTGACAACGACGGGAAAGAAGATGACCTCGTATCGGAAGGACTCTTTATCAATCAACCCCTGAATACGATATTCGATTATCATACCGACGGCAGCCTGTGGCAGGTCAGTGACGAAATACCGGTAGGGTACACACCCGGCTCCTACAGGATCTCCGACCGGAACGGCAACCAGCAGATCGATCCCGACGACAGGACTATACTGGGACACAGGGATCCCTCTTACCGTTTCGGGATCAACAATTCGGTGCACTATAAAAGCTGGACATTCCGTGTATTCATTAATGCGATCCAGGGAGGGAAACGGTACTACCTCGCGCAAGACAATTTTTCGATGGGGTCTATTAACAGTGACAATCACTATCACCGCCTCTTTCCCGCAAACCTGGATTTCTGGAAACCCGAAAACCCCAACGCCCGGTATCAGTTGCCAGGCGCTGTAGTAGGAGGCCCCACCACACATCCCTACATTTCGAGAAGCTTTATCAGGCTGCAGGACGTATCGCTCTCCTATAATTTCGACCATTCGCTGATCAGGAAATGGGGAATGAACACCCTCAGCCTGTTTGCCAGCGGAACCAACCTGGTCACCCTTACCAAATGGCCAGGATGGGATCCCGAAACCGGACAGTCCCTGACTTTCAGCGGACTGCCTGTTTTCAGAAGCTACACTGTGGGTCTCAATCTCGAATTTTAAAATATCCCGGAGAAAATGAAAACTAAATTCACCCTATATTTTGCGGTTATATTCACCGCCTTTTTCTCTTCCTGCAATGAACAGAAGTTCCTTGAAGAGATCCCCCTCGATTTTTATTCACCCGAGAATTCTTATATCACCCTGAAAGATTTCAATGCGGCTATTTACCACCTGCATACGAATTTCAGAACGGAGTTTTACGACAGGAGCGGCGTGATGGTAGCGCCCCGTATTTTCCAGCACGGAACAGATTTTTGCGTTTCCCAGGAAGGACTGGGCATCAATCCCAATTATGCCGCGTTTACAGTGCCTACCAGTGACCATATTTACGACGCGGTATGGCGCCCTGCCTACAACCTGATCTATGACGCCAATGTGATCATCGAGAGAGCTGACGGTCCTTACAGCCAGTTGGGAGACAGCGAAATAAGCGTAGTTAAAGCTGAAGCAATGTTTTTTAGGGGATATGCCTATAAGATGCTTGCCAATCTCTACGGAGGGGTACCCATCATCCTGGAAGAGGTCAAAAGCCCCAAGCGGGATTACGTGCGCGCCACCCGGGAGGAAGTATACCTTCAGGCAGCGGAAGACCTGGCATTTGCTGCGCAAAACCTTCCTGGCATCGATGAAGTAAGCAACGGCATTCATATCAACCGCCTGGCAGCCTACCATGTATTGTCAGAAGTCTATATTTCCCTGGGGCAGTGGGATAAAGCCATAGAAGCCGCCTCAGTCGTGATCGATCACCCGGGTGTGGAGCTTATGGCAGAACGGTTCGGCACAAGGGTGTCCGACCCCATCGGCGGTGATTTCTACTGGGATTTATTCCGCCAAGGCAATCAGAACAGGAATTCCGGCAATAAAGAAGCCATTTGGGTACAACAATGGGAATATAATGTCCCGGGCGGCGGAAGCCACGGCGGCCCAAAATGGATCCGGTTCTATGTCCCCAGGCTATGGCAGGCCAGCATTACAAACAGCAACGGCACTCCTTTTTCGGTTGTTTTCAGCCCCAACACCTACTGGCACGGAAGAGGCGGCGGGTTTATGCGGCACAACAATCATTTTTATTATACGATCTGGGAAAAAAGCGGCTGGAACGAAGACATCCGGAATTCAGAACACAACATGATAAGAGACATCCAGGTGAATAACCCGAATTCGGAACATCATGGCAAATGGGTAATAAAAGATAACCTCCCACTGGCAAAAAGAGCGGCGACCGATACCCTCCGGGACTGGTTCCCGGCGATCAGCGGTAAAGCGACCGATCCGGGCGGGCACCCTAAAGCCCTGTGGCTGGATGAATTCGGATCTCTGGGAAGTAGTCCCGAATCCTACACCACTTACCGGGATGAATATACCATCCGTCTCGCCGAAACCTATCTGCTCCGGGCTGAAGCCTGCCTTGGAAAAGGGGACTTACAAAATGCGGCCAACGATATCAATGTAGTAAGAGCACGGGCGCAGGCTCCCGCGGCTACGGCTGATGAAATTGACATCGACTATCTACTTGATGAACGTATGAGAGAACTACACATAGAAGAATTCAGGCTGCTCACGCTTACCCGGTTGGGAAAACTCGTTGAGAGGGCCCGGAAATACAATGACCTTGGTGGAAACACCTGGCAGGATCACCACAACCTGTGGCCCATACCCTATAGTGAAATTGAAAAAAATATTGAAGCAAAACTTGAGCAAAACCCCGGATACTGAACCGACAAGGCTGCCTGCCCGTAAAACGGCCGGTAGCCTTATCGAAAAAAAAAGAGTACTGAAAGATATAACGTCCTTAACCCTGTAAACCAGCAAATTATTAACCAGATGATAAAGCCCTTTCTATCAAAAGCCAAATGGATTTTTCTTCTTGGAGGAATAGTCTTTACGCTCTCCGGCTTTTCAAACAGCGAAGAAAAACGTCCCAATGTGATCCTCATCATGGCCGACGATATGGGAATGGAATGCCTGAGCAGCTACGGCAGCCTTTCCTATCACACACCTGTGCTCGACTCACTGGCCGCAAACGGGATCCTGTTTACCAATTGCATATCACAACCTCTTTGTACACCGTCGCGCGTACAGCTCATGACAGGCCTCTACAATTATCAGAACTACGATTACTGGGGCAACCTGCGAAAAGGAGAACCGACTTTCGGCCACCTGATGAAAGATGCCGGATACGCTACCTGTATTGCCGGGAAATGGCAGCTGAACGGCGCTCATAACAAGGACGAAGTCCCGGATTGGAATGATAACAGCAAGCCCTTCTGTTCCGGATTTGATGAATTCTGCCTCTGGCAGGTAACGCAGCGAAAAGAAGAAGGCGACCGCTATTCAAAGCCGCTTATCGTGCAGAACGGGAAATATCTCGACACCTCCGAAGATGACTACGGCCCGGATATCTTTTCAAACTATATCCTCGATTTCATTGACCGGAAGAAGAACGAGCCGTTTTTTGTGTACTATCCTATGGTATTGGTACACGCGCCGTTTGTTCCGACGCCGGATTCAGACGCATGGCGCGATCCTTCCCGCAGGTATGAAAAAGACACTACCTATTTCAAGGATATGGTCGGATATGTGGATAAGCTTGTCGGACGCCTCACCCGGCATTTGAAAGCGCTGAACCTGGATCAGAATACCGTTATCCTTTTCACCGGAGACAACGGCACCGACCGGTCTGTTTATACACGGACAACCGGCGGGATCGTCAGGGGGGGAAAGGGACTTACTACCGCCACCGGAACGCATGTCCCCATGATAGCCTATTGGCCTGATAAAATCCGCGATGGAAAAGTCTATTCAAAACTGGTGGATTTCACCGATTTCGTACCCACATTGGCCGATCTGGCGGGAGTCGGGCACCCCTCCGGCCTGCACGGGCTGAGTTTTTATCCGCTGCTTACCGGAAACCCTGACTTTGAAGGCAGAATAACCGCTACGTGTCATTTCGATCAGCACCCGCTTAGCAAGGACAGGGAATATGCACGCGCCCGGTTTGTGAGGACTGTAAACTATAAGCTTTATCACGACGGACGTTTCTATAACATCGCCAGAGACATCGGAGAAAAAAAACCTTTAAATAAAAATCAACTGTCAGGTCCCGAGCAAGATACGCTCCGCCTGCTGGAGCAGACCATGAGAAAACATCCCGTCTGGGTAGAAAAGCAGGCCTCTTCCAAATCGCGTAGTAACTCGTCCTGGACTTCCCATAGCCTCGATCCCAACCCTGCTTCCGGATCCGACGGGGTGAAAATGGCGGACGTCAACGGCGACGGTTTTCCTGACCTGGTTACCGGTTTTGAAGAAGATGGTATAAGCCGCATCTATATCAATCCCGGTCATGATAAAATAAAGAAGCAGCACTGGAAATACGTGGAACTGCCTTCCCCTGATGTAGAAGATGCGCTCCTGGTCGACCTGGACAATAACGGTATCTTCGACCTGGTTACCGCTTCTGAAGGGGCTACCAACCAGATCATGTTTCACTGGGCGCCCGACAAGCCCGAAGATTACCTCGACGCCTCGAAATGGGTTACCCAGACTGTTCCGGCTGTAAACGGGCTCAGCGCGTGGATGTTCGCCATCTCCGCAGATATGGATCAGCAGAACGGTATGGATCTGGTCGTCGGCTCTAAACGTAAGCAGGGTGATTCCGGAGACGACAAGGCGCTGGTAGGCTGGTTGAAATGTCCCGCTAATCCCCGGGATGTCTCCAAATGGTCTTTTCACCCTATATCCAAAGCGGGCTGGATCATGTCGGTTATCATGCATGATATGAATGGCGACGGGCGCCCCGATATCCTGGTATCTGACCGAAAGAACAGCACGCAGACCGGTGTGAGATGGCTGGAAAATCCGGGCGCGTCTTCTCCGGGATTCTATTCGGAATGGAAGTCCCGCATGATCGGGACGAACATTAAAGAACCTATGTTCCTGGCCATATATGATCTGAACGGCGACGGACTCGACGACATACTGGTTCCGGACCTTTATAAAGGCCTGGTTCTACTGGAACAGGCGCGGGACCGTAGCTGGAAAACACACCTCATCCCCTACCCCGACTGGGCCGGACCAAGAGGAAAGTCCGTAGCAACAGCCGATATGGACCTCGATGGCCGGCCGGATATCGTCCTGTCATTTGAGGAAGAAGGCAAAGTAGCCAGGATCCCGTTTGACGAATACAAAAAGACCGGTAAGTATAGCGTCGTCGGGGCGAAATACGAAGGAAACCCTTTTACGGGTAAATGGACTTTCCACAGGATCAGCGACATGAAAGGACGCAAATTCGATCTTGTCAACCTGGTCGACATGGACGGTGACGGCGATCCCGATGTGCTGACCAACGATGAAAACGAGGAAGACATCGGGCTCGGGATCATCTGGTATGAAAACCCGGCGATTAAGCCCTGACCCCCCCTATAGCCCCCCTTTTTCCAGACAAAAGTCACCGGCAATAATGATTGTTGTCAGGATCGGCTATTTTCATATTTACAGCTATTTTCTTTTTGAAAAAGGCTTGTACATTCGTCCAGTAGAAGATAAAAAGATGTTTTAATATTTTATCCCGTCAACTTAACTCCAAAACGATATGCTGTCAAAATCACAAGCACGGGCATTCTTCCTGGGTGGGACAGTGGTCACCTTTCTGATTTTTATCGGATTGACGATTTACTCTTTCGCACCCTCGAACGACCAGTCCAACCATCAGAACATTACGGAACAGGTGATCAGGGGTAAGCACCTCTGGGAAACTAACAACTGTATGGGTTGTCATACAATCCTGGGTGAAGGCGCATATTACGCGCCGGAGCTTACAAAAGTGGTCGAGAGAAAGGGAGAGGAGGTGATCAAGGTTATTCTTCAGCTTCCGGTTCCCTGGGCTCCTCACGGACGGAAAATGGTTGCCTATAATATGAGCGACGAAGACGCCGACGCGATGATCGCCTATCTTAAATGGATCGGGGAAATCGACCTGAACGGCTTTGAAAGAATTGTTTCACCCCTGGCCAAAGACCAAGACCAACACTAACTCCTATGAAATACAGATCTCAACAAGTCGCCTACTGGTTTTTCGCCTTTTGCATGCTGCTTTTTGCCTTGCAGATCCTCTACGGGTTTATCATGGGCTTTGCCCGGATCGGTATGGACAACCTGCATCAGTGGATACCGTTTAATACAGCCCGTGCGGTGCATACCAACCTGCTTGTCGTATGGCTTCTCACCGGTTTTATGGGAGCCGCCTATTATATTATTCCGGAAGAAGCTCAAAGGGAGCTTGTCAGTGTGAAGCTGGCGTATGTACAGCTCATTTCCCTTGCCGTAGTAGGCGTAGCTGCCATCACCGGCTATCATTTCAATATCTGGGAAGGCAGAAAATTCCTGGAAATCCCAAGAGAGCTGGACTATCTCGTCGTCGTCAATGTGCTCCTCTTTTTAGGGATCATTCTTGCCACGTTATTCAAAGGGAAACGACAGACTACCACGGCTATGGTCCTGACGATGGGACTGGTGTTCGCCGCCCTGCTCTATCTTCCGGGTATGATCTGGTTCGACAGCCAGGTGACCGACTCGTTCTTCAGATGGTGGGTTGTACACCTTTGGGTAGAGGGGGTATGGGAGCTTATCATGGGGGGTATCCTGGCTTTCCTGCTGATCAAGCTCACCGGGGTTGATCGTGAAGTGATCGAGAAATGGCTGTACGTGATCGTAGGACTTACTTTCCTTTCAGGAATCCTCGGCACCGGCCACCACTATTATTATATAGGAGTAAACAAGATATGGCTGATCGTCGGTGGTATTTTCTCTGCCCTGGAGCCGCTCGCTTTCCTTGCCATGGCGTTGTTCGCGGTGTATATGTACCGGAAAGGCGAAAAATCGCACCCTAACAAAATAGCGTTATTCTGGACCATCGGCGCCTCCATCGTTTCATTCATAGGCGCCGGTCTTCTCGGATTCGCGCATACGCTGCCACAGACCAACATCTATACGCATGGCACGCTCGTCACCGCCATGCACGGGCACTACGCCTTCTGGGGCGCCTACGCCATGATCGTCCTGGCCATTATCAGTTATGCCATGCCCAACATCACCGGCAGGAAAAGGTATGACAAAACGCAGGGACACCTGGCCTTCTGGCTATCGAATATCGGGATGCTCGGTATGGTCGTAGCCCTCGGTGTGGCAGGCGTCGTGCAGGTATACCTGGAACGCAGGCTCGGTATGGAGTTCATGCATGCCCAGGAAGAAGTTAAAATACACTTTGTGGTTATGATCCTCTGCGCAACATTGTTCGCAATAGGTATCGGCTACTATATCGCAGAATTCATCAGGTATGGCAGGCCCACAGATGAAGCGCTTCAAAATACCGACTCATGATCGTACAAACCATTCCATACTACCAGGAAATCAATAAAGAATCCGTCGTATTCCGGCATGCCTTTCACAAGAAGCTGCCGCTGCTTCTGAAAGGCCCCACCGGCACCGGGAAGTCCAGGTTTGTAGAGCACATGGCGCACAAACTCGATAAGCAGCTCATCACCATTTCCTGTCATGAAGAAACCTCTTCGACCGACCTGATCGGCAGGTTTATCATCAGGGGAGCTGAAACGGTATGGCTCGACGGCCCGCTGACAACAGCTGTCAGGGAAGGTGCTATCCTGTATATGGACGAAATCGCCGAAGCCAGGCCCGATGTAATAGTGGCCATACATTCCCTTACCGACCACAGGAGAGAGCTCTTTATCGACAAGCTTGGGGAAAAAATATACGCTCACGACGACTTCATGCTGGTTGCGTCCTTTAATCCCGGATACCAGAAGGGATTCAAAGAGCTCAAACCTTCTACCCGGCAGCGGTTTGTCGCTATCAGCTTTGATTATCCTGAAGCCAATATAGAACGTTCTATCCTGGAGGCCGAAAGCGGGCTCGATACCGATACCGCCGGAAAGCTGGTAGCCATCGGCCGGAAAATCAGGAACCTGACCGAGCTCGGACTGGCGGAAACCGTATCTACGAGGCTGCTGGTAGATGCGGCAAAGCTCATACAAAGCGGGCTGCCCAAAAGACTGGCTGTCAACGTGGCCGTAGTAGAACCCCTCACAGACGATCCGCAGACCCTGCAGGCGCTCCGCGATCTCACCGGGCTTATGATGTAGATGATTATATATCATGTTAACCACATATCCATCTTCCAGCGCTACGGCAGTGAAATAAATAATCATACAATCATATGGGACTGGATTTAGACGAATGGATATTCGGGAAAGTTGCCAGGTACCTGAAAAGAAGCAGGGATAAGGCCGAACAAAGCCTCGTTCAGAAAGTAGACCTGGACCAGGTCAAACCGAGGCTGACGCTTCTGGCACGCGCTGTCTCCGGCGAAAGCATCGATCTTTTCCCCGCGGAAAGGGAAGGCGGCTATAAGGGTAGAAATTTTTTCCTGCCTACCTCCTTTGCCCGGTTCCCGACCTGGGAGCAGAACCTGGAATTCTATCTTTTCAGGGTGCTCTATCTTAATGCACAGCGGGAGCTCGGATTGAACTGGGATAGCCAGGTAGACGATGCGGATCTATCAATACAGCACGCACTCGAAACATCTCCACAGGTGCTGGACAGGCTTATTGCCGACTTCCCGGCAGCCGGCGTTCTTCACGAAAAGCTGTTAACCGGATTTGAAGCCCCTTCCAGCCCCGGTATGACGCCCGAATTATCCTGGCTGTACGGAAAATGGATGTATAACGATTCACCCGAAGAAACGGTATTGCAGAATTTCAGTGATAAGGTAAAGACGGGCGAGAAAACCGCCCCTGCTACCCTGCTTAAGGCCAAACCCGTCGAAGAGATCAGAACGCTTACGATCGACAAAAAGCAGCAGGAGGACTACGTGCTGCTGCATAACTTCGAAAAAGTCGAAACAGCGGAAGAATACAACGGCGTCTGGCGTGATTTTGACGGGAAAGACGACCTGGAAGATCACCACGATGCCCTTGACGAGCTGAATATGAAATTTACCGTCAGGGTAGACGATCCCGCCCACTCCGTTTACCAGGCCGAGTTCACCGAAAACACTTCCGTAGCGGAGAGCGCGGCGTCGGACGACAGCGGCTTCCACCTGAAATATGATGAATGGGACTTCAAAAAACGCGCTTACAAACCCGGTTTCTGCAGGGTCTTCCCGAAAATCCAGGCTGAACCCGATGCTGAATACTACAGGAGAACAGTTGCTAAGAATGCTTCGACACTTCTGGGCCTGCGGAAGATGCTCGTTTCGGTAAATAATAAAATGCAGCAGCAACGGAAACAGCCGCAGGGCGACGAGTTCGATATCGACGCACTTACCGACCTTTTCACCGATATCAGGGCAAGGAGGAGTCCTACCGAAAATATTTTCCTTTCCAGGAGGAAAAAAGAAAAGGACTTTTCGATCCTTGTGCTGCTGGACATCAGCCTTTCCAGCGATAGCTATGCAGCCGATAACCGGGTGATCGACGTAGAAAAAGAAGTAGCCATCCTGTTCGGTGAGATCCTCGATGAACTAATGATCGACTTTGCTGTCGACAGTTTTTTTTCGAAAACGAGAAACTACTCCACCTACCTCACACTGAAGGATTTCGATGAAAAATGGGATGTAGGCAAAAACAGGATAGGCGCCGTAGAGCCGCAGGGGTATACCCGCATAGGCGCTGCGCTCCGCCATGCAGGCGCGCGTCTCGACAGCCGCGAAGCAAAAAGCAAATGGATCATACTGCTTTCAGACGGAAAACCCAATGACTACGATAAGTACGAAGGAAAATACGGCATACAGGATGTGCGACAGGCGCTGAGAGAACTCTCAGAACGGGATATCAATGCCTACGCCCTGGCGATAGAGGCACAGGCCAGGTACTACCTGCCCCAGATGTTCGGGCAAAACCATTACCAGATACTCACCACGCCCGTAGAGCTGCTCCGGGCTATGGTCGGGCTCTATGCCAGAATCAGGAACCAGTGAAAGTCATCCCCAGATGCAGACTCAGAATAGCATAAAAACATACCAGGAACGCAGTATTCAAAATTATCGGCATATCGGCTATCCGCCGGGAGGTATCCTGATGTGGGTGATCATCATGCTCGAGCTGGGGACTTTCGGCCTGGGGATCGCTGCCATCATTTACTACGGACACATAGAGCCGGAAGTATTTACAGTCGCGGCATCTCACCTGAACAGGGGTATCGGAACGATAAATACCGCCCTGCTGCTGATCAGCGGCTTCTGGATGGCCAGGTCGGTTGAAGCGATAAAAGCCGGCAACCGTCTGCATACCGTCAGATTTCTCATTTTTACTATTCTCGGCGGGTTGGCCTTTTCCCTTCTTAAGGGGGTTGAATATGCTGAAAAGCTCGAAGCAGGTATCACCTTAGGAGGCAATATGTTCGAAACGCTCTACTGGCTGCTGACCGGCTTTCACCTGATACACGTCTGGGTCGGGATGGTGATTCTGGCTATCATGGTATTCAGGATCAAAAAACTCCCGGATTACGTACACACCGGAGACCTCGAATCGGCCGGGGCTTTCTGGCATATGTGCGATCTGATCTGGCTATTCCTGTTCCCAAGCCTTTACCTGCTCTATTAAAGCACGGTGATATGTAATAACCTTTAGAACTTGCCATCCGATGAAACGATCGCTTCTGATAACTCTCCTGCTATTACTGGGCTTGACGGCTCTATCAGCGATACTGGCCCATACCGGCGATGGCGGCCGCAGTACGAAATTCGCGATTATGCTTCTCGCATCGGTCAAATTCTACCTGGTTGCCTTTCATTTTATGGATCTGCGGAAAGCACACCCGTTCTGGAAAGGAGTGGCTTTTTTTTATATGACAGTTATGACGCTGCTTTCTCTTATGGCGTGAAATGGTATAAATTGTAATATTTGGCAGCAACTTCTTAAAAGAGTTGTTTGAAAGCTGTGAGGTTAATCGCTTCAACCGGCGTGTAAACCAACCTACTTCCTGCACAAATAAACTACTTCCTTAAGCGGAAGCGCATACCGTTTTGCTTCTTCAGGCGTCAGCCCTTCCATTACAAAATGATCCTCTGTAACCTTAAAACCTCCCTTTTTCAGCTCTTCACCATAGTTACGACCGAATATCCGGTAATGATCGCTTTGCAGGAAGTGCTTCTCCCGCTCCCTCGGGTCGGTGATCGACTTGTCTTCGTAGGTTTCGGCCCGGCTGAGATCCTGGGGCGATTGGATAATCCCCCAGCCGCCGGGCTTTAATACCCGGTGAAGCTCCGAAAGCGCCTTCACATGATCTTCCACATGCTCCATTACATGATTGCAGAATACCACATCGAAGGTATCGGCCGGAAACGGGATATCATGGATGTCCATTTTTACTTTGGCAAGCGGCGATTCGAGGTCGGCCGTTATATAATCGAGATTGGGGAGCGACTCGAAGCGACCGATAAAACAGTATTCCGGAGCAACGTGGAGTACCTTAAGGGGGGCGGTAAAAAAGTCGGTTTTCCTCTGTAAAAACAGCCACATCAACCGGTGCCGCTCAAGGCTCAGGCATCCCGGGCAAAGCGCATTTTCCCTGGCAGAAACCCCTCTTCCGTACGGCAGGAATTTAGAATATTTGTTTTTACAAACCGGGCATTCCACATTCTTCCCTGCGTAAAATATCCCGAGAAACCTGGCAGCAAAATGTCCTACCTGCTGCAGGACAGGGCGCGGGACATATCGCAGGACCCAGCTAAAAACTGATTTCAACATAACAAAGACGTATTATGCACAAATATTAGCAGAATTCTTATACCAGATAGCGCTATTCATTATAAGTTTGTGTATCTTATATGGAAAGACACCACGTTATCAGCTATGAATGTACCTAAATCAGCAGCCAAACCCCCGGGACGCAAGCTAGTCAAGAAGCTTTCTCTTCAGACGAAGTGGATTTTGCTTGCCATCGGCGGTTTGATCTCTACCTTATACGGATTGTCTGTCCTGGTGAATGCGAATGCGCAAAGGCTGGCGGGCACTGAAACGGCAAAATGGGTGCTGCTAGGCTTTTACAGCTTTGTATTTCTCTCCGGCGGACTCCTGATACTCGGGCAGGCCTTCCGCTTTCGTCTGCTCATCGATTACCGTCGCGAGACCAGGAAGGAAATCAACCGGCTGAAAAAAAAGATCGATGCAAAACGGATGAAAGATATCGAAACAAGGCGTAAGAGGCGCGAAAAAACGAAAAACCCCACCAAATAACTTTGACAGGGTTCTGATCGGTATCTCTTCGGGAAACTATTATGCTTCCGCTTTGGCTGCAAAAGAAGCCTTGATAGCCTCTACATCAACATTGCAGATATCCGGTTTCCTCAAAAGGTCTTTTATACGGGTAACTCTCGATTTAGCGTTCAGCTTATTCCTCAGTCCCTTACGTTTTAATCTTGTAACAGCCATTTTTCCGTCATTTTTAATTCCAGGTGCAAAAGTAAGAATTTCAAATTAAAAAAGGAAGTCTGCAAGGAATAATTATATACCTTCCCTAACTTTGGGGTTTCGGTAATCAATAGTTGATCAGCAATGAGCAAGCCTACCTTAGCAAGAGGTACCCGGGATTTCGGACCGGACCAGATGGCCAGGCGGAACTTTATCTTCGACATTATACGTCAGACATTCCGGCGTTTCGGCTTCCAGCCTTTGGAAACTCCGGCAATTGAAAACCTTTCGGTCCTGATGGGAAAATACGGGGAGGAAGGCGATCAGCTCCTCTTTAAAATCCTCAATTCCGGCGATTTTGCAGCTAAAACTATATACTCCGACTGGGAAGCCGGCTCGCGGCAGCTATTACCCATCATAACGGAGAAAGGGCTACGGTATGACCTCACAGTCCCCTTCGCCAGGTTTGTGGCCATGAACAGGGGTACACTGGCATTCCCTTTCAAACGCTACCAGATCCAGCCGGTATGGCGGGCCGACCGCCCTCAGAAGGGAAGGTACAGGGAATTTTACCAGTGCGATGCGGACGTAGTGGGCACGAGGTCGCTGCTTTGCGAAGCAGAGATCGTTATGATGCTCCACCATGTTTTAAGACACCTGGGTGTAGAGGGCTTCACCGTAAAGATCAACCACAGGAAAGTACTGAGCGGTATCGCCGAGACGATCGGCGCGCCGGGAAGGGAGAGCGCGCTTTGCGTAGCGATCGACAAGCTGGACAAGATCGGGCAGGAAGGCGTTTTCGAAGAGCTGTCGCGCCAGGGCTTCAGTGACGACAGCCTGGCAGCGCTCCGGCCTCTTTTGGATTTTGAAGCATCCGCCGGCTTTTTCGACCATCTCGAACAGCTCCTTGCCGGTTCGGCTACCGCGCAGGAAGGCATAGCCGACCTGAAAAAAGTCTGGGAAATGGTCGAAGGCTTCGGGCTTGAAAAACCTGCCCTCCAGCTTGACATAACACTTGCCCGGGGACTTTCCTACTATACCGGCTGTATCTTCGAGGTAAAGGCCCACAACGTGCAGATAGGCAGTATATGCGGCGGAGGACGGTACGACAACCTGACCGAAAGCTTCGGCGTTAAAGATATGTCGGGGGTCGGTATCTCTTTCGGCGTGGATCGTATCTATGATGTAATGGAAGAGCTCAATCTCTTTCCCGAGCTTTATAACGAAGGGACGAGGGTGATGGTCACCAATTTCGATGCCGAAGCAGAGCGTTACGGGCTAAGTGTGCTGGGCAGGCTCCGGCAGGCAGGATGCAACGCAGAGATGTATCCCGACAGCAGCAAGCTCAAAAAGCAGCTCGACTACGCCGACAGGAAGAATATCCCCTACGTCATTCTGATAGGCTCCCAGGAAATGGAATCGGGTAGGCTTACGGTGAAGAATATGAAATCCGGCCAGCAGAACGAGCTGACAATCGATGAAATAATTGAACTTTTTATAAAAACCCAGTGACCGGTAAGCCGGGCTTACCGATCTCTATTGTGCATAATGGCAGACTTAATCAGAATCGCGATACAAAAATCCGGAAGGCTCAGCGAAGATTCTCTCAGGTTGTTAAAAGAATGCGGTATCCGGTTTGACAACGGGGCCGGGAAACTGAAGACCACTGCTACCAATTTCCCGGCAGAAATACTCTTCCTCAGGGACGATGATATTCCCGGCTACGTAGAAGACGGCGTGGCCCACCTGGGTATAGTCGGGCAGAATGTTTCGGAAGAGACAGACCGCGACGTAGATACCATCTACAATCTCGGTTTCTCAAAATGCCGCCTGTCGATCGGTATCCCGAGAGCGACCGAATACAACGGGATCGCGGACCTTCAGAATAAAAAGATAGCAACTTCCTATCCGCGTATTCTCGGCAAATACCTGGAAAGAAACAGTATCAACGCAGAGATCCATGAGATCAGCGGATCGGTGGAGATCGCCCCGGGGATCGGCCTCGCCGATGCGATATGCGATATTGTCAGTTCAGGCAGTACGCTGCTCAGCAACGGACTGAAAGAAGCGGAAGTCATCATGCGCTCGGAAGCGGTGATGATCGCCTACAGGCAGATGGCCGAAGGCCAGAGAGCGATCCTGAACCAGCTGCTTTTCAGGATCGATTCGGTACAGGCCGCAAAAAACAACAAATATATCCTGCTGAACTGTCCTAACGAATCGGTCGAAGCCATTACAAAGCTGATCCCGGGAGCTAAATCTCCCTCTATCATGCCGCTGGCGATTGAAGGCTGGTGCTCGCTCCACTCGGTGATCAACGAAAACGATTTCTGGGAAAATATAGAAAAGATCAAACAGGCCGGCGCCCAGGGTATCCTGGTGATCCCGATCGAGCAAATGGTGCTGTAGGAATTTTGAGTTAGGAATTATGAATTATGAATATCCTTTTTCCCGATGAACATTATCAGCTATCCGTCAAGAGCAGAATGGGCTGATTTGCTTCAAAGACCTGTCCTACCGAAAGGCGACATAGAAACCCGCGTCCAGTCGATACTCGACTCCGTAAAGGACGGCGGCGACGAGGCGCTCCTGGCGCTGGCCAGGCAATTTGACAAATTCGAAGGCGGATCGCTGGAAATAAGCAGGGACCGGATAGAAGCCTCGGAAGACCTGCTGGACGAAACGCTTAAAAAGGCGATCCGGCAGGCGGGCGACAATATCCGGAAGTTTCACGAAGCCCAGCGGCAGCCGGTTGAAAAGATCGAGACCCTGCCGGGCGTGACCTGCTGGCGAAGAAGTGTCGGGATAGAAAAAGTAGGCATTTACATCCCGGGAGGATCTGCCCCCCTTTTCAGCACCGTCCTGATGCTGGCCATTCCCGCACAGCTTGCCGGCTGTAAGGAGATCATCCTCTGTACGCCGTCCGATCACCCTGCCATTCTTTATTCGGCCAAAATCACCGGTGTCACACGGATCTTCAGGATTGGCGGAGCCCAGGCAATCGCTGCACTGGCTTACGGTACGGAAACAATCCCTAAAGTTTACAAAATATTCGGCCCTGGAAACCAGTTTGTCACCAATGCAAAGCTGATGGTAGCAAGGGAAGGTGTAGCCATCGACATGCCGGCCGGTCCTTCCGAAGTGGCGATATGGGCCGATGAAAGCGCGATACCCTCTTTTATTGCCGCCGACCTGCTGTCGCAGGCGGAGCACGGTCCCGATAGCCAGGTAATCCTGGTCTCGACGAGCCGGGAGGTGATCTCGGAGGTAGCGAAAGTGCTTTCCGAACAGCTTGAAGTCCTTCCCCGCAGGGATATCGCTTACCAGGCCATCGAGAACAGTAAGGCTTTCCTGGTAGACAACCAGCAGGATGCGCTCGATCTGCTCAATGCGTACGCCCCCGAGCACCTTATCCTGTCGATTGAAAACGCAGAATCCGTTTCGGAAAAAGTTATCAATGCCGGGTCGGTTTTCCTGGGCAACTATACCCCCGAATCCTGCGGTGACTACGCTTCCGGAACAAACCACACCCTGCCCACCAACGGGCACGCACGGGCCTACAGCGGAGTATCTCTCGACAGTTTTACAAAAAAAATCACATTCCAGCATATAACTCCCGCCGGGCTTAAACTACTTGGTCCTACGGTAGAAACAATGGCCGAAGCTGAAACCCTGGCTGCCCACAAAAGAGCCGTTTCGGTGCGGTTGAAAAACATCAAATGAATACCCAGTTCAATCTCTCCGACATCATAAGGCCTCACATCCGGGATCTTGTGCCCTACTCTTCCGCCCGTGACGAATACACCGGAAAGGAAGGTATATTTCTTGACGCCAACGAGAATCCTTTTGGTTCGGCTGTTCCCACTCCTTTCAACCGGTACCCCGACCCGTATCAGCAGGAGATAAAGCAGTTGCTTGCGCCGGTTAAAGGTGTACGGCCGGGGCAGATCTTCCTGGGAAACGGCAGCGACGAGGCCATAGACCTGCTGATAAGGGCTATCTGCAGGCCGGGAGTCGACAATATCATCATTATGCCCCCCACCTACGGCATGTACGAGGTGAGCGCCGGTATCAATGATGTGCACGTTAAGAAGGTGACGCTTACCCGTGATTTCCAGGTCGACACCGCGAAGGTACTGGAAAGCATCGATCCCAATACCCGTATCATATGGATATGTTCTCCCAACAACCCGACGGGTAACTCTATCGCCCCTGAGAGCATCCAGGCCATCCTGGACAGCTTTACTTCCGGCATAGTCGTGGTGGATGAAGCATACATCGACTTTACTTCTCAGCCGTCGTGGACCACGAGGCTCCATGAGAACCCGAACCTTGTGGTGATCCAGACTTTTTCAAAAGCATGGGGCCTGGCTTCGCTGCGCACGGGTATGTGCTTCGCATCGGAAGAGCTCATCGGTATCCTTAATAAAATCAAGCCGCCCTACAACATAGGCGGCCCCTCACAGTTGCTGTTGCTCGAAGCTCTCCAAAATCCAGCCGCGGTATCGGGCATGGTAGAAGATATACTTAAGCAAAGAAAGGCTTTATCGGAGGATATAGCCCGGTTGCCGCAGGTATTGAAAGTCTTTCCGTCCGATTCCAACTTCCTGCTCGTCAGGTTCCAAGATGCACGAGGTACGATGAAACACCTGATCGATGAAAAAATAATAGTCCGCGACAGGTCGAAAGTCGTTCTTTGTGAGGATTGCCTGAGAATCACCGTAGGCACCGCTGCCGAGAACAGGGTATTGCTGGAATCCCTCAAAAGATACGGCCCCTGAGCGTAGTCGAAGGGGCATTCTCCCGAAATAATCCCGCCCTTTATACGTTATTATTGATAGCCTATTGATAAATTGGCGTTAAAATTTCGCCCCTTTTTGTAATAAACAGAACCAAAACAAGTTTCTAATTTTATTCTGATGAAAAAATTTGCGCTCACACTTTTTGGCATTCTTTCTATTTCGATCGCAAATGCCCAGTACGATAACTTTGCGGTAGGCTTTAAATTGGGAGAGCCGACAGGGGTCAATATCAGGAAGTACTTCAACAATATAAATGCGCTCGACCTGACGATAGGTACCTATGGCGGTATCATCGGTAACAACCGGGATTACAGGCAGGGGAAATACAAAAATGTGGGGGTTGCTATTCAGGTTCATTACCTCTGGCATACACCGCTGTTCAATTCTGAAGCAATACATTTATATTACGGCTTTGGCGGACAGGTCAATTCAAGGAAATATTACGCCGACAACCGTCAGAATCTACCTGCTCCCGGCAACTATGAAAAATCGATTTCCCTCGGGGGCTCTCTCCTCGGCGGCTTTGAATACTTTATGCCCGACGGCCGGCTGTCGATATTCCTGGAAGGAGGTACCTACGTAGAGGTAATACCGCGCCCGTTTTACTTCAGCCCCAATGTTTCTGGTGGAGTGCGCCTGAATCTATAGAGTCGAAGGGGGCTATTAAGTAACAGTTATGTTCAGAATCTACAGCTCCTCCGCCGGATCTGGCAAAACTTATACGCTCACCAAAGAGTATATCAAGCTTGCTCTCCACCCGGAAAACGACTCCTACTACCGGCATATCCTGGCTGTAACCTTTACGAATGCAGCGGCCCGGGAAATGAAAGAGCGGATACTGGGCACGCTGAAGGCCTTCTCGGCCGGGACGCACCCCCAGATGATGCTGGACATTGTCAGCGAATTATATCCCGCTACAACAGCCAATCCCGAACTCAGAGAGCAGGCACTCATTCAGCTACAGGAAAGGGCGGGCAGGATCTTCACCCGGATATTGCACGGGTATTCCGACTTTTCGGTCATGACGATCGATAGCTTCATCTCCCGGCTTGTAGGGTCTTTTACCGACGAGCTCGGTCTGCCGTTTGGCTTCGAGACCCGCCTGGACGGCGATCTGCTTGCCGAAGCTATAGATCGCCTGCTGTCGAGGATCGGGCTGACAGGCGAGGAATCTCTCACCCGTATCCTGGAAAGCTATTACCTTGAACACGCCCGCGAGGAAGGCGGGTGGGGAGCGCTACCGAAACAAATGCTGGCCGCCGCCGCCGACCTTCTCAACGAGGAGAGCTATCTCGCCATGACCCGGGTCAGCGACCTGACGCTCGACAACTGGCAGCAGATCCGGAAGCAGTTGCTGGCAGTGGCAAGGGAGAAAGAATCGCTTATCAGGGAACATGCCGGAAAGGCGCAGGATGCTATTCTCAACGCAGGACTTTCCGCTTCCGATTTTTTCCAGTCATCAAAAGGAATTTACGGATATATAGTGGCCAGGGCAGTCCGAAACGCAACGAAATTATGGGATGCCCCCAATTCTTATGTAGTTAAAACGGTAGCCGAAGAAAAATGGTACGCCGGCAAGATCCCGGTCACAACTCAAAATGCTATCGATTCGGTCGTGCCTGTCCTGAAAGATTCATACACCGCGATCGAAGAGATCAGGAGCAGTTTCGGCGGGCACGCGTTTCTATATAAGACCCTGGCCGGCCAGCTCTATAGCCTCTCCCTGCTCAACGAGATCAAACACGAATTCGACCAGTTGCTCAGGCAAAACAACCAGGTCCATATTTCCGAATTCAACCGGCGGATCATCGATATAGTAGCCGGTGACCCTGTCCCGTTCGTATTCGAAAGGCTGGGAGAAAAGTACAATCATATCCTGATCGATGAATTCCAGGATACTTCCAGGCTCCAGTTTGCCAACCTGCTGCCACTCATCGAAAATGCGTTGTCGGGCGGCTTCTTCAACCTTATCGTAGGGGATGTAAAGCAGGCGATCTATCGTTTCCGGGGAGGAGATATGGAGCTTTTACTCAGGCTTTCCAATATGCAGGCCGAAAGGATCATGGATATCATCGGAAATGCCGGGCCTTTTATGGAGGACCGGCTCAGGTTGGTCGGTCAGAACAGTGGGCTTGTACGGCTTTCTGCCAACCGGCGGAGCTTCAGAGAAATTACAACCTTTAACAACGACTTTTTCAGGTTCCTGTCTGTATCCGGCGATACCGGCGAGCCCCTCACCGCAGAAGTATATGACCAGTATTTCCAGCAGGAAACAGGCAGCTTTACGCCCGAAGGCGGCCATGTTCAGATCGACTTTTTCGAAAAAGCTGCGGCCGATCAGGGAGCCGAAGAAAGTGCAAATACCGGGACTGATACGCTTTTACCCGATTTACAGGGAGCCCGGATCATCTCCCTGTTGGAGGAGCTCAGGGAAGAAGGCTATGGCTGGCGCGATATAGCCATATTGTGCAGGTATAAGAAAAACTCTGCCCGGCTGGCCGTATGGCTTCAGCAAGCCGGCATACCGCTGATTTCCGACGACTCGCTCCTGCTCGACAATTCTGCCTGTATTAAGCTGATCATCCGGCTTCTCAGGGTTATACAAACGCCCGATAATACCAACCAGAGACTTGAGACAGCTATTTCGCTACACCGGATCGTGCTTCGTAAAGCCATTGACGGCGCTACTATGAATGACCTGGTAGCCATGAGCCGTACGCCGGGGCTCGGGATTTTCCTGGCATACCTTTCGCAGATCGGCGTAGACTTCAGCATTTCGGAGATCTACCAGCTGAGCATTTACGAACTCTGCGAAAGAATCATCTCCAAAGCCGGCCTCCTCGACAACCCGGCTGAAAACCGGTATATTTTCAGGTTCCTTGATGAGGTGCTGCAGTTTGAAAATACAAGGGTCGGCCATCTGGCAGATTTTCTCTCCTGGTGGGATATGACCGGCAAGTCGCTTTCCATCACTGCATCTGCCGATACCGATGCCGTCAGGATTACCACTATTCACAAATCAAAAGGGCTGGAATACCCGGTAGTTTTATGTCCTTATGCCGACTGGACAGCCACTCCCAAAGCGGGCAGCCGGCTCTGGGTGAGCCTTGAAGAGCTGGAAGGGCCCGAACTGACCCATAACGGTAAACGCCTGGTAAGTGCTGCAGTTCCGGTTGCCAGGAAACTGGAAGATACCCCGGTGGGTGCCCAATATCTTGAAGAAGTCCGGCGAGTGCTGGTTGAAAACATCAATCTCACTTACGTGGCGTTTACCCGCCCCATACAACGCCTCTATATCATGGCCGGGCTTCCTCCTGAACTATCCGAAAGCAGCGCATCCTCCCCTTCCCCGGCTGTAAACCAGTGGCTTAAATCCTATCTTATAGATATCGGGGAATGGGAGGCTGACCGGACTCACTATATCCTGTCCGGCAGCAACAGTGCTCCCGCCCACCAGCATGCAAAAGGACCCGTAGAAAGATTCGTATTGAGCTCCCTATCCGGCAGCAGGGAAGCCACAACGCTTAGCCTGAAAAAAAACGCGGATAAGGCCTTCGATACCGATACATTTGAAAAAGGCCGGGACCTGCACCACAAAATACGGCAGATCCTTATCCAGACGCCATCATTGCTACAACTTTCCGGTACGGTTACGAAAAGCGTACAGTCGGGCCTTCTACGGCCTGGAGACTGCGAAACCGTTATAGCCAAATCCGAACGAATACTCAGAAACCCGCTGATGGCCCGGGCTTTCTCCCCCGAATCGCTCCGGCTTCCCCCTCAGATCATCCTGAAAGGAGGCCAGATGATGGAAGCCGACCGGATCGTGAAAGCCCAAAACGGTGTTTATTATATCCTTCTTTTTGCAGCGCCTGCACCGGTAAACCAAAGCAGGATGAAGAATCTCCTCCAAAAGTGCTACGCATGCGGGATCAGAGAAGCGGAAGGACTGTTGATCGATCCCGGCACAGAAACTGTGGAACACTATACCGGTACGTCAGAGGCAGGCTTCTGAGCATATAGGGGAGACTACTTTTCCTCCTTTACGGAATTGAACATATACCCTACTCCCTTCAGCGTTTTGATATATCCTTCTCCCAGCTTTTCCCGCAATTTGCGTACGTGAACGTCGACTGTCCTTTCCAGGACATAAATGTCGGCACCCCATATCTTCTGCAGAAGCTCGTCGCGGCCGCAGACTTTATCAGGATTCCGGGCCAGGTAGAACAAAAGCTCAAACTCTTTCTTAGGCAACGTTATACTTTTATCTCCCTGCCCTACCGAGTAGTTCCTGGGATTTATGGTCAGGCCCGATATCTGCAGCTCCGACTTCTGGTCATTTTTTTGGGTTTCTCTCCTGAACAGCGCGTTGATGCGGCTCATTAAGGCCCTGATCTTGATAGGTTTACTGATATAGTCGTCAGCTCCCACCTCGAACGCAGCCACTTCCGAATATTCTTCCGAGCGTGCAGTCAGGAAGAGGATATAAACGTTTTGTAATTCGGGTATCTGCCGGATCCTTCTGGCGGTTTCAATTCCGTCCATCTGCGGCATCATGATGTCCAGAAGAAGCAGGTCTGGACGGAAGCCCTCGGTCAGTTTAGCAATCGCTTCCTTTCCGTTTCCGGCTGATTCTACGACGTAGCCTTCCTTTACAAGGTTGTATTCCAGAAGCTCAATAATATCCGGCTCATCGTCAACGATCAGAACTTTATGGGACTTTTGCAGTGATTTTGAACCTTCCATACTTTTATATTTCTGCCAATGGCCGCAAAGCTATAGGTTATTTCCCGTAAATGAACCGGTGTAATCCAGTCTTAACAGAATGATAATATCACTTTGCAAGTAGTTGCAATAGCTCCCCTTTCTCGTTGGTAATCAGCACCCTATCCTGTCCCTCGTACATAATTGCTTCAGTCTGGCCCCGGTATTTCTTTAAACAGTATGTCGGTCTGGAGAAGTCAATATTCCCGTTATTCACTTCAAAGAAAAACACTTTCCCATAGGAAAGCAGTGCAAACTCCTTCCCGTCGGGGCTTATATCTGCTCCTGTAACCGTTTCATTTAACCTGATGCTGTCGACCGGCTGGAGCGTATAATCTCCCGCTTCCGCCGGCATTTTGTAGAGCATCGTATACCGGGGCTTCCTGCCGGTATTTTTTGAAAACAGGTACAGATGACCGTCATGATAGAAAAATGCCTCGCAGTCGTATTTTCTGTCCCTGGCCCGCCCGGGGAATTCCGTTTGCCCTGCATACCTGAACGTAATAGTACCGATCTTATCTTCATCCGGTGCTTTTTCCCACGCCGGGGGTAGTATATAAATTTTCAGATCCCTGCGTGCATTGCCGTTATTACCGAAATCGCCTATCCATAACCTTCCGTCGCTATCCGATGCCAGGTCTTCCCAATCCCGGTTTTCAACGGAACGGAATCGAATAACTTCCATCAGCGTGCCGTCTAAACCCACACGGTACAGTTCAGGTAGTCCGCCACTGTCATTATGGGTCCAGAAGCTCTGCCCGTCGGAGGCGCCTGCAAGTCCGGAGCTTTCGCCGATCTGCGGCGGCAATAACGCAATTTTGTCAATTGTATACTTTGAACGAACTTTGTCGAAATCGTAGCGTCTCTTATCGGGGCTACACCCGCATAAAAGCGTTTTTGTAACCACCCATAAATAGAAAAGATTCATAATGAATACACATCAAAGCGGACCGACAACTGACAAATATAGACAATCGCCCTATTACCTGAAATTTGCCGCTGTTCTGGTGGGGCTGATCGCACTGGTCTATATATTGGACATTCTCAGCGATCCGCTTATTCCCCTCCTGTTTTCAGCGCTGTTTTCCATTCTTCTTCATCCGATCTGCGACCGTTTTGAAAAATGGAGAATGCCGAGAATTATGGCCATTGTGTTCAGCATCATCATCTTTTTCGCGGTTCTTGGCGGGCTGGTCTACCTGGTGGTCATCCAGGTTTCTTCCTTCGGCGACGCAATTCCGACTTTCGCTTCGAAGGCTGAGACTTTTATAGAATCGATCATAGCCTGGATCGAGCAGAACTTCGCAGTAAGCCGCACCCAGCAGGTAAGTGAAGGAAAAAAATACATGCTCAACATGCTGGGAGAAAGTCGTAACCTCATGGCACAGACTGTCGTTTCGGCCGGTGGACTACTGGGGACGGCGGCATTGGTGCCTTTATACGTATTTTTCTTCCTGCTCTACAGGGATTTCTTCAGGCAGTTTATATACAAGGCTTTTCAGGGTGTTTCTAATTCCCGGCTGGACCGTATCCTGAACAAGATCTATGAGGTGATTCAAAGTTATATGTCAGGTCTTCTGCTGGTAATCGGTATAGTAGGCATCCTGAACACGGTAGGGCTCTGGATACTCGGCGTCGATTATGCCCTCTTTTTCGGCTTCCTGGCTGCTTTTCTTATCCTGATCCCTTATATCGGTATTTTTATAGGCTCCATACTCCCGGCGGTTTACAGCCTGGTTACAATGGACTCCCCCTGGGTATCGCTCGGGGTGGTAGGTGTCATGTCGCTGGTCCAGTTCCTGGAGGGCAATTTTATCACCCCCAATATAGTGGGTTCCAAAGTGAGCATCAACCCGCTGGCCGCTATCGTTATGCTGCTACTGGGGGGTAAGCTCTGGGGGCTTGCAGGACTTATCCTGGCCCTTCCGCTGACGGCCATCATCAAAGTCATTCTCGACTCAAACCCGGACCTGGAGCCTTTCGGATACCTGCTCGGCGAGCCTGAAAAAGAGCTGAAAGAAGAACGTTCGAAGGTAGCCCGCCAGGAACAACAGGACGAACACCGGCCGAAGAAACGCAGGTATACGAACCGGCGGAAAAAGAACAACCAGGAAAAGACACCCGGTGCTTCCGAGCCTGCTGCTAACAAAGCCGACCCTCCCCGAAGACAGACTGATTCTTAACTAAAAAAATCGGTTATGAGAAACTTCAGCCTTATTGTAGTCATTTTAGCAGCCTTTGCAATCGCTTCCTGCAAAAAGGAGGAAAACTGCGATAGCAACATGGCCAGGATCCGCTTCGAGAATACAACCCCCGATGACCTGTCGGTTGATATTTCCAGAAAAGGAGAATGGAATCCGGAATTCCGGGATGTGGATATATCATTTTTTGTGCCGTCCTACGGATTTTCCGAAAGAGAAATCGAAGCAGGTGACCGTTACATCCGGTGGTCTGACTGCCAGACAGGAGGAGGATCCCGCTGCACGGAAATCTTCACAAAAGAAGCAACCTATGCCGCCTGCAAATCATATACTGAATTGTCCAAACAGTA
The DNA here is from genome assembly GCA_964559125.1 of uncultured Cytophagales bacterium. Taxonomy (GTDB): domain Bacteria; phylum Bacteroidota; class Bacteroidia; order Cytophagales; family Spirosomataceae; genus Ravibacter. Next base: position 98,313 of record CAZLGW010000016.1, read on the forward strand.
ATGATTTACTAATTGGCTGTCAATACCTTTTTATAATATGCTTATCTCAAGCCTGGTATGCTTCTGAATGCGCTTAAAATCCGATTTGTTGTAAGTATAGAGGGTTTTGCAGTTATAATAACGTCTGTATCAAAATAATGCAAAGCCGCTAAAGGTTTACTTCGTCAATAACATCGTTTATGTTAATACTCCGCACCACTTTTTTCGGAGGGTATTTTTTTTACAGCTCAATAAACTCCTGTGCCGCCTTGCTCATGACAGGCTTTTCTTTTTCGCACTCTTCTCTGGTAGCCACCCCCAGCTTTTGAGCTAATTTTTTAATCTTCTCAAAGTGAGCGGCATCATCAGTCTGGATCGTCATTATATAAGTCATCGCTCTACACACATTTAACAATCTGTATTAGTGCTAATTTAACTTTTTTTTCACTATATCTTGTTCCGCCAGAAGTGTAAACTACTCAAAACTCATTATTCCCATTCGATAGTGGCAGGCGGCTTGGAAGAAATATCGTAGACCACCCGGTTTACTCCCCTTACCTTGTTGATAATTTCATTCGAGACATCGGCCAGGAAAGAGTAAGGAAGATGAGCCCAATCGGCGGTCATCCCGTCGACCGAGGTAACTGCCCTGAGCGCCACTACATTTTCGTAAGTCCGCTCATCGCCCATTACCCCTACGCTCTGTACCGGGAGCAGGATGGCCCCGGCCTGCCAGACGTCGTTGTAAAGGTCATTTTTTTTCAGTCCACCGATAAACAGGTCGTCCACTTCCTGGAGAACTTCCACCTTATCGCGGGTTATATCGCCGAGGATACGGATGGCAAGCCCCGGGCCCGGGAACGGATGACGCTGTAAGATCGACGGCGATATCCCCAACACATACCCTACTTCCCTCACCTCATCTTTAAAGAGTGTATTCAGCGGCTCGATAACCTTCAGCTTCATAAAATCGGGAAGCCCGCCCACATTATGATGCGATTTTATAGTAGCAGACGGGCCCTTCACCGAAACCGATTCGATGACATCCGGATAGATAGTGCCCTGCCCCAGCCATTTGACATCGGAAATCAGGTGGGCCTCATGGTCAAAGACATCGATAAAGGTCTTGCCTATCGCCTTACGTTTGGCTTCCGGGTCGGTAAGGCCCTCCAAAGCAGTATAAAACTGCTCTTTGGCATTTACACCTTTGATATTCAGCCCCATATTCTCATAAGAAGCCAGTACGGATTCGAATTCATTCTTCCTCAGCAAACCGTTATCGACAAAAATGCAATACAGGTTATCGCCTATCGCCCTGTGTATCAGGGTAGCAGCTACGGTCGAATCAACTCCTCCCGAAAGCGCCATTACCACCTTATCGTCACCAAGCTTGAATTTCAGGTCCCTGACGGTTGAATCGACAAACGACTCCGAAGTCCAGCTCCTGCTGCAACCGCAGATATTGACCACAAAATTCGAAAGGAGCTTCTTTCCGAATTCGGAATGTGTCACCTCCGGATGGAACTGTATACCGTAAGTCAGCTCCTCGCTGATCTTAAAAGCCGCTACCTCCACCGATTCGGTCGACGCAAGGATTTTAAAATTATCGGGAATCCGTACGATCGTGTCCCCGTGCGACATCCATACCTGAGAACCCGAAGGAACTCCGGCAAACAGGGAAGAATCTTCGTCATCTATATCGAGCATAGCCCTTCCGTACTCGCGATGGGCGGAAGGGAGCACATCTCCGCCGCTCACATGCGCAAGGAGTTGGGCGCCGTAGCACACACCCAGCACAGGCAGTCTTCCCCTCAAACCATTCAGATCGAGACGGGGCGATTCCCGGTCCCGCACCGAACACGGGCTTCCTGACAAAATAATTCCTTTAACCGACGAATCGATCTCAGGCAAATGATTAAAGGGATGTATTTCGCAATAAACGTTGAGTTCTCTCACCCTACGCGCGATTAACTGGGTGTACTGCGACCCGAAATCAATAATTAATATCTGCTCTTTCATTGATTGTGATAACTAAGTCCCAAAAGTAGGCAGAAAGGCCGAAACCATGAAATTGTAAGCTTATTTGAAAAAATATTTGTCAATCAATAATTTACATTACCTTTGTAACAATTATATCATCATTTTTAATTTCTAATGAATCAAGGAACAGTTAAATTCTTTAATGACACCAAAGGTTATGGTTTCATTAAGGATACCGAGTCAGGACAAGATTACTTCGTGCACGTATCCGGGTTGGTAGACGAAATACGTGAAAACGACGCAGTCACTTTTGATCTGCAGGAGGGACGTAAAGGTCTTAATGCCGTGAATGTGAAACTTGCATAAGCAGTACATATATCGCATTTAGATGGAGAAGGGCTGTCCGGATGGACAGCCCTTCTATTTTTACACCGTACATATATGCCCGGATCTGGAATAATATCATTAGGTTTGGACCTTTGTTCAACCAAGGCTGTGAAAGCCTGAAAAACCTGTTAACCCAACAATATGTTTACTATCGATGCCCACCTTGATATCGCAATGAATGCGCTTGAGTGGAACCGCGACCTGACAAAACCGGTCACCGAAATCAGGAGCCGGGAAGAAGGGATGAACGACAAACTGGACCGCGCAAAAGGCGTTGTTTCCTTACCCGCCCTCAGGGAAGGTAAGATAGGCCTGGTTGTAGCTACCCAGATAGCGCGCTACGTAGAAAAAGGCAGCAACCTGCCAGGCTGGCATTCGCCGGAGCAGGCCTGGGCCCAAAGCCAGGGACAACTTGCCTGGTACAAGGCGATGGAAGAAGAAGGACAGATGGTCCAGATCACGAATCTGCCCCAACTGGAGGCCCATCTGAAGCTCTGGGAAGATGAGAATATCCCCGATCATACCAAACCCGTAGGCTTTATATTGAGCCTTGAGGGCGCCGATTCCCTTGTCAGGCTCTCCTACCTGGAGAAAGCCTATGAAAGAGGGCTCCGCGCGCTCGGGCCGGCGCATTACGGGCCCGGCCGGTATGCCGACGGCACCGGTATGAGCGGCCCCCTGCACGCTACCGGCATAGATCTTTTGAAAGAAATGGATCGTCTGGGTATCATCCTCGACGTAACCCACCTGACTGACGAAAGCTTCGATCAGGCGCTTTCCATTTATAAAGGCCCGGTGTGGGCAAGCCACCATAACTGCCGCGCGCTCGTCGACCACCAGAGACAGCTCACCGACGACCAGATCAGGCGACTGATCGAACGGGATGCCGTTATAGGCGGCTCTCTCGACGTATGGATGATCGTACCAAACTGGGTCAGGGGAAAATCAGATCCCTTTAAAGACGGCGCTCCCCTGGAAGCTATTATCAATCACTATGATCATATCTGCCAGATTGCCGGGAATGCAGATCACATCGCGATCGGCAGCGACCTTGACGGCATGTTCGGAAAGGAGCAGTCTCCCTATGACCTCGAGACGATCGCCGATCTGCAGAAGCTTCCCGACCTGCTGGCAAAGCGGGGATATTCACCCGAAGACATCAAGAAGGTAATGCATGGGAACTGGCTGCGCTTCCTCAGGAAGAACTGGGCCTGATCCGGGCGGCTGCTCGTGGCTATCTCATCAGTTCGGGATTTCCGGCGATTTTACCGAAATGTAAAAATCAGGATCGGCGGTGAGGGTGCTGTGTCCGGTCTCCAGCTTTTTCCAGGTGTTTGCCACCGGGTAAAGCCAGACTTCCTCCTGACCGCCGAGCCTGACCTTAACCGGCATATTAAACCCGTCTATGACCTTGTTCCAGCGATAGTGCAGGGCATTATCTTTGAATATGTATTCAAGTTCCGGTATTCTGATATCCTCCAGGTATTGCTTAAAAACCAGGGAAAAATCTTTTCCGCTCTCACCGTTGATATAGCCGATTATATCATTGCTATTCACCGTGGTATGATAGAACTCCTTATTAAGACCCCGGAGGATCTTCCTCCAGGTCTCGTCACTATCGATAATCTGCCGGATAGTATGCAGCATATTGGCCCCTTTCGGGTACATATCGCCTGAACCTCTCCGGTTTACACCGGGAATACCCATGATCTTCGCCTGGTTCCGAATCGTCTTACGGGTCCCGATCAGGTACGAGGATGCGGCCTCTTTTCCAAAATGATATTCCAGGTATAGCGCCTCCGAATAGCTGGTAAATGCTTCATGGATCCACATTTCAGCTATATCGCGATAAGTAATATTATTTGCAAACCATTCGTGGCCGCTTTCATGGATTATAATAAAATCAAATCTGAGCCCCCAGCCTGTTCCTGAAAGGTCGCGGCCAAGATAACCGTTTGTAAAGCCGTTGCCGTAACTCACGCAACTCTGATGCTCCATCCCCAGATAAGGTACCTCTACCATCTTGAAGCCGTCTTCATAAAAAGGATACGGCCCGAACCAATGCTCGAATGCCTTCAGCATAAGAGGTACCTGGACAAACTGCTTTCTGGCCCGGTCCAGGTTTTCGGGCAGCACATGGTAGCTTAGATCCAGCTTTCCCTTTTCGCCTTCAAATACTTCCTTCCATTCGGCATAATCCGCAACGTTGAGACTGACACCGTAGCTGTTGATCGGGTTCCTGACCTGCCAGTGAAAGGTGCGGGTACCGTCTCCCGGGTCGTCTACAGCGATCAGGCGGCCGTTGGATATACTTTTAAGGTCGGCCGGGACATTCACACTGATCCTCATACTGTCCGGTTCATCGTACATATGGTCTTTACAGGGCCACCAGGAGCTCGCTCCCACCCCCTGGCAGGAGGTCGCAATAAACGGCTTCCCGCTGATGCCGGTAGTCCATTGAACCCCGCCATCCCAGGGCGGCCGGACTGCCTCTTTTGGCTTCCCGCCATAAAATACCACCAGCTCTTCCGTATTTCCCACTAGCTGCGGCTTTTGAAGTTCCACAAACCACGCATTTCCGTCTTTTTCAAAACGAAGCTCCTTTCCGTCCTGTACAACACGGCGTATACTCAACGGCTCCTGCAGGTCTATCTGAAGACGACGACCCGGCCGGAGCACTTTATACCTGACCAGGTTGCTGCCCTCAAAGCTCCGCGACGCAGGCGTGACCTTTATATAAAGGTGATAAAAAGTAAGATCCCACCATTCCCGTTCAGCCGAAATACTACCTCTCAGCGTATCCTGCCGGGTCAATACGCCGGTTTGTCCGTTTACCCCGATGGCTGCGGCCAGAAAATATGCGAGCACAAAAAGAAACCTCTCTGACCAACGCCTGTATGAGAACGTTCTTTTCATTAATGTGAAATTGATGTGGTGACTCGCTGCAAGTCCCGAAGCCCTATCATGTCACCTCAGGCGACTATTCAAATCAAGCTTGCCACAAAAGCTATCTCAGAAATTAGGCTTCAGCAGGTATTTGGAATAAAACTTCTCGATCACCTCGACAGCCTCTTCCGCCGTGTCCACAATATTCATAATCCTGATATCGCCCGGACTGATATTCTGTTCTTTCACCTCCATAGTCTCATACAGCCAGTCTACCAGCCCTTCCCAGTAAGTCTTCCCTACCAGCACGATCGGGAATCTCGCTATCTTCCTGGTTTGGATCAGGGTAAGGGCTTCAAAGAGTTCGTCGAGCGTACCGTATCCACCCGGCAGCACGATAAACCCCTGGGAATACTTGACAAACATGACCTTCCTGACAAAAAAGAAGTCGAAATCAATAGATTTGTCAGGATCTATATATGGATTTCCATGCTGCTCGAATGGGAGCTTGATGTTTAAGCCGACTGATTTTCCTCCTTCGCTGTTGGCCCCTTTATTGGCCGCTTCCATTATCCCCGGTCCTCCGCCGGTGATCACGCCGTAACCTTTACGTACCAGCTTGGCGGCTATTTCCTCGGCTATTTTATAGTACTTATGCTCATCTTTGGTCCGCGCAGACCCGAAAATACTCACGCAAGGCCCTATTTTGGCCAGCTTATCAAACCCCTCCACGAATTCGGCCATTACCCTGAAGATAACCCAAGAGTCAGAACTCTTGATTTCGCTCCAGTTCCTTTCTGCAAAGGCATTCCGGATGCGCTGCTCATCTTCGGGGTTTGCCATATTCAACAGAGACAGGTCCATGGCCTCTTCATTCTCCATACTTTTCTTTTCCATATTTTACAATTAAAGTTCTGCGTTGGGAATACCTTCCTTTTCTGTAAGCTCGTCAGTTAAAATAGCTAACTTTGTATTCAGATAGCAATAAAACAAAAAATGTTGTTATCTCTTTAATATAGCAATTCATTTTTAGACCCGCAAAGACCGAAAGAGTATGGCAACTAAAATAGCAATCGGTGGTGATCACGCCGGTTTTCCCTATAAACAGCCTATTATAAACTGGCTGAATGAACATGGCTACGAGGTGACCGACCACGGGACATACACCGACCAATCGTCGGATTACGCCGATTTTGCGCACCCGGTGGCACTGGCAGTAGAGAATAAGGAAGCTGATATGGGAGTGCTTCTCTGCGGAAGCGGGCAGGGCGTATGCATGACCGCCAACAAACACCAGGGGATCAGGGCCGCACTGGTTTGGGACGAGGCGATCGCTCCTCTCGCCAGGCAGCATAACGACGCCAATATCATCTGCTTTCCGGTCCGCTTTATACCTCTTGAAACAGCTATCAGGAGCCTGGATCTGTTCCTTCACACGGAATTTGAAGGCGGACGCCATGAAAACCGGGTAAGGAAAATATCATGCTGACCGTACCCGCTACTGGGAAAGCAGGTTATACAGCTCAGCCAGGTAGGCCGGCGCCCTTAAAAGACGGCTCCCGTGCCAGGTAAGCAGGTCTTCCCTTACAAGGTATGCCTGAGAACCCGGGAATTTCCGGTTTACAACCGGCTCATGCCGCTTATGAAAGCTGTAAATGCCTTCTGCCAGCAGGATCAGTGTAGAAGCGCCGCCGGGGATTTTTTTCCCTTCTATTGAACACACTCCGCTTTCATAAGCAAATACGTTCTCAAGCCCTATATATCCTAAAAGTTCCGTCGCGATTGTCCCGTTTCCATAGGCTGCCCAGGGCTTATAATTTGCCAGGAAGGCCACCTGTCGGGATTTCCCGGGGTTTCGGAAAGTGGCCTGAAACTCCGCAAACCGGGTCTCGATCTTGCCGGCTACCCATTCTGCATTGGCGGATTTACCTACGATCCGGCCCAGGTCGCGTATCTCCTGTATAGCTTCCAATACCGAAGAAGTACCGGAATTCCAGACAGGGAATTCCTCTTTCAGGAGCGTCACAACAGCCTCATCCGTTTCCCTGGAATCCAATATGACGAAATCCGGGTTCAGCTCCATAATACGCTTTATGTCGGGCCTCCTGTTGCTACCTACAGATTCTGTTTCATCAACGCGCACTTCAGGAAAACGGCATTGCTTCGAAACTGCCACCACCCTATCCTTCATACCGATATCAAACAATAGCTCAGTCAGAGAAGAGCACAGCGATACTACCCGCATCGGAAGCGATTCTGCAAAAAGCTCATTGCCTGAAGGATCGGAGATCAGCGCCATATAGATTTATCCTGTATTCTAAAACCAGCTCTTTACCGGATATACCTGAAATCCTCGTTCCCTTTCAACGTCAGCAATACTTCGTAGATCAGATCGATCACATTCCCCATGTCCTCCTTATGCACGGTTTCTACCGTCGTATGCATGTATTTCAGAGGAAGCGAAATGAGCGCCGAGGCTACTCCTTCGGTAGCGTAGGCAAATGAATCCGTATCCGTACCGGTAGACCGGCTCACCGCCTGTCGCTGGAATGCTATTTTCTTTTCCTCCGCTACCCTGATCAGCAGATCTCTTACGTTGTTCTGCACCGCGGGGCCGTAGCAGATCACCGGGCCGTTACCGCATCGCAGATCTCCCTGCTCCTTCTTATTATACATCGGCGACTGGGTATCGTGCGTAACATCGGTAATGATAGCCAGGTCGGGCTTTAGCCGGCGCACGATCATTTCAGCTCCCCTCAAACCTATTTCCTCCTGCACCGCATTGACGACATAAAGCGTATAGGGCAGCTTTTTCTTCTTTTCTTTCAGCCGTCTTGCTACTTCGGCGATCATATAGCCCCCTATCCTGTTGTCGAGGGCACGCCCGACATAATATTTACCGTTCAGTTCTGTCAGCCCGTCTGCGAATGTCACCACGGTACCTACATGAATGCCCATTGCCAGGACTTCCTCCTTCTTTGTCGCCCCGACATCTATAAAAAGCTCATGCACTTTAGGTACCTGGTCTTTCGCAATATCTCTTACATGAATAGCCGGCCACCCGAAAACTCCCGGCACAGCCCCCTTATCCGTATGAAGATTCACTCTCATGGAAGGAGCAATGGCCGCATCCGACCCGCCGTTTCTCCGGACATGAATGTAGCCATCCTCGGATATGAAGTTGACAAACCACGAAATCTCGTCGGAATGGGCTTCGATCACCACTTTATAGTCCTGCCCCGGGTTGATTACCCCTACGGCTGTACCATAAGTGTCCACGATGAAATCGTCGATATAAGGTTTCAGATAATCCAACCAGATCTGCTGTCCCGAAGCCTCGAAACCCGTAGGAGAAGCGTTGTCCAGGTAATTGTAAAGGAACTCGATTTTTTTTTCTCTCTTTGCTGACATGAGGTACTACTTTAAAAAATGCAATTTTATTCAAATTATTTCAGCTTTTCATCAATCTCACCAGGAGGATCTCCGCCAATAGAAATGCAAGCGCGGCATATAAAAAGTATTTCCACAGGCGCGTACCTGTCGAGTACTTTTCAAATCTTTCACCGAGATTGCTGTCTTCTATACTTTTAAAGACTGTTATGTTGCCTTTCCCGGCAAATTGTCTCCGTAACTCTTCCGCACTGTAGTATTCCAGCTCCGACTCCTCTTTACCCAGGTTCAAAGCCAGCAGATTTTCGGTTTTCCCGTCTGCCTCCAGGCTGAAATAGCCGGGTTCGAGTGCCTGCCCCGGCAATTCCCCTTTTTTAGGTAACTCCAGGACAAGCTTATTCCCGGCAAGGCGCTGTACGGGTATAATTTCGGTACCTCCGTTTTTTATCCTGAAAACCGTATTGGGGCCGGCATCCGAAACGGTCAGCTCAATAGCGCTGTCCTCAAAGGAGTAGGCCGTCTTTTCAGCCCTGACGCTCGATGCGGCGATCTTATACATGACCGGCACAAAAAGAGCGTGCTGGGAAAAATTACCCGCCATCGCATTAAGCGGAGCCGACAAGAGGTACAACCTTCCCTGGCGCACCGTTACCTGCGACAAGAATTGCTGGCCGTTTCTTAGTGAGAGCAGCGTATTCCCGGCCCTGGCCCATTGCCAGACGCTCGCGGCCGCCGGCATGTTCACCTGGCCGTCGGCTTTAAGAGAAGCCTCAAAAACATCCTGAAAAAAAGGAATCCTGGTATCCGGCTCATTGAGAGGTATGGCATCTCCCGAATACTGGTCCAGTCCGAATACACCCATTTGCTCAAGGTAAACCTTGTAGGAATTCACGTCGGGCCTTCCGGGAGGAATGACCAGGAGCGTACCGCCCTTACCCACAAAATCGACGATCCCCGACATAAGGGAAGGCGAGAGGCGCTCGACTTCATTGAGTATGACCAGGTCTGAAACCGACACCTGCCCGACGTCCGCATTGTCGGCGTTTGAGTTTGTTACATGAAAGAGGCTGTCGTTCCGGTAGACACGGTTGACAGGGTCCGAAAGGCTGACGGCGGCCGCATGCAGGTGCAGGACCCTGATGACCGGTGATGCATTCAGCACGAAATAGTACTGGTTGTCGAACGTAACGGGGAAGTCGTCAAAGTTTACGATTCCGCGGATATATCCCTCCTCCCCCAGTATGAAATCGAACGACACATTCTCGGCTCCGTTAGCCGGTATATCTGCCGACGACGCTGAAACCTGCGTATCGTTCAGTATCAGTCGCACCGGCAGGTTTTCCACCGGCTCTTTACCCGAGCTTCGTATCCTGACGTTCAGAACGTTCTTCTGTCCCTGTCGCAAAAACGGTGTCTGCAGCCACACCGAATCTACATAAATGTTCCTGCCTGCACCGGTATTGACCGGGATGATCGTCAGGCGGTCGGTCGAATCGATTTCAATGCCGGAAATATCTCCGGCCGTACTTTTCTGAAAATCGCTGATCCAGTACATTTCGTTTTGCCCGGCCGGCGACGTATTCCCGATCATACTTTTCTGGCGGCTGTATACCTCCCTGAGAGTGCGGGAGGTAGGCGTAAGCTCCATGCGGGTGATCCGGTCCTGCAGACCGGAAGCAGTAAAGACGCTGTGATCTTCGGGTGAAAAATCGTTGGTGACCAGTTGCAACGATGTAAGGTTGCTGTAAACGCCCAGCAGTTCGTCGAGGCTTCCGGTAGCTATATCGATAAAACGCTTGTTATTATCCTCGTTCTGCATGCTGAACGAGTTGTCCAGGTAAAAGCTCTTAATTCCCTGGAAATCAACCAGGCCTTCATCTCTTTTCAGGTAAGGCTGGGCAAAAGCCAGGGCAAGGCAGGCTATGGCCATCATACGAGCCAGCAGGATGAGCAGGTGCTTCATCCTCCTGAAGGAGCTTTTCCGGGTTTCGATTTCTTTCAGAAAAGCGACATTCGTAAAGAGCACCCGCCTGGTACGCCGGAAATTAAACAGATGAATTGCCAGCGGAATTGCTACCGCAAGTAACCCCCAGAGAAATGTCGGAAACAAAAAACCCATAAATAACGCCCGCTGCCCGGCGCAACTGCGATCTGCAGACCCACCGGCAGTTTAAAATCGAAATTACAAATTAAGTGTTTTTCTAAAGAATCGACCTTATTTTCCTAACTTTGTCCCGTCAATCATCCGGGAGCCGGGAGTATACCCGTCCGGCCGTGAAGATTTCATCATTTAAATTTATCCCAGAGTTTGTGCGCCGATAGCCAACCGCCTGAAGCGCCCGTCTATTTCCAGAAAAAAATATGGCTAAAGTACCTGTAAACAAACATCAGCCTATATACCAGATCCCTTCCAACCCAACGGCCGTACGTACCAAAAAATACGCGCTCCCGACAAAAAAATATACCCGGCTGGCGCTGAGGCACCTTTTCCAGTCACAGCTTAAGTGGGCTTTGATACCGCTCGCCTTGTTGATCGGGAACGTTATCCTGAATGTTACCAAAACCTATCCGAACATCTGGATCTACGTCGTCATCGTCATAGGCGTCCTGCTCTATATACTCTTCTGGGTGATCCAGTTCGTAGGTATTACGCAGTTGGAGCAGTACAAGCCGATGTTTGAGAAATACCAGTACGAGATCGATCCCCGCCAGATTTTCATGAAGATCAACCAGAAGGAAGGCGGCGTAATGAAATGGGAGCAGATCCAGAGCGCCTATAAGGATAAAGAAGGATTTGTGCTGGTTATCTCCCGCGGACAGTTCCTGTACCTTCCCTTCAGCATCTTCAACTCGGAGCACGATATGAAAGTGATCGGGCGTATTCTCAAGCAGAAAAACCTGCTGAAGGAGGAAGCCTGAGCGAAGCGAAGGCCGGCAATTGATAGAGTCTATAATTTTTCAACTACTTCACGCGAAAGCCTGGTAGTTCTGGCGATGAATTCGACAGACAATCCTTCTTTTTTGAGCTCCCGGGCAATGGCAAGTGATTGCTCATGCTTGCCTTCCAGCTTGCCTTCTTTTCGTCCTTCTTTTCTCCCTTCTAATTTCCCTTCCTTTTTCCCTTCCAATTTTCCCTCTTCCCATCCTTCCTCTCTCGCAATTTGTTTAAGAGCTTCCATTATACCTGGCATAGTAGTTTTTCTTTCGGTTAATTGTTCGACTATGGTATCAAATTTACTATTTATTTCCTGACTATCAATATACAGTAAGTTTTTCAGAAACTCCAGGAAGCTCACGATTTTGTTGTGCGGATAATGGTGTTTCAGCAGCGCTTTGGCGATCGAAAGGCGATCCTGGGCCAATGCTTCATCCTGTACTTTCCCTTCTGTCAGCGCCTTCTGACAGGCAAGCACCACAAGGGCGAAAGGATTGTCCGTAGCCAGCAGCTCTGCTTCGGTATGGTCAAAAATGTGATAAGACAGGTATTGAAAATGGATAGAAGTACCGATAGTTTGCGCTTGATACTCCTTCCATTAAGCCTACTGCACAATCAATTCTACTTTCCTGATCCATAGTTCGGCCCCTTCCGATTGTACCTGGATCCGTCCCTTTGCGGGCTCCACATTAATAGCCTGATTCACGAGCACGCCGTTCAGGTAAACATCAATTTTACCGCAAACGGCCACGCATTCCAGGCGGTTCCATTTCCCCCGTTTCTTTTCAACGTCATTTTTTCCGCGAAAATCAATTTTATCTTCCCATAACGGATCTCTCCCAAACCAGTTGACCCTGCCGGAATAGACTCTTACATATTCGCCACCGGGTTTATAAACATAAAACTTCCCCTGTTTTTCGGGTGCTACCGGACATTCGATCGAGAACTCCCGGGCCCTGTTCCCTATCACGATGAAATCGCCGGTTCCGCCCTCGATAAGTTGCACCTCGATTGAACGCATCCAGATACCGGCATGCCCTCCGTCTTCTCCCTGAGAATGCAGCAGTACCCCACTGTCACGCGCTTTCGTAAGCCTGCCTCCCCAGGTTGTTTCACCCCATTTAAAGTCTATCACCAACTTATAGTTTTCATATTCTTCATTGGTAGTAATACAACCCCATTCCTCTCCGGATATGCGGATCTTCCCCTTTTTTACTGTAAAAACACCTTTGGGATCTGTATCACGGCCGCGGTCTTTGAGAAAGGTATACCAGCCATCCAGGTTCTTCCCGTTAAACAGGCTGATCTTCGGGGGCTGCGCCACCGATCGGGTCGCCGCACCCGGTATGAATAAAAAAAGAAACGGTATAAAAAGTTTCAACTTCATTTTAAACAGCTTAATTACATAAAATGAATCCTAACGCAAGGGTAGGATCCTGGTCATCGTATCCGTAAAAACGGCCGCCATTCTCTGCTGGATATAGGAGTTTTCTCCCCGTATGGGATGCCAGCCATATCTTACTCCGCCGGAATCCTGCGTATCGACGGCATAAATAAGGCTATGCTGCTCTTTGGTGACAGGATGAACCTGTTCTTTGCCAAACCCTATGTATTTGTCGAATTCGATCAGCGGAAGTCCCCATTTTTGCGCCAGTTGCCTAACGGTCCGGTTGTATATTTCCCTTGAGTCATGCCAATGAGTACACAGCACAATAGATACCGGTTTTCCGTGGGGCAACCTGTAGTATTTCGAAGCCGGGTTATCCTTCTGGCGGAAACAATCGGTGATGTATTTCTTTATGACATAATCATAGGCCTCGGCGTAGTCATCCTTTCCGAAAGGCGGCCGGTATTCTGAAAGATCCTCTTTCAGACCTTTTCCCGAATAAACATCCCGGTCGTGCACGTGCATGATCACAAAGGCATCTGCCTCGTCGAGCTCTTCCGGGGTGTAGAATGAGCCTTCTGCCATAGCATTGGCAAGCGTCACTACCGAGCCGCCCGAACCGAGCGCTTTATTAACCGCCCCGGCCCCCAGCTTCTTGCATCCTATCTCGAACCAGCCGTTTCCCGTATAGGCAAATGAAGCGCCTGCCAGCATAATTTTGTAGTGTAATCCGCCTTCGCGGGTACCGCCGCTATGAGCCTGCACACCGGTATACCCCAGAAAAAACAGCAGGATTGCCAAATAATTTCTCATCTCCCTATTTCAGTTGGCCCAACAGTTCCAGGATCCGTTCCGATATCTTTACCGAAGCCTCCTTCTCTACCTTGCTTACGCTCAGCCAGGTTTCGTAGCCTCCAAGCCTGTGCTCTTCGGGCGTGGGCAGGTAGCCGTAACCGCCGTTGGCCAGCGAAATAGTGAATGTGTCTTTAAAGGGGCTGCGCGACTTTATCTCCAGTCCTGTCTGCGTAAATACTTCGAAAGGAATTGCGGTAATCGCAAGATCTCCGATCCTTATGGCCTGAAGCGATACGTCTATACTGTCGGGCCATTCGTATTCCAGCTGAAGTATACGCGGTATATAGACGGGGCTTACAGCAGGCTTTTTTCCTGAAACCGATGCTGCCCTTGAAATTTTCGAAAGTAATCCGGGATCTGCCCGGCGTACCACCAGCTTCAGATCAGTTTGCCGGGAGCCAAGCGGTACCCAGTCCCGAAATTTGAGGGTCTACCGGTCCGGAAGGTCTTACCATGCCGGGATTGAGATAACCGGGATTCATCCTGACAATCTCCTTATGCCCTAACGGACTGTTGACAGAGTCTTTCATTACCCAGCGCCGCACAAAAACATGTTCAGGCGCATCAAATGCCCCCCAGGCTATTTTAGCCGGCTCCAGGTTGCCAAGCGCCACGCGGACCCCGTCGGCAATCCTCCTTACCAGGAACGTCTGGTATTCGTCCAACGAGTCATCAAGGTGCCAGCCTCTTAGTCTTTTACCGACTCCCCTTGCACTTGTACCCGAGTGGGTATGCGTGGCGGCCATCAGTATGTTTGCAGCGGGGATTCCCGTCTCGTCATATATCCGTTTTTTTGCCGCATCAAACACTTCCCTGTCTATGCTGACGTTATCGACCAGCACAAATACCAGTTTTGAGGTTCCGTCGTCAAGCACCAGGGATTTGGCATGAAGCTGGTCATGGATGTACGTTGCCGGGGGCATATCGGTATTGCCGACTATAGCCTCTCCCAGGTTGGGCGTGACGTTACTGAATGAAGCCCCTGCTTTAAAAACCTGCTTTTGCGCAGGTGAATATGTCGCTCCTGCCAAATTGAGCAAAAGATACAGGATCAGATATTTTGCTTTCATTGTTAGCTGTATTTTGATTTTTTTCAGACCGGTTTTTCCCCCGGGGTATCGTTAGAAAAATCTGTCTGTCGACTTCTTCAGCTCCCCGATTATCTCCGCATAGACGGCGTCGCCAATCGCATTATGAAGCTCATAAGGGTCTTTCTCAAGGTCATAGAACTCATCAACACCCTCCAGGTCGGTATACCTGATATACTTATACCGCTCGGTTCTGACGGCCTTATATCCCAGGTTTACCGCACGCGGCCATACTTTATCAGTATAATACTCGATGAAAAAATCTTTTCTCCATTCGCCGGCAGTTCCGTCAAACAATCCCGTGAGCGAGCGTCCGTCTATATAGCTCTCCGGTACAGCACCCGCCAGCTCGATAGCTGTAGGCGCAACATCGAGACTGAGCACCATCTGGTGGAACTTCGAACCTGCGGCAACCCGCGGAGGATACCTGACGAGCAGGGGGATCCGTATACCTTCTTCATAGGCCAGCCTTCGTTCTTCGTTCAGGCCGTGCTCTCCGTACCAGTAACCATGGTCGCCCGCCAGCACGATCATTGTATTATCCAGCTCGCCATTTTTTTCCAGCTCATCCATGATTTGTCCAAGCCCCTCATCTATAGCCATGAGCATTTCCGACCTGCCGCGGATCACATCCTCGGGAGTAGCAGTTTCACGGCCAAGATCAGGTAGATTACCTATCTTGCGCATCAGGGCAGGCTTGTCTGCCGGGGTCACAAACGCATTGGGGCGGCGCTTGAAAACATCGTTTCTATAAAGTCCCTTATGACGTTCTGCCGCTACAAATCCTCCGTTACCGATATCGATTATGCTGCCGTCTGCGCGCTGATGCATATTAGGATGCAGTCCTTTATGCGAAATGTAAAGCAAAAAGGGGCTTTTTCTTTCTTTCCTGAGAAAATCTAGAGAAAGACCGGTGAGGATATCCGTCACGTAGCCTTCCTTCTTTACGTCCTGCCCGTTCAGGTTAAGCTCCGGGTCGTTTGCCTCCCCCTGTCCTTTCAGCACGGCCCAAAAGTCGAAGCCTTTCCGGGGCGTATTGTCGTTGCCCATATGCCATTTGCCGATAAACGCGGTTTCATATCCCAGGCTGTCCAGGATAGCCGGATACGTTTTGAGCTTATGGCTCTGCTCGCTCCGTTCCGTATTGTCGATAATACCATGGTTGTGCGCATATTGCCCGGTCAGGAAACTGGCCCTGCTCGGAGAGCAGAGTGGCGTAGTGGAAAAAGCATTGACAAAATGCCCGCCTTCCCTCACTACACGGTCGATATTTGGGGTTTTGATAAAATTGTGCCCGGCAGCTCCGAACTCGTCCCAACGCCAGTCATCAACCAGCACTACTACTATGTTGGGCGCAGCGGCTTCCGAGGTTTTCTTCCTACAGGAAATGTTTGTTCCGGCAAGAAAAACCGCCAGAACGGGTATCAATAGGTATTTCATTTTATTAAAAATAAATAACTGTATATCAATTACTTGTAGCGAAAAATCACAGAGATGTAGTCTCGTCCGATATAGAAGCCTTCCGCAAATCCTGAAGCGCCCACCCGGTAGTGATGGTCCATGAGGTTATGCCCCAACTGCCCGCTCCCGTTTCCCAACCCGTCAGGAAATACATCCGATGTAGAATTAAGCAGGATAAAAGTGGAGCCCAAAGCCGAAGCATTGAGAAATCGCATCAAATGTACGCTTATCTTTTCCCTTTATATTCAGATACATTCGTTTTCGCTTTTACAGCTAACAACACCGGACCTGCTTAGTGATCAGCTCTTCAACTCCTTGATCCGTATCTTTTTCCAACGCACTTTTACACCGCCGCCGTGGTGGATCTGGAGCGCAATAAAGCCGTTTGCCGCCCCAATTTGCTCGTCTGTCACATTGGCTATATTACGTCCGTTCAGCCAGGTCGACACCTTATCACCCTGTACGTAGATCCGGAGATAATTCCAGTCATCGTGCTTGAACATTTCTTCAGTTAGTTTGGGAGGCGCCGCCTTGTTGCTCAACCACCCTCTGCCGTAGGATTCAAAGACATCAGCTGTCCTCCGTTTTTCGTCTATCTCTATCTGCCAGCCTTCAATGATAACTCCCTCGATGGCCGACCGTATAAAGACCCCACTGTTGCCGCCGGCTTCCAGTTTAAAATACAGATCCATTATAAAGTCCTTATAATTCCGATCGGTCGCAAGATAGCCGAATCCTTTATCCGGCCCGCTTTCGCCAACCAGCTCCCCGTCCTCAACATACCACTTCTCCGTACCGTGGGCTACCCAGCCGGTCAGGTCTTTTCCGTTAAACAACTGCTGATACTCCTGCGCGTAGGCCGACAGGCAGCAGATTGTAAGTGCAAGCAAGGCAATTCCGGTTTTTCTCATATAAATAAAAAATTTAACTAATTGTATTTCAATAATTTGAATTGCAATATAGAAAAACAGGATGTACCTGACATCATACATGACGCCATTCCTGTTCACAAGGGTCAGAGGATAAATTTCGGGCCCGATTTCCCACCGCTTGATGTCTTCGAAATGATGGGAACTTTCAAAGACAAACTCCTTTATGGGCTGCTCGAAAGCATGAATGACCGGTACCTAAAAAAGAAGACTGGTATAGCACTGACATAAAAGAGCCTCGGAGGAAAGTATTTTTCAAATAAAAGGCGCCGGTACAATGGCCTGATCTTGGCTCTGTACCAGCGCTTTTGCTTAAAGCTATCCTGCCCCTTTGATGTTTTCAGGGGCGGTAGCCTTTAAACCATTTTTTGAAGAATTGAACTCCTTCTGCCGCCAGGGCCTCATGACCTCCGTCGTGAAGTTCCAGGCTGAGACGATCGCCCAGCCCCAGGCGTTCATAATGCACTTTCGAACGTTCGAATTCCTCCACTACCTGCGGCCAATGGGCAATTCCGTCTTTTTTGCCGTGCTGTATCTGGACGGGCCTCGGACATATCATCGACATCACGTCATGATCGGAGAATTCACTTAACCAGCCGGTAAAATAGGCATGTTCTTCGTTATTTTTTGTGAAACTACTATACCGCTCATCGGCTACTACCATTTTATTGATCCGGTGATTAAACCAGGCAGACACTATCCCAGCTTTGATACGCGGCTCCAGGGGCATCCAGAACATCGTAGCCATGCCGCCCAGCGAAACACCCCATGCACCTACCTGGTTCTCATCTATCCTGTCGTCGGCCAGTACCACGTCTAGAAGATGCTGCACACGTGCCAATTCTATGCCCGGAAGGCTCACATCTGCCAGCCTGGCCAGTCGCTCGATGTTGTTCCTTCTGGGGATGGTACGCATATTAAGCGGCGCCAGTACCGCGAAACCTGCATCCAGCAACGCTTTTGCATAGGCATGGTAGCTTTTACCATCTTCAAAAGGAGTTTCAGGCCCGCTTCCGATCCCGTGCAAGGCTATTACCAGGGGAACAGGGCGCCCCCTCCCCGCACCCTTGGGATAGGCGATGACGGCCCTGACCGAAATATCCCCCAAAGCAAGTTCCAGCCATTCTCCATTCACCCCTAACAACTCGTAAGGCTTCCTGCTCAATTCACCGGTTTTCTTCAGCACTGGAGGCTTGATTACCTGCTGTTCCCACCGGAGACGGTTCGGCGCCACGCTTCTGATCAAGGCATCAGGGCTGCTATAATCCCGTTGCCATGCAATGGCTACACGGGCATCGTACCCATCGATTATATAGCGCAAAAGATAATTTTCCAGCTCTTTTTCATAGGAGTCTATCCGGGAATCATCTTCTTTGTCGGTAAGGACTTTGGCATGCTGGGCTTTGACGGGCGTCAGGGCTATCCCAGCAAGAACTGCTAACAGATACCATATCGTCGACGCTCTGCGACGAGGTACTGTCATAAAGGTTGAACGTACACTCATCTCATATTCAAGGGTTACCATCCCGGGTTTTGTTTTAAAGCAGGATTTAAAGTGAGTTCATTGATCGAGACAGGGTCAAGATAGTCCCTGTCCGTTTTAAAGCCATAGCCGGAAGGCAGCGCCTTCGCATAGGGATCCAGGAACCCTTCTTCGTCCACAGAAAGCACCGGAGGGTTCTGAAACTGAGCAGCAAAGGCTCCGCGCGGCCGCTTGCCGACAATGAGCTCATCTGCCGCCGCCCAACGGGCAATATCATCCCACCTCAGGTTTTCGAGTGCCAGCTCAACCCGTCGTTCCCGTCTTACTTCATTGATCAAAGGAGAAAGCGCCGGGAAATCCCAATTCGGATCGGTTTCTATAGCCGCCATGTCCAGGTTAGGCATACCAACCCTATCCCGAAGCTTTTTAATAGTAGCATCGATGTCGGCCTGGGTGGCCGAACCCAGTTCGATCCTGGCTTCGATATAGTTGAGCAGAACCTCTGCATACCTGAACTGGATAGAAGGTGTTTCTTCAAAATTCAGATGATGGTAGACTACAAAAGGATTATAGTCTTTCCGTCTCATGTAGCCGGTGCCTGACGAGTAGGTAGAGTTCGTATACATCTTGTCATAGACTTCTTTCCAGTTCTTTACAGTTCCGTTTTGTTCGATCATCCAGGGTGCATCAGGAGTAAATATGGTCTGCCTGAATCTCGGATCCCGGTTTTCAGTCTCCTTCATCAGGTTGTCATATCCTTTAAAAAGGGTGCTGCGGCTTATAGGCTTACCATCAGTACATAAATAGGAATTCGCCATTTCCCTGGTAATGCCATAACCTTCCGGCGTTTCCATTCTGTATAATTTACTATGACTGTGAATACCCAGATTCAGGTCCATCTTGCTCCAGAACATCACCTCTTTGTTATTGCTGTAATCACGCAGGCCGAAGAGGTCGTTGTAGTCCTTTTCAGGATTCCCGGTACTGTAAACATCAAACAGGCCGGAGGCCATTACCTCCGCCGCAGCTTCGGCGGCTTTCCTGAAAAATTTCCCGGGATCAGCGCCTTCTACACCAAAGGAAGTACCGGCATGATATTTCTCCCAGCTTCCTTCATAGAGGGCTACGCGCGACTGGAAAAGAAGCGCTACCCACTTGTTGATCCTGGTATGACCGTTGGTTTTTTCGGCTGTCAGGTAACTTGCAGCGGTATCGAGGTCGGCTATGATCTTTTCAGCTACGATATTGCGCGGTGTTCTACCCTGGTAGAGCTCCGGCGATTCGGAGGTCAGTACCTTATCAATCCATTGCACGTCCCCGAAAGTCCGCAGCAGATTGTAGTAAAACATAGCGCGGAAAAAGTGAGCTTCTCCTGCATACTGTTTATAATCCTCGAAATCGGCCTCTGCCTTCCTGTAGTTAGCAAAAAAATAGTTTATGCTTCTTACCGAAGTATAGTTAAGTGCAGGAGCGCTGTTGACGGTACGTATGCCATGTAAACGAGGGTTGATAGCGCTTTCGGTCAGGTAAACGTCTGTCCCGGCATCTCCCCTCCCCTTATCGGTAATCGGGAAATTAGTCCTGTTATAATACTGGTTAACGTACAGCTTCAGATCGTTAGGCGTCCTGAAAAAAACCGGCTCGGTAACTGCATCGAGCGGGTATCGGTCCAGATGCTCTTCCTGGTTGCAGGCCATAAGCAGCAAACAGGCCGGCAGGAACAAGAGAATTGATTTGAATATCTTCATATCTGACTGATTCAAAAACGATTAGCAAGCATTAAAACATAAAATTGACACCCATCGAAAACATCCTGTTAATAGGATACGTCTCGCCCATGTCCACGCCGCCATCGCGTGGGTTTGAAGCCACCACCGTTTCGGGTTCGTACATGCGGGGCAGGCGCGAAAATGTCAGCAGATTTTCAGCCGACACATAAAGTCTTGCACTTTTCAGTCGTAGCTTGCTCAGCCAGTCTGCAGGTACGGTATAGCCTACCTGCAGGTTTTTAAGCCGTAAGTAAGCCCCATTAAGGACATAACGGCTCTGGTCGCGGATATTTTTCGCTCTTTCCGCTGAAAAGTAAGGTTTTGGGAAATAAGCGTCAGTATTCGGCCCAAGCATATTGGTCTCATCGGCCGGGCGCCAGTAGTCCAGCATATATCCTCCTCTGAAAAGGGCGGAGTTACTTGGCCCGGCAGTGAGCCCCCAGAAATACTCGGAAGCCAGTCCCGGTAAAAAGTCACGCCGGCCAATTCCCTGCCAGATCATGCTCACATCAAACCCACGCCAGCTGCCGCCTGCGGTAAGACCGAAAGAGTAACGGGGAGTTGTATTGGCTATGACCGACAGGTCCCCATGATCGTTAAGAGTACGGGCGCCTTCGTTAATCACCCCGTCGCCGTTCAGATCCTTGAAGATAATGTCACCGGGCCCCCATTTGTTATAATAAAACGATTGGTCAGGCATACTTTCCCCTGCGGTTTGCAATATACGGTCGGTAGTAAGTCCCCAGACATCACCATACCGGCGACCGCTGTACCACCCGTTTATCGACCCCGATTCATTGAGATAATCCAGGATAGTGGTCCTGTTATCGCTCAACAAAAGCCGGGCGTCGTAAGAAAATCCGGAAGCAAGCCGATCCCTCCAGGCTACCGACAGTTCAAAGCCTTTGGTTGAAAGTCTGGCATTGTTGGTCGGAGGAACGGAAGCCCCTAATACAGACGGAAGCTGTACAGACGGCCCGAGCATATCCGACGTGGTCCTGTTATACCAGTCAAATACAAGTTCCAGCCTGTTATTTAAAAACGCAGCCTCAAGTCCTACATCAAACGTCGTAATCGTTTCCCAGGTCAGGTTGTTGCTGACCATGGCCGGCGCTTCTGCATATAAAGGAACTTCATCTCCTATGATATAGCCCGGATCCGCATAATTATCTGCATTGCGGCGATATTTGATCGGGATAGTGGGCAGGTAGAGATAATTAGCTACGTTCTGGTTACCGAGAGAACCATAAGAAGCGCGGAGTTTAAGGGTATTGATATGACGGGCCAGCGGCTCCCAGAAGTCTTCCCTGGAAATATTGTAGCCTCCCGAAACGGATGGGAACAACCCCCATCGCTGTCCGGGAGCAAAACGGGAAGACCCGTCGTAGCGGCCACTTATTTCCAACAGGTATTTCTCGTCATAGTTGTAGTTAAAACGTCCGAAAATCCCCTGGGTAGCCCAATGATTCATCCAGTCGTCGAGTGTAAAATCGCCGGTTGCGGTCCGGATAGAGGGTACCTGCTCCGTAATCAGGTTCATCTTGTAGCCATTCAGTCCGCGATTGGAGTTAGCATCCCGCTCATATCCTGCCAGCAGCTTGAAGTAATTTTTTCCGAGCTGTTTTTCGTAAGCGGTATACGCCGTGAAAATATCATATTGTCCCTGATTAAGTACGGAGCGGTATCCTGTAGCAGCCTCACCAATATTGCCTGTCGTACCATTCGGTATAGGTACAGGCACGGGCTTAGGATTCCGGGTTTCAGACCCCCACCTGTAGTTGTAACGGTAGTAAATATTTGTTTTCCAACCCTTTACAGGCTCTATCTCAGTACCTATATTCATCCACAGATCATGGTTCTGGGTAACAATGCGCCCTCCTTTCTCCAGTACGAGCATGAGTGGATTGGCAATGCTCCCATCTATATTATATTTTGGCATTGTAGGCCAGAAGTCAATAAACTGTGACCAGGTGTAGGTCCGCTCGAGCCCGACCATCCCCAGGGGAGCGTCAGTTTCCGTTCTTGCGTATCGACTGCTGAAATCAAAGGAAATCCAGTCGGCAACCTTCGATTTGACGTTGGCCAGTATGTTGTAGCGTCTATATCCATCATCGCCCCAGCTGTACGTCCCCGGCTGGTTGAAAACACCGGCATTGATATAGAACTGGTTCCGTCGGTCGCCTCCGCTGAGGTTGATGTTGTGCTTTTGCTGAACTACATACTTCTTATAGTACTCCCGTGTCCAGTTATAGTTGGCGTTACCGTCCCAGCGACCACGCCACTGGCTGTAAGGCGGCCTATCAGGATTATACTCGTAAGGGTAGGTCCCGTCTATAAACCCTTTGATACGCTCCACCTGCTCAGCCGGAAAAGTGGGAGTCAAACCCGCATTTGCCGCAGCCTGGTTGAATGCCGTTGCATAGATCAGGGAACTCTCCATATCCGGAACGTAGATTGGCACTGAAAATGAAATATTATTGTTATAACCAATCCTGGTAGGCTGATTCTGCGCTCCTTTTTTAGTGGTGATTAGGACTACACCAAACGCCGCCCTTGATCCATAAACTGCTGATGCTGACGCATCTTTCAGAATGGAGATGCTCTCTACGGTTTCAGGATCCAGGTAATTGACGTTGCTTTCCACACCGTCGACCAATATAAGAGGACTGGTGTTGCCGGATATAGACCCGATACCCCTGATCTGCCAGTTCTGTGAAGCGCCCGGCTCCCCGCCAAAGCTATTGAGGTTGATATTGACGTTGGGAGACGCTCCCTGCAAAAGCAGTGACACATTGGAGGCGGGTCTGTTGGCCAGCTGATCTCCTGAAACTACATCGACCGCCCCGGTAAGATTCACCTTTTTTTGTGCGCCGTAGCCTACCACCACGATTTCCGATAGCGCCTTTGCATCTTCAGAGAGCGTTACATCCAGCTGGGTTTGGGTTCCTGCCACGATTTCCCGGGTTACATAGCCCACAAACGAGAAGACAAATACGGTATGCTCATCCGCGGCATGAAGTTCAAACCTGCCGTCTACATCGGTTACAGTACCCTGCTGGGTTCCTTTTATAAGGATATTCACTCCCGGAAGCGAAGCCCCTGTCTCATCTGTAACCTTCCCTTTTATAAGCTTGTCGGCAAAATCAACACCGGGCATCGGACGGATAAGCCCGGACTCCATACGGATTTCTGAATGCACAGGATCATTTAACGGCAAGTCGTTATACGCAGCGACTCTATTCTGCCTGCTACTTTTCTTTTTTAACAGTACCTGCTTTCCTTCTAACTGCCAGATAATATCCGTCCCTTCAAAAAGATGGTCCAGTACCTGTTCAAGGGTGCCGCTTAGCTCCAGGTTTACCTTCTTTTTGGAGTTGATCTGACTTGTACTGTAAAAAAAATGAAGCTGGCTCTGTCGTTCTATTTCCAGAAGGACATCCCGAAGGGCTACCGACTTTACCGATATGGAGACCTTCGTCTCTTTGGTCAGCCCGTTACTTTGCCCGGGCAGTACCTGAAATAAAAATAAGATCAGCGCCAGCATACCCTTATATTTATTATTGAAACAAATTGCCCGGTCCGGCGGACAAAAAACACGGAATAAAGTATTTTTCATACTTTTACAGATAATTGGTGAAAAATGAATTGATCCAATCCGGGTGCTGCCTCACTGATCTTTGGCGAGATAAAGGCAGCATCCTTTTTTGCAGTCCTGAACAACTCCCTGTTTAACGGACCACGATAACAGGCTTATGGCTTTTTCTATTGGCTTCTAAAGAGTTTTTAGGTTTGTAAGGGTTATTTTTTCGAAATCCTTTGTACCAAAGATGCCAGTTGAGGAGCTGGCGTCTGCTCCTATTCGCAAAGCTTTCCTTCCAGCTTAAAGCGACCTCCCTGCTCTGTCACTTTTACCCCGGTGGTTTTTTCAAAGAATCCGAGTACGTCCGAAATGCTTTCTTCACCTACGTTCATACTGAAACGGCAGTCCTTCTGCTCATCATCGAGCAGGATCTTCACCCCGTACCACTTCTCCAGTTCCGAAAATATCGCCCCCACAGGCTCATCCTCAAAAAAGAAATTCCCCGAACGCCAGGCGGTTTTCTGTTCTGCTTCGGCGCTGGTTTTGACCAGAGAAGCTGTCTCTTTATGAAACACCACCTGCTCATTGGGCAGCATTTCGACTTCATTTCCCTCGTTCTCAAGATTTTTTACCGTTACCTTCCCTTTAACCAGGGTCGTTTCCACTCGGTCTTCGTCCGCATACGACTTCACATTAAAAATAGTCCCCAATACCCGGATCTGAATTTTCGAAGTCTTCACCAGGAATGGCTTCCGGGCGTCGTGCGCTATGTCAAAATAAGCTTCTCCATCGAGCACAACCTCCCGCATCGAACCGGTCATATTAAATGAAATCGACGAATTGTCGTTAAGCGTCACCAGCGATCCGTCAGCCAGCACTACCGTACGCTTCTGGCCGTCTTCTGTTGTGACCCGATGTTCCCCGCTTTCCGATAAAAGCAGGAAACCCAGACCGGCCAGGACCAGCAGCCCGGTAAAGGACGCTGCTATCCGGAAAAAGGCAGACCTGTAAAAAGGTACGGTCCGGCCGGTTTCCTGAACCACGCCGGTTTTCAGTTTATCCAGGATACGATCCGATACTCCGGTGTCCATAGCCAGCCGGGAATGAAATATTTTTATCGCTTCCTGATCCATCATAGCTTCTGCGATCCTGAGATCCCCCGGATTCTCCAATAAAAAAAGCAGTTCATACCTGTCCTCATCGGTACATTCATTCCTGAGATACTTACCAATTAGTTCTTCTATTCGATCCGGAGTTGGTTCCATTCTTGTTCCTTTTATAACCTTAATACAAACAAGGCCGGCGAAAGACATGCTCATACTCAAAAAAAAGCAGCCGTGTGTTTCCCTCCCCGGACTGTCTGCGATCAATAAGGAAACTTTTAGTCCCGTTTAACCACAATTGTACCTATCGTTTTTCACCATTTCACTCCATTCTCCCCAATTGTTATGAACAAATTATCCATCCTTTTCCTGATGCTGCTTACCCCCTGCTTTATGAAGGCACAGGTACCGAGCGCGATCCCTCTCATGCTTGACGGAACAGAAATCACAATCGACAGAACCGCAACCATCGGCGGATATCCCGGGTATGCCGGCGAACACGACGGTAAACAGTGGATCGTAAGCTATAATGCAGGCGCTTCTCAATGGGAGCTGAAGGGCTGCGAGGACGACAACTGCATTGTCTACAGCACTTCGGCTATAGCAACCGTCAATAATCAGCCTCCATACGGGGCGGCCAACTGGAGCGTTCCCACCTACGGAGTGGGCAGTCAAAGCCCCTTCAGGCTGACCGGTTTCTCAAAAAGATTTAACGGTCCTGACGGACTCGAATATATATCCACACCATACATTTGTTCCGGCATAACGCACTATGTCGAGTTTGTCGCCGGTTCAGACTTTGTCACCCAAAACCCGTCGGTTACCGTCCAACTCTCCGGTGCCGACGGTAGCTGGGACGACGCCCAGGAAGTAGGAAGCATAGGCGCTATGGCCGGCCCTACTCCCTACCCGGTTTTCAAAAGAGGGTCGCTGAATTACATCTCCGTCCCGCCCGGATCGGGCTACAAACTGCGCCTGTATACCTACTACAATGGCGATCATTACAGCAACGAGATCCCCGTCACGGCGCTGGCCGCACCTGCCGCAGCACCGGTGATCTCGGGCCCGGAAACCGACCTATGCCCGTCGACTACCTATACCTTTACCGCATCGGAAGTGCCGGGCGCCACTTCGTATGTCTGGAGCGCAGTAACCTTCGGATGGAACTCTGAATCTCCGGCCACGAACGTCACCATTACCGGCCAGGGAACTTCTACTGCGGAAATTTCTTTCGGACCCGGATCCAATGCAAATGCGGTAAAAGTTTATGCTGTTCACCCCTGCGGAAACACACCTGTCGGAAGCTTCAACGTTTACCTTCCCCCGGCTCTCCCGGCCATCACGGCAATCACCGGTACCTCCGACACCCCGCTTGCCGGTTCAACTCAGACCTATTTCTATAACCTTGCCAGCTACTATGGAGGCGAACTCGACAAAACATGGTCCTATTCGGGTACAGGCGTGACGCTCACCCCGGGGGGCACGAACAGTGTCAGCGCATATTTTGCCCCCAACGCTACTTCGGGGACTTTGTCTGTCACCGTCACCAACGGATGCCAGACCAGCGGGCCGGCTACGAAAGAAATCACCCTCCAATATCCCAAAATCACCGCCCAGGACGGCCCGTGGCACGAGCCGTCTACCTGGGTGGGAAACCAGGTGCCGCTCGTCACTGATCTCGTTCAGATCGAACACGAAGTAACGGTAGGTGCAAGCGCACAATGCCAGTCGATGACCATCGGCCCGGCCGGGAAGCTGGCGCTCAGCAGCTTCGATTTTACCGTGGGTGAAAGCCAGTGGGACGGCAGCGAATATGTCCCCTGCGGACTTTACTTCCTGCAAATAGACGGGACGCTTGAAATTACAGGCGGCACCCTGCACGTTGGCGGAGTGATGAACAAGAGCGGGACCGGCGCCTTCAAAATGAGCAATGGCCTCGTCCGGGTAAAAAGGGGCGGATGCGGAGGTAACTACCAGTTAGGAGCGCTGGTATCGCTAGATGTCAACGAAGGCGACGTGACCGGCGGCACTGTCGAGGTACTTGGCAATTCCGGATCCTATAAGGGGGTAAGCTTCAGCAATTTCGGCCCTAACAGCCTGATCCGGATAGGCAAGGCCAACGCGACGTCAGGTTTTGCGGGAGTGAACATAAGCCCCTCGTTTTACTATTATTTCAGCATGGTTTT
>CAZLGW010000017.1:0-51535 GCA_964559125.1 uncultured Cytophagales bacterium
TACGGCACGGCAACCAGTGTAAGCGATGGTGTGACCGAGCTGGCGATACGGGGTGGTTTTGGAAGGATAAACTACAGCTATAAAGATAAGTACCTGATCGAGCTCAACGGTCGCTATGACGGAACTTCGAAGTTCCTGAAGGATGTGCGCTACAAATTCTATCCCGGTGTTTCGGCTGCCTGGATACTCTCACGCGAACCCTTCTGGGCACCCCTGGAATCTGCCGTCAACTCACTGAAGATCAGGGCAAGCTACGGAGTATTGGGCGATCAGGGATTTACCAGCAACCGGTACCCCTTCTATCCCAACCTGAACGTCAGAAGCCCAACGGCCGCCAATTATCTGTTCAGTGGCGGCAGGGAGTCTTTTATCGGCAACCCGCCCCTCATCAATTCTTCCCTGACCTGGGTCACCGTATCTACGCTCGATTTCGGCGCAGACCTCTCATTTCTTTCCAACCGGTTAACCGTCAGCTTCGACTGGTACCGCCGGTCTATGGATGACTATGTAGGCCCGGCCGAGGCGCTGCCCGCGTTCCTGGGTAGTTCGGCGCCGCAAACCAATTCGGCTGCTATGAAAACAGAAGGTATTGAGCTGACTGTCGGCTGGCGGCATAAAGGTACATTCAGCTACGGGATCAATGCCGTCCTGAGCGACTATACAAGCGTTGTGACAAAATACCCTAATCCAAGGAAGATCCTCACCAGCTGGTATGCCGGGCAAAAAATCGGAGAAATATGGGGGTACGAAACTCAGGGACTTTTCCAGTCGGAAGCAGAAATAAACTCAGCACCCTCCCAAAGCAGGCTGTATAACCGCTGGCTGCCCGGAGATGTACGTTATGCCGATCTCAATGGCGATAATCAGATCGATTGGGGAAACAGCACAGTTGATAACCCCGGAGATACCAGGATAATCGGGAATGTCACTCCGCGGTTTGCCTTCGGCGTTAATACAAACGCCCAGTACAAAGACTTTGACCTGGCTCTCTTCTTCCAGGGTGTGGGCAAACGCCAGGAGGCTCCTTCTCCTACCAGCACAACCGCTAATTTTTTCTGGGGTGTAACGGGAGACATCGGCCAGAGTAGCGGGTATGCTCCTCATTACGACAGATGGAGCGAAACCAACCCGAACGGGTATTTCCCGAGATACTATCTCACTCCGGCCGAAATGAACAAAAACAAACAGACCCAGACCCGCTACATGTTGAATGCAGCTTACCTGCGCGTCAAGAATGTTCAGCTCGGCTATACCCTGCCTTCGTCAATGGCCCGCAGGTTTGGACAGAAATTCCGCGTTTTTGTCAATGCCGAAAACCTGCTCACGGTTACCCGGTTTATCAAAACGATGGATCCTGAATTCCTCATTACCCCGGGCAAATCCATCGGTATCGACGGGAAGGTATACCCGCTCCAGCGTGTCTGGGCGGCAGGCCTCCAGGTAACGTTTTGATAAAAAGCTGTAAAATCAGTTGAAAACCAGATATTAAAAATCAATACAGATGAAAAAGTACAGATACATATCACTTCTGACCTGTATTTTGGTAGCAATGGCTTCGTGCAAGGATGATTTCCTGGAGCGTGCCCCCATTACCAATATAAGCGACGCCAATTACTGGAAATCGGAAAACGATCTGAAGATTTATACCAGCAATTTCTATAACCTTGACGACCTGCTGCCCCGGATGATATCGTGGTGGAGCCAGGGACCGTATGGAGAAGACGCCGTTAACGGCAGCGATACCTATTGCACGATAGATTATAACCGGAGAATGAACGGCGAATACGTCCTTCCGGCCTCCGGAGGCGGCTGGGCCTCTTCGAACTGGAGTACGCTGCGGAATATCAACTATTTTATGGATCACTACAACTCGGTAAACGCGCCGTGGGACAACATAAAACAGTATGTCGGGGAAGCGCTTTTCTTCAGGTCTATTTTCTACTTTAATAAAATACGCACTTTCGGAGATGTTCCGTGGGC
Source organism: uncultured Cytophagales bacterium (assembly GCA_964559125.1). GTDB lineage: Bacteria > Bacteroidota > Bacteroidia > Cytophagales > Spirosomataceae > Ravibacter. The sequence continues at coordinate 1,981 of CAZLGW010000017.1, forward strand.
CTCAACAACGGTAGGCTTAAACTCCGATCTGCTCTTTTCGGAACGCACCCCCCGCAACATTGTAGTCGATTCGCTGATGCATAACCTGGATCAGGCTGTCAGCTATCTGCCCGCCCGCGGCGCCGGAGCATGGACAGGCCGGGTTACAAAAGAAACGGCACTGGCGCTCCAGGCCCGGATCGCACTCTATGAAGGGACGTGGGAGCGATACCACGCCCAGAAAAATACGCCTTTTAAAGTGACAGGATCAGACGGAACAAAACTCATCACAAAGGCGGCGGAAGCCGCCGGAGCCCTCATTGCCCTGGCAGAACAGAACGGCTATCCTGCCCTTGACAACATCAATACCGAAAACGGGTATTGGCTACTGTTCAATCAAAAGGACTATAGCAATCACAAAGAGGTGCTCTTTTGGCGGAAATATTCGAATGCCGAAGGGATCTATCACCGCTGGATCGCCTATACGAGTAACGGCGGCTCATACGGAGTTACCAAAAGCATGATTGATTCCTACCTGTGTACAGACGGGAAACCGATCGCAATATCTCCTCTCTATAAGGGTGACGATGACTTAAAAACGGTAGTGGCCAATCGCGACCCCCGGCTAAATCAAACCATTTATGTAGACGACGAAAAACACCTGATCTGGGAAGACCCCGAGCTCCTTTTCACTCTTCCGGTGTTTGAAGGGGCCAATGATTTCAAATGCGCCACCGGATACCAGCTGTATAAAGGGCATACGGCCGACTGGCCCGAACGACTCAACGGGTTTACTTCAACAAGTGGTTTAATCTATTTCCGCTATGCAGAAGCGCTTTTGATCTACGCCGAAGCCAAAGCCGAATTGGGTACCATCACGCAAGCCGATCTTGATAAGACTGTAAATGCGCTCCGGCTGCGTGTAGGAATGAACAACGGTTTGCTGAAAATCGATGACATTGCGGCTGATCCCAACTGGGAGTTTAAGGGAATATCGCCCCTGCTCCAGGAAATCCGTCGCGAACGGAAGGTAGAGCTGGCCTGCGAAGGGTTCAGGGTCGACGATGTCTTCCGCTGGGCCGCAGCCGACGAGTTGATCGCCGGCAAAAAGCCGCTGGGCGCTGTCAGGGCGCAATGGGAAGCTCCCGGCACCCCTGCATCTTACCTTACCGCTGTCAAAGCACTTCCTGTTAACGATGCAGGATACATAGCTCCTTATGCCCTCTTCCTGGGAGATGCGGGATATAACTTCAAAACCGACAGGGACTACCTTTTACCTATTCCTACAACAGAGCTGACGCTTAACCCGGCTCTCTCTCAGAATCCCGGCTGGTAAAGGATATGCGGAACGAAGAGAGGGAAAGCAATCTCCTTCTTCGTTCCGCATTTTTTTGAACCCTTCTGGCCGGTTCGATCTTTTCAACTATCGGCAACCGCCGACCAAATCCCCGATTTATGATAAGGCTGCTACTCGTTTTATTTTTTTCATTTTACCTGCCAAAGGAAGGAAAATGCCTCAACCCCAATCTGAATGACAGATACCCGACGAATACCGGTGAGGTAAGCTCCCAATCGCCCTCTGATACTTCCGGACGGATTTTTATGAGGGTAACTTTTTCAAAAGTCTACAACCGCCCGTTTTTCTTATCCATTTTTGCCGACTACTACAAAGCTCCCTGGTTCTCAATTTATTATATTACCCGGTCGGGGCTAAGAGATACTCCTCCCCTGAAAGAACCGTCTTCCTGGTTTACCGATAATGAGCGATCAGGCTGGATTGAGATAACTTCCCTGATGCAGGAGAAAACCGGCGCCCGGCTTATGATCAGTACGGCGTATTCCGGCAAAGAGACAACCCCCGTACTGGGAGCAAAATTCGAATTTGCGCCGCTCCCGGATGAAAAGTCAGTTGTAAAAACGATAAACAGGGAATCGGCGCCCGGCTTTGTACACATCCTGATGCCTCCTGATCTTTCAACACCGGAAAATGTGGCAAAACTAAAGTCCGACCGGGAAGAGGCGGCGTATACCGGAAAAATCGCCGATCGCAAAACCTGGCCTTCCATTGGCAAAAAGCCTGCTGCCTTTCCTTTCTTCGTGACAACGCACCTGGACACGCTCATTGAAACCGGCCAGGTAGACAATGTAGTCGCCGGGAGGGAGTTGAAAACGCTGGCTTACTTCGGGTTCAACGGATCAAACCGGGCGACACGGGAAGTGAGAAATACCTGCCGTTTTACAAGACAGAATATAACCAGCTACGCTCTCTGGAGGTTGCGCGCCGACAATAGCTATCTGGAGCCCCGGGTAGGCGAAATGGAAGCAGCAGCCAGAGCAAGATTTGACCGGTTTGTCAGCGAAGGGGGCACTCCGGAGCAGATTGACTATTATATGCTTATAGATGAGCCGTTCGGAGCAGATGCGGATAAGCTGGCCACCAACCCGGTAGCGTACAAAAGGTTCAGGGAATGGCTGCAATCCCAAGGCAAAACAATATCCGGCTTATTTCCCGGAGGAAACGGCGGTGAAACGTGGGATCTGGTCAAGCCGGTCGCGGATAGTGAAAAATACAGGTATCCGGCGCTCTACTACTATACCCAGAAATTCAGAACCTATTCCTTAGGTTCCTACATGCAGGTCCAGAAAGACATTCTGCACCGGACTTACGGGGAGGAATTTCCGGTAGTGGCCAATTTCAGCGATGGGGTTTTGTATGCCGCCAATTTCTATATGCAGGGTGTGGATTACTTTGAATTGATGGAGACTACATCCCAGAACGCCATATGGAGCGAAGACTGGGCAAACATTTCCTCTACCTATCAATGCAGCGCTTTTAATGTAGATCTTTTAAGGGCAGCCGCCAGGAGGCCCGACGCCCGTATCGGCAGCTACCTGATCGCACATGCCGGTCGCAAGCCCTGGGATGTCAAGCTGAAAGCGATGAGTGCGGCAGCAAGAGGTGTGAAGATTTTCAACAATTTCTACTACGGCCCCTATTGGGGAGCACGTGAGGGAGGATGGAATGCAGATCCCGGAAACTGGACGGCAAATGCTGAAATTATCAGGGAGATCGGCGGAGCAGAAGAACTTCTTTTCCCTGCCAAAACCAAAAAATCAGAAGTAGCGATTCTGTACTCCTCATCATCCGACATCTGGAATTTAGACCGCAATCACGCCTACGGGTTCGACCGGATGCATACGTGGCTGGCTTTAACCCATGCCCAGATTGCCTCAGACATATTGTCGGAGCGGGATATAGAAGATGGTTTCCTCGATACTTATAAAGTCTGCTATTTCTCGGGGACCCATATTACGGAAAAGGCTGCTCTCGGACTCAAACAGTGGGTCGAACGCGGCGGTACACTGATCCTGACCGCGGGAGCAGCTGCAAAAAATGAATACAATCAGCCTCTCAACGATTTTGAAAATGTTTTACCGGTACGCAGAAATGATCCGGAAGAGCTTGAAAGCTATCTGTACGCCGGCCGGAATATCAATCACCTTAAACAGCAGGAAATAGTACAATACGGGGAAACACAGCTGGAAGTCCTTTCGGTAAAACAAAGCATCACTCCGAAATCCGGTACGGAAATACCGGGAAAATTCAGCGATGGCACATCTGCCGTCGTAAAAGGGAAGTACGGAAAAGGAACCATTTACTATTACGGGTTCCTGCCGGCGTTATCCTATATAAAACAGGCTTTGGATCACCGGAAAGCTATGGAAAAGGCAGTAGAGAACCCGGCAACGCCCGACGATGCCCGGTACGTTGCGGAGAAAGAACTCATCGGGCGTTCCTACAACCCGTGGGCATATCCGGCCGGGATCAGGAACGTTCTTATTGCCCCCGTGCGGGATGCCGCCCTCGAACTGCCTTTGAAATGCAGCGAACCTTTGGTAGACGCCGTGCTGATGGAAAGCAGCAAGGGGCTTGTAATTCCGCTGTCCAATTATACACTGCAGCCCCTCCGGGAGATTACCTTAAGTGTAAGTACCTCAAAAAAGGTATCGCATGTAAAATCGGTTTACAAAGGCAATCTGAATTTTAACACTAAGGATTCTGCTATCTCTTTTTCGCTACCGCTGCAGGAAACCGACATTGTTCTGATATTCTTCGAATAAGCCTTGTGAAAGAGGCCCTTTTCACAATCAAACATTTTTCAATTTAATCCTCATGATTTTGACTATGAGTAAATTCCCCGTCGCATTTATCGCGGCATTTTTATTCCTGACCCTGACGACGGCAGAAGATTCCTGCGCTCAGAAATCACCTAAGGTGAAGCTTTTCAACGGTGAAAACCTTGACGGGTGGTATACGTTTCTGCGTAAAAAGGGCCGGGACAACGACCCTGACAAAGTATTTTCGGTCAGCAACAAAATGATCCGCATATCCGGCGAAGAATACGGCTGTATTACCACAGAGAAAGAATACGGGAATTACAGGCTTACTGTCGAATACAAGTGGGGGACGAAAACCTATCCTCCGCGGCTCAACAGGGCTAAAGACAGCGGGATATTAGTACATTCACAGGGCAGGGACGGCGGATATGCCGGAGTCTGGATCACGTCGATAGAATGCCAGATCATTGAAGGCGGGACCGGCGATATACTGGTAGTAGGCGACTCGACAGAGCGTTTTTCAGTCACTTCGCCCGTAGCAAAGGACAAACAGGGGGAAAGCTATGTTTTTAAGCAGGGCGGCGACCTGGTCACGATCCTCGACGGCAGGATCAATTGGTTCGGCAGGGACCCGAACTGGCAGGATATCGAATATTTCAGAGGTGCAAACGATGTGGAAAAATATGCGGGAGGCTGGAACCGGATCGACCTCATTGCAGACGGAGATAATATTACGATCTACCTGAACGGCGTTCTGGTGAACCAGGCACTACGGGTTCGCCCTTCGAAAGGTAAAATACAGATCCAGTCGGAGGGGGCGGAACTGTTCGTAAGGAGGGTGGATCTGGAGCCTCTACCCGAATAGGAGAGAACAGGCACACGGCTAAAAATCCGGGGCTACCCATATCCTTATTAACTTAGTCGTTCATTTATAAAAAATTTCTACCCATAACAGCCCCATGAAAAGACCCCTGTTGCCTATTGTAGTTTTATCAACTTTATCTTTCTTCCTGGTAACCTGCACAGAAAAGAAAAATAAAAAAGAAGAAGAATTCCTGATCAGCATTTACGGCCCTCCTCCCGCCAAGTTATTCAACGATGAACAATACAAGACGATTAAAGACGCTCATGTAGACATTATCATCAACATCGGTACTCCCGGCCTCAGCGCTGACCGGGAGGGCAACCTGGAAACCCTCGATATGGCTCAAAAGCACGGATTGAAAGTGTATGTTTTCGACAGCAGGATCGGACAGGGAGACGAGAAGATAGCCGAAATGGTGAACGATTTCAAAGATCATCCTGCTTTGGCCGGATACTACATTACCGATGAGCCTGACACCTCACGGCTCAGATCGGCAGTGGAGTTGATGCTGAAGGTAAAAAGGCTTGATCCTGCGAAAGACGCCTACATCAATCATCTCCCTGACTGGGCCATTGATGGAAAGGAAGATTACGAGCATAGCTTTCTGAAAAGATATATAGAAGGGGCCGGGAGGAAAAATATCGAATACATTGCTTTTGACAATTACCCCTTCAAACGCGGAGACCGGCTGGAAAAAACCTATTTCAATAACCTGGAAATCATTCGAAGGGTTGGACTGAAATACGATCTGAAAACATCTTCATGCCTTCAATCCTTTGGGATGGGCTTCAACGGTGTGGTAGAATTGCGCCGGCCTAATGCCGATGAACTCCGGATGAATGTATACTCCAACCTTGCCTACGGCATAAAAAATGCTGTATGGTACCCCTATTATACCCGGGATAACCCGACCGAAGAGCTGAGAATGTACAAAAGTATAATAGATTCCGTAGGAGTTAAAACAGACATGTACGAGCCATTCAGGCAACTCAACTCCGAAATGAAACAGTTGGGTAAGACACTGATCCACCTCGATGCCGTGGAGGTTTACCATTGCGGCGACAGTCTCTGGATCGGGACACAACCGCCGCCTGCAGATTTTATCGCCCGGGTTAATGACGAAAAAGCTGAAGTAATTCTCAGCCGGCTGACAGACAAATATTCCACGAAAGAATATCTGATGGTAACCAACCGGTCTTTTACAAAACCCGGCCAATTAGAAGTTCAACTCACGACCCCGGTAAAGGAAGTGATGGAAATATCGAAAACAGACGGCAACCCTCGTAAGGCTACCTACGACAACGCCGGTAAAACGATTACAATTGAGCTGCTGCCCGGAGAAGGCAGGCTTTACCGGCTTGACGAATAGATCCTCCTGCCCTACCCGCAAAAAATAGTATCATAAATGCGAACGAAAATAGGAGGTCGGGGTATTCATAAAATTTAATTTTGCTTTGATGCTCATCTGCAAAATATTTACCTTGCAGCCTGAGAATACCGCAACTGAAGATTCAGCCTTACGATTGAGCTCGCTCCCCTATGACAAAATGCCTTTTGAGAAACCGGTGTTTATTTTTCACACTGCTGTTCTGGTGCTCCGCGTTTCTGGTACCTGTCATGGGCCAGGCTATCTACCAGGTCCATCGCGCAGGTAAACCTATCCCCATAGACGGCCGCTGGGATAAGAAAGAGTGGAAAAAAATACCCTCTGTACGGGTTGCTGACCCTATGGGCAAACTCCCCGGATTTACCCCGGTGACAGAAGCGAAGGTTGCCTATGACCGGGAGAATCTCTACCTGATCTTTAAGGTCAACGACCGTTTCGTCAAAAGTACCGTAACAAAATACAACGGAAATGTATCGGGCGATTCCTGCGTGGAGTTCTTTTTTTCCCCGGATGAAAAGCAGCCCCTGCACTATTTTAACCTGGAAATCAATGCCGGAGGTACTCCCCTGATCTTCTATGTTACCAAACCCTGGACGGACTTTACCGAACTGGATAGCCTGAGCATAAGCAAAATAGAGATTGCACATTCCCTGCCTTCGGTAGTCGACCCTGAAATAACAGAGCCGACCGAGTGGACGATCGAATGCCGCGTACCCTATGCGATGCTCAAACAATTTTCGGATGTGACTATTCCTAAACCCGGCGCCAAATGGCGCGCCAACTTTTACAAAACCGGAAGCAGAACCAGCAATCCGCATTGGTTTACCTGGGCGCATGTTGACAATCCCAGGCCCAACTTCCATTTACCCCAGTTTTTCGGAACCCTGGAATTCAAATGATCTTATTAAAAATGAATGCATCCCCGCTCTCTGAAAAAAGAACGATCCCAGCCTCTGCCTTCGCCGCCGTAGCGCTGGCAGCCATGTGCACGTTATCCTGTACTTCCAATTCCGGAAAGGAAAATCAAACAGAAACCGAAATGTTTACAGCTACTGTCGTTACCGACACCAACAGTTTTACATCGGGAGCAGAAGGCCCCGCTGTAGATTCCGAAGGAATACTCTATGCTGTCAATTTTGAAAAATCCGGTACCATCGGAAGGGTAACCGATTCGGGAGAGGCCGGAATTTTCGTAGAACTCCCCCAGGGAAGCGTAGGAAACGGGATCAGGTTTAACAGCAAAGGAGAGATGTTGATCGCCGATTATCCGCAGCATAATATCTTAAAGGTTGATATGGCAACTAAAGCCATTTCGGTTTATGCTCATGAAGGCAGGATGAACCAGCCGAACGACATTGCCATAGACAACCTTGACAGGCTGTATGCAAGCGACCCGAACTGGAAGGAAGGAACGGGGAATATATGGCGGATCGATACCGACGGCACCGTTACCCTGCTTGAAGAAAATATGGGCACTACCAACGGGATCGAAGTAAGTCCCGGCAACGATATCCTGTATGTCAACGAAAGCGTGCAGCGAAAGGTATGGGCTTATGACCTTTCGCCCGAAGGTAACGTCAGCAACAAAAGACTCCTGATCGAGTTTCCCGATTTCGGGATGGATGGGATGCGTTGCGATCAGAACGGCAACCTGTACATCACCCGGCACGGTAAAGGAACGGTCGCCATCGTCGCACCCGACGGAACCCTGATAAGAGAAGTGGTCATGAACGGCAAGCTGCCCAGCAACCTGGCTTTCGGCGGCCCCGATGGAAAAACGGTCTATGTAACCCTCCAGGACAAAGGGAATGTGGAAAAATTCACGACCGATACTCCCGGACGGGAGTGGAAACAATTTGCGCGCTGACGAGGCTTTCAACGATATTTATTTCTAAACCCTTTTAACTGTTCCTTATCCTTGAACCAATCCCGCGCCTATCGCATAGTTTTATACCTGGCGATTACGTTTCTTCTGGTAACAGCCTACAAGGCTGTTACCGGCGGGATTTCTGACGCAGGCCCGTTTTTCGTAGCCGGAATGATTTCCCTTTCCATAGCTTTCCGGGGAATCCCGCTCCTGAAAGGGCTTGCCTTTACGGTGTTTATCCTCAGTATCACCATCACTGCGCTTTACTATCCCTGGCTCTTCCGGGAATGGAGCGGCTTCGAGACCTCCGTTCTGATCACTCCGCTGATCCAGCTCATCATGTTCGGGACCGGCTGCTCGATGGGGATCAAAGATTTCGTAGAGCTTTCGAGGGCGCCAAAATCGGTAATTATAGGGGTCGTCGCCCAGTATACCATTATGCCGTTTTTAGGTTTCATACTGGCCCGGCTGATCGGGTTTGAAGACGAGATCGCCGCCGGGCTCATCCTGCTGGGCTGCGCCCCCACTTCCGTTACCGCCAGCCTTTTCAGCTACCTCGCTAAAGCCAACGTAGCCCTCGCCATTACCATTACTTCGATAACCACTCTCATCGCGCCCCTGCTCATCCCTCTTTTGATGAAGCTGTTTGCAGGCGGCTACATAGAGATCGATGTGCTCGGCATGATGTGGGGAATGGTGAAGATTGTATTGCTTCCTATCGCAGCCGGGCTTATCTTTAACAAGTTAACCAGCGGGAAAGCCAAATGGCTGCAGGATATTATGCCTTATGTCTCCATGTTCGGTATAGCGCTGATCGTGGCGATTATCATTTCCGCCGGAAGGGAAAGCATCCTGAACATAGGCTTTCTGCTGTTGATGGGTGTTTTACTCCACAACGTGCTGGGCTATTTCTTCGGCTACTGGGCAGGGAGATTGTTCGGGCTCCAGGAAAGGGATTGCCGCACGATCGCCATTGCGACAGGCATGCAGAATGCCGGTATGGTATCGGGTATCGCCAAAGTAATAGGCAAAATAGGTACTGTCGGACTCGCTTCTGCTATCTGCGGGCCCCTTATGGGCTTCACGGCCTCGGTGCTTGCCTCGTTCTGGAGCAACAATACGCCTCGGGACGAAAAAACGGTCATCTAATTGTCTCATCATCACATCAATCATATACAAATGAAATCACTTCTTAGCTTTTACACCGTTGTTTTTCTGGCGCTTCAGCTATCTGTATCTCCTCTTGCCGCCCAAAAAAATACAGATCCGGAAAAACGGCTCAAAGAGCTGGGTATCACGCTGAAACCTCCGGGAAAGCCGATTGCCAATTTCGTTACAGCCGTTACGGTAGGTAAGCTTGTCTTTCTATCGGGTCACGGGCCTGTACAGGAAAACGGCGAATATATGAAGGGCAAAGTAGGAGCGGATCTCGATCTTGCCCAGGCAAAGGAAGCAGCCAGGCTCACCGGGATTTCCCTATTAGGCGCGCTCAAGTCTCATATAGGCGATCTTAACAAAGTAAAACGGTTTGTTAAGGTATTGGGAATGGTAAATGCCGTCCCTACGTTCGACCAGCATCCGCAGGTCATCAACGGATTCTCCGACCTGATGGTAGACGTATTCGGCGATAACGGGAAACATGCAAGATCTGCCGTAGGAATGGGTTCACTCCCGATGAATATCCCTGTAGAAATAGAAATGATCGTAGAGCTGAAGTAATGAATAAAGCAAAAAATAAAGCCGCGCTGCTGTCGGTCATATTAACCTGTTGCCTTGCCGGCAGCGCCTATTCACAGGCAGCAAAAGAAAATCTCCGGCCCGCTGCAGTCGGAAAGAAAGGCATGGTGGCAACTGCCCATCCGCTGGCCTCCCTGGCCGGCCAGAAAATCCTGGCGGAAGGAGGGAATGCCATCGATGCCATAGTGGCTGCTGCTGCCTCACTTAACGCCGTCGAACCCTTTATGTCGGGCACCGGGGGCGTCGGTTATATGCTTTTCTATTCTGCCAAAGAAAAAAAGACCCGCTCCCTCGTCTTCGGAGGCTGGGCTCCCCAAAACTTCGATCCTGAAAAAGTAAAAGACATTACCAGATTTGACGACGGGGCCGGGCACGGCGGGAGATTGGAGGGGATCGGCCCCAGGACTGTGGCGGTGCCGGGCAACCTGGCCGGCTGGGACCGGGCGCTCAGGGACTACGGCACTATGCCCCTCAGTAAGGTCTTCGAAAGCGCCATCCAGTATCTCGAGGAAGGCGTGCCGGTTACCGAATACGACCAGGCTATGTGGGGCGGTATCGTGCAAAGGGTAGCTCCTCATCCGGAGGCTGCCGCCATTTTCCTGAAAAAAGATAAATCGCCCTACAAAATAGGCGATGTTTTCACCAATAAGCCCCTTGCACAGACCATGCGGCGCATAGCGGCCGAGGGCGCAGATGTCTTTTACAAGGGCGATATCGCCCGCGAAATCGCAGATGCCTTTAAGAAAGACGGCGGCTTTGTATCTCTTGAGGATCTCGCATCGATCCCCGGTAAAGTAAAATGGTCGGAGCCCCTTTCCATGCAGTACCGGGGTTATACCGTCTACAATAACCCGCCTCCCGGGATGGGGCTGCAGCAGTTGCAGACACTCAAAATCATGGAAGGTTTCGATGTAAAGAAAATGGGCCACAACAGCGTCGAATACCTAGCCCATCTTTTCGAAGCGATCAACCTGAGCCGTATCGACAGCGATAAATACATCGGCGATCCCGACTTTGTGGACGTACCCGTGAAACGGCTGTTATCGGACGAATACATACGCAAACAGCGGGAAAAAGTAGCGCAGAAAGTCAAAGAAAGGCTGGCCAATCGTAAAAAACAGTCCGGCGTATTTCCTTCAGCGCCTGTAACCGATACAGAAGACAGATATCGCTACGCCACTACAAGCTTATCTGCCGTCGATCAGTGGGGCAACGTGGTGGTCATTACCCAGACACTGGGTGGTGGGTTCGGATCGGGCTATGTAGCCGGGAAAACGGGTGTGGCATTCAACAATGCGCTCGAGTGGATGAGCGTCGACCCGAAAGCGGCAAACGGCGTTCAGCCCGGCAAAGGCGTCTCCTGGTGCATAGGGGGGATGATGCAATTTCACAAAGACGGGAAGCCTCACCTGGTAGTAGGTTCGCCGGGCAGCTTCGGCATATTGCAGTCTGTTCCCCAGGTAGCTATGAACGTGATCGACTTCGGCATGAACATCCAGGATGCCATCAGCGCCCCCCGGTTCAGGTGGAAAGATGAAATGGGCAGTGTTCCGGCCAAAGAGCTGTTTATTGAAACCCGTATCCCGAAAGAAACGCTGCAGGCGCTCAGGGAGATGGGCTACAACCTGGATACAAGCCTCGGCGACTGGACCATGACCGTAGGCGGCGCCCAGGGCGTCGTCATAGACTACCGTTCGGGATGGATCATGGGAGGAGCAGATCCCCGGCGAAACGGCTACGCTATCGGCTGGTAGTAAAGCAGTAAAGCCGCAAGGCTTGCGGCTCCATCCCATGAAGTAATAGCTTAATTATATACGAAATGAAACCCAACGATCAAAGAAGAAATTTTCTGAAGCAGGCAGCCGGCATCACCGCAGGGCTTGGCTTCTGGCCGCTTACCTATCTTTCGGCCGATCCCGGCTCTACCCCTGTCCCGCTCAGGGAATGGAAAAAGACCGGGAAAAAGAAAGTTGCATTTCTCGCCAATATATACAGGAACAGCGCCCATGCCGATGTGATCGGTACCAAGCTCTTCGCAGGCATACCTGCCGACGACGGCATGGTTGAGCCCGAAATCGAAATTGTGTCTGTATGGATCGACCAGATCGGGGACAACGATACCGGAGTCCGTATAGCGAAAATGAACAACGCCACCCTCTACCCGACCATAGCGGATGCGCTTACGCTGGGCGGCGACAAACTGGCGGTCGACGGAGTGATCTACATAGGTGAGCACGGAGAGTACCCCAAAAACCGGTTTGGCATGAAAATGTACCCGAGAATGAATTACGTCGAGCAGATTTTCAGGGTTTTCGATGCTTCAAACAAATCGGTTCCGTTGTTTTCCGACAAGCATCTGTCCTACAGCTGGCTCGACAGCAAATGGATGTACGACCGGTCCAAAGAGCTCAATGTCCCGATGATGGCGGGTTCTTCACTCCCCTATTGCTGGCGGGATCCGTATTTAGCGCACCCGATAGGCGTAAAGATAAAAGAGGCAATTGCCATCGGGTATGCCTCCCTGGATGCCTACGGGTTTCATGTCCTGGAAATTCTTCAATGCATGGTCGAGCGCAGAAAAGGTGGTGAAACAGGCGTAGCCAGCGTACAGGGCATAGGAGGCGCCGAGGTTTGGAAGGCGATCGACTCGGGAAAGATATCGCGTACCCTGGTTGAAGCCGCCTGCAACAGGATAAAGAACAGGGCCCAGGGCAACATGAGAGATATTGTGAAAGATCCGAGAGCGCTGATTATCAAATACAACGACGGCACCAAAGGAGCTATACTAATGCTCGACGAATATGTCAACGAGGGCTGGGCCTATGCTGCAAATGCCGACGGTAAGACCGTATCTACAGAATTTGTGCTCGATCATAGCATGAGTTACTCTCATTTTAGCTATCTTACACTGAATATTCAGAAATTCATGGTTACGGGTAAACCTCAGGGGCCCGTAGAGCGTACCTTGCTAACCAGCGGTATGATCGACATGGGCATCCGGTCGATCCTGGACAACCACAAGGAGATTAAAACTCCTTTTATGAATGTAAAGTATAATGTGGAAGGGATAGAACCTATTTTACCTCCTAACCCGAGGCCTACAGGCCAGAGTATCGGCCCATGGCCACCCAAAGGATACGAGTTTATTATTCCCGAACGCTTTAAGAAAAAGTAGACGTAAAAACATTGTCTAATCGCCTCATTGTCAGGACTCATTGTAATGAAAAGAAGAGATTTACTAAAAGGAGCAGCAATACTGCCTGCATTCGGCGCCAATACGATTGCTGCAGCGCCTTCCGCCCCTCCTGTACGAGATTATTTCAGTGAGCTGGGCCTTCGTACGTTTATCAACGCTGCCGGGAATTATACTTCTATGACCGCCTCACTCATGCCGCCTGAAGTCATGGCGGCCATTCAGAGCTCGGCCCAGAAGTATGCGATGCTTGACGATGTGCAGGACAAAGCGGGTGAGAAAATTGCACAGTTGTGTAAAGCCGAAGCCGCGATGGTTACTGCCGGATGCTGGTCGGCGCTCGTGTTGGGCATGGCGGGCGTACTAACCGGTATGGACCGCAAAAAAGTGGCTGCACTGCCCTTTCCTGAAGCAGCGGGGATGAAGTCGGAGGTCATCCTTCAGAAAACCCACGCCAATGGCTACCACCTGGCCCTGGCCAATGCCGGCATAAAATTCGTGATGATAGAGACGAGAGAAGAGCTTGCCCGGGCCGTTAACGAAAAAACGGCTATGTTATGGTTCCTTAACCGGGAAGGCCCTGAAGGACAGATTAAAGACGAAGAATGGGTAGCGCTGGGGAAAAAATACGGGATCCCGACCATGATTGACATAGCTGCCGATGTACCGCCGGTCGAAAATCTTTGGAAATTCAATGAAATGGGTTTTGACCTGGTATGCATTTCCGGGGGAAAAGCGCTTCTCGGGCCGCAAAGTGCAGGTATATTGATGGGCAAAAAAGAACTGATCGCCGCGGCCAGGCTCAGCGCCCCACCCCGCTCAGGAATAGGAAGAGGGCAGAAGGTAAACAAGGAAGAGATCATTGGCATGTATGCTGCACTTGAACGCTACGTAAAACATGATCATGCGAAAGATTGGAAAATGTGGGAAGCCCGTATCGCGCACATCAAAAATCAGCTCAAAAGCCTGAAAGGCGTCTATACGGAAGATATCATTCCCCCCGTCGCCAACCATAATCCATCTTTGAAAATAGGATGGGATCCTTCGGTTGTTAAGTTGAAACGCGAGGAAATGGGTGAGAAGCTGAGACTTGGTGCTCCTTCCATCGAGACGATCGCCTGGGAGGATCCCGATAGTATACGGATTACAGTCTTTATGCTCCGGCCGGGCGAGGAGAAGATCGTTGCGAGCCGGATCCGGGAAGAGCTTACCAGAGCTTCAGTATAATTCTGCCTTTAATTTCTTTTTCGGTTTTAAATAGATATATGATATTACGTTTTACCTGCCTTTTCTTTTTTTTCCTGTCATACCTGTCTCTGTCTGCCCAACAGTATGATCTCCTGATAAAAAACGGCCGCGTTATCGATCCCAAAAATAAAATCGATAAAAAAATGGACGTAGCCGTGGCGAATGGCCGTATTGCCGCCGTTGCCGCAAATATCGCTCCGGCCGGTGCAAAACAGGTGGTGGATGCGGAAGGCCTGCTGGTAACGCCGGGGATTATAGATATGCACGGCCACGTATTTGCCGGTACTGTCTCCGACGGCGATCTCAGCTATGGCTTCGGCTCCCTTCCTGCCGACGGCTTTACATTCCGGGTAGGGGTGACGACGGTTGTAGATGCAGGCAGCTCGGGTGCAAAAGATTTTGCGGTATTTAAGAATAACATAGTAGATCGTTCGGCGACAAGAGTGCTCGCTTTTCTCAATGTGGGCTACGAGGGCATGAAAGGCAGCGAATACTCCGAGTATCAGCAGGATACCAAATATATGGACCCTCAAATGGCTGCTGACACCGCAAAAAAATATTCGGATTATATCGTGGGAATCAAGGTTGCCCACTATCACAGCCCGAGCTTCATAGCCGTGGAAAGAGCTGTAGAAGCCGGGAAGCTTAGCAATCTGCCTGTTATGGTCGATTTCGGCGGCTGTACTCCCAGGCTGTCGCTCAAAACCCTCCTTCTCGAAAAAATGCGCCCCGGCGATATTTTCACTCACGTCTACGGCGAACTGCTCAACACCAAGGAGTCTATAGTCGATACTGCCCGGAAAACGCTGAAGCCCTTCGTGTTGGAAGCGCGCAAGAAAGGTATTATTTACGATGTGGGCCACGGAGGAGGAAGTTTTCGCTATTCCCAGGCCATTCCTGCCATTAAAGCAGGCCTTTTCCCGGATGTAATCAGTACAGACCTTCACACCGGCAGTATGAACGCCGGGATGAAAGACCAGTTGAATGTGATGTCGAAATTCCTGGCTTTGGGCATGCCGCTGACTGAAGTGATCAAAGCCAGTACCTGGCGACCGGCGGAGGTAATTAACCAGAAGGAACTGGGGCACCTGTCGGTAGGGGCAATTGCCGATATTGCGGTGCTGAATCTTCAAAAAGGTAAATTCGGCTTCTTCGACGTTGCCCGGTACAAGCAGGAGGGCAACCAGAAACTGGAATGCGAGCTTACTGTTAAAGGTGGCAGGATTGTATATGACCTCAATGCAATTTCTATCCCTTTACCTCAATAATCCCGATAATTATAGTTAGTTTCGTTCTTCCCGGTTTTTTTAAGCTCTCTTATACATGTTGTACCGTTCTAATACCCTGCTCCCGCAAGTATGTGTTGTAGTGACACTTACCAGCCTGCTTTTGTGTTGCGGTCCCGCCGGTCCTCAGCTTCCGGCTGGCGACGCGGATAACGGAGGCCTTTTTTTACCCGATGGGTTCGAAGCCCTCGTTGTAGCTGACAGCACCGGCAGGGGCCGGCATCTTGACGTCAACTCCAACGGCGACATTTACATGAAGTTAAGGGGTATCACGCCCGAAGGAGGAAGCATAGCCCTGCGGGATACCAATAGCGACGGGAAAGCCGATATCATCAGGTATTTCGGCGATTATACCGACTCCCACAATTACGGTACGGCTATGAAAGTATACAACGGCTATCTCTACTTCTCTACCCCCGAAGCTGTGTACCGCACAAAACTGAGCGACGGGGAGCTGGTACCGACTGCAAAAACTGAGGTTGTCGTTAGTGATACGATTATCCTCAACGGAAGAAGGGTCGAACACTCGGCCAAAGCGATTGCATTCGACAAGGAAGGCAACCTTTATGTGTCGTTCGGAGCGCCGGGCGATGTTTGCCAGGAGGAAAACAGGAAACCGGGAGGGAAAGGAAAATCTCCCTGCGATGAGCTTGAATGGTTTGGAGGTATATGGAAGTTTGACGCCAACAAGCTCAACCAGGTGCAGTCCGACGGTGAAAAATACGCGACCGGGATCAGGAGTATCGTAGGTATGGACTGGGATCCGGTCGACAACAACCTGTATGCTGCCCAGCACGGACGTGATAATTTCTCGCGCGTATGGCCGGAACTCTATTCAACCTGGGAAAGCGCCCTGCTCCCTTCCGAAGAATTCTTCAGGGTTACCCGGGGGTTTAACGGCGGATGGCCCTACTATTACTACGACCAGATGAAGGAGAAAAAACTCCTGAACCCGGAGTATGGCGGGGATAAAAGCAGGGCTGACGGAGCCGATACCGTGGGACTGCCTGTGACAGGCTTCCCGGGACACTTCGCGCCCAACAATGTGTTTTTTTATACAGGCGATCAATTTCCTGAACGGTATCGTCACGGAGCATTCGTTGCATTCCACGGTTCTACCATCCGTGCTCCTTACCCTCAGGCAGGCTATTTCGTTGCGTTCGTTCCCATGAAAAATGGCAAAGCCGATGGCCCCTGGGAAGTATTTGCCGACGGGTTTGCCGGGATCGATACCATCCCCAATACCAGCGATGCCCATGGTCGTCCGGTAGGGCTTGCCATGGGACCCGACGGGTCGCTGTATGTCAGCGAGAGCGTGAACGGGAAGATCTGGCGGATTATGTATAAAGGGAAGAAAAGCGGGTTCGGAAAAGCCCAGCTCGCGGGAATGGAAGCCAGGAAACAACGCACCAATATCAAAACTCCTGACCAAAAAGAAGATAATCTTCAAAAAGGGAACATGGCAGCCGGGGAGCAGCTCTATAACCTGTACTGTGCAACCTGCCATCTCAACGACGGGAACGGCGACGGGAACCGCTACCCGACACTGGTAGGCTCCGAATGGGTGACGGGTAGCCCCTGGAGACTGATCGACCTTGTACTGAGAGGACTTTCAGGACCCATTACGGTAAAAGGAAAGCCCTATAACGGAGTGATGCCCCCGCATGACTTCCTTACAGACGAGCAGGTAGCCCAGATATTAACGTATATACGATTAGGATTCGAAAATAATGCCTACCCGGTAAGTCCCAGGGAGGTGAAGAGAGTGAGGGAAAATCCCGGCGGTATGCTACAGAGACGCTGAGCTGCAATTTTTTGTTTTTGCAACAAAATGACTGTAAATACACGTATTTAAGAGAGTCGCATCATGCAATCAAGAGGGAGAGTTCATGGAAATTGTCCCTTGAGTTCCGGTGATTCGACTCTTTAGCGACGGTCTGTTACCCCTAAGTCCCGATATTATTAAAATTTATAATAAATATAACTATTTGTCTGTCAGATAGTTACTCTTTTTTTGAAAGATTATACCACTAATACAACAAAAAATATAGGGAAAGGACAAGACCGAATAATATATTTGTATTAACCAAGTTTTTTAAAACCAACCATCAACTAAAATGACAAACGCATGTCGGTAATTACAAAACTTTCAGTACTAACAGAATCCTCTCCGAAACACCCGTCTCGGAAGATGAATCTAAAAATGCATCCGGTTTATCGGGCCGTCGGTGTGTTGAGCATGTTCCTGCTCTTCTCACTCGGTGTTTCGGCTCAGACATTCCAAGTGGCAGGAAAAGCGTCGGATGGCAACGGGAATCCCCTGCCCGGAGTAAACGTAGTAGTAAAAGGCACGACTACAGGAACCACCACCGATGTAAACGGTGACTACAGCCTTAATGCTCCTTCCGGAACTGCAACGCTGACTTTTTCCTTTATTGGCTTTGTTTCCCAGGACTTAGCGATCGGAGGCAGGAGTACCGTAAATGTAACAATGGCCGAAGACGTGACAGCGCTCTCTGAGATCATAGTTACGGCAATGGGTATTGAGCGGGAAGCAAAAACATTGACCTACTCTACCCAGCAACTCTCGGGAAAACAGTTAACGGACGTACGCGATGCCAATTTTGTGAATACGCTTTCCGGCAAAGTAGCCGGTCTGGTCGTAACACAAGGCTCTTCGGGCCCCGGTTCTGCAACGAGGGTAACGCTTCGCGGTAACCGTTCTATTGCAGGAAGTAACAACGCACTTTTCGTAGTTGACGGGGTGCCCATCGACAACTCTGTCGGCAGCCAGGTAGGAAGCGACTTCGGGGCTATTAACCGTAGTGACGGAGCAGCTAACATCAACCCTGATGACATCGAAACAATGACCATCCTGAAGGGTCCCGCGGCATCGGCGCTTTACGGAAGCCGGGCTGCCAACGGGGTCATCATGATCACTACCAAAAAAGGTAAAGCCGGCAAAATCTCGACAGAAATCAATTCAGGCGTTGTTGTAGAAACGCCTTTCCTTCTTCCTGCTTTTCAAAATGAATATGGCCAGGGAGCCGGAGGGCAGACAAACACCAACGGATATGGTTCCTGGGGAGGAAAAACGACTACTTACCCCAATAATGTCCGGGATTTCTATCGTGACGCTATTTCGACCAACAACTCCATAGGGGTTTCAGCAGGCACCGAAAGCGTGAGGACTTACCTGTCCTACACTCATAACGGAAACCAGGGCATTCTTCCAAACAACGATCTGCAGCGCCACACACTCAACCTAAGGATCAATGCAGACTTAACCAAAAGACTCTCGGTAGACGGTAAAATCACCTATATCAACCAGGATCTGAAAAACAAGCCCCGGACAGGTGAAAACAGTGGTGTAGTAATGAACCTTAATAAAGTTCCACGCAGTGTAAACCTGAACGACTACAGAACCTTCGAAAATGAAGCCGGCCAGCCCACTTACTGGACTGCCTCCGGGATTTACATGAACCCGTACTGGACTATTAACCGTACTTTCGATAGCGAAAAACGGAACAGGTCGATTGTACTGGGCTCTGCGAAATACCTGATTACAGATTGGCTCAATGTCCAGGGGCGTATCAGCTATGACTCTTATACAGATGCCTATGAAAGAGGATATTCCAACCTCACCCTGCTTTATGCTGCCGCGGGCGGTAACTACGAGAACTTTGTCGGGGACAGGCTGGAAAGAAACATGGATCTGATTCTCTCGGGTAATAATAACCTGGGAAAAGATTTCGCAATTACATATAACTTCGGCGCCGGGTCTACCTACAACAAGTACACCGAAACCGGTGCGCTTGCCACCGGGCTTTCCGTGGTAAACAAATTCAATCTGAATTTCGCCACCAACACGACACCGGTTGCTTCTTATTCTGAAAAGGAGCTGCAATATGTATTTGGTACGGCTTCAGTCTCATTCAAAGATTTCCTGACTGTAGACGGTTCTATACGGAATGACTGGTCGTCAACGCTGCCGGCTCCTCACTCTTATACTTACTACTCTATAGGTGGTAATCTTCTCCTGTCAGATGCAGTAGACCTGCCAAGCTGGATAAGCTTTGCCAAGCTGAGAGCTTCATGGGCCCAGGTTGGAAACGATACCGGCCCCTACCAGCTATTGCCTTCTTTTGCTTTCACACCCGGAGGCGCTGGTGGCTACATCTCTCGCGGAACTGTATTGCCCAACGCCAATCTGAAGCCGGAAATTTCATCGGCTACGGAATTTGGACTTGATTTCAGAGCTTTCAACGGACGACTGGGACTTGATTTCACCTACTACAATAGCAACACTGTCAACCAGATTCTTACACTTGACCTGGCTAATGCATCCGGATTCGCCCAACAGCGTATCAATGCCGGTAAAATCAGGAACAGGGGATTCGAATTCATGCTGAGCGGCAGCCCGCTGAAGGGCGGCCCGCTTACCTGGGAAACCAATGTCAACTTCGGTCGCAATGTCAACACAGTAGTTGAACTGCATGAAGATATCAAACAAGCCTGGATAGCAACAGTAGTACGTACAGCCGGTATCGCTGTTCACGAAGGAGGATCTTACGGAGATATGTACGGCTATACATGGGCAAGGGATGCTCAGGGCCGCTTCGTAGTCAATGAAACCACAGGTCTTCCTTTGCAAGGGGAGGTCGGCAAATTGGGTAACTTCAACCCCAAGTTTATGTTGGGCTGGAATAACACGTTTAACTACAAAAACTTCTTACTGACCTTCCTGATCGACGGAAGAGTAGGTGGTCAAATGACGTCGGGAACAGAGGCGAACCTTGCTTATGATGGTACTGCCGAATACACGACCCAGCATCGCGAAGGAGGTTGGGTTTTACCAGCCGTGACACGCGAAGGCCAGACAAACAATGTCGGCATAAATGCTGAAAGCTTCTGGCAGACAGTATCGCAGGGACGCTATTCCTGGGGCGAATTCTTTACTTATAACACCACCAACTTCCGTTTGCGCGAACTTTCTTTGGGCTATAATGTCCCCATGCCGGCCAAGTTCTTTATCAATAATGCCAGGATCTCTCTTACCGCCAGAAACCTGTTCTTCCTGTACAGAGGATATGCTACGCTGGATATCCCGGGTATAAAGAAGCGTAAAATGAACTTCGACCCGGATGTCAACCTCGGTGCGGGCAACTATCAGGGGATCGACTACGGAAACCTGCCTTCGACAAGAACGATTGGTTTAAACCTGAAACTCGGGTTCTGATAACGACAGCGTATTTTCAACTTATATCAATTTGAAAAATGAAATTATTTAATAAAAATAGTATTCGGAAAGCGGCAGGCCTGGCATCGCTCACTACAGTATTATGGGGTGCGGGATCATGTACAGGCGATTTTGCGGAGTTAAATACCAGTCCGACTCAGATTATGGCCCTGACTCCGGCTGAACTTCCAAAAGTATTTTCCAGGGCTCTGTCCTATGGTTCCTACCATCCCAACTATCAGACTGCTACAAACCTTTTTGCGGATCTCTGGTGTCAGTTTTATGCTACTACTACACCTAACTTCCAGTCTGACCGCTATCATACCAATATGGGATGGATCGGCTCTCACTGGAACCCTATCTACACGCAGGTTGTACCGCAGTTGATGACCATCTTTGACAACTACGATCCGCAGTCTGCCGAATATGCATTGGCTAATGTATGGTGGGCTTTCTCGTTTCACCGTGTAACCGATTACTACGGCCCCATCCCCTACCTGGATGCCGGGATTCCCGCACGGAGCGTTAAATATGATGCCCAGGATGTTATCTATGATGATTTCTTTAAGCGTCTGACTGCGGCTGTTGCCATTTTAAAAACAAAAACATCGGAAACTCCGTATGGCAACTCAGACATCATCTACAAAGGTGATTTGAACAAGTGGATCAAGTTTGCCAACACGCTCAGGTTACGCCTGGCTTTGCGTATCTCACACGTGGACCCGGCCCGTGCTAAAACAGAAGCAGAGGCTGCTGTAGCCTCCGGCGTCATGGAAAGTGCTGCCGACGACGCTATGATGGTCCGGACAGCTGTAAACAGCGCCGATGCAAACGGTATTTCCCGCATCGCCGCCTGGGGTGAGTTCCGTATGAGCGCCACGATGGAATCTATTCTTAAAGGGTTTAAGGACCCCCGCATGACTGAATTCTTTCAGCCTGCGTTCGAAACAGGTACGTACGAAGGCCTCAGAAACGGGCTCGATCCTGCACAGCTTACCCAGCCGCTAAATACCAATAATGCTAATTCTAATGTGGGAGCCCGGTGGATAAGACATACCGGCGGTGGATCAAACTGGGAAAACCTCTTTGCTGTCCCGGCAAATATTATGCACGCTGCCGAAGCCTATTTTCTCCGTGCCGAAGGAGCGCTTAACGGCTGGAATATGGGGGGCGGCACCGCACAGGAGTTCTACGAGCAAGGCATCCGCGAATCAATGGCTACATGGGGCTTTACCGGAGCCGCCGTTGAGGAGTATATCGTAGGAACTACTACCCCGATTGCGCCGGGCGACGGGTTGAGCTCTCCCCCTGTCAGCGATATCCCGGTCAAGTGGGGTGCTTCCGAAGCCATACAACGTGAGCAGATCGGTACCCAGAAATGGCTGGCGGTCTTCCCCGACGGCTGTGAAGGCTGGGCCGAATTTCGTAGGACACTCTATCCCAAGCTATACCATGTCGTGAATTCTGTTAATGAAGAAGTTCCTGCGAATCAATTCATCCGCAGATTTCCTTTCATTACAGCTGAGAAGAATACCAACGGAGCAGCTGTCGCCGAAGCCGTCAAGCTGCTCGGACCAGGTGGCGACAAAGCCAGCACACCTCTCTGGTGGGATAAGAACCCTTAGGAAAGGGTTTTGTACAAAACGGCCTTGCATCTCCTTGCAAGGCCGTTTTTGCTAAAGGCCCATAAGGGGTTTTTCGAGGTTCCCATAAAATAGTACCAGTTATCCAGACGATAATAGTAGAAAAAAAGGGCATACCTGCTACTTTTGTAACTGATTAAGACCACTATCCTAATCCCCATATTTCCCAAAAAATAAAGCGTTATTATGCAAACCATCACACATCCCGACCGCGACAGTTCATTTGTAACCGGAGCCTACTCCGACGGTGTTATTGCCGACGGGTTCCTCTTTGTCAGCGGCCAGGCTTCCGTCGACTTCAAAACTTCCAAATTCGTGCTGGGTACCATCGAAGAAGAAACCACCCGCACGCTCGACAATGTAAAAGCTATCGTGGAAGCGGCCGGAGGTTCACTCGATCGTGCGGTAAAATGTACCGTCCACCTCTCCGACATCGCCGATTTCGACCGGTACAACAAAGTTTACGCCAGCTATTTCCCTAATCACAAGCCCGCCAGGACCACTGTGCAATCAGTGCTGGCTGAAAACATCAAGGTGGAAATAGACTGCATCGTAAAACTCTGAGCATTACCCTCTTGAAGCCTACTGAAATCCCCGTCGGGATTGTGGGCCTTGGCCTTATGGGAAGGAGTATCGTCGTCAACATGCTGACGGCCGGCCATCCCGTAAAAGCCATTGCTCCCACTCCCGGCGATATGGTAAATGCTGAAGAAAAAATCAGCCAGACGCTCGGCCACTGCAACGAGCTGGGATTGCTGGCTGTTCCGATGGAGCAGGCCCTGGCATCGCTTACCATTTCCGAAGACTACCGGCAATTGGAAGATTGTCAGCTGGTAATCGAATGCGTGATCGAAACGATCCCCGTCAAACAGGCTGTTTTGCAGAAAATAGACGCTGTGATCAGCCCTGCAGCCGTTATAGGGACCAATACTTCAGCGATACCGATCAGCTATCTCCAGGGAATGGTTTCCGCACCGGAAAGATTCCTGGGGATCCACTGGGCCGAACCGGCTTATCTTACACGTTTCCTGGAAATCATCTGTGGAGATAAAAGCGGGCTGGCCTACGCACAGAAAGTGTATGATCTTGCCTGTCACTGGAGAAAAGAACCGACTATTCTCCGCAAAGACCTGCCGGGCTTTATCACCAACCGGCTTATGTACGCGGTGTTCCGCGAGGTATTTGCGTTGGTGGAAGGAAATCATATCAGCCTGGAAGACATCGACAAGAGCTTCCGCTACGATGCCGGCTCCTGGATGACCCTGATGGGTATATTCCGTCGCCTGGATTATCTCGGCCTGGAAGACCTGCACGGATTGAACACGCTGTTTGGAAAGTTGAGCAATTCCAGCGAGGTTCCCGAAATAATGAAACAGATCGTAGCATCGGGTGCACGGGGGATATCGACCGGACAGGGACTTTTCAGTTACAGTGAAACCGACGCTTCGTGGTGGGCTGAAACTTTTGCCGCTTTCAACGAAGAAATATATGACCTGGCGGCAGAATATCCTGCCCCAAACCCTAACCGCAGCTAGATGTCCGGGAAAACCTCCAATTATTACGCGCTTGGCATCATCGCCATCCTCTTCTTTGTATTTGGTTTTATCACCTGGGTAAACGGGGTCCTCATCCCTTATTTCCAGATCTGCCTCGAACTCACCAACTTCCAGTCCCTTTGGGTAGCATTCGCCTCTTACATAGCCTATTTTATCATGGCTATCCCGTCTGCCTATATCCTCAAATCGACAGGTTATAAAAAAGGTATGGTGATAGGGCTGATCGTAATGGCTGTAGGGACCGCCCTTTTTCTCCCTGCCGCCTTTGCACGTACCTACGGGTTGTTCCTGACAGGGCTGTTCATTACCGGTACGGGCCTGGCGCTCCTGCAGACAGCCGCCAATCCATACGTAGCCATCATAGGCCCCATTGAGAGTACGGCCCAGAGAGTAGGCGTTATGGGTGTAGCCAACAAAACAGCCGGCATCTTAAGCCAGCAGATACTCGGGGCTATTTTCCTGCTGAATGCCGACAGCATCGTCGAGTCGATCTCGACTGCGACAGCTATCGAGAGGGCAGCCATACTGGATGAATATGTGCTGAAAGTAGTAAATCCCTACCTGGTCATCACGATCATTCTGTTGCTTCTCGCGGTATTGATAGGATTTTCACGGCTCCCTGACGTTGAAGAGAAGGGTGAACCCGAAATCGTGCCGGGCCAGCAGAAAAAAACATCGGTATTGCAGTACCCCTATCTTGTACTGGGCGTGCTTGCCCTTTTCATGGCAGGCGCATGTGAAGTAATACCGATCGACTGTATCATTATTTACAGCAAAGCGCTCGGTATTCCGCTGTCGGAAGCCAGGCACTTCGCCGAGTACACGCTTTATGCCATGCTGGGCGGATATATTACGAGTACCATTGTAATTCCTAAGTATATCTCACAGCAATCGGCTCTGAAATATGTCTCTATCCTGGGAATAGCCCTCGCAATCGGCGCCTATTCGACGACAGGATTAACGTCGGTCGGTTTCATGATCGCCATGGGATTCGGCGCCGCCTTGTTATGGGGTACTATATGGGGGCTGGCGGTGAGAGAACTCGGTTCATTTACCAAGATCGGCGCCGCATTACTCCTGATGTCGGTCGTAGGTGGAGGCCTCTTCCCGCTTCTCTTCGGAAGGCTGATCGACGTCTATCCGTCCACTCCTCAGGTCGCCGTTACCGTCCTGATCCCATGTTACCTGTTTTTGCTATATTACAGCACCAAGGGATATAAAATTAAAAACTGGTCATAATAAAACTTTTCTTCCAAACAGATAATGGAAAATTCAAGGTACGGTAAATCCGCAGAAATGCTCGCCAGGAGCAAAAAAGTGCTCGCCGGCGGCGTAGCCTCGGAATTCCGGAAATACAATCACCCGCATGCCATTTTTTATTCACATGCGAAAGGGAGCCGGATCTACGATGTCGATGGCAACGAATACCTCGATTTCACCCTAAGCCAGGGACCGCTTATTCTCGGGCACTCCCACCCTCATGTACTGGAATCGGTACGTTCTTATTCGGAATCCGGCCAACTCTACGCAGGTCAGCATATCCGGGAGATCGAGCTGGCTGAGATGCTGAACCGGCACATTCCCTCGGCCGAAATCATGCGCTTTTGCCTCGACGGGTCAGAGGCCGTGCAAACCGCTTTCAGGGTAGCACGCGCCAAAACGGGGAAAAACAAATTCCTCCGGTTTGAAGGCCATTACCATGGCTGGCTCGATAACGTGGCCTGGGGAATCTCTACCCCTTCAGAAGAGGCCCTGGGTTCGAGGGAGGAGCCGAATGTATTTCCATGGTCACAGGGACTGTCGCCGCTTTCCCGCGAAGAATTCATTATTCTCCCCTGGAACGACTTAGCGCTGGTCGAAAGTACCGTCGCTAAACATGCGGATGAACTTGCTGCTATCATTACAGAACCCATTATGTGTAATAACGGCTGTATAGTTCCCAAAGAAGGCTTTCTACAGGGGCTCCGCGATATCTGCACCAGGCACAATATAGCCCTGATCTTCGACGAGGTCATTACCGGCTTCAGGATGCACCTGGGAGGCGCCCAATCCTATTTCGGCATTACACCCGATCTTTCAATTTTCGCCAAGGCTTTCGCAAGCGGGTATCCCATCAGCGCGATCGTAGGAAAAAAAGACTGGATGCACCTGATCGAAGAAGCCAAAGTCATTCATGCCGGTACCATGAACTCGGGCAACCCGACGGTTGCTGCGGCTTATGCCACGATGGAAGTACTCGAAAAAGAACAGCCTTATGAAAGAATGTTCCGGCTCGGGCAGGATATTATCAAAGGATTGAACCGGCTCGCAGGAGAAACCGGGCAGAACCTGGTTGTGCAAGGTCCCGGACCGATGTTCAACATCGCTTTCGGCGAAGCGCCGGCCGAAGACTATCGCGGCACATTGCGTTTCGATAAGCCGAAGCTGAGCAGGTTTATCGCGGGCCTCCACGATGAAGGCCTGCGGGTGATCGGGCGCGGCCTCTGCTATATCAGCGCAGTCCATACAGACGACGACGTACGGGTGTTCCTGGATACCGCCGAGCGGGTGCTACGGAGAATGTGATAGCTTTTATACATTATGAAAGACCCTATTCTCTTAATTGGCGAAGGCAAGCTTTCTTATACGGTGGCAGCCTGTCTTCTCATCGCCGGTCATAAGGTAGTCTTCGCCAACGGAGATCCTGAAACCGCCCGGAAGAACGTAGAAGAGCATCTCAGGCTAAGTGAAAAATTCCGGCTGCAGACCTCCGGGATTCATGAGCTCGACATGATTTCGACTCCGCAGGAAGGGGATAAATTCGGGGTGGTCATCCTGGTTACCGCCGACTGCCCGGAAGAAAAGAAAGCGGCAGTCCGCACCGGCAGCAGGTATGCCGGTGAAAACGGAATAGTCGCCATTAATATGGAAAGCATCGAGCTGGGTGAGCTTCAGTCGTCAGCAGATGTCCCCGAAAGGCTGATCGGACTTAACTGGTCTCTGCCTGCTCATACCACCTTCTTCCTTGAAGTCGTCGGCAACAACCTTTCCGACGAAAGTGCCCTAAATCGTATGATGCTGCTGGGAAAAAGCTGGGGGAAAGACCCTTACCTGGTGCGGAGCGGCTTCAGCGTAAGGGCCCGGCTGAACGCAGCGCTCACCCGCGAAGCCTTGTACCTCGTATCGAACGGGTATGCCGATCATGAGGATATTGACCGCGCCTGCCGGAACGACGCAGGATATTACCTGCCGTTTGTAGGAAACGCCCGGTACATGGACCTGATGGGAACTTCGGCCTATGGAGTGGTCATGAAAGACCTCAACCGGCATCTTTCCCGGGACAGTAAACTTGACCCGGACACCGAAGCTCTACTGGAGAACGGGCATCTTGGAATGGAAAGCGGGCGGGGATTTTTCAGCTATTCCAGGGACGATGTGCAGGAATGGGAGCGGAAAATGAATTCTTTCAGCTACCAGATCCATGAGTTGATAAAGAAATATGCTTTCGATACAGCGCCTGGCGACTTCCAATGAAACGATTTATCATAGACGGACACCTGGATCTTTCGATGAATGCCATCGAGTGGAACCGCGACCTGTCGCAACCCCTGGACGCCATACGGGCCCGGGAGGCAAATATGAGAGACAAGCCAGACCGCGGCAAGGGAACCGTCTGTCTCCCTGAACTGAGAAAAGGCAGGATCGGGCTCGTCGTTGCGACTCAACTGGCAAGGGTTTCCCCGAAAGGAAATCCCTCTCTTTCGGCCTGGAGCTCTCCTCAGCAGGCATGGGCTATGACCCAGGCACAGCTTTGCTGGTACAAAGAAATGGAAGTGTTGGGAGAAATGACGCCCATCCGGAATCTCAATGAATTGGAAGCCCACCTTAAGCTGTGGAATTCGCCGGAAATACCTGATGAGCAAAAGCCCGTCGGGTATATCCTCAGCCTTGAAGGCGCCGATTCGCTGGTAGACGTCAGCTATCTGAACCGCGCCTATGACTACGGCCTGCGCGCCATCGGGCTCTCTCATTTCGGGCCCGGCAGATATGCGGGAGGGACCAAATCAACCGGGGGAATCACTGATAAAGGATTTGAGCTGCTCCGGGAAGTACAGCGGCTTGGCCTGATCCTCGATGTTACCCACCTCACAGATAAAGCATTCGACGAAGCCGTCAGGGAATTTGACGGGCCTATATGGGCAAGCCATCACAATGTGAGGAAGCTGGTGCCCAATCAAAGGCAGCTTGCCGACGAACAGATCAGGATCCTCGTCGAAAAGGGTGCGGTGATAGGCGGGATGCTCGATTGCTGGGCGATGGACATCCGCTTCATCGATGCGATTTCCGACCCCTGGCAGTTGGATATCAAGCTTGAAAAGCTGATAGATCACTGGGATCATATCTGCCAGATAGCGGGGAATAGTCGTCATATTGCTATCGGCAGCGACCTCGACGGGATCTTCGGCACCGAGCAGACTCCCTGGGATATGGATTCTGTAGCCGACTTACAGAAATTCGAAGACCTTCTTTCACAGAGAGGGTATACTTCTGAAGATATCGATAATATTTTCCACGAAAACTGGCTCCGCTTCCTGCGCAACGCGTGGAAGTGAGCGACTGTTTTTAATAAACCTGTTTTTTATGAACCTACAGGCAGGAGCAGCCAAAATCAATATCACGCCTCCTCTGGGCACTCGCATCAACGGCGATTTTATTACTCATTTCGCCAATTATATCCACGACGACCTGTTCGCAAGAACCCTTGTGCTCCGGACGGAAGAGCAGACCATTGCTTTCGTCATTGTCGACACGTGCATTGTCCCTCAACCCTTTGCAGACGAGGCTAAAAAGCAGATTTCAGCGGCTACAGGTATCCCTGCCGGCAGTATACTGATCGCCAGTACCCATACACACGCCGCCGGCTCTCTTACCGATGTACATCTCGGGAGCATCGATATGGATTATACCCGCGGACTGCCTGCCCGGCTGGTCGCTGCCGTCAGCGAAGCGATAGCCAACCTGCAGCCCGCTTCCATAGGCTTCTCATCCATAGAAGTCCCGGAGCATGTAGTCTGCAGGCGGTATTACATGAAAGAGGGCTACGCCTATATCAATCCTGTTACCGGTGCGCCCGATAAAGTCAAGACCAACCCCATGGGAGCCGAATCCTTTATCGATAAGCGGGTAGCATCGCCCGACAAAGGGCTCTCCTACCTGGCCGTCAGGAGCCTGAACGGAGAGTGGATATCGATCCTCGCCAACTACTCGCTTCACTATGTGGGCGATTGGGAAAACGGGACGATCTCTGCCGACTATTTCGGCGTATTTGCATCCTACCTTGAAAATGAGCTTTCACCCGGGGGAAAGATGGTAGCGATGATGACCAATGGTACCAGCGGGGATGTCAATATCTGGGATTTTCTTCAGCCAGACCGGTATCCAACAGAACTTTTTGCCAAAAGCCGGTTGATCGGGGAAGACCTGGGGCACCGGCTGATCGCCTCTATGGATACGATCAGGTGGGAAAACGACCCGGTTTTGAAGAGCGCGTTTTCGGAAGTAACCCTACAGGTGGAGAAGCCCGACGAAATGCAGCTGAAAGAAGCAGTGCAGATAGTCGCGGAAGCCAATTACGAGACCATTACACCGGATACTCCCGACAACATAAGGAAGCTTTATGCCCGCGAGCAATTGCTGGTGGAGCGTTTTCCCGACACGATAGGCTGCCCGGCACAGGCATTCCGCATAGGCAATATCCTGGTCGGTGCGCTGGCAGGCGAATTTTTTGCGGAAACCGGCCTTCGTCTGAAAGAGGCGTTTGCAGGGAAGCCGTATTTTACGATCAGCATGGCTAACGGCAATATCGGCTATGTGCCCCCGAAAGACCAACTGCCGCTCGGCGGCTACGAAACCTGGAGGTGCCGCTATCGCTGTGCTGAAGAGGACAGTGAATCGACGATCAGGGAAACACTTGCAGGGATGACGGCGTCTTTGTTATGAGGCGTAGTTGTGTGTAGGGATACGGGCGATGCCGTGATACAGCTTGCGGTAGTCGCTCGGCGTCATGTTCTTGAGCTTTTTAAATTGCCTGTTAAAGTTTGCCAGGTTGTTAAAACCGCTTTCATAGGCAATTTCCACCACATTCCGGTCATTTTCGGAAAGCAGCTTGCAGGCGTGCCCTATCCGCACGCTGGTAAGGTATTCTATAAAAGTACAGCGGAACTGCTCCCTGAAAAAATTGCAGAAAGCCGTAACTCCCATACTGCTGTATTCAGCCACCTCGGCAAGGGTAATGTCTTTGTCGAAGTTTTGCATGATGAAGTGAATGACATTCTTGAAACGGCTGGAAACATCGCCGTTAAAGTTTGCGACATACCTGGGACTGGCCAGCATGTCAAATTCGGTAGTGCCGCTGAGCATGTCAAAAATCAGCATTAAAGAAGAAAGCCTTTCAAGCCCGCTCATTTCGGGCATCCGCTTTATCACCTTATTGATATCTTTCCTGGTGTCGCCTTTTATGGCCATACCCCTGTCCGACAGCGCAAGGAATTTTCTAAAGTCCTGCATTTCCGGTATGGACATAAACTCCGTCCCTAAAAAATCTTCCGTAAAATGAATGACGATCGCGTCGGCAGCCCCCCGTACCTCCCGGTCCAGGTATATTTTGTCGTTCAACCACAGATGCGGCAGCTTTGATCCTATGAATACCAGGTCTTCGGGGCCGAAAAAGCCGATATTATCGCCGACCATACGTTTTCCCGTACTCCTGGTAACCAGCACAACCTCGAAATGAGCATGATAATGCCAGGGCGCCGGGAAAAAATCTCCCTTTTCTCTGAAGACTATAAAAGACTTATCAAAGTCCTGAGGCAGGTGAAATTCAACGGGCTTCATGGATAAGCAGTTTGTATTGAAAAGCTTTTAAGCCTGCTATGTTAGGGAAAATAGACCGGATTAGCAACCTCCGCACTGCATAAATTCACCTATCTTTGCACTCCGGAATCCTGAAGAAAGAGGGATCGGCTTATTGTTAATTGAGAAAAAACCGATGATTTCGAAGACTTACGCCCCTGATGATATCGAGGACAAATGGTATGAATACTGGATCCAGAACCGGTATTTTACTTCAAAGCCCGACCCGCAGAAGGAACCCTACACGGTGGTGATCCCGCCTCCGAACGTAACAGGCGTATTGCACATGGGGCACATGCTCAATAATACGATCCAGGATATCCTGGTCCGAAAAGCCCGTATGGAAGGCAGGGAAGCATGCTGGGTACCCGGCACCGATCACGCATCCATCGCTACGGAAGCGAAGGTAGTGGCCATGCTCAAAGAGAAAGGCATCCGCAAAAGTGACCTTCCCCGCGAAGAATTCCTGGAGTATTGCTGGGAATGGACGCATAAATACGGCGGTATTATTCTTAAGCAGTTGCGGAAGCTCGGCGCTTCATGCGACTGGGACCGGACGCGCTTTACCATGGAGCCCGATCTCTACGATGCTGTAATAGACGTATTTATAGACCTCTACAACAAGGGAGATATCTACCGCGGGCACCGCATGGTCAACTGGGATCCCCAGGCACGGACTACAGTTTCGGATGAAGAAGTAGTCATGAAGGAGGTTACCCAGAAGCTGGTTTATATCAGGTACGCCGCTGCATCGCCGGAAGGAGGAGACGGGGTGATCATCGCTACCACACGGCCCGAGACGATCATGGCCGACGTGGCGGTATGCGTCAACCCGAACGACGAGCGGTATAAAAACCTGGTCGGGCAGAAAGTGCTCGTCCCCCTCATCAATCGTGAAATCCCGGTTATCGCAGACGAATATGTCGAAACGGAGTTTGGTACCGGGTGCCTGAAAGTCACCCCGGCGCACGACACCAACGACTATGAGCTCGGAAAAAGGCATAACCTACCCATTATCGACCTCCTCAACGAAGACGGAACGCTTAATGAAAAAGCGCAGATACTGGTGGGAGAAGACCGGTTTGCAGCCAGGAAGAAGATCATCACGCTGCTAGAAGAGGCTGGAGCACTCGTGAAAACCGAAATATACAAATCAAACGTCGGTCATTCGGAACGTACCGATGCGGTTATCGAGCCCCGTCTTTCGGAACAGTGGTTTCTTAAAATGGAGCGCCTGAGCCGGCCCGCACTGGAAAATGTGATGGATGATACCATCCGGCTCATTCCTCCGAAATTCAAGAATACCTATAAGCACTGGATGGAAAATGTCCGCGACTGGAATATCAGCCGCCAGCTGTGGTGGGGCCACCGCATACCGGCCTATTACCTGCCGGACGGAACGATCATTGTAGCCAGGTCGAAACGCGAAGCACTGAAAAAGGCGCAGCATGAGCTCCGGCTCTTTGCCCTTACCGAAGAAGACCTTGTCCAGGATCCGGATGTGCTCGATACCTGGTTTTCGTCCTGGCTCTGGCCGATTTCAGTCTTCGACGGCTTCAAAAACCCTGACAATGAGGACATTCAATACTACTATCCCACCAACGACCTGGTAACTGCGCCCGAAATTTTGTTTTTCTGGGTGGCCAGGATGATCATAGCGGGTTACGAATATAAAGGCCGGTATCCTTTCCGCAACGTATACCTTACGGGTATTGTCAGGGACAAGCTGGGAAGAAAAATGTCGAAATCGCTGGGCAATTCCCCCGACCCTATCGAGCTGATCGAAAAGTACGGGGCCGACAGCGTAAGAACGGGAATGCTGTTCAGCTCTCCGGCAGGGAACGACCTCCCCTATGACGAAAAGCTGATCGAGCAGGGAAGAAATTTCTGTAATAAGATCTGGAATGCCTTCCGTCTCGTCAAAGGCTGGAGCACAACGCCTGCCGCCGTGAACAACGGCCTGGCTATCGCGTGGTTCGAGGCCCGTTTTAACCAGGCAGCAGAAGAGATTCTGGATCATTTTGACAAATTCAGGATCTCGGATGCCCTCCGGGCCGTTTATCGCCTTATATGGGATGATTTCTGCTCACAGTACCTGGAAATGATCAAACCGGCCTACGAGCAGCCGATTGACGAAGCTACTTACCATGCTACTCTTGGATTTTTTGATCGCCTGATGCGCCTGGCGCACCCGTTCATTCCTTTTATTACTGAAGAACTCTGGCAGAATATAGATGAGCGCCCCGATCAGGCCTCTGTCTGTATCAGCGCGTATCCGGAAGTAAAAGCCTATGATGAAAAGATCCTGGCCGACTTCGGGATCCTGTTTGAACTGGTTTCTTCGCTGCGAAACCTGAGAAGCTCGAAGGGAATAAGTCCTAAAACAGCGCTTCCCCTCCGCATCCGGACCGAAAGAAAAGACCTCTACGTCTCGCTTGAGCCGCTTATCAGGAAGCTTGCCGGCATTGACGAGATCAGCTACGCCGATGATCTTGAAGGAGTTTCATTCCTTGTCAAATCCGATGAGTTCTATGTGAATCTGTCGGGAGAAATAGACGCGGAAGAAGAAAAAGTCAACCTCCTGAAGGAGCTGGAATACACCGAAGGATTTCTGAATTCGGTCATGAAGAAGCTGGGTAATGAAAGGTTTGTTCAGAATGCCAGCCCGGAGATAGTGCAGAAAGAAAGGCAAAAGCAGGCAGACGCAGAATCGAAAATACAGACCATCAGGGAGGCTCTGGCCCGCTTGTAGAAAACATATTTTTTACGGGCCGGGCAATTTAGCCGGGCTCCGAGCGTGTAAAGTAAATACACAAAATTTCAGACTATGCTCAGGCCGCTCAGTCTTTTTCTCTTTTTTCTTGTTTACAGCTTTAGCTCTTACAGCCAGAAAAATGTATTCTCTTTTGGCGGAGGCTATAGTCTCCCGGTAGGGAAATTTGCGAGTAAGGCATTGGATGACCCGGAAGCAGGTATGGCCGGTTCAGGCTATTTCGGACGGGTAAGCTACGAAAGGAAATTATTTCCCGGTATCGGATTACGGCTATCGGCCAACCACAACATCAACAGTACCAACCCTAATCCACTCATTCAAAAAGCCGACGAACTGGTGAATATGTACAGAATAGTGCTCGGAGAAGAAGGGCAGTATTCCTGGACTTCCGATGCACAGGAATGGAAGCAGACCTCGCTGATGATCGGACCTGCTCTTTACATCCCCCTGGGAACTGTGACACTGGAAGCGCATGCACAGGCCGGCCGTTTATTTATTACTTCTCCGAAGGTATCTCTCCAGGGGACTTCCACCAGCGGGAATAATCCTATCGACGCAGTCATGATGCCCGTAAAAACGCAAAGCTGGGGTTTTGCAGGCGGAATGAGCCTGAGAATCCCGCTGGGCTCAGTCGTTCAGTTCAAGCTATTTGCCGAGGCCATCGCAGCTCAGGCTACCTTCAAGGATATTGCGCTCCGGGGTAAGGTCGCCGGCATTGATGCTTCTCATCTCATCGATGAAAAACGCGCAGTAGGAGTCGTCAATACCGGTGCCGGATTCGTTTTCAGGTTTTAGGCAGGCCCTGCTCTTCCCCGTCTCTGACGGTGGAAGCGCGAAAGCCGGTCTCTGACCGGCAAAAAGGCCGGCTTTTATCAGGTCGGAGACCTGATATCGCCCTCCCATCGTCCGAGACGAGGGAGAGCGGGACGCCAGGTCTATACTTTTTCCCCAACTCTCTCCATACAGGGCTAATCAGTTGTATATTTGCACCCGCAATTGCCTGTTTATACGCATGAAAGTATTGAAATTTGGAGGGACATCCGTCGCCTCCGCCGAAAACATCAGAAATATTGTCAGTATTATTGAAGACAATATCAGGCAGGGTGAACATGTTGCGGTGGTATTCTCTGCGATGAGCGGGGTAACTAATAAACTGCTGGAGATAGGGCGCATGGCCGCTGCCGGCAATGACTCCTACAAAGAGCTTCTGGATGCCATCGAAGCCAAACATTTTGCTCTTATCAAATCACTGATCCCGGTACAGTCGCAAAGCAATATTATTGCGCTGACCAAATCGGGATTCAACGAGCTGGCCGATCTTCTGCGCGGTGTTTCGCTGATCCGCGAGTTCTCGCCCCGGACATCCGACATCACCGTCAGCTTCGGGGAGCGGCTCTCCTCCAGGATCATATCCGTCGTTTTAAACTGTGCGGGCATCTCGGCTGAATTCTGTGACGCGAGAGAGCTTATTGTCACGGATAACCATTTCGGAATGGCTAACGTGGATTTCCGCCTTACGAATGCCCGTATCCTTGAACACTTCAGCGACAGATCTGCTATTCAGTGTATTACAGGCTTCATCGGGCAGACAGAAGATAAAATCACCACCACCCTGGGCAGAGGGGGCTCCGACTATACGGCATCAATCATAGGGGCTGCGCTGGGAGCTTCGGTTATCGAGATATGGACGGACGTAGACGGTATCATGACCGCCGACCCGCGGAAGGTTCCCAATGCGTTTACCGTTCCGGATATTTCATATGCAGAAGCGATGGAGCTTTCGCATTTCGGTGCCAAGGTTATCTACCCGCCCAGTCTGCAGCCGGCCTTTGCGCATAACATCCCCCTGAAAGTACTGAATACTTTCAACCCGTCGTTCCGGGGAACGCTCGTGAGCCGTACCAAGACCACAAAAGAGTATGACATCACCGGTATTTCATCGATAGACGATATTGCGCTGGTCAACATCCAGGGAAGCGGTATGATCGGGGTGGCGGGCGTCTCATCCCGCTTGTTCACGGCTCTTTCCGAAACCGGTATCAGCGTGATCCTTATCTCCCAGGCTTCCTCGGAGCATTCCATATGCTTTGCTATTAAACCGGAGGATGCGCCGGAAGCCCAGTCGGTACTGGAGAAGGTTTTTGAAAAAGAAATTGAAGCAGGGCAGATCGACGGGATCAGCACCCAGAAGCATTTGTCGATTATCGCTATTGTAGGCGAAGGTATGAAGCGAAGCGCGGGGATCTCCGGGAAGCTGTTTTCGGTACTGGGGAAAAACGGGGTTAATGTTGTGGCCACTGCCCAGGGTTCGTCGGAGCTGAATATCTCGGTGGTGATCGGGAAAAATGACCTGTCAAAAGCCCTCAATGCTATCCACGGCGTCTTCTTCCAGTCGGAGACAAGGTCTTTGAATATATTTATAGTAGGTACCGGTCTCATAGGAAATACCCTTCTCCGCCAGATCGCCGACCAAGCAAACTACCTGAAGGAAGAAAGAATGCTGGAGATAAATGTCACAGGGCTTTCCAATTCGCGCAAAATGCTCCTGGACACCAACGGTATTTCCCCCGTGACCTGGAAAGAAGCACTGGAGACCAACGGCGTGAGAACCAGCCTTCCGGCCTTCGTGCAGCGTATCCAGGAGCTCAACCTGCCGAACAGCATTTTTGTGGACTGTACTTCCGACAAGGAAATTGTCCAGTACTACCCTATGCTGCTAAAATCCTCTATCTCGATCGTCACTCCCAACAAGGTAGCCAACTCCGGTTCCTATGCTGACTACAAGCTGCTCCGCGAATCTGCGCTCAAGTACGGTGTCAAGTTCCTGTATGAGACCAACGTGGGCGCCGGTCTGCCGATCATCAGTACGATCGACGGGCTGATTTCCAGCGGCGACAAGTTTGTAAAGATCGAAGCCATACTTTCGGGAACGCTGTCTTATATTTTCAATACCTTCGGCCCGGATCTGCCGTTTGCGGAAGCGGTACGGGATGCCAAGGCCAAAGGATTTACCGAACCCGATCCCAGGGACGATCTCAGCGGGCTCGATGTAGCCCGGAAAATATTGATCCTCGCCCGGGAAGTGGGCATTCCTCTTGAACCGGAAGACATTGAAGTAGCAAAGCTTTTGCCCGAAAACTGCCTCCAGGCACCGACAGTAGATGAATTTTTCCGCCAGCTCGAAGTATCCGAAGACTACTTCTCGGGTCTGCTGGCCGACGCTGAAAAAGTGGAGGGGCGGCTACGCTTCATTGCTTCGCTGGAAAACGGGAAAGCCACTGTCCGGCTGAAAATAGCAGACAGGCAGCATCCCTTCTATAACCTGTCGGGAAGCGATAACATCATCTCTTTTACTACCGAACGTTACAAAGATACTCCTCTCGTGATCAAGGGGCCGGGAGCCGGTGCAGAAGTAACTGCCACGCGGGTATTTGCGGATATTATCAGTGTGAGCAGCTATCTCGGATAAAGACCACTCCTAATTTCAACCCATTTTCGAATAATGGATTACATCAAAGTATTTGCGCCTGCAACTGTAGCCAATGTAGCCTGCGGATTCGATATCTTCGGTTTTGCGGTAGATAACCCGGGAGATATCGTCGAGATCAGGCGAAAGCCCGAACCCGGCATCGAAATAGAGGCCATTTACGGGGATGAAGGGCGTTTACCCCTCGAAGCAGGCCGCAATGCGGTAACGGTCGTGATGCTGCACCTCCTCAAACACCTCGGTATTTCAGATTTCGGGGCCTCCGTTATTCTCCACAAAAATATGCCTCTCGGGAGCGGGATGGGCTCGAGCGCAGCCAGCTCCGTAGCAGGGGTCGTCGCCCTCAACGAAATGCTCGGGTGCCCCCTGTCAAGAAAAGAGCTGCTTCCCTTTGCCATGCAGGGGGAGCTGATGGCTGCCGGAGCCGCCCACGCCGACAACGTAGGCCCTTCTCTTCTGGGAGGGTTCCTGGTCATAAGAAGCTACAAACCGCTGGATGTTTTTAATATTGCAGTTCCTACCGAGCTCCATTGTACGCTCGTTCATCCCGATGTGGAAGTGAACACCAAGGACGCACGGCTTATCCTGAGAAATGAGGTATCGCTGAAAAACGCCATCACCCAGATGGGCAATGTGGCAGGCCTGATCAGCGGCCTCATGACCGGTGACTACGGCCTGATCAGCCGTTCAATGGTAGACGTCATTATAGAGCCGGTCAGGGCTATCCTCATCCCCGAATTCAACGAGGTCAAGCAGGCTGCTATGGAAAAAGGAGCCCTGGGCTGTAGTATTTCCGGCGCAGGACCTTCTATGTTTGCGCTGGCCCGTACACGTACGGAAGCCGAAGAGATAGGAGAAGCCATGAAAAGTACATTTGCAACTGCCGGGATCTCCAGTAATGTGTTTGTATCGGGAATAAATTTCGAAGGCCCCCGAATCCTGGCCTCGAATTGAACTTAATTGCCGCAAGGCTCGTTTTCTTCTCACGGGTGGAAATACACCCTGAATCGATGTGGTTTTAAACAATTGTCCGGATGGTAACAGTAACCGAAACTGCCAAAACTAAGATCCTTACATTGCGCGAGCAGGAAGGACATTCCAACGATCATCATATACGGGTAGGCGTAGTTGGAGGAGGCTGTTCGGGTCTGATGTATAATCTTGAATTTGATTCTGAATCGAGACCGAATGATATGATTTTTGAAGACAAGGGGATCAGGATCGTAGTAGATAAGAAAAGCATATTGTACCTGGCGGGTACCGTTCTCGATTTTTCGGACGGCCTGAACGGCAAGGGCTTCCATTTTGTAAACCCCAACGCAAGCCGCACCTGCGGCTGCGGAGAGAGCTTCGCCGTATAAATTCCAGGGAGGTATAAATAAAAAGCGGGGGTAATGTTACGATTACCCCCGCTTTTTATTTATCTGTCAAACCTATACGGTAACGTTACCGTTTTATCTTTTTTAATTTTTTTTAATAAAAGATTCATATAAATTTTATTTTTTTAACAAAAGAATTAATTTTGTATCAATATTTAGGACATAAATACTATTAAAGCTGTTCTGAACAACCGGAGCCGTACCGTTTCGTAGGCAAACGGAATATAACCATACCTATTAAATTCACTTATTCCAACCTGAACGTCTCTTGAGAATCAACCATTCTGCAAAGAGCCAACCGATGATCTAACGCTTTATTACCTAAAAAACCAATAGTAACTGCTTAATTAAATCAGCTAACAACATCTTTTATGCGAAAGTTTGTACTACTTCTTACTGTCGCTTTCATTACCGGAAGCATCAGTGCATGGTCACAATCCGTTTCGGGTAAAGTGACCTCCGGAAGCGATGGGACTGCGCTACCGGGCGTTTCCATCCTTTTGAAAGGTACTAATACAGGAACGACTACAGATATAGACGGTTCCTACACGATCAACGCCGCATCTGGCGGTACGCTTGTATTTTCATTTATAGGATTTATCACCAAAGAGGAGGCCATATCCAATCGCAGCACTATAGACGTCGTGCTCGCGGAAGATGTGTCCCTACTCAACGAAGTGGTTGTAACCGCGCTCGGTATAAGCCGGGAGCAAAGATCGCTGGGATACGCAACGACGTCCATTAACAACGAGTCGCTCGTCAAAACGGCTACTCCCAACTTTGCTACCGCATTGTATGGAAAAGCACCTGGTGTGACGATCAACGCGACCCCCGGCGGGGCTACTTCGGGGGTGGCCATCAACATCCGTGGTCAGAGCTCCATCACCGGGAACACGCAGCCCTTAATCATACTCGACGGCATACCCATCCGGAACGGTGAGGCGCGTAATACAGATTATTGGGGTGACCAAAGGATCAGAGGGAACGGCTTGCTCGATCTGAACCCTGCCGATATCGAAAATATTTCGGTGCTGAAAGGCGCTTCTGCCGCCGCGCTTTATGGCTCGGAAGCCGTAAACGGAGTTTTGCTTGTAACGACCAAAAGCGGTGCTGGCAAAAAAGGGTTCGGTGTGGATTTCTCAGCCAGCTATAATGTGGATAAGATCGCTTATCTACCCCGCTACCAGGATGTAAGAGGGCCGGGTTATATGCTGAATTACCTGGATGGCGGCCAGGATGAAAACGGGTTTATCAAAGTCAACGATACCCGCTCCCTGCTGAACGCAACCGTTAACTTCGGCCCCAAATTTGACGGGCAGCCCGTATTGGCCTGGGACGGCCAGATCAGGCCCTATTCGTCTTCGGGCAATACATACGCCGACTTGTTTCAAAATGCCAGCAGTTCTAACGTTAACCTCGCAGTATCCAATGTGACCGAGAAAGCCTCTGTAAGATTTTCTTTTACCCGCCAGGACAACGGGATGATCAGCTATGACTCCAAAAACAGCAAGAACATAGCTAACCTGAACACAACGATCAATATCAGTAAAAAGCTGAGAACCGACCTGATGGTCAACTATGTAAACCAGCATACCCATAACCGGCCCTACAAAGTTGACCGTATGATCAACAACTTTGGGGGCATGATGAACCGCTTTGAATCGGCCGACTGGTATTTTAACAAATACCAGACCAGCCTGGGGTACAAGTATCGCACAGGAAACGGCCAAAGCCTTACTCCGGAGGAAAATATCCGGGACGGCAGCGGGTTTAAAGCCGACATCGCCGATTATGTATGGCAGACACGGAAAAACAAATACGATGAATTCAGCGACCGTGTGATAGCCAGCATCACCCAGCACTGGGATATAGTAGAGGGACTGAACCTCCGGGGCCGGATCGCAACCGATATGACTTCCGAGCGTATCGAGGCTAAAAATTACAACGAGATCCCGCTGGCTTTCGGTAATTCCGGATCATTCAGCATGCACAATAACCTCTATAACAATGTCTATGGCGATGTCCTGCTTAGCTACGAGAAATCACTGAATGACGACATTACTATGTCGGTCATGGCAGGCTATACGGCCAACAGGCAGCTCAACACCTTTACGGAGCGGAGAACAGACGGCGGATTGAGCACCGAAAACTTTTTTGACATATCTGCCTCTGTCAATACTGCGCTCGGCAGCAACCGCAGAGACCGGTACCTCAGAGACGCTTACATGGGTACGCTGAACTTTGATTATAAAAGTATCTTCTTTATTGAAGGTACGATCCGCAGAGACCGCACTTCGACGCTGGCCCCGGGGAACAACACCTTTGTGTATCCTTCGGTCAACTCGAGCTTCGTATTTTCCGATGCGTTGGATCTTCCTCACTTCGTAAGCTTTGGCAAGGTGCGCGCATCATGGGGAATCGTGGGTAACTACCCTGAAATTTACAGAGCAAACAACTCCTATAACCAGGGAACGCTCGGCGTACAATACCAGGGAGGATCTCCCTCGCTCTATACTAATATCAGCTCCAGCTATGGTAACGACCTGATACGCCCTGAGCAAAAACGTGAGTTTGAAATTGGGCTTGATCTCAAGCTTTTCAGGAACCGTCTTGGCTTTGATATCAGCTACTACAACGCCCAAATCGTCGACCAGATCCTCCCGCTTTCAATACCTTCGACGTCCGGTGCGAGATCTATCCTGGCCAATATCGGTACCCTGCGCAACCAGGGGCTTGAGGTTGCGATCAATTATAGCCCGGTTAAAGGCACTTCGCACGACGATTTTAACTGGGACATGATTTTGAACCTGGCTAAAAACTCCAATAAAGTAGAGAAACTGGCCAACAACTCCACAGAGCTTCTTCATGCCGACTTTGACGGAAACGCCGCTCAGCTGCGCTCCATCGTCGGTCAGCCGATGGGTGATATTTACGCACACGGTGTTGCGACCAGCCCCACAGGACAGAAGCTGGTAGGCTCCGACGGACTTCACCAACTGGATGGGGACAACTGGATCAAGGTCGGCAACGCGATGCCCAAGCTGGTGGGCGGCTTTATCAACTCACTCAGCTATAAAGGGTTCGGCCTGGATATCGTAACCGACTTCCGCTTCGGCGGCCACGTAATGCCCACAGGTATCAACTGGATGACCTCCAGGGGCTTGACTACGGAAAGTCTTAAGTACATGGATAAGGAAAGCGGCGGGTTATCCTACTACCAGGATGCTGATGGTAATGGCATACAGACCACGGCTGCAGCCGGACCTAACGGGGAGCGTGTCTGGCATGACGGAATGCTGATGGAGGGTGTTGTTTTCAATGCGGAAACCCAGAGCTACGAAACCAACACCAACGTTATTCCTCAGTCCGTATACTATAATGCTACCTACAACTGGGGCGGACCTCAATATGGAAACTCCCGCTATGATATGTATGTCCAGAACAACACCTTTATCAAATTGAGGGAGCTTTCTCTTTCATATCGCATCCCTTCTAATATCACGAGTAAAATAGGGACGCAAAACGTAACCGTGTCTGTATTCGGACGTAACCTCTTCTTCTTCTACAGGACGATCAAAGATCTTGACGCAGAACAGACGAATGCGGGTACCCGCTGGGTAGACAACGTAGTCAACGCCGGCAACAACCCCTCTTTCCGTACGACAGGCGTTATGCTCAGGGCCAGTTTCTAATTTTAACCGACATTGAGAACAGAAATGAAAAAGATATTTTTGATAGCAGCAACCATCGGCCTAAGCTTTGGCTTGACTTCCTGCGATGAGTCCGAATTTACAGAGCGGTATCCTGATCCCGCCAAAATAGCGCAAACCACGGTAGAAAAGCAGTATACAGGATTCCTGGCGTCGAATAAAGACTATGTTCTTCCTAAATACCGCAACTATTTCGTAAGCCTTCGCACCAATGTGCATCCTTTTATCCAGGCTACCGGCATGCCGAACAATTCGCGCCAGTATATCCCGGGGTCATCTGGTATCGAGGACGTTTGGTTCAACTACTACAATTCGCTGGCGCAATACCGTGAACTGCAAAAAGTATATGCTACGCTAAGCGATGATCAGCAGCGCGATCGCCGGGTATTTATGATCACGGCTACTATCTACCTGTATGACTACACCCAGCGTGTGATCGATCTGCATGGCGATATCCCCTTTACTGAGGCGGGTACTCTTAGCACCAAAGGGGGAGACTACGCAAATGCTCTGGCAAAATTTGATGATGCCCAGACGCTCTACACCATGATGCTCGATGACCTGAAAACCATCGCAACGGACCTGAACGGAATTACCTTAAATGCCGGATATCAGCAGTCGTTCAGCACTCAGGATTTTATTAACAGGGGAGACCTTACCATGTGGAAGCGTTATTGCAATTCGCTTCGCCTCAGGCTTCTCAACCGCGTGTCGGATGTTGAAGCTTTGAAGACCAGGTCTGCTTCGGAGATAGCCGAGATCCTGGGGAATCCGTCTTCTTTCCCGATCGTGGAAAGCAATGAC
The DNA here is from genome assembly GCA_964559125.1 of uncultured Cytophagales bacterium. GTDB lineage: Bacteria > Bacteroidota > Bacteroidia > Cytophagales > Spirosomataceae > Ravibacter. The sequence continues at coordinate 45,144 of CAZLGW010000017.1, forward strand.
CAGAACATCCAGATTAATGTTTTTAACGTTAACACGGAAATCAATATCGATGACTTTCAGGGTTCACTCGAATCAGGATTGACATGGTACATCAACACCGCCGGCAAAAAGATGATCGATCACATGAACACCAACGACGACCCCAGGCTGCCTATCCTGTTTGAGCCCGGAGAAAACGCCGACGGAAAGTTTTTCGGGATTGATCCAATGGCCACCAACGCAGTTCAGACTGCGCAGGCAAATGACGGGCTGGTCGCGTCCTACCACCGTTACACGCTCAGCCGCAATAAATTTTTACCGGGTGTGCTGATCAATGCGGCACAGATGAACCTGATCAAGGCTGAATACTATCTCAGGAACAACAATCTTGCTGATGCAAAAAGTGTATATGAAAAAGCCATCGGCCAATCAGTTGAGTTTTACAATTCGCTGCTTGAGCTGAGCAACGCTACCGGGGTCGCTGCGCCTAGCGCCGCCACCCCTGCGCAGATCACCGCCTATATTGCGCGCGACGGCGTAAACTGGGATAAAGCCGCTACAAACGCAGAACGGTTATCGCTAATCGCTACTCAAAAATGGCTCCACTATAGCATCATCCAGTCGTATGAAAGCTGGGCTGACGTAAGAAGGCTGGATCTGCCGACCTTCCAGTTTTGGGTCGACAATTCCAGTGAACAGACTCAGCCTCCTGTGAGATGGATATATCCGTCCAACGAAGTCACCTACAACAGCGCTAATTATGCTGCCGTACGCGACAAAGACAAGCTGACGACAAAGTTATTCTGGGATGTGAAGTAAGCGTTTAAACTTTCTTCTCCGTCAAAAGGGGGTGCTTAAGGCGCCCCCTTATTTTTTAGTATGAGCAACTGCGGAAATTCGGTTACTCCCCTGAACATGAGCCTTGTCATTTCGCCAAAATTCTGGAAATAGGATCCAAGCACAATGTCCGGAGTTCCGTTGTTGTCTATATCTGCCACCTCCATCGTCAGCCATTTCCCGGCAGCAGCTTCGGGAGTACTATACGCTCTGAAGGACATATTCCCTTCATTGGAAAGATAAATAAATCCGTGTGCCGGATTTTCCAGATCCGTATAAAAGGACGCAGCGGCAATATCCATGTCTCCATCACCATCGAAGTCGGCAGCTACGGCTTTGCCGGCCCCGTAGAGCGGATAAAACCAACTCTCCTTAAACTGATTGCGACCGTTATTAAGAAAAATCCTGATCCCGTGGTAATTCTTCAAAACGGGCGAAAGATCCCAGTTATCTCCGTTCGTAGCAAGAATATCCGGAAATCCATCACCATTCATATCTGTCAGTTCAAAATGGGTCATGCCATAAACCGCCGGAAACTGAAGCAGGGAAACCTCCCGGAAATTCCCATTCCCCTGGTTATAAAAAGCCACAATTTCCTCCCTGGCTTGCGTCATCAGCACTATCAGGTCGGGCTTTCCGTCTTTGTTCAAATCCTGTACGACAGCTTTACGCGCGCCGGGCAGATCCTTTAAAACATGTTCTTTCTCAGGATCCATTCCTTCATACCAGAATAGCTTCCCGGAATGATGGCCGAATCCGCAAAAAAGTACATCTTCTTTTTCGTCGCTATTCAGATCTGCTACATAAAAACGTACCGGGCGCGGCAGGTTTTTCACGTTTATCCCGCTGTCGTTCCCTTTCGATAACGCCATCCACCTTCCCTTTTTCTGCTCAGACGGCCTTATAGACCCGATTGTCAGTATACGGGGAACACCACTTTCGGGAAAATCTATGTCGACCGGAGCAGAATCCATCCACCAGGTTTCCTCTACATCCAGATTACCGTTAAGAACGTACAGGGAATTCTGGTCATCTCCGACGTACAGACGTGACGTACGTTTGTCAAATTTCAGCAGGGTGGTCTTGGGGGCCTTATTATCTCCTACAAAAGCAAGAGAAGGCTCAAACAACGGCAGGCTGTTGTATACAGAGTCCTTCACATGCTGTACCGGCATTTCCCCGGGCGCCTCCTTTTCGTAATAAGATAAAATCAGTTTCCAGTCTTCAGCAGACATGACAGGTTCTTCAGGATAAACTCCCGCCAACTTTACGGCAGCAACTTCATCCTGGTCCATGCCATCATAAGGACCTTCTCCATCTGTTCTGATACCCATTCTCCACGCCATATTAGGCAGTACGCTCTCCATCCAGGTTTTCTTATCCAGCAACCCGGGCTCAGGAAATAAGTGACACGAGCCGCAATACTGCATGGCAAGTGCTTTTCCTCTGTCTTCCTTCGACGCGCCGGCGCGGGTATTTTGACCTTCTCCTGCCTCCCTGTTCATCAGGCTTACACAAAATACGATCGAAAACACTGCTATGGCAGGCATTCTAAGCCATTTTAATTCCTGCATCCTGGTATTTACTAGTGCTTTTCCCGGTCAAAAATTCCCACTATTTCCCGATATCACCCTCTGTCAGTCTTTATCATATTGCTTTCCGGAACAATCCGGCGAATTTGCCATAATTCTTTAACTTTACCGGCAATTCTGTATCTGCCTTATAAAGATAGGTTTCGATCAGAAAACTTCGCAACTTTTATTCGCATGAAGCAAATTCCTTTACATTCCCTGCACGTGGCACTCGGAGCCAGGATTGTCCCATTCGGCGGTTTCGAAATGCCTGTCAGGTATTCTTCAGATCTTGAAGAGCATCATACCGTGAGAAACGGGGTTGGTGTATTTGACGTTTCTCACATGGGAGAATTCCTGGTATCGGGGCCCGGAGCGCTCAATTTCATCCAGCACATTTCTGCAAATGATGCCTCCGTCCTTAGAGACGGCAAAGTTCAATACAGCTATCTACCCAACGACCGTGGCGGAGTAGTCGACGACCTCCTTGTGTATCGTATCGGCGACTACAATTACCTGCTTGTAGTCAATGCTTCCAACATCGAAAAAGACTGGAACTGGATCTCACAATTCAAGTCCGATGATGTGACGCTCACCGATATTTCGGGCGAAACCTGCCTTTTCGCCGTACAAGGCCCCAAGGCAATCGATACGCTACAAAAGCTGACGGATATTCCGCTGGCTTCCATGGAGTATTATTCCTTTACGACAGGCCGGTTGGCCGGAGTCGATGACGTACTGATTTCGGCGACGGGCTATACCGGAGCGGGAGGCTTCGAGATTTATGTAAAAAAGGAAGACGCAGAACACGTCTGGAAAGCGCTTTTCGAGGCAGGCGAAGATGCGGGCATCAAACCTATAGGGCTCGGCGCAAGAGATACCCTCCGCCTGGAAATGGGCTATTGTCTTTACGGCAATGATATCGACGACAATACTTCTCCTCTCGAAGCAGGCCTCGGGTGGGTAACAAAATTCAACAAAACCTTCGTTGGTTCTGAAATCCTTTTATCCCGGAAAGCAAACGGACTGAAGAACAAGCTGGTAGGGCTTGAGCTGCTGGAACGCGGCATTCCCCGGCCCCACTACGAGGTGACCGATGCCGAAGGCAATAAGCTCGGCGAGGTAACTTCAGGAACACAGTCTCCCACACTCCAGAAAGGGATAGCGCTTGCTTATGTGCCGGCCGGGTATTCCAAACCAGGTACAGAACTCTATGTTAAAATACGTGAGCGCCTCTTCAAAGTCCGGGTTACCAGGCCTCCTTTTGTCAAAACATCAAGCCAGGATCCTGCATAAACGGTATTTTATATTTTAGTATTCTTCCTGAATGAATAATTTCGACGTTTGCCTTACGCCAGATCTGCTGCATCTGCATAAACTTGAAAACAGCATCGTGGTGGTTACGGATATCTTCAGGGCCACATCCTGCATGGTGACGGGACTAGCCTACGGAGTAGAAAGCATCACCCCCGTTGCAACTGTAGAAGAGTGCAGAGCGCTGCAGGAACGGGGTTTTATCGCAGCGGCGGAACGCAATGCGGAAAAAGTGGAGGGATTCGACCTGGACAATTCTCCCTTCAGCTACATGGATGAAAGGCTTATCGGGGCGAAAATCGCGATGACGACCACCAATGGTACACTCTCTATTTCGAAAGCGCGCGGATCGGCGGTAAAAGTCCTCATCGGCGCCTTCCTTAACCTGGGAACGCTTGCCGCCCATCTCCGCAATGAGCCTTACGACGTCCTTGTACTGTGTTCCGGCTGGAAGGGCCGGCCTAACCTCGAAGATACTTTATTTGCAGGGGCTCTGGCCGAAGCATTAAAAAACGAATACACCATACAGGAAGACGGCGCCCTGATGGCACAGCGTTTATATAACCAGGGTAAGGCCAACCTGCTTTCTTTCGTAGCAACTTCGTCACACGTAAGGAGGCTGCAACGGCTAGGCATCCATAAAGATATATCCTACTCACTACAGCACGACCTCTATGATGTCGTCCCGGTTCTGAGAGGCGGGAGCCTGGTGCTGATGGAATGATTTCATAACCGGCCCCGTGGACCCACAGTGACTATTTCCTTATAAAATACGTCAGCCCTAAGCCAACTAAAGGGAGTGTCAGACTGGGAATAAGCTCAAGGAACCCTCTGAAATGTATGATGAAGGATCTGAGGACTTACGTGAAGGGAAGTATAAAACCAGTTATTCATTCTGTCGTGCTCTCCTCCTTTTATGTATCCCAGCAACGGAGAGGCGATCATCTGCGAATAGCCTGCTGTCAGGCTACTGAACTTACCGATTGAAACACGAACCGTCGCATCGAGCTCTACACCAAGTTTTCTTCCCTGCTGTATAGGAAGCTCAACAGGTACAGCCGCTGCAAAATAGTGAGATGTAAGCTGGACACCGGTTCGGCCCGAGTGCCAGTCTAAGGAGCCGTACAGATCGAGAAGTCCTACGCTGTTGAGGTGGTTCCCGACATAGAAATAGTCCATGTAGCCGTTGAACTTATGATTGGTCCCGAACCAGGGGTTAAAACTCCTTGCTGTTTTCTCCTTCCCTGACAACGGCTGCCCGGAAAGCCGCTCCATACCGGCTGTGATCTTCCATTTCTCTGAAATATTTGCGCCGGCTACAGCTGCAATCTGCCATGCCTGGAGAGAGCGCTCTCCGAGATGTCCGGTCTGCAAATAGGAGGATAATTCCGCATGCCAGGTTTTTGTACGGCGCAGAGCCCTGAAGCCCATCGTCTGATTCCAGGCCAGCTTCTCCTGCTGTCCTGCGAGAAAGGGGATTCCCTGGTTTAAAACCAGGAGACTTAGTGAACGCGCGGTAGTACCTACCCGATACCAGCCAAACTGCATCAGCCGATACTGGTTGGCTACCGGGTAGTTTTCTTTAAAAAGACTTTCCCTGCCCGCATTGAGTGCGGCGCCGGCATGAAGCTGCTGCAGGCTGTCGGGCCGGTAGCTTATGCGTATCACATCATGACTGCGGGCCTGCATGTTCCAGTCGACATTTCCCAGGATACGTGCGTCGTCATAGTCAAGTTCCTGCCGCCCGATTCTCACATCCCCCCGTTCACCGAGCGCGAGTTCCGCCCAGGCTTCATGCAGTTGCATATTGATATCGCTGCGCGAGGTCGTTGCAACATCGCCCCACACCCTTACATTCTGAGGAGTGATCCGTATTTTCAATTTACTGTCGCTATACTCGAGCCGGAGCCTGTTTCGCTGCGTTATAAAATGTGCCGCTTTTGCCGAGTCGGGTCTGAGCTCGCCATACCCGTTGCGAAACTCGTAACGCATACGGATATCCGCCCAGCCTTCCAACTGTTGCCCTGCTCCCCATTGAGGCAGCAGACCGGCTGCAGCCAGGAAAATCCAAAAAAGATATCGTGGTTTCATCTCGATGCCGTCATGATTGCTTCCGCAGTCTCATTGTTATTGACTGCCAGACCTTCCATCTGGTGTACCATAGCGCCTTTCCTGTCGAAAACGGAAATGATATTGGAGTGAGAGAAATCCAACGGGGAAATCCTCGCATATTTTACAGCCATCACGTTGGCAAACTCCCTGGTATTGTCCTCCGTGCTACGCAGAAAAAGCCATTGATCCCCATCCATATTGTTAAGTATGGCAAACTCCTTCAGGCGTTCGGGGGTATCGTTTTCAGGATCGATGCTTACCAGGATATATCTCACCGGGGCAGGTGTTTTTCCTACTTTCTCTTCCAGGTTCTTCATGTCTGCCACCAGCCGGGGACAGGCCGCCTTACAGGAGGTATAGATCATCACCGCCACCAGTACTTCTCCCTCGAGATCGCTCCATGTTATTTCCTCACCGTCCTGGGTCTGCCAGGAAGAAGTAAGCTGGTATATCGACATATCGCTGATTTCTTCGCCGGAAGCACTCTTTTCTGCAGATTCGGTTGTACCGGAGCAGGCTGTTATCAGTATGCAGCCGATAATAAAAAATAATGATTTCATCTGTTTAATAGATATCAGC
>CAZLGW010000017.1:51635-101185 GCA_964559125.1 uncultured Cytophagales bacterium
CAGTATGCAGCCGATAATAAAAAATAATGATTTCATCTGTTTAATAGATATCAGCTGTCAGCTACCTGGCACAGCGAAAACCGAGATTGTTAATCGTAAACTTGGCCTGTATACTGCTGCGAAAGGCATATCTCATAAATGCGGCATAGTTCATCAGGTCTGTGGCGTTGAGCGATCCTGCGCCGCAGAACAGATCCCGCGCATCCGAGCTACGGTTCTCCCCCGATATCATGACACTACTGAAATCGGAAGTCCATTCCCACACGAGTTCGTTCAGGTTATGCAGTCCCCAATAATTTGCCCTCGATTGCCCTACCGGCTTGAGATACGTTTTTGGCGTTTCATAGGCTGCCAGTATACGGGCTGAAAAAAGGCTGTCGCGGCGTTCGTCCCTGTGATTATAACCTGCCATGGCCGCAAATTCCCATTCGTGGGTTGTAGGCAGCCTTTTACCCTGGCATTCGCAGTAGGCTTTCGCAGCAAACCAGGATACATTCGTGACCGGTGCATTTGCCATGGACGGAGGAAAAGACAAATCCTCCGTCCAGTTTTTAAGATAACCTGCGTCGGCGAACAATCGTGGCGTCGCGGACTTCTGCCAGCGGGCATATTGCTTCACAAAAGCCAGGTAATCGGCATTGGTTACCGGCAGTTTGTCCATTTCAAAGCTCCCGACTGTTACCATTTCATTTTTTCCGGCGCCATACATCGGAACGTACCTCCCGCCTTCCACGCGGGCCATCCCGTTCTTTACCGGGTCCTCAATATTCCCGATAAGCAGCACGCTGAAAAATATGAATACAGGAGTTTGCATGGCTTTTTTACTTTCTAAGGGCTCTCACCTGCTCTTCGGTTACTTCAGTACCGTTATTGCCCCAATTGTTATAAATGAATGTCAGAACGCCGGCTACTTCCTGATCGTTCAATACCTGAGCGGGCATCTGGCTGTTATACTTCTTGCCGTTTACCGTAATCTCTCCTGACAAACCTCTTAAAATCGTATTGATCGCACGTTCTACATCTTTATTAAGATAGTCTGATTTGGCCAGGGGCGGGAAGGCTTCTCCCAATCCCTCCCCATTGGGTTGGTGACAGGCAAAGCAGGCGGTATTGTAAATTCTTTGCCCCAGCTGCATTTTTTCCGATTTGGTCAGCGGTTTGGCAGGCTCAGCCGGGGTTTCGCTTACCGGAGCGCTTTGAATGGTAGCCCCTTCAGGCTGATAGATCCCTTCCAATACTTCTCCTTCAAACACCAGGTTATTCTTTTCTCCGCTTACCTCCAGGATCCCGAGGGCCCCCTTGTTGAATGTTCTGAACAAAGCGTGATCCACCAGAATCAGGTTAGACGGAACCTCTACTTTAAATTCGACAATCGCAGCCCCGCCGGCCGGTACCAGGGTCGTTTGTACGTTCTTGTTTACGGCAGAACCCCCTTCCATATAAACCTTGTCGAAAATCTCGCCTATCACGTGGAAAGACGACACGAGATTCGGACCGCCGTTCCCGACAAACAACCTGACGGTTTCCCCGGCTTTGGCCGTAAGCCTGTTATCCCCGGTAAGCGCCCCGACTTTTCCGTTAAACAAAACATAGTCGGCGTGCTCGTCGTATGCCTTTTGCATATCGAAAGGCTGGAGACCGGCTTCGCCATGTTTTCCTTTTGTATAGAAGTCTCCCTGCATTACATAGTATTCCCGGTCTACTTTAGGCAGACCACCGGCCGGCTCCACGAGAATGAGGCCATACATCCCGTTGGCAATATGCATCCCTACGGGAGCTGTGGCACAGTGATAGACATACAACCCCGGGTTGATAAGCTTGAATTTGAACGTTTTCTGATGCCCCGGGGCCACAAACGAAGCTTCAGCTCCCCCTCCCTGGCCTGTTACGGCATGGAGGTCGATATTGTGAGGCAGCTTATTGTCAGGGTGGTTTTTCAGCGTAAACTCTACCTCGTCTCCCACCCGTCCCCGGATAAATGAGCCGGGAACAGTGCCACCAAACGTCCAGAAGACATAGCGTACGCCATCGGCAAGCTCACCTTCTTCCTCGATTATTTCCATATCGACAATCAACTTCTGAGGAGCCCGGTTGCCAACCGGCTTTGGCACCATGGGAGGAGCGGTAAGTTCCGCCTTCACGGGCTGACTTTGTACTTTCATCCGGACGGCTTTGGCTGAAATATTCTCTTCGCCGTCGTCATTTGCTTGTCTGCAACCATACAGCCCGGAAAGGGCTACAGCAAACCACATTGTACTTAAGATCGTCGCTTTCATTGTTATAGTTATATTTAGTTAACCAATAGTCCAGAAAAAAGGGAGCAAAAAGTCTTCTATTTTTGTAAATTTCACCCCTATTCAAAAACGCCCGTCTCATATCCTTGAGCTACCGAGATATCGACGATTATCCTTGTCTGTAAATCCAGGAAACATTTTTACGTCTTTTTCTAAAAACAAAAGTAGAGAGGCAAGCAACAAAAACAAGAGTCTTTTGTCTTATTTTAATATGATTTAGATCATAAATTCACCCGCCTAAAGTCCTGTTTCGAAAAAAGACCTAAGAACTTGAAAAAGTACAACTATTTGGAAAACAGAAAGTAAGAGCTTTATTTTTTTGAAAATACGGCTACCGGACAAGGATATACCCCATTCGCTCACCCTATCAGAACCGGATATAATAGAAATGTGTTATATTAGCATAAATGTAGGCATTCAGAAACCGGATAAGGCCATGACACATATACTGACTATCGAAACCAATAACACTGCTTACTTTGAGCGATTCAAAAAGCTCGCCCGGAAGTTAGGAGTAAATACTATCGAAAAGCATGATGGTGCAGCGTCGGTTGTATCCGGGGAAAAGACACAGGCCAAATCAGCCAAAGAGAAAGAAGAGCTCTTTTATAGCCTGTTCGGCAGTTGGGAAGGCGATGAGACTGGGGATGAGCTGATTAAACAGATATATTCTGGTCGTATAAGCGGGACACGTGATATTGAGTTATGAGTAAGTACCTGCTGGATACTAATATTTGTATTCATATCATCAAGGGAGAATTCAATCTTAAAAGCAAAATTCAAAAAATTGGCTTCCAATCGTGCTATATATCAGAAATCACGATTGCGGAGCTTTTATTTGGAGTTGCCAAAAGTGCTCCCGATAGAAAAGCTATCAACCTTCAGAGAGTACTAGACTTAAGAACCTCATTTTCAGAACAGACAATTCCAATAGGAGAATGTTTGGAAGAATATGGCGAGCAGAAAGCCCGGCTAAGAAGCATGGGCAGAAGAGTAGAGGATCTGGATATTTTTATTGGAAGTACCGCTATCGTAAAGGGACTAACATTGGTTACCAGAAATACAAAAGATTTTGTCAACTTGGCCGGTATCCATTTGGAAAACTGGATTGATGGCATGGAATAAGACTGCCAATTCCCGCACGTCCCGCCAGATCACCGACCTGAACGACACAAAGTCCTATAAATTGCTGCTTTGTCTTAGATAAACCTATAAAAAAACAGACCAAATGACCCCTAAACAACTCAAAACCTATTCTCTTCCCGAGATGAAAGACAAGTATATCGGCAAAGTCGGGACAAAAGAACGCGACGAATACGAATACGAGCTGCGTATGGACATTCTGGGAAATCACCAAACACCACCATGACAAGAACATTCCTAACAGCCCTACTGATCAGCACTTTACCTCAAATCAGCTACGCCCAAAACTTCGACAAAACCAAACTCGACACCTACTTCCAAGCCCTTGAAACAAACGACCGATTCATGGGAAGTGTCGCCGTTTCAAAAGCCGGCGCCATTATTTACTCAAAAACAATCGGGTTTTCCGACATCGAAAACGACAAAAAGGCCAACGAAAATTCGAAGTACAGGATCGGCTCGATTTCAAAAACGTTTACCTCGGTGCTGGTTTTGAAAGCAGTTGAGGAAAACAGACTGAGCTTAAGCCAAACCATTGACCCCTATTTCCCGACAATCAAAAACGCAGAGAAAATAACCATCCGGTACCTGCTCACTCACCGGAGCGGGATACACAATTTCACAAATAACCCCGACTACCTGACCTGGAACACGCAACCCAAGGCGGAAAAAGAAATGGTGGAGATTATCACTAAAGCCGGAAGCGACTTTGACCCGGACAGTAAAGCGGAATACAGCAACTCAAACTACGTGCTGTTAACCTATATCCTTGAAAAAGCATTTAACAAGCCCTATGCCAATCTGCTCCAGGAACATATCATTCGACCTCTCGGCCTGACCAACACCTACCTGGGCGGGAAAATCGACCCGGGCAAGAATGAATGCAAATCCTATCGTTTTGCCGGGGCCTGGAAACCCGAACCGGAAACCGACGTTTCCGTTCCGCTGGGTGCAGGTGGGATCAGCTCTACGCCAACCGACCTGACCCTATTCAGCGGTGCGTTGTTCAACGGGAAATTGTTAAAGCCCGAAAGTCTCGATATCATGAAAACCATCCATGACGGTTATGGCGCCGGCTTGTTTCTAGTTCCTTTTTACAATAAGAAAAGCTACGGACATACCGGGGGTATCGATGGCTTTACTTCGGTGTTTTCCTATTTCTCTGATGGTGACATTTCGTATGCCTTAACCTCAAACGGAACCCACTACAATAACAACAATATCTCTATTGCCGTTTTGAGCGCCGTTTATGACAAGCCGTATGAGATCCCCACATTTTCAAGCTATGAAGTAAGCGCCGAAGACCTGGACCAGTATGTGGGTATTTATGCCTCCGGCCAACTTCCCCTGAAGATCACCGTAACCAAAGAAAACAACACTTTGATAGCACAGGCAACAGGCCAACCATCATTTCCGCTCGAAGCAACCGAAAAAGATAAATTCAAATTTGACCAGGCTGGAGCTGTTTTTGAGTTTAACCCGGCGGAGAAAACGATGGTATTGAAGCAGGGGGGCGGGCAGTTTACATTTAAGAAGGAATAAAATAAGCGTCCCTAGGGAGCTGTTTACACGCCCAATATATCAGTAGCCGATTTTTTGATCAACCCGCAAATCCTGTCCAGCGGCAGGTCGTTGGAGTCGGTACCGAAAGGATCTTCGATTTCCTCGGCGATCACTTCCAGGCTGGCCAGCACGTAGAATACAAATACGACAAAGGGGATAATCAGGTAGTGCAGGCTGAAAATATAGCCTATCGGAAGAGAAAAGCAGTAAATGATGATAAACTTCTTCAGAAACGAACTGTAGGAATAGGGGATCGGCGTATTTTTGATCCGCTCGCAGGAGCCGCATATATCGGTAAACTCCTTTAGCTCTTTGTCGAGTAGCAAGAGATGTTCCGGCAATAGCACTCCTTTCCGGTGAAGCTCGTAAATCCTTCCCTGCATCAGGTTCATCAGGTGATTGGGTACGTGTGTGTTATCGCCTATCCGTTCGAGAGGAAATTTCTCGATGTGCTCGTATTCGCGGAGAAAATCCGTTTTCCGAAGGTGGCTTTTAAGCGCCACGCAATAATTCCCGATCATTTTCTGAAAATAGAGACGGTCTTCCCGGTGTTCCTCGCCCAGGAGATTGTTCAGCTTCAGCGCCAGGTTCCGGCTGGTATTGACCAGGCTGCCCCATTGTTTTCTGCCCTCCCACCAGCGGTCATATGCTGTGTTGGTCCGGAATACCAACAGCAACGAAATAACGAAACCAAGCAGCGAATGTACGATCGAAAGGTTTTTCAGATCGGTTGTCTCCCCGATACGCCAGTAGTTCAGCACGAGGTAGGCGAATACCGACGTATAGATCAGGTTGAAAACAAGCAGTGGAAAAAGCTTCCGTATCGTGTCGGCCTTGTGGATCGAAAAGATGATCCTGACCCATTCCTTCGGGTTGTAGTCTACCATGTTTCAGCTATCAGTGGTCAGCAATCGACAGCTTTTTTATAATAATCATGGCAGTATTTACCCCTCAATCCTGATCAGATGGTTTTTCTTCCCTTTCGAGATCAGCAGGAATTGATCCTGCAGCAATTCGAAATCGGACCTCGGCTGCTCCGGGGCGCTTACACGGGTTTTATTGATGCTCAGGGCATTCTGCTGTATCGCTCTGCGCGCTTCTCCCTTTGAAGGATAGATCTCCAGGTTAGTCGCCACCGAAACGAGGTCGAGCACACTCGCTGTTTCATTCCACGTATCCCTCGTAAGGGTACTTTGCGGAACGCCGTCGAAAATGGCGTCGAAATCGGCTGCTTCGATACTTTTCAGCGTTTCGAGGGTCGCTTTCCCGAAAAGCACCTCCGAGGCCTTCACGGCAAGCTCATAGTCTTTTTCGGAATGAACCCTTATCGTGACATCTTTTGCCAGCGCCTTCTGCATAATTCTCAGATGTGGGGCCGCGGCATGTTCTGCCTCCAATTGTTCGATCTGTACCTTATCCAGCAGGGTAAACACCCTCAGCAGCCGGTAGGAGTCATCGTCCGACTGGTTGAGCCAGAACTGGTAAAACTGGTAAGGAGAGGTCCGTTCGGGGTCCAGCCAGATGTTCCCACCTTCGCTTTTTCCGAATTTGGTACCGTCGGCTTTGGTCACCAAAGGGGTAGTCAGTGCGTAGGCTTTGAAATAGCCTTCCTCGTCGCCCTCCTTCCTGCGAATGATTTCGGTACCGGTCGTGATATTGCCCCACTGATCGGAACCGCCCATCTGCAGGCGTACATTATGTTTCTTGTAGAGATAGTAGAAATCGTAGCCCTGGAGCAACTGATACGAAAACTCGGTAAAGGAAATTCCCGTTTCCAGGCGCTTCTTCACCGAATCTTTCGACATCATATAATTGACGCTCAGGTATTTGCCGGCTTCCCGTAAAAACTGCAGAAAGCCCATATCCTTAAACCAGTCATAGTTGTTGACCATTACAGCCGCATTCTCCCCTGAGTCGAAGTTGAGAAAATGCATCAACTGTTTCCGGATACCTTCCTGGTTAACGGCAAGCGTTTCCTCCGAAAGAAAAGACCTTTCAGCAGCCTTAAAAGAAGGGTCCCCGATCATACCGGTCGCTCCCCCGATCAGCGCGTACGGCTTATGGCCGGCCCGCTGCAGGTGTACGAGCAGCATGATAGTCGCCAGGTTACCGATATGAAGGGAAGATGCGGTAGGATCAAAACCGATATACCCTGAGACTTTTTCCTTATTCAATAACTCCTCCGTTCCGGGCATGATATCCTGTAGCATACCGCGCCACCGCAACTCTTCTAAAAAATTAATTGGCATTCTATTCTTTAATTTAATTAGCTATGAGGTACCCGTACATACTTCAGGCTACCGTTATTCAGCTTCGGCATATTCTTCTGTCGGGATGCACGCACATACTAGGTTCCGGTCTCCGTAGGCATTGTCAACCCGGCTGACACTCGGCCAGAACTTCCTGAAACGCAGGTAAGGAAGCGGGAAAACCGCCTTTTCCCGGGAATACGACCTGTTCCAGTCTTCTACCAGCACCACGCGGTAAGTATGAGGAGCACGTTTCAAAACGTTATCTGCCTTGTCTGCTACTCCTTCCTCTATTTCTTTTATTTCCTTACGGATCGAAATCATCGCCTCGCAGAAGCGGTCGAGTTCCGCTTTGGACTCCGACTCGGTCGGCTCGATCATCAGGGTCCCTGCCACGGGGAACGACAATGTAGGCGAATGAAAACCATAGTCCATCAATCGCTTGGCAAGGTCTTCGGCCTCCATTCCGACAGCTTTAAACGGCCGGCAGTCTACGATCATCTCATGCGCACACCGCCCGTTTGCCCCGGTATACAGGATCTGGTAATGGGCCTCAAGCCTTGTCTTGACGTAATTGGCATTCAGGATCGCATTTTTGGTGGCATTGGTCAATCCTTCTCCGCCCATCATGACGATATAAGCATATGAAATCGGCAATATGCTGGCGCTTCCGAAAGCTGCTGCAGACACCGCACCGGCAGGTTTATTTTTCGATTCCTCCGCTCCGGGATGAACGTGGCCTGGTAAGAAAGGCACCAGGTGCTCGGCTACGCCGATCGGTCCGACTCCCGGTCCGCCGCCGCCATGCGGAATACAAAACGTCTTATGCAGGTTCAGATGGCATACGTCAGCTCCTATCGTACCCGGACTGGTAAGCCCTACCTGTGCGTTCATGTTAGCGCCGTCCATATAGACCTGCCCGCCGTGCAAATGAATCAATTCGCAGATTTCCCGGATGCTTTCCTCGTAGACGCCATAGGTAGACGGGTAGGTCACCATCAAAGCCGCCAGCTCGTTGCTGTGCTTCTCGGCGTTTGCCTTCAGGTCTTCAACATCGATATTCCCTCTTTCGTCACATTTTGTCACAACCACTTTCATCCCCGCCATAACAGCCGAAGCCGGGTTAGTCCCGTGGGCAGAGGCCGGTATAAGCGCCACATTCCGGTGTCCCTCGCCCCTGCTCAGATGCCACCTGCGGATAGCCATCAGGCCGGCATACTCTCCCTGCGCACCCGAATTGGGCTGGAGAGAGACCTTCGCAAAACCGGTAATGGCAGACAGCCACTCATCGAGCTGGGCTGTAATATGTTGGTAGCCTTTCACCTGGCCGGCAGGTACAAAGGGGTGGATATTAGCCAGCTCGGGCCAGGTAACCGGGATCATTTCTGCTGTGGCATTCAGCTTCATCGTACAGCTACCCAGGGAGATCATGGAATGCACTAACGACAGGTCCTTATCTTCCAGCGATTTCAGGTACCTCAGCATCTCATGCTCCGTATGATAGGAGTTAAACACCGGGTGTCTGAGGTAGGCTGTCTCCCTCAGCATAGCTACGGGCAGAGCAGATTCAACGTCGTCGCCGATCTCGAGCTCACCCTGGAATGCCGCGGTATCGGCAAACAGGTTGAGCAGGTCGATAACATCCTGGAAAGTCTTGGTCTCATCAAACGATATCCCTATCCGTGTATCAGGAAAAGGATAATGACGCAGGTTCAGTCCCCACTTCACTGATTCCTCCCTGAGCCTTTTGGCAAACGGCGTCTGGATGGTAACGGTATCAAAAAAATGGTCATGCAGCACCCTGTAGCCGAATTTTTTTACCGTTTCGGCAAATAAGCTTGCAAATCCATGTATACGTGTAGCGATCGCCTTCAGTCCTTCCGGCCCGTGGTAAACCGCGTACGCCCCCGACATTACTGCCAGCAGCACCTGGGCCGTGCAGATATTGGAAGTCGCCTTCTCCCTGCGTATATGCTGCTCCCTTGTCTGAAGCGCCATTCTCAACGCACGATTCCCCTCCGCATCGACGGTAGCCCCGATAATACGTCCCGGGATATGTCTCTTATGGATCTCTTTTGCTGCGAAAAATCCCGCATGCGGTCCTCCGAAACCCATCGGTACACCAAGCCTCTGGGCCGAGCCGACCACTACGTCGGCCCCCATTTCGCCGGGTGATTTCAAAAGCGCCAGGCTTAAAAGATCCGTGGCCACTGCCACCTGGATCCCGTTCTCATGTGCTGATGAAATAAAGTCGGTATAATCTTCCACGCGTCCGTCTGTACCCGGGTACTGCAGTAGCGCTCCGTACCAGGCCGGATCAGAAAGATCCATTTCTTTATAGTCGCCCGTCACCACTTCAATGCCCAGCGGCTCCGACCTGGTCATCAGCACATCGATGGTCTGCGGATGTACCTGCCCGGAAACAAAGAACTTAAGAGCCTGCTTCCTTTCAGCGGGGCGAAGCGAATAGGTCATAGTCATCGCTTCGGCAGCAGCCGTCCCTTCATCCAGCAGCGAGGCATTGGCGATCTCCATCCCGGTGAGATCAATAATTACCGTCTGGAAATTCAGCAGCATCTCCAGCCTGCCCTGGGCAATCTCTGCCTGATAAGGTGTATACGCTGTATACCAGGCCGGGTTTTCAAGTATATTCCTGAGAATCACATTCGGCACAACCGTATCATAATAGCCTGTGCCTATATATGATTTTAAAACGGCATTCATTTTGGCAATCCGCTTAAATTCAGTCAGAAACAACTGTTCGGATACACCCTTAGGCAGCGACAGAGGCTGCTTCAGACGAATGTGGGCGGGTACGGTCTGGTCAATCAGTTCGTCGACAGATTTCACGCCGAGAACCTTCAGCATCTCTTCTGTTTCAGAAGCAGACTTGCCGTGGTGTCTTTTCTCAAACCTCTCGGTTTCGTGCAGGTTGATTTTCATTTGTATAAAGCTATCAGCTGTCAGCCTTTTTATTCATCGTTTGGTCCGGGGCGCAATCCGTTTTCCGTAATTAATGCTCTCCCGTTTCGTTTATTGAAAAGTACCGGCGGCTCTGTTTCCTCTTCTAAAAAGCCCTGTTTCCCGGCCCGCAAAAGTACAAAAAAACCATCAACTTTCCGCAGTCGGAAATTGATGGTCTGACGAGAATTTTATGTTTGCGCCCGACGCCCGCACGCATCAGTGTTTGGGGCAGTCACACGAGCTTTTCCGCTTGAAAATCCCAAGAAATTTTTTCTTTTTAGGCTTCTTATAGCCTTTATTTTTCTTTCTTTTGATAACCTCGGGCTTCATGCCCGCTTCAACAGACGCCTGACCGGCCCTGGCAGCTACGGAGGCAAAGCTGTCTGTAGTCAGGATACTGCCTGAAAAGAAAATGAACAAAAAGAGAAACGGGATTTTATTCATGGCCTTCAATTATACAAAGCATTACTTTCGGATGATAACGCCCGAAGGGAGTTTTTAGTTTACATGTGGTCATGTAAAACAAGAAACACACTACCCTCTTACCAATTCTATTACGGTAATTTCGGGCAGGATCCCTACTCTTCCCGGGTAGCCTATAAAGCCAAATCCCCGGTTTACGTACAGGTACTGATCTTTATCCTGGTACAGACCCGCCCAGTGCTTGTAGTTATACTGCGCCGGGCTCCAGCGAAGTCCGGGAATTTCTACGCCAAACTGCATGCCGTGCGTATGCCCGGCCAGCATCAGGTCGATGGAAGGCTGCTCTGGCTTCACCTGCAGATTCCAGTGGCTCGGATCATGGGAAAGCAATATTTTTACCGGGTAGTCGTCCGAATGCTGAACCGCCTTCCGGAGGTCGCCGTATTTCGCAAAACGCCCTCCTCCCCAGTTCTGGACACCGATAAGGCCGATCGACTCACCGTCTACGGTTATCGCACGGTTTTCATCCAAAAGCAAATCCCAGCCCAGCGCCTTATGCGCCTTAAGCATATCGGCAAAATTCTGCTCTTTAGCTTCTTTCCCCGCCCAATTGCGGTAGTCGCCATAATCATGATTCCCCAAAACGGAATATACGCCCAGCGGCGCCTGCAATTTCCTGAAAACGGGGATATAGTCTTTTGCTTCAGACGTTTGTTCGTTGACCAGGTCGCCGGTAAAAACGATCAGGTCAGGCTTTTCGTTCAAGGCCATTTCCACACCGCCCATTACGGCCCTTTGATTATAGAAGCTCCCGGTATGGATATCCGACAGTTGGAGTACCTTGATACCTTCAAACTTTCGCGGCAGGTTCCTGAGAGACAACCGTACTCTTCTTACCCTATAGTCGTGCGCCCCTGACAATATGCCGAAAACCAGCGTCCCGGCCAGTCCGAACCCGGCAGCGGTGGCCGTCCTGGTAAGAAATTCAGACCGCGGTATCACCGGCTGACCTGTCTCTTCACGTTTAGTATCAACAAACTTCTTTGGCGATCTGAACATCCACAAAACACCCCTCCTCACGTCATCCAGCGATAAAATAAAGACTGTCAGAAGCTTTCCGAACAGCGGAACGCCAATGACAACAAAGAACAGCGTACGCATATGACGGGGCAGGCTCCCTTCAGGAAAAACCACAAACAGCATGATCACAAACAACACGATCACCGTATAGCCCCAGTAGATCAGTGCAATCGTTTTAAGAAGGGTGTTTTTCCCCGCAGGTATCATTGATCTCATACCGGCCCAAACATACCGGTCTACCAATAGCACAAAAAGTGCAAGTATGATTAACGTGAAAAAGGAATTCATTTCCTGTTAAAGTTTCCTGCCTTATCAAACTCCTTCCGCTACCACTTCCTTTACCCCCGGCACCATCCTGGTCAGAAGATTTTCGATCCCGGCCTTCAGCGTCAATGTAGAAGACGGGCATCCGCTGCAGGACCCCTGGAGCAGCACTTTTACTTTCCCGTCTGCCTCGTCGAATGAGTGAAAGTTTATGGCGCCTCCGTCCGATTCCACTGCAGGTCTCACATACTGGTCCAGCACGGCTTTGATCTTCTGGACTGTTTCGGATTCATTTGCAGAAACAACTATCGTATTCTTTGATATCGTGGACTGGTCGAAAACCGGCTGCTCTTCTTCGAAGTATATTTTGATAAAGGCCTTCACATCACGAAGCACATCTTCCCACTGTGTCTGCTCATCCTTGGTCAGCGTAACGAAATTGCTGGCAATAAATACCCTCCGGACAAACGGGAACTGGAAAAGATCGGCAGCCAGGGGCGAGATTTTTCCTTCTTCCAGTGCCGAAGCATGAGAGGGATAGTCAAATGAAAGCCCGTCGGGTACCAACTCGAAGTTGAGGACAAACTTCATGGAGTTAGGATTGGGGCTTAACTCGGTATATATGAAAATGGGACGCTTTAGCATATTGGTTATCTTAAAATTACGCTCACTTATATTCCTGAGATATGATAACAAGCGCCGATCATTTTCGGTTCGCTGAAATACCGCCCGGATCAATTATTAGGAGAAACCCATATCTTTACAAACATGGAAAACCTTTTGCATATCTCCGAATTCAGCTCATCTCCCGAACTGGTAGAACAGCTGCAGAAATACAGCTTACGGAAAAACTATCCGGCAGGAAGCGTCATCCTCAATGAAAATGCCTATATAAGGGCTATTCCCATCGTTACGCAGGGAAGCATCAGGGTAATCAGGACCGACGAAGACGGAAGGGAGATCCTGCTCTATTACATCAAAAGCGGGGAAAGCTGCATCATGTCCTTTCTCGGAGGATTGCATAACGAAACCAGCAAAGTGAAAGCTGAGGTTGAGGAAGACGCCGAGATCCTCTTCCTGCCTATCGACAAGGTTTCGCTCTTCATAAAAGAATATCCGCAGTGGCTGGACTACATTTTCAGGCTCTACCACAAGCGTTTCGAGGAATTGCTCGATATGGTCAACGCTATCGCCTTTAAAAAGGTTGACGAGCGCCTGTCTGACCTGCTTCAAAAGAAATCTGAATTAACCGGCTCGCGTACTCTCCAGGTCACACACGAGCAGCTCGCCAACGAATTGGGAACTGCTCGTGTTGTCGTTTCAAGATTGCTGAAACAGCTGGAGGAAGAAGGGGTTGTTCAACTGGGGAGGAACAGGATTACTCTTTTATAAAAGTCGCTCGTTTTCCGTCGAGATTCAGTTGCCCGCTATCATCTGTCGTCCCGGAATATACGATTTCGAGACGACCGGCGGAAGCCAGCGTTGCCTTTCCGACAATAAAAGCATAATAACCACTTCGCGATTTTGTAAGCTGACCCAGCCTGAATGTATTGGAACCTGTCGGCACCACACCTCTCCAGAAAACTTCTCCCGAACGAATAGAGTAGTTGTTCGCTGCAACAGTCACTATTTTCGCAGTCGTGTCTGCAGTAGAAAAATCAATCGTAACAGAAACCGGAAAATCATCGCTCTTCCACCGGCCACTTAATTGTTGAATGCCGGCCAATGGCTCAGGTTCCGTTTTCTTACATCCCGCTACGAACGCTAAAGACGATACAATACCCAGTATCAATACCTGTCTGCATAGCTTCAGATACGTTGAAGCATCTCCTGGTTTTTTAATCCTTTTTAACATGTTTTGTTTTAGTTAATTCTCTTAAATTCTCCTTTCTGTCCGCTGACGTCTATCGATCCGAGCGATCCCAGATAGGCCGCATACGATATCTTGTCATCTTTTAATGTAAAGGTGATATCTACATATAGGAAAAATCCGTCTGTTCCCCGAAATAGCATCTCTCCCCGAAAAGTTTTTTCGTCTATCGCTTCGACATTTTTCAGGGTGGTATCGCCTACCTTAAATCCATTCGCATTAGGTGCCACCTTGGTATAGGTGCCGGAACGTGTAGATGGATCAAAAACAAACTCGTTGGTATTGTTTGAGTTTACCCAATTCCCTGCAAGCAGTTTGATATCGGCCAGTGGCCGTGGCTCGGTCTCTTTCTTACAGCTTTGCAGCGTTGCCGTAAAGCCCAGAAAAGCTAAAAAGACTATTGTTTTGAACTGTTTCATAGTTTAAAAATTGATGTGATGATGTCCCCTATAACCTCTTTCAAAGGATTGATCGAAACACATCCGTTTTCGGGAAACAGCTTTCACCGATTTTTTTTTGAAAGAAGAAAATAATGATCGGATCGCGGAAGGCGGGTAGCATCGGCTGCCGGCTATGATGACGGGGAGGCCCCTCCAACAGACCCTCGGGCCATATTTAATTGGTGTTTCCGGGAAAATTCTCAGGAGGTTTTTCTTTTCCGGCGAAAGAAAAACATACCCGCTGCAGACGAAAATACGAGGCCCAGGAAAAGCCAGGCCTTTCGGGGTGGAACCCCGGTTCCGACCGGCTCCGTATTACCGACTATTACCATCCCCGCCCACGCGTAAGGAAGCTGCCCG
Organism: uncultured Cytophagales bacterium; assembly: GCA_964559125.1. Lineage (GTDB taxonomy): Bacteria > Bacteroidota > Bacteroidia > Cytophagales > Spirosomataceae > Ravibacter. The sequence goes on from CAZLGW010000017.1 coordinate 66,286, forward strand.
TGTTTGGAAGCGGTTTGAAGCCACTGCTTTTGCGCATTCTGTAGCGCTATATCCAGCGGCATATCGTCGCTGAGTTGTTCGTACAGGTTTTGGGTAATCTGGTAAACCGGCTCATTTTCAATGCTCCAAAGCGTGGTCAGCACCGACGGGATACCCAGGGCAGCGAATCCGCGCGCCAGGCTGAAAACCCCTTCGCCCCGTTGGTTTTTACCAACGCCCGTCTGGCAGGCCGATAAGATCAGCAGCTCCGTAAGCGGCTTCCGGGGTAGTGAAAGCTCATTGAGCCGCAGCGTAGAATCGGCAAAAAAGAGCGTCGGTATACTGCCCGAGCTATCGGCTGAAGCATGTGTAAACAGTTGCACGATCCTGTATCCGGGCGAGCTGTTGACAAATTCTGCCCGGGAAGCATCCCGGCCCGTGGCGATACGGGACCTGAAAAAGTAGCGATCGATATGGTGTAGCGCCTGGTCGGAACCAGTAAGAGACGCCTGGTCCAGCGAAACGGCAAACTGCACCGGCGCCATGCCGAAGAAGCCGGGGGAAAACCAGCTGCCCGTCCTTTTCCGCTGCATTTTGCCCAGCACAACCGCAGAATAGGTATAGCTTACGGCATAGTGATTCACTAAAAAATCGGGACGACTGCCAGACCGGCTCAGGGCGCTGAATGGAAGAAAGCTTCCGTCGGGCGATATGATGACACGTGAGCCTTCAGGAATCTCAAAGGGGGTAATCAGCAATTTGTCCAACGCCGACGACACCCGCAGGTACTCCCCGAAATTACTGTTTTGTGTATTCCTGTCACTGATAAGCCTCTGAAAGGTATTGGTCAGAAGGTTATATTCTTCCAGATCCATTCTCTTCAAAACCGTTTTCCCCGGCCCGACCGCCAGGCCATATACGGCGCTGTCGCCGACAAAATAAGACAAAAAAGTCTGGCCGTCTTTCAGGATGCTGTCCCGGAGATCGCTGACGGAAGGTACTTTGTTGTCGTATTTATAGGCATAGTAAAGCGGGTTGGTTTTTTCGAGGGATTTGATGAAAGTTTCGAGCTGTTGCCGGACAGCGAAAAGGTTGCCGCGGATTGACGCAATCGTTGAATCGTATGCGGATTCCAGCTTGTTTTGCCATTCAGTCACTTTTGCCCGCAGGTCCTGCTCTTTCTGTCGGTCAGATTCTGAGAGAAGGTGAGCCGCACCCAGTTCGTTGAGCTGATCGGAAAGAAGTACTGCTTTTGCCTTTTCAAGGAAATAGAAGGCTTTTTCAGTATCGTCCAGCAGGAAGCACGTCTCAATAGCCTGATCATACATCGACCTTGTATGCTCTCTCCAGAAAAGTTTGGTAATAGTGCCGCTATGCTCCCAACGCATATGATCGATCATGGTATCGGCCAGCATGTAGGTTTTAAGGGCCAATTCGAGCTTTACCTTATCGTTACCCGTATACCTGCCATATTCATACCAGGTTCTGGCTTTATCCTGGATAATGGTAAGCAGGGATATTTTATCCAATATCGGCACAAGCGCACTATACGATGGATTATCATCAAAAGGCGTATCGGCACCTATAAGACCTGCTGCGGAAAACGCTTTTTGCTTTAATTTTAACGACTCACTAAAATCCCTTCTTTCCCGATAGCCTTCGCTCAGGTCATTATATACGATTGCCCGGACAAGAGGGCTTTGAAGATATTTCAATGCCACGTCATACTCTTTTTTTGCCTTATCGAAATCTCCCCGATAGAACCTGTAAAAATAGGCCAGACTAGCCGCTGACTGGCCGCAGCCAATAGCATCTCCCTGAATTTTGAAGCTGTTAAACGCTTTTTTATAATAATGTATTACTTTTTTGACATCACCCGATTCGATGGTGTTCTCGGCTGTAAGCGAATAAATCGGCCCCAGCCTCTCGTGGTTATCCGACGAAACAAGATGCATGGCTTGCTCGAGCACCAGATCGGCGTCTGCATGGTGTTTCATATAAATCAGTGCCTGCGCTTTCTCTACGAGGTTTCTTGCCATCAGATCCTGATCATTTTCCGCCTTTGCTATCCCATACCCGGCATCCGCGTTCGATATGGCCTCCTCATAGCTCCCCAATGCCGTGTATATGTTTGCCTTCAGGGAATATCCCGTAGCCACGATGAATTTTTTTTCGGAGAATTCCGACGCAACCAATTCCGCGGAATCCAGCAGATTCAGCGCCCGGACGAGCTCATTCCGCTCGCTATAAATAAGCGCGAGGTTAAAATAGCCGTTAGCCAGATCGGCATACTTAGCTGATCTGGCTTTAGAAGAATTGATCCGGATGGCATTTGAAGTATAGGCGATCGCACTATCCAACTGGTAGTCATACCAGTACACCCTCCCGATCGAGTGGAGCAGGAGGGCGTAGGTGGAATCTCTCACTTCGCCGCATTTTGTCCGTTGCGATGCGAGCAGCTTTAAATTGCGTATCGCTTCGTTTCGATCCGGCAGCCCGGCAAATGTACTGATCTGGGAGGCTAACCCGGGGTTATCAGGGCACTGCGCTCTCAATGAAGCTCCCGAAATCACAAGGAGTTCAAAAAAGAAAAGCAGCTCCCAAAATCTTTGCATAAATCGTCAGCAAGTTCTCTACCAGTCTTTTGTTGCAGCATCTGAAATGCTTACTCTAATTTTCCGCAGGTGACCGGTAAGCCCTGCTTTTCTTGATTTTTAATACTATACCAGGTGCGGCCTGGAGAACCGGAGACTCCCCTCTAATTTTAAGAACCATTTCTTTTTTTCGTCGCGTGTTCCTGCTTTTGGTCGCGGCAATCCACCCGGTAATCAAAGGCGTCGCATAAGAGCTCCCTTCTATACTGACCTGCCATTGCTGTTTGTTATCGTCAGGATTTGTAATAGAAGGGAAAATACATTTATCTGTCCACACACCTACATCCACTGACTTCATCCCAAAATTTTGTCCTTCACAAACCACTGCTTCCGTCCCGATCGAACCGCTAAGAGTAGTAACGGTTATAATTTCCCCCCTTCTTCTGCCTAATCGGGCCGGGTAGAAATTATCATTGGACCCGATTCTATCCATATCCATCCCGTCATTACCGGCAGCAACTACCAACAGAGGTGGAGAACCTAATCCGTCTTTTTCAAACTGATCGAGGATTTTCACGAAAACGGGATCTTCTTCTCCCCTGTATCCCAGGCTCATATTGAATATCTCCGCTCCCAGTTTTCTGGCCGTCAGCATAGCGCAATTCAAGCCAAAGCTATCCCCACTCCTTTGGTTGTTGAGTACCCTCATCACCAGGAGGCCTAGATTAGGTGCATTGGTTGTTTTCAGGAATTCTTTGACAAGGAGAGCAGTTACAAATGTTCCGTGGGGATTCTCAGTCCGGGGATTATCATCCAGGTAATTTTTAGCCCGCGGGATAGCAACCTGCCACTTCGAAACGTCCGATACGAAATTTACTCCTTTAACCCTGGAATTGCCCGCTATGCTGCTTCTGCAATTAATACTGCCGCTGGAAGTCCACCAGGGCCTATTGTCATCCAAAAGAACCGGGTCCAGGCCCGAGTCGAAAACTGCGACCAAAACATTTTCTCTTCCCTGCGGATTATTTAACCTGGGAAAAGTATTTATCAGGTCTTGATACCGATTGGCATTTAAAGGTATGTAATTTTCTGTGTTAACGCGGTCTTTCTGTGGATCTGATCCAATGCCGATACTATGATTTTCACTTATCGCGACGACTACTCCCTGCAGGGGTGCGCCACCCAACGCACCGGTCTGGGTGACGCGGGGCTTTCCTTCCCCGGTCAGCTGAAACGTCAGGCTTGCATCATCGATATTTATAAAGCTTGAATCGGCGCAATCGCAGATCCTAACTTTTTTCGGATCGACATGAATATTATAGCTTCTAAGGTAAGCCAAAAGATATCCCGCTGATTTACCGGGAGGAAGCAGCAGGTTAACTCCTCCACCCGGTTTGACAGATATGGTATCTGTATGGTGTTTATTGAAGTCGTAGTTGCCCCAATCCAGGGTTATCGGTAATGTTGTGTAGCACCCTGTCAGGACAATCGCCAAAACTGCTGATTTCAATACGATGCCGATTGTACCGGCAATATCACAGATACCTGGTTTCATAAGGATAGGTTTTTATATTTTTCCGACGCTTTAATGAATTCCTTACTCACTTCCCCCATTTCTCCACCACTTCCTTCCCTTCCAACCCCTTCTCCACTACCTCTTTCAGCAACCCTTCTGCCTTTTCCCTATCCCCGGCTTTATTCCGTTCCAGCAGCGCCAGCGCTTCATAAAATTTCCCCGGATTGGAAAACAGGTCTTCCCTTGCCCCCAGCTGCCGAAAGTGTTCAATAGCTTTATCGTAGTCTTTCAACTGCAGGGAAACAATCCCGGCAAGTTTTTTTGCCTCCGCATGATCCGGGTCTTTCTCCAGCAGGGCTTCCGTGACCCGGCTGGCTTCCTCCAGGCTGCCGTCGTTAAACAGGCGGGCAGCCAGTTGAAGGCTGTCACCGCTACCATCCATCCGGATATTGACGGCCTGGAACTCTTCGGCTACGTAATCGTGCGCAAGCTGCTCGTATGATGATGGCCCGGGAGAATTCATGTACCAGGTCAGGCCTACCGCCAATACGACCATGGCAGCTGCCGCTGCCCACCAGAGACGCCGCGGTTTGGGTGTCTCATCTTCCAATAACTGCTGCCATTCGGCATGCCTGGCTTCAAGCATTTCCTCCCGCGCCCCGTCGGTCTGGGCCTTACGGGTAGCCAGGTAGAACGCTACCTCATCGGCCAGCCCGGGATTCTCTCTTATTTCCTTTTCGAACTGAACCCGTTCTTCGCCGTTAAGCGCTTTTCCGAAATATGCTTCTATCCTGTTGTCCATTTTTCCTTCGATTCCGGACGATTACTTTACTTTTGATTGCCCATATATCGCCCTCAGGCGATCGAGACACCGCAGCCGGCTGGTCTTCACTACATCGGCCGACTGGTACCCAAGCTCCCCGGCGATAAGCTGGTCGCTGGTGCCCTCCGACCACAGCCGGATCATCTCCCTGCATTTGTCGCCGAGCTGTTTAATACGCTGATAAAGCAGGCTGTAATCATAGTTTTGCATCAGCTTCTCGATCACGCCCCGCGTGTCGTCTGGTATTTCGTAAACGTACTCATCCAGCGATGTGCCCTGATGCACCGCTGCCTTATTTGTCGAATTCCTGCGGATCAGGTCAACACATTTATTGTTAAATATCTGGTATACATAGGTTTTTAGGGCGGCAGACGCCTCATAACGCCCTTTTTCTATACTTTCTATTACGGAGAGGACAGTGTCGGAATAAGCGATGGACGTCTCATCCTGAGTGAGTTTATGCTTCCAGGCTCCTTCCCTTATGAGATAGGCAAATTGCTTATATAATGTATTTTCTGCCCGTCTCTTGTCGGGAGATTTAGTTCTGATCGCTTCAACCAGATCGGTATCAGTTAGTTTAAGGGAGTTAAAGGCCATTATTTCGCATAGTGCAACCCTCTGTAATGTTAGCAAAAAGGATATAAAACGACAAAGTTGTTAGCAGATTTTATGATAAGCGCTTCGAATTTTACGAGCATCTTTCATCCGGCAGGTATAACCGGACAGTACCGGACAATATTCAGTCCGAATTATGAGTATCTTTGGTAAAGACATCACCTAAACGAAGTTTTATTGTATATGGCGCGGATTCTGGCTCTTCTATTTCTGGCTACATGCCTGGCTTTCACTTCCTTTTCACAGGGCGACCGCCTCGTATATAAGGGTAAATCAGGGCCGGGCAAAGGTAAAAATATCGTACTCATCAGCGGCGACGAGGAGTACCGCTCCGAGGAGGCAATGCCCCTGATGGGTAAGCTGCTGGCAGAACATCACGGCTTTAATACCACCGTACTGTTTGCCACCGATCCCGGAACCGGCTTCGTTAACCCCGAAAACCAAACGCATATCGCCGGAATGGAAACCCTGAAAGATGCGGATCTTGTCATTTTAATGATCCGTTTCCGGGAGTTACCCGATGAGGATATGAAGTATTTTGACGATTACCTGAAATCCGGGAAACCCATTGTAGCCCTGCGCACTTCTACCCATGCCTTTGCGTACAACCGCAATAAAACAAGCTCTTTCGCCCATTATTCCTGGAATGCCAAAGACGGAAAATGGCCCGGCGGATTCGGCAAAGAAGTGCTGGGAGAAACCTGGGTAGCTCACCATGGTCACCACGGAAAGGAGGGTACCCGGGCGCTGGTGAACGGCACCTTTCATAAGCATCCCGTTCTGCAGGGTGTAGACGATATATGGGGAGAAACCGATGTATACACCATCAACGCACTGCCGGCTAATGCTGAGACGCTGCTCTGGGGGCAGGTAACCCTGGGCATGACGCCTGTTTCAGAATTAACATACGGAAAGTCGATCATGCCGCTGGCCTGGACAAGGGAATACACCCAGGAAAACGGCAAAAAGAACAGGATCTTCGCCTCTACGCTGGGTACTGCGCTTGAGTTCACCAGGGAAGATATGCGACGGCTGGTGGTAAACGCTGCCTATTGGGCGGTGGGTTTGGAAAACCAGATCACGGCCGACCTTAATGTTTCGGTTCCGGGCACCTACCGGCCTACTATGTTTGGCTTCGGAAAACACCAGAAAGGGAAAAAGCCTGCGGATTTTGAAGTGAAATAAATATCAAAAATAAACCGGCCGAAAATGCACCCCACCACCGCTCAGCTCAAGCGCAGGTGCAGGTACTTTCACCGTATTCAACAGGAGAGCGGCGGTGCGTACCCATTTCCTTTTTGCGGGAATCTTCGTAAAATCGATATCCAGCGACAGGTAGTACTGCCTGTAAGGCGGGTATCCCATTGAAGCGCTTTTAACCGCCTCCGCAAATATCATGTTTTCAATTCCGTAACCTACGGAAAAGCAGAGCCACCGGGGCCATTTCAGATGAGGAAAAAAAGAGCCCGGGCTGGAGGAAAACCAGTACGTCTGGCCGTTATAATCCTTTAACAGACGCTCCATCGTGCTTCTCCCGAGCAGTTCCGGTCGCAAGGCAGCATAAGATGTCGGCCGCACGGAAAACTTCGGGACGATCCGGAGTTCGTCCCAGGCAAGCATCTGACCCGCAAACAAAGCCGAACCGGCCAGGTTTGCCACCACATCGGAAGGGGAGAAGCCATAATCGGGAGAAAAGCCGTCGAGCAGCTCTATCGGGCTCTGGAATACAAATCCCGACAGCGCACCGTACAAAATCGTTTGTTTCCGGCTGATCCCCGTACCGCTATAAATCCCGGAAGTGTAGCGACTGATCTGGTAAGCGGTAAACACGTGGCCGAATTTATCCATCTGCATCCAGACATGACGGTCGTCCCTGAAGTGAAAATGAGTAAGGGGATTCTTATACCAGCTTTTGCTTAAAGCATACAGCGAGCCTATGTACACTGCCGACTGGATCGCAAAAATACCATGCAGTTTCCTGTAATCGGGGGAAGAGACGGAATCGGCTACCGGAATGGCCCCGGATATACCATCCCGGCCGGATTCTTTCTGCGCCCATGTATTCAGCGCAATAAACGAAAGAATAACGGTCAGTAACTTCCGAGATATTTGCGGGTAGCCCATTCCAATGCTGCCAACACAACCAGTAAAAAAAACAACCATTTAAGGTGGATTATTTCTACTACCTCCTCTCTGCTGTTTAACCGGTCGGGCGATTTGGAAGTCGCCAGTTGCTCCCGGAGCCTGTCGAGCCCTTCGGGGTACAGAAATTCTCCACCGGTTTTCGCTGAGAGTTCTCTCAGCATTCCGTGGTCGGCCGTCGTATTGAGGTGTTCGAGATTGACATCCCGCACAAGGAAACGTCCTTCCACCTCTTCGGTCTTATCTTTGATCCTGATGGAAGCGGTAAACCGGTAGGTCCCTTCGGCCAGGCCGCTCAGTTGATAATGAGGCTGTCCCTCTGTATTGACATAGGTATAGGTCTGCGACCGGTTTTTCTCATCCGTCACCTTCAGGGTAACTTCCTGGCCGTAGATTTTCTCATATACATCATTATAGACCTCCGTCTGCAGGGCAACGGGCTCCCTGGTACTGAATTCACGCTCGACCGGCGTAGCCCTGAATTTGCGCTTGTCCTCCTTGACCGACAACAACTGGATGAGCTTGAGCATCATTTCGTCGATCACTTCGGTTTTGCCTGTCCTGAAAAATTCCTCCTGGCGCCAGAGCCAGAGGCCGTCGCCCAGGAAGGTAGCTGTTTTTTTTGACTCTCCGCTCAGCCGCACCGTGAGAAGGGGCTTCCGGGTTTCAAGGTTACCCAGGCGTTGATAAAGCACTACCTCAGTCCCGGAAGCGAGGGCATATTCGCCGAACGGGACAGAAACCGGTGGAAGCTTTTCCAGTAAGCTCAGCTTCCCCGGATCCAGCAATACTGTGCTGAAAGCCTTATTCAGCAGGCCGGTTACCTGGTCAAACTGAGCGCCTTCAGTCGTAATGTTTACATTCCGGTTTACCTTGTTAAATGCCTCACTTGCAGACTGGCTGCCGTAGATATACCAAACCGGGGTTTCTCCCGACAGCAGGGGGGCCAGCGCCTGATTGTTTCCCATATTGTATAAGTCGGGGATCTGGTGCAGGATCAGCAGGTCATATTTTTTTTTCAGCAGCTCGGCCGGTATGGGCCCCATACTCAGTACGTGTATATCGAAATCGTAATTTTCGTTGGTGCCGATCATGCTGCGGAAAGCCTTCAGATCAGGATGGGGAGAAAGCGCCAGCAGGAGAATATTCTCTCTTCCGTCAATGATATCTACATAAACCTCGCGTTTATTGTTGGCCTGGATTCGTTCTCCGGGCAGGATACTCAGATCGAGCGTGAATCGCTGCATTCCCTTTTCAGAAGAGGAGATGAGAAATTCTACAGTCTCAAAATAGTTATCGCCGGAAATAGTAAGGTCCCGGGAGGCCAGGACACGGTCGCCCTGCCGGAGCGAGAGCGTAGCCCTCCGGCCGCTCATGCCGTGGGCTGTTATATCGGCCTGAACCGGGAAGCGGTTCCCCAGGAAAGCCACCTGGTTTGCCCTCACCTGGGTAATCCGGATGTCTCTGGCCGGAACTGTATCTCCGACTGCAAGGGCGTGAACCCTGAAAGGATATACACCAAAAGCGGGCGAAGCGCCCTGGCTGTAGATACCGTCTGAAAGAAGGATGACATCGGTGAGATTCCGGCCTTCGAAATCACCTTTAACCGAATTAAGAAACCCCGACAAATCGGTAGTCCCCTCGTCAAACTTAATCGAATCGAGGCTGTTACCGCCCGACAACGTCTTACCGGCAACTTCGTAGCCCGCATCGGTCAGCTCTTCTTTAAAGCGTGTTATTTGCTTTAAAATGGCCGTATCTGCAGCCGAAGCCATCGACATGGAGTTATCTACCGCTATGACGACCCGGGCCTTGTCGACCGAAGTTTCGACATGCCTGACACGGGGAGCAAGGAGCAGAAAGCAGATAACAGCCACCAGCAATCCCCGCAGAGCGGCGAGCAACCAGTTGACCTGCCGGCTCCATAACGGAACGGGAGCATACAGACCCCATGCATACACGGCCCCTGTTATCACACATAAAAGCGTGAGCCATGGCGATGTCGTGAATATGAGGCCCGACTGCATTTCTTTTTGGTGCTAGGTGAGCATTCCCCCGTCGACCTGAAGTACCTGGCCTGAGACATACGACGAAAGGTCGGATGCCAGGAACACGCAGGCATCGGCCACTTCTTCGGGGCGCCCGCCTCTTTTCATGGGTATGGACTGCTTCCATTCCTCGATTGCCCTGGGATCTACGGCATCCGTCATTTCGGTCTCGATAAATCCCGGCGCTATAGCGTTGGACCTGATATTTCTTGAGCCCAGTTCAAGGGCTACCGACTTGGTAAATCCTATAATACCCGCTTTTGAAGCGGCATAGTTGGCCTGTCCGGCATTTCCCTTGATCCCAACTACGGAGGTCAGGTTAATAATCGACCCCGACTTCGCCCGGATCATATTTTTGGTGACTGCCTTGGTCAGGTTGAACACCGACTTAAGATTAACCCTGATTACCTGGTCCCACTGTTCTTCCGACATCCTGAGCAACAATCCGTCGTTGGTGATCCCGGCGTTGTTCACCAGCACATCGAGCTTGCCGAAATCTTTCAGGACTTCGGCTGCAAGCTCTTCTGCTGCAACAAAATCCGAGGCGTCCGAACGATATCCTTTTGCCTTGACCCCATATGCCTCCAACTCGGCTTCAAGCGCCTGTCCTTTTTCTATACTGGATAAATAAGTGAATGCTACCTGAGCACCTTCCTGCGCAAACCTGATAGCGATCGACCGGCCGATTCCTCTTGATGCTCCGGTAATAAGCGCGACTTTGTCTTTTAACAATGACACTGTAAAATGAATTTAAATGAAAATCTGAAACCCTGATCCCTCCTGCTTTTCCCCTTGCCGGAAGGCTTGCTGTGCACAACCGGCCATTTACCTGCTGACAACGCTCCGCAAAAGCCGGTACCTCAAAAGTAATGCTTTGGCTTTAATTGGCAAAGCTGCCGCAAAAACGGCCTGCGCTTTGAAATCCGGACGGCTTGGGCATACCCTTCTTCCCCAACAGTGACGGCCGGACACGGAATCACCCGCTATATTTTGTACTTTAACAATAATTAACAAATCAATGATCAAACGAGGGAATAAGTGGTGAATTATTTTCGTTCTAGTAACAGATGATCGAAATAATACAAATAGTAAAAATAAATACTTTGCGCCACTCACATGAAATATTAACCGATTAAACAAATATTATTCTGATTTATCCACTTATACTTGTCATATATCAGAATTATTTCCTAATTTTGCATCAAGTTAAAGAATTATAAGTATCTATTTAAAGCAAATCAAAAACCATGAAAAATACAAAATCATTTTTAGTCGTCGCTACAATGGTTGCTTTGCTTTTCTCCTCCGGTCACGTAGAAGCAAAAAATAACTATTCTAATAAGACAGTTCAAAACGAGGATAAAATCAAAGGGCACGTAGCTAACAGCTTTATGCCGTCTGTTACTCCGGAGGAAGCTCCCGAGCTGCCCGCACAAAAAACTGCGGACCTTTTCGACAAATACACCCCCGAGCAACTGAACCGGATCATGGGTGTATGGCCTGAACGTGGAGCAAAACCCGCTCCCTCTCAATCAGTATCACTGAATCCTGAAGAGCAGGTTGCTCCTGCTATAAGCTATAGCCCTGAACAACTCATCCTTATTCTGGGCATTCATTTCTGATACCATATTTAATTAGAGTTAACCAAAGAAAAAGGCGGCTTCCGATGGAGGCCGCTTTTTTACTTACCTGCCTGCAACCTCTGTGGCTCTCTTTTTTCTCCGTGCCCCTCTGTGTCCCCGGAAAGCGGATCAATCGATATTTCCGGAAGATATTTTGCCTCCTGCTTTAGCTGGAGGATATTGGAATAGCATAGAAAGAGCAGACCCTTAGGATCGATATCATTGTAGCCCCGGGTTTCAACCCGGGGCTACAATGATATCGATCCTACCGGATCTTCTCCTCCCGTCTATTGGTTTGGGATTACACGCCCAGGAGCCAATAAAGGCAAGAAAGGTACGGTAATCCAAACCAGGTGAAAGCCACAAACCTAGAAAAATACAACCACCTCCACAACTTTTTGACTTGAGCCGGGAAAGCCACTAATGACAACCCTTTAAACACTCAAAAAAGCCGGCACCCAAAAGACACCGGCTTTCTACGTTAATAACACGACTTTTTCAACCACTTTATTTAGTGACCGCGCCGTCTCCGTTACGGAGCAGCGCATAGTGATCAAATATATTGAATTAATAAAGTCTGTCTGGCAAACTATCCATTAGAAATAGATTAGAATAAATTGAGAAGATTTTGGACTTCTGTGTACGGCAAATTAAACAGTTTTGAAGTCGTGTTTTTTTCTGGACGGCTGTTGTGTGAGGTCGCCAAAGGCGACATAATGGGGCTTCGGGACTGCAAGTCCCGAAGAGCAGCCGAAAAGCGCTCAGATATGCCTGAGCTGTACGGAAAAGCGGCTGCCTTGATTCAGCTTACTGGAAACCTGTACCTTTCCACCGTGTATTTCCACAATCCGCTGGCAGATAGATAACCCGATTCCGAAGCCATTGTGACCTATTGCATTTCCTCCGCGATAGAATACATCGAAAACATGGGGCAGATCTTCTTGGGAAATCCCGATACCCTCGTCGTCAAAGAGCAGGTAGCAATAAGTTTTGTCTGTCCTGATAGTTACTGCTACCTTCTGATCCTCCGAATATTTGCACGCATTGTCCATCAGGTTCAGACATACCCTTTTTAACAGCTCCTCGTTGCCCTCCACCAGCGTATGGTTTTCATCTTCCGGCAGGTTGGCATAGTCTATGTTGACAATGCTTCCGGCGTTTGTAAACTGCAATTCTTTCTTCGCGCTGAACAATACATCCTCTATTCGCACCCGTTCCATCTGAACCTGTCCCAGGTCCTCCAGCGACCTGGCAAAAAGCAGGAGACTATTTGTAATGCTGATCAGCCTTTCCGTATCGCTCGACAGGTTGCTGAAAACCTCACCCGCCTCCGTATGATCGGCCATCCGTTTTTCGGCCAACTGTATTTCCGATTTCAATGCGGCCAGGGGCGTCCGCAATTCATGGGAAGCGTGATAGACAAAACTTCTCTGCTTGTCAAATGCCTGCTCCAGCTTGGAAAGCACGTCGTTGAAGTTGGAGGCAAGCTGACCTATTTCATCATGAGAATTCGCCTCCGACAGCCGTTGCTTGAGGTTTTTGGCTGTTATCGAAGAAATCTGGTCATTTATTTCCGAGATAGGCTTGAGGGAATTACCGGCAAAATGTATGCTCAGCAAAACCGTAAGCGCTATCCCCACCGACAGGCTCCACCATAACGTCTGCCGGAGATTATGCAGCTTAGCATTTCCAAACTTGTCATTTGCCGACGCGAGTACCACCAGCGGATAGTCTCCTTCCTCATACAGTAAGCCTACCACCTGGTTCTCTCCCTGGTACATTTCTAACTCTCCCTCCTTCCTGACCTTTTCCAGGAGGTCGCTGTCATACTGTAAAAAAATGCTGTCGCCGCCCCTATAGATCAGCCTGTCATCCCGGTCGAATACCAGCACATTCTCATCGAGCAGCGTGGTAAGCGTATTCTTGTCAATAATATGCAAAAGGTCCACATCCACCTCCTTTACCATGACCAGAAACCGGCAGGTAGTAATGGCTTTATTATACAGCCGGTCGTTAAACTCCTCTTCCCTGAAGTTTGCGGAGACACTGTATACCAATACCGAAAATGTAACCAGGATCGAAGCTACGATCAAGGTAAACTGAAGCGCAATGCGGTTTCTGATCTTCACAGCATGTCTTCTTTAAGGTAACCCGCCATTTTCATCGGCCAGCAGCATATAACCCAGCCCCGGACGGGTATGAATCATTTTACGGTCAAAATCCTTGTCCACTTTCCGGCGCAGGTAATTGATGTACACTTCCACGACGTTGGTTCCCGGATCGAAATTCAGGTGCCATACATTTTCAGCAAGATCCATTTTTGAAATTACCTGTCCGGGATGCCGCATAAAATATTCCAGCAGTGCAAACTCTCTTGCTGTAAGTTCTATATCGCGGTCTCCCCGCTTCACCTGCTTGGTCACCGTATTCAGGCATAAATCCCCGGCCAGCAAAACCTCGTTTTTCCCTTTACCCGAGAGCGCATCGCTCCGTCGCAGCGCAGCAGAAACCCTGGCGATCAACTCACGAAAATCGAATGGCTTAACTATATAATCGTCTGCGCCGAGCGCCAATCCCTCGACCTTATCTTCTATTTCACCATACGCAGTCAGCATGATGACCGGCAGCAACGGTTTGTAATACCTGATCTGCCGGCACACATCATACCCTTTGATCCCGGGAAGATTGAGGTCGAGCAGTACGAGATCAAAATTCTTCTCCAGCGCCAGCTGTTTGCCGGTAATACCATCAAAAGCCACTTCTACTCCAAGACCTTCCTCTTTAAGCCCTTTGGAAATATTCTGAGCGATCCGCCGGTCATCTTCTACTAAGAGTATACGTTTCATTTTTATAAAAGCTATCAGCCTTCAGCCCTCAGCTGTCAGCCATGCGGCGGACCCTCCCTATTCATAGGCGGCGGACGGCGTACCGCTTTGTGTGCAATCAAACGCTTACGGAATAGCTGACGGCTGATTTCTGATAACCGACAGCTATTCATCAAATATACAATTGATCCGAAATTTAAGGCAATAAAAAAACGGGTTTCGCAACCCGTTTCAGTAACCTCCAGGAAAAAGCGGCTATTTAACCACCTCTCCTTTAAAAGTCAGAATCGTAATACCTTCTGCGGCATTCGATTCTACAGATACCGTTTTGGTAAACGGCCCGGAAGCCTCCGCGTTAAACGTCGCCTGAACCTCTCCCGACTGTCCGGGCTGTATCGGTTCTTTCGGATAGGCTACATTTGTACACCCGCAGGAGCCGGTTGCATTCTTGATGATCAACGGCTCGTCACCGCTATTCGTAAAAGCAAATTTGACGGTTACCGGGTTGCCCTGGGGAATTTTCCCGAAGTCATGAACCGTCTCCGCCCATTTGAAGCTAGCCGCTGCAAAATTTGCAGCGGTAATAGCTACAGTTACCATGGCTAACAGAACTGTAAAAATTGTATTCCTTTTCATACTTCTAAGGTCAAAAACAGGATGTCTCGTGACTAATACGTTACAAACTTAAACTTTCATTCAAAACTCCCGTGTTAACAAACCCCAAACGTTTGTTAATGTGCTGTTAATTCGGCAACAAGAAGCCCCCAATAGTATCTATTTGCTACTTTTTTACGCGAAAATTCGTTTATATTGCCGTAGGGCCCGGGGACAAACGGCGTATGCTGAACAGATCCCGGCAGAAAGCCCGGTAAAAGAATATAAAGTAGACCACCCGGAATTTCAGAGCAGTGTCAAGAAGAACTATTCAGTGGCTGGTTGTTTTTTCCGCCCTTTCTATCATAGGCGTACTGATCACCCAGCTTTATTGGGTCAAGCGGATCATCGAAATCCGCAACAGGGAGTTTAGCCAACAGGCTCATGTAGCCCTTCAATACGTGGCTGAAGAGCTCGCTGCCGTCAGCAATGTAATGCTCCAGAATAACCCGGTCGAACAGCTGTCCCCGGATTACTTTCTTATTAATACGAATGCACGCACCCAGCCCGATATTCTCGAGCACTTTCTCCGTGAAGCATTTACCCGCCATAATATCGTAGCCGATTTCGAAATCGGCATCTATGACTGCAACACCAATGCCATGCAGTACGGCATGATGTTAAGCACCCGGAACCAGACCAAAATTCCGACGCAGACAGCCCACTGGTTAAAAACCGATAAGTACCCTTACTATGTCGGCATAAGATTCCCCAGCCAGGCCGGTACCCTGCCCTTGGAACTTGAAGGCTGGATGTGGTCGACCATCCTGATTATCATTGCGCTCGGTTTCTTCGCCTACGCCCTGTTTGTCATTCTCAGGCAAAAACAGCTGTCTGACGAACAGAAAGATTTTATCAATAACATGACGCATGAGCTGCAAACCCCTATTTCCTCTATCCGAATCGCCTCTGAAGTACTGGAAAATCCCGCTATTACGGCCCAGCCCGATCGCTACAACCGGTATGTCAACATCGTAAAAGAGGAGATCGGCCGGCTGCAACGCCAGGTAGAACTGGTGCTTACCACTGCAAAAGCAGAGAGGAATATGCTCGACGTCAAACTCCAGCCCCTGGATGCCCACAAAGAAATAAGGTCGGTGCTGGAGAAGTACCACGGTAAAGTAGCCGCTTCCCTCAACGCTTCCGACTCGCTGGTCGTTGCCGACGGGGATCATTTCAGAGGACTGATCAGCAACCTGATCGACAACGCAATTAAATATTCTCCCGGTGAACCCGAAGTCCATATCTCGACTGCCAACACCGGCAAAAAACTTTCTATTTCCATTTCAGATAAGGGGATCGGCATCGCTCCCGATCAGCAAAAAAGAATTTTTGAAAAATTCTACCGCGTTCCATCCGGCGACGTCCACAATGTAAAGGGTTTTGGCATCGGGCTCAGCTACGTAAAGGAGATCGTACGCGCCCACGACTGGAAGCTTGAACTGAACAGCAGACCCGGGAAAGGAAGCCAATTCAAAATATTGGCTAACTTGGCCTGAGATTTAAGCTGCTTACCGGACTTTATATGGAAAAAACAGACTCTTCGCGCGCGAAGCCTCTTATACTCTTTGTCGAGGACGATCCGAACCTGGCTTTTGCCACGAAAGATAATCTCGAAATGGCAGGCTACGAGGTCATCCATTGTCTCGACGGCGTTTCGGGCCTGAAAGCTTTCAGGGAATATGCTTTCGATCTTTGTATCTTCGACATCATGCTTCCCAATATGGACGGTTTCACCCTGGCCAAAAAGATCCGCGAGTTTAACGAAGACGTACCCGTGCTTTTCCTTTCAGCCAGGTCGCTCCAGGAAGACCGGATACACGGGCTGAAGCTTGGCGCCGACGACTATATAGTAAAGCCTTTCAGCATCCAGGAGCTGATCCTGAGAATGGAGGTATTCCTGAGGAGGACGAAACCCGGCCCGGCAAAAGAAGCCAGCCACTATACCATCGGCGATTTCGAGTTTGATTTCCAGAAGCTTACCCTTGCCCGCAACGGGCAGACCCAGACACTTACCTTCAGGGAAGGGGAGGTGCTTAAATATTTCGCAGGCCACCGGAACGAGGTGGTACGCCGCGAAGAATTACTGAAAACCATCTGGGGCGACGACGACTATTACATGGGCCGCAGCCTTGACGTCTTCATTTCCCGCCTGAGAAAATACCTCGCCACAGAAGATCAGTCGGTCAAGATCGACAACGTGCATGGCATAGGCTTCCGCATGTCGTGGTAAACGGTCAAATCATCACCCATTCCTTCATCAGGGGTATTCTTATATCCTTAAATCCTTTATCGAGGAGGCGGTGTTTGAATGCTATCTGCTTTTCAAATTCACCATGGACCAGGAACATTCTCTTTACTTTTTCCGGATCCTGGCACGACAGGTAATCCAGCATCTCCTGGTAGTCGGCATGACCGGAAAATGAATCCAGGATTTCCACATCGGCCGCCACCTTTACATCCTGTCCGAAAATGCGGACTACACTCTCGCCGTTCCTGATAGCGGCTCCCAGTGTATGCGGAGAGCAATATCCCACAATCAGCACCGTATTCTGTTCCGATTCCAGGTTGTTCAGCAAATGGTGCTTGATCCGCCCCGCCTCTGCCATCCCCGAGGCGGAAATGATAATGCAGGGCTCCGACCTCCCGTTTAATGCCTTTGATTGAGCTACATCGGAGATATAATGCAGGTTGGGAAAAGCAAAAGCATCCCCGTCCTTCTCTATATAATCCAGGATCTCCGGGTTAAAGTATTCGTCGTGCCTCTTCATGATCTTCGTCGCTTCCACCGCCAGGGGACTGTCGATATATACCGGTATCCGGGCCAGGCGTCCTGAGCTGCTCAGCCGGTCGAGTGCGTACACGAGCTCTTGTGTCCGATCGACCGCAAATGCCGGGATAATGAGCTTCCCTCTTTTCGACACGCAGGTCTCGAATACGATCCTTTCGAGATGCGACAGCACATCCGGGTCTTCCGCATGCCGCCGGTCGCCGTAAGTAGACTCGCAAATGATATAGTCGGCCTGTGGAAACGGCTCCGGCGAACGCAGGATATTATCTCCCGGACGCCCTATATCGCCCGTAAAAGTAAGACGTACGTACTCTTCCCCGTTTTCAATATTCAGGTGCACGGCAGCGCTGCCCAGCAAATGGCCGGCATCGGTAAGCGTAAATTCCACCTCGCCGTTATTGAGCTGCACCGGCATATTGTAAGGAACCGTCTTAAACATCGACAACGCCTCTTCGGCATCCTGTACCGAATACAACAGCTCCAGCGTCGGTCGTCCCTGGCGGATACGCCGTTCATTAAGCTGTTTAACATCCTTCTCCTGTATATAGGCGCTGTCGAGCAGCATGATATGGCAGAGGGAGGCAGTGGCGCCGGTTGCATAGATAGGGCCTCTGAAACCCTTCTTGACCAGGCGTGGTAAAAGCCCTGAATGATCGATGTGGGCGTGAGAAAGGATCACACAATCTATCTCCTTCGGATCAAATCCGAATTCCTGGTTAAGCTCGTGCGTCTGGATCCCCTGAAAAAGCCCGCAGTCAAGCAGGATTTTAGTCCCTTTATTGGTAGTGATCAGGTGTTTGCTGCCGGTTACCTCCCGTGCGGCGCCAAAAAACTGTATACGCATGTTTTGTAAGGTATAAGGTATGAGGAAACCGTGCAAGATAACTATTAAAGAAAAAAGTCAACTGTTAAACTCAATTTTGATTTGTTCTGTTTCGTTAAGAAACAATTAATTTTGACCATATGCTCAGACGGGTCACAGGCTTTTTCTTTCTCTCTGGAGTAATGGTTTTTCTTAACTGCTACTCCGCACACGGACAACTCTATTCTTCGGCAGAGTTAGATAAGAACTATGACATGGTTTTGAAGAACCCGAGTGTCGAGATCGAGTCTACCGAAGCCATCAACCTGCTCTACAACTTTCGTTTCCATGAAGCCGACCGGGAAATCAGGTGGCTGAAATACCGTTTTCCCAACCACCCTATGCCTCATTTCATGCTGGCGCTTGCCGAATGGTGGAAAATAGTGCCCAATACGGATGTTACCCTCTACGACGACCGGATGCTGATGCATCTCGACTCTGCTATTGCCCTGGGGAAAAAGCTCTATGCCCAAAAAGAAAATAAAGTGGAGCCTGCTTTTTTCCTTTCGGCATCCTATGCTTTCAAGGGTCGGCTCCACTCAGAGAGGAAGCAATGGGCAAAAGCCACTTTTGCCGGCAAAAATGCCCTCAAATACCTCGAAGAATGTAAGGGAAAGGGTGAGTTGAGCCCTGAGCTCCTGTTTGGCGACGGGATCTATAATTATTACGCGCAATGGATTCCGCGGGAATACCCGGCTTTAAAGCCTATCCTGATGTTTTTCCCGAAAGGAAACAAAGAGCTCGGGATCAAACAACTGGAAGAAGTGGCTAACCAGGCCTTTTACACGCGAACCGAAGCCCGCTATTTCCTGCTGCAGATCTACAGTATGGAGGATCAGTACGAAAAAGCCCTGGAACTGGCCAGGTATATGAACAAAACCTATCCTGACAATCCTTATTTCGAACGATACCTCTGCCGGACAGCCTTTGTGGCCGGAAGAGCCTCTGAAGCCCAGGCGGCTGCCCGGAGCATTCTGAACAAAATTTCTCTCGGAAAAACCGGCTATGAGGGGGTAAGCGGACGGAATGCCGCCTATGTGCTGGGATATTACAATTATCATCACTTCCGCAATCTCTCAGCAGCACAGGAATACTATACCCGTGCCATCGAATTTTCCAGGCAAACCGGCGACACAAAAGCCGGGTATTATATTTCTTCACTCATCGGGCTCGGCAAAATAGCCCAGAGCGAAAAAAAGGTGGAAGAGGCTATCGGTTACTATAAAGAGGCAATGGATGCCGCCCCGAAAAAAAGCAACCAGCACGACGAAGCAAAGAAGGCCATCGAAAGCCTGAAAAAGGATCGCCGCAAACAAAGAAATACAAAATGAAGATATTTAAAAAGCACACAAACTGCTGCGTTGTTTTCGGAATTCGGTCTCAGTCACATACTTAAGGTATGCTCCTTTACCCTCATCCTCAACGCCTTGCATTTTGGCACGTTTTAAATATCTTCTGCAATTTCAATCAGAGAGCGCTTTTTATTTTTCAGGGAATAGGCAATACCTTGCTGTCCTTGAAAGTAGACAGGATTACCATGGTATGTGTGTTGGCTACTTCTTCTATTTCATTGATCTTCTCCAGGATCAGGCTCTGGTAGCTGCTGATATCCTTGGAGATTACTTTCAGCAAAAAGTCCCCGTCGCCGGTTATGTGATGACATTCGATCACTTCAGGGATAAGCTCTACTTTCTCCACAAAGCTTTCAGTAGTTGATTTCCTGTGTCCTACAAGGGTCACCTGCACAAAGGTGGTGACTCCCAATCCGACTTTCTGCGGATCCAGGTGAGCATGATAACTTTTAATAATCCCGCTCTGTTCCAGCTTCTTTACACGCTCAAGGGTAGGGGCAGGCGACAGCCCGATATCTTTCGATAACTGGGCATTTGTGATCTTTGCATTCGACTGGAGCTTTTCCAGAACTTTTCTATCAATATGATCTAGTTTCAGTAAGGTGGACATGTTCAGAAATCCTCTAATTATTTAACGATTTGACTTGCCGCAAAATTAGAGAGAAAAGCCAAATATTCTCAATAAATAATAGGGATATTGGTGTTAATAAAAAAATTATCGTAGGCAAAACAGGCCTATCGCTTATAAATCATTAGGCCAACCGGGCAAATAACAACAAAAACACGCTTTATTCCAATAAGCCCTCCGGCACTCGCTTCACTACCCCCTTTACCAACCCGGCCGCCCCGACTTCCCTATGGTCATCAAAGCGAATAAACTTCTCTTTTTGCCAGGAAATCCTCGTAAGTCGATCTGATCCCTTCTTCAAGGCCGATGGTGTGCTTCCACCCCAAAGCATGTAGTTTACTCACATCCATCAACTTCCTGGGTGTCCCGTCGGGCTTTGAGGTATTCCACTTTATCTCTCCTTCATAGCCTACCACTTTACTGATAATCCCTGCCAGGTCACGGATAGAAAGGTCTTCTCCTACTCCCACGTTTACATGCTCCCGGCCATTGTACTCCTGCATCAGGAAATAACACGCATCGGCAAGATCGTCCACATGGAGAAACTCTCTCAGGGGAGAACCCGTACCCCACAGCTCCATTTCAGTTCTGCCTTCTTCCCGGGCTTCGTGAAATTTCCTGATCATGGCAGGCAGAACATGCGAGTTGTTGAGATCGTAGTTGTCATTGGGGCCGTAAAGATTGGTAGGCATAGCCGAAATAAAGTTAGAGCCATACTGGCTGCGATAAGATTCGCACAGCTTGATCCCTGCTATCTTGGCGATGGCATAGGGCTCGTTGGTAGGCTCCAGCAGCCCCGTCAGCAGGTATTCCTCCTTCAGAGGCTGAGGCGCCATTTTAGGATAAATACATGAAGACCCCAGGAAAAGCAGCTTTTTAACACCGTTCCTGTGGGCAGAATCGATCACGTTATTCTGTATCTGGAGATTATCCATCAGGAACTCCGCCCTGTAGATATTATTGGCCATAATCCCCCCTACCTTCGCTGCAGCCAGAAACACATAGTCGGGTTTTTGCTCATTAAAAAACGCAGCTACCGTTTCCTGTTTTCTCAAATCGAGCTCTGCAGAGCTTCTTACTACGATATTTTCAAATCCTTCTGCCGACAATTTCCGGTAAATCGCCGACCCCACCATTCCCCTGTGGCCGGCTATATAGATCTTTGCTTCCTTTTCCAATGATTTTTAATCTGTTATCTTTACGACCCTTGTAACCATTATTTGCAATAAGCAGCACAAAAATAACGTTTCCTACACACAAATTACCTGCCCGAGCATGTATAAGCTTTTCCCAATAGTGGTTTTGCTGGTTGCCTGCAGTCATCTCGTCTCGGCTCAGACTGAAAAAGCCGGGAAAAATGACCCTTTGTCTAAAACCGACTCCCTTCAAAAGAAGCTGGGAGATTTTGGTATTGACGCAGAGGCAGGCTCGAAGCTCTCCGTAGGACTTCCGGGCGGAAAAGGCCGTACAGAGTCTTTATCATCCCTTGTAGGGGAGACGATCCCCGACCTTGGGCTGAAGGTCAAAGAGTTTAAAAGCCGCCGGTCGGAAAAGAGGAAAAAGAAAAAAGCTGCAAAGCTTGCCAAAGTAGAGTATAAAGGGATACAAATGGAAGAGCGCTCGGTGAAATACGGGAGCGGCGACCGGGCCAACATTGAAGTCTTTCACGTGTTGAAAGATGTACAGCCGCTGAACCCCTACGTAAGGCTTGCCCAGACACGTTGGTATGACCTCAAGAAAAAAATACTGAGCTCTTCACTCATCCGCGACAAGGAAAATGCCCGTCTCCTCCACGGGCCTTACAAAAAATATGTGGCGGGTCATTTGGTGGAAGAGGGTTTTTACTACAAAGGTACCCAGGACGGCCGTTGGGTGAGATATGACAAAAACTACACGCTGCTCGATAAACTCTCCTGGGATAAGGGCTTCCCCGCCGAATCAGAAATTACTTACTATGATGAGGCGCAGACGAAAATTAAGGAAATAATTCCTGTCCAGTACGGCGTTATTGAGGGCGAATACCTGGCATTCTATGACGGCGGACAGCTGAAGGAAACCGGCAAATACGAAAAAGGGAAAAAGATCGGTCGCTGGTTTGAATACTACCAATACCGCAACCAGCGAAAGACAGAAACACAGCACGCCAAAACCTGCTGGGAAGAGTTTGAACCTTTCCTGGTCAAAGAATGGGACGAGAAAGGGACGTTGCTATACGACTACTCGAAAGATGCCCGGGCCCAGGGAGAAACGGATTAAGGCCGGCCGGGTTCAGTATTTTTCATACACCATCGTCAGGATCCGCTCGGTCACCTTCTGCATATCCCGTATCGGGTAAGCGAAGTTATTGTGCATCACACTGAAAATCAGCAACTTCCCTTTTTTACTATACATATACCCGCTCAGGTTATAGTTATTGCTGAAACTACCGCTCTTTGCATAAATCTCTATCGGGCTGTCACGGAAAAGATACCGTATCGTACCTGTTTTTCCCGCTTTGGGAAATAATGAGAATACTCTTTCGGGAGGGAATTTGCCGATCATCCGTTTCAGTACCTCTACCGTCGTACGCGGGGTGAAAAGATTGTACCTCGAAAGCCCTGAACCATCCCTCCACACCAGCGAATCAGGCATTCCTGCGAAGTGCCTGCCGATGGCATGCTCTATCGCTTCCCCTGACTTCAGAGGCAGCCGGTTACTTGCCGCATAGGCATACAACAGCTGCTCGGCGAGCATGTTGTCGCTTTCATACATCATCTTTTTGTAAACGGTATCTGCCGGAACACTGTATATAACAGAAGTCTCCCCCGGTACAGGACCCGGACGATAGGCCACTTCCTTCCCGGTAGCAAAATTCAGGAGCCGGCAGGTAAGCTCGTCAGAAACCCTGACCGGGATATCCTGCCTTAACTGCACAGGCAGCGGCCTTCCTGAAAACCGGAAAATGTTCTGAAACTCATCTCTTACTATTCCCGGCTTTAAACCATCGGGCCTCAGTGACGTGTTCCAGAAAGCCGGATCGGCCCGCAGAACACTAACCGAATCGCCCGTCAGACGGAGCACATTTCCATATACCGGGAATGCCGATTTTTCAGTCTGGTAGTAATCGTTGTAGTCATCCCACGCCCAGCCGGGCCCGTATCGCGCATCGCTGAAGTTACCGCCGTGATAAACCAGCACCTTTCCCGGAGCCTTCAGGAACTTCAACGCGTTACTTTCCGGTAATTCCGGATGCAGGAAAGACGGGTCGCCGGTGCCTTCAAACAGTATGCTATCGCCTGAGATGTTATAGGAAAGCCCCGGCAGCGAATCGCCCAGTGCATTCAGGCAGGCAAACAGGGTATATATTTTTGTATTGGATGCAGGATTGAAATGCCTGCTGTCCTGCCAGCTGACGAGGTTTCTGCCCTCCCCGGGGTCCAGAACCGAAACCCCCAGGTGATACTTGTATTCATCTTCCAGGTCCCGGAGCTCCCTCGTCACCGTTTTTGATGCAGAGCATCCGAAAATTAGAAATGCGGCAGGCAACACAAATACGGCCTTTTTCAAAAAATCCTTCATTCTTCGCTGTTAACCGGATTGTGAAACCGGGTTGGAGAAAATAATGACTAAAAGTAACCTAAATTGGTGTAATATTGACTCCGGCTCGATCTCTGTTAATGGCTCAGATACACGAAATACTACAAAAGTACTGGGGCTACACTTCTTTCCGGCCCGGCCAGGAAGACGCTATCCGTTCTGTGCTGGCCGGCCGGGATACCCTTTTGCTGCTTCCGACCGGAGGCGGAAAATCCGTTTGTTTCCAGGTACCAGCCCTTGCTTCAGGTAAGATATGCATCGTGGTAACTCCCCTTATTGCGTTAATGAAAGATCAGGTCGACCAGCTCAAAAAAAGAGGTATAAAAGCTGCGGCCATACATACCGGCATGACCCGTCGGGAAATCGACATCGTGCTTGACAACTGTATCTACGGCGGACTCTCATTTTTATATGTATCGCCCGAAAGGCTCGCCACCGACCTGATGATCGAGCGTACCAAAAAAATGAAAGTGGGCCTGCTTGCTATTGATGAGGCACACTGTATTTCTCAATGGGGCTACGATTTCAGGCCGGCGTACCTCCGGATCCCTGATTTCAGGCTGCTGCTGCCCGGCGTGCCCGTTATAGCGTTGACGGCCACCGCAACGGCTGAAGTGCAGGCGGATATTCTCGACAAGCTCTCCATGCGGGAGGTGAATGTTTTCAGGCAGACCTTTGCAAGGAGCAACCTTTCTTATTCTGTCTTCAAAACCGAGACGAAAGAAACAAAACTGCTCAGGTTGCTCGGCTCGGTCGAAGGGAGCGTGATCATTTATGTCAAAACAAGGAAAAGAACGACCCTGATCGCCGACTGGTTGATCTCACAGGGGATCAGCGCCTCATCCTACCATGCCGGCCTTACCCCTTCAGAAAGATCCGGAAGGCAGCAGAAATGGATAGCCGGCGATATCCGGGTAATGGTAGCCACAAACGCTTTCGGAATGGGGATCGATAAGGCGAATGTACGTATGGTGGTCCACTGGGACCTGCCTGAAAGCCTGGAAGCCTACTACCAGGAAGCGGGCAGAGCCGGAAGGGACGGGCTGAAAGCTTATGCGGTGGCGCTCTATAATGATCACGACCTTGCGCAGCTTAAGTCCGCCGTTCTTCAGAAATATCCGCCACCTGATTTTGTAAAGAGGGTATACCAGGCCCTTGCCAACTATTTCCAGATCCCTGTAGGAGGAGGCTATCTTGTAAGCTACGGTTTTGATCTCGACAAATTCTGCGCTACCTACGAGTTGCCCCGTGCGGAAGCTTTCCACGCAATCCGGTTTCTGGAACGGGAAGGGTTTATCCTGCTCAACGAAGCCTTCGACAGCCCGTCGCGGGTAAAAATGCTTGTGGATAAAATAGCGCTCTACGATTTTCAGCTCAGGAATTTTAATTATGATCCTTTTATAAAAAGGCTGCTTCGCTTTTACGGAGGTGAAATATTCACATCCTATGTGCACATATCGGAAGAAACACTGGCAAAATCTCTGAAATGCCCGGTTGAGGAAATATACAAGGGCTTCGAGTTCCTTACCGCACGGAATATCATAGATTATGAAAAACGTAATGATATGCCGCAGATCCAGTTTCTCACAGAAAGATATGATGCTTCCCGGCTGCCGATACAGGCGGCTGCCGTAAAAAAAAGGAAGGAAAAAGATACTGCGAAAACAGACGCGGTCGTTCACTATGCGAGTCATCCCGGGCAGTGCCGGTCGATCATGCTGCTGCAGTATTTTGATGAAAAAGAAGCAACCTACTGCAACATTTGCGATCATTGCGTGCAACGGAAGAAAGCCGTACAACATCATACCGGGGCCGTTTCGGACACTGTTCGGGCATTTTTAGCCGTAAATGGCAAAGCGCCGCCCAATATCCTGCGTGATCTGTTCCCGGAAATGGAGATCAGCGCTTTCGCCGAGGCCCTGCACACGCTGGTAGAGAACGAGGTCCTGGTCTATGACCAATCGGGAAATCTCCAATTAAATCAGGCTTATCCGTGAGGTTATTTTTCATTTTTCTTGCCGTCATTCCATCTTCTTTATTGCATGCCCAGGATTTGACAGGCCTTTCTGCAAGCAATTACGGAGGGCTCTATCGCGCCACCTACAACCCGTCTGTACTGGGAGGGTCGCGTTACAAGTGGCAGCTTAACGTGGGGACAATAAACAGTACCATATCCAACCGGTATTTCCTTTACTTCGGAAGGAACTCCCTGTTATACCCGGCCCTGGCTTCCAAAACATCCAGGCAGCTCTACGGACGATCCAGAACCATGGGGTCGCTGACCAATGAAGACGCGATACATTTAAGCAGCGTATTTCACCTGCCTTCCTTCATGATCTCGGTAAACAAAATACACGGTTTTGCGGTACAGGTACGGTCGCGGGGCGTGGTACAGGGCGCAGGCATCCCGGCCGACATCAGAATGCTCTATTCCAAAAGGCTCGACACACCTAAGGAAACCGGCGGAAGCGGCAGTTGGGGACCTTTCCACCTGAAGCAGCATAGCTTTACCGAGATAGCATTCTCGTACGGAATCCAACTTCTCGATACTCCTGAGCACAAATTCAGGGCAGGAGCTACCGTCAAATACCTGACCGGGGGAAGGACCAGCTTTATTGAAGGCTCTGTCGGTGATTACAGCTTTGAAACAGTGGGAGCGGCCGGAGAAAACCAGGTCACACTTCATGACTTTTCCTACCAGGCCGGCTATACCAACCCCGTGATGAAACCAGGTATTTCAGACCTCTTCAACAAGCAGAAATACGGACAGGGTGTAGCGTTCGATGCCGGGATTTCGTATGAAATTGGCTCGTACTGGTACAAAGACGACGAAGGAGATTCCCGACCCGGCTATGTGCTGAGACTGGCAGCTTCCGTAAATGATATCGGACAGATCAACTACCAGACGACATCGTCCGTCCGGCTTTCGGGAGGAGCCGCTCATTGGAATATGAGGCAGGAGGAAATGGAAACCATCGCTAATTATGGCCCCGAAGGCCTGAGGACCCTGCTCGGAGGAGAACCCGGCGGAACCTTCCGGGGAAAAGGGACGCTTCCTTCGATGTACCATCTCGAAGCCGACCTTCAATTGTTCAAAGCTTTCTTTATCTATGCCTCCCGCAGTCACGGCATCCGTTCAGGGCCGGCAGACCCTCTTCTTTCCGTCACCATGCCGAATGTATTCACCATTGCGCCGCGGTGGGAAAACGAAGATTCTGACTATTCTTTCCCGATCTCGTTCATTGACGGAAGGAAAAAGGTTACAATCGGCCTGACGGGGAGAGTCGGACCCTTTCATCTGGGATTCAGTAACTTTCTTGGGTTATTCAAAGGAGATTCGCGGGGCGGCTATGGATATGCCGGCGTATCGCTGTTCCACCTGAAGACGCGCGACTACCGCAAGAAGATCAAATGGAAGCCTTCGTGGGATTGACTATATACCGAAACCGGCGGTCAGCACCTTCAACAGTACCTGTGAAAGCCATTGGGTAAATGTGCTCACCATTTTGTCAGAAACAGGTTCTCCAACCACATCCGACTGCGCATCCTTTTCTATAAACGATGCCCGCTCCGACGCCGCTTTCCTTTCCTCTTTTTTGACGGTTGTCTCAGGTTTCGAAGTCTTGCCTGCTACCACTTCCTTTTTTGCCTTAAGCATATGCTGAGCTTTGCTCATATTATAGGCAAACCCGGTGGCGCCGGCCTGAGACACTCCCATCATCAATATAAGCGCGAAAATTTTAAATGCTTTCATAGTCGCTTTCCGGTTTATCTTAACACTGACAAGTCGTTCTTTCCCTATTACCTGACAAAGATATATGTTTTGTATGGTATTATGCAATACAAAGTACCTTGTTTTTAACTTTTTTTGTGAAATTTATTTTCCTTCCTGCAATCAGCTACCGGGAAATCCTGTTTATCACACTTTAAAGATACTTTTCCGGGGAAAAAGTTGCTCCGACCCAAAAAAGAATTTTAATTCAAGCCAACCCGTACAAAACTCCTCCCCCCAAAATCCCGGAAAATCTATATAAGATAGTGTTTTAATACGAATATTCAGTATTTTTCCCGTTAAAATATTATCAACACTCCCAATAACCATCAGGACACATCGTCTCCTCGCCTCATGAAAACCCCCTCCTTCCTTTTAATAGCCTTTTGGATCTGTACCGTTTCCTGCTTCCGGGAAAGCCCCCGCCAGCCTGCAGAACTTTCAAAAGGCACCTATGGATATGATGCAGCGTTTTTAACCGAACATCTCGATCATATAACAGAGCTGACCAATGAAGAGGGAGCCCGTGTGCTTGTCACCGCCGATTACCAGGGCAGGGTAATGACCAGCTCCGCCGGCGGCGACAGCGGCAATAGCTTCGGCTGGATTAACTACGACCTGATCGGAGCAGGGAAAAAGCTCCCCCAGTTTAATCCTGTAGGAGGCGAAGAGCGATTCTGGATCGGGCCGGAAGGCGGACAGAATTCCTTCTATTTTAAGAAAGGCGATGCCTTCGAATTTAAGAACTGGCAGGTCCCGCCTTCTATAGATACCCTCCCTTTTACAGTGGTTTCGTCAGACAAAGACAAAGTCGTTTTCTCGCATACCACCTCTCTGGATAATTACAAAGGATCAACGTTCGATCTCGAAATAAACAGGAGCGTCACCCTTCTCGGCCGTCCTGCGCTTTCTGAAAAATTAGGACAGGAGATCCCCGATAATGTAAAATGGGTTGCCTATGAAACGGAAAATACCGTAAAAAATGCCGGGGTGTCGGAATGGACAAGGGCAACGGGACTGCTCTCGGTATGGCTGCTTGGAATGTTCACCCCGTCCGACGAAACTGTAGCTATTATTCCTTTTAAGAACAGGCCCGACGCAGGGAATTTCATTACCGACAATTACTTCGGGCAGATCCCACCCGACAGGCTGGTGAGAAAAGATACGGTCCTGCTCCTGAAATGCGACGGCAAACTCCGGAGCAAGCTCGGATTATCGCCACTGATTACAAAGCCGGTAGCCGCCAGCTTCGATTACGGGAAAAATATCCTGACGTTTATCCTTTTTACCGTCGACCCCGATGGCGACTACGTAAATTCAAAATGGGAAATCCAGGACGAACCCTATAAAGGCGACGCAGTAAATGCCTATAATGACGGTCCGCTCGAAAACGGCAGCCAGATGGGACCTTTTTACGAGTTGGAATCGTCTTCTGCCGCAAAACCCCTCAAGCCCGGGGAAAGCTTCATTTACAAACAAGTCACCTGTCATATGGAAGGTGACTATCATGCCCTGAATACCCTGGTACAAAACCTTTTAGGCATCCGCCTGGAGGAAGCGAAGCTCCCCTAACCGGCGCCTGCCGTTATTTCACCGTTATTTTTCCTCCGCCTGAATAGCTTTTCAGGTTCGTCTGGTACATGGCGTCTGCGGCAACAGGGCCTGTGACGAACGTACCGGCCGATGTAACACGGGCCTGGTAATAAAATATCTTTTCAGTGGGAGTAGCCGTCACAAAATAATGGATCCTGTCATCCCGTATATCGAAATAGTCTGGAAAAGCGGCATTCTTTATCCAGGCCAACTCCCTGGACGAGGTCAGGCGGGGATTCTCCACCTCGAATCCGGTCGGAAGCAGGTCGGTCACCACCACGTTGGGAACATCGATCCTGCGGGTGCTTGCCAGGCTGATCCTGACCACCACCAGGTCGTTCTGACGAAACTCGCTGACAGTCTTCCCGTTCCGGTCCAGGTATTGTCTTCTCACCCTGAGACCGTCATCCTCCTCCGTATACCTCCCTGCAGCATCGAACCCGGAGGTTTCAGAAAACCAGTATACCTGTCCGTTGCCCTGCACCTTTATATTCACCGGCCCGTCGAGCAGTCCGGTTGTCAGCTTCAGCTCTTTTTTCCCTTCAAAGACTCCAAGGCTTTTCTGCCCGGAAAATACTTCGGCAGTAGCTGACGACGCCCCTGCGCGCTTTGCAATTTTCCCCAGGCTCAGTACCCCGAAAACTGCCTCCTGGGTATTCAGGCTCCCCGCTGAAGCTATTGCCTGCGACAACTGCCTGGCCAGGACGGGGATCTGCAGATTCTGAGGATCGGTGTCGATCAGCATATTAAGGATCAGCCCCAGGCTGCTTAGGGGGCTGATGTAAGCCTGATCCCGGAGATCGTCATCTGATTTGTAGCTATTAGGTAAAAGCTCCCGGTAACTTCTTGAGTCGCCCACATAGTAGTAGGCACCGGCAAGCAGGTAGCGCGCATCATTTGTAAGAAGCTCCTGGTGCTGCTTGTAATAGTTCATCATGGCCCTGTTGGCATTGCCGGTGGCAGCCAGCACATATAATGAATAGGCAGCTTCGGCAGGCGCCCGCTTTCTCACAATACGGGCGCCGTCTCCGGTTTCTGCTGCTACATCTTCGGTCCCGCTACGGCCGGATTTATTCGTAAGATAAGTGACCGCCGCCTGCAATACAGCCGGGTTTACCTCGAATCCGGCCCGCCTTGCCTCGTCGAGGAACTGGAGTGCGTAGGCGGATACCCACCAGTCATCTTTTATCCCCCCGGGCCACATCGTAAAGCCGCCGTTAAAAAGCTGCGAAGACTCCACTTTCCGGATAGCCTGCTGTACATTGAACGCCGGGTTCAGGTCGCTCTCTCCCCTCCCGACCATGTAGACGGGCACACCCATACCTTTGACCAGGTCTCCGAAATACAGCTGCGGAAATGCTTTGGAAACAGATTGCTCGAGGCAACCATGCGGATAGCCCAGCAACGTCGAAAGCGCTTTCCCACCTTCCTGCACAAGGGGAGATGCGCTTAGCAGCAGCTGGGCAGCCGAGGTTTCGGGCATGAATCCCTGGGCCAGGTTGATCTGCTTCGTTTCGCCCCCTTTAACCGTACCCGAACCGGCAACCTTCAGCAGCGGCGAAGCCGGCCTGACATTGAGGTCATACTCCTGTGTAAAATTTTCGCCGAAAGCCCGGGCGGATACCAGTACCTTGCCCGTACCGGGCGTCCCGGAAGCTTTAAGCCTGATCAGCAGCCTTTGCTCGCTGCCTTCCGCGATCTCTAAGGGCTGGTTTGAAAACGGGTCGTTTTCCAGGGCGCCTTTCACTGTGACAGAAACAGTTGCGGCGGCACTGCGTTTTTCCGAATTGGTAAGCGTAACCGGCATGATCAGCTGATCGCCCGGAGCCATAAACCTCGGCACTCCCGCACTGATCACCAAAGGATCTGAAACACGCATCTGCTGTGACGCCGACCCGAAAGCCTGGTCTTTAAATACTACTGCCATTACCCGCAAAGCACCGCTGAACTGCGGGATATCGATATCGAATACCGCCTCTCCGTTCGAATCGGCCTGTAGCAGCCCGCTCCAGAATCTTACCAGGTTCCGGTTGCCGTTCCCCAACGGGTTGATCCTCCGTTCCAGATTATAGCCGTCGCCCCCGGCACTGGAGCCCGGCGGTGCAAACCCCAGTTCAGGAAACAACGCCGCATACAGATCCGATGCCTGTACTTCCAGCGCCCTTTTACGGTAAAAATGGCCGTAGATATCGGGAGTTGAGAAATTCCGTATCTGGAGGATCCCCTCGTCCACGACGCCCAGGGTGAGCTGGGCATTCGGATTTGTCTTAACCCTGATCCGCTGCCGGGTCTTCGACCTGGAAACTTCTTCTGCCGTGATCTTCACTTTCAAAACCCGCTCTGCCGACTCAACCATTAAAGGCTCAAACCCGTGTGCGACAGTAAGCGGGATCTGATCGCCGCCTGAAGGGCGTATGAGAGTAGCTGTGACATAGACATTCGGCAGGTAGCCCTGCAGCACCGGCAATACCAGCTCAGCCGCTTTTTCCTTCGTATCGATCACCTGGTAATTCAGAACCTCTCCCTGCTCTACCGTAATGAGCATCCTGCCGTCGAAAGGCGCTTTAAACAGGATCTTCGCTTTTTCGCCGGGGCTATATTTCTTTTTGTCCGTTTCGATCAGCACCCTTCCTTCATTGCTTACCTCAAAGGACGAATACTGTGTAAAACCAAATCCGTAGGCATAATACGTCATTGATGTATAGTGTTCCGCCCCCGGCCTGCGTATCCTGATCTCGTATTCGCCCGAAACCATGGGAGTGTACCGGAAGGAGCCGCGGCCGCTACCCAGCTTCAGGGTCTGCGCGTACACGGTTTCTTCCTTTCTTTTTGACCGGTATTGCATACGCCCGTCCCGCTTTTCGATCACCGTCTGGTAGGTCACACGCATTACCTCTATCGCTGCAGATTCTCCCGGTTTGATCTTGCCGGAAGGGTCTACGCTGATGATTTCTGTCTGGACGGGCACATTGACCCCCACATAACGATCCGGCAGGCGTACGCCGTAAAGCACCGGCTGGGTCGCTACCTCAAAAGAATGTATCCTGTTGACGGGTCGCCCGTTTTCGTCAAAAACGGTTACGTAAACTTTCCCGTCCAGCATCCCGATATCCCTGTATGCTTCCGGGAGGATGAACTCACCTTTTCCTTTCCCCTCGGTGTCTGTAGCCCCCTGCTTCTTTACTCTTTCAAAGCTCACCTCGGCGGGAATTTCGAACTCGAACTCAGGGAAATCCTTTGCCCTGAAATGCTTCCTTCTCAGTTGAAGTTCCATTTCATAGGTCCGTCCCGACGCCGGGGGGCCGAACAGGTTGGTGGCTACCGCATTGAGCGACACGGTTTCACCGGAAACGTAGCGGGGCTTCCCTCCGTCCAGATCTACCTTGATGCGATCCGGCACGAATTCTTCGACATTAACAACTGACATGGCCAGGAGCACATCGTTGGCATTATACAACTCCATCGTGTAAGCCCCTGTCAGGGATGCTTCCTCCACTCTGACCGAGACCTCGGCCGCACCTTCCTTATTGGTGGTCTTAAGCCAGGAACCATACAATTGCCCGTTGGGTGTGACGAGCTTTAATTTAACAGGGAGCTCTGCCATGGGCTTCCAGTTTTCCGACCTCACCACCGAAACGAAATGCAGCGTTTCTCCCGGTCGGTAAATGTCCCTCTCCCCGTAAATAAATGCCTGGATCCCGGTGCTGTTGGACCTCACTCCGTCCACTTCAAACCTGGATGTCTCCACCTGGTTGTCGTTTACTGCCAGGAAGTTAAAATCTTCGTCCAGCGAAGCCGTCACCATGGCAAGCCTGAACCCGGGAGCCTTTTCCTTAAGCCCCGATACATGGGCTACCCCGTTCGCATCCGTCACCATGGTATACATTTCCTGGTTATTGGTGCTGATCAGGGTGATCTCCGCATTTTTGAGGGGCTTAGCATCATAAATGGAATTGGCAAATACCCATACATCATCCAGGCCCTGCTTCACAATCAGGCCTATATCTGAAACCGACACCAGCTTCTGCGCTGAAAGATACATCGCATCTGTGGAGGCAACGCTGACGAGGTACACCCCCTTTCTGGCCTTACCGTGCACTTCCGGCACCGCCAGGTTGAGCGCCCTCACTCCGTCCAGGACGGGGAGATCTTCAGTCGAAACCTGCCGGTCTACCAGCACATCGCTGTATTGATTGCCATAGTCTTCCGAATAGTTGTAGCTTCCGTCAGGCCCCCAGGTCCCGTCTGTCTCCGAGTAATTTTCATACCTCCTGTTATACAGGTAATAGAGCAGGTTGTTGTCGTATACCTTCGAGATCCTGACCTGCACCGAAGGTATATTCGTGATCTGCACCCCAATGTTGCGATTGCCCTTTGTACTCAGGTACAGCCCTTTTTTACTTGCAAAGCGGACAGATTCGGGCATTTTCCCGAAAAAGAAATCCTGGGTTACTTCTTCCTGCAGCGTCTGCCCCAGCACCCCTTTCAGTGTTTTGCCTATTTTAAGTACATAGGTATCCGTCTCCGAAAAATCAGCCCTTACCGTAAAGCCGCCTTCCTGCGGTTCAACGGTAAAGGGAATCTGTGGCTGAAGCTCGAGACTGCTGCTGATATGATCGGGTACCAGCTCCTGGGAAGTCTCCACATACAGGAAACCCCTGTTATTCGCAAAGCCCGACGATACATCCCCCACCTTCAGTTCGAGGGGCGATGCCACGCGAAACTGCTTCGAAACGGTTTCTTTCGTCGTAAAGGATTCGCTTTCTATTTTGATACCCTTTCCCAGCTCAACTGTAAGGTCTTCGTCAGATTCCGGGCTGCCCTGTAGCGCCAGCAGCACTGACTCCGGTGACTGCGAAGGCAAAAACCGGTGCTCCAGCACAGCCTCCCCTCTGAGGACACGGAGCCGTTCTCTTACAGTCGCTTCATCCACCGGGTAATTAAAAAACAGCTGCACTCTCGATTCCGGCCTTCCGCTTAACGACGAAAGCGTCCACCAGCTTCTGACGCGCTTGAGGGTCAGAAAAGGCGTATGAAACGAAATTATGTCTTTACTCACCTTCAAACCCCTCGACTGGTCGGCGTGCCTCAGGACATGGGCGGTAATGCCCGCCTGGTAATCGGTAGCCGCTTTCAAAGGGCCTGCGGGAGAAAAAACCAGTTCATTAGGCGCCGTCCATTTAAATTTCCCGCTCAGCTCCGGCTCAAAAGAAATGAAGCGGGTTGAGTCCCAAACCCCGAGAAGATGCTCCGGCCAGAGATTCTGGTTAAAAGAAAAAACCAGGTTTTGCAGGTTTCCCACCTCTTCCCCGAAGTTTTTCCCTATCACCCTTACCTCGTTCCGGTCTGAGCACCGGGCGAAAACAAAGGTTACCAGGATAACAACCCAGATAACGCCTGGTCGGGATAACCGGCCGGAAGAATAGGAGACACTCATATTTGGTTTCTTAGCGATGGGGTACAATAAAACGCTCAAAACGGTCCAATGTTAAAAACTTTTGATATTTT
>CAZLGW010000017.1:101285-117799 GCA_964559125.1 uncultured Cytophagales bacterium
ATGGGGTACAATAAAACGCTCAAAACGGTCCAATGTTAAAAACTTTTGATATTTTTGGAGCTATCGAATATACTATATCGCGTCCAGAAAAGCATGGTATAGTGAGAAATGTTACGGAGGCGTCAGAAAGAAGATGTGAAATGTATTTAATCCCTGTTTATACGAATGAAAGTAAAAAGTTTTCTGATCCTGGTTTTCCTGGCCGTAACCAATGTCGCGATTTCCCAGACGGCCCCAACCGACGCCGCTTCCGCAGGCAAAGAGTTTCTTAAAGCTCTGGAAGAAGAAAATGCCGGAGCGCTGAGATCGCTGATAGGAAGCGACTTCGTCCTTCTCAGCTTTGACGGGCAGTCGGTAGACAGCGGTACGCTCCTGGAAGCAGTGAGCGGCGGCTACGTGGTCATCGATTCCGGGAGTACATACGGCAACTACACCCGGCATTACCAGGATACAGGCATTGTGACAGGCATCTGGAATGTCAAAGGCTCCATAGAAGGACATTCTTTTAACAACAGGCTCGCTTATACACTGGTTGTTGTCAAGCAGGGAGGGGCGTGGAAAGTAGTTTCCGTACAGCTCACACCTTCCTGATTTTCCGGCGTGGCCTGGTTTCCTACCATCCTCAAAGCAGTATAACCGCATGCGTCCTTTTTCCTTCCTCCTTTCCTCGCTTATTACTCTCGGATTACTGTATGTTTTAAATAATCCGCTTGGCGACGTCGTACCGATGCCGCTGGGCGCCTTTCTTAGTCCGCAGCATGGTTTCTGGCGAAATGCGGAGCCGGCGGATGAAGATTTCAACACCTCCCTCGATATCCCGGGGTTAAAAGACAAGGTAGAGATCTTCCTCGACGACCGGCTGGTCCCTCACATATTTGCACAAAACGAAGAAGACCTCTATACTGCCCAAGGGTATGTGCACGCCAGGTTCCGCCTGTTCCAGATGGACCTGCAAACCAGGGCGGCGGCAGGCAGGGCTTCGGAATTCGCCGGTCCGCGGGCTATAGATTTCGATAAGTCCCAAAGGAGGTTAGGAATGGTCTTTGCTGCAGAAAATGCGCTGGTTGAAATGGAAAAAGACCCCGTCAGCAAAATAATCTACGATGCCTACACAAGAGGAATCAACGCCTACATAGAATCTCTTACCCCGGAAGAATGGCCCGTGGAATACAAGCTCCTGAATGCCTCGCCTGAGAAGTGGAGCAACCTGCGTACAGCGCTGCTTCTCAAAATGATGGCTAAAATGCTGACCGGCGGCTCAGACAACGACCTGGGGTATACCAACGCCAGAACCATATTTTCAGGAGATGCCTTCAACCGGGTCTACCAGGTAATTCCCGATTCCCTGAGGCCGATTGTCCCGAAAGGTACCGCCTTCCCCGCTCCGTCGGTAAAACCCGTTGCGCCGGTTACGGCAGACAGCCTCTACTTCAACGGTTTTAAACGGGTAGCTTTTACCGAAAATTTTAAACCCAATCCGCATAACGGCAGCAACAACTGGGCATTGGCCGGGAGTAAAACGCTCAGCGGCTCCCCCATCCTTGCCAACGACCCGCATCTCGAGCTTTCGCTTCCCTCTATCTGGTTCGAGATCCAGCTTACCGATCATTCCGGAACTTCATACGGCGCCAGCCTGCCGGGCAGCCCTTTCGTGATCAGCGGCTTCAATGATCATATCGCCTGGGGTATCACCAACGCACAGCGCGACGTGAAAGACTATTTCGAAATAAAGTTCAGGGACGATAAAAAAGATGCCTACTGGTATAAGGGAGCATGGGAGCCCACTAATCTGAGGGTCGAGGAGATTAAGGTAAAAGGCGGGAAAACCGTATACGACACGGTTGCCTATACCGTATTCGGCCCGGTAATGTTCGAGGCCGGCTTCCCCGATAAAAATACAGGTGACCGTAACCTGGCAGTGAGATGGACAGGCCATGACGGATCTAACGAGGGTGTCACTTTTTACCGGCTGAACAGGGCAAAAAACTACCAGGAGTATGTAGAGGCGATCAGGAGTTTTACCTGCCCGGCCCAGAATTTTATCTTTGCTTCGAAAACCGGCGACATCGCGGTATGGCAACAGGGGAAATTCCCCGCACGATGGAACAGGCAGGGCCTCTTTGTAATGCCGGGCGAGGACGACAGCTACCAATGGCAGGGGTACATTCCTCAAAATGAAAACCCGCACGCCGTCAATCCCGCGAGGGGTTTCCTGGAAAGCGCCAATCAGCGCCCTGCCGACGCCACCTACCCCTACTACATCCCGGGCTCCTACATTACCGCACGAGGAATCTCTATCGAGCAGAAACTGGAAAAGATCACCAAAGCTACTCCTGAAGACATACGCCTCCTTCTCAGCGACTACGACAATGTCACGGCCCGGGCAGTAAGTCCTGCATTGATAAAATTCACCAGTGAGCAGAGGTTAGATGAAGACGCAAAGCGTTACCTGGACCTGGTGAAAACCTGGGATTTCCAGGCCGATCCCGGCTCGAAAGCACAGACGGTTTACCAGGTATGGGTGGATAGTCTCAAAGCGGAGGTATGGAATGACGAACTTTCGCAGGTGAGCCCCAGAGCGCCAATGCCTGATGAGCAGGTCCTCGTCGAATTGCTCCTGAAAGATTCTACTTCTGTTTTCTACGACAACATCAACACGCCGGAAAGGGAAACAGCCAGGGATGTTGTCACATCAGCGCTGAATAAGGCGGCAGGAAGACTGGCGGCTGCCGAAAGTGAAAGGAAACTGGAATGGTCGAAATTTAAGAATCCTTCGATTTTCCACCTCCTTAAGGAAGCGGTGCCCTCCTTCGCGAGGCGGGGCCTGCCGGTAGGAGGGTACAACAACACCATCAATGCCGTTACGGTAAGCCACGGACCAAGCTGGAGAATGCTGGTACACCTCACTGAAGAAACCGAAGCTTACGCCGTTTACCCTGCCGGCCAGAACGGAAACCCCGGGAGTAAATATTATGACAATTTTGTAGATACCTGGGTCAGGGGAGAAATGTACAGGCTGTGGATCATGCGGAAAGAAGATGCCGGCGATGCCAGGGTAAAGTGGACGATAGCGCTGAATCCGTAGACGGGCAAGTATTAAGTTATTGATAATCAAACATCCTTTTTAATATGAAAATGATCCTCAGCGTTATACTTACAGCCTCCGCCGCTTTTGTGCTGGGAGAATACCTCCCGTGGTGGTCTGTTGCCGTAGCGGCGTTTGTGGTTTCTCTTCTTCTCAGCCAGGCGCCGGGCGCAGCTTTCATCTCAGGCTTCCTGGGGATTGCTTTCCTGTGGATGGGGTATTCTTTTTGGATCAACCAGTTGAATGAATCGATCCTGTCGGAAAGGATCGCCTCTGTCCTGCCTTTACAAGGCAGCTCAATACTGCTCATTCTGCTGACCGGCCTTACCGGTGGCCTGGCGGGAGGATTATCGGCAATGAGCGCCAGCTTCCTGGTCAGGCCAAAACAGAGAAGGGTAGATTACCAGAACTATTATCGTAATAAAATGAGATAGAGGCAGATCATTATTACTTCCCGAACCCTGCAGGAAGCTCTATGACTTTAAGATTTCTGAAATGGATTTCTGCCCCTTCTGATTCCAGGCACATGTAGCCTTTTCTTTGCGTTGAACCTGAGATCCCGTTCACGAATTTGCCGTTTACCGACAATTTGATGGTTCCGTCGACGCATACCACTTCGTAAGTATTCCACTCCCCTCTTCCCTTACACCTGTTTTCGATCGATTTGCTTCGCTTTCCTCTGGGGTTATCCGGTATCGTCTCAACGCCTCCGGTCCCGAAAAGTTCGCCATGCACATACGCAATGGGCGGTTCGACTCCGTCTTTCGTGTTTAATTTTACCCAGTCGAGCTCGAGCATCTGAACCTCTACCCCGTCGGGCAGCCGGTTAGGTCCGGGCACCGCGTTGCTCCACATAAACATCCCGGAGTTCCCGCCCGGCTCCATATGCTTCCACTCCACATGGAGTATATAATTTTCGTAAGGAAACTCGCTTCTGGCCACCCCGATCGGGAGTCCTTTGCAAACCAGGATATCGTCTCTTACTTCCCACGTATCTTTCCCCGTATTCACATCAAACCAACGCAGCGGCTTAGGCTTGGCGGAAGAGGAAATGCCGAGGCTTCGCTCCAGGGGTATGAGCTCCCCGAAAGTAAAAAGGGGCTCCTGCCCCTGTCCGGTAGCTGCCAATCCCGGGATCAGCAACCAGCCGCACAGCAGCAGGAACCTCCTTGCCGTGGCTATTTTTCTAAATAGCCCCATCCTTTATCTCGTCGACAACCGAAGGATCCAGCAAGGTAGAGGTGTCTCCCAGGTTGGATACATCCCCTTCCGCTATTTTGCGCAGGATTCTCCGCATGATTTTGCCCGACCTGGTTTTAGGCAATCCCGACACAAACTGGATCTTATCGGGTTTGGCAATAGGTCCGATGATCTGAGCTACGGTCGTGGAAATGTCCTTCCTCATCATTTCCGGCTCGCCGGGCTTTCTCTCTGTTATGACAAAGGCATAAATTCCCTGTCCTTTGATATCGTGCGGGTATCCTACGATGGCCGATTCGACAACGCCAAGGTGCATATTGATCGCGTTCTCCACTTCGGCGGTCCCGATCCGGTGCCCCGAAACGTTCAGTACGTCATCCACGCGCCCCGTGATGCGGTAAAAGCCGTTCTCATCTCTCAGGCAGCCGTCCCCAGTGAAATATTTCCCCGGATAGGTCGAGAAATAAGTTTGCTTGCAACGCTCGTGATCGCCATAGGTGGTCCGGATAATTCCGGGCCAGGGGAACTTAATACAGAGGTTTCCGCTTACTTCAGCGCCTTCCAGCTCGTTCCCGTTTTCATCTACGATCGATGGCTGCACGCCGGGTAACGGCAGGGTCGCGTAGGTAGCTTTTTCAGGCGTAAGACCGGCCAGGCCTGAGATCAGGATACCGCCGTTTTCGGTCTGCCACCAGGTATCGACTATCGGGCACTTCCCTTTGCCGATATTTGTCTTAAACCAATGCCATGCCTCTTCGTTGATAGGCTCACCAACAGAACCCAGCTTCGTCAGCGAACTGAGGTCATGGTCTTTTATGTACTGCAGACCGAAGCTCATCAGCGACCGGATCGCAGTCGGAGCAGTGTAAAGAATATTGACTTTGTGCTTATCGACGATCTCCCAAAGCCTTCCCGCATCCGGGTAGGTCGGTACGCCTTCGAACATCAGGGTAGTGGCGCCATAGCATAGCGGTCCGTAGACAATATAGCTATGGCCCGTGATCCAACCGATATCCGCGGTACAGAAGTGGATCTCCCCGGGCTCATACTGAAACACATTGGCAAAGGTATAGGTCGTGTACACCATGTATCCTCCGCAGGTGTGGACTACGCCTTTCGGTTTCCCGGTGGAGCCGGATGTATAAAGGATAAACAACACATCCTCGGCATCCATTTCCTCGGCAGGGCACCTGGCCTCTACATACTTCACTTCCTCATCCCACCAAAGGTCGCGGCCTTTCAACATCGACACCGGGGTCCTGGTGCGCGTCAGAACCAGTACACGCTCGACCGACGGACACGACTCCAGGGCGTGATCGACCGTCTCTTTCATCGGGATTACCTTCTGTCCGCGGAAAGCTCCGTCGGAAGTAATCACCATCCGGCAGCCCGCGTCGTTGATCCGGTCGGAAATGGACTTAGCTGAAAATCCACCGAACACTACGGAATGTATAGCCCCGATCCTTGCACATGCCAGGACGGCTATAGCCAGCTCAGGTACCATGGGCAGGTAGATACACACCCGGTCTCCTTTCTTAATTCCGTATTTTTTCAAAACATTGGCAAGACGGCAAACCCGGTCGTATAAGATCTGGTACGTCAGGGTTACAGCTTCATCTTCCGGATCGTTAGGTTCCCAGATGATGGCGGGCTGATTCGCCCTCTCAGGGAGGTGCCTGTCAATTGCATTTTCCGTAATGTTCAGCTTTCCGCCTTCAAACCATTTCACGTTGGGTTCAGAAAAATTCCAATCCAGTACCCGTTTCCATGGTTTTCTCCATAGAAATTCCTGCGCAACTTCCGCCCAGAACCCCTCGGGATCCTCCACGCTCTGTGTGTACTTCTCCTTGTATTCCTCGTAACTCGAAATTTTCATTGGTTAATCCTCTGAATAAATATATACTGACAATAAAATAAAATTTCCCGGGATATTTTCCCGTAGGGCCTAAAAAGTATTCCCCAACAGAAACGGCGGAAGATGTTTAAAAAGTACCAAAATGCAAGGCGTTAAGGATGAGGTTGAGGGAGCATACCTGAGTATGTGACTGAAACCGAATTCCGAAAACAACGCAGCAGTTTGTGTGCTTTTTGGACATCTTCATTAGTTGTATTCTTCCTTTAAAGAATAATACCCAAATAATGCAAAACCAAACAAAATTGGCAAAAAAATCAAAATAATGATCGGCCAGAATATAGTGGCGTCTGCCGGAACGCCGGCGCTTATCTCGCTGATCGCCGTAGAAACAATGTAATAAGCGGTCAGGACGCTTAAAATAATCCAGACAACTCCCAAAACCTTACGTATCGCATTCATATCTTTAAGTTCTTGTTTATCAGACTATTCGTTATTATAACTATTCTTAAGATAAATTGCGCCGATGACAAAACAGACGGCAGCCACTATAATGACATAGGTAAGTCCTGCGAGCGGATCGCCCGAGGGATCGGCTACCGTTTTGGAATCTTCAAAAAAGCGCGTGGCAATGGCCGGCGTCAACCCCCCGAAAATCCCGTTTCCTATGTGATAAGGCAGAGACATCGAAGTGTACCGGATCCTGGTAGGGAACAATTCAACCAGAAATGCTGCAATCGGCCCGTATACCATTGTAACGAATATTACCTGTATAAATATCAGGAGCACCATCAACCAAAAACCCGCGTTACTGAGAACGGTTCCCTTTACTGCTTCCCCGAATGGCTTCCCATCCAGCTCTCTCCTGACTTCCTTCACTACCGTACTATCTGAATAGGTTCGGGCAGTCGTAATGGTCGCTATCTGCTTCGCGGGATCTTCTTCCCAGGCTGATATTTCCCTCTCTATATTGTACAGATCTGCAACTTCCGTCTTTTTCTCCAGGTCGGCCAGGTTATACATAGCGGTATAGATGGGCCGGTAGAACAAAACCCCCAGGAGCATCCCGCCGAGCATGATCCACTTTCTTCCTATCTTATCGGAAAGCCATCCGAAAAGCACGAAAAAAGGAGTACCCAGCAGCAGGGCGAATACAATGATATAGTTAACCTGCACATGGTCGATGTTACAGGTTTTCTGGATAAAAGACATGGCATAAAACTGCCCGGTATACCAGATCACGCCCTGCCCCATAGCTGCGCCGAACAACGCCAGTAAAACCATTTTCAGGTTTTCTTTCTTCCCGAAAGATTCTTTCAGCGGGTTGGTGGAGGTCTTTCCCTCTTTCTTCAGCTTTGCAAATACCGGCGATTCATGCATCTTCAGTCGGATGAAGATAGACACCCCCACCAGGATCGAAGACAGGAGAAAAGGAACCCTCCATCCCCAGTCGCGGAACGAATCCTCTCCCATAGTGGTCCGCGTCAGCAGGATCACCACAAGCGAGACGAACAGGCCGAGCGTAGCTGTGGTCTGTATCCAGGAAGTATAAAATCCACGCTTGTTTGACGGCGAGTGCTCGGCTACATAGGTAGCAGCACCGCCATATTCCCCGCCCAGGGCCAGCCCCTGGACCAGCCTCATTAACAACACCAGGAGAGGCGCCGCATAGCCAATCGTTTCGTAGCTGGGAATCAACCCTATCAGGAAGGTAGATCCCCCCATCAGGATAAGCGTAACCAAAAAGGTGTATTTCCGCCCTACAAGGTCGCCGAGACGGCCGAAAACCAAGGCCCCGAAAGGCCTCACGATAAACCCGGCCGCAAATGTCAGCAGTGTATTGAGAAAGGCGATTGTAGGGTTATCCTGAGGAAAAAACTTAACGGATAAAATGGTGGCCAGGCTACCGAAAATATAAAAATCATACCACTCAATGAGTGTTCCTACCGATGAGGAAGTTATGACCGTCCAGATACCGGTCTGCTTTTGTTTCGTCATTAACTGTACTTTAAGGGTTTGGTTGTCGGTTCTCGTTAACTATTTTAAAAGATTTGGCCACAAAAATATGTTTCTTTGCCGGGTAAAATTGTTAATCCGGCCGGACATATCCAATTTATTCCTCGTTTTCTCTTTAAATCTTAAAGCAAGGCCGGATATACTGAGCGGGAAGGGACTAATTTACTTCTAACTGGCTTTTTTCTATGGCCCCGGATTTCACACCTCTGACTGACGACGAGCTCAGCCTGGTCATGACAAACCTCAGGTCGGATCCTGCTCAGCTGGCTTTGAAACTCCATGGAAAAACGGGTATTGACGGTCAAAAGATAGTGCAACAGGTCGTAGCCCGGCAAAAGGCCAGGGGCAAGCTTCCGGACTGGTATTCGTCAGACAAGCTTTTCTTTCCCCCTCCCGTATCGGTAGAACAGGCATCGTCGCAGGCCACTGCCCGCTATAAAGCCTCGTTGGTTGCCGGAGAGCACCTTGCCGACCTTACCGCAGGGATGGGCGTAGACGCTTACTACTTCTCAAAGCAGTTTGACAAGGTCACCGGCTACGAAATCGACTCCCGGCTTGCATCGATAACTGCATACAACCTTGCCATACTGGGTGCACCCAATGTCAGGATCGTGAATAAAAGCGCCGAAAACCCCGAACAGGTAAAATCGGATTGTATTTTTATCGATCCTTCCAGGAGAGATGCCCAAAAAAGAAAGGTTGCCGCTTTCGAAGACAGCAGCCCCAATATTCTTGAATTACTGCCCCGCCTGGCTGACCTGGCGCCGGTGATTATGATCAAATCATCGCCTTTGGTCGACATAGACCTGGCTATCTCGCAGCTGCAGTGGGTTAGCGAAGTGCATGTGCAGGGATACCAGAAAGAATGT
This sequence comes from uncultured Cytophagales bacterium, assembly GCA_964559125.1. Lineage (GTDB taxonomy): Bacteria > Bacteroidota > Bacteroidia > Cytophagales > Spirosomataceae > Ravibacter. The sequence continues at coordinate 110,308 of CAZLGW010000017.1, forward strand.
AAAGAACTGGTTTTTATCCTGAGACCGCATCTCCCCCGGCAAAATCCGCAGATAAATGCGGTCATGATCGACGAGGAAGGCGTTCCTCTCAGAAGGCAGGTTTTCACAAGGCAGGAAGAAGCCGGCTGCGCCCCTGTCTACGGCGATCCGGCAGGCTACCTCTACGAACCCCACCCCGCTTTTATGAAGGCCGGAGGCTTCAACCTGATCACGAGAGAATACGATTTGATCAAAATCGCGGCAAACAGTCATTTATATTCCTCTGAAGAGCCTAAAGCAGATTTTCCGGGAAGGATCTTCCGCATAAAGGGAATAGCCGACGCCTCCCGGTTTTCGCCAAAAAACTGGCTGCAGGAGGAAAAAGCCAACCTCACTCTGAGAAATTTCCCTTCCAATCCGGATGACCTCCGGAAAAAATGGCGTCTAAAAGAAGGCGGGCATGACTATCTGTTCGCTACAACATTATCTTCCAACAGAAAAGTGGTCATTATATCGGAGAAGACGGAAGCAAGAACATTTCATCAAACAGAACTTCAAACATGAAATAGCTGTTGGCTTTTAGAAATGAGCCGGGCGACAAACGACTCAAAAGCTTCCGCGAACCGCAACAAGCCATTTAACAATTTTAGAGATGAAAAAGAACCTATTGATTTTCGCTGCGTCGCTGTTATTTATCGCGACTACTACTACAGCCCAAACCGTATCTCCCGCCAGGCAGACGGTCAACAAAGTTGAAATGGCCGGTCTCAACCTGTCAACCAGCATCCCTGAGAAGTACCTCAAAGATTACTGGACTACCTATCTTTCCAAATACGGGAAAGTACGGTCAAAAAAGGGCGCTCAGACACTTGAAAAGGCCTATATTCCGGACATTTCGAAAAATTCGCTCAACCTGACCAGCTCCGTGACCAGCAGCAGGAACATTTCAACGATCTTTCTTTCTGTCCAGGATGGGGGTACCATTATATCGAGCGCTTCCGACGCCGGCTACATGGAAACCGAACAGTTTTTAAAGCAATTTCTAACCTATGCCACGGCACAGGAAGAGCTGCGGCTGGTCAAGGAGGATTTCTCCAAAACACAGGACGAGCAGAAAAAGCTCGTAAGGGAAAAAGACCGTCTCACGAAAGAGATCGAAAAGACAGAGAAGGAATTGCAGAAGCTTCGTGACGAGCTCGCCAAAAAAGATACCGAGCTGGCAAACTACAACACGATCCTCGAAAACAAGCAGAAAGGAGTAAAAGAGGTCGAGTCGAAAAACACTAACTGAGGCGGAAATCCGCCTTCACCGTACAGGCTTTACGGAGTTTTTTCAGATAGTCTTCTCTCGGGATCTCTATCGCTCCGTATCGCTGTACATTCGGGTTCATAAACTGTGTGTCCAGCAGCCGGTAGTTACCCGCCTTCAGAATCTGTATCAGGTAGTGGAAGGCTATTTTAGAAGCATTGCTAACCAGGTGAAACATGGACTCGCCAAAAAAAGCCGCGCCGATCGATACGCCATACAGGCCTCCTACCAGCTTTCCTTCCTGGTAGCATTCCACGCTGTGGGCATACCCCATTTGGTGCAGCTCAGAATAGGCCATTATCAGGCCCTCCGAGATCCAGGTTTCACGCTCGTACCTGCGGGGTGCCGCACAATACCTCATAACGGCCTCAAAGCACTGATCGATCTTAACCTCAAAGAGCCCTTTGTTGAGAACAGGTTTCAATGACCTGGACACCTTATAGGCATCGATAGGAATAATCGCCCGGGGGTCGGGTGAATACCAGTATAGCGTCCCGTCCTTTTCCGCCATGGGAAAAACACCGTGAACATACCCGTAGATCAGGTCCTCTGCCGATACTTCTTTCATTTGTATAAGGTGGGTAATTTAAATTATGTAAGTGTTTGTAAGTTTTTTCGTCCGGTATCTTCATGCGGCTGGTGTGCAGTATAGTTTAATGCGAATCCGGTTTTGCCTGATGTCCCCGGAGACGCAATTAAGAGTTTTTTTCCAAGAGCCAAAAAATTTTTTAGCATTTGCTCTTGCAGTAACGTTTTTTTTATGACATTTGTATCGATTTTCAATAATCGAATCGATGAACAACAACGGATCACATAGCGTTTTTCATACTACCCCCTTCCGATTCAGGCCGTAAGGCCATGTCTGTCTTTTTTACCTACGCGGTAAATATTCTTCACCTTTTTTTTAGTCCAGTTTTTTTTAAGCTAATATCCGTGGATTACGGATGGGGTTTTTTATCCTGTTGTTAATCAATCCATGAAAAATTCTGAAAAATTCGGCAATCAGTTTATCGTTCAAATTGCCAACGAAGACCATCTCCATTATGCAGAAACTATTTGTGCAGAAATGGAGGAGAGCGCCAAAAAGCGTGGTACAGGGATCGCCAAGCGTTCTCCCGTTTACCTGATGGAGAAAATGGTGGAAGGGAAAGCTATCATTGCTACCAATACAAATGGAGAGTGGGTAGGATTCTGCTATATCGAAACCTGGGAACACGGCAAATTCGTAGCCAATTCCGGCCTGATCGTACATCCTGATTTCCGCCAGAGCGGTATAGCCAAGGCCATCAAAACAAAGGCCTTCGAGCTTTCACGCTTTAAATATCCCGATGCCAAGATCATCGGGATCACCACGAGCCTGGCGGTCATGAAGATCAATTCCGATCTGGGTTATGAGCCTGTTACTTTCAGCGAATTGCCTGTAGAAGAAGGTTTCTGGAAGGGTTGTGCGAGTTGTGTCAACTACGACATCCTGACGCGTACCAATCGTAAAAACTGCCTTTGCACGGGCATGATGTATGTAGGCGCCGAAAAGAAGGAAGAAAAACCCAAAAGTACCTGGGATTTCCTGAAGGAGTCTGCTTTATACGAGCGTCTTTTGCGTATCAAGCAAAAGGTAATGCTGCGAAGGAACGACGGAAAAAACAACAAAAACAGTACGGAGGCTGTGGCAACTCACTAGTTGCTTCGACACAGAAGTTTGTTTGTCTTATATACGACCTCACCGACTGTTTTTTCAGAAATTCGGTGAGGTCTTTTAATTTTGTGAATTATCCTGCGTAAGGTCTGTACAGGCCTGTTACTTAAATTCGATCAAATGTCTCAACCAAAAGTAGTTTTAGCATTCAGCGGAGGGCTCGATACCTCTTTTTGTGTCAAGTATTTAAGTGAGGACCGCGGCTTCGACGTGTACTCGGTCCTGGTTGATACCGGCGGGTTTTCGGAGGAAGAGCTCGAAGCGATAGAGAAGAACGCCTATTCCCTTGGGGTTAAGCAACATACCACTATTTCAAAAACAGATTCGTATTATAACGACTGTATCAAATACCTGATTTTCGGCAATATCCTGAAAAACAATACCTATCCTCTTTCCGTCAGTGCGGAGCGGATCTTCCAGGCGGTAGCAGTTGCAGAATATGCGAAGGAGATCGGCGCCAATGCCATCGCGCACGGGAGTACCGGCGCCGGCAACGACCAGGTCCGCTTCGATATGGCATTCAGGATCATAGCGCCGGACGCTGAGATCATCACGCCTATCCGCGACCTGAAGCTGTCGCGCGAGGCAGAGATAGAGTATCTTATCAAAAAAGGGGTCGACAGGCCCTGGCATAAATCGGTTTACAGTATCAATAAGGGCTTGTGGGGCACTTCTGTGGGTGGTAAGGAAACCCTGACTTCGCACAGCTACCTGCCGGAAGAAGCATGGCCGACCCCTGTCTCAAAATCGGAGCCGGAAAGAATTACGCTCCATTTTGAAAAAGGCGAAGTCACAGGCCTGAACGGGGAAACCTATGAATCGCCGGTAAAGGTCATCCAGAAGCTGGCCGAGCTGGCACAGCCTTTCGGCATCGGCAGGGATATTCATGTCGGCGATACCATCATCGGTATCAAGGGCCGCGTAGGCTTTGAAGCTGCCGCCCCCCTGATCCTGATCAAGGCCCACCATACGCTGGAAAAGCATGTCCTTACCGAGCAGCAGCTCTATTGGAAAGAGCAGCTTTCCAACTGGTACGGGAGCCTGCTTCACAAAGGCCAGTTCGTAGAGCCGGTGATGCGCAACATCGAAGCTTTCCTTCGCGACACCCAGGACCATGTTTCCGGCAAAGTCCATGTATATCTTGCTCCCTACCGGTTCCATATCGAAGGCATCGAATCTCCCTATGACCTGATGTCGCCCGTATTCGGCAGCTATGGCGAAATGAACAATGCCTGGAGCGGTGAAGACGTAAAAGGCTTCTCCAAAGTAGCCTCCAACCAAAACGTGATTTACGAAAAAATAAAGGAGCTGGCCGAAAAAAAGTGATCCGATCATGACTACTACTCATCAAACCCAGATACAGGCCGGTATAATCGGCGCAGCCGGTTACACCGGCGGCGAACTCCTCCGCATCCTGATCAACCATCCGGGTGTATCCGTCGCTTTCGCCCACAGCAACAGCCAGGGCGGGAAAAAAATAAGCGACGTCCATACCGATCTTTTAGGCGACACTGACCTGGAGTTCAGCATCGAACCATTTTCCGCACTATCTGACCGTCTCACCGGCAACGCCGTACTTTTTCTCTGCTCCGGTCACGGCGCTTCCGCTAAGTTCCTCGCAGAGAATGCAATACCCTCAGGTGTAAAAATCATCGATCTGAGCACCGACTACCGCGACGAATCGGATGGTTTTGTATACGGCCTCCCCGAACTGCTGCGCGATACCATCAGGACTGCCGGTAAAATAGCGAATCCCGGATGCTTTGCTACCGGTATCCAGCTGGCCCTCCTCCCTCTTGCCGGAAAAGGCCTGCTGACTGATGAAATCCACGTCAGCGCAATAACAGGGAGCACCGGCGCCGGTCAGTCGCTAAGCCCGACCACGCATTTTTCATGGCGGAACAATAACCTTTCGGTTTACAAACCTTTTACACACCAGCACCTGGCCGAGATCAATATGAATCTCCGGAGGCTGCAGGAAGACTTTATGCAGCCAATCCGGTTTATTCCCTATCGCGGCGACTTTACGAGGGGCATTATTTCGAACGTCTATACCGCTTTTACAGGCACTATCGATGAAGCCAGGCAGCTCTACAGCGATTTTTACGAAACACACCCGTTTACCCATGTGAGCGCACAACCGATCGATCTCAAGCAGGTGATCAATACCAATAAAGTATTGTTGCACCTGGAATTACACGACGGCCGGCTGCTGATCACCTCCATAATTGACAATCTAACCAAGGGAGCATCGGGGCAGGCGGTTCAGAATATGAACCTTATTTTCGGCCTGCCGGAAGATACCGGTCTCAGACTCAAGGCTCCCGCATTTTAATCCTGAAAGCGTCATGTCAAAACTATTCGATGTTTATCCCCTTTATGATATAGAGCCGGTTAAGGCTCAGGGCAGCTACCTGTGGGACAAAAATGGGGTCCGGTATGTTGATCTGTACGGCGGACACGCCGTGATCTCGATCGGTCACACCCATCCTCACTACGTCAGAAAGCTGACCGAACAGCTGCAGGCTATAGGATTTTACTCCAATTCGGTTCACATCCCCCAGCAACAGGAGCTGGCCGACAAGCTCGGAGCGATCTCCGGATATGATTCCTACCGCCTCTTCCTGGTCAACTCCGGCGCAGAAGCCAATGAAAACGCGCTCAAGCTGGCATCATTCCATACGAAAAGAAAAAAAGTAGTGGCTTTCCGGAAGGCCTTTCACGGCCGTACTGCCGGTGCAGTAGCGGTTACAGACAATCCCTCCATTGTGGCACCGCTCAACTACAACGAGCATGTCTCTTTTCTGCCTTTTAACGATATCGAAGCCCTCCGGGATGGGATTACCGAAGAGACCGCCGCAGTCATTGTAGAAGGAATTCAGGGAGTCGGCGGGATACAGGTGGCAAGTGAAGATTTCCTGAAAGCACTCCGGAAAAAATGTAACGAAACTGGCGCTGTCCTTATTCTCGACAGCGTACAATGCGGGTACGGGCGTTCGGGGAAATTCTTCTCACACCAGTTTAGCGGCATAGACCCCGATCTGATCACGATGGCCAAAGGCATGGGCAATGGTTTCCCGATCGGCGGTGTGCTGATCTCTCCCAAATTTGAGGCGTCTTACGGGTTGCTTGGCACCACTTTCGGCGGCAATCACCTGGCTTGTGCAGCAGGGATAGCGGTACTCGATGCTATTAAAGAAGAAAACCTGCTGGAGAATGCCCGGGAAATGGGCGCCTATCTCTGGAAAGGGATCGAGGAGATCGGAGGCTACAAAGAGCTGAGGGGGCGCGGTCTCATGATCGGTATAGAGTATGATTTCCCGGTTAAGGAGCTGCGGAATAACCTATTGTTCAAGCATAAGCTGTTCACAGGTGTTGCCGGGGCCGGCACCATACGCCTGCTGCCTTCTCTTGCACTCGGGCGCGAAGAGGCCGATCTTTTCCTGGAAGCGCTCAGTAAAGAGACCACCGCTCTGGCGTAAGACGCAGGAGCCCGGAGCATGATTTTCGCTTAAATGTTTTTAACCTTTTCAATACCAGTGCTTTTCTATCCCGAAATTTTACATGAACCACTTTCTATCCGTACACGACGTAACCAGTATTAACGATCTTGTCGCTGCAGGGCTGAAGGCCAAATCGGACCCTTTTGCTGAGCAGCACCTGGGGAAGAACAAAACCATCGGCCTGTTGTTTTTTAACCAGAGCTTCAGAACCAGGATCAGCACTCAGAAAGCTGCTGAAAACCTGGGATTAAAGGTTATTTCTCTCAACGTAGGGTCAGACAGCTGGGGACTGGAAATGGAAGACGGGGTCTTTATGGACGGGAACAAAGCTGAGCATGTGAAGGAAGCTGCCGCTGTAATCGGCAAGTTCTGCAATATTGTTGGTGTACGCTCTTTCGCAGGTCTTGAAGACAGGGACTCCGACTATGCCGAGCAGGTTTTCCACCAGTTTAAAAGGTATGCCGGAGTGCCGATAGTCAACCTCGAATCGGCAACGAGACATCCTTTGCAGTCTCTTGCAGACTGTATTACCATCGCCGAATACAAGCCGGTGGAGCGGCCGAAAGTTGTTTTGACATGGCTTCCGCACATCAAGCCTCTTCCGCAGGCTGTAGCCAACTCCTTCGCCGAATGGATGAACAGGTCGGATGTGGAATTCGTGATCACACACCCGGAAGGCTATGAGCTGGCGCCCCAATTCGCAGAGAGCGCCCGCACTATCTACGACCAGAGGGAAGCCCTCGAAGGCGCCCATTTTGTTTACGGCAAGAACTGGTCGTCTTATAGTCAATACGGCCAGATGCTGACCGGTGGCCGTGGCTGGGAGATAACAGAGGAAAAGATGGCGCTGACCGACAACGGCTATTTTATGCACTGCCTTCCGGTGCGCCGAAACCTGAAAGTAACCGATGGTGTTCTCGACAGCCCGCAATCCCTCGTGATCGGCCAGGCTGCCAACCGGGAATGGTCTGCCCAGGCCGTACTGAGGGAGATCCTGCTGGGATT
>CAZLGW010000017.1:117899-125059 GCA_964559125.1 uncultured Cytophagales bacterium
CTGCCAACCGGGAATGGTCTGCCCAGGCCGTACTGAGGGAGATCCTGCTGGGATTGTAAAGGCTTAGCAGTATTCCGGATATCTTCTTACCGGCTAATATCTTCCGTATATTTTCTCGGATCATAGCCCTTGGCAAACAAGGGGTACTGATCAAATATTTTACGGACTACATTCCGGTAGTAGTTGTTGGGATTTACCTCGCTTCCGAGAATTCCTGATGCATAGCCCCGCCAAACTACCTGGTCGGAACCGGCATCGATCAGAGAAACGATCAGGGTGCCTTTCTCGAGCGAATATTTAACTGGCTCATACCGGAAGCTGTCGTTTTCAGTATCTACCCAGGATTTGATAACCGGCTGCATATATCCCTGGTAACGCAGGTTATCATAAAATATCCCGTAGTTAACCAGGAGTGTCGGCTCTTCCGCAGTAAGCTTATAACCCCTTGCCTGCATCTGCCTGCGGATAGCTTCGTATATTTCTGTACAAAGGTTGTTGGTATCGCGTTCGCATTCCAGGAACGTATAGGTGGAATAACTTTTGAAGTTGGTTTCGTAGCTGTAGTCATGTTCAACAAACACTTTCCTGGCATTCGAACAGCCCGCCAGCGCAACGAAAACGCCCGCGGCGAAAACATAGAATAAACGCGAAAATATCATCGGGAAAAGAGTATTAAGTTAGCATAATTTAAATTACTCAGGATTTGAAGCTAGTAAAGCTAAGAAAATGACACCTGAATGTCAATAGCCTGATTATGATTTAATTATTATGCCTTCAGTCTTTTTCGCGAAATTATAAACCCGGTTCACTTTAAATTCCCCAATATTTATTTGTATTGCGCTTCTTCATTGTTTCTTCACGTCATCCTTTCTGATAATAGGCGATCGCCTTTCTCATTTCAGCTGGCGTAACCACGATATCGTATGCGCAGCTTCCGGCTCCGTCAAGGAGGGAAAACCGAATCTCTTTTCCACGGTTTTTCTTGTCCTGGCGGGTCAGCGCAAGAATAGGCTCCACATCGGAATCCTCTATTCCTACAACGCCGTACACTGAGAACAGGAATTCTTCAATCTGTAAAAAAAATTCTTTTGAGATCAGTTTACGACTGTAAGAAAGGTAGGCTTCCATCAGCATCCCTACGGCAATAGCCTCACCGTGAAGCAGTTGCTTCGACCGGGGTTTCTCTAAAAACCTCGTTTCTACCGCATGTCCGAGCGTGTGCCCGAAATTCAATATCTTCCTGAGTCCTTTCTCCTTCGGGTCTTCGTCTACCACCTTCGATTTGATCGCGACCGAATGAGCGATCAGCTCCGGCCAGCTCTGATCTTCAAAATCGATCTTCCGGATTTCTTCCCATCTGGCCCCGTCGGCAATCAGGCAGTGCTTAATGATCTCTGCAAAGCCTGATCTTAGTTCACGAACGGGCAAAGTCTTTAAAAAAACAGGATCTATCAATACCCGGAGAGGCATTGAGAAAACACCCAGGTGATTTTTCAGACCCCGGAAATCTATTCCCAGCTTCCCGCCCACACTGGCGTCTACCTGCGACAGCAGCGTGGTAGGCACCTGGATAAAATCTATGCCCCGTTTGTATATCGAAGCGCAGAACCCGCCCATATCCCCGATCACTCCCCCTCCGATATTGATAGCCAGTGCATGCCTGTCGAGCCCGGCATCGGTCATCGCCTGCCATATCACCTCGCACGAATCCAGGGTTTTGTGCACCTCGCCGGCTTCCACCACTGCCAGGTAATGTTTCGGCAGCAACGGCTTCAATACCGGGTAGCAGAAACGCCTGGTTCTGGTATCTGCAATTACAATGATGCCGGAGTAGCCGCCTTTTTCTAAAAGTCCGGGGAGAGTTTCGGACAATGGCCCGATCAAAACGCTGGGATTCATATGCTGTCTAAAAAACTGGAAGAAATTGCTGCAAAGATAGCACAGAGTACATAACCGCTCACTTTAGAATGCCTTTATTGCCGAATGACTATATTCCCCGGCAAATTTTAAAGCAGGATATCAGGAGAGAGCAGGATAAATACGACCTGCCTATAAGCAAAATTTGTGTTTGTATTATCCTAAACCGATGACTATATGGTGCGGAAAGCCTTTAAAATGCAGCTGTTTGAAGGATTTGAACAGGAGTATAAAAGACGGCATGACGAAATATGGCCGGAGCTTGAAACCCTTCTCAGGGAAACCGGCATCTCCGGCTATTCCATATTCCTGGACAAGGAAACGCGGACTTTGTTCGGTGTAATGGAGGTTGCCGATGAAACTGCCCGGGCGGGTCTGGCCGAACACCCGGTTATGAAACGCTGGTGGGCTTATATGAATGATATTATGGTCACCAACCCTGATAATTCTCCGGTCAGTAAGCCGTTGGAAATGGTTTTCCATATGGATTAGTAACCAATTACGATACAACTAGTAACCTTTACAGATGATTACCGAAGAACAGATTCAAACCCATAACTCGGACCGGCAGGAAGACCATTCCCCCCGCTGGTTCAATTTGTCACGCCAGTTGGAAAAACAGGGCCTGGACACCGGCGAGCTGGTAAAGAAAGTAGCCGATTTCCAGGTAGCCATCCCCAGCTGGGCGCTGGGTACGGGCGGTACCCGGTTCGGACGTTTTCCTGCCGGGGGCGAACCCCGCTCGCTTGAAGAAAAAATAGCGGATGTAGGTCTTATTCACAAGCTCAACAGGTCATCCAACAGTATCTCAATTCATATTCCCTGGGATATTCAAGAAGATATCAGCGCTATACGGGAACTTTTGAAGGCAAACGGACTTGTTATCGATTCTGTCAATTCTAATACTTTCCAGGACCAGAAAGAACAGGAATTCTCCTACAAATTCGGTTCCCTCTGTCATACAAAGCCAGAGGTCAGAAAACAGGCTATAGATCACAATATACAGGCGGTCGATTTCAGCCGCCAACTGAGCGACGAGTGCAAAACCCTGACTATATGGCTGGCCGACGGCTCCAGTTTCCCGGGCCAGCACCATTTCCGCCGCGCTTATCAGCGCACACTGGAAGCCATACAGGCTATTTATGCGGGAATCCCTTCAGACTGGACGACACTTATTGAATACAAGCCTTACGAGCCTTATTTTTATTCGATGGTTATCCCCGATTGGGGTACTTCCTACAGCCTGTGCCAGCAAACGGGAGAACGGGCGCAGGTACTTGTAGACCTGGGTCATCATCTGCCCAACACCAATATCGAGCAGATCGTAGGACGCCTGATGCATTTCGGAAGACTCGGCGGCTTTCATTTTAACGGATCCATGTACGGAGACGACGATCTGACGACAGGCGCTATCAAACCCTACCAGCTCTTCCTGATTTTCAACGAGCTCGTACAGGGAATGAACGATCCGGCGGTTAAAAACCCCCCGCTTGCCTGGATGATAGATGCCAGCCACAACACGAAAGACCCGATAGAAGACCTGATTCAATCGGTGCAGGCCATTAAAACTGCCTATGCAAAAGCCCTTCTTGTCGATACGGAAGCACTTTTTGCCGCACAGGAGGAGAATGAAGTAGTAAAGGCACAGGAAATTATGCAGGCCGCATTTGAGACCGACGTAAGACCTCTTATTGCCCAATCCAGGCTCTTGTCGGGCGGTGCGCTCGATCCGCTGTCACTGTTCCGGGAAGCAGGTATCAGGAAGCAGCTGATCGCAGAAAGAGGCCGGTATGCAATTGCTACCGGGCTTTGAGTATTCGGGCCGCTTAATAAAGATTATTTAGTATTCAGGTCAATATTCGGTGCAAGATCCCTATATTGATCGGATATTACAACTTTTATACACGTGAGACAGCCATAGGCAGTTTGGGCGGCTGACCATTGACTGCTGAAAGCTGATAACCTTTTATACAAATGAATATAACGGTGGTTTTTGACATAGGGCGTACGAATAAAAAGTACGTTCTGTTTGATGAAAACTATGGTGTCGTAGAGGAATATTCCGAATACCTTCCCGAAACAGTCGACGAAGACGGGTTTCCTACCGAAGATCTGCAGCTACTGACAGACTGGATTCGCGGCAACTGGAAAAAGATCATCGAAAACCCTGACTATAACGTAAGGGCGGTGAATGCCACAGCCTACGGCGCCAGCTTCGTACACCTGAACGAAAGCCACAGGACAGTCGGTCCGCTATATTCTTATCTCAAGCCCTTCCCTGAAGAATTCAGCAGGCAGTTTCACGCGCGTCACGGCAGTCCCGAAGATATCGCCATTCAGACCGGCTCGCCCGACCTGGGTTTTCTCAACTCCGGGAAACAGATCTACTGGATCAAGTATGCGCGTCCCGAGCTTTTCAGGGAGATCAGGACTTCCCTTCATTTGCCTCAATACATCATTTACCTGCTAACCGGCCGGAAAGTAACGGATTACACTTCAATAGGGTGCCATACCGGCTTATGGAGCTTTGAAATGATGGACTATCACCCCTGGGTAAAAGCCGAAGGTATTCACAAGCTTTTTCCGCCCACTATCGCCGCATCGTCATTCATCAGCCGGCAGAACCAGGGCATGATACAGGCCGGCTTCGGGCTGCACGACAGTTCCTCAGCCTTGCTTCCCTACAAAATATCATTTAAAGAATCGTTTATCCTTATTTCGACCGGTACCTGGTGTATCAACTTCAACCCTTTTAATGCGAGGCCGCTTACCTATGATCAGCTGGCAAGCGACTGCCTGCATTATATGAGCACCGAGGGCAGCGGTGTAAAAGCATCGCGCCTGTTTATCGGAAGAGAGCACGACGAGCAGGTCGAGCGGATCGTAAAGCACTTCGGCGTACCCGGAGATTTCTTCAAATCCCTCGATTTCGTACCCGAGTTGGTCGGAACTGAGGTCACCCCTTTTTATACACTTACAATGGAAGGCAACGGCCCGCGTCCTGAGAAACAGGAAGGCATCTGGGATGTAAGTGCATACGCTACCGCTGAAGCGGCTTATTACGGCCTGATGAAAGGACTCACGGAACTTCTTTTCATATCCCTCGACCTTATCAGTGTCAACGATGTAAAATCCATCTACATCGATGGCGGGTTTGCGCGGAATAAGATATTTACGAAGCTCATCGCGGGGAAATATCCTAACCACAAGGTATATACAGCCGAATTGCCCCAGGCTACGGCGCTTGGTGCGGCGCTCCATGTCACCCGGCCGCAGTTTTTCGACTTCCCCGGTAGGATTTCGATCGTGGAGCCCTGAAGCCGTCGGGCAAAATCCTAAGGTTTCCTGTCAAACAGGAGCCGCTCCCCGGTTTTCGAGAGATCAAACTTTCCTTCGGCATACGCAAGGTGTCCCGAAACCCACGTATGCGTTATTTTCGAATGGAAGACGGTACCCGTAAAAGGCGACCATCCGCATTTCGACTCCAGGTCGTCTTCTTTCACCAAGGTCTGCGAATCTAGGTCCACCAGCACCATATCGGCCCAATACCCCTCTCGCAAATAGCCGCGCTCCCTGATCTGGAAGCAATCGGCTACGGCGTGGCTCATCTTTTCGGCTACTTTTTCAATAGTGATTTTTCCCTGCCTGACAAGCTCCAGCATCAGCGGCAGGGCGTGCTGCGTGAGCGGCAGACCTGAGGGGGCCTGCCAGTAATGCTGAGCCTTTTCCTCCCGGGTATGCGGCGCATGATCGGTCGCGATTACATCAATGCGGTCGTCGAGCACGGCTGCCAGCACCTCGTCTTTATTAGGCATGGTCTTAATAGCAGGGTTACATTTGATCTGGTTGCCCAGGCGGCGGTAATCTTCCGCGTCGAACCAGAGGTGATGCACGCAGGCCTCTGCGGTGATCCGCTTCTCCGTTCCTCCGGCCAGCACGATTTTCCCGTCTTTCCTGAATCCCTTCTCAAAAAGATCTGTTTCTATGCCGGTTGAAATGTGGAGGATATGAAGCCTTGTCCCGAACTTCCGGGCCAGATCCACTGCAAATGACGAGGACTTATAACATGCTTCTTCATTACGGATAAGAGCATGGATATCGTAGGGAACGTTATTTCCATATAGATCCCGGAAATGCTCCATCCTGGCCTTTACGGTAGCCTCGTCCTCGCAGTGAGTGGCGATCAGCATGGGAGCCTGCGCAAAAAGCCTTTCCAGCACACCGGGAGAGTCAACGAGCATATTCCCGGTTGACGAACCCATAAAGACTTTGATCCCGCATACATCTGTTACGGATGTCTTAAGCACTTCTTCCAGGTTGTCGTTAGATGCGCCCATGTAAAATGAGTAATTGGCGGGCGACGTCTTCGAAGCAATATCATATTTGTCCTGCAGCAAGCCCTGGGTCAGCGTGTTGGGCACTGTGTTGGGCATTTCCATAAAGGAGGTAGTACCCCCTTTGACGGCCGCACGGGCCTCGGTAGCTATAGTGGCCTTGTGCGTAAGGCCCGGCTCGCGAAAATGGACCTGGTCATCTATGACGCCGGGCAGAAGGTACTTCCCTTTGGCGTCTATAACCGTCGCCGCATGATGGTTTTGTAAATCAGCGCCGATTTTTTCGATACGACCTCCCTTTACCAGGACATCACAGAAAGCCGAAGTTCCCTCGCTGACAAGATTGCAATTGAGCACTAAAAAATCCATATTTGAAAAACAGATATCCCGCCTGAATTGTTCTATCATACCAAACAGCGGATAAAGCTACATATTCCGCCGAAAACTCTTTACAGAATATTTCAGACACTCCTGAAATATAGGGCTCCGGATCCCGGCACAGCTTTTTTCCCGGGGATTCCAACCTATTGTGGCTTTATATGATCTTATTAAAAATTATACGACTATGAACAGAATCTATACCTTGCTTCTAACCGTTTTCGGCCTCTCAGCCTGCACGTTTCACGACCGTTCGGAATGGAGTCCCCGCTTTGACGGTACTGCCTACCAGCCTGTCTATATGAGCGAAGAAGAAGTAGAAAATATCTCTTTCCGCACCGGCGAGCCCCTGGTTGAACCCGGCAAAATATATCTTCTTGAGCCATTCCTTTTCATTAATGAAAAAGGCAGGGGGATCCACATTATTGACAACAGCGATCCTTCCAACCCAGAAAATATTTCCTTCATTTCCATTCCGGGCAACTATGATATGGCAGCCAAAGGAAACTGGCTGTATGCAGATAACTACAC
>CAZLGW010000018.1:0-115626 GCA_964559125.1 uncultured Cytophagales bacterium
GCTATTATGGATGAATTCCTGATAAAATGCCTCCGGGAAGTTGGTTTTTCCATTTAGGTGGTTTATGCAGTAATATTTTATTGATAAGCCGGATTTGCTATAGGGATAAGCCTGTTTCAAATTATACGAACACTAGCAAAGCTAATCATAGCGGTTTTGTTTTCCTGACCGCCAACTATGTCCAACCAATCGGACGGTTCGCAACCGGCGCGTTCATTGGCGGTATGAAACGTGATAAACGGCTTTCTAAGCGGAACAACAACCGACTTGCCTATGCGACCATGTTTATCGATTTCTATTATACGGTTTTCAGAGATTTTACTTCCGTCGGCCCGGCTGCCGCTCACATAATATATTACAAATAGCCTTCCGTCGGGCTTGGCATGGAAACGGGCCGTACCAGGTACCAAGGTTTCAGCGTCTCCTTCTTTACTGCTTAGCACTGTAATTCTGCGTAGTATCTTACCGTTTTCCACAATTGCACACAGAATAGCGTTCTCCTGCTTTTCGGAGGGGAAAAATCGATCACGGAGCCGCTCATCAATGGCTTTTTCTGTCCACAAAAGGTAAGCTCTACCATCTGGCGAAAGCCATAAATCACGGTTGTAGATATTGCCTCCGGTTTTGTCACGGTTGGCTATTTCGACCCAAGGATGAAATTGCCCTTTGGTAATGTCGTCCGACCAGCCAAAAAACAAACGCCGGAAAACCCACTCACCTTGTTTCTCGCCAGTAAGTTCCATCTTATATTTTTTCCATTCTTCCACCGGCTCCATTACATCGGCTGCTGCAAAAAAGGAAACCTTCCTATCCTTGATAGCAGTATTGCTGTGGCACAAACGCAGCGGCACTTCCTTTCCTGCATAGGCTTCAAGGGGCCATTTGATCGATCCACTTGCAGACCATCTTCCGTGTCTGTCCAGGAACGACCATTCGGCGTGGTGATACATATAGTTTTGAAAAAGGATCAGTTCTTTGTTTTTCGGATCGGTAGCAAACCCTCTATAAGAATGATCCATGAAGCCAGGGTTATTCTTCCATTCCGGGATAAGCCTTTGGTATGGAAAATGGAGATTTTTACGATCAAAGCTCAAGATCTCCGGATGCGTAAGACAGTATTCTACACAGGAATCAGCCTGCTTGGGGTTGACAGATACTAGTACCGTCTCACGATCATAAATAGCCAGCGAGGCTGGTTCGCGCGTAAGATTAATGAGATCTTTTACCTCAAGTTTCCAGCCGGATGGATACCGTTTAAAAAGCAGCCATCTACAGTTGCTCAATCCTTCTACCCCCGGGATGGTCTCCAAACCACTTGCGAAAAGATCATCCCCACTTCTCACCACAGATGTCATACCGTATCCAAACATTGGACTAGCGCCATTGTTAGCAGGTTCATATCGATAGATATCTTCTTCAATAGCAACTTTAAGATCAAAAGCTTTGAGAGTTCCTTCCTTGTAGCCTGCCTCATTTACCAGCAGGCGATGCCCCGCAAATAAAGTAACAGCCCCTATACTTTTTTTTAAAAATCCCCTTCTGTCTTCCATTATTATCGTCTATTTATTGAACCAATTATCCAGCCATGCAAACGCAGCATTTTGCATAGATAAATCGAACTTGTGAATACCGGGATAGAATTCGCAGGTATAATTCTGAGGAACGCCAGCCTTTTTATAGGCCTCTTTCAGTAGCTTATCAGCCCGCTCCATTTCCCTGAGATCAAAAAGGCCGTCTTCAAAATTATTCAATACCATCCGGGGCGCCGGCATTTGTAGAGCAAATAATTCGGAATATTCCATTTCCCGTGCTATCAGGGGCATAAACATCATCCAGGTATGCGTAAAACTGTGGTGCAGAATAAGATCATCCCATGTACTCATCATCCCGACACAAACAGCTGCTTTGATACGGCTATCCAGTCCTCCGAGCAAAACGCTTCTCAAGCCTCCTCCCGACAATCCGCAACAGCCGATACGATTGGCGTCGACTTCTTTTCTCGATGCCAAAATACTAAGGGCCACTCGGTCGTCGGTCAAGAAAACGCCGGGCCAGGTAGTTCCTGCACTTAAAAGCGATTTGGCTACGATATGCTCATGCTGAGCGGCCCAGCGATTATAGGCATCAATCTCTGAAGTTTCTTGTTTCGGCCCTACATCAGAAATGCCCATTCTGATGGTTTCCGGTACATCTGCCAGCAGTACTTTCCTGCTTTCAAACAAAAAAGTATCGTGTACCAGGACAGCGTAGCCCTGCTTTGCGAGCTCATTCGCCCAGGCGCGACCACTATAGTAATCTTTCTGGTGCTTTACAAGCATAGGGTGCTTGTTCTTGCCGGTATTGACAATCTTTTCCTTCCCGAAATACTTATTCCCGCCGTGATCATGCAGCGCTACTATGCCGGGTAGCTTTCCCGTAGCGTTCAACGGGGTCAGATAGTAGGCTTCCGTTGTCGGACCGTAAGGGAGCTGCCAGCTTAGTTTTTGGATTGAAAGGCCATCGTATCGATAGGTTGCGAGCAGCTTTACCTGCGGCAGGTCTGATACTACCGGCGCCGCCAGCAGGTCATTTACTTTTGATAAGGCCTGCTTTTTCCAGCTTACAACATCATAAAAAGCCGGGTTTAAAAAAGAGCTCCTTCCCGGGCCTTTCCCGTTCAGCCCGGCAGCCCAGCCTCCGTAGCTCCCCAGCATATTCTCACGGCTTCCTCCCGGTATTCTTTTATGCTCCTCTCCCAATGCATTCAGATCTATATCCGGCTGAACAGATGCTCCCGTCGCCAACCCCGGCAATACAGACAAAGAGCTGTAAGCCAGGAACCGGCGCCTGTCAAATTTTATTTTCTCAAACATATAGATCAATTGTAGCCAGGGTTCTGTAAAAATTTACCTTTCCCTTCCGATATCCTGGCATTAGAAAAAGGAAACAACTCCTTAGTCTTATCCGTATAAATGGAACCCGTAACCTCTTTACTCCTCGATACAAACTTGTCATGCCGTATCAGATCGGCACGATACTGCCCATTTTCAGCCCAGAATTCGTGGCTGCGCTCGGTTAGCAGCATATCGTTAAAAAGCGGGAGCGTGCTATAATCAGAGAGCTTTACATCTTTAAGCCCAGCACGCCTTCTGATAACATTCACAAGCTCAATAGCTTCCTCATTGGGAGCTCCCAGGCTATTGGCAATCCCTTCAGCCTTAGATAAAAGCACATCGGCATAACGGTACAGTATCCAGTCGACGGTTGATGATCCGCCCGGGCGCCCCACATCCAGGTCCATCTTAATAGGTCTCGGGCCGCTTATCAGCGTCTGCCCCGGATTCTCCCTGCTATAAAGAACACCGTCTATTCCCACATACTCGGCAATGAGATTGGTCTTTCTCACGTCTGCCTGTTCGAAAGTATCGTAGAACCACCAGGTGCTACTGGCTGATCCAAAACCGCTGAAGCCGGGATAGTTCCACGGAACGGCAGAATAATGCCATTCATTAGAGTTCTGTCCTTCGTAATCGCAGGGTATAGCCCAGATCACCTCGTTGCTCTGCTTGGCCCCCTCAAGACCCCACATCGCCACATAGTCTTTATCAATCGAATAGTGCCCCATCGATATGATTTCATCGGCTACTTTTACAACATCATTCCATTTCTTTTCATGTAGGTATAGCCTGATTAAAATCATCCGGGCAAGAGCAGAATTCACCCTCCCATATTCACTCTCCGAAGGGCCGGCCAACTCCGTCGATGCTGCGCGTAAATCTTCTTCAATAAAGGCCACCATTTCATGATAAGGCAGCCTTCCCAAAGGTTCTTCGATCAATGGATCTTTGAGTACCTCAATTGGCGCCACGACGATAGGTCCGTAGAGATCAAACAAGACATAGCTAAGGTACCCTCTTAAGCAACGAAGCTCTGCAATAAATTTCTTCTTTTGTTCTTCGTTCAGGTCCATGTGCTGAATCTGATCGATTGTTAGGGTGATTAAGCTTATCTTGTTATAAAAAATATCATAAAACCCTGTAACATCCTGATTTGAAGGGGAAAAGTTGTGTTCAGCAAAGTCTGGTTCTGACGTGTAATTTCCCCATCTAAGTACTTCGGTTGTATTGTCTATAAACACAATTCCCTGACCGGATGAATGAATACAATTGCTGTAGTTGGTACGGAAGATCGTATAGCAAGCATTGACCAGCGACTGCGCATCAGAAGCGGTCTTCGGGAAAACGCTTGGATTAATATCTCCGTAGTTAATATACTCCAGGTTAGAAGTACATGAGCCTGTCAAAATAGCCAGCAAGCAATATTTTATAAACTTCATAGCAGTTGATATTTAGAGAGAAAGATTAATCCCGAGAGAAAACGTTCTAACATTAGGATAGGGAGTGACATAAGCATCTGTTTCCGGATCGATCCCGGTATACGGCGTAATCACAAACAGGTTATTAACTGTCGCATTTACTTGGATCCCTTTTATATATTCCCTGAGTGCTCCTGTAGAGATGTCGTAGCTCAACGAAACATTTTGCAGCCTTACAAACCAGGCATCCTGTAGGAAGAAATCCCCTACTCCAAAGATAGACCTTCCCATATTGGACCCAGGATAGCGGGTAGACGGGTTTTGCGGAGTCCACCTTTCTAAAACAGTACGTAAAGACCCTGTCGCTCCCAAACCATAGCTTGTTGAAGCTATATCGGGCAATTTCCTGCCAAACATCCCGTTAAAATCGACAAGCATACTAATTTTCTTATAACGAAACGTATTGGATAAACCTAAAATCAACCCCGGATCAGAAGTTCCTAGCATTTTATAATCCGCATCATCTATAATACCGTCAGGTTCACCCGTCCGAATAAACCGTCCGTTGTCCGTGACAACAAGACTGCCGTCTTCAGCGCGCAAGAAGCCATCTACATCTTTGATTTTGATCATACCAGGCTGAAGGTTGGGTTGCGACGCAGGAGCCGTTTCATTAAGCTGCATGATCCCGTCTGCCAGGCGATAGTACATGGGTCTGATAGGATCGGTGTCATTCTGGTAGACAGCCGGTTTCCAGTCGGCCGCTCTTTCTTTCCAGCGGTCGTGAAACCTCGAGGCAACGAATGTAGACCGCCATTGAAAATTTTTTTGTTGTACATTGACTGTATTCAAGGTGACCTCAATACCTCGGCTTTGCGTAGCGCCGATATTGGCTGTAATGTTATTGATTATATGATAGGAATTGAGGCTATGGTTATTCAACAGATCCGAGATAACACGGTTATAATATTCAAGAGATGCATCTATGCGTCCGTTAAACAGACTCATATCCAATCCAACATTTGTCTCAGTCGTTGTTTCCCACTTCAAATTCGGATTTTCGAGACGCTGTAGAAGAACGCCTGTTTCCAATTGGTCGTTGCCGTTAAGCCAAGAAGTTGTGGATCGATATGCTGCAAAAGCATTACTTCCTATAGCTGCATTACCGGTCTGACCGTAGCTGACCCGTACTTTAAGTTGGGAAATATTCGTCCTCAGGTTGCTAAAGAAATCTTCGTCTGCCACATTCCAACCAATGGCTACCGAGGGGAAAGTTCCCCACTTATTGTTACGGGCAAATACGCTGGCCCCATCCGTCCGGAGGGTAAACGTAAGCAGGTAACGACTTTTGTAGTTGTAGTTTACTCTTCCAAAATAGGATACAAACCCACTTTGGTTACCTGACGAACCTACTGTTCTCGCCCCTGCTCCGGAGCCAATGTTGTACCATAGAAACTCGTCTGTGAGGAAAATGGTGTTATCCATCGACTCGCCGGAGTTTTCAAACCGCTGCGAAGAAGCGCCCAAGAGTACGTTTACGGAATGCCCTGCGAGAGGCTCGAAATTATAGTTACCAGTCCCTTCAAACAAATAACTGTTCTGATCCGATCCGGCAATGGACGCTCGCCCCCTTGCCGCTTCACCATGTAAAGTAGTGCGTGGAAGATAATTCCATCTTTTGGTAGCGCCCCGGTCAATCCCTGCTTTTAAATGAAATACTAAGTTTTGCATAGGCGTGATTTCGGAATAGGCGTTTAAAAGTACCCTTTCTACGCGTCCCCTATCGGAAATTGTCAATAACGAGAATGGGTTAGGCAGCAATGGGTTTAGAGGATCCCTTGGGTAATTGCCAAACTCATCTATAGCCCTGATGTGCCGGCTCATTTGAACTGCAGATCTTATGATGCCGGAGTTTTCACTCCCTTCTCCTGCGATCTGGCTATTATCATTATAGATCTGGCTTGCTGTCAGGTTCAGCCCGACCCTGGCAAACCTGTTGATCTCCTGATCAATATTGGTCCGCAGACTGTAGCGCTTCAACCTTGAATTTTTAATAATACCTTTATGACTATAGTAGTTACCAGACAGCATATATTTGGTTGTTTTAGAGCCTCCGGAAACCGTAAGATTATGCTGTTGGATACTCCCCGTCCTCGTAATCAGACTAAACCAGTCGGTGTCTTTTCCAATACCATCAATTTCATTCTGTGTATAAAGAGGATGATAAGCGATTCCTCCTACAGGGCTTATTTCGGCTTCAGCAAGTGTACGATCACCAAAAGGCTGTACGCGGTTATTAAAAAGCCAAGATTCGTAGTGCCCTTCGTTTCGTGCCCGTAGCCGTTCTTCCCCTGTAAGTAGATCGTAGGAATCCTTGTACTTTTGAGAAGAAAGATTGACAGAATACTGCACCTGCGGTTTGCCTTCCTTTCCTTGTTTTGTCGTGATTAAAACAACACCGTTTGCAGCTCTTGCACCGTAAATAGCTGTTGCAGAAGCATCTTTCAGCACTTCGATAGATTCGATATCGTTCGGGTTAAATGAGTTCAGGATACTGTGTGTTCCGGCGCTGTACCGTCCGCCGCTGTTTGGTTGCTGTAAATCACTTATCGGGAATCCGTCTACTACTATCAAAGGTGCGTTGCTCGCGTTTACAGACCCTGCTCCCCGGATTAAAATATCCAGTCCGCCTCCCGGCTGTGCGCTATTTTCCCGCACCATAAGGCCGGCTAATTTCCCTTTTAACGCGCGCCCTACGTCGGGAGTAGCAACCGTTACAAGTTCAGAAGCCTTCACAGACGAAATAGCCCCGGTCAGATCTCTTTTTTTCTGTGTTCCATACCCTACCACCACCAGTTCATCAAGGCTTTTCTCATCGACCTGCATTGAGAGGTCGATCTCATTCCTGTTCCCCACCACCACTTCTTCGTTCACATAACCCACAAATGAAAATACCAGCACCGCCTGATTGTCGGAAACATCTATCGTAAAACGGCCTTCCGCATCAGTAACCGTACCACGCTGCGTTCCTTTTAAGAGGATGTTTACGCCGGGGAGAGGTTCTGATTTTTCATCAGTAACCCTACCTCTGACCGTTCTGTCGACAACCGTGGCCAAGTTAATCCGCTCCATTAACCTCTCATGATGCAATGGGCTCACCGGGGGCAGAGATTTAGAATATTCCGGATCTCTGACTAGCGTTTCTTCTTTGGGACCAGGAGTTTTTTGTACTTTTTCCCGTACGACGATTGTCTTGCCATCAATAGCATAGGTGAGTGGCTGGTCTTTAAAAACCGCTGTCAGCACATCGCGTATATCGGCGTTTTTTGCCGATACATTCACCTTCGAGGCGTTTTGAAGCAGCGCCGCATCGTATACATAGAAGTACCCGGTTTGCTGTCCGATCGATTGCAGCACCTCGAGCAATGTCGCATCCTTTTTCTGAAAGGAAATTTTCTGCGCTTCCGAAGTGGCAGCTGTTACCTGGATTACCGCCAGCATTAAAAGTATGCTTGTTAGTCTCATCACCAGAAGCAGTTTTCTCAGGCGTACCGGCTCCGACATAGCGGCGCGGCACACTCTCCTGACCAAACGGAATGGCATATACGCATCCCATTGGTCAATTTTGACCATGTACAAAAAATTCATAAATTTGATCGTTGGGTTAGAATGTTACAATCGTTTCTCCAAGAATGATGTCAGGGATAATCCACATGGCCGGGTGCGTTGCGATCGTATCCGGCTTTTTTATGGATGCCCGGTAAGGCGGTGGTTCAGGTTGAATTGGTCATAGTTCAATTAAGGTTGATTTAAGGTTTGGTTAATTTCAGATCCGCGCGGATTTTACAATGATGGTCCGCCCTTCAACAGCAAAACGTATTTCCCCCGTAAGTTCCAGCATACGGAGCACTTCCGAAACGTTATTTGCCCGGGGGATAGAACCTCCAAAAGATTTGTCTTCTATATCGTCTTCGTACTGTACTTCCACATCATACCACCGGGCAATCTGCCTCATGATATCTTTGATGTTGTTGTTAAACTCAAAGCGCCCGTCTTTCCAGGCTATTGCTGCTCTAGTGTCAACGTTTTTTATGCTGATTTCCTGATCTTTTGAGTTTTGCCCGATCAGGGCTTGCTGGCCGGGTTTAAGCCGTTTCGTAGTGCTTTCATGCTTTATTTCAACCGAACCCTCCAGCAGCGTAGTTTTTAATTGAGGTTCGTCGGCATAAGATGAAATATTAAAATGTGTCCCCAGCACCTTAACCTCGGTTTCCTTTTGATCTCCCGTACCTTTTACGGTCACGATAAAAGGATTTTTCCGATCCGTAGCGATTTCGAAATACACTTCTCCGGCCATTTCCACAGAGCGCCTGCCCCGGTCGAATGTATTGGGGAATTTCAGGGTAGACCCGGCATTCAGCCACGCTTTCGAGCCATCGGGGAGGGTCACTTTATATTGCCCTCCCAGCGGGGTGATCAGCGTACTGTAACCGGAAGAAGAATTGGCAGTATGGTAGGTCAGTTCGCCGTTTTCAATGTCGTTCGAAATTCCGTGACGGTTTAGCAATTGCTGGGTTTCCCGGTCCTCCAGATCGATTTTTGTTCCGTCATAAAGAGAAAGGTAGGCTTTGTCCTTGCCGGGTGGAAGATCGTTTTCCCGCGTGAGTCCGCTTGTTGCATCAGCTTCTTTGAAAGTATTTTTTTGCAACAAATAATAACTCGATATAGCAATAGCAATAACCAGCGAGGCGGCGACCAGTTTCGACACTACCGAAAGGTTCCAGACAGCTTTAGGTTTCCGGGAAAGCAGATGCTTCGGGTTATCTGTCTCGTAAAGAGGGATTGAGCCAGGTGTTTCGCCTGATTCCGTCAGTATCGACGAGAGGATTTGGTTGGCTGTATCTTCAGAAAGCTTATAGTCTCCCTTTTCTTTTTTCAGGGCTTCCAGGATACACTGTTTCAGCTCGTCTTTATATTCGTCAGAACGGATCAATGCCGTCAGTTCCTCCCGCTCATCCGGAGACGCTGTCATCTGGTAATGCTGAAAAAATAAATATCTGAGGCGTTCTTTCGACATCTTCCGGCTTTTTTTAAACAGGATTATCCCGGTTTTTGCTATAAAGACTCACAGAACCGGGTGCCGGGTGCAGCGAATTGAAGATTTTTTTAATCCCTACCCAACCAGAGAGAGCCGGGGGGGCGCCCGGCCCGTCGGCTTAGTCATATATCTATATGCGCCGAGCCTACGGCTCTCACGTTGAATCGGGGCATATCGCTACCCCCGGATTTCAATCCGGGGTCGGGTAGATTCCGATTTAATAGCCAGCGGGACCAAAAAAATCAGATAAACAGGAAAAAGAACAGCAATACGATCGTAATCCCCAGGCGTGATGCGCAAAATGCCCTGACCGACCGGGAGGCCCGGGCCAGGTGGCTCTTGACGGTTTCCGGTGAGACCTGCAGCAGTTCCGCAATCTCGGCACGCGTCATTTCTTCTTCATGGCTCAACAGGTAGACCTGTCGCTGGTGAAAAGGCAGCGCATTGACAGCCTCACGGAGTAAATCGGTGTATTCGTCGGCAATGATCTGATTTTCAACACTGTTTTCGGTGTTGTCCGTCATCAGGTTCCAATCAGATTCTGTTATTTGTTGCCGGGCGGTTTTTCTTAGACTCGTGAATACACAGTTACGCGCCATGATGAAGAGATAGCTTTCGAAGTCGCTGATGCCCGGCAATGTTTCTCTCCGGGTCCAGATTTTGACAAACACTTCCTGGACAATTTCAGCCGCAATGAAGGAGGAGCCCGTCAGCTTAAAAGCTACGGAATAGACTTTGTCCCTGTAACGGTGGAATAGCCTGGAAAAAGTCAGCTCATCTCCATTTGCTATTCTCAACATCTCCTCCATGGGATTTCGGTGTTTTAATAGATCGATCCTTAGGGGGTATTTTCTGATAGAGTTTATCGCAATTTAGCAAATATTAAGGATGTTGTTTAATAATAGACCTATTTATTTGTTGGGTTACTTTATTATCCGGTGCGTAGACGGGACATAATATTATAGCAAAACTTTCCCCGTCATTTCACTATTCTTTCAGTAGTGCTGAAATTAAAATAGCGCGATTTCCCAAGAGAGGACATATCGAGCCTCAGCTTGTAGGTACCCCACGGATAGTCGGCTTCTGTAGTGAGCACATCATGATCCGGAACCGTATTTTCACCTTTATCCTTCTGCAGTAGCTCGTGGAGCACCCTTCCGTTCATTTCTTCCGGGATACTATAGCCGTAAACGCTCAGAACGGTGGGCACGATATCGATAATAGAGGATGGTAACTCGCTGACATATCCTTTTTTGAAATCGGGCCCCTGCGCAAACAACCGGATCCCAATCTCGTAGGGACTCGAACCACCGTGCCCGGCTGTTCCGACCGAAAAATCACTTCCGGCGTACCCCCATTCATTCTGGTTGTCATTCCAGTTAACAGCA
Organism: uncultured Cytophagales bacterium; assembly: GCA_964559125.1. GTDB lineage: Bacteria > Bacteroidota > Bacteroidia > Cytophagales > Spirosomataceae > Ravibacter. The sequence continues at coordinate 10,781 of CAZLGW010000018.1, forward strand.
ACCAGGATATCTCCTGTCCTCTCCGGGTGATGATAATGGACGGATTCAAACGAGAAAGTACCCGGCGCCCAACCCTGCATGCTGCCTGGTTGGGCGCCTTTTGTGAATACCGCCCCGACCCACGTTGTTTGATGCAATACTTCGACGATCTTTTTTATCGTGGCCCGATCCCTGTTTTTTACATAAATGGCTCCTTCAGCCAGTACGACGTCGTCCGATTCCTTATCTTTTTTCAGCCCTTCCCCGATCAGGAGATCCGTCAGGCCCTGCTTTCCGGTGTAGGTCACAAACCCGTGATCGGTGGTCGCGATGATATTGTACTGATCTCTGAGACCGCCGGCTTCCAGGTGCCGGATAATCCGTCCGAACTGTGCATCTACAAAAGCCAGCGCCTCCTTTAGCACATCGGATCCGATACCGCCTTTATGCCCCGCTCCGTCTGGATCGGAAAACCAGATGGTGCTGACCAGCGGGCCGTCTGCCGTGAGGCTGTACCGGATCAACGCATCGGTTATCCACTTATGCTTGTCGAGCCCTGCCGCGTTTGTTTCGGGCGCTCCCAGATCTGTCACCACTTTGGTGCGGAACGACTCCGGCAGGATCAATCCCGGATTGACGATGGCGCCTTTTCCCACCGTATGGTTTTGAAGAAATGCCTGGCCGGAGGTACCGGAGCTGAATACCATCATCCGCTCGCCATGCCTGTCGAGCACTTCCCCGATCGATGTGCCTGTCAGCAGCTTTCCTGACTCCGAGGCAGCTATTTTGATCAGGTCGCCGTGTGAAGTGCCTGTCGCTTTTCCCGGGTTTACCTTAGGAAAATACACGGCGTTGCCCAGCAGACCGTGGTTAGCCGGGTAAGACCCCGTAGCAAACGAGGCGGAATTTACACGCGTTACAGTAGGAAAAACGCTATGATGCCTCTCGGCCCGCGACGCGCTTTCGCGGAATGCCCAGAGCTCAGGCATCAGCTCTGGCGTGATATAGTCAGCCCGCATCCCGTCGAATATCACGATAAGCGTCTTATGCTGTTGTCCCGGGGAAGGAGCCGCTGACAGGCAAAAAATTGAAATCAGGCCGACAGCATGGTAAAAAGCCCATACAATCGGGAAGGGGTTCGACATTTTCATATTGGCGCTGCTAAAATCGGAAGCCCAGGAAAGGCTCCGGATATTTCAAAGATACGCTTCTGAATAATGTCAGGACAGGGTATTCCTGTAAAATAATAGTAAAGGGGTAAATAAATACAGGAATGCCTTTAATAAGTTGTCAAATTTTCATTTTGCTGGTCTAATACAGCTACACTATAAGGATAATATTTTATTCATAGATCAGAATACCAACCGTCAGCCAGGCTCTATTTCCCATCTGCATTTCCATTCACAAACAGGTTCATCGCTTCAGGAGCGCCATACATAATCTCCGCATAGTTTTTACCAAGTCCCGACTTCGTAGTGAGTGGGTTTTCCAGAAGGCTTTTAAAACGAAAATCCCAGGCTTTTTTCAAAACTCTAAGCTGCTCTGCATCCTGGTTGATACTCACACTGTTAACCAGAGCCATTATTGTAAAGCCGGGTTGTTCGATTGGCCCCCCTATAGCCGGACAGGAAGTATAGCGCCATCCGCCCAAATGATCATGCCAGGTATCATTGTTCAAATTATCTACTGCTTTTTTCAGGCTGTTCGGAATCCTCTTGTCTCCCGTAAGCTTATAGTATCGCCCCAGACCATTCAACCGGACTGATGTAATAAAACCGGCCTCTCCCACATGTGGTGTAGCTCCCTTTTTCCGGTCCTCAATGGAAACGCAGAAACAATGTCCCCATGGTAGCTTGTACATCCATCCGCCTGACCTTTCATTTTGTTCGACCAGGGCTTCGTCTGCTATAAACCGCATGGCATTCAATACTCTTGGGCTTTGATTCACCTTGTAGATCCCGGCAAACGCCAGCATCGTCCAGCCGTTTACCCTACCGGAATGATCCCAACCTTTAAAAGATTTGTAAAGCCCGTCTTCGGTAAGCCTCACCAGGTTGTTGCTGATCCGATCCATGGTTTCTTTTATCCAAGGGTCTCCCGTGAGTAAATAATAATAAGCCATACCCTGTGTCCAGATGTGCCCGAGGTTGTAAGGATCCAGACAGAGATAGGGGTTTGGATTCCCCAATCCTATGTTTCTGCTCACATACAGTTCGCGAATCTTTTCCACCGGATAAAATCCTCCTACGTGCCCGATACTATGCTCATGTACCATTCCGGTATGAGAAGTATACTCGGGTCTTTCCCAGCGAGAGAAGTACTTCTTCAGCTCTTCATTCAAAGAGTGGACCACATCGACTTCGCTGGTATGACGGGCGGCCTGCTCTCCGGCGTAAAAGTACTTCGGATCGCCAGTGCGGGCGAATTGTGTCAGAATGGCCAAGGGCGTATCATTCTCATTGTTCCCCCAATTGACACCGCGTTCGCCGAACCAGTCGCCCCAGTTCATAGCGCCGTAGTCCCTTTGCTCCCGGATAGAGGTACAATAGCCGTCAAAAAGCTCCTCCGCCCATTTATCATATTCGTTCATCCCTTTGGTTCCTGCCGCCGCAATCACGCCCCATTCCCCGGTCGCTATCGCCTGAGAAGGATCGGCAGCCGGTACCAGATGACGGTTGGCTGACTTGACCAGCCGGTCACCATCACCCGACAAATCGCACCAGATCTGCCACCGTCGCGTTTGTCCCTCCCTGATCCGGTAGTTATCCCCTTCGAAAAGATAATCATGTTTGTACCACGGCCCCATATGTGAAAAAGCTCCTTCCTTAAACGAGGGAAACAATCCCACCGTCGCCGACCGTTTACTGACTTCCAACGATTTGGGCCATTGCTGCCAAAAGTCCTTCATCGCTATAGCCAGCGTTCCTTTTCCATCATTCACCTCCATCCAGCCCGGTGCTTTTTCACCTTCATCTGAAACCCCTTCCATTATGAACTTTTCGTCGTCTACCTGGAATAACCTCACCGGGCTGTTGCCGGGCGATAGGGAAGGGTTCCCTGCCATCCCTCCGATCTTAGCAGATCGATAGGAATTCAGTGCCTCTATTTCAAAGTTTAACTCCTTCAGGTAGGTAATCATCCCGGTATCGGCATGGGCCAGGAACTGAGGCTCGAGATAGAATTGCTGAAGGCCGGTAAATACGGAAGCTCTCAGCCTGAAATCCACTACCCGGGTTCCATCCGGCCTGAAAAAGGATCCTTTTAGCAGCATAGTGGACCGAAGCGGCCCTTTCGTCTCGATTAAGCCCGAGTCAACGACCGCTTCGCAGCGGATCCCCGCTTTGTCTTTCATAGAGAGCCTGACGTTAAACCGGTTTGAAATCCTGAGGAGGACTCCCTGAGTGGCTTTCAGCTCAACAGTGCCCGACCGGAGGGTAATATTGTTTTTGGTCGTCAGCTTTTGAGGCTGCCCACCTGATACGACAGCGCTATTCCCCGGCTTCCAGCTAAGCCTGTATTTTTCTACACCACCGGGTTCCGGGTCCGACTGAAAATCCACCAGCACCCAGCGTGCGCTCCCGTCTTCCCAGGTTGCCAGTATCTGCGTCTGGGATGGTACCGTCCGCCCGTCTTTTGTCGTCACCCTGAATTCGCTGCCCGGCTGCGCCTTCCCTTCCGGGATCGGGATGCCGCCGGACACCGGACGCCGTAAATTGATAGCTGCGGTCTCTTTAACGGTGATATCTATATGATCGGGCACGTCGGTAAACAATCCAAAAACTGTTTGCGGAGACAAGAAAATTACAAATACAAAAAATACCAGGATCGTCTTTATATTTCCCATTCGAATAAAGTTATTTCAAGGCACTGAATTCCAGTATATTACTAGTTGTAACCGGGATTCTGCAAAAACTTACCCTTGCCTTCCGCAATTCGTTGTAAAGAAAACGGAAACAACTCTCTGTGTTTCCCTGTAAAAGTCGACCCTGTACGTTCTAGGCAACTCGATACAAATTTATCGTGCCGAATCAGATCGGCTCTGTACTGACCATTTTCACACCAGAACTCATGCGCTCTTTCCATAAGTATCATATCGTTAAAATCTGCCAGATTTTGGTATTTACCGAGTTCTATCGTGCTGATTCCCGCTCGCTGCCTGATTCTGTTAACGAGTTCAATTGATTCAGGATCCGGCGCCCCCTTTTGGTTAGCCAGCGCTTCTGCCTTAGACAATAAAACATCTGCATACCGGTACAAAACGATGTCAACCGTAGACCAGCCGGTCGGTCTGTCTGCATCCAGATCGAATTTCATAGGTAGCGGCCCGTATAACAACGTCTGGGTTGGGTCAGGGTTCTCGCGATTATAAATATTGCCATCTCGTCCTACGAATTCAGCGATCAGATTGGTTTTGCGTACATCTTCTTTGTCGAATGTGTCGTAGAACCACCAGGTACTTCCCTGCGACCCGGAAGTTCTGAAAGGGATCGTTTTCTCCATTCCAACAAGCTTGTCGAAGCTATTGGGAAGTGCGGCATAGTGCCACTCGTTGATATTTCGACCCTGGTAATCGCACGGGATCGCCCACATGACCTCCCTGCTGTCGATCGCTCCGTCTACTTTCCACATCTTCAAATAATCACTTTCGATTTCATAGTAATTAAGCGCAATAATGTCATTGGCATGCGTGATGACCCTGTCCCAGCGCTTCTCGTGAAGATCCAACCGGATCAGGATCATTTTAGCCAGACCGGAACTGACTTTTCCGTATTCAGCCTCGGACGGGTGTGGCAGGTTTTCCCACGCATATTGCAGATCCTGTTCAATAAACGCAACCATTTCGTTATACCCCAACCGTGCAAGCGGTTCCTCTTTCAACGGGTTTTTGAGGACTTCCAAAGGAGCAATTACGATCGGGCCGTAAAGATCAAACAACACATAAGCCAGGTACCCCCTCAGGAAACGGATCTCCGCAATGGCCTGGTCCTTTTTCGTCTTGCTCACTTCCATCTGCTCGATCATATCGATCGTCATGGTGATAAGACTGATGTGGTTGTAGAACTCATCATAATACCTTGTAAAAGCGGCGTCTGTAGGATTGTAATCATGAATAGCTGCCTGTAGCTGGCTCCCCCACTGCTGGCTCAAGATCCCCGTAGTTCCGTCTATAAACATCAATCCTCTTATCGAGCCGCTTGAGTGCAGACTTCCCGAATAGTTCGTCCTGAATATTTTATAACATTCATTCACCAACAAATCTACATCACTCTCTGTTTTGGGGAAATTGCCTGGATTGATGTCTGCATAGTTGATGTATTCAAGATCATCCGTGCAGCCGGCCAAGGTAAAGAATATTCCCAAAATGGATATTATCTTGCTAAGTTTCATGCTGATTGACTTTTAGATTAAAACGAAAGGTTTAACTGAAGAGAATATGACCTTACATTCGGATAAGCAGCTGTATAAGAATCGGTTTCCGGATCAAGCCCTGTATAAGGCGTTATGAGCAGCAGGTTGTTGGCATTCACTGTGACCTGCGCTCTTGAAATCACACCTTTAAATCCGGCCGGCGGAATATTGTAGCTAAGGGAAAGATTCTGAAGCCTCATGAACCATCCGTTCTGCAGGAAGAAGTCCCCGTCTCCATATCTGGAGGCGAAAGACCCGGGATGAACCGTAGAAGGATTTGAAGGTGTCCAGCGGTCCAGGACAGTACGTAGCCTGCCTCTGGTTCCTTGGTTAAAATATCCGTAGTCGACGTATGTCTGATCTATCAGCTGTCGCCCGAACATACCGTTAAAATCCAACGATAAGGTAAAATCCCGGTATCGGAAAGTATTTCCGATACCCACGATTAATCCCGGATCCGTTGAGCCGAGTAGTTTTGTATCGGCATCGTCTATCAGGCCGTCGGGCTTACCGGTTTTGATAAACCGGCCGTTTTCGTCCACGACCGGGTTTCCGCTATCGTCCCGGAGAAAGCCGTCCAGGTCTTTTAGCTTAACCATACCGGGTCTCAACTCGGGCTGGGCTTCGGGTATACCTACACCCAATTGCAGGATACCGTCTGAAATTCTGGAGTATATCGGACGTATAGGATCATTATCCTTTTCATAAATTGCGGGCTTCCAGTCGGCTGCTCTGCTTTTCCATCGATCATTAAACCTGGCCATCGTCAGGACAGACCTCCATTCGAAATTCTTCCGGTTTACATTATAGGTGTTGACCGTCAGCTCAAATCCTTTGCTTTGTGTACTTCCGATATTGGCCATAATGCTGTTGATAATATGATAAGAGTTTAAGCGGTGCGTGTTTAGGAGGTCTGAAATAACTTTGTTATACAATTCAAAAGATCCGCTAATTCTGTTGTTACGAAAACCAAAATCGATACCCAGATTGGTCTCTGTTGTAGTTTCCCATTTAAGGTCCGGATTCTCCAGGCGCGACAGGCGTACACCGGTCAACAACTGCTCTGTGCCCGAAAGGTAAGCGGTTGCAGCCCTGTAGGCAGCCGAAGCATTACTTCCTATCCCGGAATTGCCCGTCTGTCCATGACTCACCCGCAGCTTAAGATAAGAGACATATCTGCCGGCAGCACTGAAAAACTTTTCATCCGAAATATTCCAACCTACGGCTACGGAAGGGAAAGTACCCCATTTATGATTCCTCGAAAACACACTCGCGCCATCCGTTCGGAGAGTAGCCGTCAGCAGATACTTTCCCTGGTAACTGTAATTCAGCCTTCCGAAGTAGGAAAGAAAGGTATTTTCATTCCCTGATGACGCCACCACAGGAAACCCTGTTCCCGATCCTATGTTGTACCAAAGAAATTCATCCGAAAGGAAAGTGGTATTCAGCATGCTCTCGCTCTCATTCCGAAACCGTTGTCTTGATGCTCCCGCCAGAATATTTACGTTATGTTTGGAATCGAAGGTCTTGATGTAGCTACCCGTAAATTCGGTCAGATAGCTATTGTTATCGGATGAGGCGATGGAAGCTCTACCACGATCCGCATCGCCATGCAGAGTAGTTCTGGGCCAATAATTCCAGCGCTTCGTAGCTCCGCGATCAATACTCGCTTTTATCTGAAACGTCAGGTTTTCTATAGGCTTGATTTCCAGGAATGAATTCAGAAGAATACGTTCTACCCGTCCGTCGTCTCTGATGGTCAGCAGCGAATACGGGTTGGACATTCTTGCATTGACCGGATCCAGCGGGTAATTGCCATTTTCGTCTATCGCCGGAATAAAACGGTTAAACTGGATAGCCGACCGTATGATACCTGAGTTTTCAGAAACATCATTCCCTAACTGACTATTTTGATGCTGTGTCTGGCTTGCAGTAAGATTAACGCCCACCTTCATAAAAGAATGGATCTTCTGTTCCAGGTTTGTCCTGATTGAGAACCGCCTGATTCCTGAATTCTTGATAATCCCGTTATGATCATAATAATTCCCGGAGACAAAATACTGAGTCCTTTCCGTTCCTCCGGACAGACTGAGATTGTGCTGATGAATTCGCCCGTTGCGGGTAATAAGACCCAACCAATCGGTCCCCTCGCCGGCCTGCCTTATTTGCTCATCGGTATAAAGAGGTCTGTGAGCTATACCGCCGACAGGATCTGCTTCTGCTTCCGCCATTGACCTCGGACCATAGGGAGTCACATTATTGTTGAACATCCAGTTCTCTAACGTAGATTCATTCCCCATAATCAGCTGCTCCTTCGCGGTAAGCAGGTCATAGGTATCGGCATGCCTCTGGTGGGTATAGCTTGCCGAGTAGTCAAGAGTAGCTTTCCCCTGCGCACCTTTTTTGGTCGTGATCAGTATCACGCCATTGGCCGCCCTGGCCCCGTAAATGGCTGTTGCACTGGCATCTTTCAGAACCTCGACAGAGGCAATATCGTTGGGATTAAAGGAGTTAAGCACACTGTGCGTACCGGCATTGTACCGTCCGCCGGAAGAAGGCTGCTGCAAATCGGCGATCGGGAAACCATCCACTACAATTAGAGGTGCATTACTTGCGTTAATCGACCCCGCTCCCCGCACGAGAATATCGATACCTCCTCCTGGCTGCGCACTGTTTTCCCTGACCATCAAACCTGCCAACTTCCCTTTTAAAGCCCTACCGACATCAGGAGTAGAAGTCAGCGTCAGCTCTTCCGCCTTCACAGAAGAAATGGCCCCCGTAAGATCTCGCTTCTTCTGCGTCCCATATCCCACCACCACCAATTCCTCCAATCCCTTCTCATCCACTTTCATCGACACCTCTATCGAAGTTCTGCTACCCACCACCGCCTCCTGGCTCACATACCCCACAAACGAAAACACCAACACCGCATCATCATCCGGCACCTCAATCGAAAAGCTTCCGTCGCTGTCGGTGATCATCCCCCTTTGGGTTCCCTTCACCAGGATGCTTACCCCCGGGAGCCCTTCCCCCTTCTCATCCGATACCTTCCCCTTTACGGTTCTATCTATACGGAACTCCGGAACCGGGAGAATTTCCAGTCGGGATACCTTGCCTTCTTTTTGTGCCGGCGGTTGCGGTGGCGGGACCGTTTTCTTCTGGTCGATGATCTCCTGTAAAACCGTAATCATCCGTTGCAGCGACTCCATCCCCTTCTGATCGTCACGGTAGATCACTACATATTTCTTGTCCAGTACCTGGAATTTGAGGTTTGTTTCCCGCAGAACGGCGCTCAGGGCTTCGTTTACATCCTGGTATGATTCGGGGTTATAACGCTTTTTGATTTTTACTTTTTCAACAATCTCACGATCATACGTGAAATGAACATTATACCGCCTGTTCATATCCCGGATGATATTCAACAGGCTTTCGCTTTGTAAAGCGCCTCCCGGATTTTCTGTTGCATAAGCGGAAAGCGCAAAGCAAAGCAGCATCCCAGATACAATAATCTGCAGACATTTTCTCATATTGAATAAAGGTTTAAGTAATTCCTATCTCGTAATTAATTAGTGAACGATAATGCTGTCCCGGCTTTCGGTTAATTTTACATCCAGCGATATCTCAAGCGCTTTCCTGATAAGGTCCCAATTGGAGTAGGGGAGCGACAGGTCCATGCGCTTTTCGAGGATGGTTTTGTTTTCGGCTGTGAATTTTTTCCCGTACAGCCCCTCCAGGTGCTCAAGGATATCTCCCAGCGAGGCATTTTCGAATGCCAGCATTCCTTCTACCCAGGAGGCGCTCCGGTTGAGTGAGGAAGAGGATTCTATCCTGAGGTCCTTTTTCTCACTGTCGTACTGGACTGCATTGCCCGGCGCCATGGCAACGGGTTCTTCCTGCAGCTCCGGGATTTCCAGGTCGACTTTACCCGACTCCAGGAATACGTGAGAGAGGCCGTTGCGGCTCCGGAAATTGAAGGCGGTGCCGAGCACTTTAACCTTAATATGGTCTGACTGCACCACAAACTCCATCCCGTTTGCCTTTTTTACCTCAAAAAAAGCTTCGCCCTCGAGTGTTACATTTCTTCTCCGTACTTTTTCCCACCCTGTATTCCATACCAGACGGGAGTTGGCGTTCAGCAGCACGGTACTGCTGTCGGGGAGCAGGATCGTCCGGGTTTCGCCATACCCGGTCTCGTATGCCAACGGCTCGGTCAGGCGGCTTCCGGGCCAGAACAAAAAGGCCGCAACAAGTATCGCCACTGAAGCTGCACTGCCCCACAGAATCCTGAAAACCGGCAATCGTCTTTCCCGTGGCGGAACGGTATCGGTTTCCATGCGCTGCAGGATATTTTTCGATTCCTTCCAGTCCTCTCCGGATATCCGGTCGATCACCCCGGAAGCCGCCGGATCGCCGACGAGTTCCAGGAATTCCTGGTATTCCTGCGGGGATAACGTATTGTTCCGGTATTTTTCCAGTAGCCGCATGAAGCGATCATTATTACTCACAGCAAATCAATTTAAAGTCTGGGTTCAACATAACTTTTTGCGCGCAGGTTACATCGTCGGTCATCCCCATCACTTGCCGATTTATGACATTGACGGATAACCCGGTTTTCAGGACTAGCCGGTTGGCAAAAATTTTTCTGTCGATTTAAATAATTTAAGAATTTCTTTATTTTTGTAATGCGCAGTAAACATGTCGATGATTCCTCATTTCACAGGGTGCCCAAAAGATCTGTGAAAATGGAACAGGTATATACTGAATACAGAGCATTTCTCTACCGCTTCTTTATCAGGCACGTTAAAATCCCTTCATTGGCAGAGGATTTTGCACAGGATGTTTTTATCAAATTCTGGCAAAATAAGGACTATGCCGATTCAGTGGAGAGCATCGATGCCTGGCTGTATTCCCTCGCCCGCAACCACCTTATTGACCACTACCGCAGGCTTTCTACAGAAAAAAAATACCAGGAGATGGTATGGCAGGAAATGGAACGCCATACCAATGCGGTGATCGAGGAAATCTATAAAAAAGAGCTGGAAGACAGGATTGCCGTCCTTCTGCAGTCGCTGCCCAGGCGCCAGAAAGAAGTATATGAGCTCAGCCGGGAAAAAGGGTTTACCCTCGAACAGATCGCGGAGGCGCTTGGTATATCTCCCAATACCGCCAAAAATCATTTGGTCGAAAGCCTGAAGTTCATACGGGCAGGGTTGAAATAAATTTCTTTATATTCATGCCCTGTTTCCAGCAATGACCGGTATGAATGTAAAACATATTTTGTTTGCGGCAGTTGTCGCTCTGTGGGACGGGGGAATTTATGCACAGGCTCCCCGTCAGCCCGCTTCTTCAGAGATCCTTCAGAAAATTGACAAACTAGGCGTACTCGGCAGCGTTCTCTATTTCGCTGCCCATCCCGACGACGAAAACACGGGTTTTATTGCCTATATGGCCAATGAAAGGAAGTATGAGACCTTTTATCTTTCGTTGACCAGGGGTGATGGTGGACAGAATCTTATCGGGTCCGAAATGAGGGAACTGCTCGGGATGATCAGGACGCAGGAGCTGCTGCAGGCCAGGAGGGTTGACGGTGGGAAACAGTATTTTACGAGAGCAAACGATTTCGGCTATTCCAAAAATCCTGAAGAAACCATGAAAATATGGGACCGGGAGGCGGTTCTGGCCGACGCAGTCTGGATTATCAGGAAAACACGCCCGGATGTGATCGTCACCAGGTTCCCGCCCGATGCACGGGCCGGGCATGGCCATCATACCGCTTCGGCAATGCTGGCGGCGGAGGCATTTGAAGCTGCAGGAGATCCGGACCGGTTTCCCGATCAGCTGAAATATGTGGAGGTATGGAAGCCCGAAAGGCTGATGTGGAATATTAGTATGTGGTCGGTAAGAAACAGGGAGGAGTATGTCAGGAATGCCAGTAATTACATAAAACTGGATATCGGGAAGTATAACCCGTTGCTGGGCTCGTCCTACGGAGAAATGGCGGCGCGGAGCAGGAGCATGCACAAGAGCCAGGGCTTCGGAGCAGTAGGGAGCCGGGGAACGGATGTAGAATATTTTGAGCACGTAAAGGGAGAACAAGCTAAGTCCGACCTGTTGGACGAAGTCAATACGACCTGGAGCAGGGTGGAGGGCGCCGGCCATATACCCGGCCTCATCGATGCGCTGAAAAGGGAATTTGATGCCGCAAACCCTTCGGCAGGGATCCCGGCATTGCTGAAGATCAGGGCCGCTATCTCGGCTCTGTCTGACAGCTATTGGAAGGGAGTAAAGCTGGAAGAGACAAACGCGCTGATCAGGGATATACTCGGGTTGTACCTGGAGGCCGTTGCAGGGCGTAGCCTCTACACTCCCGGACAGCAGATCGATATATCCCTGGAGGCTATCAACCGGTCGGGCTATCCCGTGCGTATCGAGTCGTGGTCCGGGCCGTTTGCTCGCGCGGATAGCGCTGTAAACAGGGATCTTAAGGAAAACGAAGGATTCAAGGCCGGCTTTGTATCGGTAGTGCCGCAGGACGAGAGCACATCGCAGCCCTATTGGCTGACCAGGGATATAGGATATGCAGGCTTGTTTGAGGTAAGCGACCAGCAGAAAATAGGGGTGCCCGAAAATGCTCCGCCGGTGGTCGCCCTCCGGCTTTCAGTCGGAGGAACCGAGCTCGGCTACCAGGTGCCCGTTGTTTTTAAAAAGAGAGATCCCGTAAGAGGAGAGGTATATGAGCCGGTGGTGATTTCGCCTCCCGTGTATACTTCACTCGAGAAAGACGTCTGTATGTTCAGGGATGAAAAGCCCCGGACTATAGCCGTTACGGTTACCGCTGCGCAGGAAGGTTGTAAAGGCAGGGTACGCCTTCAGCTTGCACCCGGGTGGAAGTCTGCGCCCGCCTACGCAGATTTCGATATCGCCGGGAGAGGAGGTACCCAGGTGGTAAGCTTTGTAGTAACTCCTCCTGCGAAGGCCGGGGTGGCGGAAATCGTGGCCCTAGCCGAAATGGACGGGAAAGAATTTGACCGGGGACTGGGCGTGATCGATTATGAGCATATTCCGAAGCAGGTATATTTCCCGCAGAGTAAGGGCAGGTTCGTGAGGCTCGACCTGGAGACAAGGGGACAGCGCATTGGCTATATTCACGGTGCAGGCGATGCCGTGCCGGCCTCACTCCAGGAAGTAGGCTACCAGGTGACTGTCCTGGAAGACCGCGACATCGAACTGCATTCGCTGAAGAATTTTGATGCGGTTATCGTGGGCGTAAGGGCTTACAATACCCGTCCGGCGCTGCTTCAGAAGCAGGCCGTTTTGCTCGAATACGTAAACCAGGGAGGCAACCTGGTCGTTCAGTATAACACTCCGGTAGAGCTGCCCGGGGGCCTGGGACCATATCCTTTCGATATATCGAGAGAACGCGTGAGTGTTGAAGATGCGGAGGTAAGGATACTCGATCCGCAGAGTCCGGTGCTGACCGGCCCCAATAAGATTACCGCGGCCGACTTTGACGGGTGGGTACAGGAACGGGGGCTTTATTTTCCCCAGAACTGGGATAAAAGATATAGTGTGGCGATCTCATCCAACGATCCGGGAGGGGCTCCCCTCGACAGCGGTATACTGTATACCCGTTACGGAAAGGGGTATTATATTTATTCGAGCCTGTCGTGGTTCCGGGAATTGCCGGCGGGAGTCCCCGGGGCCTACCGGCTTTTTGTGAACCTTATTTCGTTGGGGAAGTAACTGACGGCTGATTGCTTTTTTTTAAAAAACCTTTTTTTATCTTGAACATTAAGGGGTGAAGGAGTATATTAGCAGCTTATAATATTCATAATCACAAATATAATATGGCAACTTCGCGGAGAGATGTTTTGAAGCTCGCGGGCCTTGCTCTGGCAGGGGGGAGCTTCCCATCTATTATTATTCCTTCCAAAACCTTTGCAGGCGTTAACAGCGAGACTCTGAAAGTAGGGTTGATCGGTTGCGGCGGCCGCGGTTCGGGAGCAGCAAAGCAGGCATTGAGCGCAGACCCCAACGTAGTTTTGCATGCTATGGGCGATATCTTTAGTGACAAGCTTGAGAGTTCGCTTGCCGGGCTCAAAAAGGTGCACGCGGATAAAGTGAAAGTGGATGAAGGGCATAAATTTGTCGGGTTTGACGCTTATCAGAAAGTGCTCGACTCGGGTGTGGATGTCGTGCTTCTGGCTACTCCGCCCCATTTCCGCCCGCAGCATCTTGAGGCGTCCGTGAAAGCCGGGAAACATATTTTTTGCGAGAAACCCATGGCGGTCGATGCCCCGGGAGTGAGAAGGGTGCTGGAGGCGGCGAAGCTGGCAAAGCAAAAGAACCTTTCTCTTGTATCAGGGTTTTGCTGGCGTTATGATGAGCCGAAAAGGGCCAGTTTCGGGAAAATTCTGGACGGGGCTATCGGAGAAGTAAGTACCGTATATAATACTTACTACACCGGCCTCCTCTGGTCTTACCCCCGCAAGGAAGGCTGGACCGATATGGAATTCCAGCTTCGTAACTGGATGTATTACACCTGGCTGTCGGGAGACCATATCGTGGAGCAGGCCATACACAGCATCGATATGATGTCTTGGGCTTTCGGCGATAAGCTGCCTGTCAGCGCTATCGGGACAGGAGGGCGCCAGGTTCGTACCGATCCTTTGTTCGGTCATATTTATGACCATTTCGCGATCACCTATGAATATGCCAACGGGGCGAAAGGCTTCCATTTCTCAAGGCAGCAGGCCAATACCGACACTTCTTACCTCGTAGAAAGCCTGGGTAGCAAAGGAAGGGCGATGGTCGATTGTTCAAGGAGGGTTCATGAAATTTACGGAGCCAATCCGTGGAAATATAGCGGACCTGCTACTGATATGTACCAGGTTGAGCACAACGAGCTTTTTGCCTCTATCCGTAATGGGAAACCCATGAACGACGGAGAGTGGATGTGCAACAGTACGATGCTTGGTATTATGGGTCGTATGGCTGCCTATACCGGAAAGAGAATTACCTGGGAGCAGGCTTTGAATTCCACAGAGAAGCTGGGCCCTGATACCTATACCTGGAATACGGCTGTTCCTGTGGCGGAAGTGGCTAAGCCCGGCTTCACCGCATTCAGCTAAATCCAGTGGTTTCTTAATGTAACACCAAAAAAGTCTACCATCTCTGTACTTGAAAAAAGTCTGGGGTGGTAGACATCTTATTTTATGAACAGAAGAGAATTCCTTAAATCTAATGCGATGGCCGCCGCTGCGGTCGGCCTCGGAGCCTCAGAAGTTTTTTCAACAGGGTCAAACCCTCTTCAGGCCAAACCTTTGGTAAAAAAGAGCCTCAAATGGGGTATGATAAAAGAAGATCTTTCCATTCTTGATAAATTCAAGTTGCTGAAAGATATCGGGTTCGATGGAGTGGAGCTCGATTCTCCCAACGACCTGCCTATGAAGGAGATATTGAATGCCCGCGATAAGACCGGGCTTGAATTGCCAGGCACCGTCAACTCCGCACACTGGAAGTCGCCGCTGAGCGATCCTGACCCGGCAAAGAGAAAGGTATGCGCCGACGCGATGGCGCAGGCGCTCCGCGATACTAAAAAATACGGGGGTACTACGGTATTGCTCGTGCCCGGTGTAGTCAATGCGGAAATTTCCTACCAGGAGGCATGGGACCGCTCGATAGCAGAGATAAAGAAGCTGATCCCGGTGGTAGAGGAAACGGGGATTAAAATCGCATTTGAAAATGTCTGGAACAGCTTTATATTGAGCCCTATAGAGGCAGCCCGCTATGTCGACGAGTTCAACCACCCGCTGGTGGGCTGGTATTTCGATGTAGGCAATATCCTTCGTTACGGATGGCCTGTTCACTGGATCGAGGTGCTGGGAAAACGGATTTTCAAAATAGACATCAAGGAGTACAGCCTGAAAAAAATGAATGAAGAAGGTCTCTGGAAAGGATTTAATGTAGAGCTGTTGGAAGGAGACTGCAACTGGCCTGCTGTCAACGCGGCCCTGGCGAAGATCGGGTATTCCGGATGGGGATCTGCAGAGGTAGGCGGCGGAGACCGTAAGCGGCTTACAGTGATTAAAGAAAAAATGGATGAAATTTATAAATCGTAGGGACGGTATGTACGTAGAGACGGAAGGCCTTCCGTCTCTACAACGATAATCATTATTTTAAATGGAAATGGAAAAAGAAAAAGAAGTAACCGGCCGGCATTCCAGGCGAAGTTTTCTGAAAGGGTCGGCCGCTGTTTTGGCCGGCTTTACGATTGTGCCCCGCCATGTACTGGGCAAAGGCTTCCTGGCTCCCAGCGATCAGCTCACCAAGGGAATTATCGGGGTCGGCGGAATGGGACAGGGGCATCTTGCCTATGCCGGGACCCGGGTGGTGGCTATCTGTGACGTAGACCAGAATCATCTCAAAAGTACGCTTGCTAAGCTTCCTCAGGGAACCAAAGCGCTTACCGATTACCGGGAATTGATTCAATTGCCGGAAGTAGACATTGTGCATATCGCAACCCCGCCTCACTGGCATGGTATTATGGCGGCCGATGCCGCCCGGGCCGGTAAGGATATCTGGTGCGAAAAGCCGATGACCAGGACCATCGGGGAAGGAAAGAGGGTATTGGAAGCGGTTCAGCAACACGGCCGGATATTCCGTCTGAATACCTGGTTCAGGTTCGACAGTAATTTTTACGGGATGAATACGACCGTAAAGCCAATCAAAAAGCTGGTAGACAGCGGAATGCTCGGGTGGCCGCTGAAGGTGACGGTAAGCCGCCATACCGGTTTCGACTGGAAATTCTACTGGGTAGGCCGTACCGACCTGAAGCCGGAACCCGTACCCGGTGAGCTCGACTACGAAAAATGGCTGGGACCTGCTCCGTATAAACCCTACAACAAGCACAGGGTTCATGGTACCTTCAGAGGGTATTGGGACTATGACGGGGGCGGATTGGGAGATATGGGTCAGCATTACCTCGATCCCGTCCAGTATTTCCTCGGGAAAGACCATACCAGCCCCGTCAGCGTGGAGGTTGATGCCCCGCAGCAGCACACCGACGCAGTAGGTACCTGGAGAAGAATAGAGTATACCTACGATGACGGCTGTAAGATCATTCTCGATGGAGAAGGAAAGGATACAAATGCCGCCTATATAGAAGGTCCTAAAGGGAAAGTATACAATGGCTTCCGTTGCGATATTCCTGATTTTGAAAGGAAGCTTGCCGCATTTCCCGACCCGGAGCCGCAGGTGACCGATTTTGTGGAGGCTGTGAAGAAGAGGCAGAAGTTTGCTTTGAATGAAGAAAACGGGCATCGTTCGTGTACGATCGTAAATATGGGCCTTGCTGCCCTCCGACTTAACCGTTCACTGAAATTCGATCCGGTCAAACAGCTTTTTATCGATGACGACGGTGCTAACCGCCTGATCGATCAGCCAATGCGTGGCCCGTATACCTTATAATACTTCATTTGATTTTCATTATTTTCGATCAGACAGTGAAAAAATATTTATTTACCATTCTGCTGGCAGGTGCATCCCTGGGATGGAGCACAGCCCAGAGGGCAGATACGAGGACAGTGGAAACCCGGATCGCCGACCTGCTGGCGCAAACCCCGGCCGACGACCAGAAATCGCTGGAAAGAAATGCGGGCGAAGTAGCAGCGCTTGGAAAAGCAGGTATTACCCTGCTGGTATCGAGGCTATCGGCGCCTGAAAAAGGCCAGAATGCCGCGGTAGAATATGCTGTGGGAGGTTTTACTTATTTTGTTAATCAGCCCGGACGCGAGGCCTGGCGGAAAATGGCGGCGGAAGCTTACGCCGATGCGCTGCCGAAGCTGAGCAATAAGACCAATACGGCTTTTGTGCTGTTCCAACTGCAACAGATCGATAAAGGAGAAGGGCTGTCGGCCGTAACTCCTCTGCTGGAGGATAGTGAGCTGGCGGGGCCGGCCGCTAGAGCGTTGGCTGCCTCCGGTACTGAAGCTGCCGGAAATGCGCTGCTGAAAGCGCTGGGGAGTGCCTCGGGCAGCAGTCTGGTCTCGTTTGCGGAGGCGTTGGGCGATATGAAATTCCGGGCAGCAGCTGCGGCTATAGAGAAACTCGCCGAAAGCGGCGATAAGGACGTGAGAAAGGCAGCCCAGTATGCACTGGCGCAGATAGCTTCTCCTTCGTCGGAAAGCGTCCTCCGGAAAGCTGCCGAAAAAGCCGGGCTGATCTATGATGAGACCAACGCAACTGCGAACTATCTTCAATACCTGACGCGTCTCAACGAAAATGGGGAACAGGCTTTGGCGGAGAAGTCCGCGCAAACCTTGTTCAGTAAGGCTTCATCTGCAGGCCAGGCCCATACAAAAGCAGCTGCCCTGAGTATCCTTGCCGATACAAGGGGAGAAAAAGCCGTTCCCGAGCTGGTAAAGGCGGCGCAGAGCTCCGATACCAAGCTGAGGGGAACCGCCTTGGCCAGCCTGGGGAAATTCGCAGGCCCGGCTACGACGGCGGCCCTTCTAAAAACGCTGACATCAGGGAGTCCGGCAGTGAAAACCGACATTATTTCGTTCCTGGGGAAATCGGGCACTGAAGCTGCTCTGCCGGCTATCACCAGGGGACTGACAGACAAGTCGCCGGCAGTGAAGATTGCGTCGATCGGGGCGCTCAGTAAGCTGGGCGGAGAATCGGGCGTTGCGAAGCTGCTCCCGCTTTTGAAAAGCAGTGACCAGGCTGTGGTAGGAGCTGTAAAATCGGCTTTGCTTACTACAAAAGGCAATGCGGTTATTGACCAGGTGGCGTCGGCAATCCCCGGTGCGAGCGATGTGGCAAAGGTAGCGCTGCTGGATGTACTGGCAAGCCGCCGGGCCGAAAGCAAGCTCGGTGTGGTAACCGGGTTGCTGACCAGCGGTAATCCCGCTGTTAAATCTGCCGCATTCTCTGCCCTGAAAGGGGTAGTTTCCGGGAAGGATCTGCCTCAGTTGTTCGGCCTGCTTAACTCTGTCAAAGACGGAGCTAACCTGGCGGGCGTACAGGAGGCGGTGAAAATGGCTATCCGGAGCCAGGCAGGCGGCGGTCAGCAAGTGTCGCAGTTGTTGTCCAATATGAACCAGTCGGGCAATAAAGCAGCCTATTTGCCTGTTTTGGCAAGTTTGGGTGGTTCTCAGGCGCTGACAGCCACTATTTCTTCTTTCAACAACGGAACGGAAGCTGAAAAGAAAGCAGCAGTGCAGGCGCTCAGTGAGTGGTCTGACGACAAAAGCCTGGATGAATTATACAATATAGCTAAAAGTGGTGCGAATGCAGGCTACAGGGACGAGGCAATTGCCGGTTATGTAGCAACGGTAAAGCGCTCACAGGCTAATCCTGTACAAAAGGTAATCATGCTCAGGAAAGCGCTGGAGGTAGTCGAGAGTGCCGGTAGCAAGAAGGGTATCCTGACCGAGCTTCAGCGGAATAAGACGTTCCTGGCATTGGTGACTGCCGGTAAATATCTCGACGATCCGGAGCTGCAGCAAACTGCCGCCCACGCCGTGATGAACATCGCAATGGGTAACCCCCAGTTTGACGGCACAATAGTGCGCGGCCTGCTGACGAAAACCATGCAGGTCATACAAGGCCCTGACGCGGAATACCAGAAGGAAGGGATCAGGAAACATCTTTCCGAGCTGCTGCCTGACGACAAAGGGTTCGTTTCGCTCTTTAACGGCAAGGATCTTACCGGCTGGAAGGGATTGGTAGACAACCCGCTTAAGAGGGCAAAGCTGAGCGCCGATTCACTGGCATACAAGCAGAGGATCGCCGATGAGAAAATGAGGAGCGGATGGATAGTAGAAGACGGTGTGCTGGTCTTTACGGGTAAAGGCGACAACATCGTGGCGAAAAAAGAGTACGGCGATATCGAGATGTATGTCGACTGGAAACTGGATGCCCATGGCAAGGACGGCGACGCGGGGATTTACCTGCGCGGAACACCCCAGGTCCAGATCTGGGATACCTCCCGCGTCAAGGTAGGAGCCCAGGTAGGATCAGGCGGCTTGTACAACAACAAGGTTCATAAGAGCACGCCTGATAAAGTAGCTGACAATGCCCTGGGAGAGTGGAATACCTTCTATGTCAAAATGGTCGGCGACAGGGTCACCGTCGATCTCAACGGCGAACGCGTCGTCGACAACGTGATCCTGGAGAACTTCTGGGACCGCAGCATGCCTATTTTCCCGGTAGAGCAGCTCGAGCTGCAGGCACATGGTACCAAAGTGTTTTACCGCGATATCTATGTAAAGGAACTGCCTAGGACGGAGCCTTTCAGATTGTCGGAGGAAGAGAAGAAAGAAGGATTCAAGGTGCTCTTCGACGGGACCAATATGCATGAATGGGTTGGAAATACTGAGGATTATTTCATAGAGAATGGCAACCTGGTGGTAAGGCCGAAAGGAGGTAAATCGGCAGGTACCCGCAATCTCTATACCAAAGACGAGTATGCCGACTTCGTGTTCCGGTTTGAGTTCCAGCTTACGCCGGGCGCCAACAATGGCCTGGGGATACGCGCTCCTTTAAATGGTGACGCCGCTTATTCCGGCGCCGCAGAGCTGCAGATACTCGACGATACTGCTCCTATTTACAGCAAACTTGAACCCTACCAGTATCACGGATCGGTATATGGCATTATTCCTGCCAAAAGAGGGCATCTCAAACCTGTGGGCGAGTGGAACTACGAGGAGGTTTACCTGAAAGGGCCTAAAGTGAAGGTGATCCTGAACGGGACGACTATTGTAGACGGCGACCTGGAGGAAGCCGGCAAAAACGGTACACTCGACAAAAAGGACCACCCCGGACTGCTCCGGAAAACAGGACACATCGGCTTCCTGGGTCATGGTACTGAAGTAAGGTTCAGGAATATCAGGATCAAGGACCTCTCTAAAGTAGAAGAAGCTGCTCCTGTGGCTGTTCAGCCAACAGGCAAAAAAGCCAAAAAAGATAAAAAGAAGAAAAAGTAACAACGCTCCGTGGGGTATTCCTCCGGAGTGAAAGGATGCATTTTTACCACAGAGGCACAGAACACGGAGTTTACGCTCTCCCTCGTCTTCGGACGATGGGAGGGCGATATCAGGTCTCTGACCTGATAAAAACCGATCTTTTCGCCGGTCAGAGACCGGCTATCGCTCTTTCACCGTCGGGAGACGGGAAAGAGCTTCTCTTCGTGCCTTTGTGGTTATTTGTTGTACAAAATGTACAGATATGTAAAGCATCTGTAAGCAATAGCTACATCTGTAAGTACCTGTTGAAAACAATATGGAGCAGACAGCCGACAAGATTCTGACCCTGGATGAGGCCATGACCGCCCTAACCCGGTGGCACGAAGAAGGGAAAAAGGTGGTATTCACCAACGGGTGCTTCGATATCGTCCATCTGGGTCATGTAGACTACCTGGAAAAAGCGCGTGCTTTGGGTGATAAGCTTGTATTGGGGCTGAATACCGACGCATCCGTAAGCAGGCTGAAAGGCCCGCTGCGGCCGGTGGTAAACGAGATGGCAAGGGCCCGGCTGATGGCGGCGCTGTCGTTTGTAGATACTGTCATTTTGTTCGACGAACCGACACCTTTGCAGTTAATTGAGGCTATTGGGCCTGACATATTGGTAAAAGGTGACGATTATTCAGTTGAAAACATCGTTGGCGCGGATTTTGTGCTTGCTAAAGGAGGCGAAGTAAAAACTATCCCCCTGGTAAAAGGATATTCTACCTCGTCACTAATTGAGAAAATAAGAGCGGCTTATACCTGAATTTTCTTATTTTCGTTAGCAGGAAAACAAGGGAACCACTAAATTTTTTAGTAGTCCCCTTTAATTTAAACTAAATTTTAAGAAATCACAATGGCAGGAGCTTATCTGATAGGTCTGATCGTAATGGCGGTCAGCTGGTATGTACAGTGGAGATTAAAGAGCAAGTTTAAGGAATATTCGGAAGTAGGGCTAAGGATGGGTCTGAGCGGCCGGGAGATTGCTGAAAAAATGCTCCACGATAACGGAATTTACGATGTAAGGGTACAGTCGGTAGAAGGTACGCTAACCGATCACTATAATCCCCAGGACAAGACAGTTAACCTGAGCTCGGATGTATTTTACGGAAGAAGTGTGGCTGCGGCTGCTGTGGCAGCTCATGAATGCGGCCATGCAGTGCAGCATGCTACGGCCTATTCGTGGCTGCAGTTCCGCTCGAAGCTTGTACCGGTTTTAACGGTATCTTCCCGGTATATGAGCTGGATAATCCTGGGGGGAATCCTCATGCTCAACACTACTCCTGTGCCGTTGGCTATCGGGGTGGCGTTATTTGCGCTCACAACTCTTTTCAGCTTTATTACGCTGCCTGTAGAATACGATGCGAGCAACAGGGCTCTGGCTTGGATTGACCGCCAGGGGATGGTAACACAGCAGGAGCATGGAATGGCTGCAGATGCTTTGAAATGGGCGGCGAGAACTTATCTCGTGGCTGCTATCGGTTCTCTTGCAACCTTGCTTTACTACCTGATGATCCTGCTGGGCAGAAGGGATTAAAAGGATATTTGTATTTTCCCATGTTCACGTTTATGCAGTCAGGTACAACCTGTCTATCGGAACCTTATAACTTTCTGAATTGTTGATAATGCAGTAAATTTAGTTTATCTGCATAAAATGTCCTTTTTGCCGGCACATGGTGGTTGGTCGCAACATTCAAAGCTGCTTCTCAACCTGACTTCAGTTTATTTTCTTTGGGGTTCTACCTACTTGTTTATTCATTTTATGACGGAGGATATGCCTCCGCTGTACATGGCCGGCTGGAGAGTGCTGGTAGCCGGGTGTATTCTTTACCCGTTTGCGCGGCTTAACGGACATCCCCGGCCCACTCGTGAAGAAGCAGTCTCCTCGGGAATTATCGGGATTCTGCTGCTGGGGGTTGCGATGGGCGGAATGAGCATTGCGATCCAGTACCTTCCGACCGGGATTGCCGCATTATTGGCAGGTTTGCTGCCGCTGTTCCTCATTGTTATCAACTGGATTGCCTTTGCCAGGGTAAGACCCTCCGTGCTGGGTATGGCCGGACTTCTGACAGGTGTAGCAGGAATTGCTCTCCTGGTCCAGCCGGGCGCCTTTAAAGAAACTTCTTCAGACAGTTGGATAGGCATTCTGATCATTATATGTTCGAATGTCTTCTGGGCGACAGGGACGTTGCTCTCATCCCGGTTGAAGCTGCCTCACCAGCTTATATCGAGTTCGGTACAAATGCTGGCGGGCGGAATATTCCTGTTGTGTATAAGCCTGCTTTTCGAGCCTGTTTCGTTTTTAAGCATCCTGGATGCACCGGGTAAAGCCATAGGAGCTTTGTTCTACCTGGCGTTTTTCGGCTCGATCGTCGGTTTCAGTTCCTATGCCTGGCTGGCCAGAAATGCACCTCCGCAGCTATTTTCTACTTATGCCTATGTCAACCCGGTAGTAGCCATGTTCCTCGGATGGGCTTTTGCGGGAGAAGTATTGAACGGGCAATCGATCCTGGCGGGAGGGGTTATCCTGCTGGGGGTTATCCTGATGGTTCTGGGAAAACGTTAATATGTGTATATTTAGCCGGATTTACCTTTTAACCGACTAAATGGACTTTAACAATAAGACTGCCCTGGTAACCGGCGGTGCTTCAGGACTCGGAGAAGCTACCGTCCGGAGGCTTGCGGCCGCCGGGTGCAACGTATGGATAGCCGATATCCAGCAGGAGAAAGGAAAAAAGCTGGCAAAGCAACTCGGGAGCAAAGCCGGGTTCAGGATGACGGATGTTACCAGCGAACAGGAAGTTCAGGCCGCCATTGATGAGACACTCGTCACATTCGGCGGTCTGCATATTACGGTCAACTGTGCCGGGATAGTGGCCGGAAGTAAAACCATAGGAAAGACAGGCGGAGTATACGGGCCTCATTCCCTGGATTTGTTCAGCAAGGTAATCGGGATAAACCTCATCGGTACCTTTAACGTGATGAGGCTGGCTGCATTTGCGATGCAGTCTAATGTACCTGATGAGGAAGGAGAGCGCGGTGTTATTATCAATACTTCTTCTGTAGCGGCTTTTGAAGGACAGATCGGGCAGGTCGCCTATGCCGCGAGCAAAGGCGCCATTGCGAGCATGACCCTGCCTGCGGCCCGGGATCTGGCCTCTTCGGGTATCAGAGTAGTATCGATAGCGCCCGGGCTGTTTGAGACACCGCTCCTGCAAAACCTGCCGGAAGAGGTGAAGCTTTCCCTGGGGCAGCAGGTCCCGTTCCCGTCGAGGCTCGGTAAACCCGGTGAATACGCCGACCTGGTAGCGGCTATTATAGGCAACCCGATGCTGAATGGCGAGGTGATAAGGCTGGATGGCGCTATCAGGATGGCCCCGAGATAAGAGAACAGGTATAAATTCCCGGTATGAGACGGTTACTGTATAAGTATGCGTTCCTGGTTTGGTCAGGTTTGTTCTGCGCCTGCGGAAACAGGCTGACGCTGCCAGAAAATGTAGCTGCGGAACTGGACCTGATCTCAGGCCCGGTAGACTATACCTACGATGTAAAGCCTATACTTTCAGATCGCTGCTTTGCATGTCATGGGCCCGATGCTAATAAGGTAAAAGGCGAATTAAGACTGGACGTAGCGGAAGTTGCCTACAAAAAGAAAGGCGATAACGGACTGCTGGCTATTGTGCCCGGTAAGCCGTGGAAAAGTGAGCTGGCTCACCGTATTATCTCTTCCGATCCGGAAATGGTGATGCCTACGCCCGAATCTCACCTGAAACTGACCGACAGGGAAAAGGCCATTCTGATCAGGTGGATAGAACAGGGAGCGGAATACAAACCGCACTGGGCGTTTACAAAGGTCAGGAAAGCTCTACCTGAAGTGAAAAATAAAGGATGGGTAAAAAATGAGATAGACCGCTTTGTACTGGCTAAACTGGAGGAGAGAAAGCTCAGCCCCTTCCCGGAGGCCGATAAGACCACCCTGTTACGTCGCGTTTATATGGATCTCACCGGTCTGCCGCCTTCCCCGGATGAAGTGACCGCCTTCCTGAACGACAATTCTCCCGATGCTTATGAAAAAGTAGTGGACAGGTTGATCGGTTCGCCCCATTACGGAGAGCACATGGCTGTGCCCTGGCTGGATGTGGCCCGCTATGCCGATACGCACGGCTACCAGGACGACATGATGCGTACGGCCTGGCCTTATCGCGATTGGGTGATCAATGCATTTAATCAAAACCTGCCTTACGACAAATTCGTCACCTGGCAGCTGGCCGGCGACTTGCTTCCCAACCCTTCTGCGGAACAGCTCGTTGCAACAGCCTTCAACCGAATGCATCAGCAGAGCATGGAGGGAGGTATTATTTCGGAAGAATACCGAACCGAATATGTGGCCGATCGTGTAAATACTTTCGGACTGACCTTCCTGGGGCTTACTACCGAATGCGCCCGCTGTCATGACCATAAATATGATCCCGTCAGCCAGAAAGATTATTTTTCATTGTTCGCTTTTTTCAACAATATCAACGAAAACGGGCAGATCCCCTATAATGGAGAAGCCAGCCCCAGTATTACCCTACCCACTTCGGAAGCAAAGAAACAGCTGGAGGCCATCAGGAAATACCTGGACGAAGAAGAGCAGAAACGGGAAAAGATTGTGGCTTCTTCCACCCCTTTCCGGGAATGGCTTACGAAGGTAGCAGGAAACCCCGGGAAGAACATACTTAAGCCCGACGAGGGGTTGTATGGCCATTTCAGCTTCGACGAACCGAAGGGAAAGACCATCAGGAACCTGGCGGATCCCGGCCACCAGGCTTTTTGCGAAGGTGATGAGAGTCTTTCCGATAGCGCTTCCCGGCCGGGAAAATTCGGTTTGAGCCGTCGTATTTTTGGTGAAAATGCGATTGATTTCGGGAAGGGCTTCGCCTATTTCGAGCGTAACCAGCCTTTTACCATCAGTATCTGGCTGAACATCCTGGATGAATCGCTGAGCGGTCCGCTGATTCATAAATCCAATCACATTACCAGCGGCTATCGTGGCTGGAACATTTTCCGTGAAAAGGACGGTACTTTCAGGGTTCTCCTGAGCTATGTATGGCCGGATAACAGCATAGAGCTGCAGACGCTTAAGCCGGTCCCCATCGACGAATGGACACACGTAGCATTCACTTATGACGGTCTGAGCAAAGCAGAAGGAGTAAACGTGTATGTCAACGGGGAGCGGGCGCAGGTAAAAATAGTCAACAATAATCTCACCCAGAGCCTGTTATATGGTAAGAATAAGACCAATATAACGGTCAATAACTTAAGGATAGGCAGGCAAAATGATGTCTATACCAAAAATTTCGATGTAGACGAGCTCAGGATCTATACCCGCAGCCTGACGTCGCTCGAAATGCGGGGACTGTACTCCCGGCGGGACGAAGTAGCGGAAGCCCTGAAAACCGACCCTTCGAAAAGGACAGAGCAGCAGACCCGCGAGCTCCGGGAGTATTATTTCGCCAATGTTGCCGGAGATTATAAAGAGAGCCTTGAGGGAAGCCTGAAGCAACTCGGAGAAGAAACCGAGCTTCTCAATACGCAGATCGATGTGATGATCATGAAGGAACGGAAGTATCCCCGGAAGACCTATATCCTGGATCGCGGCGTTTATGATGCGCCTAAGGAAGAGGTGTCGGCCGATACGCCGGAACAGATCTTTAAAATTCCTGAAGATTATCCAAAAAACCGCCTGGGACTCGCCAAATGGCTTCTGCACGAAGATCATCCGCTCTTTAGCCGGGTGGCTGTAAACCGCTTCTGGCAGCAATACTTCGGCAAAGGACTGGTACTTTCTACAGGTGATTTCGGGAATCAGGGCAATCTGCCTACCCATCCTGAACTGCTCGATTGGCTTGGATCGGAGTTTATGCACTCGGATATTTCCGGAAGCTGGAATGTAAAAGCGTTGCAGCGGCTCATTGTAACTTCCGCTACCTACAGGCAGGCTTCGGCCGGCCCGTGGGAACAGATAGAAGCCGATCCTGACAATATCTATTATTCGAGGGGGCCCGGCTACCGGATGAGCGCTGAGCAGATCAGGGATAATTCGCTTGCTGCCAGCGGACTGATCAATCGCGCAGTTGGCGGCGAGAGCGTATACCCGTATCAGCCTAAGGGTATCTGGGAGGCGATCTCGAACTACGGGAAGTATCGTCAGCAGCAGGGTGATACACTTTACCGGAGAAGTATGTACACTGTTTGGAAACGGACCGCCCCGCCGCCGATGATGCTGAACTTCGACGCATCGGAGCGCCATTTCTGTGTCGTAAAGCGCCAGAAGACGAGCACCCCGCTGCAGGCGCTGGTGATTATGAACGATCCGCAGTTTGTTGAGGCTTCGCGGGTGCTGGCCCAGCAAATGATTCAGAAAGGGAAAACACCGGAAGAACGTATCGACTATGCCTTTATGGCCCTGGCGGGACGTCCTGCCGGGAGAAAAGAAGCAGCTGTTCTCACGGATTTGTATTCGGAAGAATATGAAGGCTTCCGGAAAAGTCCCGAAAAGGCCCGGCAACTTTTAAGCGTAGGCGAATTCCCTGTCGACCGGTCGATTGCTTCCGCCGAACTGGCAGCTACCACTATCATGGTGAGCACGGTCATGAACTTTGACGAATTTGTGATAAAGCGATAACCTCTTTTTTTCAGAGCTTTGTCTATAAAATATTATAAATACAGGGAAAGTGGCTTTTAATATTAAATATAGATTTTAATGACACTTACTGTTTTATTGGAAGCTTCTGACTGGGCACTTTTTTTCGGACGCCTGCACCCATTATTCGTACATCTCCCTATCGGTTTTTTAATCATAGCGTTGTTTCTCGAAATAGGGCAGCGTATGGGGAAGTTGTCTGTAACTGAAAATACAAAGACATTTATACTGCTGTGCGCCGCCGTTGGTGCTACAGTTTCGTGTATAGCGGGCCTTTTGCTGGCTTCGGGAGGCGGATATGAAGAAGAAACGCTGAGCCGGCACCAATGGCAGGGGATAGGAGTGGCTGTATTCGCATGGGTAGCCTGGCTTGCCAATACCAGGTTTCTGAATTCTGCCCCTGGTTGGCTTCCTGCGTTGTACGTACCGGCATTCGGCCTTTCGGTTTTGCTTATGTTTACTGCCGGGCATATAGGAGGTACCCTGACGCACGGAGACGGCTACCTGACGCAGTATGCACCCGATGCAATAAGGCTGGTGGCAGGGTTGCCGCCCAAAGATGAATCGGCTGATGCGGGAGAAATTAAACCGCTTGCGGATGTTGACCAGGCAGTTGTATATGCAGAAATCGTACAGCCTATACTGAATACCCGCTGTGTGCAATGCCACGGAAGATCCAAGCAGAAAGGCGACCTCCGCCTGGATGGTTACGGGCATGTTGGAAAAGGCGGCGAAAACGGGCCGGTGCTTTCGCCCGGAAAGGGAGGAGAGAGCGCGCTGGTAAAAGTATGCCTTCTCCCGGTTGAAGACGACCTCCACATGCCTCCAAAAGGCAAGCCGCAGCTTACTTCCGCACAGATCGGGCTGATCAGCTGGTGGATCGACCAGGGGGCACCGGAGGATAAGAAGGTGGCCGACCTCGAGAAGAACGATGAAATAGCGGTCAGCCTGATGGCACTGGGCAGCGGGAATGCCGGCGGAGAAGGAAAAGCGGCACCCGGAGGTGTTGATTTAAGCAAAATTACAGCTCCCGAACCGGATAAGAACACCGTTTCCGAGCTGAGGAAATTGAACCTGATCGTATCGCCCGTATCAAAAGACCAGAATATCGTGGAAGTGAGCGCTGTCAATGCGCCGGGTTTTTCGGATACGCATATGGCGCTACTTCAGAAATTGTCCGACCAGGTGGTATGGTTAAAAATCGGCGGTACTGCGGTTACCGACAAAGCGATTAAGGATATCTCCGGGTTGAAGCACCTCAACAAACTTCATCTCGATCATACCGGTATTACCGACGAAGGAATCGCACAGCTTGAAAACCTGCCAGGCCTTGAGTATCTCAATCTGATAGGCACGAAGGTCTCCGATGCGAGTGTGGGCAAAATAGCCGGGCTGAAAGGGCTGAAGAGTATTTACCTCTGGCAATCGGCGGTTTCCGATTCCGGGATAGCAGAATTGCGGCGGCTGCGCCCGGATCTGCACGTGGTCGGCGGCCTTTCAGAGCAGGAGATCCGGGATTTTCTGAGCGCCGGAAAAAAGGACAGCCTTGATAAAACCGAATAAGGACGGATTTAACCCCGTCCCTATTCAGTTTTAATATATTTTATACAGATAGCAATTCTCTCTCGAATTCGCGAAGGATCCGCTCTTTCATAGCGACCTTGCGTTTCTGTATATTGATGCTGCCATTTCTCTGCTTCAGGCTTTCCTCATCTGCAGGCGGATTGGTTTCAAGCATCTGGATTGCAATTTCCAGGTCGGTTTTTTCACGTTTTACCAGCCATTCCATTTCCTTGATCTTGGTACGGATCTGCTCTTCACGGCTTTTCAGGTCGAATGCCGGGTATTTGCGGAGCAGCACCCTTCTCAGGTAGCTGAGCTCGAACACCTTATCGCATACATTCCTGAACTTCTCGGCCAGCTCTTTGTCGGCCAGTTTGAACGGAAGCCTGATTTCTCTCCATTTGCTGAGCAATATTTTAGTTTGCTCGGCCGCTACCTCGATCGTGTCGTTTTTCAGATGGTACTCAGCCTGCGCGAGTATCTTTTGCTGCTCCAGGATACGCGGATCGACCTTGACTTTAGGTTCGATACCTTTGGCATTGTTATACTTGTCGTAGAAAAGCTTGACGAAGTGCCGGTAGGCCTTGCTGATCTTGAAGAATTTCTTGGGCGGCACCTCCCCAACGTTGTTCCACGCATAGCGGAGCTCGCGGGCCTTTTTGTAGGCTTCGTCGAGATCGCTCATCCAGGTCAGGGTCTTGGCTTGCTTGATAAGGTCTTCGTAAGCGTCGATGCGTTGCTGGATCATCTGGTTCTGCTCGGCAAAATGCTCTCTGCGACGCTGGAAAAAGTCATCCAGGATCGACTGGAAGTGCGTTTCTATCTCGTCGCCGTATATCTTGTCGATAGAACCGGTGCGGATCCATTTGGCTTTGATCTCCTGCAGCTTGTCGGTAGCCTGCTGCCAGTCTTCTATCTTGGCGGCTTCTTCGGCATCTTCTATCAGAGCCCGCTTGATTTCGAGATTTTTGATCTGGTTTACCTGGATGAGTTCGGTCAGGTAGGCTTCAAGTTTGTCGAGTCTGGCAAGCAAAACCGGGAAATCGCCGATAGCATCAAATCCCAGCAGTTTCTGACGCAACTGTAATAATTTTGTCAGATACGAGCCCTTGTTCTGGGCTTCTTCAACTTCCTGTTCCAGCTGACTGACCTTACTTTCTGCGATGGTGTACCGATTTTTAAAATAATCAATGGCATCTTGCTCGGTGCGTTTGACTTCTCCAATCTGTCTGTCAGGGTACTCTAAATAGCCTTTTAAGAATACTTTGCCATTTTTAACATAGCCGTGTTCTTCCATTAAAGTGATGTTCTCCATCTTTCCTTTGATTCAACTTTTACAATGGGGGTTAAATAACGATATTTGCCTTAATTTACAAATTAAACAAAAAATGAGCAACGAAACTATAATTTTCTCAATGGCGGGCGTAAGTAAAACGATCCCGCCTAATAGAACGATTCTTAAAAATATTTATTTGTCCTTTTTTTACGGAGCTAAAATTGGGGTTCTCGGTTTGAACGGCTCGGGAAAGTCGACGCTGTTGCGGGTAATCGCCGGGATCGACAAGGATATACAGGGGGAGGTCGTTTTCTCACCCGGCTATACAGTAGGCATGCTGGAACAGGAGCCGAAGCTCGACCCTTCCAGGACAGTAAAGGAGGTAGTGGAAGAAGGGGTGCAGGAGATCGTAGACCTGCTCAGGGAATTTGACGAGATCAATGAAGCTTTTGGCGATGAAAATGCAGATTTTGACAAGCTTCTCGAAAGGCAGGGAACTGTACAGGAAAAGCTGGATGCTTTCGATGCATGGAATCTCGATAACCGCCTGGAAGTAGCTATGGACGCGCTGAGATGTCCGCCGTCCGATCAACTGATATCGACGCTCTCAGGAGGAGAAAAACGCAGGGTTGCGCTCTGCAGGTTGCTGCTGCGCCAGCCCGATGTGCTGCTTCTGGATGAGCCTACCAACCACCTGGACGCCGAGTCCGTTCTGTGGCTCGAGGAGCATTTGCGTCAATATAAGGGGACTGTGATTGCCGTTACCCACGACCGTTATTTCCTTGATAATGTGGCGGGATGGATACTGGAGCTGGATCGTGGCGAAGGTATTCCCTGGAAAGGCAACTATTCATCGTGGCTTGACCAGAAGCAGGAACGCCTGAAGAAAGAGGAAAAGACCGAATCGAAGCGGCAGAAGACATTGCAGCGGGAGCTTGAATGGGTCAGGATGGCGCCGAAAGCCAGGCAGGCCAAATCCAGGGCAAGGCTGGGAGCATACGAAAAGCTATTGAGCGAAGGAGGCAGGGAGAAAGAGGAAAAACTGGAAATATTTATCCCGTCGGGCCCCCGTTTAGGGAATAAGGTGATCGAGGCAAACGGGATCACAATGGGTTTTGGCGACAAGCTGCTGTATGAAAATCTGAGCTTTTCGCTGCCGCCCGCCGGGATAGTCGGTGTCATTGGTCCGAACGGCGCAGGAAAAACCACTTTGTTCAAGCTGATCACCGGGCAACTGCAGCCGCTCCGGGGGCATTTTGAAGTAGGTGAGACCGTGCAGTGGTCGTATGTCGACCAGGAGCACGATAATCTCGATCCCGAAAAGACCGTTTACCAGACCATATCCGAGGGAAGCGAATGGATCATGCTCGGCGGTAAGCAGACCAATGCAAGGGCTTATGTAAGCCGGTTTAATTTTGCCGGCGCCGACCAGGAGAAAAAGATCGGGAACCTGTCGGGTGGAGAGCGGAACCGGGTACACCTGGCCCTGACATTGAAGGAGGGAGGCAATCTCCTGCTGTTGGACGAACCTACCAACGACCTGGACGTCAATACCCTGAGGGCTTTGGAAGAGGGCCTTGAAAATTTTGCCGGCTGTGCAGTGGTGATCTCGCACGACAGGTGGTTTCTTGACAGGGTCGCAACGCATATCGTGGCATTCGAGGGTAATTCTGAGGTGTACTGGTTTGAAGGCAACTTTTCCGAATATGAAGAAAACCGGAAGAAGCGCCTGGGAAATGAAGCCAAACCTACCAGGATCAAATACAGGAAGCTGGTTTAGAAGATGGACAATGTAAAAAAACGGTCCGTCTACCTGACCGGGGCGGTAGCGGCGGTTGTACTGGGAGTAGCAATCGCCTGGCTGATACGTGGCACTACCGGCGTACATATTCCTCTTCTCGCTGCCACGGTAGCCGGGATTGTCCTCGGGCTGATCGATTCGCGGCGGGGCTGGATCCCGGCGCTTATCCAGTCGGTAGTATTAGTAACAGGCGTCCTGGTGGCAGGCAGGAGCGGGCCGGTGCCGGAGATAGAATACCATAGCCTTATCGGAGCCGTAGGGCTGACCTTTGCAGGCAGCTTTATAGGCGCTTTTATCAAGAGGGCGTTTGATAGCTGAGATTTCGCTCGCTCTCCCTCGTCTCAGACGAAGGGAGGGCGATATCAGGTCTCTGACCTGATATGATAAAGAACGATTTTTCGCCGGTCATAGACCGGCTATCGCTCTTTCACCGTCCGAAGACGGGAAAGAGCGTATCGATTTTGCCGGAACTCCGCTTTTCTTTAATTTTGCCCCCTGTTTTACAGAGTTTTTTCCACCATAGCATATCAATATGTTGCTTAGCGAGCAGGAGCTGTTGCGCCGACAAAAAAGAGAGGAGCTGATCAGGCTCGATATCAACCCTTACCCTCCGGAAACTTTTGAGGTAAATGCTACCTCAAAAGATATTCTTGAAAACTACGGGAACAATAAGATCGATTATAAGAATGTTTCGCTCGCCGGGAGGCTGATGGGCTTCCGGATCATGGGCAGCGCTGCATTTGCCGAGCTGCAGGACGCTACAGGCCGTATCCAGCTCTACTTCCGCCGGGATGATCTTTGCCCGGATGAAGATAAGACGCTTTATAATACAGTCTTTAAGAAGCTTCTTGATATAGGCGATATCATTGGTGTTACCGGGTTTGTTTTTACAACCCAAACCAACGAAATATCCGTTCATGTACAACGTTTTACCGTTCTCAGTAAAGCGCTCCGGCCGCTACCCGTGGTCAAGCGGGACGAGCAGGGAAATGTCTACGACGGGTTTACCGACCCCGAGCTTCGTTACAGGCAGCGTTATGTAGACCTGATCGTGAACCCCGACGTAAAGGAGATCTTTATCAAAAGAGCCCGGATCATTACCACCATGAGAGGCTATTTTGATAGTCATAACTGGCTGGAGGTAGAGACGCCCGTATTACAGAACGTACATGGTGGAGCTGCCGCCAGACCTTTTAAAACGCATCATAACGCGTTGGATACCGATCTGTATCTCCGCATTGCAACTGAGCTTCACCTGAAAAGACTGATTGTAGGCGGCTTTGACGGTGTATACGAGTTCGGGAAGTTGTTCCGGAACGAAGGGATGGACAGGACGCATAACCCGGAATTTACGACAGTCGAGCTGTATGTGGCTTACAAAGACTATCACTGGATGATGGAAATGCTGGAAAACCTGCTGGAAAAGGTTGCCATTGCGGTAAACAGGACGACCGAGGCCAGGTTTGGCGACCAGGTGCTGAACTTCGCAGGTCCTTATCCGCGCCTGAGCATTACAGATGCCATTGAAAAATATACGGGCCTTAACGTGGAGGAACTTGATGAGGCGGCTATCCGCGACCGTTGCCGCGAATGGGGAATGGAGGTAGACGACAGCATGGGAAAAGGAAAGCTGATAGACGAGATTTTTGGTGAAAAAGTAGAATCGCACATCATCCAGCCGACTTTTATCACGGATCACCCCGTCGAAATGTCTCCGCTGACCAAAAAGCACCGCTCCAAACCCGGGATGGTAGAGCGGTTTGAGCTTTTTGTGAACGGGAAAGAGATAGCCAATGCCTATTCCGAGCTGACCGACCCCATCGATCAGAAGGAGCGCTTTGATGAGCAGCTGAGACTGAAAGAGCGGGGAGATGAAGAGGCGATGGAGATGGACGATGATTTTATCAGGGCGCTGGAATATGGGATGCCGCCCACCGCGGGGATCGGGATCGGTATCGACCGGCTGACCATGCTGCTGACTGGTAATGCCAGCATACAGGAGGTGATATTCTTCCCCCAGATGAGGCCGGAGAAGAAGGTAGAAGTTGCCTCGGAAGCCGACTATGAAGCTCTGGGTATCGGGAAGATCTGGATACCGGTTTTACAGAAAATGGGATTCTGGACGATCGAATCGTTAAAGACCGCCAATCCCAACAAGATATTCAACGACCTGGGCGGACTCAGGAAAAAATTCAAAATCGAAGAAAAGGTGCCCGACGCCACTACGGTAAAGGAGTGGGTTGAAAAAGCCGGATGATCATCGGATCAACCGGCTTCAGGCGCAATCGTCAAATGCTAGCCGCCTGATGATTGATATTTTGCTTTTTCCATTATAAATTCACGCAACATAAACACGTCTTCGGAATTTGTTTTTCTTAGAACCGATCGTTTAATAGTGCTGATTGTCGATACGCGGCGACCGGTTTTTTGTGCAATAATAGAGACTCTCTCTCCTTTTGACAGCATTATGGCAACTTCCATTTCATTTTTGGTCAGCACGGGTTCTTTTTTTTGCCGTTTGAAAGTGTTCTCTTCTTTCAAAATGTGTTCAAGTAACGATTGAAGCATCTCAGACGACAGGTATCTTTTACCGTTATGTGCGGCTTTTATACAAGCGATAAGCGCTTCAACATCACATTCTATAGTTAAAAAACCCAGTACGCCGAGGTGAAGCAATTTAAATAGGGCCTCTCCGATCTTTTCATTTGATCCATCTTCAATTACTACTATTCCGGTGCCGGTGTGATGGTTTCTCAAACTCCGGATTATTTCATGGAAACTGCTGTGGTTAGAAAAGACAATAGCAACATCGGGGGACAAATCTTTTATTTTAGAAAACTCGGAAAAGGAATTGACCTTTGTGATGTTGGCCTGATCAAATTCCTTATAAATCACATATTCTATTCCTTTGTCATATACCGGTAACTTCTTAAAGATAGCGATGTTCATGGTCGTTTATAGTGTTTTGTTTAAGTATAAAAGGGGCTACCCGAACCAGGCAGCCCCTTTTATATGAGTTTAGCCAGTGGCTAATTGCGGATGACTAATCGAGTCGATCTACTATTTACTAATATTCAGTTTTCTGTACTCTATCTGTCCGTTACGGTTGAAACGGATCACGTACATCCCCTGCGAAAGCCCTGATATATCGAGTATCTCCTGGCCACCCGATACTTTCCGGCTTCTGATCACCACTCTACCTTGTATATCCACCACGTCGTATGAAGTATTTGGCATCAGGTTACTTAGTACCAGGTGATTGCTTGCGGGGTTCGGGTAGATAAACACCGCTCCGTCGCCCTGTACATCGATACTCCTGATGGTAAAGTACTCATACCTGCCATCGTAGTCTACCTGCTTTAACCGGTAGTAGGCTATACCTGCCGGAGGCGACTGGTGTACGTAGCTGTACCTGCCACCGGCCCGGGTTGTTCCCTGGCCGGCTACCGTACCCAAGTGGGTAAACCTCTTTCCATCCGATGAGGTCTCCACATCAAAGTGGCTGTTGTTGGACTCGGTTGTGGTTTCCCAGCGGAGTATCACATTGCCTTCCGACTGTCCGAGCGTGAAGCTGACTAGCTTCACCGGCAGCGGATCCTCGATGGTGTCCTCGGCTTTGTCACACAGGCATGCACCTTCTTCAGGATCGATCGAGGCGGTGATTTCGGCACCGTTGCAGTCAGAACCTGTACCCGTGGCCGGGATCACTACAGGGAATGTAAAGCTTCCGGTTGTACCTCCTGCAACGGCCGTACCTATAGCATATGTACCCAGCAGGTTGCCGTTGCAGTAGAAGCTGATCGGCGTATCGGCCGCCAACGTCAGGGTGGAGGTATTCTGTATGTCGAGCGTGTAGGTTACGGTATTGCCCGGTGCATAGGTGCCGCTTTGGCGTGTCAGGTTTTTGATATCTACCGCGCTGCGCTTCACAACTACCGACTTTGTCTCGCTAGCCAATAAGCCCACTGAACTATTCTGACACTGCTCAGCTCCACACCACAGCGGAGGAAACTCCCGCGTGATCGCCACTACTATATCGTTTGGCCCACATACTGCATCGCCGGTAGCCTCCAGATTGAGCGTAAGCGTACGGTTTGTACCCGTAACGATACCTGCTGCTATACTGAACTCCAGCACTCCTCCGGTATTGCTCACAAACGTAAAGTCTGGAGAAGATCCCGCTATACCTGCGTATTCTATGCCGGTAGGAAGTGTCACCAACAGCTTATCGCTTGCCTCTGAGTTCTCCAGGACAGGCGTAGCCGTTATCGTCAGGTCAAATTCTCCCTCACACTCCACATCAGGAGTGCTTAGTGAGGTATTCATCGTGTAAGACCCGCCGTCGCCTACACCATTGAGCTTGATAGGATTGGTACGTACATATCCATCGTAGCCCAATACATTGCCAAAGCAAGCACTATAGCCACGTTGATCCACTTTCATAGTAGCATTACTTACAAATTCACAACCTAGCGAGTAGGTAAGACGAAGGTTTGCACTGCGATCCGCAGTAGAGACGGTCATAATCGTACCCGGAAGCCCTGTAGCAGGCACTGCGCTGTGGTCTCCTACCTTATATACCAATACACCACCTTCGTTGGTTGCTGCAACCTCCTCCCAGTTGCCGCTCCCTGCAGGGTATTCTATCTCGCCTTTTGTAATCACATAACCTACCGGTACTACCCGGAACTCCGCTCCTCTTACATTGCCGCCCAAGGCCGAGTTGATACTGTATACCACCGTCTGGTCTGTGCATATATCCACATCGGTTGCCGGCTGCTCCTCTACACTCAGTTGGATCTGGGCCGGGTAATACTCCATTGGAAGTAAAGTGCTCACATGGCACTCTCCCAAATTAACCGCCCCCGAAGGCACTGCACAACCAAAGTCCAGATGTACAGGGAGCTCCGGAGTACAGTCGCTACCCGTGTAGCGGGCAGATATCTCTATGTTCTGTGTTACTCCGTTTGATACAGCCCCCAGTACAAAGTAGCCGTCATCATTGGGATTGATCGTGTTTCCGTTGCGCTTCAGAACCACGTTTGTCCAGTCTGACCCGGTGGGAATATAGAAATAGCTGTTTGGCGCTCCCGCAGAGCCGTTATTACTGAGCGTAAACGTCCACGACCCGTTGCCGTCGGCTGAAGTCATCAAACTTGGAGAGCTCAGGCTCATTATTGGGCCTCTGTAACGATATCTGGTAGTAGCATTATCTGTCCCTATAGTCCAGGTGCCGGCCCCGGTCGGCACATTGACACCATTGCCCTGCCCGACAAACTCCCAGGCAGCGGACCAATCTGTGGGGTCATCCAGCTTGCAATGCGGATCAAGGGTAAACAAGAGGTCTATCAGGGTATACTCATCGGGTACAGATGCACTGCCGCCATGCCCTTCAAAAAATGTACTGAGGTTGGAGAACTGGAGCTTTCCGCCGGATACCGCCACGTGCGTACCGTCAGTAAGGTCATAAACATTAGTAACCTGAACCCCGCCGACATGTTTATACACCCTCAATTTTGCAGAACCAGCACGGTAGGTAACCCCATCGGCAGCCGGGAATTGGACTTCTGCGGTATTGGGTAGATAGAAATTGCGTACTTCATTGGGGAACATGTAGTTATTGGTATACATACCAAGATTCTCCGACACCCTCACACTTATTTCGCTACCACATACAGCTATCGTATGGATATTAAAAGTAGTGCCCAAAATAAGATTGCTGATACGGATATAGTCGGGCAGCCTGTCGCAAGTGTAATGGGTGCCAGAAGTCAGGCTGGTCACCGGGGTGTTCTGTGGAGCGTAAGTGCTGTACACAAGCGGCTCTACTACATAGTCGCCTAAACCGGTATTATTTGTCGCTCTGGCTTTGAAAGGTATCTTTACCGTTACCTGGTCTGTACCGCCATTTGCCCAGCCGCCGGCAGGTTTGCAGGAACTGATGTCATAGTGGTAGCTGCCGCTGGTGGCACCCGAATTGAGAAGTTCAGCAGTAGTGCAAGTAGTAGCCGAGCCATTTACGACTACTTCTATAGGGGCGCCCGCATCGGTTAGGCCAAAGTTGGTTGTTCCACGGGGTACATCTATATACAGGTAATCGAAGGCAGTATTGGTAACCGTATTGGGATATACATTGATATTCCAGGTACCGATGATATCGTCGCCGTTTACAGCGTACTTCAACTTTATGCCGGGGGTGTTTCTGTCGACAGATCCTGTTCCGTCGGCCACACCGTTATTGTCGGCGTCTATGAGGCCAAAGGTATTCCGCTCCAGGGTAAAGCTCACGGGGGTAGCTCCACCCTCTGCACATCCAGGAGCGGGGCATCTCAGTTCTACCGCTTTTTCGAGGCAGCCCATCGTAAGGTACACCAGTTGGCAGTTGCTGTATTTGTATTTTACACCGGTCTTTATCGTCTGCAAACCCGAAATACCGCAAGTGGCTGTGAGGCTCAGCAAAAGCTCTTTACCATAATAATTGGTAACCGTACCGGTCGCGTTTTTCGGGATAGGCCCTATTTCGAGCATTTGGGCGGCAGGGTTCCAGCTTACAGGAAGCGTATGACCCGCAAAGTCTACCGTAGCAGGGCCGGTGTACGCGAAGTCTGTACCCGCCAAATCCACATAGAAGTAGGCATCGCCCTCGCTGGCACTTTGGTAAGAGAGGTTGAGGGTATTAAAGAATACGCCTACCTCAAATGCCTCGCCTCCATTCACAACAAGCGGAGCTGTAAGTACGGAGAGCGCTTCGGGCCTGGCTCCCAGATTAAGAATGTTGTTGCCTGAAACCGAATAAGAAGTGTTGCCGCAAGAGTTGGTATAAGCCGCACTGGCGCTCATTGTACCCCAGGTACGGGTGTCACATTCGTCCACCGCCAGGCAGGTGGAGTTATAGCTGCGGGTAGGCACTTCTATCTCTACCCATTCCCCTGGCTGGAGCACCAGACTGCCGAGGTCTATGGTTATGTTGTTAGGGGCGGTGCTATTCAGGCTGCACCCGCCCGGGTCAAAGTAAAACGGAATAATAGTACCACTACCAAACGTAACTTTGGGGGCAGTCTCGTTGTTTGGTACAATGGTTTCTATGGTATTGTCGTCCTTGTCTTTGATCACCCAATTCTGGCCATAGTCTAAATAAAACCGCGGGTCCCTGGCAACCGTCACTTTAATGTTGGCGGCAGCACTTCCTGAAGTGGCGTTGGTATATCGGACAGTCTGGTATTTGAGTGCGGCGTTAAAGCAATATTCGCGGGACTCATTTACCATTGACACACTTAAAGTAGGGCGAACCGTACTCTGGGTAATATTGGAGTTTACCGGTAGGGTATGTCCATACAACGCATCGTGGTGGTCTATATAAGCCGTCTTATAGCTGGTGGCAGGATTGCCGCAGGCTGTAAGCTTTACATCTTCCTCAAAAATCACAGATTCACCGTTACAGAACTCGCCGGAAGCATCAAATGCATTGGCCGGTATTCTGAAAACTTTCTTATCAGTAGTGCTGTTTACAACATCCAGGTAACTCATCACCGAAGCTCCACCCTGCATACGCAGGTCTTCCAACGAAAGCAAGCCACCAGGCGTGTAGTTCAATTCCAGATACAGCTCGTCCATACACCCTGTACCTCCCTGGCGAACTTCTATCACGCGGGTACGGGTTTCGCCTACGTTCATGTTAGCAAGATTGGCCACGGGCATCATCGTTAGCCCGGGAGCCAGCAGGTTGTAGCTGTTTACATCGGCATCGGTTTCCGAAGCGGCGCATGCCCCGCTGATGACCACGTGATCCTTGGCGCTCTGTCCTGCACCTCCATTGGCCTGGCGTTTTACCCTGAACTCCACAAACTGTCCTGCCCCGGCTGCTCCGAGGGTAAAGTTAGGCTGAGTCAGGTTGGTTATGGCTCCTTGGATGATCGATACCGTACCGCCAAGGTTCTCTAGCGAGCCTGCGATGTACTCTATCTCTCCGGGGGCGCCGCTCGCGCCGAGCAGAAGCTGCAGGTTGCTGCCTGCGGCACATGCATCGGTAAAATCTACCCGCACCGTGAGCCAGGAGTCGCCCAAGCCCCGGGTGATCGCTTCGGCTTCCTTGCCGGACGGATAGCTTATACTCTGCCCTAAGGCGGGGATAAAGCCCAGCAGGAAAAAAAATAGAAAAATTTTCTTCATGTTTTTGATTGGTTTTTGTTAATCGAAAGACATTGTTTTTTAAGAATAGTCCGTAAAGATCCACTTTGGGGATTATATCGAGGTGTACCTTTTCTGGCTAAATACGGCACTAATCCTCCGTCTGTATCGATGACAGGCCCTCAAGGGCGTTTGGATAAATGAGGTTTCGGTTTGTTACTTATATACGTATAGTCATTCTTCTTGTCATAATTAGGCACTTATCTTATCAAAGTATATAGATCCCGTTACTTTTTCGGATAGCAAGTAGTATCCAAATAGCTTTATGTCTAAAATGGGGTTAATTAAGCTATTGGCTGCATTTGTAGATATACTTCCAAGTGTTCCATGCAGATATTTCTATGCATTCGCGTACTGCCGTATTGATTGCTCTTTTTGTCCAGATCATTTTTTTGCAAATGACGGAAGCTCAGGTTTCCGGGATTTCTGAACGGGGAGGCGCTACCAATCTGTCTGCTGTCGTCTTATCGCCCTGGTGGAAAACCTGGTACGCTTACCTGGCCTATATCGTGGCTGCGGGGTTGCTGATTTGTACCGTGGCGCGTTTTTTCCGGATGAGGAGAGCGTTCAGAAAGGAAAGCGAGTTGTACGAGGCAAAGCTTGACTTTTTTACCAACATATCGCACGAAATATATACACACCTGGCGCTTATCAACGCCCCTCTTCAAAAAGCTTTTCATTCTTTGAATGTGGACGATGAAGCAAAGAGTTACCTGAAGTATGCCCAAAACAATTCCGAACGGCTGATGAGCCTGGTAGGAGAGCTGCTCGATTTCAGGAAAATACAATCGGGGAACCAGAAGCTCAGCGCAGGCAAATACGATCTTGTCGGCATACTCGAAAATGTATTGGCGGCTTTTGAACATCTTTCAGCGGAAAAAGGGATCACTACCGTATATCAGCGCCCGGATCTGCCGGTAATGGCCTGGGTTGATGCGGTAAAAATCCAGAAGGTATTTTATAACCTGCTCGGTAATGCCTACAAGTTTACCCCCAATGGCGGAAAAATAACCCTGATCCTGAAAGAAAACCGGGATAATGTCCAGGTTGA
Organism: uncultured Cytophagales bacterium; assembly: GCA_964559125.1. Taxonomy (GTDB): domain Bacteria; phylum Bacteroidota; class Bacteroidia; order Cytophagales; family Spirosomataceae; genus Ravibacter. The sequence goes on from CAZLGW010000018.1 coordinate 51,740, forward strand.
ATTCCATAACAGCGGGAAAGGGATCGCTCCGGAATACCTTTCCAGGCTGTTTGTAAATTTCTTCCAGGTATACAACGAGAAAACTGAAAACACCGGGTATGGAATAGGGCTTGCCCTCTCGAAAAGTATAGTCGACCAGCATGGCGGTAAGTTGACTGTTTCCAGCGTCCCTGCCGCGCCTGACCAGGAAGACGGCGAGACCTGCTTTACCGTTGCCCTTCTGAAAGACCGGGAGGATCCTAAGCCCGGCTTAATTGAAGCCGGTACCGACGATTTGCCCGTTGTCGGGAAATTACCTGTCGGCACGGAAAGTACTACGCATAAGTACTCACTGTTGCTGATCGAAGATCACAATGAGTTCAGGGCTTTCGAAAAAGAAAGCTTCCGCGATACCTATAATGTACTGGAAGCAGATAACGGGCGGGATGGGCTTTCTATTGCGCAGCAAAAAATGCCTGACCTGATTTTGTGCGACGTGATACTTCCGGGTCTGAGCGGGCTGGAAGTTTGTCGCAGATTGCGATCCGATACACGGACGAGCTATATTCCTGTGATTATGATTTCGGTGCGAAGCACAAGTGCAGAAATCAGGGAAGGTTTAGCTGCCGGGGCAGATGATTACCTTATCAAGCCTTTTGACCTGAAAGTCCTCGAACTAAAGATCTACAACCTCATCAGGGTAAGAAAAGCGCTTCAATCGCAGCACAGCCGGACAATATCCCTTGAGCCTGAAATGGCTGTGGTGGCGGATCTGGACGGGGAGTTCCTTCTTAAAATAAAGACCGCCGTTGTGGAGCGTATGGATGACCCGAATTTTGGCGTAGAGCAATTGGCTTTTGAGGCGGGTGTCAGCGTATCGGTACTATATAGAAAACTACGTTCACTTACCGGTATGACTGCCAGCGAATTTATCCGGACAATCAAATTCAAAAGGGCAGTTCAGCTGTTGGAATCAGGCGCCTATAATGTTGGCGAGATCGCCCTCATGCTCGGTTTTGAAAGTAGCCGGTATTTTACCAGGGCCTTTAAAAAGGAGTTTGGAAAGCCGCCGATAGCGTATATCAGACGGTCGGTGTAAAGCTCAGTTTTGGATAAAACTCCCAGGCCGGATTCCCAGTGAAGGGCTAAAGCTGGTCAAAGGGAGTTCTACATTCCGGGTAAGGGAGATATTCCGTTGTTCATGACCCGGAACAGGCGCGTTGTCTGTGTGGGTAACGTAGCATCTCCATTTCCCTGAACTCACCGTGATGGACTGTGACGTAGACTGGCAGTTGTTGATCGGCCCGTCGTTGTTTACCCAGCAATACGAATGGTGGTCGCCGCTGACCGTCAGGGTGTAAACTCCTTCCGATTCGTTGACGTTTACATTCGGTACGGCGAGAGCTGTAACCGGGGTCAGAGCTGCCAGAGGGGTGTAGCTGGGAGGAGCTCCGAACGGCGTATAAGAACCGGCCGCGATCTGGTTCCCCAGCGCTATGAGGCCTGCCTGGTTAAAATGAACGTTGTCGGATTGCCTGAAAACATCTATTCCATCAAAATCGTCCGAATAGTAGGCGCCCCATGATGTATTGGAGAGGCTGTTTTTCGCTTCTTCCTGGCCTTGTATGACGTTGCTGGAAGTTCCGGAATAGAAACGCGATACCCTTGATATAGTCCACCCCAGGTTGGGATTAAAATGCTGCCGTGACCGGTTGATAACGTTGACGAGCGCTGTCCGGTAGGCGTCTTTTTGTGTATCGATGTGTTTGTCCGATTCGCCCTGGTGCCATACTACCGCGCGTGCACCAAACATCCCTCCGTAGAAATTCAGCGCTGTTTTTAAAGAAAGGTAGGGGTGCCCCTCAGCACCTTCGCTACCCCACTCGCCGATATCCGTATTGCAGTTTTTCGTCCATGGGCTATAAGTAACCGCATTACGGTTGTCAGCGCTTTCCGACCAGTTCTGTACGGTAGTGCCGGTGGACGCGGTGTTGAAGAAAATGACAGGGATCCCCCCATTTTCATCAGAGATCTTCCTTGCTGCTACTTCATAGCACCAGAGATTCTGATTGCCGTTTGGGGCGATTTTTTTTTGTGTATCAAAGGCTCCTCTTTCCATTTTTTCGAATACGGGAAAAGGGAAAGTCTTTTTGCAGAAGCAGTTCTGGTTGATCAGGCTCAAACCGTCATAGGCGCTGCCGGGTAAAAGCGGCGATCCCTCAGCACCCAACCCGATTCCCTGGAGATTGGACTGTCCGGCGCTGTACACCACCTCGCCTACGCCAAACTTTACTTCGCTGATTTCCATTATAGAGTTATCGGCAGCATAGGTTTGAATAGTCAGCTTGTGCCATCCGGCATTTACCTGCAGGTTGGTTTGAAAAAGACCATTTTCGGGTACGTTCAGAGTTTCGATCGTCACGGGTGCCGGTGATCCGCCCGTGATCACATCCAGTTTATCCACCTTATAGCTGAATTTGCGGGCATCCCCGTTTTTAAATTGTACGGCCATGGGGACCGTGGCTTTCGAGGCCTGGTCTCGCTGGTATACCGACCTGTTTAGAGGGAGGCTGATATCAATATGCTGGCCCGAGGCCGGAAAAGTAAATACTGCAAGTAGCAGAAGATAGCCTGGAAATCTGGTTTTCATCTGAATATAAAATTATAGCTGGTTGCTGTCAGCATAGGGCCGGCTGTTATTGGTAGTCCGGCGAAGCCCGATGCCTGTTTTATTTTGTAGGGATCAGCGGAATAGATAAGCCGTAATGGAGGTTGAGGGCCTTGATACATTCATTCGCGATTACTGTTTGACCCAGCGCAGTGGGATAAATCCCATCGGTTGAGAAGAAGTTGCCGGCCGGCCACGAGGGGTCAACTCGTATGCCGTCGTGAGTAGTATAGGCGCCCTCAAGGATTTGCCGGTAAATTTTGTACAGGTCCACCAGCGCCAGGTTGTGGAGACGTGCGGCGCGTTCGATTTTGAATCGGTTGAAAGTGGAGGGATCTGCAAGAAGGAATTCATTGTCGTAAGGATCGCGGGAAATTACTTCCGTGTCTTTCAGAAGTATCGTCCCGGTCAGCTTGCGGGCTGTTATTTTTTCAGCTGTTTCGCACGGAAGCAAGAGGTCGGTGCCAGGCTCGAAATCTACGGGTTTGTCCGAGGTGGAACGTTTTACCAGGAGCCGGATCTGGTAGTTTTTTATTTTATCCGGGTTGTATTGCTGAAAGTAGGGGAGAGACAGTACGTCAGGGACGGTCAGCAGCAGCCCCTTTTTTCCTGTTTTTACCAGTTCTCCGATCATATTCATTTCATCGGTACGGTCGAGATTTTCAAAGGATATACCGGAAATTCCACCACCGTCATTCAGGATACTGTGTACCAGGTCATCGAAGCCGGCTTCGAATATAAACAGGTCGGAATGTTTGTCGAGAGAAGCTATCCATTCCCGTTGATTCTCAGGTGCACGGCTCGAAGCACTCGTCTTTATCCTCCTGATAAACGGCAGCACCTCGGGTTTCAGGTGACTGGAGCCATCCATTCTTTTACTGAAATAAGGAACGGCAAAATTATTTATACCTGTTCCTGTATACGGTTCCAGGCTTCCGTCTGCACCCGACACGCCCAGGTTATTGGTTACTTTTTCCCGGCCGGAAGACCGGGTTGTCGGGGGAGAAATAAAGTAGCCCGTTCCGTTTCCGTTGGTTTTGCTGAAAAGAGGTTGGGTGAACGGTACGCCTATTTGCCGGGCGATCAGATGCGGGTAAGCCCACTGCTGGCCTTCGCGGAACAAGCCGCCGTCGCGGAAGCCAGCGGTGAGGCTGCCGCCAAATGCGATAATCCTGTAAGTGGAGGCATTTTTCCCATCGCTCGTTAATTCGCGTGGAAATGCTTTCCGACCGGCCGGAAATATGGCTTCACGGACTGCTACAATAGTATCGGCGGGTTCTGCCGCAATTTTATGAAAGGAACCGGTGGCCGGGGTGCTACCACTTAGGAAAACAGATCCGAAAACGACGGGAATAAAAGGCAGCGCCTGAATGGCGAGGTAAATGTTTTTTGTCATATATCTAATGTGCCCGGTAGCAGATATGTCGTTTGGGGGAGCGACAAACCTCACTAACCTTACAATACAGGTCAAAAAGAGGGTTAATCAATTACTTTCGCAATATTAGGAATATAATAGGAGTTAGCGGTAATTAATTTACTGAATGGCAGACAGAGATACGTCAGCCCATCAGGATCCCTGCGAAGGTAGCGGAAAGATAGGAAGCCAGTGTTCCGCAGATAAGGGCTCTGAAACCCAACCTGGCCAGGTCGGACCTCCGTTCAGGAGCAAGCTCCCCGATTCCGCCTACCTGGATAGCTATTGAACTGAAGTTTGCAAACCCGCATAATGCGAAGCTGGTAATGATCATGGTTTTGGGTGATAGGGTGTCTTTCACCTTGATAAGGTCTAGATAGGCGACAAATTCGTTGATGACCATTTTGGTCCCCATCAGCGCTCCGGCAGTCTCGACATCTTTGGGCGGTACTCCCATTGCCCATGCAAAAACCGAAAAAAGCTTTCCCAGGATATAGTTGAAGCTGAGTTCCGGGAAGTTGAATACCATCCCGATACGACCAAGCAGGTAGTCGAACAGCGCTACCAGTGCAATAAAGCCGATAAGCATAGCAACGACGTTCAACCCTACCTTGAGTCCTTCGCCGGCGCCGGCAGCAATAGAGTCCAGCAGGTTGGCGTGATTCTTCCTGACTTCGATCCTGACCGCTCCCCCGGTTTCGGAGCGCTCCGTTTCCGGGTAGACTATTTTCGAAATGACCAGCGCTCCCGGCGCGGCCATCAGGCTGGCGGCGATCAGGTAGGGCGCAGGTACCCCGAGAGAGATGTAGACGGCCATCACACCGCCGGCAATACAGGCAAAGCTCCCCGACATCGATGCCATAAGCTCCGACCGAGTCATTTTTTGAAGATAGGGTTTAATCATGATCTGGGCTTCTACCTGTCCTACAAATGCGCTGGCTACATTTGAGAGCGCTTCGGCCGCGCTGACACCCATCAGCCTGTAGACGCCCCGGGCAATAAAAGATACGATTCTTTGCATAATCCCCATATGGTAGAGCATGTTGACCAGGACTGCCACGAAAATGATCGTAGGGACTACCTTGAAGAAGAAAATAAAATCATTGCCTGCACCGAAAGCCCGGGTCATCAGGGGAGTATTGGCAAGCGACCCGAAAACGAATTCCGCTCCTTTATCGGAAAATGAAAGCAGCTTCTGTATCTTTTCACCCAGCCACTGAAAAATAGTATGCCCGATATCCGTTCGCAGGATAAAAACAGCAATTCCGAACTGCAACAGGAGTCCGGTCCCGACGGTACGAAAATTAATCGCTTTCCGGTTATTGGAAAGCGCGAAGGCAATGCCCAGGATAAGGACTATGCCTATTATACCTTTGAACCTCTCCATCGGGTGTTTTTTCGGCGTTTTTTATCAGGAGCTTATGTCGTGGTGTATTTGAGGGCGGCTGGCAGGGTTATTCTGGCGGAAGAGCGCTGCTTTCCTGACATCTTCTATGGTTATTTTATAAAACTCGTCATGAATATTGAAGCGCTCCGACTCGGCGCCGGGCATGACCTTCGAATAGGAACCGTCTTCGTTGAGGACATAGGCATTGACATTGTCTCTCAGGTTGTATTCCAGCATGGCGATCGTTTCCTGCCTCACATCTTCATCTACGAAAGCAAAGAGCGACTCGATACGCCTGTCGAAGCTGCGCACCATGACGTCGGCGCTGCCGCCGTATACAATGGGGTTGTTTGCGTTGTGGAAATAGTACAGTCGTGAGTGTTCCAGCAGGTCGCCTACTATCGACCGTACTTCTATATTTTCGCTCAGGCCTTCACGGCCGGGACGCAGGCAGCATATGCCTCTCACGATCAGTCTTATAGGTACTCCGGCCTGCGAAGCCTCATAAAGCTTCATAATCACTTCCCTGTCTTCCAGGGAGTTGATCTTGATACAGATCCCGGAGGGTAGCCCCGCCCGCGCGTTGGCAGCTTCCTTCATGATCAGCGCAATGAGCCCGTCGCGCATATGCCTGGGAGCTGTAATCAGGTTAGCATATTGATTGGGAACGGAGTGCCCGGTAATGACATTGAAGAACTCGGAGATGTCGCGCGTGTACTCCTCCCGCGAAGTAAGCAGCCCGATATCGGTATAGAGCCTGGCGGTATCTTCGTTGTAATTACCGCTCGACATGTGCGCATACCGGGTCACATTATTACCTTCATTGCGGATAATCAGCAGGAGCTTTGTATGGGTTTTCAGCAGGCCTATGCCGTAAATAATGAAACAACCTGCTTTTTGCAGCCGCTGTGCTTCCCTGATATTGTTTTCTTCGTCGAACCTGGCTTTTACCTCAAAAAGCACGGCTACGTGCTTACCGTTTTCGGCAGCCTTCAGGAGCGCATTGGTAACTCTCGAATTTTTTGCCAGTCTGTAGATGGTTAGTTTAACAGACAGCACCTTCGGGTCTTCGGCCGCCTGCTCGAGCAGTTGAAGCACAGGCTCGAAATTATTATAGGGATGGTGAAGGAGGATGTCCTTTTCCTGGATTACCTCGAATATGTTGCGGGCTCTTTCCGGGCCGATACCCAGCGGCGGAACCGGAGGGTGGGCGGGAGGCATCTGGTCCTTAAACTCAGGGAACCTGACGATCTGCCAGAGCCCCGTGTAATCGATAAGCCCCCGGTTAACGAAGATATTGTGCTCGTCGATTTCCCAGCGTTTCCTCAGCAGTTTCAGTAGCTTATTGCTTGCGTTTTCCTCGATTTCAACTCTTACAACCCGTCCCAGTCGCCTGTTTTTGATTTTTTGCCTGAGCTCGTCGACCAGGTCAGCCTCAATGTCATCGCTGTCTTCGAGCGAGAAATCTTCATTGCGCATGACTCTGAAGATCGTCGTGGAGCATATCCTGATATTGCGGTAAAGTTTCTTGATATGCGAGCGGACGATACTTTCTATAGGCACAAAGAGTACTTCTTCTCCCCGTTCGACTACATAAAAGCGGGGCAGGTTGGCCGGTAGCTGGACAAAAGAGAGTTTTTCCTCCTCCTCATCGTTACCGTTTGCCCTGGTGGTTACGGCCAGGATAAGGACCTTTGCCAGCAGAACCGGGAATGCATGCGTGTAATCATACAGCATGGGAGTCAGCATGGGGTATACGGTCCTGTCGAAAAAGCCCGCGGCCTTTTCGCTTTCTTCCGGTTCAAGCTCCTCTGTCTGTACGATCCTGAATTTGTGTTTTTCAAAGAGAGGCTTGAGTGCATCGAGATACAGGCTGTTTTGCTCCTCGACAAATTGCTGCGCAGTTGTAAAAAGCAGCTTTTTGAAGGGGATTTCCCTAAGGCCCGAATAATCGATCCTCTGCTTTCCGTAGTCAAGGTAGTTATAGAGGTTACCAACCCTGATAGTGAAGAATTCGTCCAGGTTGGAGCTGGTAATAGCCAGGAATTTAAGACGATCGAAAATGTTCCGGTCTTTGTTTTTTGCCTGGTCCAGGACCCGCTCGTTAAACCTGAGCCAGCTGAGGTCGCGGCTTATCAGCTCGCTCTGGGCAACAGTTTGCGCGACTTTCTCGGGATTTTTCCTGAAAGGGCTTTCCTCTTCATCCTGTCGGGCCGGGCTGAAAAAAGAAAACAGGTCGGAGAAGGACGGCTTTTTTTTATCGTTTTGGGAAAAACTGGAATGATCCGAAGACATAGTAATGGCGAAGTGGGATTGAAACCGGCTGGCTGTTACAGATGATATTTTCCTGGCTTTTGTAAAGCCCCAAATTAGCCATTTTTGGAGATAAAAAAAAGCCTCTCCTCCAGGCAGGCTTTACATGCCTGTTCGGGAACGGTACGGTGAAGGACCGGCGCTTCCCGGAGTATACATTTTCAGCTCTCCTCTTTTGATACCGGTCATGAAACGTATGGAAATACCGAAATTCCAGCCTGTTCCGTCGGATTTTAAAAAGCCTGTATCGTTTACTTTTTTGTTGTCTGCAAAGGTGAGCTCTGTAGTGATGGCGGTGCCGTATCCCCAGTGCCTGCGGATGAAAAAGGCCGCATCGGTCCACTCGTTTACTTTGAAAGCATATTCAGCAGAGGCTTCCAGCCCGTAGGTCCAGTCACTTCCGATCGTGGTTTTACTGCTGATATAGCTGGTGTCGGCCGCTCCCCTGTTGTCGTAGTGATAAATGATATAGCCTTTGGGTTCGCGTTCCCCGCCCGAATTTGGGATAGCCCATGCGCCGCCGCCTATCCACAGCCCGTTCCGGCGAAATCCCATTTTTTCGAATTCGATCAGGAATTTAGTACGAAGAAAAAAAGCATTGCCGTCGTTGGAAAACTTAAACCCGCCCTTATTGGTAGTATTCAAAACAGCGGTATTATGAATTTTACTGCGCGCATATCCTCCCTCTACAGCTAACTGCTCCCGGAAGATCCAGCCGACCTGGCCGGAGAAAGAAACATCGATGGTGCTGGCAGTAGAGGACTTGAAAAAATACCCATAGTTATTATCAAGGCTGGTGATGTCAGAACGGCCGAATACATCGGTTCCCAGGTACCACCGGCTCAGAATTTTTACCCTGTCCAGCTGCTTTTCCGCTTCTTTTTTCATCCTGAGCTTCTGAATTGTCGGTGTTTCGGGGGTATAGTATTTTTCTTCAGGCTCGGGTGTTTCCTGTGCTCTGAGTACCGGGAATGATAAGATGGTCAGGATAAAAACAAGGGAGAAGTGTCTCATGCTCTTTGCGCTGATCTTTTATTCAACATTACTGTCCGGCCGTGAAAAGTGTTGCTTCGGCTGAAAAAAAGCGGATGGTCGTTTATCGTAAGACCACCCGCTTTGAGATAAGGTTGTAATGCCGGTCAGATATCTATACGGGCGTATTTGGCATTTTTTTCAATAAACTCCCGGCGAGGCGCCACGTCATCTCCCATCAGCATGGAAAAAAGGTGGTCGGCTTCGGCAGCCGATTCGATCGTAACCTGTTTCAGGCTGCGCTGATCGGGGTCCATGGTAGTATGCCAGAGCTGCTCGGCGTTCATCTCACCGAGACCTTTGTAGCGTTGTACGTTGACTGAATCCTCTTTGCCTCCGCCTATTTCCCTGATCGCAGCCTCTCTCTGGGGTTCGGTCCAGCAATAACGCTCTTCCTTCCCCTTCTTTACCAGGTACAGCGGGGGCTGCGCAATGTAGATATAGCCGTTTTCGATCAGTACTTTCATGTACCTGAAGAAGAAAGTAAGTATCAGGGTACGGATATGGCTGCCGTCGACGTCTGCATCAGTCATGATGATGATCTTGTGATAGCGAAGCTTATCGATGTTCAGGGCTCTTTCATCTCCTTCCCTTCCTATCTGCACGCCCATGGCAGTAAACATATTCTTGATCTCCTCGTTCTCGTAGATCTTGTATTCCTGGGCTTTTTCGACGTTCAGGATCTTGCCTCTCAAAGGCAGGATAGCCTGGAACATCCGGTTACGTCCCTGTTTGGCGGTTCCTCCCGCAGAGTCCCCTTCAACCAGGTACAGCTCACATGCTTCAGGATCGGTTTCGGAGCAGTCGGCAAGCTTTCCGGGCAGCCCTGTGCCGGTAAGCACATTCTTGCGCTGAACCAATTCCCTGGCCTTGCGGGCGGCGATCCTTGCTTTGGCGGCCAGGATCACCTTGTCGATGATCATACGGGCTTCTTTCGGGTGCTCCTCGAGATAGGTTTCGAGCATCTCGGAAACCACCTGGCTCACCGCTCCGGCCACATCGCCGTTGCCGAGCTTGGTTTTGGTTTGTCCTTCAAACTGGGGCTCGGCTACTTTAACGGAAATAACGGCTGTCAGTCCTTCCCGGAAGTCGTCGCCGCTGATCTCTATTTTTTCTTTTGCCAGGATCCCCGATTTGTCGGCATAATTCTTAAGCGTCCTGGTCAGCGCCATCCTGAAGCCGGAAACGTGTGTTCCTCCTTCTATCGTATTGATATTGTTGACGTAGGAAAATACGTTTTCCGAGTAGGAAGTATTGTAGATCAGGGCCACTTCCACAGGGACTGCCACCTTGAGGTTTTCCATATATACGGGCTCGGGAATGAGCGCCGGCCTGGTGCTGTCGAGGTAGGTAACGAACTCGGTAAGGCCGCCTTCTGAGAAGAAATCTTCCTGGCGGGGCTGCCCGTCTTCATCCAGCTCCCGGTTGTCGATGAGCGTAAGCCTGATCCCGCGGTTGAGGAAAGAAAGCTCCCGCAGCCTGGAAGCCACAGTGTCGTATTTGAACTCGGTGGCCGTAAAAATAGTATCATCCGGTCTAAAATGGATGATCGTTCCGGTGATATCGGAAGTGCCGATCGTCCTTACCGGGTATAGCGGTTTGCCCTGGGAATATTCCTGTTCGAAGATCTCGCCTTCGCGGTGTACTTCCGCCCTGAACTCGATAGACAGGGCGTTGACGCAGGATACCCCTACGCCGTGCAGACCGCCGGAAACTTTGTAGGTGTCTTTGTCGAACTTACCGCCTGCATGGAGGACGGTCATAACGACCTCAAGCGCAGATCGCTTTTCTTTGGGGTGCATGCCCGTCGGGATGCCCCGGCCGTTGTCTTTTACCGTTATGGAGTTGTCAGGTTCAATTGTAACATAGATGGTGTCGCAATAACCGGCTAAAGCTTCATCGATGGAGTTGTCAACTACTTCCCAGATGAGATGGTGAAGCCCTTTTGTCCCAGTGTCTCCGATGTACATTGAGGGCCTCTTACGCACGGCTTCGAGCCCTTCCAGTACCTGAATATTCTCTGCAGAATAATTACTGGGCGCCACTACTGTTTCGTTTGCCATATAAATGGGATACTTTGGCTTAAATTATATTTGGTGATAACAGAATATATAATGCGTAAAGATACGAATTTTTTTGGAGTATACCGATATAACCCGCGGGCAATACACGTACTGCAGGGCTTTGGGGCGGGCAGTACAAAAGGCTTTTTTATCCGGCATCTCCCTGTCCGGGACGGCCATACCTGAAATAGATCCTGAGCACTTCAAAAGGAGCCTTGACGAAATCGTGCCATTTCAGTTTGGACCCCCCGATTTCGCGCCATTCGTAAAGCGGAGCTTCTATCACCTTTTGTGCATACTCCTCCTCTCCCAACAGTTTTTTAGCCCTCAGGAAAAGCTCCAGGTCGAACAGCCACCGCGAAACAAACGGGCTGTCAAAAAGCCTGGCCGCAAAAGCTCCGGTAAAAAGCTTCAGTCCGCATTGGGTATCGTAGTTATGGACTCCGAGCAGTTGTGAATAGTAGGTCGCAAAGATCCGGCTTATATAATGCCTGATGAGCGTCCTTTCGATCTTCCTGCCGGCCATCTTGATACGGCAGCCGGCTACGATCAGGTACCTGTCTTCGTTGATCAGCTCATTTAAAGGAACGACTTCAGGCAGGGGGGCCGACAGGTCGGCGTCGATATAGCCGACGTAATTGTAGCGGCTGTCGCTTAGTACGTGCCGGCATCCTGCCCGGACCGCCTCAGCCTTACCGCAGTTTGCAGTCAGCTGCAGGGTGTAGATGCGTTCAGGGAGCCGGCCGGCAAGCTTTTGTATGACCTGGTAGGTATTATCGCGGCTGCCGTCATCGACAAACCATATGTCGATATTTTCGAACTCCGATACAAATTTCAGAAAACTCTGGCCGTTCAGACGGTTTTCTTCATTATAGCACGGCACAATAAGAGCGGTCCTTCCTGGCATCTGGCAAAAATCCGAATATGGAAAGCCAAATATACGATCATTTTGCAGAACTGATCTTTCCGGCTTTCCAGTGCATTGAACCCTGATGCCGGGCGCCGGTTACCGCACTGCCAGGCTATCTCTGAATATTTCCAGGCGTGTAGGCGTCCACGAAAAGCCGGCTTCTTTCAGCATCCCGACCCGGTATTCGCCCATCGGCAGGCTGGTGTAATCGAGCTCAGAACGGAACGTGTCGCCCCTGGTGCGCCCTTTGAATACCAGATCCCGGAAAGCCGGCCGGGACTTTCTGACCGGTACCCAGTACCCTTCTCCCGATATCGCACTGAAGTAAAGAAAATCCGAACCGCTGCCGCCGCCCTCCCCTTCTATCCACAGGATCCCGTTGCGCAGCGTATCTTTTTGCGTCGGCTTGTCGTCGAATGTGGCTGAGAAACGGATCCGGCAGGAAGAATCGGCAGGATAGGCATTTCCTGAAATATGGGGCATTCGATCCGACATCCTGATTACACCCTTTTCGACTGCTTTCCGGTAGGTCGGACGAATATTGCGGTTGAAACTCCAGTGATACTGGAGGAAGCTCTTGTTGCGGAGGTAATTAGCTTCATCGGCAACAAGAAAGTCGCGGCGGTATATGAGAAAGGGGGTATAAACAATATAGCTCAGGGCGTTGAAAAGGAGCGCACCTGCTATCGCGGTGGTTGCAAGGATTTTCCTGCCGTTCAGGACCGGGACGACCCTGAGCAAAACGAGATAGGTCCAGCATGCCAGGAAAACGGTATAGTGCTGGTATCGTGGGGGCATGATGCTCTCAAGACCCGCCCAGCTCCTTGAAACGCTTACGAGCGCCGCCGAGATGACGAAAAAGGCAATATTTCCCATCAGGATGGTATCAAAAAAGCCTGGTTTGCCGGTCTTGAATGCCCTGAAGAGCGCTGGTAGCAGGTAGGTCATAACGACCAGCATCATAAGCACACCGGCAGCCACCGCCCAGTAGGGGGCGGCGAGCAGGAGCCGGGTGAGACTCCCCGAAAAGGCAAAAAACGCCTGGATAAGCTGGAGCGGGTCTGAGAGGCTCCCGGCCAGGTTGGCGCTTTGCCCTTTTTGCAGTCCGTAGAAGTAAAACAGGATGATGATAGCGGCGGATGCACCCCAGTAGGGAAGCAGACGCCATTCGCGCCGGATCAGGATCAGACCGAGTATGACCGGAAAAGCGCTCAGCCCGCTTCCGTGTGAGAATGTAGCGATCACGGCCGGGATCAGCGCTGCTTTAGGGAGGCCCCGGGCGAAAAGGTATACCGTGAATGAGAGCCAGAAAACGACATCGGACTGCTGAAGGATGCTCGTCGCCCAGGTCATGTTTTCGTAGTACTGGGGCTGGAAAAGTATCCAGGGGACGGGTATGAAGAGCCAGGCAGGTAAGGACAGGCTGCGGAATGCTTTCCAGAAGAAAAATAAGATACCGCACCACAGCAGGTTGGCCACCAGGATAACGCTGCGCCAGTGAAGAAAGCCTTCCAGGCGATAGTCGAGGAAAGCGATGAGCCGGGGGATAATCACCCGGTGCTCGTTTTGCTGCTTGGTCCAGTAGCGGAATTTTTCGGCCAGGGTGGTAGCTTCAGGGGCCAGTGTGACGGTTTCGAGCAGGTCGAAGTCGTCTCCATAGAAAATGGGCCCGCTGTAAAGGAAGCTGCAGCACAGGTAGACCAATATGGGAGTGATGATCAGGATGCCGGTAACCAGTTTTACCAAAGAGGCTTCCCGCCGTTCCGGGTTCAGCTCAGTCTTCCGGGTAAGGAACATAGACAAATCCGGCAAAGTCGTTGTGAATGGCAAAAACGCAGCAAAATTCATCGGGATCCCGGTAGTGCTCCTTGAAATAATCGATGGAAGCCTCCCCGACAAGGCCTCTCTGGACAAACTCTTCAAGAAAAGATGCCCTGTACATCCATTCCGTATCCAGCTCCCCGGGACTAAAGAGCAGCGTTCCCAGCTCACTCGGCATTTTGGATACCACAAACAAAGGATATTGCGAGAAACCTCTTTTTCTTATCTGGTAGGAAGCCTCCTTCAGATGATCGGCAACTTTGACGAAGTCCTGCGAAATAAGCCCCAGCAGCTTCGTGTTCAGGTCCGGGGAATTGGCATCGTCGAGAAGATAGTTTTCGTTGCTATGATGAATCATGGTAAATCTGGTATTGATGTCTTTGTAACCTGCCTAAAGCCTTGCCATCATCAGGAGTGACAGGTCCTTGTACGGCATTTTGAATTTCTGCGCAATGTGGGCATTGGTGAGCGAACCTTTATAGGTATATACCCCTTTCATGATCCACCGGCTGGAGTAGAGCATTTCTTCTATCCCGCCTATCGCCCCGACTTCGAGCAGGAAAGGCAGGAAGACATTGCTCAAAGCGATGCTGGCGGTACGTGCAACGCGTGAGGCAATGTTGGGGACACAATAATGGATCACGTCCAGGTGTTTGAATACCGGATTGTCGTGGGTAGTAAGCCTGGAAGTCTCGAAGCAGCCGCCCTGGTCTATGCTGACATCGATAATGATGGAGTTGGGGTTCATCCCTGCCACCATTTCTTCAGTTACGACACAGGGACTCAGCCCGTTTTCACCCCTCATGGCCCCGATCACCACGTCGGCGCGGCTGATGGCTTCACGCAGCGTGTCCGAATCGATAATGGAAGTGTACACACTCTGCCCTACGGCGTACTTGAGCCGCTGCAGCCGGTAAATATGGCGATCGAATACCTTGATATCCGCTCCGAGGCCCAGCGCCGTGCGGGCGGCATATTCGGCAACTGTCCCCGCACCAAGAATGACCACTTTGGTGGGAGGTATACCGGTTATTCCGCCGAGAACAAGGCCTTTCCCGTTGCTCGGGCTGCTCAGGTATTCGGCCGCGATGAGCATGGACGCGCTTCCGGCGATTTCGCTCATCGTTCTCACGATCGGTAGTCCGCCGGCAGGGTCTTCGACAAACTCATAGCCGATCCCGGTGATTTTTTTCTGGTTGAGCTTTTCAAAAAAAGCCTTCTGGTGGGTAGGGAGATTGAGCGCGGAAATTACGGTTGCGCCGGTTTTTACCCACTTGAATTCCCTGTCGATCAAAGGTTCGACTTTTAATATAAGGTCGGCCTGGAAGGTCTGATCGGCGCTTTCCAGCACTTCAGCCCCGGCTTCGGCATATTCGTTGTCAGCGAAATGCGCTCCCGTGCCTGCTCCCTTTTCGATCCAGACCCTGTGTCCGTTACGGGTCAGGATAGCGGTGCTTTCGGGTGTCAGCGCTACGCGGTTTTCCTGGAGGGAAACCTCCTTTGGGACGCCTATCAGCAGCGATTTTCCGTTCTGGACCAAAGGGTCGAGCGATTCCTGGGGATAGAGCGCCGATTGCTTGGCAAGCTCCTTGAAGCCGGTAGGGGATGTAGACGGTGTGGCCATTACGTTACTGAGTAGTAGAGCTTATGTTGTGCCCGGCATGCGGAGTGATGATACGTTTCCCTGATCCGTCTCTTTTCAGCAAAAGACGGAAGCTGTCTTCCGGCCAGATAGAACGGGCTACTTCCGGCCATTCGATGAAACAGTAGCTGCCTGAATCGAGATACTCGTCGATCCCGATCTCGTATGCCTCGCGTATATTTTTTAGCCTGTACAGGTCAAAATGAAAAACGGGGAGCCCGTCCCCGGTACGGTATTCATTCACCAGTGAATAAGTAGGGCTCTGCACCGGGTTTTGTACGCCCAGGAGGTCGCACAGGTGTTTGATCAATGTCGTCTTCCCGGAGCCAAGATCGCCTTCAAACAGCCATATACGACGATCACCGCTCAACTGTAGCAACTCAGCGGCTACGTTGTCAAGCGCTTCTATCGGTTCCATTGATATGTCTGGATGTTTAGCAAACATAATGCAAAAGTACTTCTTTTTGGTGTATTGTGACAGTAAGTAAAGAATGTGTGGTTTTACCTAACTTTGCAGTCTTTTGAAAGAAAGCGTTGCGAGTCTTCGGGAATCCTAAAATCAGGTTGTATTAAACAATGGGTATACAATATCTGCTCGAAATTATCGGCACCTTTGCCTTTGCCATATCGGGCGCCCTGACAGTGAAAGACAGGGAATACGGCGACTGGTTTGCGGCCTGCTTTACGGCTTTCCTTTCTTCTATCGGCGGCGGAACGCTCAGAGACGTGCTGCTGGGAAGCTACCCACTCGTATGGATAAAAGATATAAACCTGATCTATGCTATCCTGGCCGGTATTTTCGTGACTTTTTTATTCTACAGGTACCTGCTGAACCTGAAGCGGACCCTTTTTATCTTTGATACTTTCGGGATAGCCCTGTTTACGATCGTGGGGACCGAGAAGGCGCTCAGCCTGGGCGTACGCCCCGAAATAGCGGCGATAATGGGCGTATTCACGGCCGTGATGGGAGGCGTTATCAGGGATGTCATGACCAATGAAATGCCGATTGTTTATCGTAAGGAGGTATATGCCACAGCGTGCTTCGCCGGTGCGGTGTGCTACCTGGTACTCGATGAGCTCGGCGCCGGCAGGAATTTTGCTTTTCTTTCCGCAGCTTCTCTCATTATCGTGATCAGGATACTGGCCGTCAGGTACCGGTGGGTTGTACCGCGATTTTTCAGGTAGCATAATATTTGTGCAGAATTCGCTGAATTATCTTTTATTTTGCCTGGGTTAAATCGGTTATTCTGTTCCTTAATGTTGTAATATTTTGATCAAAGTACTTCATCTCAGTACTTTTCATCTTACCGGCGGGGCGGGGATCGCGGCGGCCCGGCTCAACAGGGCACTGAACAGGAACGGTGTTCAGTCCAGGTTGCTGGTGGCTAAAACCTCTGTTGAGGAGCCGAATGTATCCGGCCTGGCCGATAGCGGCCCGGGAAAAGCCTTTTTCTGGCTCCGGTTTGTCGCCGAAAGGCTGTTTTTCCTTCCCTATGAACGGAGCTCTGAAGTGAGATATGCATTTTCGCCGGCTGTCAGCGGGAAAGATTTAGCAACGCATAAGCTGGTGAAGGAAGCGGATATCATTCACCTGCACTGGATTAATTTTGGATTTTTGTCTGTCGGGAATATCGCTGCGCTCCTGAGCCTGGGTAAGCCGATGGTGTGGACTCTGCACGATATGTGGGCCTTCACCGGGGGCTGTCATCATAGCGGGGAATGCGATCATTTTAAAGTATCCTGCGGGAACTGCAAATTCCTGAAAAAACCAGGCGAAAAAGACCTGTCCTACAACCGGTTGCTTTCCAAAAAGCAACAGTGGAAGGCTTCAAACGGGTTTACGGCAGTAGCGTGCAGCCGGTGGCTTGGTGGAAGAGCACAGTCCGGCAGCCTGTGGCGATCGTCGGATGTAACCACCATACCCAACCCGTTAGACACCAGCCTGTTCAGGAAAACAGAAGATTCTACCCGGTACTCCGGTTTAGGATTACCGGATGGTAAAACCTATATTCTTTTTGCGGCAGCCAAAGTTTCTGCAAAGGGGAAGGGCTTCGGCTTTTTGCACGAGGCTTTACATATCCTGGTGCAGAAAAGCCCCCAAGCCGGGGAGAAGCTCAGGCTGCTGGTGTTAGGGGCCGACGATGGGGGAATGCTTAACGATATTCCCCTGGAAGCCCGTTTCCTGGGTTACATAAGCGATGACGAAATGCTTGTAAAGGTGTACAATGCCGCTTCACTCTATGTGACGCCTTCGGTGGAAGACAACCTTCCCAATACCGTAATGGAAGCGATGTCCTGCGGCACGCCTGTAGTGGGTTTTCGTACCGGCGGGATCCCGGAGATGATCGATCATAAGGTAAACGGTTATGTGGCGGATTACAAATCGCCGGAGTCCCTGGCCGAAGGCATCCTGTGGGTGCTGGAAAATAACGCCGCCGGCGCGCTTTCGGAAGCGGCCCGGCAGAAGGTGCTCCGGGAATATGACGAAAAAGTAGTGGCGGCCCGGTACCTTGAACTTTACAAAAGCCTTCTGGACGGATGCAAAGACCCTGTTTAACTATTATTACCGTTACTTATAACGCCGGCGCTTTCCTGGAAAGAACCCTGGAAAGTGTTGTGAACGGTGTTGCGGAGATAGAAGAACCCGGCCTGATCGAATACCTTCTCATAGATGGCGCCTCGACTGACAACACGCTTGCGATTGCCGCCTGCTATCAGGATACCCTTAAACTGAAAGTTTTCTCCGGGCCGGACAAAGGCCTGTACGACGCGATGAACAAAGGCCTTCAGTTGGCTACCGGGACGTATGTATGGTTCCTGAACGCCGGGGATGAAGTTTACGATCGTGGTACACCGGCCCGGCTTCTCGCCGCATTGCATTCCGGCGCGGATATTTACTACAGCGATGCCCTGTTTGTATCGGCCGGAGGGGAAGCGCTGGGATTGCGGAGTGAAGTGACGCCTCACACTCTTCCCGAAACCATTTCATGGAAGGACATGGCGCTCGGTATGAAGATCTGCCACCAGGCATTTATTGTCAAAAGAGAGCTGGCCCCGGTTTTTGACACAGGCAACCTGAGCGCCGACCTGGATTGGGAAATTGCCGCAATGAAAAAGGCGGCTGTTATCGAGTATCTCGATTTTGTACTTTGCCGGTACCTGCTGGGCGGGCTTTCCGCTCAGAAGCGTACCAGGTCGCTGTCAGACCGGTGGCGTGTTTTGAGACGGCATTTCGGATGGGGAGCCGCTGTCCTGAATCACATAAAAATAGCTGCCAGGGGATTGTCTTTTTATATGAAAAAGGGAAAGTACTGGTAGCTTTCCGTACAGGATGCCTTTTATTCCGGCTTAACAGCCGTCACCACGATATAAGGAGAAAAAGTCCTGGTATTGAAAGAAAATATTTTAAAAAATACTTTAATGGGAAACCAGGTGAGCTTCATGAAGGCCCTGACCCAGAAGGGTTGTGTTTCAGGGTTTTCGAGCCAAAGCATAAAGTATCCCGAATATCGCGCATCTGCATTTTTAAGCCCCAGGTTTCTACAGACAGCCTGCAGGTATGTGGGATCCATGCAGCCGATATTGTGCTTTTCGTAGTTGGTCCGGTCGAAAGTCTTCTGGAACCAGCCGTTAAGTCCCCGGAAATTGGGAAGCGAAATAAAAAGCGCCCCGCCCGGTTTCACAAACTGCAAATGTCTTTTGACGATATCTTCAGTATCATAAAAATGTTCGATCAGTCCATTTGACATTACCAGGTCATATTCCTCATCTGCCTGCAGCGTAAAAAGGTCGGCTTCCACAATGCCGGTCGTCCCCTCCGGGACGTGATTGGCTTTTTCAAGTTCCTGCAGGATCGGCCGGTGAACCACAAAGTCGAGAAGGGTTGCCTTTACGCCGAGCCGATGGGCCCATACCGAATAATAGCCAGGGAATCCCCCTATTTCCAGGAGCGTCCTGACCCCGCTCCTCCTGATCAGCATATCCAGTTCAGAAAGAAATGGATAGCCTGAAGGGATGTCAAACACCAGGTTTTTCTTACTTTCCCAATACTTAAGCCAAAATGCCCTGTCAGTAAGTTCGTTGCTGCTCATCGGTATTTTTTTGGAGTAGAGACCGACGGCCGTCGGTCTCTACCACCACGCCCAAAGCGTGGTTTTATTTTGTATTTTCTGTTTTCTCTAAAACTTTTGCCTAAATTTCAATCTTGAAGAGTTATCTTGAACGCAACAAACCAATATTTGTCAACGTAATGATTGGTTGTGAGCAGTTGTAAGAATGACCTCTAGGGACTAAACCCATAAAATGGCTGTTGCAAAGGAATGAATAAAAATATTACATTTTTAACAGGAACCCTGATCCTGGTCTTTTTTTGTTCGTTGGAGTTGATGGCCCAGCTCAGGCCTGTCAGGGGGAAAGTCACCCTGGCGACAGACGGGAGTCCGATCCCGGGAGTCTCAATATTGCTCAAAGGCACCGGGACCGGTACCACAACCGACCTGGAGGGGAATTATACCTTGGAGGTACCTCCGGGCTCAAACGTGATCGTATATTCTTTTGTTGGTCTTGAAACCCAGGAGATCAACGTTGGACAGGGCCGGTCGACCGTCAATGTGATCATGGAGGAAAGCAAGACAGAGCTTTCACAGGTGGTGGTGACGGGCTACCACGAGCTTCAGCGCAGGGACATAATAGGTTCGATAGCTTCCATCAGGAGTGAGAAATTTAAGGATATGCCCGTTGTAGGCTTTGACCAGGCTTTGCAGGGACAGGCTGCGGGGGTTCAGGTTGCACAGTCGTCGGGTACGCCGGGCGGGGGAATAACCATCAGGATACGGGGAAACACCTCTATTTCCGCATCGAACCGGCCTCTTTTTATCGTTGATGGTACGCCGGTTTATGACGGAGCCATTACCGGCAGGGATTTCGGGGGACAGAACGATAATTCGCTTGCAGTGGTCAACCCAAACGACATAGCGAATATAGAAGTATTGAAAGACGCCTCCGCCAAGGCTATTTATGGTTCGCGCGGGGCAAACGGCGTGGTAGTCATTACCACTAAGCGGGGGAGAAACAATAAAACCACCGTTACTGCCGACGTACAGAGGGGCATCATCGAGCTGATCGGGCGGCCCAAGCTGATGAATTCTTCTCAACTGGTGGAGCTTCAAAGGGAGGCGGTACTGGCTGCGGGTAGAAATCCGGACGAAATGGGCCTGATCCAGGGAGTTACCGACCTTGTCGATACTGACTGGATTTCGGAGGTGTTGAGAAGGGGGATACTGCAACAATACCAGGTAACGGCTGCCGGGGGCACCGAAAAAACGAGGTTCTATTTTAGCGGCAACGTGCGGGATGAGGAAGGCGTGCAGCTCAACAATCGTTTTACAAGATACACAGGGGCGCTAAACCTCGATCACTCAGTCAATCAACGCCTGAAATTCGGTGCCAACATCAATGTATCGATGACTCAGAATGACCGTGTGAAAGGAGATAATTTTCTCGACGGGGTTTATTCGGGGGCGATAAAGAGCCTGCCTTATTACAGTCCTTACGACGAATTCGGGCGTCTGTACGTACCCAACGATCCCAACTATGCCGAGTTTCCGAACTTTAATCCCGTGGGCCAGGCTCTCCTGCCGCGCTTCAGGACTTACGGGCTGAAGATCCTGGCGGGGGCCAACATGGATATTTTGATCGCGCGCGACCTGAATTTCAGATCGAAGGTGAGCATGGACTACAACAATAGCGAGGAAGACCAATATGAACCTTCTACTACGGCGATCGGAGGATATCTGGAGTCTGTGGGTGGAAAGGGATACGGGGTATACAGTACATTTACGCGCTATGCAATCACCAACTCCAATGTGCTTACCTATTATAAGAATATCGACGAAAGGCACAGGTTCAATGCGCTGCTGGGAAATGAAATTATCCATACACAGTCGCGCGTGTCTTCAGTCGTCGGACGGATGTTCCCGAGCTCCCAGTTTACCTACCTCAATTCGGCCGGTATAATCGACCAGGGAGGCTCCTTCTATGACCAGTCGGGGTTAGTTTCGTTTTTCGGGGAGCTTAAATATGATTTTAAGGACAAATATCTCCTGGGAGGAACGATGAGGACCGACGGCTCATCAAGGTTCGGTAGGAACCGGAGGTTCGGCTACTTTCCTTCTGTTTCGGCGGGATGGCGCCTGTCGGAGGAGGCATTCCTGGCCGGAGCCCGATTTTTGGACGACCTCAAGCTCAGGGCAAGCTACGGATTCACCGGTAATGAGCGCATAGGCAATTTCCAATACCTCGGCACCTGGTCTGCCGCCGTTTATAATGGCAATACGGGGGTTGGCCCAAGCCGTCTGCCCAATAGCAACCTCCAGTGGGAGATGACAAACGAGATCAATGCCGGCGTAGATGCGGTACTGTTTGACAGCCGCCTCCGGATAAATGCCGACGTTTACCGGAATCTTACCTCTAAGCTTCTTTATTCGGAGCCTATCCCCGGCACCACCGGTTATGGTAGTATCCAGGGAAATATAGGTAGCGTGAGCAATAAGGGGATCGAGCTTTCCGTTTCGAGCGACAATATTACCGGGGCTCTGACCTGGACTACCGAGTTTAATATTACCCGTAATATCAATAAAGTGGAAGTGCTCGCCAACAGTGATACGCTGTACCGGGGCTATACCGGCTCCGGGGTGGGAGGTACCAATGCTGTGCTGGAAGGGCAGCCGCTGGGTACGTTCTGGGGGTTGAAATTCCTGGGAGTAGACCCGGCTACGGGCGATGCGCTTTACGAAGATATCAATGGCGACGGTAAAATCTCACCCCAGGACGGGCAGGTGATCGGGAATGCGCAGCCGAAATTTTACGGGGGACTGAACAACCGGTTTACTTACAAAGGGTTTGACCTGAGCGTATTTTTCCATTTTATGTATGGGAATAAGGTACTCAATTTTACCAATACATCGCTGGTAAATACCGGGGAAGATATAGAGAACAACCAGAGCGTTATTGCGCTACGGCGCTGGAAAAAGGAAGGGGATATCACCGATGTGCCGCGCTATGAAATGGGCAATACCTACAATAATTACCACAGCAGCCGTTTCCTGGAAGACGGCTCGTTTCTGAGGCTGAAAAATGTGGCTGTCGGCTATAATCTTCCATCCCGGTGGACCGAGAAGATCAGGCTACAGAGCGCCCGGGTGTTTGTATCGGGGACCAACCTGTGGACATTGACGTCGTATTCGGGTGTAGATCCCGAAGTTTCCACGCTCGATGGAAGCACAGCAGCACAGGGGATCGATTTTTTTACGCTGCCCCAGGTAAAGACAATCCAGGGAGGGTTTACTTTGACGTTCTGAAATATGTCGGGAGCAAGAATAAAATATTTTGTAAAAGGGAGTCTGCTGGCCGTCATGCTGCTGGCATTTGGCGGGTGTCGTGAAATACTGGAACCCCCGCCCGTGGATCTTTTGGTTGATGACCTTGTATTGCGCGGGCCCGATGACATGGAGCCTGTAAGAATAGGACTTTATAACGCGCTGAGAAGCTTTGGTTCCTGCACGATTTTTGCAGCCGATTTTACGCCCGACTACATCCAGAATAACGGGACTTTTACCGACTTCAATGAATTGGGCAACAAGAACATCACTCCTGCCAATACGCTGGTAGGAACACTTTGGAATAATATTTATTACACTGTTTACCTTGCCAATTTTATCGAGGAGAATATTGACGGAGTGGCGAGGGTTTCACAGGCGGAAAAAGAACGGCTTCTTGCAGAAGCGAAGTTCTGCCGGGCGTATGCCTACTTCATAGCTGCCCATAGTTTTGGAGACGTTCCCAACGTAACAACTACCGACGTAGAAACAAATCGCAGTATCTCGCGGGCGCCGCAGCGGGAGATACTGGACAGGGTGCTTGCTGACTATACAGCCGCGCTCACTGTTCTGCCGCTGCGGTGGGATGCGGATAACGCGACCCTGAATAAACAGTTTGCAACAAAAAACGCGGTAAGAGCCGGTTTGGCGCGTTACCACCTGTATGAAGGTAACTGGGCTGCTGCCGAACAATATGCGGATACGATCATCAACAGCCGCCTGCAGTCGATCGATTCGAGTTATGTTACGGTGATCAGCACCGAGTTTGATTCGGAATCCATTTTTGAACTTGCCTACGCCAACTCTTCGAGCGATGATCCCGGCACGTCTACGACGGGTTTGAATAATATCCTGGTGGGAAGGAGGGAGGTGATCCCTTCCAATAGCTATGTCCAGGAGATCATCAACGTCAACGCCGGTACCCGCAGGGCCACTATTGTTTTCAACCCCAGCAACCAGCAGGGGAGAGATAACGGGTGGACTGTCACTAAGTACGGAACACCCGACCAGGGGAATAATAATATAACTGTTTTTCGCCTTGCCGAAATGTACCTTATACGGGCAGAAGCCAGGGCTCAGCAGAACAGGATTACAGGTAACTCCGGCGCGTTGTCGGACGTTAATACGCTGAGGATCAGGGCTAAAGCGCCGCTTGCCGCCTTTTCTACACAGGCTGCCGCCCTGAACTCTATAGAAACCGAACGACTTTATGAATTGTCATTTGAAGGACACAGGTGGTTTGATCTCAAACGCACGGGCAGGTTAAATGCGGTTATGAACGCATTTTCAACAAGGTGGCACGAAAAGTATAACCTCTGGCCTATCCCGCAGACTGAGATCCAGACAAACCGGCAGTTGGTCCAGAATACGGGCTACTAAGAAATCAGAGAATTGCCAAAAACTATGAACACAAACAGCATACCGGCCGCGATACTGCTCCTGACGATATTCATGGCAACCTTATCGTGTCAAGAGCAGGAAATAGTGTACAATGGCCCGGATTACGTAAGGTTCACCGATACAAGCCTGGTATATAAAGAGAGTCTGGCGAAGGTTATTCCCATCAGAGTTCACCTGGTTGGCAAGCCGTCCGACACGCCGGTCACTGTCTCCTATTCTGTCAGCGGGACTGCCGTTGAGGGGAGGGACTATTCCATTGCCGGGCAAAAAGGAGTAGTGACGATCCCGGCAGGCAGTCTTTTCGGAGAGATCGGTCTCAATCTGATCAATAATGCAAATAATATTCTCCGTTCTTCTGAACTCCTGTTTTCGATCAACGCTGCCTCGCAGGGGGAAAAGTCTGTACAGGTAGGAACGGGTAAAAATTTTACGATGGGGAATTCGCTGCGGGTCACCATAGAGGATGACTGCCTTTTCGGGGGTTTCTACAACGCGAAGAGAACCGGATATGACAGGGAGGTGAAAGATATAGCCATTACAAGCACCAACTGTACCGAATACCTGGTTGCCAACTGGAATGTGGGAGTGCTGAGCTTTAATGCGGATAAAGTCTCGCTGCGTTTTATCGATAACGGAGATAATTCCATCACGATACCCAATCAGTATAACGTAATATTGGGTGATACGCTTCTCGGGAACGGAGCCTGGGACCCGAGAACCCGGCAGATCATCCTGAATCTAGCCGTCAAAACACAGGGCGAGTCGGGAGCCGACACATTGATAAACATACCTCAGCTGACCTATGTACCGCGTTAAATATTTTTACAGGAAGGGGATAGCCGTTTTTGCTGCAGCTGCATTTTTCCTGTCGGGCTGTGCAGAAAAGTGGGAGCCCAAGCCCCTGACGATGACCCAGCTGATTGCCGGCAAGGAGAAAAAGATCTGGAAGTTTCACTCCATCGAGGTCATAGACGAGGGTGAGGTGGATGGTCCTTTTTCTGCGAATGAAGTCTACCTCCCCTGCTCACGGGATAACGAATACATTTTTTATAACAACGCAGAGAAGACATTCGAATACACAGGCGGCACCATCAAATGCAGCCCGTCTGATCCCGACGTATTGATAGAGGACGCCTGGAGCTATACAACGGCCAACGCAACGCTGGAATTTGCCCTGCCGTTAGCCCTGTTCGGCAATATTTACATACTTCCGTTTACAGTAAAGAAGCTTACCGACACGGAAATGGTGCTGGAGATATATTTTACCAAGTTTTATGTGGATGAGGTAGATGCAAGCTACCGGGTTACGCTGAGATCCGATAGCAGCGGGTAATACGGCGTCGTCCGGGAATGTCAGAAGTTACCAGATAAAGAAGGTTGTAGTTTATGATTGCGATACTAAAATATATTAAGATCCAGGTTGTGAGGGGGTGCAGACTCTGCATTTTCGGACTGTTGGCATCTCCGCTGATGGCCCAGGTAGAGGAGCAGTGCGCAACCATGCCTATGGATAGCATTTTGCGGCTCAGGCACCCGGAGATGGGTACACTTGATGAATTTGAGATATTCGTGAAGCGTAAGATAAGGGAGAGAAATGAGCTGATACTGAAAGGAGGAAGAGTTGCCGACGAAGTCATTACCATCCCTGTGGTGGTGCATGTGGTACATAACGGGGAAAATGTCGGGGCGGGTGCCAATATCAGCGCCGCCCAGGTAGCTTCCCAGATAGAAACTCTCAACGAGGATTTCCGCAAGAAGGTCAATACGCCAGGTTACAATACACATTCGAGAGGGGCGGATGTAGAAATAGAGTTTGCGCTTGCAGTTATAAATCCCCAGGGCCAGACCATGGCCGAGCCGGGTATTAACCGGGTGGCCGGCGGTCGCTCTACCTGGACCCGCGACCAGATAGAGAACCTGAAGACCTACACCATCTGGGATCCCACCCTCTATTATAATATATGGGTGCTGGATATTGCAAGCGGCGGTAGCTCCCAGCTTCTCGGCTATGCGCAGTTTCCGGTACAGTCGGGACTTCAGGGGTTGTCGGAGGGTGGGGCAGGCACGACCGATGGAGTGGTGGTGCATGTGAGGGCATTCGGAAATTCGCGCAAGGGTAATTTCTCCAATCTCTTCACCAACAATAACCAGGGGCGGACGCTTACGCATGAAACCGGGCACTGGTTGGGGCTGAGGCATATCTGGGGAGATTCGAATTGCGGAAATGACTATTGTGACGATACACCGGCCCAGGCATCGGCCAGCAGCGGGTGCCCGGCGGGAAGGCAGAGTTGCGGAGGGACGAATATGGTGGAGAACTATATGGATTACTCCAACGATGCCTGTATGAATATTTTTACGCTGGACCAAAAGGCGAGAATACGCGCGGTCATGGCAAACAGTCCCAGAAGGCGTGAGCTGCTTACTTCAAATGTACTGGGCGATATACAGGGTGGAGGCCCGATAGCACGCTTTACTTCCGACAGGCAGCAGGTTCTGCTGGATGCCGAGGTGCAGTTTACCGACCGGTCGCTCAACAGGCCTGCGTCGTGGTCCTGGAAATTTGAAGGAGGTACGCCGGCTACTTCTACCGAAAGAAACCCCGTCGTCACCTATCATACACCCGGCATCTATAGCGTCGAGCTTACTGTGTCCAACAGCAACGGGAGTAATGTGCTTCGCTCGGCAGGTTTTATCGAAGTAATGAACGCCGGGCAGTGTGCCGATGTATCGAATTTCAAAGGCACGCAAACCCTGATCCGGGAAGCCGGTGGGGGATATGTTGCCGGGCAAAATGCTTCCAGGATACAAGCTGTGTCGGAGTTTTTTGAAAATCCGCTGGGATACAGTACCGTGAGTAATGCCAGGCTTAAATTCGGTAAGGTATTCATGAAGGACGGAGCCGAATCGGAAGCGGTGGTGAATGTGGTCGTGTGGAATGCCCGGGGCTTCCAGGGCGGACCCGGCTCGGTTCTTGAATACAAAGCAGTTCCGCTGAGACAAATCGCGGCCGATATCGCGGCAAACCGGATCACTAATGTCACGTTCAACCGGGAGGTCCCGGTAGGGGGGCGTGCCTTCCATATCGGGATAGAGCTGACCTACGAAGGCGACACGATAGCGCTGTATACCACACGCGACGGGGAAGCGCTGAACGGGACTTCCTGGAGACAGTCCAGCCAGGGAGAATGGGATCTGAACCTGAATACGAACGGGTTGGATATAGCGCATCATATAGAGGCGGTTTACGGCATGAAGCCGTCGGTTCAGCTATCCAGCTCCAATATATTCGTCAATCCAGGGGAGTCTGTTACCCTGCAGGCAAGCGGGGCAGGCGTTTACCAATGGGTCGCGGCCGACAATGCAAACGGAAGTGTCGGGCCGATGCTTGTAGTAAGGCCGGGCAGGACGCAGACCTACTATGTTACGGGCTCGGGTACGGATGTATGTATAGATACCGCTTCAGTCACGATTTACGTCAGAGATGTTGAAATAACCGGCAACGAGCCCGATTACGAAACATTTGTGAAGAGCGTGACCATCCAGCCTAACCCGGCTTCGGCTGTTTTGACTGTTTCCGTAAACAATAGCCTTCGCGGTACGGGAAGTATCAGCATTTTTTCTATTAATGGTGCCCGTCTTCACCAGGTACCGATAGAGAAGCCAGGCGATTCTGCCGGATATCCGGTTGACGTCAGCGCTCTACCGGCAGGGATTTATCTCCTGGAAGTCCGCATCGGGGAGGATCGGGTAGTTAAACGGGTTGTGAAGTATTAGCTGTGAGGGGTTGGTTACCTACCTGATTTTATCCGCAATAACCTTCATTTTCTGCAGCCCTGTCTGCGCTACCTTCAGAGCGTCCTGCGCGTAGTAGGCTTTATTAAACAGCTCCAAAGATAATACGATGGTTTTGCCGGGCGTTTTGATGTCTTCCAGTACCCGGGCGACAGGAGCAATGCCGTCGCCGGTATAGACCCGGTCGGCATCGACGATATGAGTCCTGTCAGGCTGTGCCGGGTAGTCGTTCATGTGGAATATTTCAATAAGCGGTTTTCCTACAAAAGGCAATCCGGCGTGCCCGGATCCTCCCTTGTAGAGGTGGTAAACATCGAGCAGCAACCTTGCATCGGTCTGGCCTGATTCGGCGGCTACATATAGTACTTCCCCGAGGCGGGACAGGTTTTTGGAAAATCCCCACAATTCAAGCTGGGGTTTTACCCCGGTCTGCTTTCCCAATTCCACAATTGCGGCATACCTGTCTGCAGCGGCTTTCAGCTCCAGCTCTCCTTCGGTAGCTCCCACAGGCGGGGCAGCCACGCGGTAGCAGCCGATCTCCCTTAACTGATCCATTTCGGCCTTCATTTGCTCCAAGCCGTTTTTTCGCTTATCATCATCGTTGACTGCCCATTGGGCAAAACCGATAGCATTTTCTACAGTAAGCCCGAGATCGGAGATCATCCGACTGGTCTGTGCAGCAGAATTACCTTCTTTAAGATAGGATAAAAGACTGTTCACCCATATTTCCACAGACGGGAAGCCGGCTTGGGCCGCTATTTCCAGTTCTTTCCTGAAGCCCAGCTTCTGGCCTGCAATCGTACTCATATTCAGACAATACCGGAACAGGGGCGCTGGTTTCGAATTTTCCATTTTTGAAGAGATTAGCGGGGCGGAGCCGGTACCGGCTACAATGGTTGTCAGGGCTTTGCGACGGTTCATGCTGAGCTCGTTGATTGAACTGGTAGAATATTCTCAATAAAGCAGCCGGGTGGGTAAAACCTAACCGTCTGTCGTCAATAAAAAAACCGGACACAATGCATCCGGCTTTTTCGTTCTGACACCAATTAGGGGGGAATTCATTCCCCCATACTCTTTTAATTGCTGCTCTCAGGAGCAGCTACACGATCAGCCTTGTGCGGCGCGGCCTGCAAGACCAATTCGCTCCCGACCCATTTTCTGAGCTCTTTATCGTACTTCACCTGGTGATCAGGGAACTCGATGTATGCATCTTCAGAGTTGACAGTGAAATAAGGAGTCAGATCCTCCCCGGCGATGAACCTGGAAAAAAGCAGCTTTGTTTTTTTTGCAAGTTCCTTTTCTTCCATTTTCCAGGTACGATACACTTCTTCGTAGGTTTCTATCCCGCCGTTTTCGTCATACCTGAGCCTTCCGGCCGTAGCGACCCGCTTTACCTTAAAGCTGGGGGCGATACGGCTTACCTCAAAATAAATATAGCCGTCAGGAGAGGGGAAATATTTGTCGAGGTGTACCTTGTCTGTCTGCCTCTCATAATGAGCGTAGAATTTTTCATCAAACTTGTTCCTCTCGTTTGCTTTTTCAGGAAGCGGCGCTACGTACCTTATAATGTTCCACTTAAATTCCTGCTGCTCCCGGGAGTCCAGGTGAGAGGAAACTTCATAATCACGGTTTGTAGTGCACGCCGCCAGCGACAGCAGAGTGAGGAAAAGAATAGTCTGAATCGTTTTCATAATTAGACAGTGAGGCAATTAGACAATGAGGCAATTACCTCATCGCCTAATTGTCTAATTATTTAATATTCGACATTAATAGGATCAAAATGGGTCCATCCTTTCGTCCAGTCGGTGGCGCCGAATGCTCCGCGGAAAGTCACGCTCTTGTCAAACTGGTTGCTGCGGTTTTCTTCGCTGAAGCGCGGATAATCGAACTTCGCTCCCTGAGACAGCGTGCCGCTTGTAAGTGTGAAATCCGGGTGGGCAGGATATTCCGTATTCAGCCTTTTGGCGAAAAACTGATCGGCTTTAAGACCCAGGGCTTCATAAGCTGCTTTAGTCTGGAAATCATTGCCTGCTTCGACGATGTTGTCGTTGGCAGCCAGGTAAGCTGAAATCGCATTGACAGTTACGTCCGATCCGGAGACGATAGTTGCGGTTTTGCCATAGAAAATGTTATTGGCAAACTGGCCTGTACCGTCTGTATAGTTCGGGAAAACCGAGCTTTGGTTAAGACGGATAGCGGTGGGAAAGCCTACAACTACCGAGTTATAGAGAGAAGCGGCCACATTCCTTCTCAGGTCTGCTCCGAACTTATAGTTGCCGGAGAGGGCGTTGCCGTCAAAAGAAGGTCCTAATACGGTAAAGTTTGATACTGTTGCAGTCGTTTTGAAACGATCCGGGTTATTCTGCCCGTCGGTATCCCATTCGAAGCCATTCGAATCAGACTGGTCGGCATAGCTGGGATAGCGTACGCTCAACCCGAACTGGAGATTACCCGAAAACCCGTTATCGATGTCGAAGCAGTCGTCCCATGTACCGAAGACGATGAGGTATTTCCCGTTAACACTCCCCCCGAACCATTCTATACCGTCGTCGCCGCCGTAGCTGACCTGGATATGCTCAAATTTAGTGCCCCTTCCGACAGCGCCCAACGTGATCCCGTTGGTTTCGTTGTTAGGAGTGAGTTCGATACCTGCAAATTCAACGCGTACGTATTCCAGTTCTCCCGATGAATCATTGTCGTCGGTCCCACCGTATATTACGTTCCCGCTGATCCCTTCTATAGACGGTGATTCAAGATTGACGCGGGCATTACCCAATAGTACCAGCCCGCCCCAGTCGCCACGGTCGCGGTCGCCTACTGCCTGGTTGGAAGTGAATATAATAGGTTTGCTGCTCTCGCCTTTTGCGATCAGCTTGCCTCCACGGTCAATAACGAGGGTACCCTTTGATCTTTTCTCTCCTGCAACAACAGTACCGGGTTGGATAGTGAGGGTCTGCCCGCTGCGAACGAATACAATTCCCTCCAGCAGATATTTCTTATCTGCGGTCAGCGTCTGTGTCGACAGGTCTCCCTTGAGGACTACATACGCAGGCTCCTCCGGTTCGGGTTCCGGCGTCGGCTTGTCGTTCTTACAGCCTGCCAGTAATACCAGGCCGGCTAACATCCAGGCACTCAACAGATTCGTCTTCATAAAAAGTTGTCTTGATTAACTGAATTGATTGATTTATTGATACTGAAATTTGGCAGACAGATGAACCGGGGTTGGCCTTTATTGAATCGTGTAGGTAATGGAAGCATTGATGAGCGTTCCCCGGCGGTAGTTGAAAATCGGGTGGTCTTTTGCCATATCGATTGCTGCGTTCCGGTCGGTATCCTGGTAGAACCGGTACCTCATGTTGAGCAGGTCCTGTATACCGGCTTTCAGGCTGAGGTGATTGCGGAAATTTTTGGAAACCGTGAGATCTACTGAATTCCGCGGGAGTTCGTAGATAGTAGGGAACATATCGCTGCTTACCGCAAAGATCCTCTTGCCGAAAATGTTGTATGATGCGCTGAACTGCCATCCCGATTCTTCGTCCAGGTAGCTGGCGATCGCGTTGACGATATAGGGCGATTGGCCCTGGAGTGCCCTTTTACGTTCCTGGGCCAGGCTTGCGTTTTGCCCATAATCGACCGTTGAACGGATATAGGAGGCATTCATGTTGACGCTCAGCTTGTCGATGAAAGGACTACCTGTAAGCCCTTCCAGCGATTTACGTATTTCAAGTTCCACACCGTAATTGTAAGCTTTCCCGGCATTCTGGTAGGAGAACCCCGGGGATTCCGACCTGTTCAGTATAAGCGTTTCTATCGGGTTGGTGAAGTGCTTATAGAATCCGCCCAGGCTCAGCACCTCGCCCTCCCTCGGGTAGAATTCGTAGCGCAGGTCGAGGTTGTCGATGCTGGCTATTTTCAGATTTGGGTTACCAAAGCGCTCGGCTTCGAATTCGTAGTCATAAAAGAGGAATGGAGCGATTTCCCTGAATTCCGGGCGGTTGAGCGTACGGTTGTAGGCAAACCTGAGCTTGCTCCCGGCTGTAAGATCGTAGTCGACATTGAGGAAGCCGAGCGGCGAAAACCTGGAGTTATTTACATTGACGGGGTTTCCCGATTCGCTGGATGATTCCAGTTTCAGAACGTTGTATTCTCCCCGTACACCGGCAGAAATGTTAAGGCGGTCGACAGGTATCGTTACGCCCGCATAGGCTGCGCCAAGGAGGTTGGAGGCGGTGTAGCTGTCACTGCTGTTGGTGCCTTCTCCTATTCTGAAGCCGGTTTGCTCAGCAATATTCTGGTTGGCAAAAATTTGCGCAAGCGGCAGGTTTATAAGGCGTTCCTCCTCGTTTATAGGGGTGGTCCCGGGAATCAGGTAGCTGAAATAACGGGTGTTGAAGCTCCTGGAGCGATAATCGGCAAGATACCCTGCTTTCAGCCTGATGGGGGCTGATTCGCTCCCGCCGATCCGGATGTCATAGTTCAGTCCGTGGCTCCCGCCGGTTTCACTGAGCTTACCGAAATAGCGGCCCGTATCATACAGGTTGGAGCTAGGAGGAACGACCATACGGTACTCGTTACCGTCGATTTGCGTATCGCCCGGGGCATTGCGTATTGTGCGGAAACGCCTGAGGTCCGGTTGGTTCTCTGCCAGGTGGTTGAGCCCGAATACCCAGTTGAGCGTGCTGGTGCTGGCCGGGAAAATATGCGTGCCTTCGAGCTGCCCGCTGTAAATGGTACGGCTCCGGTACTCGTACATGTAATTTTTTCGGCGGTAGCCGGCCTGTTGGTTAAAGTCTTCACCGGTACGCAGAACAGTCAGGTTCTCGCCGATCTGATTAAACAGGTTTTTGAAAGCAATTTTATTGTAGGCATTCAGGTTGAGATTCCAGTTACTCAGAATACCTGCTTTATTTTCCTTTTCGTAGTAATTATCGATGTAGGCAAAGCGTTTCTCGCCGGTTTCGAAATAGCGAAAGAATTCCCTTTCCGAACTCTGGTATGATTGCGAGAGGTTGACCGAGGTGAGCGTGCTTAAACGGGCGCTGCCGAGCTGCCAGGATCGGCCGAAAGTTATACCGGCGCCAAGATCCGGGGTGGCGGTTGTCTGGCGGGCTACGAAGTTATTATGAAGCGAATGGGCGGCCGCTATCCTGGCGGGAGAGTTGCCGGGGAGGTCGCGGAGGTTTGTAGCCGGGAAGGAAGCCGGCAACGCACGGAACCCGTTATCGAATCCGAGTACGTCTGTAGGAGACCCTTTCGACTGGAAATACGGGTTAAAGGTGGTGCCGGTCCTTATCCCTCCCGAAACAGTCACGGAGAGGAAGTTATTTTCCGTAGCGTTGTTTGTAAAGACTTTGATCAGCCCTCCCGCAAAATCCCCCGGGTTGTCTGCAGAACCCGATTTATACACGAGCATCCTGTCGAGGACGTGGCTTGGAATAAGATCGAATGAAAAGGTACGGCGGTCGATCTCGGTGCTGGGGGCAATGGCGTTATTGAGCACTACCTGGTTATAGCGTTCGGGTATGCCGCGTACCATTACAAAGCGCCCGTCAACTATGGTGACGCCCGGGATACGGCTCATGACCTGGGCTGCGTCACGGTCCTGCGATATCCTGATCTGCTGCTGCGAAACCCCGCTGACTACCTGGGCGGCATTGCGTATTTCCGAAATGACGGCCGATTGCGTACCGGTTGTCCTGGTGGCTCTTACCACCACGGCCTCCATCATTTCCGCCGCTTCCCTGAGTTTTACTTCAACCGTGACGGTCTCTTCGCTTGCAACTTTAACTTCCTGGAGTTTCTGGGATTGATAGCCTACCGATGATACGATAAGCGTGTAGCTGCCGGGAAGAACGCTTTTGAGCTCGAAGTTCCCTTCGATGTCGGTGGCTATGCCGTGATTCGTACCCTCTATCAGTACGCTTGCGCCGATTACTCCCTCCGATGAGAGCTCATCGGTAACCTTGCCTTTGATTGTGCTTAACTGGGCCAGTGCAGCGCCATGGAAGGCAACAAGGAAAAACAGAAAAAGTAAGTGTAACCTCATTGTCTGGTGTCAGTATTGTTTATATCTGACACAAAACTAGAGGTGGTGTATTACCTGTTTGTTAAGGCAAGATTACCTTTCCGGGGAGAGGTTAAACCTCATTTTTATGGAACAGACCGGCGAGTACTTCTGTCGCGTAGTCGGCTTCGCCGGTTGTGTTGAACTTGCTGAAAGAGAACCTGATACCAGGTCGGTTGGGGTCAGCCTTGATCGCCTGGAGTACGTGCGACCCTATGTCGGTCCCGCTTGCGCATGCGCTGCCTCCCGAGGCACAGACACCTTCTATGTCCAGGTTAAAAAGCAGCATATCGCTTATTTCAGTGGCTGGCAGCGACACATTGAGGACCGTGTAGAGACTCCGGTCCGGATCGCCGGAAAGACCGTTAAACCGTACCCCTTCGATCTTCTCAAGGAGAGCCTGCTTCATTTTCAGTTTGAGGGAAAGAATTTTCCGGCGATGCTCTTCCATATCCCTGTAGGCGATTTCAAGCGCTTTGGCGAGGCCGACGATCCCGTACACATTTTCTGTCCCCCCTCTCATATTCCTTTCCTGGGCGCCGCCGTGTATAAAAGGCAGTATCCGGGTTCCGGCTTTCTGGTAGAAGAACCCGACACCTTTCGGACCATGGAACTTGTGGGCGGCCCCTACGATGAAGTTGGCCTTCAACTTTTTTACATCATGCCTGAAGTGCCCCATCGTCTGGACGGTATCCGAGTGATAAACAGCCCCATAAGCGTCGCAAAGCTCGCCTATGGCTTCGATGTCGTAGAGGTTGCCGATCTCGTTGTTGGCATGCATCAGCGATACTAATGCTTTTTCTCCCGATCCGAGCAGCTTTTCCAGCGAATCCATATCTATCCTTCCGGACTCATCTATATCCGCATAGCTCAGCCGTATTCTCCCTGTTTTTTCAAGGTGGCTTAACGTGTGGAGAACGGCATGGTGCTCCAGGGGTGAAGTAATCACGTGCCGGATCCCGTAGGTTTCGACGCTGCCCGTCAGAACGGTGTTGTTTGACTCTGTGCCCCCCGATGTAAAAAAGATCTCGGCGGGTGAAGCTCCCAGCAACTCGGCGAGAGTTCTCCTGGCTCTTTCAATCAGGGATCGCGCCTGTCTTCCGTTGGCGTGTATCGACGAAGGGTTTCCGTAAACATCTTTCAATACGGGCAACATGGCCTCCAGCACCTCAGGATCAAGCGGGGTGGTCGCGGCATTGTCGAGATAAGCTTTCATATGTACTCATTCTTTTGGGGCGGACAAAATTTCTTTAATGTCCATTATCAGTTTGTTGGCGAGGTTATTAGCGGTAGAGATCATGTCTGCTTCGGAATAGATACGGATAATCGGCTCCGTATTCGATTTCCTCAGATGGACCCAATCTTTGTCAAAGTCTATTCTTACTCCGTCGACGGTATTGACAGGTTGCTTGGCATACTTCCTGACAATGGCTGCCAATACCTGGTCAACATCTATTTCAGGGGTAAGTTCAATTTTATTTTTTGAAATATAGTAATTAGGATAGGTACTTCTGAGTGCGTTGACGGATTTTCCGAACCTGGCCAGGTGACTCAGGAACAGGGCGATCCCCACCAGGGCATCTCTCCCGTAGTGAAGCGCCGGATAAATAACCCCCCCGTTTCCTTCTCCTCCTATGACCGCATAGTGCTCCTTCATAGCCTCTACCACGTTCACTTCTCCTACCGCGGAGGCATAATAAGACCACCCTGCCTTTTGGGTAATATCGCGGAGAGCGCCTGTAGAGGAGAGGTTGGAGACCGTATTGCCGGGTGTATGCTTCAACACATAGTCGGCTACGGCAACAAGGGTGTATTCCTCGCCGAAAGCAGTACCGTCTTCCCCGATGAGGGCTAGCCGGTCTACGTCCGGATCTACGACGATGCCCAGGTGGTAGTTCCCGGATTCAATGGTTTTGGAAATTTCATGAAGATGCTCGGGCAAAGGCTCCGGGTTGTGGGCGAAATGACCGGTGGGATCACAATTTATTTTTGTAATATTTTCGGGCGCTACGCCGAGCGCTTCGAGCAGCCTGGGCACCGCGATTCCGCCCGTGGAGTTGACGGCGTCTACGGCAATACGGAAATCGGCGTTCCTGATGGCTTCCGTGTCGACGAGTTCCAGTGCCAGGATCTGCTCAATATGCTTGTCCAGCGCAGTATCGTCGGTGGTATAGGAACCTATTTTTTTGACTTCCGCGAAATTGAAGTTTTCGCTTTCGGCAAAATCCAGCACTTTTTCACCATCCAGGGCAGAAAGGAATTCACCTTTGCTGTTTAATAGCTTGAGGGCATTCCATTGGATAGGATTATGACTGGCAGTGAGAATGATCCCTCCTGCCGCGTCGGAATTTTCTACCGCAAGCTCTACGGTAGGAGTAGTGGAAAGTCCAAGGTCCGTCACATTAAGCCCGAGACCCTGAAGCGTGCCGGCTACGATATGGGTGAGCATCGAACCTGAAAGCCTTGCGTCGCGGCCTATGATAACGGTAGGGTTTTCCGGGTTCTGTTCAAGTACCCACATGCCGTATGCGGCAGCGTATTTTACAATATCGACCGGGGTAAGGCTATTGCCGGGAGCTCCGCCAATTGTACCCCGGATACCGGAGATGGATTTAATAAGAGACACTTTAAAATTTAATTATTATAAATGGTACGGAATAACACTGCTAAGTTAAGTCAGAGGCTGCTCTTCCCTTATTTCTTCCAGCTTTTCAAAAGCCGGCTTCATCCAGTCGACAGGGAGCTTCTGAACGGCATTTTTCAATATGGCTCCCCACTGCTTCCCGATGTAATCGACGTCTTCTTTTTCAAAACGGTGCTCTACCATGCGGAACGTATTTTTCTTATACAGTACTGTATCGATCGGGTAGTCGACATCGTTGCAGCTGACCCGCGTCGAGTCGAATGAAAGCAACCCGATCTTAAGGGCCTCCGTCATAGGGGTGTCATACACAAGACTTCTGTACAAAAGCGGCTTCCCGTATCCTGAGTTACCAATGATGATAAACGGCGATCCCTGTCCTACTTCTACCCAATTCCCCTCGGGGTAGAGCAGAAAGAGCTTGTGCTCATCGTCTTTTTCAAGCTGTCCTCCTATAATAGCGTGTAGATTGAAGCTCAACCCGGATTGTTTGAGAGACTGAAGATCTTCTTCGGCCACCCGGCGCACCTGCCGCCCTAATGCGTTGACCGCTTTATACATTTTGTCGAAACTGGCATCGTTCTCTTCAATAGCGTCTTTGAAGTATGCAATAGCCTTGTCTCTCACCGACCTCAGACCCGACGTCATGATAAACATGGAATGGTGCTCCAACTGGTGTACGGACAGCTTTTTATTGGAAGATACTTCGGTACCGGAGGTAAGCCGTGTATCTGCAATAGCAACTAGTCCGGATGCGAGCTTGATGCCCAGGCAATAGGTCATACTTAAAAGCGAGATTTACGGAAGTAGAACTCTGCCGCGAATTTAGCAAATTCTTTGATGGACTTACTATGCCTGCTGGGATTGTATCTGGCTGCCCAATAGCTGCTCCTGGGTGGGTTTAAGACCGAAATAGGTGTCAAATATGGCGTTATCTACTTCGTTGTTGCGGGTTTGGAACCGGTCTAAATAGTGGTGAAGGCTGTTTTTGAAGATTTCCTCCTCACTGCTGTACTCGATATCACTTCTTAGTTTGCTGAGCGTTTTTTCTGCGATATTGGTGGCCCCCATTGCAGGAGCACTGCCGGCTATGGCATAAAGGGAGGTTTCAGCCTGCAGGAGTGAATATACAATGGAGCGTGGGAAATGCCTGTCCAGGATCAGGAACAAAGTTATATTCGAACGGTTGAGCGCTTTGTGTGTCTGGCGGAACATATTGTAGGCGCTTACCGATTTCAGGACAGCCGAGCTGATCATGAGCTCAAGAGTATAGTTGGCGTTTACATAGTCCTGCACAAGAGTAAAATATTTCACATCCAGGAACCTGGAGCTTTTGTCGGCCCGCTCAAGAAACCTGCCCAGTCTGCCGAAATGCCAGGCTTCGTTGCGCGTAAAAGTAGAGTCCATGATCCCGTGATACAGCAGACAGCTGTTTTTAATGTCGTCAAAAAAATCCTGCATCTTATCGGGAGGGGCGGGAGTTTGGGAAAGATGCTGAAGTTTCAGGTGCAGGGAATTAATGCTTTCCCACATCTCACGGCTGATGGTTTCACGGATGGTCCGGGCATTTTCGCGTGCAGCCAGCAGGCAGCTGACGATAGAATTGGGGTTGCGCTTGTCGAAAGTCATGAAATAGATGACTTTTTCGCGCGTAGGAAAGTCGTAATAATGATAAAAATTACTGTGGTCGGCAGTGGCTACGAGAAGCGGATCCCATTGCTCCTCGGTGTTGGGAGGCAGGTCGAGCGCCAGGTTAAAATTGACGGCCACAAACCGCGCATAGTTTTCCACCCTCTCCATATAACGATTGGTCCAGTAAATGGAATTGGCAACCCTGCTGAGCATGTAATTAAAAGCTTGATGTTAGATTACAGAACTTTCTGCAAAATAATATTTTATTGATAAAGTCAATGGTCTAAATAGGTTGATGGCAAATAATTTATGGTAAAACCATGAAAAAGGCAATTAATAAAAAACCCGGCTCTCGGAAAGCCGGGTATACTTAAAATAGTGGTTCTGTAACTTAAACCGTGGAGACGGGCTGTCTCAGGTCTGGCGTCAGGGCTGAATAGGCCATTATATTCCGGACTATTTCACCGGAAGGCTGGCAAACGATCAGGTTCATCTGCCTCCGGATTTCCATTGTGTCGATGTAAAAGGACATCAGGTCGTCGCTGGAAATCAGCGCTTCGGCAATCTGCTCGTTTTCTTCGTTGGTTGTTTCCGAATAAGCATAACGGACAACATCGTCATAAGTAAAGGTTTTTATCATAATATGGGGTACGTTGGCTGAATTGCTTGCGTAAGTTAATCAGCGCATAACGCATTCTTCCCAAAGCGGTATTGATACTCACTCCCGTAGCATCGGCAATTTCCTGGAAGCTCATGTCGTTGTAGTGACGCATGATCAGGACTTGCTTCTGTACATCAGGTAAACGTTGGATCATTTCCCTTAACTGTTCGTGAGTTTCCTGACGGATTTGCAGCGATTCGACCGAATCTTCTGAAAAATCCAATGTATTGAATACACTGCTGCCGTCTTCAAACACTACATTTGGATAGCGTTTATCGCGCCTGAAATAATCAATAGCTAGGTTGTGGGCTATTCTGATTATCCACGGTAAGAATTTACCCTCTTCGTTGTACCTGCCTGACTTGATCGTATCGATCGCTTTGATGAAGGAATCCTGTGTAAGGTCTTCAGCAATATACTGATCTTTAACGATCAGGTAGATAGTAGTGTAAACTCTAGACTTATGGCGATTTACCAGCTTTTCGAAGGCTTTTTCATTGCCACGGATATACAGAGAAACTAGTTCACTGTCGCTAACTTGGATCTTCTCCATTGATCTTTCTCGATTTAGTTAACGTAGATCCGTGTGCCTATATTGTCTGCTGGTTTAAAATTGAAGGAAATAGTTTGCTGTAAGTTTTCGGTCGTATAGTGCCGATTACGTTTCAAAATAAGGGAATGAATGTCGTATATGCAAAAAAAAATTATTTTATTTTAGGTTTTGTCCCGGAGGTTATAGACAAACGGGGTACTGAAAGGTTTAATGATTCGTTTAAATATTTGTACTTAACAATTTGATGATGTATACTTAAATATATTTTCTGAACTTCGTTGCGGGCGCCGCCAAAGGCGACATAATAGGGCTTCGGGACTTGCAGTCCCGAAGAGCACGAATAACCAAAACTTTCCATGAAAACAATTCTTGTTCCGGTAGATTTTTCCGAAAACTGCCTTTCTGCGCTGAATTCGGCTAAATTGATAGCCCGGAAGACAAAAGCGAAAATCTATCTCTTACACGTGTATTATCCCTATGTGCCTACCGAGATAAGCGTTCCGGTAAGCATGGGTATTTATAAAGATGTCGAAGAATCGCTCAGGAATGATCTGCAGCGTTACCTGGAAGAAGTTCGTGCAGAAGGACTGGAGGCGGAAGCGATCTGGGCGGAAGGTAAGATTTTAACAGCTGTGACCGAATATGCAGAGAGTCTTAAGGCAGACCTGGTGGTGATCGGCAGAACAGGGAAGGGAGGTTTCCTGGACAAACTTTTCGGAAGCGTGGCTACCGATATTGTGAAGGGGCTTGAATGCGCGCCGGTGCTGACCATTCCGCCGGGAGCCGAGCTGAAGCGCATCGATAAGATGGTGTACGCTACCCGGTTGGAGAATGACGAAAACGACGCGATCAGGAAGGTAGCGGCTATCGCCGGCGACCTGGGCGCACGTCTGCAGTTTATGAAGCTGAATTCGCTCATTCAGCCTGATATCCAGCCTGACCACCAGTTTATCGGGCCCATCAAGGAGGAATTCGGCTTTACCGATGAAGATTTTGTGCTGGTAGACATCGGGCGGCATTCGATAATAGAAGAAATTGAAAAACAGGCCCTTCAATTGGAAGCCGATATACTTGTCGTTTCAACAAAAGAAAAAGGCTTTATCGAAGAGTTGCTGGTCGATCCCAGTGTCTCCAAAAAGCTTGTGCTCAATACCAGCACACCGCTGCTAACCTGCCGGCTGGAAGGTTATTGCTATTCCTAGCGAGACTTACTGTAGAATCAGAATATCCACCGGAAGAAGAAATACAGCGTTCCGGAGAGCGTCATGGAAACGGGCAGGGTCAGTATCCATGCGAGCATGATGTTACGCACGGTATCGGCCTGAAGGTTTTTTATGCCCTTATTGGCCACCATGGTTCCTGCTATACCCGAAGAAAGCACATGGGTCGTGCTCACCGGCAATCCTAACCCGGATGAGGCAGCAATCGTACCGGCGGCTACTATCTCGGCAGATGCTCCCTGGGCGTACGTGAGGTGCTGCTTACCGATCTTTTCACCTATGGTGATAACAATTCTTTTCCAGCCTACCATCGTGCCGAGGCCAAGCGAAAGCGAAATCATCAGGATGACCCAGTCGGGGGCATAGTCGGTATACCGCCTGATGCCATCGACGTTGTTGAGCTCCTTTTTGAGGCTGGCGATCTGGTGTTCGGCCAGGTTGGTATTCCCTGTATCTACAATGTTGGTGAGGTTGCGGGAAATCAGCATAAGCGACCGTCGTGCCTTAAGCCTTTCGCTTTCGGGCAGGTGGTGACCTTCCAGCGGGTGGTCGATCTGGCTGCGTAGCGACGTGATTTCATACCTGGTTTCATTGAATGTTGCGCGGTCGGCGCCTGAAAGATGTGTGGTATCGAGCCTGCTGATAATGCGCTCTATAGCGGTCAGGTTCCCGTTCAGCTTTTCCGGATCCTTGGAATTATCGAGGGCAAAACGGGCAGGAACGATACCGATCAGGATAAGCATGACCAGGCCGACGCCCTTCTGCCCGTCGTTGGATCCGTGGAAAAAGCTTACAAGTGTACAGGTAGCGATCAGGATCCCGCGGATCCAGCCGGGAGGAGGCTGGTTTTTCTTGGGTTCGCTGAAAACAATTTTTCTAAGCGGACGGCTCAGCAGCCTTCTCAGCAGGAACATGATGATGATCGCCATCGAGAATCCGAAAAGGGGGGAAACCAGCAGCGAGGAAAAAACCTCAGTCGCTTTGGTCCAGTTTACGCCGACCCCCTTGGTGTTTTCGGGCATAAACGTAAAAGCCAGCCCGACACCCAGGATAGAGCCGATGAGGGTATGCGAGCTTGAACTCGGCAG
Source organism: uncultured Cytophagales bacterium (assembly GCA_964559125.1). GTDB lineage: Bacteria > Bacteroidota > Bacteroidia > Cytophagales > Spirosomataceae > Ravibacter. The sequence continues at coordinate 93,400 of CAZLGW010000018.1, forward strand.
ACCGAAATACCAGGTGCCCAGGTTCCAGATGATCGCGCTGAAAAGCAGCGCAAACACCATGGCAATACTATGGTAGACGTTCTGGTCTATGAGAAGCTCTACCGGCAGCAGGTTTACAATTCCCATCGCCACCGCTATTCCGCCGAAGAGTACCCCGAGGAAGTTACAGATCCCCGACCAGACCACTGCTACGTTAGGTTTCAGTGAGTTGGTATAAATGACGGTGGCCACTGCGTTGGCAGTATCATGAAATCCGTTAACAAACTCGAATGCGCAGGCGGCAAGAAGACAAAATGCGAGGAGAATGAAGATGTCAGTTTCTAACCCAAATAACATTGGCGTGTAGGTAGTTTGCGTGCAAAGGTAAATAAACCGGTAGTCTGCAATGTTACCAAATTGTTAAGATGACGACGACATCTACGATTTATTGGCGAGTTGTCCGCACGCAGCATCTATATCTTTTCCGCGGCTCCTTCTTACGTTTACGACTACCCCGCGCTGTTCCAGGAACCGGGCAAAATTACTGATACGATCTTCTTTCGCATTCAGGAAATCGGCTTCCCGGATCGGGTTGTATTCTATGATATTGACCCTGGCCGGCACTTTCCGGGTAAATTCCAGCAACTCCCTTGCATCGGTCAGCGAATCGTTGAAGTTATCAAAAATAATGTATTCGAGCGTGATCCGGTTGCCTGTTTTAGTATAAAAATAATTGAGGGCGTCGGCCAGGCTTTCCAGGGTATTGGTCTCGTTGATAGGCATAATCGTGCTGCGCTTCTCATCATTGGCAGCATGCAACGACAAGGCGAGCCGGAAGCGGACCTCGTCGTCGGCCAGACGCCTGATCATCTTGGCGATGCCGGCAGTCGAGACGGTGATACGTTTGGGCGACATACCCAGGCCGTCAGGAGAGGTGACCAGGTCGATGGATTTTAAGACATTGGCATAGTTGAGAAGAGGCTCTCCCATGCCCATATATACGATGTTGGTGAGCGGCGCCTGGTACAGGAGCCCGGCCTGCCTGGATATTTCCACCACCTGGTCGTAGATCTCGGCGGGGTCGAGGTTGCGCATCCGCTCCATGTACCCGGTTGCGCAGAATTTGCACGAGAGCGAGCATCCTACCTGGCTGCTTACACAGGCCGTCATCCGCCCGGGAGCAGGAATAAGCACCCCTTCTACGACATTCCCGTCAGACAGCCTGAAGGCCGACTTGACCGTGCCGTCGCTGCTTTTTTGTGTACTGTCCGTCTCTATCGCGTATATGCCGTAGTTTTCCTCGAGCAGATTCCGGGTTTTAAGCGAAAGATTGGTCATTTCGGCAAAGCTTCTGGCCGATTTTTTCCAGAGCCATTCTTCGATCTGGGCTGCACGGAACCCCTTCTCGCCGTTGTCAGAGAGCCAGGTTTTGAGCTGGTCGGCGGGTAATTTTCGTATGTCGCGTTTTGGGGCGGTCATATTATTTTGTGGTATCCCGTACGGATTATTTTGTGGTATCTGGTACAGACGCAGGGCACTGCGTTTCTACTGCGCCTCCAAAAGATATTCTTTTTTCCATTCTTTAATTAAACGGTGGCTTGCCGGCAGGAGTTCCACAGCTTTGGCTACCACGACCGGGGCCACCGGAACGATCATCGGGTAAAGATACGTATCGTCGGTCCGGTGCGCCGGTATTTTTATTCCCAGGGAAGTCAGGAGCCAGAAAACTATGCTTACCCCAAAAACCCAGGTGAAAACCCCTACTGCTGCTCCTGCCAGGCTGTCGGTCATGCCCAGCAGCGTCATCCTGAGTGATTTCCTCAGCCAGTAGCCAAACTGGTTGATCAGGAAAACGGTCGGGAAGAAAATAACTGCAAATCCGAGGAATGGCAGTGCCCGTTTTACAAGCTGGGCCGAAGTATAGGGTTCCAGCAGCTCCATACCCAGTCCCAGGAATTTAAAGCCCAGCACTATGGCTGCGATAAAGGCGCCTATGCCTATAATTTCTATGAGAAGCCCTTTTTTGTACCCGTTTACAGCCCCCCAAAGCAGCGGGACCAGGATCAGGATGTCGAGCAGCTTCATTTGATTTTTTGCTGGGTAATGTGGAGACGCACGGCCGTGCGTCTTTACACTAACAGGGATTTAGCCAGCGCCGAGATGGTTTTTCCATCGGCCTGCCCGGCCAGTTCTTTCGTGGCGACGCCCATTACTTTCCCCAGGTCGCCTGCAGAAGAAGCGCCTACCCTTGCTATGATATCCTTCAGTTTGGTTTTTACCTCTTCTTCCGACAACTGCTTAGGCAGGAAACGTTCGACAACTGCCAGCTCAGCCTCTTCTTTCCCGGCCAGATCTTCACGTGCCTGCGACCTGAAAACCTCGATAGATTCCTTTCTCTGCTTGGCCGCTTTGGTCAGGAGCCTGAGCTCGTCGTCCGCCGATAAGTCGCCCGTTTGTCCTCCTTTTGTTTCCTCCAGCAATATCAGCGATTTGATTGCCCTCAGCGCGCGAAGCGTATCCTGGTCTTTGGCACGCATGGCGTCTTTAATACCTTCTTCAACCTGGCTTTTTAGTGACATGAGTTTTAAATAATATGGGAATGTTGTTCAATGGGCGAGTCAACCCGTTAACTTTGTATCAGGATTACAAAGTTACAAAATACCGGCGTATTTCTTCCGGGAAAGCCGGTTTAAGGAGTTCTATTTCTATGACAAGGCTTAGCGTCAATATTAACAAGATCGCTACCCTCCGGAATTCGCGGGGCGGCAACAACCCTGACCTGGTGAAGGTAGCGCAGGATTGCGAAAGGTTCGGAGCGCAGGGTATCACCGTTCATCCGCGGCCCGACGAGCGTCATATCCGCTACCGGGACGTCTACGACCTGAAAGAGGTGGTCACTACCGAATTTAATATAGAAGGCAATCCTTCGGAGGAAAAGTTTGTAAAGCTGGTGCTGGAAGTAAAGCCTGCCCAGGTAACCCTTGTACCCGATGCCCTGGGAGCCCTTACCTCCGATGCGGGCTGGGATACCGTTCTTCATCGCGACCGGTTGCTGAAGTGGGCCGATACTTTTAAATCGGCCGGTATCAGGGTCTCGGTTTTTGTGAACCCCGACCCGCGGATGGTTGAAGGTGCGAAAGCCGGCGGTGCCGACAGGATCGAGTTATACACAGAACCCTACGCCGCCCGCTATCATGCCGACAGGGCCGGCGCTGTCGCCCCGTTCGTGTCTGCTGCCGAAAAAGCGAGGGAGATTGGCCTGGGACTCAATGCAGGGCATGACCTGGATCTGCACAACCTGGCCTTTCTGAAAGCTTCCATCCCCTGGCTGGATGAGGTTTCAATCGGGCATGCGCTGATATGTGACGCGCTGTACTACGGCTTCGAAAATGTGATCCCGATGTATCTCAGGCAGCTAACTTAACAGCCATTCCGACACCGCCTTCAGGAAAAGGGCGGGCTGTTCGGCCTGGACCCAATGGCCCGCATCCGGTATGGTTACCAGGGTTGCTTCCGGGAACATCTTTTCGATTCCGGACCAGTCGCTATCGAGGATATAATTGGATCTGGCGCCGCGGATAAACAGTGTGGGGAGCGTAAGCGGGTGCGGAGAGGATATGGCCTGTCCTATAAGCTCCATATCTTTTTTGAGGACCGGGAGGTTGAAACGCCATTCAAAGGCATTGTGCTCATTCTTAAAGAGATTTTTCAGCAGGAATTGCCTGACTCCCGGTGAGGGTTCGAAACCCGAAAGTATTTCGTCAGCTTCCTGCCTGCTTGTAAGGTCGGGCAGCGATAGGGAGGAAAGTCCTTCGAGCAGCCTGGTATGGTGGACCGGGTATGCTTTGGGTGCTATATCGACCACGATCAGTTTCTTTACTTCTTCCGGCCAGCGTACCACATATTCCATTACTGTTTTCCCTCCCATCGAATGTCCCAGCAGGATGGGGTTCTGAATATTTTCCTCTGCAATGAATTCGCGGAGATCTCCGGCCATTGAAGGGTAGTCAAGCTTGTCAAAATGAGGCGATCTGCCGTGATTTCTCTGGTCGATCAGGTAGACGGTATACCCGGAAGACGCTATTTGTTTGCTGATCGTCAGCCAGTTGTCGGAAGAGCCGAAAACTCCGTGAAGAATAAGTACCGGGGTAGCTCCCCCCTCAATTTTACGGTAGAACAATGACATCTTTAAACAGCGGTCGGTGATACCCGGCTAACAGATTTAATAAAAAAATAATTCGACACTTTTCTGGTGCAGAAATGAAGGAAGATTTGAATATTTTCAATATTATTTGCTTAACATAGCTACTATGCGTATAACTTTTAGAAGAGAAGTATTTTGAATATCTACACATTTTAGCTGTTATTTTGTACTGAAATTTTCATCACAATGCTTCACACTTATTCCTCATCAAAAAATACAAACTATGAACTTCAGGAATCTACTTTTCAAAACGAAGCTTTTGCCGCTATTGATTTTTGGCGCCTGCCTGATAGCGTGGGACCTTCATGCGCAGGTGACGACCTCTTCCCTGGCAGGGTCGGTACGCGATGCCGAGGAAGCGCTGGCCGGAGCCTCGGTTTTGGCAGTTCATGAACCGTCCGGTACCCAATACGGGACTTCTGTGAGTAGCAACGGTACTTTCAGCATTAATAATATGCGGGTAGGGGGGCCTTACAAGGTCACCATCAGCTTTATCGGCTACAGCCCCAAAGTTTACAACGACATTGTGCTGAGATTGGGAGAAACATACGTCCTCCATGCAGTAATGGATGTAGAGGGAATTGCCTTAACGCACCTGGTAGTCATCGGCTCCGCCGGGGTGGACGCGGATAGAACAGGCGCATCAACGCACATCAGCAACAAGCAGATACAGGCGATGCCGACCATTTCGCGCAGCATTACGGATATGACCCGCCTGACACCGCAGTCAAACGGGAACTCCTTCGCCGGACGCGACGGACGTTATAACAATGTACAGATAGACGGCGCCAATTTCAACAACGGCTTCGGACTGAACGATGATCCGCTGCCGGGTGGCGGCGGCTTGTCTCTAGATGCGATACAGGAAATCCAGGTCAATATAGCGCCGTTTGATGTGCGGCAGGGTGGTTTTACCGGCGCCGGCATCAATGCCGTGACCAGGAGCGGGACCAACCAGTTTGTAGGTTCTGCCTATCATTTTTTCAGGAATGAAGGAATGATAGGGAAAAAGGTAAAAGGCGTGGAGATAGGGAATCTTGAGGAAAGCTCTACTAAAACCTGGGGTTTCAGGCTGGGCGGGCCGCTGATCAAGAACAAGCTTTTCTTCTTTGTTAACGCAGAGCAGATCAATGCGACTGGACCTGAGGCCGGAGCCGTAAATCTCTGGAGAGCGTCGGAAGATGGTACGTCGGATGCGGAAAGGAATATTACACGGGTAAAAAGGAGTGACCTTGAAGCAGTGCGCGATCACCTGATCGATAAATGGGGTTATAACCCGGGCGCTTATGAAGGATATGCCAACGGAAAATCTTCTACGAAATCGATACTGGCAAGAATTGACTGGAACATCAGCAAAAACCAAAAGCTGGCGGTTCGCTTTAACAGTACGGACAGCGAGCAACCTGTCCTGGTTAACAATGTCTCGGGAGCGCGTCCGCGAAGTCCAGAAGGACCTTTTAACCGTGTGAGCGAGAATTCGATGGCATTTGCCAAGACGATGTACAATAATGCATCAAAAGTGCTGTCGTTTGCCGCTGAACTGAACAGCTCGTTCGGTGGCAGGGTTTCCAACCAGTTGCTGGCTACCTATAGTAAGATTCAAAGCGGCAGGACATCCCCCAGCGAAGAGTTTCCGTTTATCGATATCGGTGACGGGCTGGGGTCGATAGCCGCCGGTACTTATTTTAATTATATCTCGGCCGGCTATGAGCTTTTTACCTATAATAACCAGGTATTGAACGATAATTACAATATTTTCAACAACACTTCGCTATCGTTCGGCAGGCACGATATCCTGGTCGGAGCCAGCTTTGAGTTGCAGAAGTTTGCCAATAACTACATGCGGAACGGGACCTCCTACTACCGGTATGCTACGGTAGAGGATTTCCTGAAAACCGGGACTCCGGAGGAAGTAGCGCCTATCCAGTTTGCGCTGACGTACCCTTACGAAGGACAGGAGCCCTGGGCCAGGGTGGATTATGCACTGCCGGCGTTGTATGTCCAGGACAACTTTAACGTAAACGACCTGCTGAACCTGACTTTCGGCCTGAGAGCTGAGGTGCCGATGTTCCTCAATAAGCTGGTGGCCAATACGAACGTCGATGCCCTCGATCTTCTGTATCCCGATGGCAATGTCAGGAACTACCGGACAGGCGAGTGGCCGAAGCAAAGGATCATGTTGTCGCCGAGGATCGGTTTCAGGTATGATGCCATGGGCGACAGGTCGCTGATCATCCGGGGTGGCGCCGGTATATTTGCCGGGCGTGTTCCGTTTGTCTGGCTGACCAACATGCCTGCCAATACCGGTATGATCCAGAACCAGATCGAGCCCGGAAGTTACGGGGAAGTGACGGGGTGGATAAACGACATTCGTTTTAATCCCGATAAGTTGTACTGGTTTAACAACACACCAGCCAGCGCGCAGCAAGTGTTCCTGCGAAACTCTACGGGAGGTATCCCGGGGGCTCTTGCGATGGTCGACAATGATTTCAGGATGCCGCAGATCCTCAGGGCGAGCTTAGGAATTGAAAAGAGGCTGGGAGGGTCTCCCTTTACCCTGGTTGCCGACGCGTTGTATACCAAAGATATACAAGCAGTTTACCAGTTTGGCCCCAACCGTAAGGAAAGCGGTGTTTATATGGCCGACGGTAGGGAGTATTATGCCAGTTCAGACGCTTTTACCTATAATTCCGCTATCGGCGGCAATTCCGGGACGGTATTGACCAATACGACACTTGGCAATTCCTTTAACCTGAGCGCCGGCGTCAGGATGGCTTCGGGGAGCGGCGTTTTCGGGTCGTTGTTCTACAGCTATACTCAGGCGCTTACCACTACAGACAATTCGGGATCCAATGCCTCTTCGGCCTGGGGTGCAACGCCCCAGCGAAATAATCCCAACGATTTGTTTCTTGCCCCCGGCGTAGAAGCGCTCCCTCACCGGGTAGTAGGAAATATTTCGGTGAGAAAAGAATACTTTAAGCACCTGGCAACCACGCTTTCGCTTTACTATAACGGTGTAAACCGGGGTATTTACGGCGATGCTGTCAGGGGGCGTTATTCTTTTGTCTATGGCGGCGACGTAAACGGTGACAACATCGGAAACGACCTGATATATATTCCTGACGATGCATCGGAAATCAATTTTGTAGCCGATGGGAATTTTAGTGTCGAAGACCAGGTAACCGCTTTCAATAAGCTGATAGAGAACTCAGACTACCTGCGAAAAAATAAAGGAAAAATTGCAGACCGGAACGGAGCGGTGATGCCCTGGTACCACCGTTTCGACTTCAGGCTGCTGCAGGACCTGATGACGGACATCAACAAAAGCAAAAACTCCCTGCAGTTGAGCGTTGATATCCTGAATGTCGGAAACCTCCTTAACTCAGGCTGGGGGATCATGAAGCAGGTGGTCAACAACGCAGCGACGCCGCTGACTGTTGTAAATAGAGGCGAGAACCCTACGTTCAGGATGAATACCGCCAATATCGACGGAAAAACGGTACTGCCGACCGAAATGTACCAGGATGCACGGACATTCGGTACTACCTGGACGATGCAGGTTGGTATCCGGTATAATTTTAACTGATAAAGATTTACCACGGAGGCACAGAGGACACAGAGAGAAGCTCTTTCACCGTCCGAAGACGGGAAAGAGCTTCTCTCTGCATATTCGTGGTAAACTTCAAAATCACTCCGGAATTACGTGATCCGTTTCTTTTTTTATTTTCTTTACAGATCAAATTTTCGGGATTTCGCAGGAATCATTTAGTTAAAACCAATACGATTTTGAAAAAAGCATACGTATTTCCCGGTCAGGGATCCCAATTCTCAGGAATGGGGGCCGGCCTGTACCAGTCGTCGGCGCTGGCGAAAGAATTGTTTGACCAGGCAAACGACATACTGGGATTCGAGATTACGAAGGTCATGTTCGAGGGATCGGATGAGGAGCTTAAGCAGACAAGGGTGACGCAGCCCGCCATTTTTCTTCATTCTGTAGTGCTGGCACGTGTGGCCGACGCCTTCACCCCGGATATGGTAGCCGGGCATTCTCTCGGGGAGTTTTCGGCACTTGTAGCAGCCGGTGCCCTTTCGTTTGAAAATGGCCTGCAGTTGGTAGCGCAACGGGCCATGGCCATGCAGAAAGCCTGCGAGATCACCCCGTCGACCATGGCGGCCGTACTGGGGCTGGCCGATGATGTGATAGAAGAAATCTGTGCCGGTATAAAGGACGAGATCGTAGTACCTGCTAATTTCAATTGTCCCGGCCAGGTGGTGATCTCCGGGACGGTAGCAGGCGTAGAGAAGGCTTGTGAGCTGTTGAAAGAAGCCGGTGCCAAAAGAGCGCTGATCCTGCCTGTGAGCGGCGCCTTTCATTCTCCCCTGATGGAGCCTGCCCGGGAAGAGCTGGCGCAGGCAATCGAAAATACGGAATTTTCAAGCCCGCTTTGCCCGGTTTACCAGAATTATACCGCCCAGCCGGCCACCGACGTACAGGTTATTAAGGAAAACCTGATCGCCCAGCTGACCGGTCCGGTCAAATGGACACAGTCTGTTTTACGGATGTCAGCCGACGGCGCCGTTGAGTTTATAGAGTGCGGTCCGGGGAAAGTACTTCAGGGGCTGGTCAGAAAGATAAACGGAGAGGCGGCTGTTTCCGGGGTACAGGCTCCCGAATAAAAGTATTACACATGTTGTTAGCAGTAGATATTGGCAATACGGATATAGTATTCGGTGTGTATGAAGGCAGGGAGCCGGTCTATGTATGGCGTACCCCCACTTCATCAAGGCAGCCTGTTTATCAATACCAGGCCTATCTGCAGCTTCAGATGCTGGAAGCCGGTATTACAGCCGACAGGTTTGACACGGCAGTGATCAGCAGCGTCGTACCGGGCCTTAACACAGCTGTTAGTGACCTGGTTGAAAACCTGCTGGCAATAAAGCCTGTCCTGGTGGGCGCCGGCAGCTACCCGGCGCTGCGCCTGGAGATAGATTATCCCTATGAGCTCGGGAGCGACCTGATCGCCAATGCCGTAGCAGCTTACACAAGGTTTAAAAGAAACTGTGTGATCGTGGATTTCGGGACAGCGCTGACATTTACCGCTGTAACCGGTGACGGGCGGGTATTGGGCGTTGCGATCGTCCCGGGACTGATGACGGCAGTAAAGGCATTATTTGCCAATACGGCCCAGCTTCCCGAAGTGCCGCTTGTGCTTCCTGAAACTGCTATCGGTAAAAATACGATGCATTCGATACAGTCAGGCATATTGATCGGCTATGAGGGCCTTGTCAGGAACCTGCTCGATCGCTTCAAAAAAGAACTGGGAGGAGACGTCGTAGCGGTCGCTACCGGGGGATTGTCTTCGATTATCGGCACGCTGGCCGGGGAATTTGTGGAAACTGATCCCGCCCTGACATTGGAGGGGCTGAGGATTATCGGGGAGTATGTCCGGATCCAGGAGAATTCCTGAATAAAAAGCTGAATAAGAAAAAGCCTGGCGCCTTCTGTAAAAGGAGACACCAGGCTTTTTTCTTTGCAGCCATGCTGCGGTTTTACTTCACTTCTTCAAAATTCACATCCGTAACCTCACCTTCCGCTGAAGAGCCCGAATCGGCGCTGCCGTTGCCTGCATCCTGTGCTCCTGCCTGAGCTTCGGCATTCTGGGTAGCGGCATACAGCTCCTGCGAGGCAGCTTCCCAGGCAGCGTTCAGTTTGGCCAGACCGGCATCGATCCCGGAGAGGTCTTTCGCCTGGTGAGCGGTTTTAAGCTCAGCAAGGGCCGATTCGATGTTAGATTTATTACCTGCCGACAGCTTGTCGCCATACTCTTTCAACTGCTTTTCAGTAGTGAAGATGGTAGTATCGGCGGCGTTGACCTTCTCAATCTTTTCTTTTTCAGCCTTGTCGGCTTCTTCGTTGGCCTTCGCCTCGTCACGCATACGGTTGATCTCATCTTCAGACAGCCCGCTGGAGGCTTCGATACGGATCTTCTGCTCCTTGCCTGTTCCTTTGTCTTTCGCCGAAACATTCAGGATACCGTTTGCATCCACGTCGAAAGTAACCTCTATCTGGGGAACTCCCCTGGGAGCCGACGGAATTCCGTCGAGGTGGAATTTGCCCAGCGTCCTGTTATGGCCGGCCATCGGCCTTTCTCCTTGCAGGATATGGATCTCTACGGAAGGCTGGTTGTCGGCTGCAGTAGAGAAAGTTTCGGTTTTCTTGCTCGGGATGGTCGTATTCGATTCGATAAGCTTGGTAAACACCCCGCCCAGGGTCTCGATACCGAGCGACAGGGGGATCACGTCGAGCAGCAGTACATCTTTTACCTCTCCGGTAAACACCCCGCCCTGGATGGCAGCGCCCAAAGCAACCGCTTCGTCAGGGTTGAGGTTTTTGGAAGGCTTTCTCCCGAAAAATTTCTCTACGTCTTCCTGTACTTTCGGAATACGGGTAGAACCACCTACCAGGATGACATCGTCGATCTGGCCGGTAGAAAAACCTGAATTTTTCAGTGCTCTTTTGACAGGTTCCATCATTCTCTGGAAAAGAGAATCTGCAAGCTGCTCAAATTTCGCGCGGGTCAGGGTACGCACCAGGTGTTTGGGGATACCGTCGACCGGGAATATATAAGGCAGGTTAATCTCAGTCTGGGTAGAGCTGGAAAGCTCGACTTTGGCCTTTTCTGCAGCTTCTTTAAGCCGCTGCAGCGCCATAGGGTCCTGACGGAGATCTACTCCTTCATCTTTTTTAAACTCGTCAGCCAGCCAGTCGATGATCACCTGGTCGAAGTCGTCTCCACCCAGGTGCGTATCGCCGTCGGTAGATTTTACTTCGAAGATACCGTCGCCCAGTTCGAGGATGGAAATATCGAAAGTACCGCCTCCGAGGTCGAATACCGCTACTTTTACATCCTTATTGAGTTTGTCAAGGCCGTAAGCCAGAGCAGCGGCGGTAGGCTCGTTGATGATCCTTTTTACATCGAGACCGGCGATCTGGCCGGCTTCTTTGGTAGCCTGGCGTTCGGCGTCGTTAAAATAAGCCGGTACCGTAATGACTGCTTCCTTCACTTCCTGTCCGAGGTAGTCTTCGGCAGTCTGCTTCATTTTTTGGAGAATGAATGCCGAGATCTCCTGGGGAGTATATTGCCTGTCGCCGATTTTGACCCTTACGGTGTTGTTGGATCCTTTTGCGACCTCATAAGCGGAAGTTGCTATTTCTTTGGAAACTTCGTCATAGCGTTTTCCCATAAAACGCTTGATCGAACTGATCGTATTTGTGGGGTTGGTAATCGCCTGACGTTTTGCAGGGGCTCCAACCTTTCTCTCACCATTTCCATTGTCCATAAAGGCGACTACCGAAGGAGTAGTGCGCGCGCCCTCGCTGTTTGGAATTACGATAGGCTCATTTCCTTCAATGACTGCAACGCATGAATTGGTGGTGCCTAAGTCAATGCCGATAATTTTTCCCATTGTATTAATTATGATTCGTTTGTTTAATCTTTGTATGGCTTGTTAGCTAAAAAGCCTGTACCAGGCCGGAAAGGGCAGGAGGGGGCTGACAGATTGGCAGGGATGCATTCCGGTGAGTCATATCTCGTGCGAAGCCGGCGATCAGAATGTCGCTTTTTCTGCCAAAAAGCTAACCACATACAGAGGACACAGAGACTACACAGAATAGATGCCTTTGTGCGTTCTCTGTGTCCGTGGTCACAAGTACTTCGCAAATGCAAACCACTTCCTTGTCTCCAGGTACTCCAGATCGTGCTGGTTACTGAAGGCTTCCCGTTCGAAGGAAATATTGAAATAGGCCCTGGTATGATTGCGGTAGAGGACGAGCCTGACGAAGTACTCTAATAAATAGAGAATATAAAAAAGGATCAGGCCGAGTTCCAACTGCTGTCGGAGGTGAATCTGCTCGTGGTTTAGCAGCACCCTGCCGGCGCCGGCGCGTTTGACGAGAATGAACGGGAACAGCGCCATCCCTTCGACGTGTAAGCGGGGCGTCCTGATCACAAAACCTTGAAATGCCATAGCCTGTTTCAATCCGAATATCCGCGTAAATTTAGCGTTTTGAAAATAAACAGCTTAGTTTTGTATTTGCCGAATTTTGAGCGATAGTTTAAATAGTTAACATGAAAGGTAAATCAGGAGTCGTATTCGTAGCAGCCCTTGCGGTATTTGCAGTTTTGGTGCTTTATCTTACTTTCAGCAGCAGTAGCGGCAGTGAAACGGGATCGGTTGTTTCGGATCAGTCGCAAATCGGCCAGGAGCCATATTTGTCGGCCATGTCCGATCTTGAAGGCAACCCGGTCGATATGGAGAAGGATAAGCTGGTTTTCCTGAATGTATGGGCCACCTGGTGCGGACCCTGCGTGATGGAGATGCCCGGGATCCAGAGCCTGTATGAAAGGTATAAGGACAATGATAAAGTACGCTTCTATATTGTGTCGGATGAAGATGCAGAGACTGTTATACCTTTCATAACCAGAAAAGGATATAAGCTGCCTTTTTACAGATATGCCGACAGGTACCCGGGCGTGCTGGACGGCAATGCCATCCCGAGAAGCTATATCATCTATAAAGGCAGGATACTTGCACAAGTAATAGGGGCTGCTCACTGGGATACTCCTGAAACACATGAGCTCATCGACAGGGCGCTCCAGGAGTCCTGATAGTTTCCCTATATTTGCGCCATGTCTGTAAATATTGGAGCCATTTTCGATATGGATGGTGTGATCTGTCATACTAATCCTTACCATTCTGAAGCGTTCAGGGTATTTTTTTCAAGGAGGGGATTCGTTCCTACTGATGAAGAATTCGCCGAACACATGTTCGGGAAAAGCAACAGCTATATCCTGACGCATTTTCTGAAGCGACCCGTGAAAGGGGAAGAGCTTAAGGAACTCGAAAACGAGAAAGAAGGTCTTTTCAGGGAAATATACAGGGACAAGGTAACGCCTGTGCCCGGCCTCATCGATTTTTTCTATGATTTAAAATCGTCCGGTTTTAAGCTGGGAGTAGCCACGTCAGCTCCTTTTGCAAATCTTGATATGATCCTGAAGGCCCTGCGGATAGAATCGCTTTTTGATTCCCGGCTTGCCAGCGAAGACGTTGTCTACCATAAGCCTGATCCGGAGATATACCTCAAATCGGCAGCAAACCTTGGTGCCAGGCCGCAGGATTGCGTTGTTTTTGAAGACTCTTTTTCAGGGATTACCGCCGGTTTGGCCGCAGGGGCGAAAGTGGTAGGTGTGCTTACCTCGCATCGGCCCGAAGAACTACCGGCCTGCAGCCGGTATATCAGCGATTATCTGTCGCTGAACGGACAAGATATGCGGGATTTACTTAGTTAAGACGCACGCTCCCTGAACGGAGTCGAAGGGAGTTAGGTTTTCAGCTTCTTCTTTTTAGCCGCCGGGAAAAGGATATTGTTAAGAATAAGCCGGTAGCCAGCCGAATTGGGATGCAGGGCGAGATCGGTAGGCTCTTCGCCTACCCGGTGCTGGTAGTCTTCAGGATCATGCCCTCCGTAAAAAGTAAAGAAGCCGCGACCATAGGTGCTGTGAATATAACGGGCTTCGCCTGCAGATTTGTTTTCTGCGAGAATGACAACCTCCGGCTTGATGAATTTCTTTTTAAAGGCCGTGGTTTGCCCCAGGAAACCTTTGAGCAGTGTCGAGTGATTCTGTGTAAGCATGGTAGGGATAGGATCCCATTTGGCCGAGAACTGGAAGAGCGTGAAGAAGTCATTGCCTTCGTGCAGGCCCCGCTGTTCCTGCTGGTTGTCTATCTCGGAAAACTCGACTTCATAAGCCGGGAGAACCACTTTGAAATCCCTGAAAGCCAGTGTAGCGTCGTAGTTCAGCTTCTGGTTGGCGGATTTATCGGCCGGATCACCATCGTAAACCGATTCGACGATGTCAACGCCTTCGGCTGCCAGCGCAACATCGAAAGTGTCTGTAGCGTTGCACATCGCAAACATATATCCTCCGCCTGCGACAAACTCGGCTATCTTTTTCACGACCGCCAGTTTTAGTTGCGATACTTTCGAAAAGCCGAATTTGGCCGCTATTTCTTCAGCGACCCGCTTTTGCTCCCGGTACCATGGGAAATCCTTGAAATGAATAAATTTACCGAACTGTCCGGTGAAGTCCTCGTGATGCAGGTGCAGCCAGTCGTATTCGGGCAGCTTGTCGTTGAGGACTTCTTCGTCAAAGATCATGTCGTAGGGAATTTCGGCATAAGTCATGACGAGTGTCACCGCGTCGTCCCAGGGCTGTTTTGTCTTGGGCGTGTAGACTGCGACCTTAGGGGCTTTCTGGAGCTTCACCGCATCCATATTGACGTCGGGCGCAGTTACCTCGTTGAGGATGGAAGCAGCGGCAGCTTCGGATATTACTTCGTAGCTAACCCCCCTCACGGTCATTTCAGCCGCAAATTTCTGGTTATATGTCACCATGAAGCTGCCGCCCCGGTAATTGAGCAGCCAGTCTATTTCGGTGTCGTAATTATTTAGTATCCAGAAGGCGATCCCATAGGATTTGAGGTGATTGGTCTGCCCTTCATCCATCGTAATCAGCAGGCGATTGGCCGAAGAAGGTTGCAGAAATGTAAAAAAAATGATAAACGGAATAATAAAGCGTATCACCGGTTTGAATCTTTCAATCTTCATTTGCAGATTTACCATCATAAATTGACCCTCGGGGAGGTTATTTCTCCGGAGGGGGAAGCCGAAGTTAAGAACTAACGATGAAGGTAGGAAATTTATTGATATTGCGGAGCGGTAAACTACTTTACAACCAGCAACTTTACAACAAACAATGAATATCATTGAAACTATCAGGGAAGGGATAAGGTCGATCCAGGGGAATGCGCTGCGTACGGTGCTGACGGCGATGATCATCGCGATCGGTATTACCTCCCTGGTGGGTATCCTGACAGCGGTAGACGGTATCCAGAAATCGGTGAACGACACTTTTGCGGAGCTCGGATCGAATACTTTCACCATTGTCAATAATTTCGATCCCTGGCAGCGGAACAGGGGGCGGAGCGCCAGGGTAAACCCGCCTGTTACATTTCGGGAGGCTACCACCTTTGCAGAAAAATTCAAAGAGAAATATGACGCCAGGGTATCTGTCTTCGCGAATGTAAGCGGAGCGGTGGAGGTAAAGTACGGGTCTAAAAAGACGAACCCGAATATCAGCGTGATCGGGATAGATGAAGACTACCTCGTCATTAATGGCTATGTAGTAGGAAAGGGCAGGAATGTCAACAAGTCGGACCTGGAAAATTCGATGAATATCGCGGTGCTGGGGCAGGAGCTCGGCCGGAACCTGTTCGGTGACCTTGATCCGGTAGGGAAGCATATTTCCTTCCTGGGAGGGCGATTTCTCGTAGTAGGCCTGCTGGACAAAAAGGGAGAGCTGGGCGGAGGTACCGGCTCCGACAGGGTATTGCTGGTGCCGCTGACTACCGGGCGGGCGCTGGCTGCCAACCGGGCGCTGACCTATACCGTCACGGCATCTCCTCCTGATGTCCTGGAAGCAGAGCTGATAGTGGAAGAGGCGAGGGGTCTGATGAGAAATATAAGAAACGACCAGATCGGCCAGGACGATTCTTTCCTGATCGAAAGGGCCGATGCGCTGGTGAAGGAGCTCGAAAACGTAACCGGTTATCTGCGTATAGGAGGATTTGTAATAGGGATCATCACCCTTCTGGGGGCTTCGATCGCCCTGATGAATATCATGATGGTATCGGTGACCGAGCGGACCCGCGAGATCGGCATCCGCAAATCGCTGGGCGCCACCCCCGCTGTGATCAGGTTCCAGTTCCTGAGCGAAGCCGTGATTATATGCCTGTTGGGTGGCCTGGGCGGATTGCTGCTGGGGTTGCTTATCGGCAATGTGCTTTCGGGTGTAATCAGCCAAGGCACGGCCGGTTTTGTTTTCCCGTGGCTATGGATGATCCTCGGGATCGTGGTTTGCGTCATTGTAGGGGTTTTATCGGGCGTATACCCAGCGGTGAAAGCATCAAAGCTTGACCCCATTGAAGCGCTCAGATATGAGTAAGAACAAGCCGTGCAGAGCCCCGGAAAGAAATACCATTTTTGGGGCTTTAAAACTTGTGTAAATAATTTTTCTCTTTACTTTTGCAGTCCCAATGCGGGAGCATTAATGCCCAGGTGGCGGAATTGGTAGACGCGCTGGTCTCAAACACCTGTGGCCGCAAGGCCGTGCCGGTTCGACTCCGGCCCTGGGTACTGAAATCCCCTGTAAGTCGTTGATTTACAGGGGGTTTGCTTTTGATGGGTGGCTAAAAGGGTGGCTCTCTTAAAATAGATGAGATCCGATTTCACTAACTGAACGTAAGCGTGACAGAACCATCTTGATCTTTAGTAAAGTCTACGTCAAGCCATTTCTCAAACGTGTTTTCCTTAACCATACACGAGAGATCCAGATGCGATCCCTCCTTCTTAGATATCGTCATTGACTTTTTCTTTTTGTCGAACTGCAAGTAAATTTCGGACAGTATTGTTTTATCCGTCATTTTATCCCATTTTTTTTGAAGATCACCAGCTTTGCTGTTGTCTTTCTTGTAATCCCTTCGAAATTTTCGGAGCGGCTCAATCGAGTCAACAACCGCTAACAGATAGAACAACGGATAGTCATTCACCTTGATCGGGCAGCGTTCTTGTAGAAGCCGGGGAGCTCGCTCGCTGTTTCTGGCCATATGTTGTGGATAGAAACGGCATCCGAAGCCAGTTTATATAGCTTCTCCACACCTTCATCCCACTTTAATTTGGTCTCCTTATTATTCTGATTGGCTATTCTGACTTTGACTAGCCTGTCATATAAAACAATTCCCGCTAATATGCCATGCTCCAACTTTCCGCACTTGACTCGCCTGAATTTAAAGTACTCTTTTCGGATAGAGGTCAGATGAGTACAAGGCGTAGTGTCTTCTTTATCAAGCAGTTTGTGCTCTATTTGAAACCTCTCGTATAAGTCTTCCAGATTTGAAATGGCGGCATTTTCTTTTCCTGACTCCTCAATATGCTTGGCAATGTCGTGATACAAAACAGATAGAAACCATACGAATAGGAGATTGCTCTCGTATTTTTCAGAAAGGTCGATCCACTCCAGAATCTTTTTCTCATCCTCATCGGACTTTCCTTCATCACTTAATTCCGGTGGAGTAACCTTGATCAGATCAAGATGCTTGTTGATTATTATACCTAAGAGAAATACCGATGAAACGTGATTAGCGGCCAAATACTTTTCATAGCGATCCCGGTCATTTTCTACCACCTGCGTTTTCCCAGAGATCTCAAACATTTGCTTGATAAAATCAAAATGCCCATCGCATCGAGTATCAGGCTTATTATCGAAGCTCGGCAGGTTGGCTGTTTCACTTATGTAGTAATCCCAATCCTTAATATTTAGCGAATCGATGAGGGTTTTGATATTTTTCTTCTTTGTTTTCATTATTTTTTTCAGAGTTCTACTTTCTCTAATTGAGATTCGGGTAATTGGAAAGTGTTGGTGTAATACTTTTAGCTGATGGTTTGCCATGGTCCACTACCACGGCAGATCTGCATCCTCCTCCAGCCTCCTTTGATATTCTTCCTGATTATCTACTTCGGTTTTGTCGATCACGATGCCCTTTTCGATATCGAGGAAAATGTCTTTCTCAAAGAGAGACGAGTAGCCGCCATGGACATAGTAAAGTAACTCGCCCATGGGGATTCGTACCTTCCCCGTAAACCACCCGGCAAATACTTCTTTCTGGTCGAGGAAAAGAAAACCCAGCCCTTTTTCCTCATAACCTTCTACATAGGCTGTCAGTCCAACCAGGTAAAGCTTGCTGTCCCGAATCTCCCAGTAGCCCACGTAGCCACGTCGGCACGCGGTATGCGGCGCTATGAACTGCGTATCGCCCAGCAAGTCAAGATATTGATTCAAAGGCTCAGAAGCCATACTTACTTCTTGTCCTTCGTACAGGAGTTGCTCGTGCAATTGTGCGGTCATGGGTAATTTTAACCTAAGAGGATGGTCACGATGACTATTTCAGTAAATATACTATTTTTAACGTTGGTTTTATTTTGTTGTACTTTTATCTGAATGATGCTCGCCTCGATGCCATGACCCAAATACAGAAAGCCACTACCACCGAACTATCCAAAACAGGAGATTCCATCCTTCTCGATACCAGCCTCAGGCCTTACCAGGTCAGGATCAGCCGCGAACGACCGGGATGTTTTGTTTTTCTCATTGATCAAAGCGGCAGCATGCGTAGCTCCTGGGGAAACGACAGATCAAAAAGCAAGGCCGATCTCGTAGCCCTGTATGTCAATAATGCCTTAAACGAAGTCATTAATATTTGTCAGAAGTCCGAACCGGAACCAAGACCCTATTTTGAAGTGTGTGTTATCGGTTATGGTATGAATAACGAGCAATCGGAAATCCTCTGGACGGGCAACCTTGCAGGCCAAACGTTTATAACACCTGCCGAACTTAAACGAAATCCTACCGGGAATGGCGGAGAAATTGAAGTCACCAGAAAAACCTTTAAAGGTGAAACCAAAGTGAAGATTCCGGTGCCGTTTTGGTTTAGCCCGCAAGCAGGCAGCCTGACGCCTATGGGGGATGCGTTTGATAGGAGCAAAAATATTCTTTCCGATTGGGTCAGACTGCACCCGGATTCGTTCCCGCCGATCGTGATCAATATTACAGATGGTGAGCAAACTGATTGTAACGACAACGAGCTGCTTAAAAAAGCGCATAGCTTAAAGCAGATCAAAACGCTCTACGGAAACACCCTGCTCTTCAATGCGCATATCAGCGGGACAAATGACGCTGCGATCCTTTTTCCTGAATCTGAAGATGATCTTCCCCAAGATGAACGCTGTCGTCAGCTTTATGAAATGAGCAGCATGTTGCCCGAAATTTTTAAAAGGCGGATTGCGGCTACGATCAAGAAAACAGATCTGTCCGAAGATACCGGATACGTAGCGATGACTTACCAGGGATCTGTCGGCGATCTTACCCGCTTCCTGGACATTGGTACCAAGACATTAGAATCATAAAGTATGCTGCCCTCTACGCAGGACTATAAAATCGCGCTGATGATCGGAGCAGACTCATTCCGTACCCTTGAGAATGTGGAAGTGGTCATGAGCCCGCTCTACCCCGATGAACCGTGGTACAGCACCGGCGGGCTTGCCATTGTCTTCAAAATTAAAATGGGAGACACTACCTACGCGCTGAAATGTTTTCACAAGGAATCCCCCGAGCGGCAATATCGCCTCCAGCGAATAGCCGAATATATCAAGCAAAACCCTTCGCCTTTTTGGGTGGAGTTTGATTACTTAGAAAATGAGTTGTGGGTAGAAAGCAATGGAGAGGGACAGGGATATCCGGTCGTGTTGATGGAGTGGATCGAGGGCAAGACGCTGGATAACTACCTAGAAGATCTTTGTACATACGAAGAAGATACGACTCCTCCGCGAAAGAAGCGCGCACTCAAAAACTTGTACTTCCATTTTTGTAGTCTGATCGAGTGGCTACTGTTTACTCCGGTGGCACATGGAGATCTGAAGCATGATAATATCATCGTATTACCCTCCGGACATTTGAAGCTAATAGATTACGATGGGATGTATATCCCGGAATTTGAAGGGAGGGAGGCCACGGAGTTGGGAAGTCCCTGTTATCAGCACCCCGAACGGACTAAAACCTATTTCAATGACCGGCTGGATGAATTCAGCATGCTGGTAATTTTAACAACGCTTTACGCTGTTTATGACGATCCGGAGATATTCCGAAAGCACTATAATGGCGACGGGATATTGTTTTCAGATAAAGATTTGCGAGATTGTTATGAGAGCGAGCTATTAAAAAGCCTTTTGCGATCTAAGAACGAGCATCTGGAGTTGTTGAGCAAACTACTTTGCCGGTTTCAAAGTATATCGACTTTGGTTCAGTTGAAAGAGGTTTTTGATAATGAAGACTGGAGTGAATTTAAAAAAAGGCAGGCAGAAATCAGGTATAATGAGGAAATAGTTTTACAGGAATTACTGTGGAAATTTAGAGGGTGGCCTGGCTATGAAATGATACTGAATTATAAAAATAAGATAAATTTTACAAATAAAATTTCAGGAAATATACTAGCCTATTATGGCAGCAATGAATTGTCTAAAAATTATAGATTTATATGGAATGAAGATTGGATAGATCGCTATGAGAGGTATTGGGAATGGGATACTTTATCCGGCGGTTATTATAATCTTTTTTTTTGGAATAAAGATTTAATATTGAATTACGAGGAAAACTTAGACTTTGGTCATTTGTCAGGTAATGCATGTGTTTCTTGGACACCAGAATTAATAGACAAATATAAGAACAGATGGTGGTGGTCGGCGTTATCGGAAAATGAATCATTGCCTTGGGATGAACATCTAATAGAAAAATATAGAGATAGATGGGATTGGAGTAATCTATTTGGAAATAATGGAATTAAATGGTCTAAGTATTTACTTGAAAAATACGAGGATAAATTCGAAGAAAATGGATTTAATTTGTCAGAAAATGTCAGATTTATTTCATCAACTAAATTAGTTGATGAGTACAGCGATAGACTTATTTGGGAATCTGTATCATCATGTTCACCTATATTTGCCGAAAAAAAATTAATTGAATACTATAAAAATAGTATAAGTTGGGTGGGACTCGCAAAAAACGAGTATGTTCCTTGGTCTGAAGATCTAATTCGTAGTTTTGAAGATAGGTGGGATCATCAGTGTTGGGTAGAATTATCACAAAATACATCTATTTCGTGGTCTGAAGATCTAATTCGTAGTTTTGAAGACAAATGGGTTTGGAGGAAACTATCTATTAACCCCTCTATTCCTTGGTCGGAAAACTTAATTCAAAGTTTCGAGAATAAATGGGGGTGGGGTGTAGAAATAGATTATAATCTAATACCAGGAATTGGAGTTGAGGATTTCTCTTGTTTGTCAAATAACGTCTGGCTTCCATGGACACCTCAATTAATAGAAAAATTTAAAGATAGATGGGATTGGTACTCTCTCTCTGGTAATATATCACTTCCTTGGAGCGAAGATCTGATTAATCGATATCGTAGTCATTGGTATTGGCGCAGACTAGGGAAGGCAGATCAGTATGCGGCAGACACTATCTACTCCAATACACTATCTAGTAATTCATCTATTCCTTGGTCGCCTAGTCTATTAAAAAAAGAAATATTTTATTGGGACTGGAAAGAAATATCAAAAAATAAAGCAATTCCATGGACGAATGAATTAGTAAGCGATATTCTAGATTACCTTGCTAGCTTATCTAATTACAGCGATAGTTGGGATCTGAAAAGGATAGGTGAAATTACTAAAGAAATAAAATATTATATAAAGTATAATAATCCTTGATTCAATGATTAAATAGTGAAATATGGTAGAAAATTTGCAAAATTTGATCTATTTGCTACCCTAAATAAATACTATAATCAATAGAGTAATTGGGAGCTAAGTACGAGTAAAAAATCTATATTTTATGCATAGACTAGAATAATAACTCTACTAGCTAGATATAGTTTTTTTGAAAGCAATTATAAAAGGACTAATAGTAGAATGTGTGCTGCCTTAAAACAAAGAAAAATTAGTTTGCAGAGGTGCTTTTTTCCTACCTCGGAAAATGAAGACCGTCTTCTGGTACAACAGGTTTTCTTTTCAATAGCCGACGGTGCGGGCGGAACTGGTATTCTTTGTGGGGAATGGGCTGAGTATGTGTTGTCCCATTTACCTGAACAAGCGATTTCGTCTTTCGATAGCTTTCAGCAATGGTTTGAAAATTTTGCGGAAAAGTTTGTAGAAGAACACGAACCACCTCTTTTTCTGGACTCCTTCCAAATTAGAAAATTCTACGAAGAAGGCTCGGCGTGCACGTTAGCTGCTTTATGGCTGGAGGGCCATCAAGCGCACTGGCTTACCTACGGAGATGCTCATGTATTTCATATAACAGCAACTGCCTTTG
>CAZLGW010000019.1:0-114009 GCA_964559125.1 uncultured Cytophagales bacterium
TTGCGAAAATTTGACCTCCGGGGCCTACACAAAATGTATTTCCAAGGGAAGCCTATGTGGTGATTTTTTTCTTTTTAAAGATCCCCCCTTTCGTTGTAAAGAGGCAGATCGCCAAGGAATTCTATCTTTCCTTCCTCCCTTACACAAAAACAGAAATGCTCCAGCCCGTTGGTAACGGCCAGGTATCTGGGCTTCAGGGTAAAGTTATATCGCGCGATCTGATCAAAGACGTTGTTTTTTATCCGCACTCCGGGAGCTTTGCATTCCACCAGCAGGAACGGGATTCCGTCGGTGCCCAGCACCATGATGTCCGACCGTTTCCTTAATGCATGGTAATAAACGCCCGTCTCGACTGCAAAAAGCGAACGGGGATAGCCGTAGCTATCGATCAGGAGATGGATAAAATGTTGCCGTACCCACTCTTCCGGCGAAAGAAAGACAAACTTTCTCCGGATAATATCGAATATATAGGGTTTTCCGTCAACTTCTTTAACTTTACAAGAGAACGACGGAAGATTGAGACGAGGCAGCATAGCCGTAAAATTGCGGTATAGAGACCATATTTCAAAAATCAACTCCCCTGTTTCGATGCTTTATTACGAAACAGTCTTTGCCTGGAATGAAAACCAAGAAGGATATCGTTGAAAACTGGCTGCCCAGGTACACCGGCACTGCGCTCGGCGAGTTCGGAGAATATATTCTCCTTACAAACTTCATTAATTACGTTACATTATTTTCAGAAAAGTTCGGGGTAGAGATCAGGGGCCTGGGCCGCGCCATGCAGACTGCTACCGCAAATAACATAACCATTATCAACTTCGGGATGGGAAGCCCGATGGCAGCTACTATCATGGACCTGCTTTCGTCCATAGCCCCGAAAGCGGTCCTGTTTCTCGGGAAATGCGGCGGATTGAAAAAGACACAGATCGGCGATCTCATTCTCCCGATCGCCGCTATAAGGGGCGAAGGGACAAGCGACGATTACATGCCCCCGGAAATCCCCGCCCTCCCCTCTTTCCGCCTCCAGAGGGCGGTTTCGTCCACCATTATCAAGCACGAGCTCGACTACTGGACAGGTACCTGCTACACCACCAACAGGCGGATATGGGAGCACGACGAAGGGTTTAAGGATTATCTCCGGGAAATACGCACCCTGGCCATAGATATGGAAACGGCTACCATTTTCATTGCCGGCTTTGCCAATGCCATCCCACACGGCGCCCTCCTGCTGGTTTCCGATAATCCTTTAATTCCGGAAGGAGTTAAAACGGAAGCAAGCGACGAGAGGGTCACACAGCAATATGTCAACCGGCATCTCCAGATCGGCATCGATGCATTGACGGAGCTTGCCGTTTCAGGAGAATCGGTGAAGCATCTGAGGTTTGAGTGAAGCCCCCGGCCCCCTACAAATCCTTCAGCAATTCCTCTATATTCCTGTAAATAACCGGCGCCGTTTCAGGTCCCAGTGAATTAACCTCGCCATACGGACCTTTATCCCGGCCATAAGTGTAGGGAGCACGGGTATCCCACTGGCTTTTAGGAATTATATAGCCTACTTCGTCGTTAGACAGGCCGACAAAGAACTTATACCGATGCTTCATGAGCTCCCGTATAGAAGGCGTTTCAACAGGCTGTAGTCCGAAATCCCCGCCTTCAGGAGCTTCCACCCCACCGTTCAGAATCTCAGGGTACAGCTCTCCCGGCACATGCACAAATGCGGCAGGCCCCAACGACCACGCTGCTACTTCAGAGCGAAGATGCCTGCGCTTCACGTAACCTCTTTTGAAAATCCCCAGAAAACCTGCCAGCCTGAAAAGCTTGTTTTCGACTTTCAGGGCAATGGTCCTTGCGCGCAGCCCTATAGCGGCCGAATCAACGGTTTCTACTGCATCCGATCGGAGCGCTTTTAAGGAGATAAGCGCCAGTGCAGTTCCCTGGGCTTCGGCTTTCTCAAAAGTAGCACCGGTTAAAATTTTCTGCGAAAAGGGATGATAGATCGTATCCGGCGGACGTGTAGTCATAAGCCCGCCTACAGCGCCGTTTGCAAACAAAGCGATGCCTCCCACTCCTTCTTCGACCAGGCTATCTCCCTTATAGACCCCCTCTTCAAGGTATTTCCGGTAGTAATGCGGAAAGTCGGAAGTCAGCATCACATTGCCCGACCAGAGTGTTTCGGGGTGATTTCCCCAGTTTAAAAGCGTCCCGATCGTTTTCCCGGTCTCGAGGTCGACCGCCTGCATAAGACGTATGCCTGCATCCAGTACCCTGGGTGGCCTGGAGTCTCCTACCAGCGGAATAGCTGCGGAAAGGTCCTCTGCAAACTTCAGCCTGGCCGGCCGCGCCGATTGGTAAGCTTCTTCTACCGCCGCTACGATCTGGTTTGTCACCGTCTCCAGGTACTGATCGTCTGTGCCGCGCTTCAACACGCCGGCTCCCCACATACCCATCAGGTCGGGGGAAGAATGAACGTGTGTACTGGCAATAATGACATAATCCAACCCCAGAGATGTCTTTATTCTTTTCCGGGCAGTTACCACGTCGTCATGACCGAAGCCCATCATATCTATCACGCAAAGCGCCAACCTGTGCCTTCCGTCGTCTACCACCATTGCCCGGGCCCACAACGGGTCATTCACCCCGTTGGCCGGTCTTCCCTGGTGAAATCCAGCCATCCATACCGCATCAAATTTGCCGTTTCCATTCAGGTCATTAAAAGAATCCCCGTCTTTGCGGTTGTATTTTGAATCTCCGTTGGCATCATTCCACGTATCGAATCCCAGAGGCGTAATGTCCTTCTTCGAAAATCCTATCCGTACCTGACCGGGCTTTCCGGCTTTGATGCTCAGATCCACCTCATAGCCCGGATGCCGGTCTTTAAGCTGGCTATACCCGTATATCAGGCCAATCAACAGGATTACTACTAAACCGATACCGGTTCTGATCAGTATTTTTTTCACAAAATTTGAATTTACATATGCCGCATACAGACTTGCACCCGCAAAGTATTTACTGCGTGCCGACTTTACAGTACCCCTATTTCTCCAGCTTTTTTAGCTCTGCGGCTATAAACTCTTTTGAAAGCAGATTGGCACCGATCATGACCGCTTCTATCCTGCGGGTATTGGAAATGTTTTCAAGAGGGTTGGCGGCCAGGAGTACCAGGTCGGAATCGAAGCCTTTCCTAACCGCTCCCGAATCCTTTTTCCCGAGAAACTTCGCCACGTTGACCGTACCGGTACGGAGTGCTTCATAAGGCGTAAGGCCGGCGTCGGTAAGATATTTCAGCTCGTGGTGGATGGAAAACCCGGGCACATTCAGTATCTGGGGAGCATCCGAGCCCAGCAGGAGATTAACTCCCCCTTTCTGACATGCCAGCAACAGCTGATGCCTCAGGTCTATAAAGGCCTTTGCATGGGCAAGATTAAATCCGGCTCCACTATTGTAGTTCCGCTTTACCTGGAGCCATCTTTCACGCTCTCCGGGCTCCATGTACTTCAGATCCGGATCATTCTCGAAATGCTCCGCTCCTTCCGGGGCGAGCCATCTCTCGGCAAGCGCTTCTGTCGGCACCACCGCGATATTGTTTTCCTTAAGCGCTTTCACAAGGCCCTGGATCTTCGAGCGGTCAGCCTTATAAGCTATCCTGGTCCCGAAAAGCCCCGTTTCCTGGGCCGCCATCGTATCGATCCCCGGAGTAAGCGCTTCTATAAACCCGTCGAGATGATCGATTGTGGCATACCGGGCTTCAATAGCTGCCCACACACCAACATTGAAAGAAACATGCCCGGCAATAGGAATTCCCACTTCTCTGGCCGTCCGGGCTATACCCGGGAAAGTAGCTTTTGTAAGACCCGGATGCAGCTTCAGGAAATCATAGCCGGCTTTTTTCTGCTCCCGTACCATCTCGATACCTCTCTCAGGGCTTCTGACGCTCTGTCCGCTGAAAGAAGGCCCTGATGTGATAAAATGAGGGCCCAGGATCTCGCCCGACCTTATTTTATCTCTCAGTTCGAGATGCTTCGGGCTACCAAGCATACCGCGTATGTTGGTGATACCGTTAGCCAGGTAAAGCGTCAGTACTTCCTTCATAGGGCCGAGGTCTTCCACCTGCGGTACGTGAGCGTGCATTTCGCTCCAGCCAGGCAGCAGGTACTTGCCCTTTCCGTCAATCACCGTTGCTCCTGCAGGTATTTTGACCTTTCCTGCAGGGCCCATATCCGTGATCTTCCCGTTTCTCACCACCACATGATGATCCCGCAAAACTTCCTCCCTGTCCATCGGGACCACGTTCACCGAAGAAAAAACCAAAGTCTTATCCTTATAGATACCCAATCCCTGGCTCCACACATTCGCAGAAACAAGCAAAAAAAACAAAAAACGATACATGGCTGGCTGGTTTAAATGGTCAAAAAAAGCACAAAAACTTACATGCCTCTCATCCCGAAAAGACGAAAGGCATGTTTTTCTACCCGGGATCAACGTACCGAAAAACGGGAAAACCCCTTGTTTTCAGAGACTTATATAGTACCTATCTCCAGCGCTTATACTGGTTGATCAGGCCATTCGTCGACACGTCGTGCGAAGAAACCGGGGCATCACTTTTTAGTTCCGGGTAGATTTTATTGGCCAGTTGCTTACCCAGCTCGACGCCCCATTGATCAAAGCTGAATATATTCCAGATCACACCCTGCACGAATATCTTATGCTCATAAAGCGCGATCAGCGTACCCAGGGTCCTGGGTGTTATTTTTCTGACCAGGAAAGAATTGGTCGGACGATTTCCTTCGAAAACCTTAAACGGTACAAGAAAGTCGATCTCTTCCTTAGATTTCCCGGAACTGCTCAGCTCGGCACGCACTTCTTCGGCAGTTTTGCCGTTCATCAGTGCCTCGGTCTGGGCAAAGAAGTTGGACAGCAGCATCTGGTGGTGTTCTCCTACGGGGTTATGGCTGACAGCCGGCGCTATGAAATCGGCGGGAACCAGCTTCGTTCCCTGGTGGATAAGCTGGTAGAATGCATGTTGACCGTTGGTACCCGGCTCACCCCAGATAACCGGCCCGGTCTGGTAATCCACAGGCTTACCGTCCCGTCCTACATATTTACCGTTGCTCTCCATATCTCCCTGCTGGAAATAGGCGGCAAAACGGTGCATGTACTGGTCATACGGGAGGATAGCATGCGACTGAGCACCGAAGAAATTGTTATACCATATGCCCAGCAGCCCCAGGATAACCGGGATATTCCTATCAAAACGTGCAGTTCTGAAATGCTGGTCGGCATCGTGCGCGCCCGCCAGGAGCTGCTCGAAATTTGAGTATCCTATATAGATCGCTATCGACAAGCCTATGGCCGACCATAGCGAATACCTGCCTCCTACCCAATCCCAGAACCCGAACATATTGGCTGTATCGATACCGAATTTAGCCACTTCACCCCCGTTTGTCGACAGGGCTGCAAAATGCTTTTTGATAGCCTCGGCGTCGCCGGCTGCATCAAGAAACCATTTTCTTGCCGTATGGGCATTAGCCATCGTTTCCTGGGTTGTGAAAGTCTTGGAAGCGATCAGGAACAACGTTGTTTCAGGATTCAGCGGCTTAAGGGTTTCAACGATATGGGTACCATCCACGTTCGAAACAAAATGGACGTTCAGTCCTTTTTTGGCGTAAGGCCTCAGGGCTTCTGTAACCATTACTGGCCCCAGGTCGCTTCCGCCGATCCCGATATTCACCACGTCGGTGATGGCCTTTCCTGAATAGCCTTTCCACTCCCCACTCCTGATCTTCCCCGAAAATTCCTTCATTCTATCCAGCACCTGGTTCACGTCCGGCATTACATCTTTCCCATCGGAAAGAATGGGGGTATTCGACCTGTTCCGGAGCGCTATGTGCAATACAGAGCGGTCTTCGGTAGCGTTGATCTTATCGCCGCCGAACATTTTTTCAATCGCATCTGCCAGTCCTGCTTCCTCAGCCAGCTGTATCAGGTAGCTCCTGGTACGCCCGTTGATTCGGTTTTTTGAATAATCGAGCAATATCTCCCCGAAACGGATCGAAAACTTTTTGAAACGATTCGGGTCTTCGGCAAACAAATCTTTCATATGCTGCCGGGCTATTGTCTTATGGTGCGTTTTCAATTTTTTAAACGCAGCGGTCTGATCAAACGGAATGGACTGAAGCATGGTTATAATGTTATACGTTATTGGTACCAGACGCAAATCTATGGCATATTCCATGAAATAGCTATCGGAATTCAGCTCTCGGCTGTCAGAAATCAGCTGTCAGCTGTCGGCCTGAGCCCCCCGGATGAAATTTTATCACTAAATTTGCGCCCGTTACAAAAAGGGGCATATACGAAAAATATACGCCCCGATTAATAGTTTATCATTACCGGATTATATGACATCCCAACAGATACGGCAGACATTTCTTGATTTTTTCCGCGAAAAATCGCACCTGATAGTGCCTTCGGCTCCCCTGGTGGCCAAGAACGACCCTACACTTATGTTCAATAACTCGGGGATGGCCCAGTTCAAGGATTTTTTCCTCGGCAACGGAACGCCTCCTGCCAGAAGGATCGCCGATACCCAGAAATGCCTCCGTGTCTCCGGAAAGCACAATGACCTGGAAGATGTAGGGTTCGATACCTATCACCATACCATGTTCGAGATGCTGGGGAACTGGTCGTTCGGTGATTATTTTAAGAAAGAAGCGATCCAATGGGCATGGGAACTACTTACTGAAGTTTACCGGCTGCCGAAAGAGCGGCTCTACGTTTCGGTATTCGGAGGAGACGAAAAAGACGGAATGCCTTTTGACCAGGAAGCGTGGGATTTATGGAAAGCCATCACCGGCGAAGAGCGCATCGTGCTGGGCAATAAAAAGGATAATTTCTGGGAAATGGGCGATACCGGTCCATGCGGTCCATGTTCGGAGATTCATATCGATCTCCGTCCGCAGGCAGAAGTAGACGCTGTCGGCGGCAAGTCGCTGGTCAACCAGGATCATCCTCAGGTAATAGAGATATGGAACCTGGTCTTCATGCAGTTCGAAAGAAAAGCCGATGGAAGCCTTATCCCTCTGCCGGCCAGGCATGTAGATACCGGGATGGGCTTTGAAAGGCTTTGCATGGCTGTCCAGGGTAAAAAATCGAATTACGATACCGACGTATTCCGGCCTACCATCCAGATCCTGGAAGCACTTTCCGATAAAAGATATATTTCAGAATTCGATAACCCGGAACTGCCTGCCTCCCCTGAGCAGAACAGGATCAATATAGCCCTCCGGGTCATTGCCGATCATATCCGTGCCGTATCTTTTGCCATTGCCGACGGGCAACTGCCCGGGAATGCGAAAGCGGGCTATGTGATCCGCCGCATCCTGCGCCGGGCCGTGCGATACGGTTATTCCGAGCTGGGACTCCAGGAGCCTTTCTTCCATAAGCTCGTCTATCCGTTGGCCGACCAGTTTGAAAGCGTTTTTCCCGGTTTGTACGAACAAAGGGATTTCGTCCGCAACGTGATCCTTGAAGAAGAAAAAAGCTTCCTGCGTACGCTGGAGGCCGGGCTGAAAAGGCTCGATGTCATTATGGCCCAGCTTGCTGCCGCAGGCGGCGATACGATCGCGGGAGACGAAGCTTTCGAGTTGAGCGACACCTTCGGCTTCCCGGTTGACCTTACCGCCCTGATAGCCCGGGAAAAAGGGCTCAAAATCGACCATGAAGGCTATGAGCTGGCACTGGCCGGACAAAAGAAACGTTCGCGGCAGGATGCAGCCAAAGAAGCGACTGACTGGATCGAGCTCAGAGATTCCGAAGCAACCGAATTTGCAGGATACGACTCGCTTGAATCGGAAGCCCAGGTGCTGAAATACCGCCGGGTCAAAACCAAAACCGGTTCCGAATACCATATAGTACTCGACCGGACTCCTTTTTATGCCGAAATGGGAGGACAGGTAGGTGACAAGGGGACATTAACTGTATCAGGTGGAAATTACGACGGAGAACTCATCCGCATTACCGATACAAAAAAAGAGAATGACCTGTTTCTCCATATATCGGAAGATGAGAACATCGGGGAAATGCTGGACCAGGCAGCCGGCGTAACGGCGAAAGTCGATGCGGAGCGCCGTGCCGACATCTCGGCCAATCATACGGCTACCCACCTGATGCTCGCTGCCATGCGCCGCGTGCTGGGCGCCCATGTGACCCAGAAGGGTTCCTACCTCGACGATAAAGTACTCCGGTTTGACTTCTCCCATTTTGCGAAGGTAACGGCTGAGGAGCTGGAACAGATAGAGGATATCGTTAACCGGAAGATCCGGGAAAATATTCTCCTGGATGAAAAAAGAAATGTACCGATCCAGCAGGCGCTGGAGGCAGGTGCGACTGCTACCTTCGGAGAAAAGTACGGAGATTACGTAAGAGTGATCACTTTCGAACCGGGCTTCTCGGTAGAGCTTTGCGGGGGAACCCACGTTCCGGCTACCGGAAAGATAGGTCTTTTCAGATTCATCTCCGAAGGTTCGGTATCGGCTGGTATCAGGCGTGTGGAAGCCGTAACCGGCGAAGGAGCCCTTCTCCTTACAAGAGAGCAGGACCATACGCTTTCTGCCCTGAAAGAGTTGTTAAGAAATCCTTCCGATCTGCTGAAACAGGCTCAATCGCTGCTCGACGAGCGGTCGGTCCTTCTGAAGAAAGTAGAGGCGCTCGAAAACGAAAAGCTGCAGCAGTTCAAAAAACACCTCATCGAAGCCGCAGAGGACAACGGCAGCTTCCGGCTGATTGTCAGCAAAGTCGAGGTGCCTAACCCGGATGCTCTTAAAAAACTCTCCTATGAGCTCAGGGATGAGGTGCCCGATCTCATCGCTGTTCTAGGCGCAGAGATAAACGGAAAACCTTTCCTGTCGATCTACATTGCAGAGAACCTGGTGAACGAGGCCGGCCTTCATGCAGGCAATATCGTAAAGGAACTCGCCAAAGAAATTAGGGGCGGTGGCGGTGGACAGCCTTTCTTTGCTACTGCCGGTGGCTCCGATCCTGAAGGACTGGATCGCGCGCTTGCAAAGGGGAGAAAATCGTTTTAGGGCTTTGCCGGGAATAGAATGATGATTTTCTGAGGCCACGAATGCACGAATTCATGCATTCGTGGCCTTTTCTTCGACCTTCGTGCATGCAATCTGCAATTAATATTTATTATCTTTCCGACTATGATGACAAATTTCAAATTAAGAATACTCGTTCTCTTTTTGCTGGTCTCCGGCATCCATTATTCCTCCCGCGCCCAAAACACAGGAGAAAAATTCAGCTTTGTATTCCTGACAGACATCCACATGAGGCCCGATTCCGTCGCGTCCAATGCATTTGATAAAGTGGTCAGGAAAGTAGGGGCAATTAATCCTGATTTTATTTTATCCGGTGGCGACCAGGTTTTCGACGTGATGAGGGGAAACCAGGCTAAGAGCGATACTTTGTTCAGTTTCTATTCCCGGCAGAGCAAACGCTTCGGCAAGCCTGTTTACAATTGTGTGGGTAATCATGAATTGTTTGCCATTTATGAGGAGAGCCCGGAAAACAGCAGTCATCCCGATTATAAGGATGGGATGTTCAAACGCTACTTCGGCGACACCTACTATTCCTTCCATCATAAAGGATGGCAATTCATCACCCTGAATGTGCTTGATGTAGAAGGTTACAAATATATCGGTAACGTCGACAAGGCACAGATTGAATGGCTCAGGCAGGAGTTAGCACGGATACCGAAAGAAACACCGATTGTCCTGACTGTGCATATACCCCTTGTTTCGACCTTCCACGATATTTATCCGCCATCCGGCGGGTGGCCGTCCGGCCCGGAAGTCCGCAACCGGAATGAGGTGTTACAACTATTCAAAGATCACCAGCTCAGATTTGTGCTCCAGGGACACCTGCACTGGTTCGAAGACCTGAATATAGAAGGTAAAACACGCTTTATTACCGGCGGGGCGATAGCGGGAAGGCCTTCCTGGAGGGGCTACCAGCATGGCCCCAGGGGTTTTCTGAAATTCAGCATTGCAGGCGACCAGGCCTCTTACGAATTTATTGACTACGAGCGCTAAGAACTTCGACTCCGGGTGCTCATACCTACTTCACCAGCAATCATGAAATACCTTCTTATCCTCACATTCTTTATCCAACTGCCTGTCCTGGCACAGGAAATTCCTTTCGACAAGGAGGAACTGATGAAAGGCGTGAACCCGCGCGATTTTCTTACCCAACTGCCTTCAACGGTCTGGGTCGATCACCAATCGCTGAGGATCTATAATGCCGGGCGCTCTTCGATACTGAACCTCAAAACGGGTAAAACTATGGAGAGTTCACCGACAGCAGCACAGCCATCCCTGCAAAAGAGCCTGAGGATAAAAGAAAATGATTTGTTCCTGGTGACTGCTTCCGGCGAAAGGAGACTTACCAGTGACTCGCTCCCCGAGCAAAACCCCACGTTTTCGCCCGACAGCAACTATATAGCCTATACCAAAGGCAACAATCTTTTCTCATACAGTCTGAAAGACAACAGGGAAATACAGCTTACATCAGATGGTACTCAGACGATCTTAAACGGCTACGCAACCTGGATCTACTGGGAAGAGATCTACGGAAGACCCACGCGCTTCAGGGCTTACTGGTGGAGCCCCGACAGCAAAAAAATCGCCTATATGCGCTTTGACGAAAGTATGACACCCATGTTCCCGCTGTACAGCAGCAAAGGTCAGCATGGCCATATAGAAGAGACGCGGTATCCGAAAGCCGGCGATCCCAACCCGACAGCCAGACTGGGCTTTGTTTCTCCGGACGGAGGCGCCACAGTCTGGGCCGATTTCAATGAAAAGGATGATCAGTATTTCGGCTGGCCAAAATGGCTGTCAGACGGTTCAGGGCTTATTGTTCAGTGGATCAACCGTGGCAATGACCATCTCAAAATGTACAATGTCAACCCGGGAAGCGGCTCAAAAAAGCAGATTTATGAGGAGCAGCAAAAAACCTGGATCTCTATCGATGAGGCTGAGAAACGGCTGCATCTCCTGGAGACAACCGGTGAAATGCTCATTGTCAGCGATAAATCCGGCTGGAAGCAGCTTTACCTGTACAGCCTAGACGGGAAGTTTAAGAACGCCGTTACCGACGGGAAATTCACCGTAACCGAAGTTTACGGTATAGACCCTGCCACTCGCACCGTTTATTTCCAGGCAAGAGGCAAGGAAAACACGGCCCGCTTTGATTTGTATCGTGTCGGCCTGGACGGTAAGAACCTGAAGCGACTCAGCTTCGGATCATACAACCACCGGCAGATCAGTCCCTCGCCCAACTTCAGCTATTTCGTTACAACCTACTCCAATGTAGATACACCTATGAAAATGGCCGTCCTCGACAACAACGGGAAGATAGTAAAGGAACTGGGCGACATGAAAGGCAAAAATTTCGGAAGGTATAAGCTGGCTGAAACCCGGCTGATCCGTATCAAAAGCGACGACGGCCTGTACGACCTGCCTATGGTCATCACCTACCCTGCCAACTATTCAGCCGGTACAAAATACCCGGTACTGATCAGCATTTATGGCGGTCCGGACGCCGGTACAGTCTACGATCAGTGGAACTGGACGCCTGCCCGCCAGTGGCTGGCCGAAGAAGCCCTTGTCCAGGTAGCGTTCGATCACCGGGCCAGCGGGCATTTCGGAAAAGAAGGCCTCAACTACCTTCACCGCAACCTGGGAGAATGGGAGATCAGGGACTACTCTACAATGGCGCGCTACCTGATCAGCGAGGGCATTGCCGACCCCAACCGGATCGGGATCACCGGCTTCAGCTACGGCGGGTATATGAGCTGCCTGGCCCTCACAAAGGGAGCCGATGTCTTTACCCACGGCATGGCAGGCGGAAGCGTGACAGACTGGAGATATTACGATACCGCTTATACAGAACGGTTTATGGATACGCCGCAGGAAAATCCCAAAGGCTATAAATCAAGCAGTGTACTTACCTACGTGAACCGCTACAAAGGCATGCTGCAGATCACCCACGGAGCCATGGACGACAACGTCCACATGCAGAACAGCCTCCAGCTGATCAGCGATCTTCAGGATGCAAAAAAGGAGTTTGAATTTATGATCTACCCCGAAGAAAGACATGGGTATGGTGGTAATAAGGGAGCTCACTTTCAGAATCTGAAGAATAAGTTCATTTACAGGTATTTGCTGAGGAAGGAGATGCCGGAGGGGTTGGTGAAGTAGCTACCTGTCCACCTCTCCCATTACAATATCTATCGACCCTATTATTGCCACAAGATCAGCAAGCAGCCCCCCCTTTGACAGCTCCGGCAAAACAGACAGGTTGTTAAATGAGCACGCCCTGGCCTTACACCTTACCGGCTTGTCCGACCGACCGTCGGTGCGGAAGAAAAACCCGAGCTCTCCCTTGGAGTTTTCGGCACGAACATAAAAATCCATTGCTTTAGGACGGATCTTTTTCGGCACGGCAGATTGAGGGTCAAAATCCGGCGTCCTTTTGAGGTCACCGGTCAACTGCACAAGGCACTGCTCGATGATCTTAATTGATTCCCGGCATTCGGCGACGCGTACCCAGTTCCTGTCCCAGCAATCGCCGGTTTTTCCCATGGCGCCGGCTCCGACCGGAATCTCGAAATCCAGTTCAGGATATACCGAATAGCCGTCGATTCTTCTCAGGTCGTACATAAGACCTGAGCCGCGAAGCACCGGTCCGCTGCAGCCGTAGTTAATGGCTACCGGCAGCGGCAATACCCCTACGTTGGCAGTTCTTTGTACAAAAATTTTATTCTCTATCACCAACTGATCCAGCTCACGCAATTTGGGCTTGAGGTAACTGATGAATTCGCCGCACCGCTCTTCAAAACCCACCGGCAGATCATAGAAAAGCCCGCCGATCCAGATATAATTGTAAAGCATTCTTGCACCGCTCACCCATTCAAGCAGCCTGAGGATCTGCTCCCGGTCGCGCATCATCCATAAGAACGGGGTATAGGCGCCGATATCCAGCGCGTAGGTACCTATGGCTACGAAATGCGAGGCCAGGCGGTTCAGTTCGGCCACCAGGACGCGGATGTACTCTACACGCCGGGGAATATCATTTTCGATACCCAGCATACGCTCTACCCCCATTGCATAGGCATGCTCCGAGTTCATAGCCGCTACGTAATCCATCCGGTCCACGTATGGAATGATCTGGTTAAAAGGCAGTGCTTCGGCATGTTTCTCAAAACACCGGTGGAGATAGCCCAGGTGCGGCACCACATCTACGATTAACTCCCCGTCGGTAACCACCTCCAGTCTCAGCACACCATGTGTGGAAGGGTGCTGCGGCCCCACGTTAAGGATCATTTCGCTGGAGCGGAGCTGCGTATGATCGTATTTGTTGGGAGCAGACCTGACAAGGTGCTCCTGGCTGTATTTATATTGTATGGTATCCGACATGACGTGGTAAAGCAAATTATATTGGGTAAAAATAGGCAGAAATCATTTATCAGGAAAAATTTCATGTATATACAACTAATTTAAATCAATCTGTGTTACTCTATCAAACAACCTAATTAAAACAACAAAGACATGTCTACCATTCAATGGAACCTGGATCCCACTCACAGTGAGCTGCGGTTCAAAGTAAAACACCTGGGCATCTCAACAGTAAGCGGAAGCTTCGAAGTGATCAACGGGACTATCAGCTCAACTGACGAAACTTTTACAAACGCAGATATCAGCTTCACCGCCGACGCTTCCACCATCAACACCAACAATGCCGACCGGGACAACCACCTCAAAAGTGCCGATTTCTTCGAATCTGAGAAATACCCGTCTCTTACTTTTGAAGCTAAGGGTGCTGACCTGATGCAGGACGAAATCGAAGGAACCCTCACCATCAAAGACATTTCTCTTCCTGTCAGACTGGAAGTGGAATTCGAAGGCCTTGCCAAAGATCCCTGGGGAAACCAGAAAGCAGGTTTTTCCGTTTCCGGTAAAATCAAGCGTTCTGCCTGGGGATTGACCTGGAATGCTGCTCTCGAAACCGGCGGTGTACTGGTAAGCGACGAAGTGAAGATCTCTGCCGACGTACAATTCGTGAAAGGCGCCTGAAAACACTGCCGACCCTTCCGAAAATATTATTCAACAAACGAAGTCTGCTTAGTTCCGAGGCTGCCTGGTTAAAACGGGCAGCCTCACTTTTCTAACACTCCTCCCTTTTGGGAAGACTTCCTGATCATCAGCTCCGGCTTAAGCACCCTGGTCTCGAAAAGGATCGGCGGCTTTTTACTTTCTATCATATCAAGCAGCAGTTCTGCCGATTGCCGGCCCATTTCGAAAGTGGGCTGGACCATAGTGCTCAAAGGAGGATCGAGAAGCGATGATATGGCCAGGTCTGAAAAGCCCATTAAGGCTACGTCTGAGGGCATATGGTAGCCCAGCTGGCGCAAAGCCGAATGCGCCCCGATCGCAATCCGGTCGCTGGCGGCAAATATCGCGTCGGGCCGCTGCCGGAGCGCCATCAGTTGGTATGCTGCCTCCATACCTACTTCATGCTTGAATTCGCCTGTTATGATCCACTCATCGCGCACCTCGAGCCCGTACCTGATCAGCGCGTCTTTATATCCCTGTGCGCGGTTCCGGCTGATAGCCAGGTTCATATTCCCAGTGATATGGGCAATTTTTTTACACCCTTCCATGATCAGGTGTTCGGTAGCCTGAAATGCTCCTCCATAATCGTCCACCAGTACCTTATGGGTCTGGATCTCTTCCGCCGCCCGATCGAAAAACACTACAGGGATAGCGCTTTCGGCTAGCACCTTGAAATGCTCGTACTCCTTTGTTCCGCTGGCGATAGAGATCAGCAATCCGTCTACACGTCGTGAAGCGATATGCCTCGTGCCCGAAACTTCCCGCTCACAGGCGTCGTGGCTCTGGTATATCATCACCTGGTATCCCCGCTGGTAGGCTACATCCTCGATACCACCGATCACAGAAGAGAAAAAAGGGTTTGCGATCTCGGGCACGATCACCCCGATACTGTATGTCCTCTGGTTCAACAGGCTCAACGCAAACGGGTTAGGTGAATAATGACGCGCCCGGGCCAGCTCCAGAACCCTCCGCTTGGTTTCTTCCCCGATTTCGGAGCTATCCCGTAGCGCCCGTGATACTGTCGATTTGGATATGCCCAGCTCTTTGGCAAGCTCCTTGATGGTAACCGTTTGCTTTGACATGGTAATATATAGGAATAATACAAAAATAATACGAAACCACTTTAGCCCGCCTTTCTCTTTCTTCCCGCTACTATGACGACAAAATCCGGTTTTTCCCGTAACAGGTACAAATTGCAACCGTTCCCGGGAACGGTTGCGTAAAATAAAGCCATTTTTTGCTGAACTTTCCTTGGATATCCCAATAGTTGTCCCTAAACTCATTAGAAAATCAAGGGAGCAGGAATATACCTATCTGATACCAATTCTTGTTTTTTTTCTATCACTACATTTCAACTGATCAATGGTCATCGAGCAGGTTTTAGCAGGAGCTCAGCCGCATACGCGCAAGTCTGAAAAAATGGAAAGCTTACTGACAGACATCGTTTACAATGGCAGCTACAAGTCATTCTGCGAGCTCTTCAGGCGTTACTACAACCCGCTTTGCTCTTATGCCATGCGCGTAGTAACCTACAGGGAGATCGCCGAGGAAGTCGTTTCCGATGTTTATATGAAATTATGGAAAAACAAGGAGCAGATAGCGGTACATACTTCCTTTGAAGCCTATCTCTACCGGTCGATCCGGAACCAGGCTCTTGATTACCTCAAGCTGAAAACCTACCGCCCCCAGAAAAACGACACGCTCGATGCTGTAGACCGTATCAGCAGCTACGCTGATTACCATACTCCTTCCGATGAGCTGTGTTTCAACGAGCTCTACCTCGAAATTGAAGGCCTGGTGAATGCCTTACCCAAACAGTGCCAGCTTATCTTCCGTCTTAACCGTGAAAACGGCCTGCGTTACCGGGAAATAGCCGACCAGCTCCAGATTTCCATTAAAACGGTCGAAACCCAGATGGGAAGGGCGCTGAAGCTGCTGAGAAAACGCCTCTCCGACCACCGCCTGGTTGCCTAGGCAGGGGCGCCGTTAATTTTATTCTCCTTACTTTTACTTCGAAAATCAGTATTGTAATTAGTATCAGATCTCAACTATGGCATTAGAACAAACATGGCGCTGGTTCGGTCCTAACGATCCCGTGTCGTTGCAGGACATCCGGCAGGCCGGTGCAACAGGCATTGTCACGGCGCTGCATCATATCCCCAACGGCCAGGTATGGAACCGGGAAGAAATCCGGAAAAGAAAAGCTGAAATAGAAGCCGCCGGCCTGACCTGGTCGGTCGTGGAAAGCATCCCGGTACATGAAGCGATCAAAACCCAATCCGGAGACT
The DNA here is from genome assembly GCA_964559125.1 of uncultured Cytophagales bacterium. Taxonomy (GTDB): domain Bacteria; phylum Bacteroidota; class Bacteroidia; order Cytophagales; family Spirosomataceae; genus Ravibacter. Next base: position 16,463 of record CAZLGW010000019.1, read on the forward strand.
ATAAGGCATACATAGAAAATTACAAGGAATCTGTCCACAATCTCGGACAGGAAGGGATCGATACCGTCTGCTATAACTTCATGCCGGTTCTCGACTGGACCAGGACCGACCTGGACGCCCCCATGCACGACGGCTCGACCGGCCTGAGATTTGACGCCGTGGAATTTGCGGCATTCGACCTGTTTATCCTGAATCGGAAAGGCAGTATCCAGGACTACAGCGAGGAGCTCAGGAACGAAGCTTTCCTCTGGCATGAAAACGCTGGTCCCGAAGCATTGAAAAAGCTTGAAAGAAACATTATCGCCGGCCTTCCCGGAAGTGAAGAGAGTTTTACTATCGCTGAGTTTGCCGATGTGCTCGACACCTATAAGTATATAGGGGACCTCGAGCTCCGCAACCATCTTTACCAGTTTGTAAGAGAAATCGCCCCGGTAGCTGCTGAAGCCGGTGTAAGGCTTTCCATACACCCTGACGACCCTCCCTATCCTATTCTTGGGCTACCACGGGTCGTCAGTACCGAATCCGATGCGAAAATGCTCCTTGAAGCGGCCGACATCGAAGCCAATGGCATCTGTTTTTGCACCGGATCCTACGGAGTGCGTCCCGACAACGACCTCCCCGGGATGGTCCGCAGGCTCGGCAGCCGGATCCACTTTGTACACCTGAGGGCTACCAAAAGGGAGCCGAACGGCAGCTTCTACGAGGCCGACCATCTCGACGGCGATGCGGATATGTACCAGGTAATGTACGAACTGCTCCTGGAACAGAAACGGCGGAAAGACGAAGGCCGCTCCGACCTCAGGATCCCCTTCAGGCCCGATCACGGCCACCGCATGCTGGATGACCTTAACAGCGGCAAGCGAACCAACCCGGGATATACCGCTATAGGACGCCTGCGGGGCCTGGCGGAATTGCGGGGCCTGGCTTACGGTATAGAGCGTGCTTTTTAAACATCTTCCGTCGTTTGCAGGGTATACTTTTTAGGACGCTCCATTTTTCTTATTATTGTGGTTTGGTTCTAAAATAGTATCTCAATTACGGGGCAAGTCCTCTTCATGATAGTTATATATGGGAAAATTCGTGTCCTTTGGCGAGGTTTTGATGAGGCTCAGTACGCCCGGAGCCGGCCGCTTCGAACAAGCCCGGCAATTCAATATCACTTACGCCGGCGGCGAAGCCAACGTTTCCAGCGCCCTGGCCTACTGGGGACATAAAACAGTACATGTTACAAAATTCCCTGACACCCCTATCGGACGGGCTGCGGCGCAATACCTGCAGTTCCACGGCGTGGATATATCCGAAATCAGGTACGGTGGCGACCGTATCGCCGTATACTATCTCGAAACAGGAGCAGCCCTGCGCCCCAGCCAGATCGTCTACGACCGCTACCACTCTTCTTTTGCGGAGCTTGATCCGGCGGAATTCGATTGGGAGGAAATCCTGAAAGACGCTTCCTGGTTCCATTGGGCAGGAATTACCCCTGCCCTGTCGCAGGCAGCCGCAGACGCCCTCCTGGACGGGATCAGGGTGGCTAACCGGCTTGATATAACCGTTTCAGGGGATATCTTTTACCGCTCCAACCTTTGGAAGTACGGTAAGAAACCTTCTGACATCCTGCCTGCTCTTACGGAGGGTACCAACCTGGTCATAGCAAACCCGATCAACCTGAAAGATATATACGGAATAGAGTCCTCGTCGTTCGTCGATGGATGCGAAAAGTTCCGGGATGCTTTCCCTTCCGTAACCCGCGTCGTTGACACATACCGCACTTCAGTCAGCGCATCCCACAACCTGCTTCGGGCTTATCTCTGGAACGGTCAGGAAGTGCTCGAGACCAGGGATATCGATATCAACCCGATAGTAGACCGTGTAGGAGGAGGTGATGCATTCATTGCCGGGCTTATCCACGGGCTGCTAACGTTCAACGACGAACAGCGTGCGCTGGAATTCGGCGTGGCGGCGTCGGCGCTGAAACATACAATAGAAGGCGATGCGCTCATCAGCACCGAAGCTGAAGTGGAAGCAATACGCCAGGGGGAAACAACAGGGAGGATTAAAAGATAAGCCGTTCATGCCAGCATTAAATCAACTGACTGCGATATCGCCTGTCGACGGGCGATATTACCAACAGGTCGCGGTCCTTTCTGACTATTTTTCGGAATATGCGCTCATCCGCTACCGGGTACACATCGAAGTAGAATACTTCATTGCACTCTGCCAGGTTGACCTGCCGCAACTCAGCGAGGTTGACCATTCCCTGTTTCCCAAGCTCCGGAAGGTCGTCGCCGACTTTTCAGAAGCCGATGCCACCTGGATTAAGGATAAGGAAAAAGAAACCAATCACGACGTAAAAGCCGTAGAATACTTTGTAAAAGACAAATTCGACCAATTCGGCCTCTCCGAATTCTCCGAATTCATACATTTCGGCCTTACTTCGCAGGATATTAACAACACCTCCATTCCCCTCTCCCTTAAAGACGCACTCGACAAAACGGTTTTACCGCTGTTTCGCCAGGTCCTGTTCATTTTAAGAAGGACTGCCATCGAATGGCAGAGCATACCCATGCTGGCTTTTACGCACGGACAACCTGCTTCTCCCACAAGGGTCGGAAAGGAATTCCAGGTATTTGTCGAAAGGCTCAACAGGCAGATGGACCTTCTTTCGCAGATCCCTTCTTCAGGGAAGTTCGGCGGTGCTACAGGTAATTTTAATGCTCACCATGTAGCTTATCCTGGTATTGACTGGATGGATTTCGGAAACCGTTTCGTCGAATCACTCGGCCTGGTACGCAGCAGGCATACGACCCAGATAGAGCACTACGACAACCTTGCTGCTACATCCGATGCGCTGAAACGCCTGAATACGATCCTGATCGACCTGTGCAGGGATATATGGACTTATATCTCGATGGGATATTTCAAACAGAAGATCAAGGAAGGGGAAGTCGGTTCTTCGGCCATGCCGCATAAGGTGAACCCTATCGACTTTGAAAATGCAGAAGGAAACCTGGGGGTTGCCAACGCGCTGTTCGAGCACTTTGCCGCCAAGCTACCTGTTTCAAGGATGCAGCGGGACCTGACCGATTCTACTGTCCTGCGTAACATCGGGGTCCCCGTTGCCCACCAGGTGATCGCCCTCAACTCGCTGCTGAAAGGCCTGGGGAAACTCGAGCTTCATGAAGCTGCCCTTAAGAAAGACCTGGAAGATAACTGGGCCGTAGTGGCGGAGGCCATACAGACCATATTGCGCCGAGAAGGCTACCCTAAGCCGTACGAAGCGCTGAAAGCCCTCACCAGAACTAAAGAAAAGATCGACGAGGGCACGATCAAGCGCTTTATAGAAGGTCTCCAGGTAAGTGACGCCGTTAAAGAGGAATTGCGCGGGATCAGCCCGTTCAATTACCTCGGAATGGTCGAAGCTTAGAGCTACAAATCGGTTATTACACAGAGAGCCACAGAGAATTTGCTCTACATCTCTCTCTGTGGCTCTCCTTTTTTTCTCCGCGGCCCTCTGTGTCCAACTACATCACCGGTCGCTGTGCCCCAGGCTTTTCCCCGGCGCTGCCACGTCTCTTATTCTCTGCTTAAGCACCTTGATATCAGGAAATCCGCCGTCCTCTTTCCTGTCCCAGATCGTATCACTCCCGATACGGACCGAAAACTGACCGGATGTCTCCGAAGGAACCAGGGTAACACCTCCCAACTCATCAGTAAAAGTCGTCAAAAGCTCCTGGGCCATCCAGGATGCCCTCAGAAGCCAGCCGCATTTTGGGCAATAGGTAATTGTAATAACCGGTTTCATAGACTAGGACATTAGGTAGCTATCTGTATCTATTCTTTCTATTCTGCACTCAGGAAATCAGAAACAAGCCGCTCTGCATTCAGCAAAGCCGTATCCAGATCATCGTTTACCAGTATCACATCAAACCGGTCCTGGAAGGTCAGCTCCTCCCGTACTTTTGCCATACGCCTCTCCATCGAATCCGCAGTTTCCGTTCCTCTCGCATTCAGGCGGCGGTAGATTTCCTCTTCTTCCGATACTTTCACAAACACCGACAATGCCCGGTCGCCAAACGCTTCCTTCAGCTTCAGTCCTCCCTTCACATCGACATCAAATACCACATCTCTGCCGCTTTCCCATAAACGTTCGATTTCTGACCGCAGGGTGCCGTAAAAGTTATCGGTGTAAACTTCTTCCCACTCGGCAAACTCGCCGTTTTCTATCTTTTGGCGGAATTCTCCGGGAGAAAGAAAGTAATAATCCTTCCCGTTCACTTCATGCGGTCGCGGAACCCTGGTGCAGGCGGAAATCGAAAATGCCAGTCTGTCATGAAATACCTTTAGAAGGTGCCGGACTAAAGTGGTCTTTCCGGAACCTGAAGGAGCCGAGAAAATGATCAATTTACCTGGAGACGACACAAGGGGGAAGAGAAAGGAAAAATGAACAGTAGCGAAAAATTTAAAAGAGGTCGAGCTTGAGTTTGATCGTATTGATCAGGTTTTCGGGGCAGGTCTTGCGTTCAAGCTTGTTGCAGAGAGATTCTTTAATGCATTTGACCAGGTGGTATTCATTGATACATGGCATACAGACATCCATATTATCCCTGAAATGATTCTTTTCTTCCTCGGTAGCCTCGCCGTCCAGAATGGCCTGGATCATTCTCATGCACCTTTCGTGATTCTCGCATGATGTTTTTATCCCTGCCTTATTCCCTGCATCAACCGAACTGTTGGACATCATATCCATCTATAACACTGTTTACAAAACTGAAAATCTATACTCACGCTGATAGATAAACCCTGATACCCTACAAAAAAGTTTCATCATCAGGTATCATATCCCATCGAAGTCGCATAATTTTTCAGTTTCTCCTTCAGCAGGTTACGGGCGCGGTGTAATCTTGAACGCACAGTACCGATGGGAATATCGAGAATCTTGGCCATTTCCTCGTAGGTAAAGCCTTCAATATCGCAGATAATAATAACGGTTCTGAAGTCTACCGGGAGGGAATTAAGGGCATTGGCAACTTCGTCGCCGATCATATCCTGGACGGTATGCGCCCTCAGGTCGACGGTTTGCTGGACCTCCCCTCCTTCTTCAGAATTATAGGTAGTTTCGATCTCCTGGTAATCCACTTTGGCAGGCTCCTTGCTTCGCTTCCGGTAATCGTTGATGAAACTGTTCTTCAATATCCGGAACAACCACGCTTTGGCATTCGTCCCCTGCTCAAATGAAGAAATAAACCTGAACGCCTTCAGATAGGTATCCTGTACAAGATCGTGTGCGTCGTCCTCGTCCATCGTCAACCGGAACGCAAAGTTGTACATGGAGTCTATATGCGGCAGAAACTCCTTGTTGAATATATGGTAACGTTGATCGTCCGTTGATTCCTCTTTCACTATTTTTGACATGGCTACTGGCATAATCCTTCTCTGTTTTAGCGTACCGGTCAATAAACCGGTATTCAATTTCTAAAACGTCAAACCCGTCCAAACAATTGCCTCTCACAAATCCAGGTTAAAACGCTAAACTAATAAATGTCTCTAAAAAATCCGAACCAGGGAAGCTTTTCAGACAATTTGTCAGGGAGTCGGCAACCGGTAGCTTTTACTCACTTTAGTCTTTTTCGGATAGCGGCGACATACTCAGGAGTTACGTCCAGCACTTTACAAATCACCCCGATCGAAAAACCTTCTAATATCATATTGCGGACGGCTTTTTCCGATTGGGCCGCGAGGATTTTCCAAGTCTTCTCTTCCGCTAGTTTCTCTGCTTTTGCTTCCGCCAGTTTCTCTGCTTTCGCTTCCGCAAGTTTCTCTGCTTTCGCTTCCGCAAGCTTCTCTGCTTTCGCTTCCGCAAGCTTCTCTGCTTTTGCTTCCGCAAGCTTCTCTGCTTTTGCTTCTGCCAGTTTCTCGGCCATTTCACCTGCCAGTTTCTCAGCTTTTTCCACTACCAATTCCTGTGCTAACTTCTCCGCAGCAAAAGCAACCGCATTCTTATAGTCGAACTCTATCTGTGCCTTTGATTGATACAACATACGCTCTTCCTTGGTTAGATTGGCAATTTCAGCTATCCTAAATACTTTCTGGAAGACTTTCTTCCTTAAAAATACCGGAATCTTGTTCAACCGGCTTAAGTTCTTCAATAGAAACAACCACCGGTCCAGATCGGTTTCGAGTTGGTCTTCTGTCTTTGTAAATTTAGGCAATTCAATAAATTTAAATTCAAGCTTATCGTAAAAAACTTGCCCTGTCTGCCTGTCCATTAAGCAATAATCATGCAGATATCCGTTGCCGCTTCCTTTCAAATCAAACTCAAGGAGAACAATCAGATATACTTCTTTGAGGGCATAATCCCAACTACCTTTCCCTTTCGGCAATTGCTCGCTGATTACACGCGAGGCATAGAAAACTCCCCGTTCTTTCAGATAATGCTGTTCGGCCCGCTGCATTTCCACCAGAAATTGCTCCCCTTCGTCTCCTATACAAAGCAGGTCTAAACATATTTTTTTGTCCCCCTTACCTTCACCGTATTTCTCGGTGGGTTTGAAAGTGAGGTTGCGGATTACCTTTTTTCCCTTGAATAGCTGGTTCAGAAAGTCGATCAGAATTTCTTTATTCGGCTCGCTGCCAAACAGTTTCTTAAATCCGAAGTCTGATAAAGGATCAATAAACCTCGCCGGTTGCGCGGCAAATGAAAGCATAGTATTCCAGATGTTTTGTATAGTATAAAAGATAGTACGATGCGAAGATAGGAAGAGTCGGAGTGAAAGTCAACACCCTAATCCCTCGCAAACGACTGCCACAGCAGGATCCCGAGCATAGTGTAAACACTGCTTGCAGCTATCCGTATGAGCGTATGCACGATCAGGTTGAAGGAATTGGCCTCTATGAGGAAAAGCGCTGCCGAGTGTATAAAAACCAGCGGAAAGAAAATGGAGATAAACTGCACCAGCCCGAGACGCCTGAGCGTAAGACTCACGAGTTCCTCTCCTGTCTGCCTTACCTGGCGCTCCAGCAGGAAACTTCGCAGGTACGCTACCAACACCGTAGCAGAGGCATGGAGCCCGAGTGTATTGGTAAACATATCCAGGAGCAGGCCGCAGAAAAAAGCGATGAGCAGGTAAAGCGACTTATCCAGTTCAGTAGGTAAAACCAGGACCGCACCTATATATAAGAAGCAGAAGGCATAATTCAGAAAAATGAGGTTCCTCAGTAGCAGGACCTGTACCGCCAGACAAAACAACAATCCGAAAACATAATATAGTATATTTCTCAGGCTCATGCTTATTTGTCAGAATTTTCTATCAGGTTCTCCATATCCTCCAGCAGGTGGTTCCTGATCACGTAAACGTATCCGAGTGTATGAAAGTCGGTCGACAGCTTAAGATCGATATCATAGGTCGTTTCACTTTCCGGCGACCGGATCTCCCTGACCGTACCGATCATAATACCCGGAGGGAATACCGGGTTATAACCCGAGGTAAAGGCTGTATCTCCTTTTTCTACCTTCTTAAAACGCGATATATCCAGAAGTCTTACCTCATCGGCATTTTTCCCGGCCCATACTACCGTCCCGATCTCTCCGCTTTTCGGAAGCTCAGTCGAAACCATAAACCGGCTGTGAAGGATAGATGTTACGACCGACATACTGGCAGAGCAATACTGCACCTTCCCGACCACACCGGTGGCCGAGATCACGCCCATTCCCGGAGCAATGCCATCGAGGGTACCTTTGTCTATCGTAAGATAATTATTAGTCATCTGGGTCTGGACGTCGATTACTTTTGCCAGGGTATACTGGTACCTGGAAGCAAATGTCGAATCGGGAAGGTATCCGGCGGGGGCTTTGGGCGGGTCCTCCTGCAGCAGCCGGGTAAGCTGCTCATTGAGCCGTACGTTCTCTTCAGCAAGCTGCCTGTTGACCTCCCTCAGACCGACATACTCTTTGAAGGAATTCGCCAGCCCGAGGATAGACGCGACATACCAGTTCGATGTGTTGAAATAACGCACACCCCAGGAAGAACTACTTCCCACCAGCATACGAAAGCAAAGTACCTCCAGTAAAACGAATAAAATAAAGCTCCGGTGCCTGGAGATAAACTCAAATAATTGTGACATTGAACGGCTGGTCCCCGGACCGTCGTCAGGTCATAAGAACCGGTTTATACAATTCTAGGTTCTTCAACACTTCGCCTGTACCCCGGACTACGGCCTTCAAAGGTTCGTCAGCCACGTGTACGGGCAGCTTGGTCTTGGCGCCGATCCTCTTCGCTAAACCATGAATAAGCGCCCCTCCACCCGTCAGGTAGATGCCGTTTTTATAAATATCGGCTGAAAGCTCGGGCGGTGAGATCTCCAGGGCTTTCATGACAGCTTCCTCTATTTTCGAAATAGACTTATCAAGAGAATAAGCAATTTCACTGTATCCTACCTTTATTTCCTTGGGAATACCCGTCATCAGGTCCCTTCCGCGGATTTCATAGTCTGCGGGCGGGTTCTCAAGCTCAGGCAGGGCGGAGCCGATAGACATCTTGATCATCTCTGCAGACCTCTCTCCTATCAGCAGGTTATGCTCCCGACGCATGTAATCCACGATATCACGGGTAAAAACATCTCCTGCAATACGCGCAGACTGCTCACAGACGATACCGGAAAGCGCTATTACCGCAATTTCGGTAGTACCTCCGCCGATATCAACGATCATGACCCCGTTAGGCTGCGTAATGTCGATCCCAATCCCAATAGCTGCTGCAATAGGCTCATGAACCATATAAACCTCTTTAGCGCCTGCATGATCGCAGGAGTCCTTTACCGCACGCTTCTCCACTTCTGTAATCCCGGAGGGGATACAGACCACCATACGGTGCGAAGGCGAAAAGAAACGGCTTCCCGAACCGATCATTTTGATCATTCCGCGGATCATCATCTCGGCAGCTGTAAAGTCGGCAATAACCCCATCACGCAACGGCCTGATCGTCTTGATATTTTCATTGGTTTTTTCATGCATCTGCATGGCTTTATGACCAATAGCCAATATCTTGCCGCTCATCTTATCAATAGCAATGATCGACGGCTCGTCAACAACAATTTCGTCTTTATGTATAATCAGGGTATTGGCGGTACCCAAATCTATGGCAATATCACTCGTCAAAAAATCAAATAACCCCATCCTTAAGTCCTATTGTGCTTTTCTTTTTCTGTTATGGTTTGCAAAAATAAAGATAAATACCTACAATCAAAGGGTATTTTTTGAATTCGGATAATCTTTAATACTTTTTTAAGAAGTTGCGCTTTTAAGCCTATTTGCCAAATAGTATTTAACTTTGCAGCATGGGTATCAGATCTGGTTTAAGTATTCCTTTAGCACAATTTATCGCAAGCCGCGAAAAGATATGGATGGCCGACCCGGTTGGCTATCAGAAAAAATGGCTGCATAAACTTGTAAGAACGGCTGCAAACACACAATTCGGCATCGACCACCGGTTCAGTGATATACGCAGCTATGATGAGTTCAGACAGGCGGTTCCGGTAAGAGACTATGAGGGTCTGAAGCCCTACATCGAACGTATAAAGAACGGCGGGAAGGATATTTTATGGCCGGGCAAACCATTGTATTTTGCCAAGACATCCGGCACTACCTCGGGCACCAAATATATCCCTATTTCCAACGACTCCATCAGCAATCACATCGACTCGGCACGAAATGCCATTTTGTCCTATATTTATCAGACCCGCAAGGCTTCCTTTCTCGACAGGGGACTGATCTTTTTGTCGGGAAGCCCGGTGCTGAGCGAAACGGCAGGCATCAAAACCGGGAGGCTGTCAGGCATTTCCAATCATCACGTACCGGCTTATCTCCGGACCAACCAGTTGCCCTCCTACGAAACGAACTGCATAGAAGACTGGGAAACCAAGCTGGAAAGGATTATCGACGAAACCATCTCCCAACGGATGGGCCTGATATCGGGCATTCCGCCCTGGGTGCAAATGTACTTCGACAGGATCATCCAGCGTACCGGAAAGCCGGTAAAAGACGTCTTTCCCGACTTTTCGCTCCTCATTTACGGCGGTGTGAATTTTGACCCCTACAGGGCCCGCCTTTTTGAATCTATCGGGAAGCCAGTCGACTCTATCGAGACCTATCCTGCTTCCGAAGGCTTTATTGCCTACCAGGACAGCCAGGAGGACGAAGGGTTACTGCTGCTGCTGAATACCGGGATATTTTTCGAATTTATCCCGCTCGACTCCTACTTCAGTCCCAACCCTGAAAGAATAAGTCTGGAAGATGTAGAGCTGGGCAAAAGCTACGCCCTCATCATCAACAATAATGCCGGCTTATGGGGGTATTCTATCGGGGATACGGTGAAGTTTGTCTCGAAAAATCCCTACCGGATCGTTGTTTCCGGCAGGATTAAACATTTTATCTCTGCTTTCGGCGAGCATGTGATAGGCGAAGAGGTCGAAAAGGCCATGAAACACGCTATGGAGCTCCATCCCGAAACCGTAGTCACCGAATTTACGGTGGCGCCCATGGTGTCTCCGGGTGAAGGGCTCCCCTATCACGAATGGCTGATCGAATTCGCCTACCCTCCCCATGACCCGGAAAGGTTCAGGGCCGATCTCGATGCCAGGATGACCGCACTTAATATCTATTACGATGATTTGATAAGAGGCAATATCCTGCAGAAGCTCATTATTTCTCCGCTCCGCGCCGGAGCATTTGTGGAATATATGCGAAGCGAAGGAAAGCTCGGGGGACAGAATAAGGTTCCGCGCCTGGCCAATGACCGCCTGATCGCAGATAAGCTTTCCCAGTGGAAAATCAACCTCCTATGACCGGATTTAAACGTATTGCCATACTGGGTTCTACCGGCTCTATCGGTACCCAGGCCCTGGAAGTTATTCAACAGCACCCCGGCCGTTTTTCGGTCGAGTTGCTGACCGCACAGCACAATGCCGACCTCCTGATCGAACAGGCAGTTGCTTTCAGGCCGCGTGAAGTCGTGATCGGGAACAACCTGCTCGGTGCTAAAGTAACCGATGCGCTCGCACCCCTGGGTATAAAGGTATACAGCGGTGAAGAAGCCATTGCACAGGCAGTCGGGCAGAGCGAAGCCGATACAGTACTGACTGCCCTTGTAGGGTATTCAGGGCTGCTCCCTACGCTCGAAGCCATCAGGGCCGGCAAGCAGATCGCCCTCGCCAACAAAGAGACCATGGTAGTGGCCGGAGAGCTGGTTTCCGATCTTGCAGCACAGCAAAAGGTCTCTATTTACCCGGTAGATTCCGAACATTCGGCCATTTTCCAATGCCTGGCGGGCGAAGAAGGGAATCCTGTCGAAAAAATTATCCTTACGGCATCAGGAGGTCCCTTTAGGGGGGAAAAATCAGACTTTCTCACTACCGTTACCAAAGCGCAGGCGCTCAAGCATCCGAACTGGTCGATGGGCGCCAAGATTACGATCGACTCGGCAACCCTGATGAACAAAGGGCTTGAGGTAATCGAAGCCAAATGGCTTTTCGGCCTTACCGCCGGGCAGATCGACGTAATAGTGCACCCGCAGAGCATCATTCACTCGATGGTCCAGTTCAGGGACGGGAGCATCAAAGCCCAACTGGGACTTCCCGATATGCGGCTCCCGATCCAGTATGCGCTCAGCTTTCCTGAACGCCTCGAATCGTCGTTTCCAAGGTTCGACTTCACTAATTTCCCGTCATTTACTTTCGAAAATCCCGATACCGAAACTTTTCAATGCCTGGCGCTCGCTTACCGTGCCCTGGAAAAAGGCGGGAATCTCCCCTGTATCATCAATGCCGCCAACGAAGTGGCCGTAGACGCTTTTCTCCATGAACGGATCGGTTTTACAGGGATTCCGCAACTCATCGAAAAATCTATGGAACAGATTGCGTTTGTTGAGAACCCAACGCTTCAGGATTATGTTGATACCGACAGGGAAACAAGGGCATTTACATCGGAGCTGGTAAGCAACAGGATATGTTAGACGCAAATTTATTAGGGAAATACCTGACGGTCGCGCTGGCCAGTACGTTAAAATACCTGGGCGGAACCTTTACCGGCTTTGCCATGGGCCTGCACTGGGTCGAAACCGCGGTGTGTTCAACTATTGGCATGATGTTCACCATACTGCTCGTCAACTACGCCGGAACGCCCATCCGCGAACTGCTTTCCAGGATCCGGAAGGACAAACCGAAGAGATTTACCCGGTTTAACAGGCTGGCCGTAAAGGTATGGCGTATTTTCGGCACCAAGGGAATTGCATTCCTGACTCCTGCCCTGTTCACCCCTCCCCTCGGGGCGGCGCTGCTGGTGGCATTCAGGGCCCCGCGTGCCGGTAGCTTTTTCTGGATGCTCGTAAGCGGGCTTGTCTGGGGAGTCGTTTTCACACTACTGGTATATAAGCTGGAGGTGGTGAGGACATGGTTCCGGTGACAATTCATAACTCATAATTCGTGATTCATAACTCCTGAAATGTTTCCCTCTGCCCAAGATATCCAGGCTGCTCACGACCGGATCCGTCCTTATATACACCGGACTCCCGTCCTAACCTCCAGGACAATCAATCGTATGGCTGGCGCAGAGGTTTTCATGAAAGCCGAACCTTTCCAGAAAGTGGGGGCTTTTAAAGCAAGAGGCGCGCTGAATGCCGTCCTTTCATTGCCTGCTGCCGAACGTGAAAGGGGGATCGTGGCGCACTCATCGGGCAATCATGCCCAGGGGATTGCCTATGCCTGCCAGACGATGGGGATTCCTGCCTATATCGTCATGCCGGAAAATTCGCCCCGGGTGAAAGTAGAAGCTGTAAGGGGATACGGAGCGGAGATCACGTTCTGTGTCAATACCCCGGAGGAGCGGCAACGGAATGCAGACCTGATCGTGAATGAGACCGGGGCTGTGTTTGTCCACCCGTACAATGATTTCACCGTAATTGCAGGACAGGCAACCGCCGCAAAGGAGCTGATCGAGGACACTCCCGGCAGGCTGGATTTTATTCTTTGCCCGGTAGGAGGCGGCGGATTGCTGAGCGGTACGGCGCTCTCAGCGCATTATTTTTCCCAAAACACGGTCGTCATTGCAGGTGAACCGGAAGGAGCCGCCGATGCCATCCTGTCTTTCCAGCTCGGGCAGATCACGAAAGCCCCCTATGTAAAAACCATTGCAGACGGGCTGCTTACCACGCTCGGGGACAAAACTTTCGCAGTGATACAGGAATACGTCACCGATATTGTCACCGTATCCGACGAAGATATCCTGTCGACGATGAAGCTCGTCTGGGAACGCATGAAAGTAGTAGTGGAGCCTTCGGGAGTTGTGGCTTTGGCAGCGCTTCTCAAATACAGGGGACTTTTTACCGGTAAAAGGGTCGGGATCATCCTTACCGGCGGAAACGTAGACCTCGAAAACTTACCCTTCTGACACGCTTACCCTGGCAATATTGACAGTCTGCTCAGTAACGGCGGCAGTATGATCAGTTCTTAGTCCTATTACCCAGAGAATATGATCTTCAGAGTCGACCAGCACCTTTACCCTGCTCTTGCTGATCAGGTCGAGCTTACGGTCTACCAGGAAATCAGATACTTTTTTATTGCGGCCTCCCATCCCGAAAGGACGAAAGGTATCGCCCGTAGCCCAATGACGGACCCTGAGCGGTGACTTCAGCAGATCGGCATCAAAAAAAGCAACGGTCTCACCCGCCTCAGGCCTGAAATCCGCCGGCCTGGGAAACTGCTCCACCTTCAGGATACCCGCGTCCTCGTCTGCTGCCGGCTCTTTTTCTGCTATAACGAGAAAATCCCTATCCTTTACGAGAAGATGGGTCGGCGAGAAGAATTTCTTCCCGGGTAGTCCGTCGAGCAAAGCCAGTATCTCCTTTACCTGCTGGTAGGAAAACCCATATTCTTCCAGCAGGACAAACAGCTGGAACGCAGGACTAACCGCGTTTTTCACCCCTCCGATGCTGATCCGAGTCAACTCTTCGCTCTCCTGCCAGACCTCATTTTTCCATTGCTCCAGGGTGTTGGTCAGTAACCGCTCGGCGGCTCCCAAACGCTCCGTCATCTCCGAAACGGTATTTTCAAGCGACGGGTTGATCGATTTTAATACAGGCACCACGTGCATTCGTATGCGATTCCTGCGGTAATGATCGTCACTGTTGGAGCGGTCTTCCCGCCAAGAAAGATTTCTTTCTGCTGCGTAATGAGCTATCTGCTCCCTTGTGGCAAACAGCATAGGGCGGATAACAATCCCGTTTACCGGCGGAATCCCCTGCAGACCCCTGATACCGGTACCGCGTGCAAGGTTCAGCAGTACGGTTTCAACCTGGTCGCCCGCATGATGGGCCGTAGCCACATAAAGGTAGCCAAACTCTTTTGCCAGACCCGCAAACCAGTCATACCTCAGTTTACGCGCAGCCATCTGCGTAGAGATTTTCTGTTCTTCCGCCACCCGGGCGGTATCGAAAGCGATCTCATGATACCTGAAACCGAGGCGGGCAGCCAGTTCCCTCACAAAAGCGGCATCCCCGTCAGATTCTTCCCCCCTCAGCCGGAAATTACAATGAGCTATCCCGCACTTCAGACCGGCTGCGCTGAACAGGTCACACATCACCACCGAATCGATGCCGCCGCTCACGGTCAACAATACCCTGTCGCGGTAGCCCGCAGGCACCAGCTTGTTAAAGTTTATTAAAAATTCGGCCAGCATCTTTTCCTTAAAGTCCTATCGCTTATTTTGCAGGAACAATAACGCAAATAAAAATAACATTGCGATTGCAACCAATTTGTTATTTCCTGCGTCTCATTAGGAAAGTACGGGAGCTAAGAGGGAGAGGTGTGACAGAAAGAGGGGGCATACAACCTGCGACTTTGCAACAATCAATTCAATGACAAAACTTGTTTATATATCGATCTTTCTCATCTGGCTATCGCCCTCTGTAAAAGGCCAGGCTCCTGCCGACACGACCAAAAGAGTAGAGATCATATCTGCAGACAGTCTTGCCATTACGATAGACGATTCAGGCGAAAACAGGAAATTGTTCGGCAACGTACGCCTGAAGCACGAGGGTGCGATCATGTACTGTGACCGGGCACTGCAGCATGTCGATATCAACTTCATCGAGGCGTACGGCAATGTTAAAATCGTACAAGGAGATACGATAACGGTGACGGGCGACACCCTTCATTATTTCAGCGATACAAAGCTGGCCATCATGTCGGGCAGAAAAGCCCAGCTTAAAGATATGAACCGCACACTTACCTCCACCCGGCTCGAATACGACATGGAGGGTGGTATCGCAAGCTACAAAACCCCGGGAGTTACCGTCGATAAAGCCGATACCCTGTCGAGTAAGACAGGCTTTTATGATACCCGTACAAAAGAATACACCTACTACCAGGACGTAAAGCTTGTCAACGAAAAATATACCCTTACGACCGATACACTGCGTTTCCAGTCGCTTACGAAGTGGTCTTATTTCAGGGGCAACACTCAGATCGTCAATAAAGACGGGCAGCTCTCAGGTCGCAAAGGGAGCCATAATACCGAAACCGGTGAATCCATTTTCGATACACGCACGACGGTCGACAACGAATCATATACCCTCAGCGGAGATTCTCTTTATTACGACGAGCCTAACCAGCGGGGATATGCAAAAGGCAACGTGGAGATCATAGCCAAGAAAGACAGCACCATTCTCAATGGCGACGAGGCGATGTACAGGGGTACCGAAGGTTTTTCAAAGGTGTTCGGCCACGCGCTTGTCAAAACAGTGCTTTCAATGGATACGCTGTTTATCAGGGCCGATACCCTCTATTCGATCGAGAACAAGGCCGACAGCACGCGTAAGATGATCGCGGACCGGAATGTATTCATTTTCAAAACTGATTTCCAGGGAATATGCGATTCGCTTACCTACAGCAGCGCCGACTCAATTATCCATTTTTATAAAAAGCCTGTACTCTGGGGCGACAACAGTCAGCTGGAAGCCGACTCGGTTACGGTATGGCTGGTCAACAGTAAAGTGAACCGCATGCACCTAAGGGGCAATTCGTTTGTAATTTCGGAAGATACGCTCATCAGCCAGTACAACCAGGTAAAGGGAAGGACGATTATGGCCTATTTCAATCCACGGAGTAAAGTAGAGCGGGTCGATGTCGATGGCAACGGGGAAAGTATTTACTATGCGATCGACGAGCATGAAATCGTAATCGGTCTCAACAGGGTTTTGTGCGGGAAAATGAATATCCGCTTCGAAGAAGACAAGGTCCAGAGGATCGCCTTCCTTGGAAGGCCCGATGGTAAGCTGATACCACCCCACGAAATCAAATCCTCTGAAAAACAGCTAGATGGCTTTAACTGGCGTATCCAGCAAAAGCCCACAAAGGAGGTAGTTACGTGGCAGCAGGTATCGGGAGAGGCTGTTGAGAAGGAGGAAGCGTTGTAACGAAAAATGTTAATATTTATTAAATGGTAGCTGTTTTTTTTTGATTATATGTGTATTAGTGTATATTTTTGTAAAAAAAGACCGGGTATCCGGAATGTAGTTTTAGAATATAATTGAGAGGAGAGTATAGAAAAACTTTTAACGCAATGAAAAAAACGCTCTACTTACTGTGCTGTCTGCTACTGGGGACGTGGGTCGCCGGGAGCGTTTCGGCGCAAAGTAGCGGCAGTCGTCTGAACATTGCGAAAAAAGAAAAACCGACCGCTCTGAAAAAATCACCTCTCTCTTATTCTCCTTACAAGGTTAATACTCAACCGCTTATCCTTGAAAAATCAACAGCGCTGAGCACTTATTACCGCACGCTGCTGTTCGGGAACAGCAATGAAATGACTCCCACCGAGGAAAGCAGGGAAATTGAGCCTGTTCACATTAATGCTCCGCACACAGCCACACCCAAGCCTGTCAGCTTCGAAAGCAGCAGCCAGGAAAACGAAAACCTGTATGTAAACGATCGCATTACCGTTAAAAACCTTTACCCCAATCCTGCCAACGAATTCGCTCTCCTGCAGTATAGCATGGGCATGGATGTAAAAGATGCAAAAGTAGCGCTCTATAACGTGCTTGGCGCTACCATTAAAGAATATTCTCTCAGCCATCAGTCCCAGCAACTGACCGTAGATACGCGGAATCTCCCCAACGGCGTATACTTCTATCAGCTTACTGTAGATGGCCAGAAAGTCGCTACCAAAAAATTGCTGGTAAGGCACCACTAATAAATCGAGTCGCGGGCCTCTGACCTATTGCTACTTCCCAACTTTTAATTATCTTTGCGCACTTATGCGATCGACTAATCTGAGGCCGTACATTTTTGTATTGATAAGCCTTTTCATGCTGGCTTCGTGTTCCAAGTTTTCAAAACTGCAGAAAAATGGCACTCAGCAGGAAAAGTACAATGCAGCTCTCGACTACTATAAAAAAGGCGAGTACTACAAAGCCGGTCTACTTTTCGAAGAACTTATCCCCCTGCTGAAAGGCGGTACAGAGGCAGAATTAGCTGAATTCTATAATGCTTATTGTCAATACCACCAGGGTATTTATTCAATGAGCCAGTATCTCTTCAAGAAGTTTTACGACACCTACGCAAGGAGCGAGTATGCTATGGAGGCTTTTTATATGCATGCATTTTCGCTTTATAAAGACTCTCCGCCGGCCAGTCTTGACCAGTCCAACACCATGACTGCGATTTCCGCATTACAGGATTTTATTAACCGGTACCCGGATAGCGCGTTCCAGGACGAGTGTACGAAGTACATACTGGAGCTTCGGAAGAAACTGGAGTTTAAGGCTTATGAAAAAGCCAAGTTGTATTACAAAATCAGCGACTTCCAGTTTTATTCCCTGAAATCGTCGGTGATCGCCATTACCAATTTCCAGAAGGACTTCCCTGATTCAGGATACAATGAAGAGTTGGCTTACCTTAAAGTCGATGCCCAATACAACCTTGCCAAAAGCAGCCTGCCCAACAAGCAAAAAGAGCGATACATGGACGTGCTGACTTTTTACCGCTCCTTCGTGGACAAATATCCCACCAGCCAGTATGGCCGGAGTGCGGAAAAGATCTATAACGAAAGCCAGAAAGAGCTGGAACGGATTATCAAGCAGGAAGAAGAGATCCAAAAGCAAAGAGAACAGCTTGAAAACGCACCGAACGCACCGGCAAGGATTTCTACTTCAGGGGTTCAGCTAAAAGAATAGCCACCCCGGATTTTAATCAACCAATTGAATTTTATCTATTTATCAGACATAAAAAAATGGCCACTAATCCATCGATAATCACAAGGGACACAGACCGGATAGCCGAAAAAACCGGCAACCTTTATGAGTCTGTTTCTATTATCTCCAAACGTGCCCGCCAGATATCAAGCAAGGTAAAAGAAGAGCTGAATAACAAGCTGGCTGAGTTTGCGTCGGGAGTTGATAACCTGGAAGAAGTATTTGAAAACCGGGAACAGATAGAAATTTCGAAGTTTTATGAGCGTATGCCCAAAGCCAGCAGCTTAGCTATTGACGAATTTCTGGAGGACGGTACTTACAGCGCTTATCGCAATACCGGCGACAAGTGACAGCAACAAAGCACTTGAAAGGCTGCCGTAAAGTTCTTCCCCTCCCGGGTGTACACGACTTTACGGCCAGCCTTTTTACTTTTAGCTAAAGGAATCCTTCACGCTTAAATTTCCCCAGGCTCTGCAGTGAACCCTTTTCAATCCAAGAAAATACTTCTGGGAGTTTCGGGCAGTATCGCCGCATATAAGAGCTGCCAATTCGTGAGGCTGCTTGTAAAGGCAGGCGCCGAGGTCAGAGTAGTGATGACAGATTCGGCTTCCGAATTCATCACACCGCTGACGCTGGCAACGCTTTCCAAAAACCCTGTCCTTTCGGCATTTACCGATAACAGGCAGACCGGCGTCTGGAATAATCATGTAGACCTGGCTCTGTGGGCCGACGCGCTGGTAATAGCCCCTGCTACTGCCCATACGATAGCCCGGTGCGCCAACGGATTGTGCGACGACCTTCTGCTTGCCGTTTATATGTCGATGCGCTCTGACGTGTTCTTCGCACCGGCTATGGATCTGGATATGCTGCAGCACCCGGCTACCGTCGAAAACCTTTCCAGGTTGCGTTCGTACGGGCACCATATCATCGAACCGGGTTATGGCGAGCTTGCCAGCGGCCTGGTGGGTTCGGGCCGTATGGCCGAGCCGGAAGAAATAGTCGGGAAACTCGCTGCCCATTTCTCCCGCCGGCCGGAAGCCCTGGGAAAAAGGGTGCTGATTACCGCCGGTCCGACGCAGGAAGGTATCGATCCGGTGCGGTTTATAAGCAACCATTCTTCGGGAAAAATGGGCTATGCCCTTGCCGAGGCTTTCAGTAATGCAGGATGTGAGGTATCGTTAATCTCCGGCCCGGTCAGGATAGAGCTACCCGGGGTCAGCGAACTGGTAAAGGTCAGGTCGGCTCATGAAATGTACGAAGCTGCTGAAAGCCGGTACAGGGAGTGCGATCTGGTCATATTCGCCGCCGCGGTAGCCGATTATACCCCGGTAACACGAAGCGTTGAAAAGATAAAAAAACAGGGAGAAAGTCTTACTATAGACCTGAAGAAAACCGTTGATATTGCAGGCGAACTGGGGAGAAAGAAGGCTACCGGCCAACTGATGATGGGTTTTGCGCTGGAAACTAACAATGAGCTGGAGAACGCGTGGAATAAGCTTCAGAAGAAAAACCTCGATTTTATCGTTCTTAATTCACTGAACGATGCCGGCGCGGGCTTCGAGCTCGAAACCAACAAAGTTTTTGTGATCGATATAGAAAAAAATACCAGGAGATACGAGCTGAAGCCCAAAAGGGAAGTAGCTGCCGACCTGCTGGAAATAATACTGGAAAAATGGAGAAGAAACTGACCGGTATACTCAAAATTCTCACCTTTGTTTTTCTGGGGCTTACCGGTAGCCTCCGGGCCCAGGAGCTGAATTGTACTGTCAATGTAAGTTTTGACCAGATCCCCGGGAGAACGATAGATCAGAATGTGATCCAGCAGCTACAGACATACGTCAGCGATCTGATGAACAAAAGAAGCTGGAGCAGCGACCAGTTTTCGGCCGAAGAGCGGATCAAATGCCAGCTGAATATCAACGTTATACAATCGCCTGCTCCAGGATCTTACCAGGCCCAGGCAATGTTCAGCGTAAGCAGGCCTGTCTTTAATTCCAATTACGAAAGCACGATTTTCACCTACGTCGACAAGGATTTCAATTTTCAGTTCCTACCCAATACTCCCTACTTCTTCAATGAGAACAGCTACACCGATGAGCTTTCCTACTCAGTTGCTTTCCTGGCTTATATAGCGTTGGCGGTGGATTACGATTCTTTCAGCAAGCTGGGCGGTTCGCCTTTTATCCAGAAGGCCTTCAACCTCGCCAACCTCGCCCGGAACGCCTCTCCCTACCAGCGTGTCTGGTCTCCGGGCGCCGATTCAAGGGCGCGGTACTGGCTGATAGAAAACCTGAACAGCCAACAGTTCCTGCCTTACCGCGAAGGGCTCTACAAGTATCACCGGCTGGGGATGGACGTAATCACCGAATCTCCGGGCAGGGCCAGGCGGGAGGTGCTTGAAACGCTCGATGCCATCAGACAGGTAGCGCTGCTCCGCCCGGGATCCATATTGCTGAACTCCTTTTTCGACGCCAAAACGGAGGAGCTTTACAATGTACTCAGGGAGGCAGGCCGGGAAGACAGGCAAAAAGCCTTCACATGGCTTTCATCCATGGACCCCGGAAAAACGGAAAACTACCGGAGACTTGTCAATGCGCTATAGACAGGTAACCGCTATACTGCAGAAAGCCAGGAAGAAATTATTTTACGCGATCTCTTGGCATTATGAATAGAAAATCTTACTTTTGCAAACCAATTCAGAAAAATTGATATTACCCAAAATATAATGGCAAATCATAAGTCAGCGATTAAAAGAATCAGGGCAAACGAAAAGAAACGCCTGCGCAACAGATTTCAGCATAAAACTACCCGTTCCTATATTAAGAAGCTCCGTCTCACTTCAGATAAGGAAGTAGCCGGTGAGCTTTACAAAACGGTTTCTTCTATGCTCGACCGCCTGGCAAAGAAAAATATTATCCATAAGAATAAGGCTGCCAACCAGAAGTCCAAACTGGCAAGGTTTGTCAACAAACTGGCTGCCTGATCTTAACGGGAACCCCCATATGCAAAAGCCTCCTTCAGGGGGCTTTTTATTTGCTTGGATAATAATATAATTTTTCCGTTTAAAATAAGGACTTTTCAAACAAACCCCTGTAACGAGTTATTTATTTGTCCTATATTGCAGATAACAACCCGGTTTAATAAAACAGAAAACGAAGCTTTCTACGTTACAATATGTTCTAACCAACACTTTTTTAACCTGTTCACCTTACATCTTATGAGAAAAGTAATTTTTGCGGCGACCGCCATCGCCACCGGAATTAGTCCGTCATTTTCCCAAAACTCTCTCATCAATTTTAACGCGCGCAGCCTGGTAGTGCTTTCTGATGCCGATTTGTCCGCCTCCACATTTTCCGATGGCCTTCTACTTCGTGATCCGACCGCCAAAGACAGGCTGACTTCAGTGAAATTCCCTGTCGAAAGAAGCGGGTCCATCCAGTCTATACTCGTGCCTAACTCAGCTGTTAATTTTTCCAAATCGATTGCCGTGCCTCCTACCGGCGGTTTGGCTTTCGTCATAGAGTCGAAAACAGGCCCGGCTGAATCGGTGAAGGAAGTAAAGGACCTCGCTGCGGAAAACAAAGGGCAACGGGTATATGTTACAGACATTGTGAATCCGGTTTCCCCTAAGCTGAAATTCCCGTTTTCGATAGGTAACAACCCGCTTTCGATAGATATCTATAAAAATGAACTGATCATATCTACCGAAGAGGCAGGTAAAAAACTCAGTTTTCTTGAAACCGACCCTGAAGGGAAACCTACCAGGCTGGTCAACCTTCCGATCGACACTGACAGCACACAAAGCCTGGTCGATATTTCATTCCATCCGTCGGGCGACTATGTAGCCGCTTCACTGGCCCCCAGTGGTGACCTGGTCCTGTACAAGATTATCCGCGATAACGGAAAGCTTAAGAATATCGAAACAGTAGGCAAGCCTGTAAAGCTTGGCGATAAGCTGACATTCGGTCGCTTCTCTGCCGATGGCAAAAAGTATTTCGTAGTAGACAGTAAGGGAGAACCGGGTAAAGCATCGGGCGAAGGTGAGCTGCTGGTAGTAGACATAGATACAGAGGGTGGCAATCATAAAGTAGCCGGTAAAGTAGCGATCGGTTCCAACCCTGAAGCTTTCGCTATTAGTCCGGACGGCTCTCTCATCGTCGTTGCAATAGCCGGTAACGGGCTCGCACCCTGGTCGGCTGCTAATGCAGGACAGGGAGGACAACTGGCGCTCATTAAAGTCGGAGCAGACGGCGCCCTGACAAAAGCGGGGGACTATCCTGTAGGGGGGATCCTTCCTTCGAGCGTAGCCTTTGACAAAGACGGTTCCAACCTGGCCGTGAGTATTTTCGAATATCTTGATTACGGAGACCGTAAGGGAGGTATAGAATTCTTTACTGTCAACAAGGGAGATTCTCCTTCGTTGGTACCTCAGAAAGCAAAACTTAGCGTAGAGCGGGGAGCTCATACGCTCAGGGTGGTACACTGATAAAGATAGAATTAAGTACAGAAGGCGGGTTTTGAATAAAAATCCGCCTTTTGTGGTTTAAAGGTCACCACAGAGGCACAAAGGACTGCTCTTTCCCGTCTCCCGACGGTGAAAGAGCGATAGCCGGTCTAGGACCGGCAAAAAGATCATCTTTTATCAGGTCAGAGACCTGAAGTCGCCCTCCCATCGTCCGACGAGGGAGAGCTAGGTAAAAATAATCAATAAGCTCCCCGTACATTCATTTTAAGCCCGTAAACAGCATCTCCCGCTGTGATAAACAGAAGCTTCCGGTCCTTGCCGCCGAAGGTTACATTAGCCGTCCATCCCTTGCCGACCGGGATTTGCGCAATTTTTCTGCCTTCCGGGTTAAAAACCGTTACACCGTTGCCGGCAAGGTAAAGGTTCCCCTTCTCATCGAGTGTGATGCCGTCTGCTCCCATCGGCGCGGCAAGTGCACGGTCCGACACGGATCCGTCCTTTGTTATCGAATATACGTAGATCTTTTTGTCGCCTATATCTGCTACATAAAGCTTTCTTCCGTCGGGGCTGCCTATGATCCCGTTGGGTTTCACTACTTTCGTATCCAGCACGACAAGTTCTTTACTTTTTTGTCTCCACAGGTACACATGCTCGCCATCCTGCTGTAGTTCCGGATCGCGGGTCCAGTAGTTACGCTTGTAAAGGGGATCCGTAAAATAAATATCTCCGCCGGGGTGTACCCATACATCATTCGGCCCGTTGAGCAGCCTCCCGTTACGCCTGCTTACCAGCACAGAATGCCGTCCTTTGCTGTCGATCGACCAGAGCTCATTGTTTTCGTCGGCACATGCGATCAGGTTCCCTTTTGCGTCAAAGAACATGCCATTGGAGCGGCCTGCTTTGTCGAGGAATACGCTGAACCTGCCGGTCTCCGCCTCCCATTTTATAATTTTATTATTGGGCTGGTCGGTAAAAAACACGTTGCCCTTCTTGTCGGCAACCGGTCCTTCCGTAAAAGAATAGCCATCTCCAAGCTTTTGCAGTTGTGCTCCGGGGGCGATCAATCCTGTTTCATCGAGTGCCTGCCCGGTCATACTCGTAGCGCTACACAGCGATAGCAGGAAAAGGCCTGCAGGTAGATATGTTCTTATTAGCATAAAGTTATAAAGTTGATTCTCTCCTACCCTTCCTCTGTCTGGCTCCCTTCGAAGCTCCTAAGATCGTCATTTCATCTGACTTTCAGCATACCGGACACGATAGAAAACTGTGCTATCATGTAGGTAGACATGATCCAGAAATGATGGTGTTCGACTGGCCCGACGAAGGCATTCAGTGCAATAAGGGTATCGGAGATCATAAAAAAGACAGCACCCGCCGCCACAAGACGAAAGGAGAAACTACTTACGTCTGAATTCCTTAAAGAGGCTGCAAATGTCATTACCGTAATGGTAAAGGCATACAGGGGTACCGCGATTTTCAGTGCATCATCTAAAAGGTGAGGCATAACCGTAGCAAGAATCAGACCCAACGCCGCTATTAGCACCAGCGCTTTCGGGAGAACGGGAAAAAGCGGCCCCGGTCTCCGGATCTCGCGGGAAAACACGGATATATACAATATCTGCATTACCAGGAAAGCTCCCAGGCCGTGCAGAAAGTAGTCGTCAAACATGAGGAATATATCGCCGATGCACGCAAAGACCAGTCCTGCAAGAAATAGCGGCTTTCGCTCTGCTACCCTGCTGTCTGGCAAAAAAACAGCCCACGCCAGCAGGGAGAGCATGATCAGCGGCTTGGTAGGAAGATACAGCCATCTCAGGCCGGCCACCGCGGCCATCAAAACCAGGAAAGCGATAAAAGAATAAACGGCGATAAAAATGCGGTCTTTGTTCATACCGGATAGAATGCTCTATAGGATTTACGTATTTATAATGTAATTCTAGTCAGAAAAGTCGGGAAAGACACAGAGAGCCACAGAGGAAAAATAGAGAGTCACAGAGAAATGAAGCGAAAGATCTCTGTGGCCCTCTGTGTAAACCTCCGTGGCTCTCTGTGTAACCTATCTTCTTTACTCTCCAAATTCCTCTCCGAACAGAAAACCCTAATCCGGCAGTTTTCCGTATCTTTGCACTTTGTTCAGAAATTCACCAGTTTATAATATTATGATTACGGTACAGAACGTATCGCTGCGTTACGGAAAAAGAGTCCTTTTCGACGAAGTAAATATCAAATTTGTCCCCGGGAACTGCTACGGGATTATCGGCGCCAACGGGGCTGGCAAGTCGACTTTCCTCAAGATCCTCTCAGGAGAAATCGAGCCTCAAACCGGCTCGGTAGCGCTCAATCCCGGCGAACGCCTGGCTGTTCTGAAGCAGGACCAGTTCCAGTTTGACCAGTATCCTGTGCTTGATACCGTTATCCTCGGTCACTCCCGCCTCTACCAGGTGATGAAAGAGCGGGAAGCTATCTACGAAAAGGCCGATTTCACTGATGAGGACGGAGAGAAAGCTGCCGAACTGGAAGCTGAATTTGCCGACCTGAACGGCTGGGACGCTGAAACCGAGGCGGCCCAGATACTGAGCGGGCTCGGCGTAAGCGAAGACCTCCATTACACCAAAATGGAGGATCTCAATTCGAACGACAAAGTGAAGGTGCTGCTGGCACAGGCACTTTTCGGAAGTCCCGATGTGCTGCTCCTCGACGAGCCTACCAACAACCTCGACATTGAAACGGTTATCTGGCTTGAAAACTTCCTGGCCAACTTTAAAAATACGGTTATCGTGGTCTCCCACGACCGCCACTTCCTCGATGAAGTCTGTACCCATGTAGTGGATATAGATTTCAGCAAAATACAGCTCTATTCGGGCAATTATACATTCTGGTACGAATCGAGCCAGCTGGCCTTAAAGCAGAAGCAGGATGCCAACAAAAAGGCGGAAGACAAGAGAAAAGAGCTGGAGGATTTCATCCGCCGGTTCAGCGCCAATGCATCCAAGTCGAAGCAGGCTACCTCGAGGGCTAAATTGCTGGAAAAGCTTACTATTGAAGATATTAAGCCGTCTTCCCGGAAGTATCCCTACATCGCCTTCAAACCCGACCGCGAGGCCGGCGACCAGATACTGAATGTAGAGGGATTATCGAAAACCGGCGACGACGGTACGGTGCTCTTCAGGAATGTATCTTTCATGGCCAATCGTGGAGACAAGATCGCTTTTGTAGGGAAAAACGTGCTTGCCATTAGCGCCCTTTTCGATATACTGGCCGGCGAAGCCAAACCCGATTCGGGAAGCTTCAACTGGGGAATCACCATCACAACCTCCTATTTCCCGAAAGATCCTACCCCCTTTTTCGAAACCGATCTCAACCTGGTCGACTGGTTGCGCCAGTTTTCGACTGAAAAGGATGAAAGTTTTATACGGGGCTTCCTGGGAAGAATGCTGTTTTCCGGTGAAGAATCGCTGAAAAAGGCCTCTGTGCTTTCCGGGGGCGAGAAAGTAAGATGTATGCTTTCGAAGCTTATGCTTTCGGGGGCCAATGCGCTTATACTCGACGACCCGACCAACCACCTCGACCTGGAATCGATCACAGCGCTTAACAACGGCATGAACGATTTCAACGGTAACCTCTTCTTTTATTCCCACGATCACCAGATCATCCAGACCGTTGCTAACCGGATTATCGAAATAGGTCCGAAAGGTATGCTTGACAAGCTGATGACCTATGACGAGTACCTCCAGAGCGATGTGATCAGGGAGCAGCGCGCTGCTCTTTACAACTGACAGGCCTCATAGGGGTTTATTATCCGGGAACCTGAATGATGAAAAACAGCAGAACCACGAATTCACAAATAGAGGCAATTCGTGAATTCGTGGCCTGCTGCTATATCTACTTCAAAGTCCCGATCAGTTTTTAACCACTTTGATCGTTTCCTTGCTTTCTGTCCTGATCAGATACAGCCCGTTTTGCCAGCTGCCTACTTTGATTTCGTTATTCCCGGCTTTCAGAGAAAGATTTGCTACTTCCCTTCCCATTGTATCGAAAACCCTCGCGTTCTGAACCAGAGCCGAGAAAACAGTCAGATTTTCCGAAACGGGGTTAGGATACCCATAGGATGTAGCGATTCCTTTTAAGATGAGCGACCTGATATCACTATGCGTGAAAGTGCCGTCGATATCGACCATTTTGAGACGATAGTAATTCACCCCTGCAGTCGGATCTCCATCTGCAAAGCTGTAGCGATGCTGCCCTTCGCCAAACGACACGTTCCCCAGCCTGACAAATGCCGCACCGTCGCTGCTTCTCTCAATTTCAAAATGACTGAAGTTACCTGCATCTTCAATAGTCCACTCCAGCCCCGCAGTGTGATGCTCCCGTTCCTCCACACGGAAAGAGGTGAGCCGGACCGGTAGGCTTGTTTCCGGCAGCGGCGGATTGGTAAAGCAGTACTGCGTTGATTGCGGATATGTGAAATCTGCTAAAAACACCGGGTTTATCGTGACCCTTATCTTCGAGCCGGCCCGCTTGAGCTGCGCGTACAGGTCATCGGTTTCCTCCCATTTCCCGTTTACAAGTTTCCAACCCGGCCATGCAATGCCTTTCCCGTTCTGGTCAATTCTTGCACCGGGAAAAAGCAGGCTGCCTTTCAAAGGCTGATTTTCGACTGTCTCTACTACTGTACCGTCGGGAGCAAGCCATTCAATTTTTGCCGGCATACCCTGCATGTTAAAATTGGAGAAGACCTCGTAATCGAGATACGGAGCATCCTGCAGGCACTGCGTCGAAGCCTCTACATAAATAGCCTTCTCATACCACTGGGACTTCAGCGGATAGTAGTGTATCTCATGCCCGTCGTGCACAAAAGAACGCGCTATGACCTGCCCTACCAGGTTCGCATTAGACTGCTTGATCACATGTGCTTCCGGCGCCAGGATAATGCCGTATATTTCTGAGCTGGCACTAGAGAATTTTATCTCCGATTTGGCTCCCGGGAAGTTAAAGATGACATGCCCCATGTTATTCTGAAAGTCCGGAAGACCGAAAAACTTCACTTCTCCGTTTGCATTCAGGATATTGACAATGAGGGCAAACCCGGGCGATGACGAAAATCCTTCAAAAAACATACCGTTCTGAAAGCTGTTCCAGACTTCGGCCGTAATATTCAGGACATTTATCTTATTGGGATCCAGGATAAACTTAGGCTTCATAGGCAGCCCCGACTTAGACGTAAAAGGTCCGGCAACAGGCGCCTTGCCTCCATTATCCATATCCTTCATTATCACTGTATTCGATAGCTCACCCAGGGCATTGGAGGTGGATATAAACTGGCGGAATGCACCGTCTATGTCTATTTTCCCGGGTTCGGTACCAAAAATGTTTTCAAAAATCGGGTTGTTACTTTCGCTTACACCCAGCTCGGCAGGTGAAACGTTGAGGAATATCCGGCCGCTTCCACCGTTCACTTCCTTTACCCAAAACTGGCTTTCCACATAATTGGCTTTGAGGGCTACCGGCTGACTGGCATTGCCGATCTTTATATAGTTTTTTGAATCTATTTTCAGGTCGCTGCCGTTTAGCTCAACACCACCGCGAATGGCAAGTCCGATAGGTACACCCCCGTATTTGAAACCGTCGTTTGTTTTGGGATCGACCTGGTAGGTACTGTTGGTAAGAATAAGGTTTCCGCCGGCAGCCACCCTTCCTTCAATTTCTGTTCCGATCAGCTTTACATCTTCCCTGACAAAAAGGGTAAAATTCAACGCCGGATCAGTGAGCTTCTGAGCTAATGATCTGAAAGAAACAACTGACAGGAGGAGGGCAAAAATAAAGGAGAAAAGAGATGTCTTAATCGTGACAGGATAATATCCCGTATTTGAAAAACTGGTAAATAGATTTTTCATTTCCGTTAGAAGGACTTGAATAAAAAGTTGTATTGTGATAATAAGGAAGGCAAAAAGTTCAATACAGAACAAACGAATGCCTATATACGCACAAAGGTGTGTATACAGCAACCAGCTGCACAGGGTACGGCAATCATATTATTCCGTAGCTAAAAAGGCGATAACGGATATCACTGCTACTACAAAGAGCAACCTGTGGATCCTGAAACGAGCCGACAGGGAAGATACAGGTACCGGCGATCAGCCAATAGTACCGGAGATAAAGCCGTACAAGAAGATTTTAAGTTGATTTTTTACATTTCTGACAGAAGTTTTGTTTTCATTAATTACCCGACCGGCCAGTACAGCGAAGGGGGGACTTACTACACTGACCAATAACTTTACACCTTGATAATCGTAATTATTCGATTAATCGACACAATTTTAATCAAAAAAAGCAATCGATTTCTATATTATTTCGATTTTTTTATCGCGAACTACCAAATAATAGCCTTATAAATGTTTCGCACAGGCAAAACAGGAAATTACTTTTATTTTATTGAATTAAACAAATCCTATCTTTCTTTACCTGGTACGCCAGCTAAGACCGGCACGCACGGTCAGCCGTCTGTCCAGATACGGGTTCCCAAATACCCATCCTGGAATCCTATACGCTATATCGGCTATTGCCGAAAGCTGTTTTGTGATCGTCCAGCGAGGCTGTAATCTGGCATTCCAGCCCTTCTCTTTATCGCGGTTGCCCTCGCAGGCGCATACATGAAATTCATTCTGCCTGCTACCACCCCTCCAATCGAAATCAAAATAGAACAAACCCCTGAACGCATCGAACGTGGACGCTTTGTTCCCTATTATGCCATATCACCACTACGGACAAATGGATAAAGAAGATATTTACAGTATCATCGCTTATATTAGGACGCTTGAACCGGTTAATACCAATACGGCAGAGCGTGAGTTGGATTTCCGATCTATGGCTACCTGCGGAGTCTGACACCCATTAATCATTACGTTGACAGATACGAAAAAAAAATAGTATGAAAATAGCCATCATCGGCGGAGGTATTGCAGGTCTTACAACGGCCATCGCCTTTCAAAAGGCAGGATATACTCCCGTTATATTTGAAGGGGCAGAAACACTGAAGCCCGTAGGCGCCGGACTGGGCCTCGCCGCCAATGCGATCAAAGCGCTGGATAAGCTCGGCATAAAAAATAAGGTAATAGAAAGGGGAAGGATACTTTCATCATTTACCATCAAAGATGAAAAAGACAAAACCATTACCTACACCGATAGCATAAAAATAAGCAGGGAATACGGCCTTGACAATTTCACTATTCACCGGGCAGCGCTCCATGAAGTACTGCTTTCGGAGATCCCGGAGGAAAACCTGTTGACGGGTAAAAGGGCTGTCGATCTTATCCTGCCGGAAAACAGCGAAAGTCACCAGGTACTGTTTAAAGACGGAAGCGGCTATGAAGCAGATTATGTAATAGTAGCGGATGGCATACATTCCGCCATCAGGCAAAAGCTGATCCCGGGTTCAAAACCCCGCTATGCAGGCTATACCTGCTGGCGCGCCGTGACCGGCAACAGCCGTCTGAAAATCGCGGAAAGCTATGAAATATGGGGACCGAAAGGAAGATTCGGCGCAGTTCCGCTTGCAGACGATCAGCTCTATTGGTTTGCCACTATAAATGCAGCCGAAAACCATTCACGCTTCAAGAACTTCACCCTTCCCGACCTGGCCGACTGGTTTAAAGATTATCCTGAAGCTACCAGGCAGATCATCGGTGCTACCCGCAAAGATGCCCTGATCTGGAACGACATCATTGACCTGAAGCCCATACCAAGGTACGCTTTCGGCAAGGTTTTGCTGGTCGGCGACGCCGCTCACGCCACCACCCCCAACATGGGACAGGGTGCCTGCCAGGCCATTGAGGACGCTGCCGTTTTACTCGATGAGCTTAACCGCGGAAGCAACCTCGGGGAACAGTTTTCAGGATTTGAGAAACGAAGGCTGAAGCGTACTCATTTTATCGTTAACCAATCGGCTATGATCGGTAAGATAGCTCAGGCGGAACATTCGCTGCTGATCAGGATCCGGAACGGACTGTTCCGCCTCATGCCGGAAAGCATCCGGAACAGGCAGCTTAAGGAACTTTACCAAACCGATTTCTAGAGAATTAATCTCAAATTTCTTATTCCCCACGCTCCGCCTTACCATTGCCCCGAAAGAACCGTACGAAAAGCCGGGCTACCCGCATTTAGACGACCCGCAATCCTTGCAGATCAGGCATCCTTCCTGGTAAATCATATTGGTTGAGCCGCAGGAGCCGCATTTCTGCCCTTTTGCCCCTGCTCCTTCCGGAACGAAACGCTTGAGCGCACGTGCAACACCGTTTTTCCAGGTGTTGATAGACTCATTATCCAGTTGCAACCCGCTGATGAGCTCCAGGACGTTCTCTATCTTCATCCCATGTCTCAGCGTACCCGAAATAAGCTTGGCGTAGTTCCAGAATTCAGGGTTAAAGCGATAGGAAAGCCCTTCGATAGTGGTTTTGTATCCTCTCTGGTTGACGTACTGGAAGTCGTACCTGGAATTTCCCTTCTCGTCCCTGTTCTTAATAATGAACCCTTCATTTACCCAGCGGGGCAGCAGGATCCCGTCTTCATCGTCGGCCAGACCGGTAAAAATCTCGTACGGACGGTCGTCGATCGTTCCCACAAAGGCAATCCACTTTTCACGGTTGTTCTGAAAACGGACGACGTCGGCGCGCAGCACCTGCGGGCGTTTTGTGGGAAACGGTGGTACTTCCTCTACCGCTTTCTCACTTTCCTTTTTACTATCATTCGAGATCAGGACACCAGATCTTGAGCCGTCACGATACACCGTCACACCTTTGCAGCCTTCTTCCCAGGCAGTCATATAGAGTTTGTCAACCAGTTCCTCCGATGCTTCGTTAGGAATATTGATGGTAACTGAAATCGAGTGGTCTACCCATTTCTGGATAGCCCCCTGCATTTTCACCTTGCTCAGCCAGTCCACGTCGTTGGACGTTGCCTTATAATATGGTGATTTCTCGATCAGCCTGCTGATCTCTTCATTAGAGTAATTTTTGGTAATGTCCATTCCGTTCACCTCCATCCATTGCCTGAACCGGTGATGAAACACAACATATTCTTCCCATGAATCCCCAACTTCATCCACAAAATCAACCCGTACGCCCTTGTCGTTAGGATTCACTTTTCTCCTTCTTTTATAGACCGGCATAAAGACCGGCTCAATACCCGACGTGGTCTGCGACATAAGCGACGTACTGCCTGTCGGGGCTATCGTCAGCAAAGCGATATTTCTCCTTCCGTACTTCCTCATATCTTCATATAAAGCAGGATCTGCTTCACGGAGACGCCTCACAAAAGGATTGTTTTCCTCCCTTTCGGCGTCATAGATACGAAAAGCGCCCCGCTCCCTGGCCATCTCTACGGAAGACCGGTAGGCGGCCAGCGCCAGTGTCTTGTGCAGGCGGGTTGAAAACTCGTTGCCTTCCTCGCTTCCGTACCTGATCCCGAGTGCGGCCAGCATATCACCTTCGGCTGTAATACCAACGCCCGTCCTCCGTCCTTCCTCAGCCTTGAGCCTGATCTCCAGCCACAGATTCCTTTCAACCAGCTTCACCTCTTCATCTTCCGGGTCCGAATTGATCTTCTCCAGGATCGTGTCTATTTTCTCCAGTTCCAGGTCAATAATGTCGTCCATCATGCGTTGCGCATACCTCACATGCTCTTTAAAAAGCTCAAAATCGAAGTAAGCGTCGTCTGTAAACGGGTTGATCACATACGAAAACAGGTTGATCGCAAGCAGGCGGCAGGAGTCATAGGCGCACAACGGTATTTCTCCGCACGGGTTTGTCGAGAGGGTCTTATACCCCAGATCGGCATAGCAGTCAGGAAGCGACTCCTTCACGATGGTATCCCAGAACAAAATGCCGGGCTCGGCCGACTTCCATGCATTATGCACTATTTTACGCCACAGCTCGCCGGCTTTTATTTCCTTTGTAAACTTCGGATCGGTGCTGTAAACCGGGTACTTCTGAAGATAGCTCCCCCCATTTTTCACTGCCTCCATAAACGCATCGTCGATACGCACCGAGACATTCGCCCCGGTTATCTTGCCCTGTTCCAGCTTGGCATCTATAAAATCTTCAGCATCAGGATGATTGATCGAAACCGACAGCATCAGCGCTCCTCTGCGCCCATCCTGGGCTACCTCCCGGGTCGAGTTCGAGAACCGTTCCATAAAGGGTACCAGGCCGGTTGATGTCAGGGCGGAGTTTTTTACCGGGGATCCTTTCGGGCGTATATGCGACAGATCGTGCCCCACTCCTCCCCTGCGCTTCATCAGTTGAACCTGCTCCTGGTCGGTTTTCATGATACCGCCATAGGAATCGCTTTCTCCTTTGTTTCCAATTACAAAGCAGTTAGACAGGGATGCTATCTGGAAAGGGTTTCCTATCCCCGTCATGGGGCTTCCCTGCGGGATAATATACCTGAAGTCCTTAATCAGGTCATAAATCTGTTCCTCCGGCATAGGCGAAAAGTATTTTTCCTCGATCCGTGCAAGCTCGGCTGCTATCCGTCTGTGCATATCGTCAGGAGATTTCTCATAAATATTACCTGCCGAATCCTTAAGTGCATATTTATTCAGCCACACCTGTGCGGCAAGGTCATCTCCCTTAAAATAGCTCAGAGCTTCCCGGATAACTTCTTCACCGGAATATACCTGTGCAGTTTCTATTTCCGAAACAGTTTCCATTTAAAATATTTAATTTTGAATAACAAAAAAGACAACTTTCTGATAACTAAAATTGAAAATGTTTTCAAATATTTATATCTAAACACCTCATATACATTAAGTTATAAATTTTACATACTTAAAAAGTTATCAGATTCAGATCACAATATACATAGGTTTATTCAAATAGAGCTCCCCTATCTGAAAATAAATTCAGACATAGTTATCTTTTTTTTAAACAATGGGAAAATAGACAAATAGAGGCTGGTCTGCAGCGGAGTAGAGTATGTACTATCCAGGGGATCCGGGGAATTCAGACTTCAATAGTTTCTTCGCGGCAATATCCTGAGTTACCCTCGGTCCAGCTCAGCAATACCCGCCATACGCCACGGCTCAACACTTCGGTCGACACGGTATGTCTCGACTCCTGGTTGCATTTGATGGGAACCGTAATTCTCGCAAATGATTCGCTTACTCTTTGGAATACAACTTCTGCTTTCCAGAAATGTACCGGTAAAACAAAAGTAATTTCATGCTTCTGAGGCTGATAGTTCATGACTTCTGAGTTAAAGTGTACAACTGGACAAGTGCTCTGGAAAGTGCTTCTTCCCGGCTTGGGAACACTTTCAGAATACATTGTAAAATTACCTTAGCCACAAGTTATAAACGATGACCCAGGTCATGTTTAGTACTGCTATTCATTTTTAATTATGCGGGCCGGTATGCTGTGCACATTTTCCCGTGCCTTCCATACTACTTCCTGAACAGGAGCTGAACGGCCACAGGCTGGTGATCGGAGGGGTATCTACGGTGAAGGGCATCCGTTAGCACGCCGTACTTTAAAACATCAAAATGCCCGCTCACGAAAATGTAATCAATACGCTTATCGAGCGGGGCGTCCCAGTTAAAGCTGTTAAAGGTACCTTCCGGCCCGTAGGGAGGCATTTTGGAAATACTTCGGGAGTCCTTCAAAAGAGTCCCGATGGTATAGATCTGTTCGGTCTCCGGGGTTGAGTTAAAATCGCCGGTCAGGATCACGGGCGACTCCCCGGCTATAAGCCTGATCTTCTCGACAATCAGCTTCCCCGATTCCCTGCGGGCTATAACGCCCTGGTGATCGAAATGAGCATTAAAAAAGAAAAACACTTTTTTAGTGAGGGCATCCCTGAATTTAGCCCAGGAAACAATGCGGTTGCAGCAGGTGGCATCCCAACCTTTTCCGGGGGTATCGGGAGTTTCCCTCAGCCAGAAATCACCGGAGTCAAGGAGCCTGAACCTGTCTTTTTTGTAAAATATTGCAGAATGCTCACCTGACTTTCGGCCGTCGTCCCGGCCACTACCCGTATACCGGTATTCCTTCAGCCGGGCAATATCGTCGAGCTGATGCCTGAGTCCTTCCTGTGTTCCGAAAATATCAAAGTCGTGGTACCGGATCAATGCGTTCACATTGTCCTTCCGGTTGCCCCAGGCATTGATACCGTCGTTGCGGGTGTCGTACCGGAGGTTATAGGAGGCGATATTCAGATAGTCGACCGGCCGCCGGGAAACGCTTGCACAAGAAGACAGCAAGCCCAGGCATATACATGCTAACGTAAATACTCTAATCATTTCTGACCTGTTCATTATTGTTTTTATATTTCTTTTCTCACAAAATCTGACCGGAATAAAGGCCAATAATACGGAATTATGGGGTAACTGCGGCTCAGCGTGAATTCATACTAACAAAAGGCTTCAGCCGCTCACTGACATAAATACCCGGCCTCCCCTCAGATGTCGAATAGCAGGCAAAGACATCCAGCTCCGGCAAATCAGGCAGCTTTTCCTTTAGCCTGTCAATCCCCATTAAAAGGCAGGCGGTTGCAAAGGCATCAGCTGTCATGGCGTCGTCTGCAAATACCGTAACACTCAGTATATCGCTCACTCCCGGCTTCCCGCTGATCGGGTTAATAATATGCGTATAGACAACACCATCCTTTTCATAGTGATTCCGGTAGTTGCCGGAAGTAGCCATAGCGCGGTTTTCTATCTTGACCGTAGCGAGCAACTCCGAAGGCTTCAGAGGATCCGAGATCCCGACCACCCATGCAGAACCATCAGGCTTGGTACCACTTCCGCGCAGCTCCCCGCCAACTTCCACGAGGTAGTCTGCAACTCCCATCGAGTGCAGAAAATCGCAGATCACGTCGACGGAATACCCCTGTGCGATCGCGTTGAAATCAAGCCTCACTCCTTCTTTCGACTTTCTTACCGACACGGAATCAAACGAAACCTGCCTGAATCCTACCAGTTGCATTACCGAATCCAAATCAAATCCGGTCGCACCTTTCCGGCCTTTCGGGCCAAAACCATAGGCTTCGACCAGCGGCATTACCGTAGGATCGAACAAGCCTTCCGTTGCCTGGTATACTTCTTCCGACTTTTTCAGTACAGGATAAAAATAAGGCGACTGAAACCTGATCGCATGGGAAAGGTTAAAGAGTGAAAGCTCCGAATCGGGCCTGTAGGTCGACAAAGCCTTGTCAAAATCTACAAGAAGGCTGTCGACAGCCTTCCCGAAATTCCGGGCGTTCTTATCTGCGTATTTTACCTGGTAGGTAGTCCCCTGGGCATAGCCTGTCAGCGTCACTAAACCGCTCTGCGCCACCGATCCGAGCGAATGACAAACCAATAAGAGCAACAAAAAAAGCCTGGCAGAGCTATCCATTCTGAAATGCGGAACCTCCGCAGCTTACATCGGCTCGCTCCTCAAAAGCGCCTCGTAGGCTACATCCTGTATCCGTCTCCTGGTTTTAAACGAGTTAATTTTGCTGTTATCCGCACTGGGATATACCCTGTTGGAAAGAAAAATAAAGACCAGGTCTTTCTCGGGATCTACCCATACGAGGTTCCCGGTAAAGCCGGTATGTCCGTAAGAAGCCGGCGAAGCAAGTTCTGATAAAAACGAGCTGTTGCCCGAAACCCTTGGCTTATTCCATCCGAGTGCCCGGGAACTGTTCCCCTGCATTTTCGTAAAGAGATCGATGGTCTCGGGCCTGATAAACTGTTTCCCTCCGTAGCGTCCCTTCCAAAGGTTCATCTGCAGAAGCACAGCAAGGTCATAGGCATTCCCAAACAACCCCGCATGCCCGGCAACTCCTCCGCAGAGGGCCGCCATCTGATCATGCACCGTCCCCTGGAGAAGCTCTCCCCTAAACCTGCTGTCGTCCTCGGTCGGCGCTATTCTGCCGGCTTCAAAGCGGTCGAGCGGGTTATAAGCCAGGTGAGACAGTCCCAGCGGCTCATAGAGATTCTTTGTCACAAAATCATCCAGTGAAGTACCGGTGATCCTTTCCACCGTTTTCTGTAGCATAAAAAAACCCAGGTCGCTATATACGTAAGGATATGGCCTGGAGGGCGCGCTTCTTTTAGCCATAGGCGATTCTATGATCCATTTCCAGACAGAATCCCTTACCGTATTCCTGGCGAATAAGGTAGGCGAGACTCGCAATGAATAGACGCTATCCGGCTTATTACTGTAGTACTTACCTGAAAGCTCCGTCGGCGACAGCATAGTAGACTGCCACAATTTCGGGTAAAACGATTTAAGGCCTCCCTGGTGAACGAGCAGTTGCCTGATCGTGATATCCTGCTTGTCTGTCCCTTTCAACTCCGGAAGGTAAAACGAGACTTTTTTGTCGAGGGCAATCTGCTTGTTGTCATACAGCAGCATCACAGCCTGCAATGTAGATACCACTTTGGTTACAGAAGCCAGATCGTAGAGCGTTTCAGAGCTTACCTCTTCGGGTTTGTCGTACCTGAGCTTTCCATAGCTCTTCTCTAATACTATTTTACCTGAATGTACGATCAGCACCTGGCAGCCCGGAAAAGCCTTCTTTGCAATGGCATCATTGGCCAGGTAATCTATATTGGCCAGCACATCGCCGTTTAGTCCGCTAAGATCCGGAGAGCTGTAGGCGAGCTTGTCCAGGGTACCGGTTTTGATCCCGGTCCCTCTTTTAAACTGCCCCGCCGCAACCGCCAGCACTCCCTCCGACCGGATCGATCCTGCCACCACCTGGGCCGCGGCTTCCTGGGCCGCCGCATCATTCTGATAAGCCACGATCATAGCGTCTGATTCGGGCAGGATATTGAGGCCGTAGGGAGTCCCGAAGATGCAGACCGCCATCTTCTTCCCGCTCTGCCTCAATGTATCGATCATCCGGATGGTTTCCGGAGCGATATTGTAATCTGCCGACTTTGAAGAAGACACGTTATGCAATGCCACTACTACCGTGCGATAAGGCTCGGTCCCCTTCAATATCTCGTTGAATTCACGCCCGTCGGCCGACATTTTGCTGTAGCTGAAATGACGGACATTCGTAAGCCTGCCCAGTACTTTATGGAAATCAGTTTCGCCCGGCTCGCCTATTGATACCAGGGCAACCTGCTGCTTTCCTTTGAGGGGAATCAGGTCTCCCTGGTTTTTAATCACCGCAACCGACGCTTCTACCAGTTCTCTTTTCAGGCTCACGGCACGCGACGAATTGAGGTCCTTCGCCAGGTTGCTGATATCCACGGGTTGGTAATCGGCAAGACCTGTAAAATATTTAGCCTTCAGGATCCTCTTCACTTTTCCATTAATGGCGGCCTCATCCAGCCGCCCGTCGTTGTAAGCAGCCTTTACCGCCTCAACCGACTCCCTGAAACTTTCCGGGGCAAGCACGATATCGTTACCTGCAAGCAATGCTTTCAGGTTCACCTCGCTTGGCTTCCCCGACCTCAATACGCCTTTCATATTCATGGCGTCGGTAAAGAGCAGCCCTCTGAACCCCATTTCCTTCCTCAGCACACCCTTCAGCAGATTGGACGACAACGACGCAGGCAGCGCTTCCTGTGGGTCAAGGGCCGAAACATGTAGGTGTCCGCTCATTACGGCCGTAAGACTATCCCTGATCATCCGGCGGAAAGGATACAGTTCTTCCTCCGTCAGGCGCTCCTTTGAGTGCTTTAATACGGGCAGTGCATGATGGGAGTCCGTATCGGTATCACCGTGGCCGGGAAAATGCTTGGCGACGGCAATCACCCCCTGATGCTGCAGGCCCCTCATATAAGCCGACGCTTTACCGGCAACATTTACCTTGTTATCTCCGAAAGACCGGTTACCTATCACGGGATTGCGGGGATTTGTATTGATGTCCGCCACGGGTGCGAAATTGACGTTCACACCAATCCTCCGGCACTGCCGTCCGATTTCAAGCCCCATCTGGTAAATGAGATCATTATCCCTGATAGCGCCGAGGGTCATCTGTCTCGGGTAGGAGATGGTACTGTCGAGCCGCATGCCCAACCCCCACTCTGCGTCGAGGCCGATCAGCAGCGGCACCCTGGCAGCAGCCTGATAACGGTTGGTGAGCACAGCCTGCCTGCCCGGCCCGCCCTGGAAAAAAAGAATCCCTCCCGGGTTATACTGGCGGATGAGAGCTTCCACCGCTTTATATTCGGGTTCTTTTTTGTTTGAATAGGCGCTGATCATAAAAAGCTGGCCTATTTTTTCGTCGATCGTCAGCGACGCCAGTATACTGTCGGCCCAGGCGTTTTCAGGAAGAACTTCGATATTTTCAGGTTTAGGAGTAGCAGGCGTTTTCACTATGTCCACCCGCCGTGCAGAATCAGGCGGCGGAGCGGGCTGAGTGAATAAATGCGTGGTGAGGGGCCGCGGAAAACGCATCAACGAAGCACTGGCCGCAATCCCAGCCAGTAATATCACTCCTGCTACTGCTAAAATCCTCCGGGAATAAAACGGCCTGAACCTACGCTTCATTTATTTAAGCTCTTACTGATCAACCTGAATTCCGGTGCTCCATAGCGGCACAACGGAAACCGTAGCATGAATATAACGAATTTGCCTGAACCAAAACGCTTAACGCGCTTTGATTATTTCAGTAAAGTCGCGGGATTTCAGGGAAGCCCCTCCTACCAGTCCGCCATCGACGTCGGGTCCGGCAAAAAGTTCAGCGGCATTGCCCGATCCTACACTTCCGCCATAGAGAATACTGATACCGGAAGCAATCTGGCTGCCGTACTTTTCAGCCAGGTGATCTCTCAGGACTTTATGCATTTCCTGGGCCTGCTCCGCCGAGGCAGTAAGGCCGGTCCCGATTGCCCAGATCGGCTCATAGGCTATGACCACCTTTTGAATTTCTTCGGCGCCCAGATGGAAAAGGCTTTCAGTAAGCTGGTTTTTCACAAAACCGGTATAGTCTTCATTCTGGCGCTGATGCAGCGATTCTCCGCAACAAAACACCGGTGTCAGGCCGTTTTCAAGCGCTATGTTCACTTTTTCGGCCAGTACTTCATTTGTTTCCCCGAAATATTCCCTGCGTTCGCTGTGTCCTACCAGTACATATTGAATCCCCAGCGACCTGACCATCGGCGCCGATATTTCGCCGGTGTATGCTCCTGAAGCCTTCTGGTAAATATTCTGAACGCCAAGGCTTATTCCCGGAGCATCTTTTACATACGACCTTAGGGAGGACGCATACAATGCAGGAGGGAATAAAATGACCTGGACATCGCTGGTCACTTCATCTTTAACCATATTGACCAGTTCCGACACCAAAGCCAGTGCCTCCTCATAGGTCTTGTTCATTTTCCAGTTACCGGCAACAATCTTTTTCGCCATAGCGCGCAGTTTTCGATTATTATTTAAGAATATTTTGCTTCCGGCAAAGCTAATTCATTCTGCGTAAACTCCGAAACTTTGAGATCTTCTTCACCCGGCCTGCAGAAGCTCAGCGAATTAATGCAGGGTTAATATTTACCTAATACCGGGGCCGTAGCTTTGTAGCCAAATACTAAAATTAATAAATAACAGCTCATCACTTAATAAAATTTTTACAACAAATTAAATCAACGTGTATGCAGGAATAACACTCCTGTTTTTCAAAATCCACAATAAAATGCTTATGAGAAAGTTACTACTTTTG
Source organism: uncultured Cytophagales bacterium (assembly GCA_964559125.1). GTDB lineage: Bacteria > Bacteroidota > Bacteroidia > Cytophagales > Spirosomataceae > Ravibacter. Next base: position 56,813 of record CAZLGW010000019.1, read on the forward strand.
TCAGGGGTCTTCATGTCTCTCTGCAGTCTGAGCTTTGCCCAGGTTGAAGTAAAAGGCACTGTCACGGGCTCCGACGGTACCAGGCTTCCGGGTGTCAGCATCCTCATTAAAAATACTGCCCAGGGAACCATCACCGACCAGGAAGGACAATATGTTATCAACACCGGAGATAACGCAATCCTGGTTTTCTCTTTTATCGGATTTGAGGCGCAGGAAATAGCTGTTGAGGGGAGAAAAACGATCGATGTGGTCCTCAAAGACGACTTTCAAAACCTGGAAGAAGTCGTAGTAACCGCAATCGGGATCAAGCAACAGAAAAGAAGGCTCGGGTTTACCACACAGGAAGTAAATACTGAACAACTGGCCAATTCACGGACCATGAACCTCGGCAATGCCTTGTCGGGGCAGGTAGCCGGACTTACGGTTTCCAATCCAACCGGGATGTTCCAGGCCCCTTCGTTTACACTAAGGGGTAAGACTCCGTTGATCGTCATCGACGGTATCCCGGTTGAAACCGACTTCTTCGACGTTACCGGCGAAGACATCGAAAATATCAATGTCCTGAAAGGCACGGCAGCTTCTGCGCTTTACGGCTCACGCGGAAAAAACGGCGCCATCCTGATCACCACCAAAAATGCGAAGACAGAAGGGTTGGAGGTAAACATTTCAACCAATAATATGATTACGGCCGGTTTTACGGTCTGGCCTGAAACCCAGACAACGTACGGCAGCGGCTCCAACGGCCAGTATGAGTTCTGGGACGGCGCCGACGGCGGTATTTCCGACGGTGACATGACATGGGGGCCTAAGCTTAACTCCGGAGTAAAAGTTCCTCAGTGGAACAGTCCTATCCGCGATAAGCAAACAGGCGAGACCATCCAATGGTACGGGGATGTGAAAGGTACTGTCTATGACGACCGCTCCCGCTACGAACGCGTTCCGATCGATTTTGTCTACCACGATAACCTTAGGGACTTCCTCCGGACCGGCGTTGTGAGCACAAATAATTTTTCGGTTTCCTACAGAGGAGAAAAAGCCAGGTACTTTGCTTCCGGGAAATACGCCTACCAGCAGGGGCAGGTACCGAATACTTATCTCAATACAGGAAGCATCAATTTCAACGCTTCGTTCGATCTCTCGCAAAACCTGAACCTGGAGACGTCCCTTTCCTACAATAAGGTTTTTTCGCCCAACTACCCCAGGTATGGCTATGGCCCTAAGAACCACATTTATACCATTCTGCTATGGATGAGCGATGATGTGAACGGGAATGACCTCCGGAACCATTTTTACCGTCCCGGGTCGGAAGGTTACGTACAGGCCAACTATAACTATGCCTGGTATAACAACCCCTACTTTGCATCCTATGAGCTGGCTCAGACCCAGAACCGGAACGTAATGGACTCACAGATGAAGCTGAGCTGGAACCTCGGCGAAAACTTCAATGTCCAGGCCCGCGGCTCTCTCCGGAACATCAACCGGTTTGAATCGATGAAAAGTCCGAAATCCTATATGAATTACGGTGACTCCCGGAACGGCGACTACAAGATCTGGAATTCCGCCCAGGTTAACTTCGATGCCGACGTCCTGGCTTCCTATAACAAAAGCATCTCGGATAATTTCCAGTTGGGTCTTAACGGTGGGGCATCCGTTTTTAACCGTTCCTACTCCCAGGAATACCAGTCGACCGACGGTCTGATCGTACCTTTTGTATACAGCCTGAATAATACCGCCGGACCTGTACAGGCAAGCAACCTGCTGCAGGAAAAATCTATACGGAGCGTTTACGGGGCGGCCAATCTCGATTTCTACCATGCTGTCTACCTCAGCTTTACTGCCCGGAATGACTGGTCTTCCACGCTCCCCCTGCAAAACAACTCCTACTTTTACCCATCTGTTTCGCTGAGTACGATGGTGTCTGAATTTGTCAGGATGCCTGCTGCGATAGACTACCTGAAAGTATACTCCTCATGGGCCCAGGTGTCGAGCGACCTCGATCCCCGTAATGAAAACCCGTACCGGATCTCTTCCGCGTATAACAAAGGGATCACTTACGGTTCGACACCGTCAGTATACTATCCATCCGGAATTGTCAACCCTAATATTCTTCCCGAAAAATCATCGTCATTCGAGCTCGGGCTTTCTTCCGCTTTGCTGAAGAACCGCCTTACCCTCGATCTTACTTACTATAATATAACCGACGAAAACCAGATCATCGATCTTGCTATCTCAGAAGCCTCCGGATTTAATTCCAGGCAAGTCAACGGGAACGTATATAAAACCAACGGCTTTGAAATTGTTGCCGGTGTTAAGGCGGTCAGGAAGAAGGACTTTTTATGGAATATCGCGGCCAACTGGTCGAGATACGTGCGCAAAATCACTGAAATCTACGGAGACCAGCCCCGCTTCGGCAATCTTAAGCTGGGCGAAAGGACCGACAGCTACTATGCACAGGTCTGGATGAAAAGTGCCGGCGGACAGCTCATCCTGGATGCAAACGGACTTCCGATCAGGGACCCCTACGTACAGAACCTGGGGCACCTCGACCCTTCATGGCGCCTCGGCATCCAGAACAAATTCAATATTAAAGGATTTGATGTAGGCGTGGATATCGACGGCGTATGGGGAGGGATCATGAACTCCAATACGATTGAAAAGATGTGGTGGGCAGGCCGGCACCCCAGCTCTACGGAATACCGTGATGCCGAATATGCTGCAGGGAAGCCGGTATATATTCCCGACGGAGTAGTGGTAACAGGCGGAGAGCTGGTGCGGGATGTTCTTGGCAACATAACCCAGGATACTCGTACTTACAGCCAAAATACGACCGCCGTAAGCTGGCAGACATGGAGCCAGCAATATCCCTACCGCGGAAGGGTTACGGAAAGCGAAAACAAGAAGTTCGCCAATACTTTTGACCGCTCTTTCTTCAAACTGAGAAGGATTGCGGTCGGTTACGACCTCGGCAAAGTGATCAACCTGGGCCCGAAAATCAAAGGGCTCAATGCCCAGGTATTCGCCTACAACCTGGCCATGTGGAAAAAGATGCCTATCCTCGACCCCGACTTCAAAGAAGGCAACGACTCCGATCTGCAGGATCCGTCTCCGCGATACCTGGGACTTTCCCTGAACCTCAAACTGTAGCCACCCCGGCTTAATTACTCAATCCAAAGATCATCAAGAATATGAAAAAGATATTTTTATCTGCCGCAGTAATCCTCACCAGCCTGACGGGTTGCCGGGACCTGGCAGAAATAAACATAGACCCCAACCGGGTCACCGAAACGCACCCCCAACTGCAGCTTACCCAGATCCAATGGGATGCCTTCCGGTACAACGGCGGTACAGGGCCGCTTTATGTCATGAAGATGCTCGTACAGACCGACGGCGAAAGCGCAGGCCAGTACTATAAATGGGACCGGTCTGATTTTTCAGCCTATTCCCGCATGCGCGACGTCACCAAAATGATTGAAGAAGCGGAGCGGATCAACGAACCGGTATATACTGCGCTGGGCAAGTTCTTCAGGGCTTATTACTTTTTCACCCTTACAATGACTTTCGGTGATGTGCCTTATTCCGAAGCGCTGCTGGGTGAAAAGCAGGAGGTTTACTCGCCTCCGGCGTATGATCCCCAGAAAGAGGTTTTCAAAGGGATCCTTGCCGAGCTCGACGAAGCCAATACGATCCTGGCCGGAGAAAACACTATCATTGCGGGCGATATCATCTATCGCGGGGATGTCTCAAAATGGCGGAAGCTCGTAAACGCGTTCCGTCTCAAAGTACTGATGACCCTTTCCGGGAAAGAAGGGGATTCCGATCTCAACATCAGGTCTGCCTTTGCGAACATCGTCGGCAGCCAGCCTCTCTTTAACGGCAACGAGGACGATGCCCAGCTCGTTTTCCTGGATCAGCAGGGCAACCGTTATCCGGACTTTAACTCCAGTGGTTTCGGCTCGGGTATGTATATCGATTCTACCTTTATACGCCGTCTGCAGGACAGGAAAGACCCGCGCCTGTTTATCTATTGCACACAGACCAAAAATGCGGAAGACGCCGGAAAAGCTATCGACGATTTTACTGCTTATGAAGGAGGTGATCCGGCAGCGCCTTACGCGGAAGTCAATACCAAAGCAGCCAACGGGAATACATCGAAAGTAAAAGACAGGTACCACAAGGATCCCACGGCGGAGCCGTACGTGCTACTGAGTTATTCCGAACAGCAGCTCATTATCGCAGAAGCCATTGTGAGAGGTTGGATCGGCGGAGACGCGACCCAATATTATAACGAGGGAGTGAAGGCTTCTTTCAAATTCTACGAAACCTATGCAAAAGGACTTTCTGCTTATGTTGCACCTGAAAAAAGCGAAGCTTACCTTTCTCAGCCGGTCAACGATCTTTCAAAAGCGGCTACTGCAGAAGAGAAAATTGAGAAGATTATCATGCAACGGTATCTCCGCTCCTTTTTCCAATCGGGGCTGACACCCTTTTTTGATCACCTGAGAACAGGATATCCCTCTTTCCGGAGACCGGCAGGAGTTGCTATCCCCTTTCGGTGGATGTATCCCCAGGCGGAATATAACACCAACACCGAAAATGTGTCTGCTGCTATCAAAACACAGTTTGGAGAAGGAAACGACCGGATAGGTGCACAACCCTGGTGGGTGAAGTAGGAAATCTCAGGCAAAGACGTTTTCAAACAAATATTTCTTCCGGTACTCTGCAGGGGTAAGCCCGGTGATCCGCTTGAAATGTCCGAAGAAGTTCGACCTGTTGTTAAATCCGCACTCGAAGCATATCGCCTCGGTAGTGGCATCCTGGTCCTCGATAAGCAGCCTTTTGGCATGACTGATCCTTACTTCGGTAAGAAAATCGTAAAAGGTTTTCCTGGCCATCATCTTGAAATACCGGCAAAAGGAAGTCTGGCTGAGGTTTGCCACCGATGCTATTTCTTCCAGGCTGATGGGCTGCTGGTAATGTTCCATTACATAGCGGTATACTTTGCCTATACGCTCGACGTCTATCTTTTTCGATTCGTTTTTCCAGGGGGCCGATGCAATGAGCTCGGTCTCCTGGCTTTTTGACAAAACTTCGAGCATCGACATGATCAGCACTACCCTTCCGAATGCATCCGCATGCACCGACTCGTACATGAGGCGTACGATCTTTTCTTTCGTATGACCATAGATAACCAGGCCGAGCCGGGCCTTATCATATACTTTCAGTAATGAAGCCGCCTCCCTCATTCTCAGAAAGTCTTTTCCTAAAAAATCAGGGAGGAACTGCACCACTACCGCCTCTGCCGTAATACTCGGATCGCGCCGGAAATACGCTTCATTGCAGCGCCACATATGCGGCAGCCCTTCTCCAAGCAGCAAAAGCTCACCTTCGTTGAAATTGCTGATATTATCTCCGACAAACCGTACGCCCTCGCCACGCACAATATAGTGGAACTCCAGCTCCGGATGGTAGTGCCATACTGTACCGAAATTCGGCAGGATATGATGCCTCGAAAGATGAGCGCTCTGTACATCACGCGGCACTATGTGGAAGTGAGGTTTCATTTTTCCTTACAGGTGTGCAACAATACGGTCTTATTCATGCAATTTTACAATTTATCGCCTAAAAAATTCTGGAAAAATTTCAAATTTTTTAAGTACAAAATACAATATCCCTCCTATTTATTTATGTAATGGAATTCCAGATCAAACCTTTACTATGTCAAATCCCGTTGAGGTGGCTGAGCTTTGGGTCGCATTTAAAAAAGGAGACAGAGATGCTTTCGGCAGCCTTGCAGGTATTTTTTACGAAGTACTTTACAATTACGGGACAAAACTTACGGACGACCACAGCCTGGTGGAAGATTGCATCCAGGACCTCTTCATGGATCTGTGGCGCAGAAGACTATACCTGGGAGAAACCGGGCATGTCAGGTTTTACCTCCTGAAATCGCTGCGCCGGAAGATATATACCGAAAAGCGAAATAAGGACAAGTGGCATTTACAGGACTGGGAACATAGCGACAGGATAGAATTTGTGGGTGAGTTCTCGGTAGAAGCCAGGATCATCGAATCGGAGTCGGCCGAGATCAATGTAAGGAAGCTGCAGCAGGTGCTGGGCAGCCTGAGCAAACGGCAGCGGGAAGCCATTTACCTGAAATTCTACCAGGAAATGGACAACGAACAGATATCCGGAATGATGTCGATCAACTACCAGTCGGTACGGAACCTGATCCACACGGCCATAAAAGCGCTCCAGAATGCATGGTTCGCAGATAAGGAATAATTTTTCCAAAAAAAATTCAGTACACCGTCATAAAATCTCCCTATTAACTACAGGAGTCCCCGGAAAAACAGCGCAACGCCGCCCTAAGTATTTTCCGGAATCCGATATAAAACCGACTGCATAATATGAGCGATAACAAGTTGACGGTAGAAGACCTTGTGCTGAATGATTATTTCAGGAAATGGGTGCAGGGCCGGCTGCCGGAAGAGGATACCTACTGGGAAACCTGGATGGCTGAGGCCCCGGAGCGTGCCGGACTGGCAGACCAGGCAAAGTTTATCATAGAATCTTTTCGCATGGAGCACGAGGTTTTAGGTGAACGCCGGGTAAATGAAAATGTCAGGAAGATCATGACCGGGGTTGAAAGAGAAACCGGGCAGGAAAAATATTCCTTTGTTTCCTACGCCTGGAAAGCAGCAGCCATGATCGCCTTCGCAGCAGCCCTGTTCTGGTATTTTGCCCGTGAGAACGAACACACCCCATACAACGCCATGGTGGAAGCAGGAGGCATGAAAACGATCGAGAAGATCAACAACGCCGGAAGCCCTCTGACCGTCAGCCTGAGCGACGGGTCATCGATCACGCTTCAGCCCGGCAGCAAGCTGAGCTATCCTGAAGAATTTGACCGGGACAAACGCGAGGTGATCCTTTCGGGCGAAGGCTTTTTCGATATAGCCCGCGACCCTGAGCGTCCTTTCCGGGTATATGCGAATGAAATTGTGGCAAGGGTATTGGGGACCAGCTTCCATATCCGGGCCTACGAACACGACACCGATATCAGGGTGAAGGTAGTAAGCGGGAAGGTTTCTGTCCTGGCTTCGAAAGCCCTGACAAAAACACACGACGGTACACCGGCGGAGGGGCTGATCCTGACACCCAACCAGATGGCCATCTACGCCAGGGTGCCGGAAAAGCTGACGCGTACGCTGGTGGAGAATCCCGGCATTATCAAAAGTTCAACGAAAAGATCCAGCGATTACAATTTTGAAGACACGCCTGTATCGCAGGTATTCCGGGCCCTGGAAGAAGGTTACGGAGTCCCCATCGTATACAACGCCGACCAGCTTGCCGGATGCACCGTTACTGCTCCGCTGGAAAATGAAAACCTCTACGAAAAGCTCGATATGATCTGTAAGGTGATACGCGCCGGCTATGAGATTGTAGATGCACAGGTGGTGATCACGAGCAAGGGGTGCCTGTAGGAACGGACGGCCGGCCGTTCTTACAACCGGCCATTTACAACCGGCGACGGCGGATACCGACGGCCGTCGGTATTTACAAATAAAACCTTGTTACCAACTATGATTTAAAACCTGTTTACTAACCACCCAAATCAAAAAAGGTCTGCGATGCCGTCACATCACAGACCTCCGAAATCCCTGAATCTGAGAGAGACTGACACGTCCGTTAGGCGTGTCTCAGGGGAGTGTTTGTCAAATATTTTAACAAAACCCAGGCAAGTTTATGAAAATAACCTTATTAAATCCAGCCTTTTGGCTGAAAGTCATGCGAATATCTTCTATCCAGATCCTCCTCCTGCTCATATTTGCAGGGATGTCGCTGGCCGCCGACATAGAAGCGCAGGTATTGGAAAAGCGGGTTTCCCTGCACGTAGAAGAGCAGGAAATCGGGAAGACATTGCGCGAGATCGAGAAGCAGGCCGCCGTTAAGTTCGTATTCAGCCCGCAGGTGATCAGGGCAGGACAGAAAATCAATGTCAGGTCACGGCAGGAAAAGCTCGGCGAACTGCTCGACAAGATGCTGGCTCCGTTGGGGATCAGTTATGAAGTTTCGGGGAAGTATATATTGTTGAGCGATGAAAGGAAAACTACCGGTGTGTCTGCGGAAACGGAGGTACCTGCTCCTGTTGTCTTCCTGGATCGGGTAATCAGGGGGAAGGTGACAGGTGAAAGCGGAGAAGCCCTGCCAGGGGTAAACATTATCCTGAAAGGTACACAGAGAGGTACTACATCGGCAGTAGACGGAAGTTTTGAGCTCACCGTTCCCGATGGTGAAAATCATATCCTGATCTTTTCTTTTGTAGGGTATTTGTCGCAGGAAATTGAGGTAGGGAACAGAACTGTCGTGGAGGTTGATTTGAAGGAGGATGAAAAGAGTTTGGAAGAGGTAGTGGTGGTGGGGTATGGGACGCAGAAGAAGAGTGATTTAACGGGAGCCGTCAGTCAGATTAAGGGAGATTTGGTTGCCGAAAGAAACACTATTCAACTTTCTCAGGCGCTTCAGGGAACGGTATCCGGTGTAATGGTAACGAGAACGGGAAGTGAACCTAATAGTACCAGCACTATACGCATTCGTGGAATTACTACAATGGGAACTAGTGATCCGCTTGTTATAATCGATGGCGTGCCGGGAAGTTTGAATAGAGTCAGTCCTTCGGATGTAGAAAGCATTTCTGTGTTAAAAGATGCGGCATCGGCTTCGATGTATGGCGCAAGAGCTGCTGCCGGAGTCATTTTGGTTACTACGAAAAGAGCCGGTAAAGGGCGTTTGAGCTTCGATTATAACTACGAATTTGGAATTGAAAAGCTCAGCAAGATGCCACCTCAGGAATCCGATGCTCAGACTTCTATGCGAGTGTACAACGAGAGTACCTGGAATGATAACGGGAACAATCCGCAATTTGAATACACGATGTTTTCTAAAGATCTGATCGATAATTACCCCCGGTTAAACAGGGAGGATCCCGATAGGTACCCGATTACTGATTGGTATGGCTTGATGTTACGAAAAAATGCACCACGGCAAAGTCATAATATCAATCTCACAGCCGGTGGCGAATATATCCAAACGAAAGCGGCGATAGACTATTCAAAAATCCAGGGTATATATCCAAACAGAAGTTTTGAGAGAGTTACGTTCAGAGTTAATAATGACTTTAATATAAATAGTAAACTGTCTGCCCTCGTAGATATTAACGGAATTTATGGCCTAAATAACAGGCCACACACTATTGTTACCCCAAACACGATTCCTCCGGGTATATACTATCCCGCGGTGTGGTCAGATGGTAGAATAGGAGAAGGGCTGGCAGGTGTAAACCCCTATGCTCAGCTTACAGAAGGGGGATTTGTAAAAAATACTGAAAGTTCGCTTTCGGGTAGAGTCGGAATGGATTTTAAACCACTTCCCGGCTTGAAGCTATCTGCCATGTTCTCTCCTACCTTTTCTTTTTTAAGTGATAAGAGTTTTTTGAAAAGAGTTCCCTATACGACGTTTGATAATCCTGATTATATTATGGGATATATACAGGGGCATACTGTAACGAATCTATCCGAGGGTAGGAATGAATCTGTTTCGCATGTTACTCAGCTTTTAGCAAACTACTCCAGAGAATTCGACAATCATAAAATAGAAACAACCTTAGGATATGAAAATTATTATTCCACTAGTCAGGGTATTTCTGCTACCAGGAACAATTACATTTTGAGCACCTTTCCCTATTTGAATCTAGGTAATGCAAATTTCCAATTTAATAGTGGTTCGGCCAGTGAATTGGCTTATCGGTCGTGGTTTGGCAGGGCGATTTATAGTTTTAAGAGTCGCTATTCCCTACAAGTTAACGGACGTTCAGACGCATCGTCCAGATTTGCCCGGGATTACCGATTAGCATTTTTCCCTTCTGTATCGGCCGGGTGGATCGTATCTGATGAGACCTTTATGGCAAATGCACCTTGGCTGTCTTTTCTCAAGGTCAGAGCATCATGGGGAATGTTAGGAAATGAACGAATCGGTGACAACTATCCATACCAATCTACGATTGGATTCTCTACTTCGTCGGTTTACAGAGGGAATACGCCAATTTCGTTGCAAGCTGCCAGGGTGAACAGATATGCGATTCCTGATATTAGTTGGGAGACGACTGAGAGCTACGACTTGGGTTTGGATATCAGTTTTTTGAATAATCGTTTAAATGTGGTATTCGATTATTATAAAAAGGCTACGCGTGATATGCTCATAGAGTTGGAAATACCTAAATATATCGGATTGGCTAATCCTAATCAAAATGCAGGAAAAATGCATACGAGAGGATGGGAGTTCGAAGCGGGGTGGAATGATAGGATTGGTAAACTCTCTTATGGAGTATCGTTTAATTTAAGTGATAGCCGATCTATTATGGGAGATCTAAAAGGCACACAGTTTATCGGCAATCAAGTAAAATTGGAGGGTAGCGAATTTAACGAATGGTACGGATATAGAACGGCCGGTCTTTTTCAAACCCAAGACGAAGTAGACAGCTATCCGACAATTAATGCAAACATTCGTCCCGGAGATCTAAAACTGTTAGATATCAGTGGCCCGGATGGTATCCCAGATGGACGAATTAGTCCAGAATACGATAGAACACTATTAGGTGGATCGTTGCCAAGATACCTATATGGTGGAAATATAAAACTAGGATATAAAAATATTGATTTTTCCGTATTTGTTCAGGGGGTTGGGTTTCAAAATGCTGAGCTTCCTGTAAGATGGCACCTTCCTTTTACTCGTATACCTCAGCTGATAGAAGGGAAATATTGGAGTCACTACAATACGACTGAGCAAAACGAAAAAGCCAGATATCCTAGAGTTTCAGGGAATTACACACAAAATAACTACTCTTCTATTTCGGATTTTTGGTTATTTAATGGAGGCTATTTTCGGTTAAAAAATATTGCAGTAGGCTATACAATACCACAGCTAAGTGGAAAGCTGTCAAGTATAAAGAAGGTGAGGTTTTATGCAACTGGATCTGATATATTTTCTATATCGAAATATCCGAAAGATAGAGATCCAGAAGGCATATCAAACTTTGTTACATCTTCTTACGTTTTTGGAGCTCTAGTTACTTTTTAAATCATGACACTTATGAAAAGGCAATTATATTGGGGTATTTTATTCTTACTTATGTCGTGTAATTCTCTCGATTTAAACCCTTTATCGGAAGGATCCAGTGAGAATTGGTATACTGATGAAACGGAAGTAGAAATGGCTGTATCTTATTTGTTTACGGGAGATAGGTTTTATCAATATGACATAATAGGAGGTGATTATACGGATAGACATTCTGATGATTGGTCCGGAAGAACCGAAACGACAGATATAACCGGAGGAACACTTAATAGCCAAACTTCGTTTGTAGGGTTGTTATGGGAAAGAGCGTATGATTGTATAGCAGCATCAAATAGGATACTCCTAAACATAGAAAGATCAAGAGGGGCGGTTTCAGATGAAAAGTTAGATTACTATGCTGCAAATGCAAAATTTTCAAGGGCTAACAAATATGCCTACTTGATATTCCGATTTGGTGACGTTCCATATTATGATGGAGTTTTAAGTATTGACGAAGCATTTTCTATGGGAAGAATTTCCAAGGAGGAGATTTTGACTAGAATATATGCGGACTATGACTTTGCCATCGAACATTTACCTGTTCAATATGGGAGCAATGAAAATAAATTTGCCACCAAGGGGGCGGCTCTTGCAATGAAAGCACGTGTTGCCCTTTATATGCATGATTTTAAGACCGCGAAAGAAGCTGCCAAAGCTTGTATAGATCTGGACACCTATCAGTTGCTGGATAATTACTCAGATCTCTATATAATACCTAATTCCAGGGAATCCATTTTTTGCTTCCCAAGATCGACTACTTTAGGAACACAGCTAGGCGGAACCAGAGGAATTGTATCCCGAACTTCAGGGGGATTTGGCTCTTGGAACCCCTCTTGGGATCTACTGCTATCCTATTTGTGTACAGACGGATTGACAATTGATAAATCTCCGTTATTTGATCCAAGAAATCCTTTTAAAAACAGGGATCCCAGATGCTCAGAAACGATTGTACCGTTTGGTAGCTATTGGCTAGGGTACGGATTTCAGCCGCATCCGGATACCCTGACAGTACTCAACCTCAATACAGGGCAAATGGTTTCTAACCAAGATAACAGGGCAGTAGTAGAATGGAGTTCGTTTAACGGGCTAATCTGGAAAAAAAAGGTAGATTTAAAATTACTCACTACTGGGATTGATTATGATAATATTATTATTCGATATGCGGATGTCCTCCTTATGTATGCAGAAGCGAAGATCGAATTAAATGAAATCGATCAATCTGTGTTGGAGGCTATGAACCAGGTACGATCCAGAGCTTATGGAGTTCGATACGAGGATATTGATAGTTATCCTACCATTAAAGAGATGAGCCAGGAAGAGTTGAGGAAAATCCTTCGGATAGAGCGTAGGATGGAGTTCGCTTTTGAGGGACTACGATATCCCGATCTAGTGCGTTGGAGGTTGGCGGAAAAAGCGCTGAACAAACCGATTTATGGGATGTTGGACGTGGAGGAGCTTCAGGAGAATGTAATTAAAAAAGGACTCTGGTTTTTCGGGGAGACTCCCAGAATTGACGCGGATGGTTTGCCTGATTTATCCGAACTCGCTAGTAAAAGGTTGATTAAGCAGCTTGTACCTAGAAAATTCGACGCCAGCAAACAATACCTGTGGCCTATTCCTGCATCTGAAATTATCATTAATCCCAATATCAAACAAAACTCCGGATATTAAAATCTGACTGAGGGAGACGTTGAGTTTGATCATTCCGTCTCTCTCAATCTGTTTTATAACAAATTGCGATGTACTTAGGCGTGGTAAAAATTGTCCTGAAAGAGTTTTCTCTAAGAATTTTCCTGTCTATCATTCTCCTTACGCCGACTATTAATTCCTGTAATATCGGCAAAGAGGTAATTGACAAAGTCGACTATGACAAATTGGAACTTGGTTCTTTTGTCGAACCCGATTTCCCCTACATCACCACCTGCCTGGATGCCCGGAATATAGGGAGCAGCTTCCCGGATACCAATGTCGTGGCACGTGGTCTAGCAATCCAATTGGGAAATGGTGCCTATGCGTGTTTTGATACGGACCTGCTAAGATGGTCAGTAGCCTGGACAGGAGATTTTATATCGCTGGTACTGCCGGCACAAGGGTCTTATAATGACTTCTTTAAGCGAAATAACAATGAATTGCCTCAGGTATTAGGGAAACCCGCGTTGGCTACAGGGATGTACGCTGGTTGGTCAACAGGCAACCCGGTATTTCACGAAGTACGGGACAAATCGCAGGAAATGGAAGGGCTCTACTGGGGTCCGGTACCCTTGAATACCGGGCAATGGAAAGGCGTTTACCCATACGGACAATCCGTGATTTTATCTTACAAAGCTGGCTATTCAGACATCCTCGAGCTTCCCGGCAGTATACAAAAGGAGGGGATTACAGCTTTTACCAGGACATTCAGGGTCGGTAAGTCCGAAGAAAAACTACTACTCCAGGTTGCAGAAGTTAGAAATGGGCGGAACGCACGCAATAGCGGGCAGGTCGGGCACATTTTTGATAGCTATGCCCGGGACTCTGTAACCTCAGTAGCGGTCACTGGAGTAGAGGCCGCCGTGAGTATAATCGACAGCCGCTACCTGGTTGTAGAACTACCCGCATCAGATCACGAAAGAGAGTTTTCTGTGCTGATACGGAAAGGCCCCGCAAAAGATACCACCGCTTTCCAGACCCTAACACACAGTTACAGCCGTTCAATCCCGGACTTCACCAGCGGCAGCCCCCGGCGTTGGAAAGAAGAAGTTACCACCAAAGGGATGATCAGCCCGGATACGGCAGCATTCGTTTCAGATATTTTAACGCTACCGTTACCGAACCCCTGGAAGCGGAATATCCGTGTTGCCGACATCAGCTTCTTTTCCGGGAGTAAAGCTGCTGTTTCTACCTATGAGGGCGATATCTGGATGGTAGAAGGCATCAGCGGGCGGCTTGACCGGCTTTCCTGGAGGAGGTTCGCCTCCGGCTTTTACGAACCCATGAGTATCGAAGTCTACAAAGGGCAGATTTTCGTCTATGGCAAGGAAGGGATTGTCCGGCTGCACGACCTCAACGGCGACGGCGAGGCGGACTTTTACGAAAACTACTGCAATTTAATGCAACAGTCCACCGGCACCCGCGAGTGGGCTGCGGATATGACAATGGATCACGATGGCAACTTCTATATTGCCAAGGGGGGGCATGTGACGGGCTATAAGGGAGTACTCCCCTACCTTTCCAATATAGCGCCTAAAAATGTGTACCGGGCAAGTACCCGGCATAGCGGTTCTGTTTTGAAAATTTCCGCAGACGGTAAAAAGCTGGAGGTAATGGCTACCGGTCTCAGGATGCCCTACATTGGCCTTAACAGAAATACCGGCTTTCTAAGCGCATCCGATCAACAGGGCAATTTTGTACAGGCAACGCCCATCTATTCCGTCTCCCAAGGAGACTATTTTGGTGTCCCGGTCACAAAACACAGGGAAGGAGAGCCGGAAATTGCAAACCCGATTACGTGGATCCCTCACCGGGTAGATCGCTCGGGCACCAGTCAAGCCTGGATAGACAGCGATAAAATGGGGTCTTTGAGCCGCCAGATGGTACACTTTTCTTTCGGACGCCCGGGGATTTTCAGGGTGTTATTGGATAGCTCAGCAAAAGTGATGCAAGGCGGAGTTGTCTATATCCAGGCGTCTTATCCTGCGCCGGTCCTGAAGGGAGAAACAAATCCCGGGGATGGTCATCTATATTCAGCCGGATTCAACAATTATGCAAGCAATTCTTTCGGGGTTTCTGCCTTGATCAGGCTGCGCTACACAGGTAAGCCCAGCTATATGCTCAATGGCTTCCAGGCAGGAAAACAAGGCATTCTGTTGTCATTCGATTCTGAACTGGACGAATATTCCGCAGGTGACGCTGCCAACTTTACGGTAAAGCGCTGGAGCTATAAGCGTACGGCACAATACGGTTCAGGGCATTTCAAGCCGGATGGCGCTCCCGGGGAAGAAGTATTGCCGGCACTGGCCTCCTATTTATCTGCGGATAAAAAGAACATCCTGCTGCTGATCCCGGATATGAAAAAGTCGGACCAGATGGAAGTGATGCATACACTTAAGGCCAGGGACGGAAAGGAAATAAAGGACGGGTTTTGGTTCAGCGTGTTCGGTCTGGAGGAGATCGATTTTAAACGGAAAGGGTTCAAAAACGTGGATCTGGCAAAACTGGAACTAACACCCGAACAAATCGCTGCATTGGTCAAAAGCGATCATCCCGTGACAGTTGACAGGGGAAGGGAGCTGTTTGCAGAAGTCGGATGTATTGGCTGTCATTCGCCGGGTAAAAAAACAGAAGGGATGTATGGACCGCCGTTTCAGGGGATTTTTGGCACGAAACGAGAATTGGCTGACGGATCTTCCGTGCTGGTAGACGATGCTTACCTGAAAGAATCCATTTTAGAACCTTCCAGGAAAATAACGAAAGGCTACCAGGCAGAAATGCCTTCGTTTGAAGGTGTGCTTTCGGAAGCGGATATAGAATCTATCATATTCTATATCAAGACTTTATACTAATTAATAAAATCAGTCCATGTGCTTCACAGAACTGAAAAAAGGGAAGAGGAAATATTACGGTTATTATGTCCTCTGCATGATGGCGTTCATAACGGTCTATGCCTGCCATACGGGGAAAGAAATCGTTCAAAAAAACGATTACCATTCGTTGAAGCTGGCACCATTCGTTGAGCCGAATTTCCCCTATATCAGCACGAGCCTGGATGCGAGGCGTATTGGGCACGGCCTTCCCGACACCAATGTGGTAGCAAGGGGACTCGCCATGCAACTGGGAAACGACGCGTATGCCTGCTTCGATACTGATTTGCTGAGATGGTCCGTCGCCTGGACCGGGGACTTCTTAACGTTGGTATTGTCGGCCCAGGTATCCTATTCCGATTTTTTCAAAGAAAACAAAGACGAGTTGCCCGTCATAAAAGGAAAACCGGCAATTGCTACGGGTATGTATGCCGGGTGGTCGCTGGATCAACCTGCTTTTTATGATCCGCGACCGGATTCCCAGAAAGTCGAAGGCTGGCGCTGGGGGCCGACTCCCACGACGGTAGGTCGCTGGAACGGGGCGTATATTTATGATAGTTCCGTTGTGCTCTCGTATTCAATCGGTAAAATTGAAATCGTCGAAATGCCGGGTAGCGAAACGAGAGAAGGAACTACAGTTTTTACAAGGGCCTTTAGAAAGGGAAAATCCGATCGCCGGATATACCTGAATATCGGCGAAGTCAGAGACGGAACAAAAACGAGCCTCTCGGGAAATAGCGGCTATATTTTTCAGGGAGAACAGCGGGATTCGGTAACCGCCGTGTCAATGCTTGGAGGAAATGGCGCCGTAAATATTTTTGCCGACCGTTACATCACGATTGAGTTGCCCGAGTCGGACCGGACGGAAGAATTTACAATAGTTGTCTGGAAAGGCAGATCAGCCGATATTACTAAATTCGATGAAGTATCAAAACAGGTTGTCAAACGGTTTCCTGAATATAAAAAAGGAGGCTCCCTCCATTGGAAAGGCTACGTCGATACCGGGAAATCCTTAGCGCCGGATACGGCTGCTTTTGTTACAGACAGGATCATGCTCCCGCTTCCTAACCCGTGGCAGCGGAACGTGCGGGTAGCAGATATCGCATTCTTTTCTAACGGGAATGCTACGGTATCGACTTATGAAGGAGACATCTGGATCGCAGAAGGTCTGGATCACCTGTCGGGTAGAGTAAGATGGCATCGATATGCTTCTGGTCTTTTTGAACCCATGAGCATAGAAATAGTAAACGACCAGGTTTATGTATTTGGAAAGGACGGTATTACGCGCCTTCACGATCTGAACGGTGACGGGGAAGCAGACTATTACGAAAATTTCTGTAACCTCATGCATCAATCCGTGGGTGTGCGAGAGTGGGCGGCAGACATGGTTGCGGATCGGGAGAGCAACTTTTATATTGCTAAAGGAGGGCATGTTACCCAATATGGAAACTTGTTGCCTTATTTATCAGGCAACAAGACCGAGCATCTATGGCGTGCCAGTACCCATCACAGCGGTTCCATTCTTAAAGTGTCGCCCGATGGAAAGGCGATGGAGACAATCGCTACCGGACTACGGGTCCCGTATTTAGGCATCAACCGGGAGAAGGGTATCATTACGGTTTCAGACCAGCAGGGGAATTTCGTGCCGGCCACACCAATCTATACTTTGTCAAAGGATGACTATTTTGGTGTAGAAGTAGTGAAGCACCGGGACGACAGCCCCGAAATACCGGAACCTATCGTATGGATGTCGCACAAGGTCGAACGTTCGGGCATTAGCCAGACCTGGATAGAGAACGGTAAAATGGGTCCTTTGAACAACGGGATGATCCATTTTTCTTTTGGCAGGCCGGGAGCTTTTCGGGTTGTGCTCGATAGTATGTCGCAGTCTGTACAGGGGGGAGTCGTACTAATCCATGGCGACTACCCTTCCCCTGTCATGAAAGGGGAAGTAAATCCCCGGGACGGCCAGTTGTATATGGCCGGATTCAACAATTATGCAAGTAATTCAAGAGGGATAAGCGCTTTATTGCGTCTACGCTACACCGGACTGCCCAGCTGCATGATCAATGGTTTTCAGGCGGGAGAAAAAGGAATTATTCTTTCGTTCGACTCGGAGCTGGATCGGGAAAGCATCATACCGGATCGTTTTCGGGTAAAGCGCTGGAATTACATGCGTACCGAGCAATATGGGTCGGGGCACTACAAAACCGATGGAAGTCCCGGCGAGGAGCAACTGACCATTTACTCTTCCCATTTGTCTGCCGACGGAAAGCGGGTTTTGCTGGTCGTCCCCGGGATGGAGAAAGCGCAACAGGTGGAAGTCGCTTATGATATCAAAGCTAAGTCCGGAAAGCCCGCAAAGGACTATATCTGGCTCACTGTTAAAAACTTTTCGTCGCTGAATTTAGGAGAATTCCATGTAAGCGATATTGATCTGGAACCTGAGCCGGTTGTTGCAGCATCGGAAAAGAAAACAGAAGTAATCGCTTCAATAGAGCGAGGTAGGGAGCTATTCAACCAGATGGGATGTAGCGGCTGCCATTCTACCGGTGGTAAAACGATGGGGATGTACGGCCCGCCACTTGGAAAAATATTCGGGACCGTCCGACAGTTTGAAGACGGGACTGCTGCGAAAGTTGATGACGAATACTTGGTCGAGTCTATTATGGAACCCTCGAAGCGGGTAGTAAAGGGGTATAATCCCCAAATGCCATCTTATCTGGGTATTCTATCCGATCCGGACGTAGAATCCATCATACTGTATATCAGTAGATTGTAAAAAAAAGTATAGTAGCAGACATGGCAAGAGTATGGCATTTGTTAATACTAACCGCATTCGGAATATCTATGCAGGCTACTATTTGCCGGGGGAGTATATACAATACAGATTCCTGTGTTTCACAGAAGGCTGTGGAGAACAAAGTCCTTCGCTTTTCCGGCTTTATTAAAAATGACATTTTCTTCGACACCCGCCAGACAGTTAATGCCCGCGAAGCGCTTGTAGCCTTATACCCTGAAAATATCTTTTTTGATTCAAACCAGAAAGACATTAACGCCCGGTCCAGTATGAATATGTTGGGTATTCACTCGAGACTCAGAAGTGAGATCAAAGGTCCCTCATTTCTCTCGGCCGAATCACGCGGACTGGTTGAAGTGGATTTCTACGGAAACGAAAACAAATACTTCAGTGACCTGAACGGTGTCCGGCTTTTTAATGCGTATTTTAAACTTAACTGGCCAACTACTGAGCTTATGATTGGCCAGGATTGGCACCCGATGTCTATCCAGGTTTTTTTCCCCGGTACGGTTGCTTTCAGCGCAGGAGCACCGTTTCATCCCATGTCGCGAAATCCGCAAGTACGCGTCAGACAGTCATTTGGTAATACTTCTTTGCTTGGGGCTGTATTATACCAGCGCGATTTTACCGGTACAGGTCCGGATGGTCCGGGTTCGCAATATCTCAGGAACTCCGGAATTCCCAATCTTCATATACAAGCACTCTGTGGAAATGATTCGCTTACGGTTTCGGGTGGGGTTGGAGCAGATTATAAAAAAGTAGTCCCCCGACTTTTTTATATAAACACACAAGGCGATCTCTTCAGATCCGGCCAGTCACTTTCCAGTGTTTCGCTAACCGGGTTTATCAGTATCAGGTCAAAGATGTTTTCAGTAAAAGCACAGGGCGTTTTTGCCCAGAACGCTTATGACCTCCTTTTGATCGGTGGATATGCGGAAAGCCGGTACACAGACGACGATAACGTCGAAACAGAATACCGGAATCTGAACACGGCTTCGGGTTGGATAGACATCCAATCCAACAGGAAGGTTTTCAACTTTGGTATTTTTTGCGGCTACACCGAAAACCTGGGGGCAGGAAATAAAATCGGTGGAGCTTTTTATGCCAGGGGAGCAGACATTAACAGTATATACCGGATCGCACCTCGTTTAGTATACGCGCCCGGTGCCGTCGGGATCTCGCTTGAAGAGGAATGTACCACGGCTTCTTATGGACGCCAGAACAGCAACGGGAAAGGAAAGGCGACCCACTCTGCGCCGGTAGCTAATTTCAGAACACTTCTTTCGGTCAGGTTTTCTTTTTGAAAAATTAACGGTCATTGTATTTTTTTGAGCCAGTCGAACAACAAATTAGCAAACAACATGAACAGAAGAGAATTTGTAAAAGCAACTGCCGCCGGCAGTGTAGGCTTGATAGCAGCAAACCATCTCCTCGGTGGATCCGATGTTGTAACTACAAAAATAAAAATCGGACAGATCGGTGTGACGCACGAGCACGCCGGGGCCAGGATGGAATCGCTGAAGAGGCTTCCTGAAATCTATGAAATAGTCGGCATCGTAGACGACAGAAACTCAACTGCAGCAAGGTATGCAGGCGATAACCTGAAGCCGTTCGAAGGGTTAAACTGGATGACCGAAAAGGAGCTTTTCAGTGTTCCCGGCCTCCAGGCGGTGATGGTGGAAACAGCCAACTCCGATTTGGTGCCTACAGCTATACGATGCATGGAACAAAACCTGGCGATTGCTATGGACAAACCAGGCGGAGAGGACCTGGCGTTGTTTGGTCGGTTGCTTGACGGCTGCAAAGCAAAAAACCTGCCGTTCCAAATCGCTTATATGTTCCGTGGTAACCCGGCCATCCAATTTTGCCAGAAAGCTGTGCGGGAAGGCTGGCTGGGCGATATCTTCGAAATACACGCAGGAATGAGCCACGATTATGGCGGGAATGAACGCTACCACCGTTACCTGAGTTCCTACAAGGGTGGCATCATGTTCAACCTGGGGTGCCATCTTACCGACCTGATTGTATCGATGCTGGGACGCCCTGTAAATATCACACCATTTCTCGGATCCACTTCTAAGGCAACCGGAGGAGCAGTCAATAATAGTCTTGCCGTATTCCAATATGAGCATTCAATGGCCTGGATAAATGCCTGCGACCTAGAGATTGATGGAATAAAAAGCCGGCGTCTTAAAATCTGCGGATCTAACGGCGTTATAGAATTATGTCCGCTTGAGCGCTTTGACGGGCAACCACTACTGCTAGACGTTACGTTAAGGACGGGAGCAGGAAATTATGAGAAAGGTTCTCACGTCGTTGACTTCGGTATCCAGAAAGACCGCTACCTGGATCAGCTACAGGAATTTGCCGGGATGGTTAGAAAAGAGGTTGTTAGTCCTTACACCTTCGAACATGATTATCTTACACAGGAGGTACACCTCGCGGCAAGCGGGTATAATGCATGGTAAGACCTACTTATACCGCGGTACGGCGGTATCCTAAATCGTGTTGCCTAATAAAACACAACGGTTTCCGGAGCTAAGCACATATTATCCCAACAACCAATCCATATAATTCTCCCGATGCATGATTGCCGCCGTGACAGGATTATAGGCATTCGTAAAACTGGCCGAATATCTTTTATATAGATAGGATTCTAAAAATCCACCGATAAGACTACTTAAATATTTAAACAAACCGGGTAGCTCCCGGCAGGTGCATACTTTTATTGCTGAGTAAACGCCTCTAACCGGGATCTTTCAACTTTTCGATTTTCTACAATCGAAATTCAACCTATCTATGAAAAGACGAGCATTCATTACCGGATCAATGTGTGCGGCTACATCCGGAATCGCACTGTCTTCCGCCCCAATACAAACGGAGCCGTTTCCCCCGCTGCGTTTCGGTATATGTTCGGATGTTCACCACGACATTTACTATGATGCCCCGAAAAGACTGGCAGCATTTGTGGATGATATGGAAAAGAAAAATGCAGACTTTATTATCCAGTTGGGAGACTTTTGCCGTCCCGAACCCGGAAATCGGGCTTTTATGAATATCTGGAACCGGTTCCCGAACCTGAAGCTTCATGTTATCGGCAATCATGATCCTGAAAAGAAATTTTCGCGGGAAAAAGTAGTTGAATTCTGGGAAGCGCGCGGGAGCTATTACTCCACGGACTTCAACGGATACCACCTGGTAGTCCTGGATGGCAATGACCCCAACCCGACCCGGAAGGATTCTGCCCAGTATGACCGGTATGTGTCGGCAGAACAACTGAATTGGCTGGAAAATGACGTAGCGAAAACAGGTAAACCGGTCATTGTTTTTATTCATCAAAGTCTGGATATGGATGGCGGGGTCGAAAATGCCGCCCGGGTGAGGGCAGTGCTGGATCGTTGCAACCGGAATGCGGGATTTCTGAAAGTACAGGCCGTATTTTCCGGGCATCATCACCTGGACTACTACAACGTAATCAACGGTATACACTATATTCAGATTAACAGTATGTCATACCATTGGCAGGGAGAGCAGTACGGAGAAAGCCCTTTCGATGATGAGCTGAACAGGAAATATCCTCATTTGAAAAAAATGAACCATTATAAAGACAGTCTGTGGGCCTTTATTGAAATTTCGGAAGACGGCATCTTAAAAATGACAGGGCAGAAATCAGAATTTATCGGAAAATCCCCACAGGAACTGGGAATGCCCGAATTTCACCGTGTACATCCGGTAGTCCCTTATATAAGCGACAGGACAATAAAGCTCAGCTATAAGCTGGGTTGAATCTCTATTTTGAAGCTGCCAGAAATTCATTGGTAATAGCTGCTACCGACAGAGATGAACCACTCCTCTAAGGAAGAAAAAAAACTCTGCGCTGACCTTTGCGACCTCAGCGACCTTGGCGGTAAAAAAATAACCGCTAAGTGCGCCATGTACACAAAGTGTCCGCAAAGAAGGAAAAAAAACTCTGCGCTTGCCTTTGCGATCTCAGCGTACTTTGCGGTAAAAAAACAACCGCTAAGTACGCCATGTACGCAAAGTGTCCGCAAAGAAAGAAGAAAAAAACTCTGCGCTTGCCTTTGCGATCTCAGCGTACTTTGCGGTAAAAAAACAACCGCTAAGCAACAATTTGAAAATTTTTAGATAGATTTAGAAAATTATACATACTAACATAACAATATGATTCGCGAGAACGAAATAGCAAATGCCGTAATCGGTCTGAGTATCGAAGTCCACAACGCATTGGGTCCTGGTCTTTTAGAGAACGCCTATAAAGAATGTTTGTATTACAAATTGATTAAGTCAGGTTTTCGTGCGGAAAAGGAAAAGCCCATTCCCCTGATTTTTGAAGGTGTAAGGATAGATTGTGGCTATCGTGTGGATATTCTAATTGAAGACAAACTGGTTGTAGAGACAAAAAGCGTAAGTGCGTTAAATGAATTGCATCTTGCTCAGATTCTAACCTATCTGAAACTTGGAAACTACAAATTAGGCTTATTGATAAATTTTAATGTCTCCCTACTCAAATATGGACTAAAAAGAGTTGCAAATGGTATTTAACACTTCATGCTAAAACAACTACCAGGACTGTTATAAAAAAACTGCGTACTTTGGGTAAACCTTTTCTGTAAAAATCACAAGCCCATATCCCGATGCCCGCGATCAAAAAAACAGTTTATCTATTTTTAGCTATTGGCTGCCTCCTTCCGGCAACAGCCCAGGCACAGATCTCCTTATACGAGACCGCTATACCCAACAGCCGTCCGCACGAAAACAAGGAAGAACGCAAGGCCCACGCCCAGGTCGAC
Organism: uncultured Cytophagales bacterium; assembly: GCA_964559125.1. Lineage (GTDB taxonomy): Bacteria > Bacteroidota > Bacteroidia > Cytophagales > Spirosomataceae > Ravibacter. The sequence continues at coordinate 80,155 of CAZLGW010000019.1, forward strand.
AGCCTGGCCTACAAGGTCTCCATCCCTACCCTTTCCGTTTTTTTGCCTGAAAAATCAAAGGCTAACGGCACGGCGGTCATTATTTGTCCAGGAGGTGGCTATGGAGGCCTGCTGACCAAGCGCGAAGGAAGCGACGTTGCCAGGGAGTTCAATAAACTGGGTATAACGGCATTTGTTTTGAAATATCGTCTTCCGAGCGACGAAACCATGATCGACAGGAGCGTCGGCCCGCTGCAGGATGCGCATCAGGCTATATATCGTGTCCGTGAGAATGCGAAGCAGTGGAACATAGACCCGGCAAAGGTCGGTATCATGGGCTTTTCTGCCGGAGGACACCTCGCATCTTCTGCCGGGACCCATTTTGATACATTGCTGGTCGAAGGCAGTAAAACCATTTCGGTAAGGCCGGATTTCATGCTGCTGATCAACCCGGTCATCAGCTTCCGGGATAGCTTCGGGCACCTGGGCTCACGCGACAACCTGCTGGGTAAGGGAGCATCTGCTCAAAAAATAGATTATTTCTCCAACGAGCTGCACGTAACCGGCCATACGCCGCCCACCTTCCTGGTCCACTCCGGCGCGGATGTGGTGGTGCCTGTCGAGAACAGCCTCGCATTTTATGAAGCGCTCAAAAAGCATAAAGTCCCGGCAGCCGTGCATATTTACTCCAAAGGCGAGCATGGCTTCCTGACTTACCCTTCGTTTGAAGAGTGGTTCGGGAGGTGTACGGAATGGCTAAGGGCGGAAGGATGGCTGATACCGCCTGGGAAAATAGAATAACAGCTGTCTGTACCGGCAATTTAAACCTCATCACCATTTCGCCCGTTTCTTTATCGAACTCCATTTTGTGCCCTTCCAGGCCTGCGGTTCTCCCGGTCGCCATTTTTAAGCGAGGCAGGCCAAAGGCGAAAAGAGAGGCATAATGATTACCGAAGCAAAACACCTCCTGCAATATCTCTCCAACTGATAAAATTGCCATTTGATGTTTTGAAATTTTCATTTCCGCCGTAAATCACGTTTAACTTTTCCGACGACATATTGTTGAGTTTTTGCCAATACAAAAGATTATCAAAAAAATGCATACTTTTGGTTTGTGCCGCCTTCACTTCAAAAGGTAACAGCTCCAGTCCCTTCTCTATAATAATATCGATTTCTTTTTTCTCTTTATTCTGCCAAAAGTAAAAAGACGGCGTTAAACCCTCGTTCAGGTAAGTTTTGTACATTTCATTCAATACAAAATTTTCGAATAATCCACCTACCAGGTAATGTGAATACAGTTGTTCTTCTGAATGTATCTGCAAAAGGTTACAGGCAAGCCCTGTATCGTAAAAATACAGCTTGGGTGACTTGATAAGCTGTTTGTTAAAATTTTTGTGGTGCGGCCTGTGCAGATAAATAATATAGCTCGCTTCTAAAACCGATAACCATGCTTTTACCGTATTAGGACTTACACCAGTATCGTTTGCCAATGACTGGAAATTGATCACCTGTCCTGTTCTCCCCGCACAAAGCTGTACGAAGCGAATAAAATCCGAGAGATTTTCGATATTTTTAAGCTGCCGTACATCCCGTTGTACATAAGTGCTGATATAATTTTGATAGAAAACGGAAGGTCTGATAGATTTGGCAAAAATACGGGGATAGCCACCTCTGTAAATAAGGTCTTCGGCACGTTTAAAAGTGTGCCCTGCCTCTGACAATTCGGTATAAGAGAGTGGTAATAATGTAAAAATGGCCGTTCTGCCTGCCAGCGACTGAGTGATACTTTGCAGTAATTGGAAGTTTTGTGAACCTGAAAGTGCGAAGTGTATATCTTTTTGATCTACAATTTGCTGGATATATGAAAATAGCTGAGGCACTTGCTGCACTTCATCAATGACGGCGCCATCAGGATAATTATTTAAAAAACCACGAGGGTCTTGCGTGGCTAGCATTCGGTTATCCACATCCTCCATATTCACATACGGCAAATCCGTATAGAGCGATTTCAAGAGCGTTGTCTTTCCTGTCTGCCTTGGCCCTGTGAGTGTTACTACCGGGAATTTATCCCGTAACGCAACTATTGATGGTGCTATTTGTCTGTTTATCATAGCATAAATCTACATCTAATTTTGGATAAATCCGCAATTCAATTATATATTTATCCAAATTCAAGTACCCATCATCTTAAAAATCAGCATTCGTTTAGCACGGCGGATCCTCACTTCGATAAGAAAATCGTTGAATGGCTGCCCGACAGCAAATCAAGATAAATCCGGGAAAGACTTCAGTTTCACAAAATCTGCGGGACTCAGAACGGTCAGCGAAGGAGAGGTATTCACAATAGAGAAATCCTTCAGATTACCGGTAATGAAATAATTCATCTTCGAATGCAGAGCTGTATAGTATTGATAAGTATCTTCCATATCGCCGAACTTTGAATCAAAAGCGCTTCTGAATACCGGCGTATCCGTTGGCAGCGGGGTAACCCATGAGAGATAAGTCTGAAGCTTTTGACGAAGCGCCTCATCCCGGTAACCGGCCCGCTCCAGCACATAAGTAAGGGTATAAACAGATGCTGACGAGATAAATCCTTCTACAAAACCAAGAGCGCACCATTCCAATATCCGGGTAGCCTCATCAGCATAGCAACGCCTGCGATCCAAAGCATGATCCAGTATTACATTCGTATCCAGGAAAACCTTCATATCCCGTGCCTCTCCCTGTACATCAGGTCCCTGATCTCCCTGTCGGACATTTCGCTCAATTCACCCCGCGCGCACCCTCTTAATTGAGCTACCCCGTTTAAACCATCGGCAGCATCAGAAGAAATAACGTTAAGATAATCTTCTACCATTTCAGATACCGATACGCCTTTCCTTTGAGCTGTTTTTTTTGCCCGATCCACTATCAGCGGATCCACACTAAGGGTAAGTTTCGTCTTTCGCATAACTTTTATATATACGTACTATTGGCAATAATACAAAAAACATACGTAATTTCAAAATCCCGGCACAGTCCCTCACCTAACCGGTTTCCACCCGTTACATGCTAAAATCCTGAACACACCTGCTAATAAGCCGGACTGTTTCCCACTAACTTTCCTCCAATTTTGTAACAATCAAATCCAAACCTTCAAACCCCTGTTTCTTATGAAGTATATCGTTCTACGTAGGCTTTTATAAGCAGGCAGTCTGCCCGAATACTTTTCCTACCGGTCGTTTAGTACCGGCCTGCCCCCGGAAACAACTATCTCCGGGAACAGGATCTTTGTGCCGTTACAAGCCGGTTGCCGTCCGACCAGATCGTTAACCCTAACAAAAACCCAGATGATACCCAAATTTCCAGATTTCATGAAACCGTTTTACTGCTCCCTTTTGCTCGCCCTACTGGCGGTCTTTTCCGTGGCAACAGCTACGGAGCTGCCGTCTGAACGCACGATACGGGGAACGGTCCGCGATGCCGCCGGCAGCGAGCCTCTTCCGGGAGTAAACGTATTGCTCAAAGGTACGACAAAAGGGACTACCACCGATGCCGCCGGTGCGTTCGAACTGCGTATTCCCGACGGAAGCAGCACGCTTGTTTTCAGCTTTGTCGGCTATACTTCGCATGAAGTGGTGGTAAACAATCAAACCACCCTGGAGGTAAGCCTGCGGGTTGACCAGAAAGCGCTCGATGAAGTGATTGTAGTAGGATACGGTTCGCAGTCGAAGCGAAATGTAACGGGATCAATCTCCAAAATAGATATGAAACAGACGGAGAACCTCCCGAATACGAACATAACACAGGCGCTGAGAGGCAGGGTGGCAGGGGTACAGTTTATCGACAACGGGAGGCCGGGGCAAAACGGGTCGATCCTGATCAGGGGGCCCAGGTCGCTGAGCGGGGGAAATAATCCGCTGATCGTCCTGGACGGAATATTCTTTAACGGGAACCTGGCCGATATCAATCCCAACGACATTGAATCAATGGAAGTGCTGAAAGACGCAAGCGCTGCCGCCATATATGGCTCGAGAGCTGCAAACGGGGTAATACTGATCACTTCCAAAAAAGGTACGGCCGAAAAACCGACGATCAGGGTCAATGCATTCGGCGGCATTTCCGAATGGAGCAAAAAAGTACAACTGCTAACACCTGAACGATATATTCAGAAAACACTCGATTACAGAACTATAATGGGGCTTCCTTCGAACCCGGAAAACATCACGGATTATCTGCAGCCTTCCGAAGTCCCCAACTATCTCGCAGGAAAAACAACGGATCCATGGGACGCCATCTCCCAACAGGGGCGGATGAACGCTGCCGACGTCAGCGTATCCGGAAAAACAAACCTGACCAATTACTACCTCTCAGCCGCGATCAACGACGAAAAGGGCCTGATCTACAATGACAACATGAAAAGGATCTCCATGAGAGCCAATATTGAAAACAAGATAGCCAACTGGCTCACTATCGGTGTAAACGCCACCTACATCATGCGGGATTACTCGGGTACCGAAGCCGATGTCAGCCTGGCTTACCGGGCGAGCCCGTTCGGGACCTATTTCCACGAAGACGGCGAGCCGACCCAATGGATAGTGCCGGAAGACCAGATAGCCGGGAACGGCATGCGAAGGGCGATACTCAATAAAAATTCGGAAGTGTACCATAACATTTTCGCCAACTTCTACGGTATTTTTTCAATTCCCCGCGTTGAGGGACTGACCTATCGCGTCAACTACTCTCCGAACTACCGCTGGCAGCACAACTACAATGCTTTCCGGCAGGATAAGCACTTTGCGGGAAATACCACCAACGCGAGCAAATTCAACCGGGAAGACTATGATTGGGTAGTAGAGAATATCCTGTCCTACCATAAAAACATACGTGAAATACATGATTTTGATATTACGCTACTCTATGGAAGAAACCACCTGGGATTTGAATCGACTACGGCCAACTCAACACAGCTTTCGTCAGACGCGCTGGACTGGAATAGTCTCGGCCTCGGCGGAGTTTTGACCAATAGTTCCTCTGCGGGCGGCTCAGACGGCGTTTCTTCCATGTTCCGGGTCAATTACCGTCTGAAAAACAGGTATCTCGCTACTTTTACGGTAAGAAGGGACGGCAGTTCGGTCTTCGCCGCCAACAATAAATATGCTACTTTCCCTTCCGCTTCCCTTTCCTGGATCGTTTCCGACGAACAGTTTCTTGATAAGGTTGATTTCCTCGACATGCTGAAGGTCAGGGTGTCGTATGGAGCGGTGGGAAATCAGGCCATAAGTCCTTATCAGTCGTTAAGCAGGTCGCAGGTCACCCGGTATGTGTTCGGCGACGGCGGATCTACCTCGATCGGGATCTATCCCTCCACCATGGCCAACACGGATCTCAAATGGGAAACTACCTACTCGACAAATATCGGGCTGGATTTCGACCTATTCAAAAACCGTATCGGTGGTAGCCTGGAATGGTACAACCTTGACACAAAAGACCTCCTGGTCCAAAGAACCCTGCCTGCTATGACCGGGTACAATTTCGTATGGACCAACCTCGGCGCGACCAACAACCGGGGCGTGGAAATTTCTTTAAACACACAGAACCTGCGGCTGCGCGACTTTGAATGGAGCACGAACCTGGTACTGTCGACCAATAAGAACAAGATCGTGCATTTATACAGGTCGGATACCGACCAGGACGGAAAGGAAGACGACGATCTCGGCAACCGGTGGTTTATCGGGCACCCGATAAGCGTCGCCTATGACTATGTAATGGACGGGATATACCAGGAAGGCGATGAGCTTCCGGCAGGCTATAAACCGGGCTTCGTCAGGTTAAAGGACCTGAACGGGGATCAAAAAATCGATCCTATCAACGACAGGACTATTATCGGTCAGACAGGGCAACCTAAAGTAAGATGGGGGATCACCAACAATTTCCGCTACAAAAACCTCTCCTTATCGGTATTCGTCAATGCCATGCAGGGGTGGATCTCTACTTTCAACCCGCTGGATATGCAGTACTTCATTTCAGGATCCGGCAATTATCCCAACCGGCCGGTCAACATGCTCGATCACGGCGACTGGTGGATGCCTGAAAACAAATCTGCCACCCGGCCGTCTTTTGCCTATACTAACCCCTACCTGCATAACTATTACGTCAGCAGGAACTTTGTCAGGCTGCAGGACGTGTCTCTCAGCTACGAAGTCCCTGGCAACCTGGTAAAAAGCCTGTCGATGTCCCACTGCAGGATCTCTCTCAGCGGGAAAAACATTTACACGTTCACGAAATGGCCCGGACCGGATCCTGAAAGCGGGTATAACACTGCTTCCGGTTTCTATCCCTCGCCACGAACTTATGTCGTCTCACTAAACTTCGGATTTTAACCTCGTATAAAATGAAAGGAACGATCAGACCTATCCGTAGCCTTCTGCTGCTGGCTTTACTGGCAGCGGGATGTAACGACAGCTTTCTCGACGAGAAACCTCTCGATACGCTGACGAATGATATCGTCCTGGCCTCGAAAGCCGGGTTTGAAAACTACATCGTGGGACTTCATGAAGCCGCCAGGCTGGAGCTTACCCGGGAAGACGGTTTCCAATGGTGGTTTAATTTCTTCCACGGAACAGACATCGCATGCAGCGGCGAAAACGCAGCAGCCAATTTCAGGAACTACGTAGCTTACCTGAACCCCGCCACCCCGGTTGTCGGAAAATACTGGGACTGGGCCTACCGCCTGATGCTGCAACGGGCCAATACAGTTATTGTATACGCTAACAAACCCGAGCTCCGCCATATCTGGAGAGATGAAAAAGAAAAAAATGTCGTACTGGCCGAAGCCAGGTTCTTCCGCGCCTATACACACAATTTCCTGGCTAACCTGTACGGCAGCGCTCCGTTGGTAGACACTATTTATACAGGTCCGAAAACCGATTTCACAAGACAGAGCCGCGAAGAGCTCTATGAATCGGCCAGGAAGGATCTGGAATTTGCACGCCAATGGCTACCTGTGACCGTTCCTAAAACCCAGGAAGGAAGGATCGTAAAGGGAGCCGCCGACCACCTGCTGACGGAAGTATATATCAGTCTGGGCCAGTACGACAAAGCGATCGCCAGCGCGTCGGATGTGATCGACTCGGGCGTATACCAACTGATGACCAGCCGCTTCGGAGCAGAGAAAGACCTGCCGGGGGACGTCTATTCCGATTTATTCAAGGACGGCAACCAGAACCGGAGCTCCGGCAACCTGGAGAGTATATATGTCTGGCAGATAGAAGACCAGACTCCCGGCGGACAGGGGAATACCGCCGGCAACAATTCATTGCGGGGATGGGGACCGTTCTACATTAACGTCAGGGATCCCGACGGCAGACCCGGTATGATCATTGCCGACAGCCTTGGGCGGGGCGTAGGCTGGACCAGGCCGACTACCTACTTCCTGTACAATTTATGGCAGGACAACTGGAATAATGATATCCGGAATTCGCCGTATAACATCCGGCGTGTCCACTATTACAACAATCCTGCTTCCGCCTGGTTTGGAAAACCGGTCGAAAAAGAGCACATTGCCAAACAGGATACATTCCAGATGATCTACCCGACACTCAGAAAAGTAGAAGGAAAGGTGGGCGCTTCCGGGAACAACACAACCGGTCGCACTTTCAAGGACATCTATGTATTCCGGCTGGCCGAAACCTATTTACTCCGTGCGGAAGCTTATATGTACAAAGGAGACCCGGTCAATGCGGCAAATGATATTAACAAAGTCCGGAACCGAAGCAATGCTACCAGCATCGCTCCCGAGGCTGTCACGCTCGACTATATCCTCGATGAAAGGGGGCGTGAACTGATTACCGAAGAACCCAGGCACAGGACCCTCGTCAGGACCGGCAAACTGGTAGAGCGTGTCCGCAAGTACAATATGAGAGATGACACAAGAGCCACTATACAGGATTATCACCAATTCTGGCCTATACCTCAAACCGCAATTGACGCCAATTTCTCCGTTCCACTGGGACAAAACCCGGGCTATTAATCCGAAAAGCAGAATCGCATGAAAATTAGAAAGCAAATTTCCTCCAACCTGAAACCGGGTCTTTTCCTGATCATCACAGTATTATCGATATTTTCATTCTTGCCGGCCAGGTCGCAGAATACCGGCTCAGACAAGGATCATGCCCTCGTCCCGCCCGAAGTCAATACCTCTCCCCTGCCCCGGTACGACTACGACCGTCTCGACTACGGCATGACCATCGGCATAGAGCGTACGCCTAAAGGCCGCATCTGGGGTTGTTGGGTAGCAGGCGGCGATAATGCCGATGCATTCTTCGTGCTCAACTGGAGCGACAACGACGGTAAAACCTGGACAAAACCCAAAGTGGTGATCGACCCGCACGACCCCGCACTGGAATTTAAAAGGAATACCCTTGTAGGATGCCTCTGGCTCGACCCGAAAGGGAGACTGTGGGTATTTTTCAGCCAGTCCATGAAAGCATTCGACGGCCGGGCCGGCAACTGGTACATCATCTGCGACAATCCTGACGACGCTGAACCGAAATGGTCGAAACCGGTAAGAATGGGCTATGGAATGTCGCTCAACAAGCCGGTCATTCTATCAGACGGGACCTGGATGGCCCATATTTCGCTTTGGGATGAAACCAAGATATATGACCCTTTCAAAAATTCTTTCCCCGAGCTCGATTCCCAGAGGATGGCTAATCTCTTCGTCTCAAATGATGAAGGGAAAACCTGGTCGCGCCGCGGCGGGATCCGTTTCCCGAAACCCATGTTTGACGAGCACCATGTTGTCGAGCGAAAAGACGGCACGCTCTGGATGACGGCCCGTACCGCTGATGGCATGTGGGAAAGTATCTCCCGAGATAAAGGCGCCACGTGGAGCGAACCCGCCCGGTATATGGAGCATATCTCGTCGCGACACCATATGCGCAGGCTCAAATCGGGCAGGATCCTGCTGGTAAGGCACGGAGAAATCACGGAGCGAACCCAGTTCAGGTCAAAGCTCACCGCCTACCTGTCGGAAGACGAGGGCAAAACCTGGATCGGCGGATTAATGCTGGATGAAAGAAGAGGCATATCCTACCCCGACGGGTTCCAGGCCCCTGACGGCTCCCTTTACGTATCTTATGACCGTAACCGCAGCCTCGACGGGGAGATCCTTATGGCAAAATTTACCGAAGAGGATATCCTGGCCAAAAGACTTGTATCAAAAAAATCAAAACTTAAAGTTCTGATCAGCAGGCCGCTGGGACTTGATAAACTTCCGGCCCCTACCGATATTGCCAAATAAAACGAACGCTAAATCCTGAGCCTTTGAAATCTGTCATCAAGATCTTTGTCAATCTCTATCCCGTCTGGATTATCACCAGTTCCCTACTCGCTTACGTATATCCCCCGGCATTTGCGTGGTTTTCGGGCAACTGGATGGTGGGGGCGCTGGCCCTGGTCATGCTGGGAATGGGGCTAACCCTGCATCTGGATGACTTCAAGGCTATTGGCAAAATGCCCGGAGCAGTATTTATGGCGGCAGTGCTCCAGTATACGGTGATGCCGCTGTCGGCCTATTTTATTGCAAAATGGCTGCAGCTGGCCCCCGGCCTGGCCGTAGGGCTGATCATCGTAGGCTGCTGTCCCGGCGGTACGGCGTCAAACGTTATTACCTACCTCGCCCGGGGGCATCTGGCATTATCCATTATTATGACTACCGTTTCGACGCTGCTGGCCGTGGTAGCTACTCCCCTGCTGACGGAGGCTCTTGCCGGGACCTATCTTCCGGTCGATCCCTGGGGCCTGTTCTATACCACCCTGCAGGTTGTACTCGTGCCAGTCATCCTCGGAATGGCTATCAACAACCGTTTCCCGGAAGTAGCCCGGAAGATGACTGTCGCCGGGCCGCTTATTTCCGTTATAGCCCTGATTTTCATAGCCGGCAGCATTGTCGCGCTCAGCGCCGGCACAGTGGCCGAATACGTAGGTCTGCTGGCTGCCGCTGCGGGACTCCTCCATATTGTAGGATTCTTACTCGGCTACATAATTGCCAGGCTTTTTGGATACGATCACACTTTGTCGCGCACGATATCGATAGAATCGGGAATGCAAAACGGCGGGCTTGGAGCAGTACTGGCTAAGCGCAATTTCCCGGCGGAACCGCTAACTGCCGTTCCGGCTATTTTCAGCAGTGTGCTGCAAAACCTGATAGGCGGATTGCTCGCCGCCTACTGGCGATGGCAGACCGACCCGGAAAGGACTGCGAACGCATCCGAAGCGCCCCCACAACCGGCAGAGTGAAGATTTTACATCATTTTTATGTCCAACCGAAATTCCATCTATTACTGGAAATGCGACCGTCCTTCGGCCTTCCGGACGTTGAATACCGCCGGGATCAGTGAGGATGACCTACGGGATATCAGGGAAAGCCTGATCCTGATCCTCCGGAAAAGATTCGGCGATCCCGGCTTTTCGCTCAGGCCCGGAGGAGGTCAGGGCAATCATCTCACTTTCCTGGCCGAATCCGGCAACAGCACTTATTATTTCATCAGGATAGAAAATGGGCCCGAATCCGACAATTATATGGAGGTAGAAGCACGCGTGCTCGACAGCGTCAGGGCTGCGGGCGTCCCTACTCCTGTCATATACGCTGTCGATTCGTCCAGGGAGGAAGTCCCCTACTCCTACCAGTTCCTCCAGCATTTCAGCGAGCCGGACCTGAACCAATGGTATAAAACCGGCAGTCTGAACCTCACAGACATTGCACGACATATCGGGCGTAACATCGCAAAATGGCAATCTGTCAGACCGCGAGGCTTCGGCCCTTTCGACCCCGCAGTATTAAAAGATCAGGGCATTCTTCAGGGATTCCACCGGACTTACCCCGATTATTTCTTCCTCAACCTTCACAAGCACCTGGCTTTCCTGACTTCCAACGACATATTTTCTGAAGATGAAGCGGAAGAAATCCTCGCTATAATTGATGAAAACCGACATCTGCTCGACCTGGAAGAAGGTTGCCTGGTCCATAAAGACCTTGCGTTGTGGAACATTCTCGGGACTCCGAACGAAATAAAAGCCTTCATCGACTGGGACGATACCATTTCCGGTGACCCTACAGACGACCTGTCGCTCCTGGCCTGCTTCCATACCGAAGAGGTCGTAAATGCTGCTATAAAGGGCTACCGGGAAATCAGGCCCCTTCCCGAAGATTTCTTTCCACGTTTATGGCTGCACCTGCTCCGGAATATGATCGTGAAAGCTGTCATACGAGTTGGAGGAGGGTATTTCAATAAGCGTAATGATTTTTTTCTGATCGGTACTAACGTATCGGGATCATCACTGAGAGAATTCACCCTGCAAAGGATCAGGACCGCTTGTAAAGCGTTGAAGACAAGGATGATAATTGAAGACTTACCTTTTTAAAATTTCGTAGACGTCAAGCCCTTTGCTATCTACAAACTTTTGTATCTGAGCAGATCTTTGAATCAATAATGAAGCCAATTCGGAAGTACCGCAGTTCCCTGTTCTTACCCAGATTACTTTGGGAGGAGCCGACAACAAATTCAGTAATTTCAAAAAATCATCATCCATGGTAACAATCGCATCAAAATTATGTTCTCTTGCAAACATAAAAATAGGCCGGTCATCGGCATTATGTAACCCAAGGAATTTTACATGGTTTGCCCTGGGGAACACTGATACGATATACGGAATAATCCTGTGTGAAATATTCTGGTCAAAAAGAAGGGTCATGCGGCAACGACATCCAGGAAAGTACGTTTGTGCTGATTAGCGGAAAACTCCAACGCCACCTGGATATCCTCTCTGGTTAACTCGGGAAAGTCTTCAATGATATTTTCAACACTCATATCGGAAGCCAGCCATCTTAAAATATCCTCAACGGTGATACGCATACCCCGAATACATGGCTTTCCACTTCTTTTACCTTCTTCCAGCGTAATGATATTTTTATATATGTACATACCTTTTCGGATTTGTCAATGTGTATAACCTCTACCTGTTTGTCTAACAAAGTTAAAGAATATTTATTATAGGCGCTTACTTAGATGTAATAGGAAAAATTGATATATATCCTTAATTCAACACTACTTCTACCCAATAATGCCATTCCAAAAAACAAATAAAAATACCCGTCAACTTGACTTTGGAACATGGCTGGCCTCCGGTTCCCCCGTCATAGCCGAACTGGCTTCCGAATGCGGCTTCGACTGGCTGCTTCTTGACCTCGAGCACGGATGCCTGTCCGAAGCCGACATATTACCCAGCCTGATGGCAGTGAAAGGTTCTGCCGCCAAACCGATCGTCAGGGTCGGAAAAACAGATCCGGTGCTGATCGCCCGCGTACTCGACTGGGGGGCGGCGGGGATTATGCTCCCGCACGTATCCACACCCGGACAGGCCGAAAAATGCCTGGAAGCGATGTACTACCCTCCTGCCGGCAATCGCGGTTATACCAGCTCTGCACGAGCATTCGGGTATGGGATAAGGCCTCCGGATAATGTCGCGGCCCATCCTCATCCGCTGTTCCTGGCTCAGATAGAAGACTACGAAGGGGTACAGAACGCAGAGGCCATTGCAGCAATACCCGGTGTGGATGTACTTTTTGTAGGACCATCGGATTTAAAACTCAACCTGGCGGCTCATGGTGCACATCCTGATTTCGCAGACGCCCTTTCAAAAGTATCTTCGGCCGCGGCACTTCACGGGAAACAGGCCGGAATCCTGGTCAGGGACCCATCCGAAATTCCCGGCCTGCGTAGTGGCGGATATTCCTGCCTGGCCCTGGGATCTGACCTGGGCGTAATCAGAAAGGGCTTTAAGGATATGCTCAGAATTGATGAACCGGAATAAATGTATAGAAATATCAATCATTTCTCTCCGGGGATTACAACCTTTCCCGGTCTTTAGCGATCTTCTCCTTGTCATCCTTCCAGTAACCGACTATGAAAAAGATCCTTTACTTCTTTACTTTCTGCTTTTTCTTCGGCGCATGTTATATACTGCGTCAGCCTGATCAGAGTAGCGCTCTGCAGCCTGTCCAACCTGTAAACCCTGTCCTGGGAGACGAGAGCTTTAAACAGGCTTTCGGACGCCTCCCTGATGACGGCGATCCTGAGGAACTGCGCATCAAAACCCACCTGGCATTTGTAGAGCGGGAGTTACGCAAAAACTTTCCGGCAGATCTTTCCGGAACCGTAAGGCAAAACCGCGAGCATTTGTTAAACCTCCTGAGAGAGTATCACGAGGCCGGCCGGTTCCCCTCGAACTATGGTTATCCGGGAGAACGGAAGCCCTGCTTTATTGACCGTGACGGCGCCATTTGCGCGGTCGGGTACCTTATCGAGCAGACTTCGGGCAGGGAGCTCGCCGAAAAAATAAACATCATGCACCAGTATGACTATATAAAAGATATGGATATGCCGGAGCTTGAGGAATGGATCGCCCAGTCGGGGCTTTCCGTGGAAGAATACGCGATGATCCAGCCGCAATACCTTACGCCTCTGCCTGACGAATACATGGCGCAAAACCATGTTTCTACGGGGAATGCCGTTGCCTCCGCCGGGCTGGCCGGTCTCAACGGCACTACCGGCGTTATCAATGCCCGTAATCTCCTCAACGGAACATCCAACCATGTTACCGGTGTCCTCGGAATTGCCGGCGGAGCAGCTTCTGTTGTGCTCGGTCTGACCCACCTCAACCAGGGGAAAGGACATTATATAGGCCAGAAAATCAACGGGAGCTTCGACCGGTCGGACTCACCCATGATTATGTATGGCACCAAAGCGGATGTCTACTCGAATAACCCTGCCAACGCCGCCGTATCCTGGGCCAATATCGCCACCGGGAGCGCTTCCATCGCCCTGGGCGTGCTGAACCTTCTCGGCAAAAATAAAAAAGTAAAGTCCTCTAAATGTCCTACCTTCTCATTTGCTCCTTTGCCGGGCTCCGGTGCAGTGGTCGGATTTACCCGTAAGTTCTGATTTGTCGGCTAATACACCACTTGCTTCCTTACCGTCACCCCCGATTCGTGGGAGATGATGATGCTGTATACGCCCGGGGCCGCCCGGCTGAAATCCAGCTCGTACGCTCCGGCTTCCATACTTCTCGCGCTAACGTTCACTTGCCGGCCTGAGAGGTCATACACCTTAATGTTTATCGGAGTAATACCTTTTACGTCTAGCTTTATCATTCCTCTTTGTGAAGGGTTGGGGTAAGCATTCGCGAGGGCCGAACCTTCTCCGAATGATATTGATTCAATCGGGGAATAGCTAAAGGTTCCGTCAAGATCCACCATTTTCAGACGGTAGAAAACAATACCCGGGCCGGGACGACTGTCTGTAAAACGATACACGCTTCCGGATGTACTTTTGTCTTCGTAGTCAGTATCCCCACTGACTGCTCTTCCCTTTACCCTGCCGATACCTTGCCAGTTGCGGGCGTCGACGCTGCGCTCGATGTCAAAGTGAGAGAAGTCTTTCTCTTCTGTCGTTTGCCATGTGAGCTGTGCCGTATTTTCCTGTTTTTCTGCTTTAAATGATAGGAGGGTCACGGGAAGGGCCTCCAAACTCTGGCCCGTTATAAAAAAGCCGCTGAAGCCGAGTGTAGTGAAAACAACGCGCCACCGGTTATTTTCTTCCTCCCAGACAACTTCTGTTGGAAAAATAGGAATCGTGGAGCCAAGATAGTCTCCCGGCAACTGGTTACCAAAACTAATCCCCGAATATTTGAATATTTTCAGGTTACTGATGTCAGGATTCTCGTCGTCTTTATCTGGAAGACGTGCATTGTTGGAATTGCCATACGCCTCATTGTAGGCTTTGAAGTCGGCGTTAGAGTAATAAAATTTGAGCGACGCCCAACCCTCCGAAGGTGTCGAAACCGAATAGTAGCGCCGTACGAAGCGTGCGGGACCGTCGGCAATCACGCCCTCATTTACGGCCCAGGCCCGGACATACACACTGCCCTCGATGCCACCAGGACCGCCACCGCGAATGCCCCCGACCTGGTAGCAAATATCACCGATCGGGTTAAACCATTCATTGCCGGGGGTAACATGCCACGCCTGTCCACCGCCCGCCAACGCATTGCCGGGACAACTGAACTCATACGCACCGATATCTACCTGCGGGCCGAAGATGCGTGGAGTAAATGTCAGGTCGGTAGTAATACCCGTAGCATAGGCATCGCTGCCATTGTCTCTCGCCGGGCTGCTCTCCACAGGCCGGTAGTCTCCTAAAGTATTGGGTGCAAGGTGGGAAGCCACTTCGCCAACAAACATCGCTGCATATGCCACAGTGCCATCAAGGTTGCCGTCAGGGTCGTCGTAGCCTCCCCCGGCCAGGCCCTGGATCAGGCTGTTCCGCCCAGAGTAGGTCGCGGCATTTCCGCCAACACCACTGTTGTTGCCATATACCAGGGTGTTGATATACTCCAATTCGACGTTGGCAAAATTGTCGATACCACCACCCCGTGTAACAGCGAAATTCCCGGCAAAAGTGCTCTGGTGAACTATAGACTTCACTCCACCGTCGGAACCGGGAACATTGCAAAGCCCACCTCCAAATTTCGCCCGGTTACCTGAAAACAGGCTGTTGACAGCTACCAGCGAGGTATTGGCGTTGATCACCCCCCCGCCAAAGTCTGTGGCGCTGTTTCCGGAAATGATGCAGTTACGGAGCACCACCTTGCCATTATTGCTAACATTGGCCAGATACACGCCTCCACCCCAACTCCGGTAGGTTCCCAGAGGCACTTCCTGATAGAAGAAAGCATTCGAGCCATCTCCTTCGGCAGACCCGCCGGTGATTGTAAACCCGTCGACAATCGTGCTGTCAGACTCCGGGGCAGGGATCACCATCACGTGATAGCTGTTGTCCTCCCTTCCGGGATTACCGATATCCCCGCTCAGCACGGCAGGAGTGCCCGCCGGGTTGCGTACGCCGGCAGCCGGGTCATAACCGCCAAACAGCCTTACATTACGCGGGGGAAGCAGGAAAGTACGGTCTCGGTCGGTGCCTGTAGTCGGGTAGTAAGTACCGCCGGCTACAAATATCGTAACATCCTGGTAAGCTCTGGCAATAGTCAAAGCTTCGGTAAGCGTTTTAAACGCCCGGCCCCAGTTGCTTCCGTCACCACCCGGCGAGGCGGCTGCATCCACATACAGCGCATGTCCCCGGTACATACCTCTGTTGTATTCGTAGGCGCCCATATCCACTGTCCCGTTTTCGATACGGGGGTAGTTGTCCCCATCCGTGCTGACGCCGGGCGGTATATTGCCGTTACTTCCCGTGTTAATAGCAGGGCTAACCGAAGAGAGGTGGTAGTTGCCGTTTGTTGTGGGAGCGCTGCTGTAGGCAACGGGCGAAGCAAAGACACTGCCATACGCAATGGTGCCGTCGAGGTTACCTGTCCCGGCTGCAGGCAGCTCCTGGGCCAGGCTGTATTCGAAGGAAAAAGTACTGCCGCCTGTCCCGCTGCTGTTATTCCAGACCATGCTGTTTTTCACGATACCGCCGGTCACTCCGTCGCCGTAGATCCCCCCTCCTTCGGCAGCATTGTTTCCTGCAATCGTACAGTTGATGATCGAGGGTACTCCCCCTTTGCTGAATATTCCGCCGCCTTTCTGACCGGCGTAGTTTCCCGTAAACTCGCTGTTTACGATCTGTGGGTGTGCATCTTGGTTGTAAAATGCCCCTCCTTCGATAGAAGCGTTATTCCCTATAAATTTACCGGCAGATATTGTAACCGTCGCCGGTACGACATAAAGCCCTCCGCCATACTGCGCGCTGTTCGACATAAAAGTACAGCCGGAGAGATTAACCGGACTGTTATCCAGCACACTCACGCCCCCGCCGCTGCGCGATGCATTACCCCAAAACAAACAATTGGTGAATTGCTGAGCCTGGGTCGAAGAAATATAAAGTCCTCCGCCGTAAGTTCCGGGAGCACGATTCTGCCTGATGGTACAATTTGAAAAATTCAACTGTGAATTCATCGCATAAACGCCCCCTCCGGCAAACGTAGCGTAATTCCCGCTGAATTCACAATTCGAAACCGTCACATTCGTGTTGATGCAAAACATGCCGCCTCCTGAATTCGGGTAAATACTCTGTAAGTTGACGGTCTGGTTAGGCGGCTCCTGGTTAGGCGTAAAATCGGCAGATCCGCCGCTGACAACAAATCCGTCGAGTATTGCAGAGCCCAGGCTCCCGGCAGCCACAATTGTGTGATATGCATTGTCACCGTTTCCGGCGATGGTAAGCCCTGTTCCGAATCCCGAAACTTCATCGTTATCACCATAGTCTCCTGAAAGATTGGTTTTGTTAGCCTGCCAGTCTCTCTGATCCAGGGAAGTCTCATTCCCTTTGAAACCGCCAAAGAGACGAACGTTCCTGACCAATACAAATGCGCCGGGCTTCCCCTGTCCGATTTGTGTATACATACCGTCCTCGGGTCGATACAGGGGTTTATAAATACCTTCTGCTACCCAGACCGACAGCGGATCAGCTTCACTCCAGGATGCCTGGTTATTGTCAGTCTGCTCCCTGGCCCACTTCAAAACGTCGGCCAGTTCCTTTACGGCCGTAGCCCAGGTCTGGCCATTGCCGCCCGGCTGGGCATTTTTATTGACAAAAACAATATTATTTGCATTGGGCTGGATCTGCGCGAAAAGCTGCCCGGAAAAAGGGGTAAACGCGGCAATAATCAGGAATAAAATAAACGTACGATTGTGTCTCATGATCAGGTATGAAATATTGGTTTTAGCTTCGACTCCACTCAGCCACCATAATTGAATCAGTCTTTTATCACTTGTTTTCTTGTCAGCATCCCGGAGCTGTGCATTACTACGACCGTATACATCCCGGGCGATGCGTTGCTGAAGTTCAGGGTGTACAGGCCTTTTCCTTCTGCTTCGGCACAGATGCCCGTCCTCCGGCCGGCCAGGTCGTATACCTCGATTCTTGTCGGAAATATACCGCTGACTTTCAGTGTCGTAATGCCTCTTCGCGATGGATTTGGATAGGTATTCACCAACAGGGTGCCATCTTTGAACGATACCGACTCTATAGGAGAATAGCTGAAGGTACCATCAAGGTCTATCATTTTCAGACGGTAATAGGCGAGAGTCGAAAGTGGAGAATGATCGGTGAAAGTATAGCCGCCGTAGTCAGTGTCTCCACTGAATGCTTTTCCCTTCACCCTGCCAACAGGTTTCCAACTGCGGGCATCGGGGCTGCATTCGATGTCAAAGTGGGAGAAGTCTTTCTCTTCTGTTGTTTGCCAGGTAAGCTGTACGGTGTTTTCCTGTCTTGCTGCTTTGAAAGAGAGGAGGTTGACCGGAAGGGCATTTTCTCTCTGACCGGTTACGAAAAAACCACTGAAGCTGGTAGTGGAAAAGACGACGCGCCATCGGTCGTATTCTTCCTCCCAGACAACCTCCGACGGAGTCAGGATATTCCATGTACCCGAATAGGTTCCGGGTAAATAGTCACCCGATCCGGAACCTGAATACCGGACTACTTTCAGGTTCCCTGTTTCAGGTACCTCATCGTCGATATCAGGAAGACGGGCATTGTAAACATTGCCATACGCGTCGTTATAGGCTTTGAAATCGCTGTTTGAGTAGTAAAATGTGACCGTTCCTCCACCCGCTCCATTTGGTATAAGCGCATGGTAGCGACGCACGAAGCGGGCCGGGCCGTGGATCAGCACGTCCTCGCCGGCTAACCAGGCACGCACACCCAAATTGCCCCCATATAAAAAGGGGGAGCCTATACGCCCGATCTGGTTGCAAAGATCACCAATCAGGACATCCTCAAATTGAGCGACTTCAACGTTCCAGAGTTCTCCATTACCCGGCAGCACGTTGCCCGGACAACTGAATTCATACGCGCCGATATCTACCCGGGGACCAAAAATGCGCGGCATAAAAGCCAGGTCGGTTGTAATACCCGTGGCTGACTGGTCGCTTCCGCTATCTCTGGCCGGGCTGTTTTCCGAAAGGCGGTAGTTACCGCTGGTAGTTGGTGCATAGCCGTGATTATACGCGTTTTCGAACACTCTCGGGTAGTCGGTAGTACCGTCGAGGTTGTCGATGCTGGCCCGGCCCTGGATAAGACTGTGCGAGGCTGTATAGGTCATCGTAGCCTCTCCTCCAAGGCCTGAACTGTTTCCATATACCAGTGTATTGACAAGCGACAGACTGGACTTATTAAAGTTGTCGATGCCTCCACCCCGGGTGGTGGCGGAATTCCCTGCAAAAGTGCTCTGGAGCACAACAGGCGAAATCGTTTGACCAGTTTTGGGAATATTGGAAAGCCCCCCGCCGAATCCCGCTTTGTTGCCGGAAAACCGGCTGTTGACTACTACCAGCGAAGTATTGAAGTTGCTCGCCCCACCGCCGTAGGTAGTGGCTGTGTTAGCTAAAATGACGCAATTGCGGATCACTGCCTTGCCGGTGCCGGTCTCATTAGTCACAAACAGGCCTCCTCCCCAGTCACGGTAGGTTTCCAGACCGTTGTAGCTAAAAGAGCCCGAACCTTCGGCAGCGCCACCGGTGATGGTAAACCCATCGACGATCGTACTGTCAGAACCCAGGCCGGCAATCACCATCACATGATAGCTGTTGTCGTCCCTTGTTAAACCGCTGCCGATATTCCCGCTCAGTACGGCAGGAGTGGCAGCCGGGTTACGTATGCCTGTAGCCGGGTCATAACCGCCAAACAGTTTAATATTACGCGGAGGAAGGACAAAAGCACGGTCACGGTCGGTGCCAGTAGTTGGGTAATAAGTGCCGCGGGCTACATGAATGGTATGGACATGAGCGCTTTCTTTCACCAGGTCCAGCGCTTCGGAAAGAGTAGTAATCGCGTTTGTCCACGTAGCGCCGGTACCCGCGCCGGTAGCAGCCCTGTCTACATAAAGCTCGGATAAATTATATGGCACGCCCTGGAATTCGTAAGCGCCGAGATCTACAATCCCGCTGCGGATACGGCTGAGACCTGCCAGGTCACCTGTAATATCAGAAGACAATAGGCTGTTGTTACCTCTGTTGATTACACTAACAGGAGTAGCCAGAGGACGAAAATCACCGGCTGTTGTGGGAGCCGTATTAAAAGCAGGGATATCCCGGAAAGCGCTGGTAGAAACAAAGGACCAATTCAGGATTCCCTCTTCGCCAAATATATCCTGATACCCCTGAGATGTACTATAGCCTACTCTGATTGATGACGTTGCTCCTTTCTCAAGTCCCCCACTTCCCTGAGCCGAGCCGTTAAAAAGGATAATCGAATTGAGGACTTCAAGAGAAGATTCGTTCATAGAGGTAACAGTCCCCCCTCCGGCCGTATTATTCGCGGCAAAGGTACAGTTCACAACCCGCGCATCCGATTTCGACACGACCAGCCCGCTTCCGTTGTTCCCTGAATAATTCCCTGAAAAAAGACTGTTCTCGATCAGCGCCGACGGGCAGTCCTGCACGACGAAGGCGCCGCCCAGGCCAACCGACTCATTCCCTTTAAACGAACAGTTTATGACCCTGGCTACGTCGCTGAGAAAAATCGTCATGGCGCCGCCCAGATCTGATGATTTATTTTCCTCGAAGTGAGAGTCCCTTATGATTGAATTTTCTAACAGCCCGATATTAGTCATCGCACCACCGTTCTGACCGGCAGTATTCCTAAAAAAACCACATTCTCTTATATCGACGAGCGCGATAAAATTATTACAGGCGCCCCCATAATACCCTGCCGAGTTGTCATTAAAATTACAGCCCAATACCGTTATACGTTCGCCATATCCATCCTCGCTCTGACTATAAATAGCTCCCCCATTCTCAGTTGCTCTATTTTTATTAAATTCACAATATCTTACAACAGCAGTCCGATAATTAAAGATAGCTCCACCATTTCTTGCTGAATTTTCATTGAAATTACAATCCGTTATAATCGAACCATTTTCTAAATATTCGTTATATACGGCACCACCTTCTTTCGCTGAATTTCGGTTAAACACACACGCTTCTATCCTAGATTTTTCATAAAAACCCTGGTTAAAT
Organism: uncultured Cytophagales bacterium; assembly: GCA_964559125.1. Lineage (GTDB taxonomy): Bacteria > Bacteroidota > Bacteroidia > Cytophagales > Spirosomataceae > Ravibacter. The sequence continues at coordinate 101,195 of CAZLGW010000019.1, forward strand.
ATTGCACCACCAAGACCATCCGTAGTTTTATTCTCTAAAAAAGTACAACTATCTATATTAACATAAGAAGAATAATTAGCTAAGGCTCCGCCATTTTTTTTTGTAAAATTGTGAGTGAAATTACAATTTGATATGATCGAGTTATCCCACAATCCATTGTTATCAATTGCGCCACCATCATTAGTAGATTCGTTTTGTGAAAAATTACTATTTCTTATATCAATGGAACCGAAACTATTAGAAATAGCGCCACCATATTCGGCTACATTATTGTCAAAATCACAATTCGATATGATCAAGTTTTCTGAAAAATAGTAATTACGAATTGCACCGCCCTGATAGACAGCTTTATTTCCATCAAAATCAGTATTTCCAATCTTTAATGATGCTTCATCACCATAAAGCCCTCCGCCACCCCCCGCTGCAGAATTTATAAGAAAAACGCTATTCAGCACTTCTGCGGAAGCCCCGATAACAGCTAGCCCCCCACCGTCGCCCCGGTATTCTATTTCAAAATCTTCTGATTCGTTTCCAACACTTCGATTATCCTCAAAGCGGCAATTAGTAAACTTCACTGAACTGCCGTTAAGCCAGGCTCCTCCGCCCTGGTGCCCGGCAGTATTCATTACGATAGCGCTGTTCCGGACTGCTACCTTCCACTCGTTCAGGCAGTTTTCGATGATAATCCCCCCTCCTCTTCCGAAATCTTCGTTATCCTTGTTATTCGCCATCCCGTCGCGTATGGTCAGCCCGTCGATCACCACGCTGTCTGCGTTGGCGGCCAGCCCCCGGATCGCCAGCACATGATAGCTATTGTCGGCGCTGTTGGAAGCATTGCCGATGTTGCCGCTCAATATGGTTGGGTGATTTTGAATGTTCCGCTGCCCGGTGGCGGCATTATACCCGCCGTACAGCTTCAGCCCGCCACGGTTGATAGCGAACGAAACCGTACGGTCGGTACCGTTCTGGGTGCCGGTAGGATAATAGGTACCCTGTGCTATTCTAATGGTGCGGATACTAGTATTGGTGTGGGCGGCAGCCAGCGCAACGGACAATTGTCTGACAGCCTGGCCCCATGAGCTGCCGTTGCCGTTGGCCTGGTGGTTTACATACACTGTACCTCCGGCATCGGGAGTAACCTGGGCAGAAACCGGCGGCAAGCCGCTTATAAAAAGTATAAGTGCAAACGAGAGAGGCTTTAAACGGGCACACGGGTAGAGTTCAGGGCGGTTCATAGTAACAGGATTACAGACAGACTTTGCAGCAGCACAAAGCTATACGGCCCGTAAGGCCCCATCAATAGTACGATAGCTCAAATTCAGACCGGTTGCAGGCCGGTAAATAGGTATTATAAGATGGAAGGAAGTATCCCGGTAGCGCGGCAGATCTCGGCCAGGGCGGTATTGTCGCGGGCTAATACGCGTTTCCTGGCATTGTTGAGCTGGTTTTTTACCGTTACTACACTCACATACAATTTTTCGGCAATTTCGGGCATGGATAATCCTGAATACCACAGGCTGATGATCTCTTTTTCGCGGGGCGTCACGATGTCCCTTGCAACCAGCTCTCTTTTGTGCGAATGCCAGTGGAAAGTCTTTTCCCCTGAACTGAAACGCACCCAGAACCCCGGATCGGGAGTCATCAACGCTTTTACATCGGCCACGCTTCCAAAGCTCAGCACCGGGAAACCATGTTCATCGAAAGAAAAAGGATGATGAATATAGTGGAGTCTCAAAAGCTGGTTTTTGAGATTCCGGGTAGATGCGCCGCAGACACACGTCGTGAGCCTTTTACGCTCTTCGGCGTCATAGCGTGCAGCTACCTCCAGCATGATCGAAACAAAGGTTTTCACGATTGCCGGATCCTGCAGGATCTTCAGCGAGCTCATGTCCCATTTCTGTCCTTCGGGCAGGCCGGCCAGGGCAAACAGGTTCCAGGTATGAAATATAAATTCGAAATGCTCCCGGTCGAAAATAGAATAGACGCGGTTGGTACGTTTTGAAAGATCTTCTATCAGGAATACCTCACGTTTCAGGCTCTCGGACAAGCCATCGTAGCCGTCACCCGGCTTCCATTCGCTACGCAGCCTGTAAGTAAAATCAAGAAGGAAATTATTGTCTTCAAATTGTAATGCACCAGTAGTATGTTCCGCCATCGGCATTTCAATAGTGTTGGTTCTGACATTCCATCGGCTAAAATAAGAAAAATCTGCCCTTTGTTCTTACATTTGCCACAGATTCCAACAAACCTCAATGAGTCTGATTTATGCAAAATCTGAAATACGTATTGCTGCTTTGCCTGTTCATATTCTCCACTGCTCATGGCCAGAAAGCGCCCGAGGCGAAGTCAGGCTGGCTGCTCGGAGCCCAGTCGTATACCTTCAGGCTTTTCACGCTCGACGAAGCGCTGCGGAAGATCGACAGTTGTGGCCTCAAAAACGTGGAGATTTACCCGGGACAGACGATTGGCGGCGGGATCGACGGGAAAGTAGACTTCAAAATGAGCGCGGACGAAAGGGCCAGGCTCAAAAATCTCTTTAAAAAGTATGGTGTTACCGTCACTGCGTTCGGTGTAGTTAACGCTAAAAATGAGGCCGAATGGACACAACTGTTTGAATTTGCGAAAGACCTTGGGGTGAAAGTCGTCAATACCGAGCCCAGTCCTGACCAGTTTTCCTTCCTGATTCCGCTGGCTGAAAAATACAAGATAAAGCTTGGCCTTCATAACCACCCGAAACCATCGCGCTACTGGCATCCCGATACCGTTCAGAAATATATGGGCAACAGCGAATACGTGGGCGCCTGCGTCGATATCGGCCACTATGTCCGTTCGGGACTCGACCCGGTAGCTGCCATGAAGCAGCTGAACGGAAAAATCGTCAGCTTCCATTTCAAAGATGTCGTACCCGGGCCTTCGGCCGGGAAGTACCACGATGTGATATGGGGCAATGGACAAAGCAAAGTAGATGAGGTGATCGCTGAAATGAAACGCCAGAGATTCAAAGGCCCGATCTCGGCCGAGTATGAACACAACTGGGAGCACAGCGCGCCTGAAGTGGCAAAGAGCGCAGCTTATTTCAGGGAAGCGTATAAGAAGATCAAGTAGCGTGATGTGAGGATGTGTCCAGATAGCTAATCAAAAATTCTGCCATTGGCGTTAAAACCAGAAAACACACGGTTGCTGTTTGGCCTGAAGCTTAAACAGCTGAGAATCGACAAAAAACTGTCGTTAAGCGATTTGTCTTCAAAATCAGGGCTTTCGGTTTCTTATATCAACGAAATTGAAAAAGGGAAGAAATATCCTAAGCCCGATAAGGTAAAGGCGCTGGCGAAGGCGATGGAAGTCGATACCAACACCCTTACGTCGCCAAAGCTCAGCAAAAGAATGGAGCCGATCACCCAGCTCCTCGATTCTGCGATACTGACGGAGCTCCCGCTCGAGCTGTTCGGCATCGACCCTGCCACCCTTTTACAACTGCTGTCTGACGCCCCTACCAAAACGAGCGCCTTTATAGGTACGCTGATAGAAATTGCCCGGAACTACAACATGTCGGTCGAGCAGTTTTATTTTTCGGCACTGCGTACCTACCAGGAGATGTATGACAACTATTTCGAAGACCTGGAGCAGGAAGCCGAGCGGTTCCTGGCGGAAAAATCCATACCCGATAACCAATTGCTGGATGAGCTTTACCTGAGATCCCTGCTTGAAAACGAGTATGGCTACCGCATCGGAACGCTGAACGACCGGGACCACCCGGAGCTGGGTGACGTACGCTCGCTGACTATCCCGAAAAAAGGACATACCCTGCTACTGCTCAACAACCGACTGTCGCGTGTTCAGCGGACTTTTATATTAGGCAGGGAAGTGGGTTACCAGTTCCTTAACCTGAAAAAAAGACTTTTCACCACCGCTCTTGTGGAAGCCGAATCTTTCGAGCAGCTCCTCAATAACTATTTTGCCTCTTACTTTGCCAGCGCCATTCTTATCAAAAGATCGCTGCTCGTCAAACGCCTGGAGGATTTTTTCGCGCTCGAAACCTGGCAGCCCGACAAGCTCCTCAAGATTATCGACTATTTCAATACCACGCCCGAGTCGTTCTGCTACCGGGCGAGCAATGTATTCCCCAAGTTCTTCGGCATCAACCAGCTGTTTTTCCTCCGTTTCAACAGCTATCCCGGCCACAACCGGTTTGATATGACCAAGGAGCTTCACCTGGGAAGGAAACACTACCCTCATACCAAAAAAGACGAACACTACTGCAGGCGCTGGGTAGGACTTACCATTTTACAGGAGCTTGCCGAACAGCCGGAGTCAAAAGGAAAGATCCTGTGCAGGGCCCAGGTCAGCGAATACGTAGGTACGCGGGAGAGGTACCTGGTGATCAGCTTTGCCAAGAACATGGCGCCCGACATCAAGAATGTAAGCGTTACGATGGGGATCTTCCTCGATCCTGTTTCGGTCGGCAAAATAAAATTCCTCTCTTCTCCCGAGCTGACCGTCGGGGAAGTGAGCGGTACCTGCGAACGCTGCGACATCTTTTCCTGCAAGGTACGGATGGCGGCGCCGGTCGTCCTCCAGAAACGCTATAAGATCGAGGGGCTCAAAAACGCACTGAAACAGTTGGTTACATCGTAGCAGCCGACGGCCGTCGGCTCGTCAGACCTCATTCATCGGAGGCGCGCCGCGACGGCCGGAAATACCTTTCCAGGATATAGGCAGGCTGAAACTGGTCGGGCGTCTGTTCGAATGTTTCGGGATTGTATTCGGGCAGCACAGGCCTTTCTACCCGCAGCATTGCCGTATCGCCGGTCTGTTTCTGCCACTGAGCCATTAGCTGCAGCATTGCAGTTTCCTTTTCGGCATAAGCAGGCTTCCCGGCCAGGTTATTGAGTTCCAGAGGATCATCCTTCAGACTGAAGAGCTGCGTCTGGTTGATCAGCGGATAGCGGATCAGCTTGAAGTCTTTGTCTCTTACAGCCCTGACCGTATTGCGATAGGCAGTAAAGAGGGAGGCCCTTCCTTTACCGCTCTCCTGCCGGAGCAACGGTAGAAAATTCTCTCCATCCACTCCTTCGGGAGCAGGCAGGCCGCTTGCAGCCGAAAGAGTGGGAAACAGGTCGAACAGGTACACCAACATCTCCGAAACCTTGCCCGCAGGGATACCCGGCCCCGAGAGGATCATCGGGACTTTCGTACTGTGCTCGTAAAGGTTCTGCTTCCCAAGCAACCCGTGACTGCCTAGGGCAAGACCGTTGTCTGCGGCATAGACTATGATCGTATTTTCGTACAGTCCTTTTGACTTCAATGTAGCAATCAATTCGCCGATTTTTGCATCCATGTGGGAGATAAGTGCATAATAGTCCGACAGCGACGCCTGTATTATTTCAGGCGTCCGGGGCCACGGGCCCAGTTGCTCATCCCTGATCTTCATATTGTCGAAGGCAAACGGATGATATTTCCTGAAATTACCCGGAACAGGCAGCGACCCGTCAGGATATAGTCCCCGGTAATCCTCCCGCGGATCGCGCGGGTCGTGCGGGGCGGTATAGGCGACATAGCAGAAGAAGGGCGACTTTTTTCCCCGTTCCGCATAGCTATTCAGATATCCGATAGCGGCCTCCGTAAAAATATCCGTAGAATAGCCGGTGTCTTTCACTTCTCCCAGTTGTCCATCCGACCCCATATCCCTGACAGGAACCTTCCCGTGGTCGCTCATTCCCCCAAGGAAAACGGACTTCCCTTTCTGAAAGCCCGCTTCAAATGCCTTCGCACCGTTATGCCATTTTCCCGTAGCAAAGGTTTCATACCCATGACGTGCAAAATGCTGCGGCATGGTATAAACGCCTTCGAGGACGTCATAAACATGAAACAGGCTTTTCCCGCTCATCAGCATGGCCCGGCTTGGCGCGCAGACCGCACCATGATGTCCGCCCATAACGTAAGCATTGCTCAGGCGCGTTCCTCTGCGGGCCAGCTCATCGATATGAGGGGTCTGAATATAGGGATTCCCTGCAGCCCCGAGCGCATCGGCGCGCTGATCGTCGGCGAATATAAAAAGGATATTAGGACGGGGCCCGGCAGCAGCGCTATCCGGGCGCGGATTTGAAGCACTGATAATAAGTCCCGCCATAGCAGCCGATAGGAAAACCCCGACTCGTTTCAGAAAATGCTTTACCGACTGCTTCATAGTGTTTGGATAAAATGTGAGGTTATCCTCTGCACAAATTTCGCTCCTCTAACGGTCTCTTCCAAAAGTTTTCCTTCCCGTCTGATAGCCCCCACCAGGCGAGGCATCCTGGCCTGTTAAATTGGAAAAATACAATTAATAGTACGATTTCCCCAAATACAGTAGTAGTTAATCTCCTGAAAAACCTTCTTTATCAACAACTGGTAAGGGTGTACCCCAATAATCTGTATCGACATATTTCTAGGCAGATTAAAATTTTCCTATTATTTTTGCACATTAAAGCAGTCTCCTCTCAATTGCCCGGCTGCTTTCATCACTATTGGCTATGAATTTCCAGGCGGCAAAATTCTTCTTACCCCTTTTCCTGCTGACACTTTTACTGGTGGCCGGCAGCGGATACGGGTATAGCCCTGCTGCCGGTTATCTGCCCGAAACTGAAATCTGCGTTGAAGAGCTTGAAGAACAAGCAGAATTCGGCTCTTCCTGCTACGTAGACTATTCTGAATGCGAAGCTATCCTACTCGATTATTCGGAAAACAATCATTGCGAAGAAAACGACGGCACCTGGGGTACTGATGCTCCGGAGGGCATTTTCTCGCACGATCATCCCGACGATCAGTCCCCCTCGCCCGTCTATTCGTGGCGCGCCCTGCCATTGCTATGCCAGGTTATTTCCGAAAGAGTGCTCACCGGGTTCTGCATTGTTCACCCCGGCTCAGTATACCCGCCTCCGCAGCGCTAGCCTCTTTCCAGAGAAATCTCTTTTTCTTATTTCCTGATTTTATTCTAAAAAAACTTTTGCCGTAACCACGGCAGGATTTTCAACAAAAGGCTATTTCCATAGCTTTCTTTCACGATTTTTCAGTTTGCCATGAAAAGCAATTTCCTGTTGCTGCTAAGCCTTTTATATTGGGGCTGCAGCTCAACCGCTTCAAACGAACATCAACAAGCCGAACCGGAGGTATACCCTGCCGTTGTGCTTGCCCCCAAACCCATCTCCCTGCACCGCGAATACGTGGGCGACATCCACGCTGTAAGAAACGTCGAGATCTACGCCCGGGTAAAAGGTTATCTCGAACAGATCTATGTAGACGAAGGGCAGGAAGTCAGGCAGGGGCAGCTGCTTTTCCGTATCAACAGTGAAGAATACCAGACCGAGCTCGCTACTGCCAAAGCCAATCTCCAGAGTGTGATCGCCGAAGCAAAAGCGATGGAGCTGGAAGTAAACAGGGTGAAAGACCTGGTCGCAAAGAATGTGGTTTCGCAAAGTGAGCTCGATGTTGCCAATGCAAAATACGATGCGCTTGCAGCCAAAATACAGGCTGCCCGCTCTGCCGAGTCAAGCGCTGCGATCAATCTTGCCTACACCAATATCAAAGCCCCGTTTGACGGCGTGATCGACAGGATCCCCTACAAAATGGGCAGCCTCATCAACGAAGGAACACTGCTCACCACCGTTTCTGATACAAAAGCAGTCAACGTATACTTCAACGTATCGGAAAAGGAATACCTCGAATACGTCAAAGCCAACCACGAGACCAGCGAGCACGGACAGGTAGACCTGTACCTGGCCGACGGCTCGAAGTTCCCCAGCAAAGGGAAAATCGAAACGCTGGAGGGTGAATTTGACGAAAGCACCGGGTCTATTGCATTCCGCGCCAGGTTCCTCAACAGCGAGAAAATTCTGAAGCACGGCTCCAGCGGCACGATCCGGCTCACCAACGTTATCGACAGCTCCCTCCTGGTGCCCCAGAAAGCTGTTTTTGAGATCCAGGACAAAAGCTATGTCTTTGTAGTCGACGATTCCAACCAGGTAAAGACAAGGGCTTTTATTCCCAAAACGAGAACGGGCCATTACTATGTTGTGGAATCGGGCCTGGAAAGCGGCGAAAAGATCGTATATGAAGGAACCCAGTCGCTCAAGGAGGGAATGACAATCAAAACCAGGTTTGTAGCTGCGGAATAAAACCGCCCCCTGCTTAAAAGTCGTCTGACGCATTACAGAATTAAATTATGTTTGATAATTTCATAAGAAGGCCGATATTATCGCTGGTAATATCCCTGTTTTTCGTTCTCCTGGGACTCCTTGCACTGGTAGGCCTGCCTATTACGCAATTCCCTGATATCGTCCCGCCCTCTGTGGTGGTCACCGCCCGGTACACCGGGGCCAATGCCGAAGTTTGTTCCAAAGCAGTCGCCATTCCCCTCGAACGCGCCATTAACGGTGTGCCCGGAATGACCTATATGTCGTCGGTCTCCGGCAACGACGGGGTTACGATCATACAGGTCTCATTCCAGGTAGGCACCGACCCTGACCTGGCCGCCGTAAACGTCCAGAACAGGGTGCAGACTGTGATCGACGAGCTCCCCGAAGAGGTGATCAAAGCAGGTGTCACCGCAGAAAAAGAGGTGAACAGTATGCTGATGTACCTCGACATTATGTCGTCGGATACCACCCTGGGGGAGGACTTTGTCTTCAACTTTGCCGATATCAACATCCTGGCCGAACTGAAACGTATCGACGGCGTAGGATTCGCAGAGATCAAAGGTCTTAAAGACTATTCCATGCGCGTCTGGCTGAAGCCTGACCGTATGGCAAGCTATAGAGTATCGACAGAGGAGGTTATCCAGGCCATCCGCAGCCAGAACGTAGAGGCTGCGCCCGGGAAATCGGGCATCAGCTCCGGCAGGGATGCGCAAATGCTCCAGTACGTGCTGAGATATACGGGTAAGCTCAACGAGCCTTATCAATACGAAAATATCGTGATCAAATCGAATGCCGACGGTTCGATGCTCAAGCTCAAAGACATCGCCGACATCGAGTTCGGCTCGCTCGATTACAGCATGACCTCCAAGTCGGACGGCAGGCCTTCGGCTTCCATCATTCTCAAACAGCGCCCCGGCTCCAACGCACGTGAGGTGATCGCCAACATCAAAACGCGGATCGAGGAACTGAAGGAAACGACCTTCCCTCCCGGTATGACCTATGTCGTCTCTTACGACGTCTCCCGCTTCCTCGATGCTTCTATAAAGGAAGTGGTCCGGACCCTGTTCGAGGCATTTATCCTGGTGATCCTGATCGTGTTTTTGTTTCTGCAGGATTTCAGATCCACACTTATCCCGGCGCTGGCCGTACCCGTCGCGCTTATCGGGACGTTCGCTTTTATGCAGCTCATGGGATTCTCCATTAACCTCCTGACGCTTTTTGCGCTCGTTCTCGCGATCGGGATCGTAGTAGATAACGCCATAGTGGTGGTGGAAGCCGTCCATGCCAAAATGACGACCGCACACCTGCCTCCCAGAGAGGCCACCTTCGCAGCAATGAAGGAAATGAGCAGTGCGATCGTAGCCATTACCCTGGTCATGTCGGCCGTATTCGTACCGGTTGCCTTTCTTTCGGGTCCGGTAGGTATCTTCTACCGGCAGTTTTCGCTGACGCTCGCTATTTCGATCGTCATTTCCGGAATCAACGCACTCACCCTCACGCCTGCTTTGTGCGCCCTTATGCTGAAGGATACCCATGGTGAAAAAAAGAAGAAAAAGAACGTACTCGACAGGTTCTTCGACAAATTCAACCAGGGTTACGACGCCCTGGCAGGCAGGTACCGCAGCGTGCTCAATACCATCGCTTCCCGGAGGATCATCACGATCGGACTCCTGATCGCCTTTACAATAGCTACATGGGGTGTCAACTCCGTATTGCCTACCGGTTTTATCCCCACCGAAGACCAGGGAGTGCTCTATGTAAACGTCACTTCGCCCGTGGGTGCTACCGTCGAAAGGACAGAAGTGGTACTCGACGAAATTCAAAAGGCCGCCGAGCAGCTCGATGCAGTAGAGTCGGTTGCTACTCTGGCCGGATACAGCCTGATGACAGAAGCGGCGGGCGCTTCCTACGGGATGGGGATGATCAACCTCATTCCCTGGGAGGAACGGACAGAATCGGTGGACGACATCATCGAAAAGATGCAGGAGCTCACAAAGAATATCAAAGGCGCCGATATCCAGTACTTCCCCCCTCCGGCTGTTCCCGGGTTTGGTAACGCCAGCGGATTTGAGCTCCGGATACAGGACCGCAGTGGGAAAGGGGATCTCCCCGAAGCAGCCTCCATTATCAATGAGTTTGTGCAGGCGCTTAATGAAGCTCCCGAGATAAAAGAAGCCTTTACCAGCTTTGACGCCAATTTCCCGCAGTACCTCATTCACGTCGACACCGATATGGCTGCCAAAAAGGGGGTTACGGTCGAAAACGCCATGAATACCCTGCAGACATTCGTCGGGAGCTTTTATGCCTCCAACTTTATCCGCTTCAACCAGATGTATAAAGTGATGGTCCAGGCCGATCCTTCCTACCGGAGGACTCCCGAAGACATCTCCAAGCTCTTTGTCAAAAACGACCGGGGTGAAATGGTGGCGTTCTCTACTTTTATCCGGCTGGAGAGGGTTTACGGCCCGGAGCAGCTGACGCGCTACAATATGTTTACCTCCGCCATGATCAATGGTGAACCGGCGTCGGGATACAGCAGCGGCGACGCGATCAAAGCGGTGGAGCGGCTGGCGGAAGAAAAGCTCCCCAAGGGCTATACCTACGACTGGTCGGGCGTGACCCGCGAGGAAATCCTGGCCGGCAACCAGACGCTCTACATTTTCAGTATATGTCTCATCTTCGTATACCTCCTGCTGGCAGCGCAGTATGAAAGTTTTCTCCTCCCGCTGCCGGTACTCCTTTCGCTGCCTGTAGGGGTATTCGGGGCATTCCTGGCACTGAAGCTGTTCGGGCTTGAAAACAATATCTATGCCCAGGTTTCACTCGTCATGCTTATAGGGTTGCTGGGGAAAAATGCCATCCTGATCGTCGAGTATGCTATCATCAGGCAGGCTGAGGGGCGGACCGTACTCGAAGCCGCGCTCGAGGGGGCTTCCGAACGTCTGAGGCCTATCCTGATGACATCGTTTGCATTTATTGCCGGGCTGATCCCGCTCGTGGTAGCCAGCGGCGCCGGGGCTATCGGTAACCGTTCCATCGGGACGGCAGCTGCCGGGGGCATGCTGATCGGTACCGTTTTCGGAGTCTTCCTTATCCCCGGGCTGTATGTCCTTTTCGCAAGCATGATACGCAAAAAAGCCGTAAAGCAAGAACCCGAAGCAGCGCCGGCATCATAAAGGCACACAGGCACGTTAAAACCACCATCATTGTAAAAAATGTTATCGTCAAAAAAAATATTGCTTCTGATCTCCCTGGCAGCCGGGTTGGGCTTCGCCGGATGCCAGACGTCCCGTACTGCGATTCCTTCATCCGACCTGGCCATTCCTGAAACTTATGCAGGAGATTATGATACCGTCAGCATGGCCGATGTGAAATGGGAGCACTTCTTCGCCGATGAAGAGTTGAACTCGCTGATTGCAAGCGCCCTCGAAAACAACCCGGATCTGAAGATAGCTATGCAGCGAATAGAAATGTCCCGGGCCGGTATCCTGGCCGCCCACGGGGCTATGCTCCCTACCCTTGGCGCCAATATCTCGGCCGGAGGACGGCGGTTCGGGGATTATACCATGGACGGCGTCGGGAACTGGGACACGAATTTTTCACCCAATATCGACGAAAAACAAAAGATTCCGACCGGTTTCCTGCCCGATTATTACCTGGGACTGGGAAGCTCATGGGAAGTCGATCTCTGGGGAAAGCTCAGGACTCTCCGCGATGCAGCACGGGAGAGATTTATTGCCAGCGAGCATGGCCGGAACCTGATCATTACCAGCCTTATAGCAGAGATTGCCGCCGAATACTATCATCTGCTGGCACTCGACAGCGAGCTGGCCATCATGCGCTATAATATCGACCTGCAGACCAAAGCCACAGAAACAGTGGTGAACCTGAAGCAGGCAGGAAGGGCAAATGAGTTGGCGGTCAACCAGTTTACGGCACAGCTCCTCAACTCAAGGGGAGCACTTGCCAGTATTTCCGAGCAGATCATCGTCTCCGAAAACCGGCTGAACATGCTGATTGGCCGGTTTCCGCAGCCGATCCCAAGAGGGGAACCCCTCCGGCTCCGCGATTTTCCCGATAGTATATCAACCGGGATTCCGATGCAAATGCTCCGTAAAAGACCGGATATCCTCCAGGCCCAGAGTGAGCTGCTGGCTTCGCATGGAGAGCTGCTCGCAGCAGACCTGGCGTTTCTTCCTTCGCTCAACATCAGCGCCGACCTGGGCATGCAGGCATTTAAGGGCGGATTGATCTTTGCACCCGGATCACTTGCGTACGGCATACTGGGGGGTCTGTCTGCCCCGCTGCTGAACAGGAAAGGCCTCAGGGCAAACAGACAGATAAGGGAAGCCGAAATGAAGGAAGCCCTCCTGCACTACAACAAGCTGGTGCTGTCGGGCTATAACGAAATTGCTACAGACCTGAAACGCCTTCAGAAACTGGAGGAAATGTTTGATCTGAAGCAGGAGGAAGTATCGGAGCTAAGGCAGGCCGTAGCGGTATCCAACGAGCTGTTTATCGTGGGAGCTGCCACTTATTTGGAGGTTGTTACGGCCCAAAACGGGGTGATTTCTGCCGAAGTCGACCTGATTCAGATCCGGAAACAACAATTTCTTACACTTTTACAGCTCTACAGATCAT
>CAZLGW010000020.1:0-110951 GCA_964559125.1 uncultured Cytophagales bacterium
CAATGAAAAACATTTTGCCTTGTAAATTCCTCCAATAAAAGGTTGCAATTCCAAAAACCAGTGTATCTTCAAAATCCAACTGTGAAAGTTTCTCCAAACTCTCCCTGGAAAACTCCATAGCGCTCAATACCTTTACCAGCCTATCCCGGTTTTCGTTGGTTGGTTTTAACCAAATATCGATGTCTCCGGTAGTGCGCTTGTACCCATGGTAAATTACAGCATAGCCGCCAACGATAATGAAGGCGACTTCTGAGTCAAGTAGCTTTTGTATGAAATGCTGGTGGTAGTCGATAAACAGATTCATACATTTCTGGAAAAGTTGACCACGTTCGTTTTCGGACTTAGATTCAACTCTTCGCGAGTTGTGCCATATACACGCAAGATCAGTCCGACGGTCTCTCGAATTCGTTCGACGGGAGGTTGTTCTAAGGTCTTTTGAACTTCTTTGCGAGATGCCTCTCCAAACGACTTGTAAATTCCTATGTGTTTGGTCATGGTCGGAATAAATTCAATATGCGCTTACGATATCAAAGATAGGATTAATACTCCCCAATGGCAACGATTTGCCCGACGTGGTTCAGGCGAACTTTAACAATCCCCTTTAGTCTAAATGTGCTCTGGATATGTATATACGCTATATTGATAAGTTCTTTCTTTTCTTCGACAGAGGTTTCCAGGTGATGCCTAAACATGTAGTTTTTGTTTGCTATCTTTTGTACTCTGAATAAATTGGGGCTGATTTTCAGTTTTCTATTGGAAGGATTTAGCAAATTGATATCATTCAGATCAAAAAACCGTTTTCTCATTTGGGAAGACAAACATTTCATTCTGCTTCATAACTCGAAATTTTACTCCATCTCTTTGTTTGAAAAAGAAAAACCCGAAGGCTTGACATTGACAGAATCAGGGGCCTTCGGGAACTATATTACGAAGTTAAACATACTGATAATGAATTACAAAGATTTTCTCTTTAAAGAGTTTGCAGGCTAAGGTCCAGGTTTGTAATACTGCCTGAATGCATCAAAATAGCCCCGCTCCAGGATAAAATAGTAGGCTTGGTTCTTCGCGTTCATTTCGATCAGGAAACCTTTGATCAGGTCTTCCCTGCTTCGCTGATACAGGCCCTCAAGCAAGATGCTCCGGTGCTGATCATGATTTTGCCTGGCGAACGAAGCGGCTTCATGTGTTAAGTCGTTGTTTTCTTTTTCAGTTGACTGCTTGCTCGCTTTTGATTGTTTGTCATGGAGATTTTCCATAGCTTTAAACGGTTTAATGGGTGTGAGCCCGGTTAGACATGCACCCCTGGTTAAGTTGTCGAGACCTGGCAGGGGTGTTTTATTATTATTCATATTTGTTTAATTTTCAAACAATATTTTGGCAAAAAAATTACCTGGGCGAATAATAAACTTCAGTCTTTACATATATATCGCCGAACTCTTTCAATATCTCCAACATTTTGGATTCAGATATACCTAAGTTAAAAGTATAATTCCTCCAAGCGTTTGTTAAGCGTCCCCTTTTTTGATCGGGAGGTAAATTAGGATACACATTCTTCACCCACCAATCGAATGCCTCACGAACAGAGTCAAATTTTTTCATAGACTAAAGATAGAAAGGATTTGTTTAATTTCCAAACAAAACAGCAAATACCCTTAAAAAAACGAAACGCCCCGTTTCCGGAGCGTCGATCCCGGAGTACTACTCCGGGAGCTGTTCTAGCATCACAAAGATAGATATACCAGATGACAAATTAATGTCTATTTGGATTTAAAAACTACATTTTATACATTTATCCTGAGAGCAATTCACAATAAGGTTCCGATAGCTATCGGAATCCGTTGTGAAAACATTTGGGTCGCCTCTTGTCCATAAACCAGGAGGCTTTTTTATGCCCTTTGTCTCAGGTAGCTTACATCTCCAAACCCGGAACCTGCCCTTCTCATGCGCGTCACCCGTAGAAAATTCCTGAAATCCTCCGTTTTGGCGACTACATTGACGCCTTTTCAAAATATTCTGGGCGCTAATGACCGCCTCAACGTCGGCCTTATCGGCTGCCGTGGTATGGGCTGGAGCAACCTGTCGAGGTTTCTGAGTAACCCCGGGGTAAGGTGCCTGGGGCTTGCCGATATCGACCAGTCGGTGTTGGACAAGAGGGCGGTTGATCTAAAGGAGAAGCAGGATACTAAATTTGCTTTGTATCGCGACTATCGCAGGCTGCTGGATAATAAGGACATCGACGCCGTGATTATCGGCACGCCTGATCACTGGCATTGCCTGCAGTTTGTCGACGCATGTAGGGCCGGCAAAGACGTATATGTTGAAAAGCCGGTTGCCAACAGTATAGCCGAATGCGACGTGATGGTAGCGGCAGCAAAAAAGTACGCACGCGTCGTACAGGTGGGACAACAGCAGCGTAGCGGGACACACTGGAAGGAGATGGTGAACGTGATACGTTCAGGTGAATTAGGGAAAATAGGAAGTGTAAAAATCTGGGCGAATTTCAAATATGCCGCCCTGCAGCCCGCCATACCGGATAGCCCGGTGCCGGAAGGGGTGGATTTTGACCTCTGGCTGGGGCCGGCGCCTGCCAGGACTTTTAACAACCAGCGTTTTCATGGTAGTTGGCGGATGTTCTGGGATTATGGCGGCGGACTCATGACCGATTGGGGTGTACACTTGCTTGATATGGGACTGTGGGGAATGGACGTCAAAGGGATGCCGGAGAAAATTACGGGGACCGGAGGGAAATTCTATTCTCCCGACGGGGCCCATGAGACATTCGATACGCAAATAGTTACCTATACATTCCCGGGTTTCATCATGAGTTGGGAGCACAACGCGGGAGTGGAGTCCGGCCCCTATGACAGACCTTATGGTGTGTTATTTAAAGGCATAAACGGTACACTGGTAGCCGACCGTGACGGGTGGCAGATTTTACTCGAAACAGATCGAACAACGAAGGAGCCAAGGGTCCCGGCGAAGGAGATGAAAAGTGATCGCCGGGAGCATAGCGGGCATATCCTGAATTTTATTGAATGTGTCAAAAACAGGGATTTTAATACAGCTTGTCCGATAGAAACAGGTAGCCTGGTAGCCAAATATGCCCATTTTGGAAATATCGCTGCAAGGATGGATGGAGCAGCCCTGCGCTATCGTGACGAGCAGAAAGTATTTGAGGATCCGGCAGCCAATCGTTACCTTGCTCCTGCCTACAGATCTCCGTGGGTATTTCCTAAAATTTAATGGTGAATTAAACTACCTAACCGGCGTCAGCTTCACCGTCCTCAGGTCCAGCAGCGCTCCCTTTTCAAATTCCTCCGCAGCCCGGAAGGTTAGCTTATGTCGTCCTTTTTCGAGCCTGACCCTGCCTATCCGTTTTTCTTTGAAGGTTTCCCAGGAGCCGCTTTTTTCCACGGTTCCGGTAACGGGCTTGTCACCGCCCTCAAGAACGAACTTTTTACCGGCTTCTTCGTCTGAAACAGACCAGTCGAGTAGGACATCATATTGCTGCGCCTGTGGTATATCCACCGTCCATTCTACTTTGTCTTTCCCGGTAAACCAGCCGAATGCCTTCCATTCAGGCATGTATTCGATTTTGGGGCCTTTTGCCGAGGCGTAGCGGGCTTCCAGGATCAGGGGTTTGGCAGGTTGTGCAAACAAGGGCTGTGGGGTATTGATCAGGCCTGCATCCCTTTTCTCTTTTACATAGGCGGCAATAGTGCCTATCGGTGCGATCCAGATGCCGTTTTTGGGATCCTGTGCATATTGGATGAGCTTTTCAAGCATCGCCAGGCGGGTGGTCTGCCTGCCTGAATCTGCAGTTTCATGTCCTGCCAGGACAAGCCATTGGCCGTCTTTTTCAGTTTGCTGGATCATAGGCAGGAGCTGTTCGAAGTCTTTGCCATCCATTTCGACCCCGGTTAGCTGGGCCATATCGCAGTAGGAGGGGTCTACGGGCGCTTCATCCAGCCAGCCGCGCCCTGCTACAAACATGTCGGCAATAAGGGGGACAAAGCTCTGTGCATTTTTGCCTCTTCCGATAGTGGTAAGTCCGCAGGGGAAGGCATAGGTGGTAGGGGTAACACCCAGAAGTTCCCTGACCTGCCGGTTGGCTTCTTCCAGCTCAGCCCGCATCTTTTCGAGAGTATACATTTCCAAGGCCTTGTCCCTGGACCAGACGAAGTTACCGCTGCAGGGATGCTCTATAGAATGATTGCCCATTTCATGGCCGTTTTTGACGGCTTTCTTCCATAGCTCGAGATCGGGCTTTACTCTTGAAGGAACGACGTAGAAGGTAGCCTGTACCCCGTATTTGTCGAACAGGTCTGTACCCTGCCTGATGTTGGTGGTACGGGCATCGTCAAAGCTTAGGCTTAATGCCATGCGCTTGCCTTCAGGCCAGGGGAATTTTTGGGTGCTTTTTTGAGCGGTCAGGATTTGGAGGCCTAATAAAAAGGCAAAAAGGAATGATAGAACCGATTTCATTATTGGTTTGTATTAATTGTATTTTGCATTGAAACGATATATCTATGGTGCACGCATCGGCCCTTCCAGGTAGTTCATGACCCCATTTATCAGGTTGGTTTCCGCTCCAGGGGCATACGGCGATACGGTAGGTTCATAACCGCCAAAGGTAATTTCCTTGTCCGTAAGCAAGTAACCCAGCCAACCATTGGTATACCCGTAATAAAACGTATAAGGGAAAGGCGACCGGTCCCGTACCTGATTGGAGATTTCACAAAACAGCTCAAGCGGCGCTGCCCAAACGGCAATATCACGATTAATTTTCAGAAACCTGACAGGAATTTTGACCATCTCCGTACCGGAACTGTTTTTACCGATATAGTCGGACATATATTCCGGCCATCCCATATCCCGGCGCTTGGGCGTTTCGACAACGATCCGTCCGGGGCGCAGCGTTACATTCGGATCGGATAGAGACATTTTCGCATTGGCTTCCAGGATCCTGTCGCCCAGCATGGCTTCGAATTCCTTTAACCTCTCCGGGCCGGCCTGAGTGCTGTATATGGGGGCGATATTACCGGCTGCACCGTTGATAAACAACATAGCAGCGCCGGTTTTTTTCTCCACATAATCAGCTACGATACCGGGGGCATCTCCGCTGATGAGGGTACATTGCCCGCCTATGACCGTTCCGTGCATGGCGTAGTTGGCAATGATCGTCATGGGTGTTCCGTCGGCTTTGTCGATCCGGAGCATCCCGATCCGGCGGTCTACGGGCAGATCGGGGTTGTTGCCCAGCGAAGTTTTGCCCTCTACGGTTCTGGCCCTTCGGTTGATATTGGCGTTGGAATGCCCCCACCCGACCGACAGGCGTGCCGGTTCCAGTTTTTTTACCGCTTCGGCAACGGCATCCACCAGCTTCCTTTCAGTGATATCGGTGTATTCTCTATCATACTGATGGGTATAGCGGCCACCCATGAATGTTTCAGGCAGGCCGGGAGGGCCCAGCTCCGGGGCCGAATGCGTATGGGTGAGCGTCCACCAAAAGTTTTCCGGGGCTATGCCCTGTTCTTTCTGGAGCATAGCCGCTACCTTATCATATTCTGACGGCGCGATTACGCAGATATCTGAAGATACCAGTACGAAGCGTGTCTTACCGTCGTCGAGCACGGCCACACGATGATAGATCCGGTCGTGGATACCGGTTGATTTCCTGGCCTGGTAGCCCAGTAATTGCTGTGCGTTACCAGGTGTGATATCCGTTTTAACGACTGCTGCCCTGAATGCCTGTGCCGCAAGGGTTTGAGCGACCAGCATAAGGACAATGAACAATAGGGACTGTTTCATTATTTTAGGGTTGATTTTATTTAATATCATAACGGTTCCCTGAGAAACGACAGCAGGTCGGCCATTTGCTGTTTATCTATCAACTGATCGAAACCGGCTGTCATGACCGAAGTGCCCATGGCTGTCAGCGCCTGGATATCATTCCTGGAAATAGTATTCTCGATTCCGCCGTAGTTCCGGATCGTGATAGCCGAGGGAGTTTCAGAGGCGATAAGGCCCTGTAGGGTCTCCCCGGATTTCAGCTCGATATTCCAGATGTCGTAGCCGTCGGCAATTGAAAGATTAGGGTTGAGAATATCAGCCATTACCGATTCCGGGCGCCTGTTGCGGATGGTAGCCAGGTCCGGGCCATATAATACGCCGTTCTTCCCGCCGATCTGGTGGCAAATAGCACAATGCTGGGCAAATATGGCCCGCCCGTTTTCCGCATTGCCGGTTAGGGTAAGGGCATCCTGGTATGCTTTGATCGCCTCCTGCTCCGAGCTGCCGCCTCCCGACAGAAGCCTCCTGGCTTTCAGGCGAAGCGTTTCGTTACCGTTAGCCATCAGCCCTACCTGCCTGGGCCAGCTGATCACTGACGGATCGATGATCCCTTTTTCGAGGGCATCGAGCAGGATGGCGATCCTGGCCGGGTTTCCCAGGAAAGTACCGATGGCCTGTTCCCTTAGCCCGGGTGTAAGGTTGGGCCATTTTTCAACCAGGAAAATTGAAACTGTCGAATCCGGGATAGCGCTCATGGCGCTCAGCGCAGCAGCCTGAACCGGAACGGGTTCGGTAGGGATAACCAGCTTTTCAAATACCTGGAGGTGCTTTCTGGCTTCATCGAGCGTAAGCAGGCGGATGGCCTCACCTCTTTTCTCCGGGTCGGCCGTGCTGTTTTCAGCAATAGCTACCGCTTCGGCAACGGCTTTGGCTGTGTGCTCGCTTTCGGGAAGCCTCAGTACCCGGAGCAGGTCCATTGCGGAGCGCCTGATAGCCGGGTCGGTATTACCCCATGAAGCGGCCAATAAAGCTTCCCGTTCAGTGGCAAGCGCATCCCTGTCCAGGCCTTTGCTGTTACGCAGGCTTTGTGCCAGCCCTTTCAGCACTGCGTTGCGCCATTCTTTCCCGGCATTGCTACCTGCCAGCGATTGATTGATCAGCGATTTGATATTGGCAAGATCGCCCCTGGCGCCTGCCATATTGCTCAGTCGTTCGACCAGGGAAGCGTACTCGGCAGAGCCGCTGCGGTATTTGCGCAGTACTTCTTCCAAAAGATCGTCCCCTTCAGAGGGCGTAGCAGACAGCGCTGCGATCTGCATCCATTTATTATCCAGGTTGGCAAACAAAAGCTCCTTTCGTGTTTGTATGGCGGCAGGTGTATTGACAAAGCCAAGTGAGGCCAGCAACTGATAGCGCACTTTCCCGGATTTGTCGTTTTTAAGCTTCATGAGCTCGGCTAAGACAAGATCGGTGGCGGGACCCTGCTCTGTCAGGAAAAGGTCTTCCGACATACGTATGGCATTTTCTCTTACGCCGGCTTCCGGGTCGCGCAGGCCTTTGATCAGGATATCGGCAGAAAGGGCAGATAAGCCGTGCAGCGTCCATAATGCATGCAACCTGCCCAGGGGGCTTTCCCCTTCTGCAGCCAGCTTTTCGAGTAAGGGAGCAGCTGATTTGTCGTTGCGGTCGATCAGCAGGCGCTGGGCATTATAGCGCCACCAGCTGTTAGGGCTGGAAAGGTGGGTTACCAGTTGTTCCGTGCTTTCCTCTCCCAGCTTCAGCCCGCTGGTCCAGTCAGCTTTCGGTGTACCTGTGGGGGTAATACGATAGATCCGCCCCTGGTCGATTCCGTTGTAGACGGCATCGGATTTGCCTATTTCGTCTGCCATCCATTCAGGGTGCTCTATGATCTGGCGGTAGTAATCCAGCACATACAGCGCGCCGTCGGGGCCTATATACATATTGACCGGTCTAAACCAGGGGTCTGTCGAGGCCAGGAACTCCTTCTTCTCAAGAAGACGGCTGGCAATAAAGGTAGCGCCATTGTCCTTCAGCACATCGGCATGTACCAGGTTGCCTACCGGCTCGGCCACGAAGGTCACATCCTGGTAGGGTTCGGGGAACAGGCCGCCGGTATAGGAAGTAATCCCGCAGGCCGCTGTGAACACGCCCAGGTCGGTCAGGAGCTGGTGTTCGGGGTTCTTTGTGATCGGGTAGACGTCGGCTGCGTTGCCGTGATCGGAGATGGACTCGATCGTATTGGATACCAGGAGGGCTTTGTTCCGGTTTAAATAGCGGGCTCCCACTACTTCATGGTAGATATGATGGGCGTTGCTGACCAGGAAGCGGTGCCCCCACTGGTTGAAGGTATGCCCGAACTGGGTCTGGGCTGACATGTTTTCCAGCAGCACTTTATCAGGATTGAACCTGACGCTTCTTCCCAGTGCATTCTCCGGAAGCCTGGGGCCGCTGGGGTGGGCCGGAAAATAAACTTCACTACCCTTGTCGCTGAAATGACCCGTATAAATCTGGGCTGTTGCGGCCGGTTCGTGGCCCAGGTAGATCCAGTTGTCGATGCCCAGGAGGGGATTGTTGACATTATGCTGGGGATTGGCAAGTGCAAAGCCGGTCAGAACAGTCTCCCGTTTGTCTGCTTTGCCGTCGCCGTCGGTGTCTTCCAGGTAGAGGACGTTAGGAGGATCGGTGACAAGGATGCCTTTTTTCCAGCGCATAACGCCGGTAGGCAGGACCAGGTCGTCTGCAAATACGGTGCTTTTATCCATGATCCCGTCGCCGTCGGTGTCTTCCAGCAGCTTGACGGCTCCTGATCCGCTTTTGTCGAGGGGATAGCCGTGCATTTCGACCACATATATCCGGCCGTATTCGTCGATCTCCATATCTACAGGGTCGGCTACCAGGGGCTCTGCGGCGATCTGCTCGATCTTGAAGCCGTCGGGGAGTTGGAAGGTAGACATCGACTCCTCAGGACTTAGACCACGGACGGTAGTTTTTTTATCCTTTCCCGGTCCGCATGCAAGGACACAGAGGCAACTGAGAAATAAAAGGTATCTCGAATTCATTAAGCGTAATCGTTATATTTAAGGTGATTTCTTTTGACGGGAAAGCTCATCAAGATGCCGGCTGACGCCCGAAGCCAGGTCTTCGGCTGCAGAAGGAGAAAACGGAGAGACTACCGGCTCATACCCGCCGAGATCAATTTCCTCTTTGGTGCAGAGGTAACCGAATGTGCCGTTTGTAATACCCGCATAGAAGGTAAAAGGGTAGGGGGAATTACTCCTGATCTCATTGGAAACTTCGCAGAACAGCTCACATGGAGCGCTCCAGATCATCACATCATCGTTAATGCCCAGGAACTGGACCGGGAATTTGATCAGAGCAACACCCGTACCTGATATACGGAGGTAATCTTTCATATCGCCGGGCCAGGTTTTGATGTCAGCCCGCCGCGGGGTTTCGATTGTGATACCCGATGTTTTAAGCTTAACCGACCCTGTAGTTGCAGTGATCCTGCTATTGGCTTCGAGAATAGGTTCGCCAAGCAATTTCCGGAATTGCCTCAGCTGGCCGTCTTTCTTTCCGTGGTTTGATACGGAAACCGAAAACCGGGGCGCTATATTCCCCAGGGCGCCGTTCACAAAGAGGAGTGGTGCGCCGGTTTGCTCCTCTACATATTGTGCTACGACTCCCGGTACATCCCCGCTGATACGGGTATCGGAAATAGCCAGTACCGTACCATGAATGGCATAGTTCGCGATCAAAGCCAGCGGTTTCCCTTCGGCGGTTTCGATACGTATCAGGCCGATTTTCCGGTCTACGGGAGCATCCGGGTTCTCGCCCAGAAACGTTTTGTTGTCTATGTCGCGCGCACGGCGGTTGATATTGGCACGCGAATAGCCCCAGCCTACGCCTAACCTGGCCGGAACGAGCTTTTTCCTGGCCTCTGCCACCGCTTCTACAAGTTTGTCTTCTACAAAATTGGCATAAGCTTCATTGAATTTTACTTCGTAGCGGTCGCCGAGAAAAAGGGGAATGACACCGGGCGATCCGGTCTCAGGCGCCGAGTGGGTATGTGTATTCGTCCACCAGAAATTCTCCCTGTCGATATTGAACATCTTTTTAAGCCTGGCTGCTGCTTTATCGTATGTAACCGGCGCTATCGTGCCGAGATCGGTTGCGACCAGATAGAATTGCTTTGTACCGTCGTCAAGTATCACTACTTTGTGATAAATACTGTCTCTGACGCCCTCCGATGTCCTGGGGCTGTAGCCCAGCAGGTTTTGCGGTGTGTGAGGTGTGATATTGGTTCGGGCAAAGGCGGCTTTGAATGTCTGCTGGCCGGTTGCCGGCTGTGTACCAAAAATACCGGTACAAAGCAGGGTTAGAGAGAGGATAACAATATTTGAGAATCTGGGCATTGGTTATGTAAAGGATTAAGGATTGATATCTTTCCGGACCGATATAGGGCTACTCCCAGTCGTCTGTCCGGAACGGCGAAACGGGTAACCCGGATTTGTCGAAAAGGGTAGGGGTCGGAGCGTTGGAAAACGCAAACCGTACGGCAACAGGCCGGCTGACCTGGTCGGACCATATTTCCAATTGGTTTTTGCCGGTTATCCGGGCCTTCCCTTCCACAAATTTCCGGTCGGGTCCGGCAACGAAGAATTCTCTGATCTCGTTGTTCCTAAACTCCAGACCCTGGTCCGAAACATCTTTTAACGTAATGAGTATCTTATTGCCCTTTGTTTCGGATTTGCTCAGCGACGGACTTTTGTAATGCCCGGTTTTAACGGCATAGTGTTCAGCCAAAGCATAATCTGCCAGCCTTTTCCCTACCTCGCCTTTGTATACCGGGTGCACATCCCGGAGATTGTCAACCTGGTCTGTGATGACGACCATTCCGGTTTTTGGCATATCCAGCGCCCGGGTCTGCTGCTCCCTTACATAGGCGGCCTGTAATCCTGTGCTGTCCTTATAGACATACGGCGCGATCTGTACGTAAAAAAAGGGGAAATCAGATTGCGTTTCCCTCCGCCAGTGCCCGACCATCATGCTCTGGAGCTGATGATAAGCTGACGGGAAATGGGTGTTGGATTCGCCTTGATACCAGATTACGCCTGCAAAACCGAAGTCAATGATCGGCGATACCATTGCGTTGTAAATGTAACCTGCATGGGCCGGCCAGTGGTTACTCGGAGGGATTGTTTTTGCCGAGAAGCGGGTATTGGGATAGAGTTCAACCAGCTCCGAGGGAATCCACGATTCAATGTAAGACCCACCCCAGGCGATGTCGATCAGGCCGACCGGTATCTTGAGGTTTTGCTCAAGACTTTTGCCAAAGAAATAACCTACTGCGCTGAAGTTGTAAAGGGAGGCCGAATCACAAACAGACCAGGAGCCGTTTACATCCACTTGTCGCCCGGGTGCGCCTCTTTTCTGCATTTTATACAACCTTATTTGCTGATTTTTTGCCTTTGGAAGTTCCTGTAATGCATCTTTTACGCCGCGTTTGGCACTCCATTCCATGTTGGATTGTCCGGCGCAGATCCAGACCTCCCCGACCATAATATCCCGGATCGAATAATGCTCATCAGCACTTTTCACCGTGATCGAATAAGGACCTCCGGCTGCCGGAGTATTGACAGAAAATTGCCATGATGCATTGGCGTCTCCTTTGATTTTGAACTCTTCTCCCGACCAGGATACCGTAACCGTAGCGTTTTCCCAGGGGTCGGCCCATCCCCATATCTTAACCCTTGTATTTTGCTGGAGTACCATGTGATCGGCAAAAACCGACGGCAGGGTTACCTTTGCCTGGCAGATAAAGGGTATTACGCCAGCCAGTACCGGTAGGATGGCCTTGAAAATACGATTGAAAACACTCATGCGTAATCAGTTAAAACGTTTGATATACTCCAATAACTCCCGGTCCATTTTCTCATTGCCGCAACTCAGACCGTGGTCGTCGCTATCGATCTCCACAAGCTCTACAGGACTTCCGCTCCGTTTCACATACCTGTAGAAAAGCCTCGACGAACCGACAGTTACTATTTTATCGCCCGTTCCATGCCAGATTTTTACAGGGACAGGGTAAAGCTTCAGCGTATCGGCGCCGGACCTGACCAGGAATTTTGTAAGTGGGTTTGATCCTGCAACAGCGCAGGAGTCAAACCTTTCACCTGAAGGATCCTCGAAATGATATACTTCTGCGATTGCCTTTCGGGTAGTTTTCAGCCAGGGATTTTTCCATGCCTGGCCGTATAAATCCAGCACCGGGCTGTACATCACATGCGCCAGCACCAGCGGGCTGTAGCGATAGACGAAATTGGTGGATGAAAGGCCTCCCATGGAAAATCCCCCTACAATGATCCGGGGATGAATATTGTAGTTTTCGACGATGTGCTGATAAGCCTTGAAAGCAGATGCCAGTACAAATTCCCCTCCCATATTTTCGACACGGCCTCCGTTTACATCAAAAACAGCATAACCGTTTTGGAGCAGGAGTTCCTGCAACCCGAACCTGTTCAGGAACCACTCGTTTTCGGTAACGCCTCCACCGGCCCCGTGCGCCATATAGACCAGCCGGGTAGGCTTTCCTGTTTCCGAATAAGAAGCAGGCAGCTTGAGAATGGCATGATCGGTAAGACCTCCTTTACATGACAGGGTGACCCGGAAATAAATTTCCTTCACCGCCTGGGCGTAGCTCCCAAAAGTGAAAAATATCAGGAAGGGTATCAGAGCTGATCTTAGTGCCATTGTTTCCTGTCGAAGCGTGCGTACAAAATGTATGGAACTTGTAATGTCTCATATTTGTACGTATTTTTGTACAAATTATGATACAAATAAGTTATGCTGGTAGCCAATATTTCCGATTTCAGAAAAGATATCAAATCATATCTTGATAAGGTTTCAAGAAATTTTGAGACGCTGATTATCAATCGTGGGAAAGACGAAAACATAGTGGTCATGTCCTTGAATGAGTATAATTCGTTAATGGCAACAAATTACGAGTTATCATCGCGAAAAAACGAAATGCGGCTGGATTCGGCCATTGAGAAATTGAAGGAAGGGAAATCGTTTTCAAAAGATCTGGCTGAAGACTAAGGTGAAATATATTTTCGTGGACGAATCGTGGGAAGACTATCTTTATTGGCAGCATACTGACAAAAAGAAGCTGAAAAAAATAAATGAGCTTTTGAAGGAGATTGCCAGGAGTCCATATGAAGGATTAGGGAAGCCGGAACCTCTGAAGCACAAATATTCAGGATTCTGGTCAAGACGAATTGACGAAGAGCACCGGCTTATTTACCGGTACGAAGAGGGTGCGATCCTGATTGCTAAATGCAGACATCATTACGATTAAAAAATTAGGCAATTAGACAATGAGGTAATGGGGTAATTATCACATTGTCTAATTGCCTAATCGTCTAATTATTTAATATTACCTTTTCTCATTTCCCGGGTTGCATAATCCACCGCTCTTGCAGTCAGCGCCATGTAAGTTACAGACGGGCCGGGGATACAGCTGGATGAGCAGACCGATGAGCCGTCGGTGATGAACACGTTCTTTACTTCGTGCATCTGGTTCCATTTGTTGAGCACGGAGGTTTTGGGGTCTTTGCCCATACGTGCAGTGCCTGTCTCGTGGATGCACGAACCCGGGATCTTGCCGCGGTCGTAAGTGGTTACATTTTTCAGCCCGCCCATTTCAAGTATTTCTGCCGCGCTGTTCATAGCATCTTCTCCGAGCTTCTTCTCATTTTCCCTGAATTCGCAATCGATACGAAGGACAGGCATCCCGAACTTGTCTTTTTTGACCGGGTCGAGCGTGACTTTGTTCTCGTAGTAGGGCAGGTGCTCGCCCCAGGCGGTGATGGACATGCTCCAGTTGCCGGCTTCGGACAAGCGTTCCTTGAGCTGCACACCGACCCCATCACCCCAGCCTATCCGCCCGCGGCCGGCCCCGCCCTGGTAGGTGTAGCCACGCAGGAATTTGTCGGTTCTGGTCTTCTCGTTAATGTTACGGAACCTGGGCACAAAAATCCCGGTAGGCCGGCTTCCGAACGTGTATTTATCCTTAAAACCATCGAAAGTACCGGAAGCTCCCATCCCGTAGGGCATGTCCATCAGGTTATGACCGATCTGCCCGCTGCCGTTGCCCAGCCCGTTGGGGAAGGCGTCGGAAACCGAATGAAGCAGGATCAGGGTCGTATTAAGGGTGGAAGCGTTGAGGAAAATGACTTTGGCGTAATACTCATATTCTTCCAGGGTTTCAGAATCCACGATCCTTACTCCCTTTGCCCGTTTTCTTTCCTTGTCATAGATAACCTCTTTCACCACCGAAAACGGTCTCAGGGTCATATTGCCGGTAGCGGCCGCAGCCGGTATGGTGGCCGATACACTGCTGAAGTAGCCGCCATAGCTACAGCCGCTTTCACATTTGCCGCGGTACTGGCACGGCCCCCTCGTACCGATCTGTTTGGTGAGATTGGCAGAGCGGCCGTGTATGATGAGCCTTTCCCCGTTGAAGCCTTTGTTGACGCGTTCGGCTACGTATTTTTCAAGGCAGTTCATCGGCATGGGGGGCTGAAATTTGCCATCGGGAAGATGCGGCAGGCCATCGCGGGAACCGGCAATGCCCACAAAAGGCTCCACGTAGTCGTACCATGGTGCAATGTCCTTGTACCGTATCGGCCAGTCGACACCATAGCCGTCTTTGGCATTGGCTTCAAAATCAACATCGCTGCGGCGGTAGCACTGCCTTCCCCAGATCAGGCTCCTGCCGCCTACCTGGTAGCCACGTGCCCACTCAAAGGGTTTCACCTGCTCGTAGGGCTGGTCCAGGTCATTGACAAAGAAGCGTTTGGAGGTCTCATGGAAATTGTAGACCCCGCTCTGAATAGGGCTGAGCCTGATATCTTCCTGTGTTTTGCGGCCGCGGTGCTCCAGCTCCCAGGGAGCCTTCATGTCGTCGTAGTCGACAATATGTTTCACATCCCTGCCACGTTCCAGGACGAGTGTTTTGAGCCCTTTTTCGCAGAGTTCTTTAGCGGCCCAGCCTCCGCTGATGCCGGTACCGACTACTATGGCGTCGTAGGTGTTGTTTTTCATGATGTGCTTCGCGGAAAAGCTTTTAAGGTTAACAATAGGTTAAGTTATTTCGTTACGAGCAGTTCCACGTTGCGGAACTCTATCGGGTCGTGTGCCTGGATGCCGATATAGCCTGCTGCCAGGGGTGTTCCCTCTTTCCGGGCCCATAGCTCCCAATCCTTCACGTTTCCTTTCTCCCAGTTGAAGCCCTCACTGACAAAACCTCCCCCGATTTGGGGATTGGTGTACTCCAGCACCATTTTTCCATTAATGAAGTGACGGATCAGCGAATCTCCCCAAACCTCCATTTCGGCCTTAACCCATACCTCTCCCTGGAATGTCGGCGACGAAGAATTAATGCAATGTGCGGGATTGGTCTCCCCGCCGGTATCGACCAGGGTCCCGATGGTGCAGACGTTCCCGGTAGGGCGCTCGCCGGTATCAAGGCCACCCAGTAACTGGAACTCCAGGCAAACAGGGTAATCCTGCATCAGCCCCATGCTTTCGGGCGGCTGCGAGTGGAAAACGACCCCTCCGTATTGTTCCGGCCATGGGTGTCCTTCTTCAAACTGCCTGCCGGTAAACCGGTATTCAAATCGGAGCCGGAAGTCGGCGTATGGGTTTTTGTAAAACAGGTGGCCGATCCTGGCTTTTGTGTCCTTCTTGCCGTCATATACTTTGAGTACCCCGGACTCGACGGTGTATGCCCTGGCCGTATCTTCATGGAGCTCTTGCCCACCCATTTTGATCGTCCAGCCGGAAAGGTCTTTGCCGTTGAACAGGGGGATCCATTCTTCTGTTTCCTCCGGCGCAGACCTACTACAGGCAAGGGTGATAAACCAAAGTGACAGTAGTCCTGTTATTCTTCTCACGTCATTAAGGTTTTACAAAAAACTTCCTAATTCAATACCACGGTTTTTCGCTGGTACACCCGTCATACCTGCCGGGCGCCGGGTTGTATTTAAGGAACCTGGTGGCCCCGGGCTCGGACGTGAAATAGCCGGCCAGGGTGAGCTCCTTGAACATCCTGAAATAGTGGGCAGGTTCATCGGCTTTCCTGTTTTTCATGTAAGCAATGTGCTCGTTGTCTATTTCGGTCAGGAGCGTTTCACACTGTCCGGGGGTAAGCCTGAGAAAATCCTGGTTGTATTTTTTACGGGCAGCGCTCTCTACCTTCGAAATCCCTTCCAGGAATACCTGCTGATCGGCCGGGGTGTAGCAGTCTGCGACGATCACGGACATAAACCGGCCGACATCGGCGGTCCTGGCTCCCGGCGTATCGGTTTCGGGCAGGATGGTTTCCCCGATTTCGTTCATCAGCCGGATTTGTGCTTCGCTCAGCAAGGAGCTACCGCCATGAAACGAAAAAGAGCTGTTAAGAAAGGCCTGCCCGCCTATCATGACACCCCCCACCAGCAGCGAAACTCTTTCTAGTGCTTGTCTTCTGTTCATATTGAATTCTGCGATATGATTTCTTTATCCCTTTACAAGCTCCCGGTAAAGCCCCTCGAAGGTACCGCTTTTGATCCTTTGTTTGTTGACATAGGAAAAAGTCATATCAAGCGCTTTCATCCCGGGGTCAAACCTGCCGATAGACCAGGGGTGCCATGCCAGAGTCAGGTGTTTCTTCTTCTCCCTGACGGCAAGATCTATAAAAACTTTGTTGACGGCAAATTCTTCTTCCGGCTTTTTGATAGGTCCTTTCGGGATAGCACCCTCCGGCCATGGGCTGGGCCAGTTGAGTAAGGCGACACTGTCTACATTGGTATGCCCTTTCAGCACGTTTTCGTGCCAGCCGTGCTTGGGAATTTCCCAAAGACCTGGAAAGCCGTCTGCCGTGTAAGTGAAAGGATCGATGATCGGTGCGGGAAGCGAAAAGCCCGGTCCCCAGCAGATGGTGGAAATGTATTTGTACCCGGCTTCCTGTACGATATTCAGGATGTCCTTATGCCCTTTGAACCCGTCGACATAGGCATAGGGAGTGGCGTATCCGGTCATGGGTTTTCCGAAAATGTCTTCCAGCCGCTTTTTGGAATCGATCAGTTGCTCGCGCGGGTTGCCGGTACGCGGGTTCAGTGGGTGCGGCAGGATCAGCTGATGACTTTTGGAATGGCTGCCGATCTCAAACAGTGGGTTGTCCAGCAGCCTGACTACGCGCTGTTTGTTGGTATCGTTGAGGATATCGGAAACAATGAAAAAAGTGGCGGGCATTTTGTGCTTCAGGTGCACGTTTACGATTGACTCCAGATGCTCCAGGCACGAAGGACTTTCTGTATCGTAGTTGGCGATGAAAGTGATGCCGGGGGATGCCGAACTCATGGAGGCGGCCAGAGACGGGGTCTGGATTATTGCTGCTGCTACAGCTCCTTTTTTGATAAACGTTCTTCTGTTCATTTACCTGATTTTTGGATTATACGAGGTGTTTAACCGGCTCAGCCATAGCGCAAGTCGGTATGTAAATCTATGGCTAAGCCGGTTGAAGTTTCCTAATTATTTCCGTAACCGGGGTTTTGCTCCAGTTTTTTGTTGCGGTCCAAAGCGCTTTGCGGAATGGGCAGCAGGTAATTTTTAGCAGGGTTAAAGGCTCGGTTATCACCTCCTGTGGGAACTATAGAATAAACCTTTTTCCCGTTTACCATTTCAATTTTCATGGTATGGACTGTGCCCGGAATAAGTTTCTCTGCCAGCTTCAGCCTTATCAGATCCGGCCATCTTTTGTCCTCGAAGCAGAGTTCAACCCGGCGTTCCCTATGTACGGCCACCCGCATTTCATCCTGAGAAAGTCCGCTTTTTAACGGCGGCAGTTCGACTCTCGCCCTGATCTGGTTAATGGCGTCATAAACAGAGTCATTGGGACCTGCAGCTTCATTGAGGGCCTCTGCATATCCAAGTAAAACTTCGGCATACCTGAATATCCCCCAATTGGCACTGCTTAACAGGTTATGCCCGTTTACATAATACTGGGTTTCAATTCCTTTAAGAGGATGATAAACGGTACAGGGCCTTCCAGTACTACCGAAGCTGAAATCTACCTCATTAAGGCTCCCTGATCCGGTCCAATACACAGACTCATGGCCGTTCCAGATGTTCCCGTCGAAGTTGATATCCTGATAAAACCGCTTTTCACGATTAGCGTATGGGTTCTGCGGGTCATAGCCCGATGCAGGATCTTTGATCGGCAGGCCGTTTGCCATGGCATATTCGTCGACCAGCTCCTGTGTAGGGTTAACACCCGACCACGAATTCTGGGTTCCGCCTACGAAGCAGATGGGCTGAAGGCCTGATCTGCTGTTGCCAATATTAGTCCCTCCCAGATACGTCTTGCTGAATATTATTTCGGCGTTGTTATTGTTGGCTTCGTAAAATAGCGTTTCACGATTGGGGAACAGGCTGTAAACACCCATATCCATTACCTGTTTAAAGGTGTTGGCCGCCGTCTGCCACCTGGCTTTGTCATTGGCCGGATTCTTGAGCGGACTCGCATTGAAAAGCTCACACCAGGCTTTAAGCGTCAGAGCGCTCCCTTTACCGGCCCTTGCAGCTCCGGGGGTATTCGGAAGATCATTTGCAATTGCAGCGCATTCATCGACGATAAATTTGAATGTTTCCTCATCTGTATTTCTCGCTCTGAAAATTTCTTCCCCTTGTGTATTCCTGTCTAAAACGTCAGTAATAATAGGGACGCCACCGTAAGAGGTCCATAGCAGAGAATAGAAATATGCTCTCAGGAAACGGGCTTCCGCCAGGCGCTGCTTCTTCCAGCTGGCATCCAGATTTGCTTCTTCCAGCTTGGAAATGAAAACGTTGCATTTGCGGACGTTGTTGAATTGATTCCATTGCTGGAGATTTGATGTCGTTCCAGGAGTTTCTATTCCGAGAACGTAATTGCTCCTGCTTCCAGCCCACAGATATTGACTGATAGAATTGTCGGTGTAGTTGTCGCCGTGATCGAAGAAGTCTATCGGACCACGGATACTTCCGTATATGCCGTTAAGGAAGAGGTCGGCATTACCGGTGGAAGTCCATAAAGTAGCATCTGAAACCCGTTCTTTCGGGATTACGTCCAGGTAGTCCTGGCAGGAAGTAAAGCTAAGTATAACAGCAGCAAAAGCCAGGAAAGCGCTCTTACGGGAAAATATTGATATCTTCATTTTTCTCGGATATTAAAAAGTGAGGTTCAGACCAAACGACACAACCCTTTGCTGGGGATAATCCAGAGCCTGAGAATTAATAATTTCAGGGTCGTAGTTGATGATGGGCGTGAACGTTAACAGATTCTGCGCTGCGACATAAACTCTTGCATTCTGAATGGCAACCTTTCGGCTTAAGTTTTCCGGAATAGAATAGGAAATATTGATATTTTTTAGCCTTATATACCTGGAGTTGAACATCAGGTAAGACGACATCTGGTTATTGTTGGATGTTGGCGACGGGGTGATCCTTGCATGAGAAGCATTCCGGTTTTCCGGAGTCCAGTAATCCATGTTGCTTTTATAAGCCCCCCTTCCGTTATTAAATGGATGCCAGTAGCCGTTTTGACCGTAGATATTTGTTTTTCCGGCACCTTGAAACAGGATATCGACGGCGAAACGTTTATATTTTATATTTCCGAATATTCCGTAGATGATCTGTGGGATATCTGCCACACCGATTGGTACAATGTCGTTGACATCGATTTTTCCATCGCTATTTACATCCTTATATCGAACGTCACCAGGGGCAACGGCACCCCACGGCTGGGTAGCAATACCCGGAAGAAGATTCCCTTTATCGTCGAAATCTTCGACCTGGAAATACCCAAGCGACTCATAGCCGAAACGGGTTCCGAGGGGACGCCCGGTAACACGGCGGTTAGGATTGTCATAGGTTACAGCCGACTCAAATACCTGTATCAGTTTATTTTTTGCAAAAGTAAAGTTGGTGCCTACTGATACATTGACATCTTTACGGATGCTTTTGTTCAGGCTCAATGTAAGGTCTATACCACGGTTTGCCATTTCACCTGCGTTCGTCTGGCTCAGTGCGACTCCATATTCAACCGGTACTACAACCGTAGGGCTGGTGAGCATATTGGCCCTGTGTTCGTAAAAGTAATCTGCTTCCAGGTTGAGTAAGCCCTTCAGAAAGGTTCCTTCAATCCCGATATTGGTTTTGCGCGCTCGCTCCCAGGTAATATTCCGGTTAGCTTCAGCTCCTTCAGAAGCACCCTGAACTGCTGACCCGTCGAGTACGGCTGCGGGGCCATAAATATTGTAGAGACTCATGTACTGGAATGCAGAGCCGGCGAGAGCCCCAACTTCTCCATAGGATGCGCGCAGCTTCAGATTGTCGAGCCACGTGAGTCCTTTCATAAAGGTTTCCTCAGATAGTCGCCATCCCACTGAGAATGCGGGGAAGAAGCCAAATCTGGTTTCTCTCGGGAAATAGTAGCTGCCGTCATACCGGCCACTGGCTTCAAACAGGTATTTATCAGCATAATCATAGTTGAACCTGTAAACGATGCCCATTTGCCTTGCGCTGGAGGATAGGCCTGCGTTACTTATATCAGCTAATGTTGAACTACCCATACTCAGTTCGTCAACGGTCAGGTTATAGTTACGACGGGTAGCGTTAAAATTCTCAGAATCGTTTGATTTTGCTTCGAAAACTGCCAGCGCGCCGATATGGCTTTTACCGAAAGAGTTGGAGTAACTCAAACTAGCCTGGTAGGTAAGTTGTTTCGCATATTCCATGCTTTGAGTCAGCGAGGGCTTGGTTTGTTCGAATATCCCATCGATAAAGACATAGGGCTTCTGCGTAGTGTCGACACTCCACATGTGTGAAGGAGTACGAAACGCTTTACTTCTGACCAGAGTGGGGTCGAATGCTACGGTGCCTTTTACCTTCAATCCTTTCAGGAAGTTTAAATCCTGCTCGATGGAAAGCTGAGAATAAATCTGAGTTGTATTGGTTTTAGCCCTGCCGCTGCCATGTACATTGTTCCAGACATAGACGCCGCTTTCACCGTTGGAAAACAGGATTGGCATATTAGGTGCTGCGTAGTGAACTAATTCAAATATTCGACCGGTCGAAATGGGAGGTGCATTATTGGTCTGCTCCCGGCCGTTTAAGCTAAAGGATACCCTTGTGGATTTGGTTACATCAGCGTCCAGACTGATGGCATAATTGTACCGCGACTGGCTCGTGGGTTTCCAGAGACCGGCCTGATGCTGGTATCCTACGCTCGCATAATAACGTATTCTCTCGGCCCCACCACTTAATTCCACATTATGTCCGGTGAGAGGGGTGTTCTTTTCAAATAGCATGTCGTATATATTCTGATTCGGGTGTCCGTCCGGATCAGAACCATCGCGGAATTTCCTGAGGCTTTCTTCAGAATACATGGGGGCGCCTCCTACACTGATACTCGCCTCATTTTTTAGTTTAGCGTACTCATAAGCTGTGGGAAGCTCGGGTAAGACAGTCGGATTCTGGAATCCCCAGTAGCCGTTATAAGAAATGGTAGGGGTACCCGATTTTCCGCGTTTTGTTGTAATCAGAACCACACCGTTTGCACCCGCCACTCCATAAGGAGCTACAGCCGCCGCGTCCTTCAAGACAGTAATGCTTTCAATTGTGTTAGGATCCAGGTTCTGGAAGCTCCGTGGGATATTATCGACAATCAGCAACGGTTGTGTATTGCCCGTGGTCGCCACTCCCCGTATAAATATATTGCTTTGGTCTCTTCCCGGCTCTCCTGTATTCTGCCTTACGATGAGGCCTGCTATTCGTCCGCCGATGGCATTGCTCATATTCGCTACCGGTACATTTGCAATTTCCTCACCTTTCATGCTTGACACTGCAGCTGTGACGGAAGTCTTTTTCTGCGTTCCGTACCCCACTACCACGACTTCTTCCAGTGATTTTTGATCTACCTTCAGCGACAGGTTGAGAAATGTCTCTGTGCCTACCTTTACTTCCTGCGTTTCATAACCTACAAAACTTAATACCAGTATAGCGCCTTCATAAATATCGAGCTGGAAATTCCCGTTCTCATCGGTGATGGTTCCTTGCTGGGTGCCTTTCACAAGAATGCTCACTCCCGGAAGAGCTTCCCCTTTTTCGTCGCTTACCTTTCCCCTTATAATTGGAGCAGTGACAAATTCAATCACCGACTGGATATCGGGAAAGGAAGTTGAGGGAGTTGTCCGTGTTTGTGGCTTGTTTTTTACGAAAATGAGAATAGATCGGGCGTTTATCTGCTTGTATCCCAAATGCGTATTCGACAGTACAAGATCCAGCGTGGTTTTAATATCACGCTTCATTTTAGGTAAACTTATATCCTTATACGTCTCCACTTCGTTCATCGGCATGACAAACGAAAGTCCCGTTTTCTGCTCGATCCGTTTCAGTACCGTCCTGAGGCTTTCCTGCTGGGCGCTCAACGTAACCGTCATCTGATGAAGTTCCTGGCTGTTGCCCGAGCTGGCAGTCAGAAGCTGGATCGTGCCGAGAAGCAATATGAAATAGGATAGGGTGATCCGCATAGCTGACCGGATTAAGGTGTGCTTCCAGGGTATTTGCTTTGACCGGAAACAGCACGCAATCTTAGTTAAAGATAATTGCATAACTTTACGTGTTTTTAATAGTTACTGATTAGTTGTTAAGAACATCCGGCCATCCGGCTCCTACCCCGGGTGGCCATTCTTTATTCATTTTTAATAGATGATCATAGGCATAAGAGTTTAGGTTAATAGTCCATTCTCAGGGCTCGCATGCAATACCGCCGGTAATCGTAATCATATCATTTTTTTTGCTGTAGTCCGCCTGCCTTATACCGCATACCATTTCAAGGATCTGGTCGAGGCTTTCATTTTCCAGGAACCACGCGCTGATACGGCAGTTTTCGATATCAGGATTTTCGATGTCGATACGGCCGCCAAAATACCCCTGCAATATATCGGCCGCCTGCCGGAGCGGGATGTCGTCGAAAATAATACTCTGCGATTTCCATGCGATTTCTTCGACAGCTTTAACATCCGTTTTTTTGAAGTCGCTGGTGAGCGTATTGACGGTGAGCCGCTCGTCGGGATGGACCAGGCTGAGCGCCTGAATTTTGTCTGATACCTCTACCAGTCCTCTTTCAACCGTAACGATCACATTCCTGTCCCTGGCATTGACGTTAAAGGCTGTGCCCAGCACATTGGTCGAAATGTTGCCTGTGCGTACGACAAACGGTTTGTTGTTGTCGTGAATGATATCGAAAAACGCTTCTCCTTTCAGGGTTACTTCCCGAGGACCATCGCCGAAAGGGAGGCTGTAGCTGAGCTCGCTGTTGTCGTTGAGCAGCACCGTACTGCCATCGGGGAGCCTTATGAAGTCCTTCTTGGTAAAGCTAACGACCGATTCATCGCCTGAGTATTCCTTAACAGATGTAAGGGTAGGGATTGTTGCAGGCGAAGAGAAAAAAAACCACCATCCTGCACCCAGGAAAAGCACGAGCATAGCTGCGATGCGCGTCCAGTACCAGATGGATACAGGCTGTCTTTCGTAAGCTTCCGGGTCGCTCCGGCGACTGAGTATTTTTTCGTACAACTGATCGGCGTCTACAGGAGCCGGCAGCTCTTTCGATTGCTCGATAAGCCTCTCCATGTAGCGGACCAGATCTTCCCGGAAATGATCCTTGTACCGACCGGTCAGGACGAGCGATTTTAGCTCTTCCTCTTCTTCCCGTGTGGTCTTTTTATTGACGTATCTCTCCAGGAGATAGCTAAATCGACTGTCATTCATATGTAAAACTCCGGGTACGGCCCGGTATTTCAGGTTAAAGGTGTTCTGATGATCTATAAATATAGAGTAGACCCGCGACAGGATAGGGACAGTCGGGGGTGAAATTTTTTTATATTAAGTTTAAAGTTTTCAAACCGGCAGATTATTGTACCCCTGCTCCCGGAGAAAGTCTCGTGCTTATTGGAAGCGGAACGCGTATAGTTTGGTATCCCGCATCACAAACCGCAGTCTTATTGTTTTTCCGCCCAGGGTTTTCACACTTTCTTTACCCCGCCATTTTACCGGGTAGCGAACAGAATTGCCCACTATCCACTCGGAATCTTCCAGCGTGTATCCCGGGATCGGTGTTCCATCCTCTTCCAGCAACTCCACCCGAATGCTGCCCCCTCCTCCGGTATCAGTGTTGAGCTCCAGGCGCTCACCTGTAAACCTGACCGGTTTTGTGACTACTTCTCCCACGGCATCGTATGGGGTATCCAGGGAAACAAAGCCATCCAGCCGCAGCACAGCGCGTGTAAT
The DNA here is from genome assembly GCA_964559125.1 of uncultured Cytophagales bacterium. Classification (GTDB taxonomy): domain Bacteria; phylum Bacteroidota; class Bacteroidia; order Cytophagales; family Spirosomataceae; genus Ravibacter. The sequence goes on from CAZLGW010000020.1 coordinate 24,190, forward strand.
GGCAGACTGTTTCTTTCCGCCAGGCGACATAGGGTCTGTACGCCCGGCCCTGTCCCAGTTTACGCCGCAATAGTAAAACCAGATTTCATCTCCCATCACGATGGGATTGGGCATCGCCCATATCTGCTTTGAGTCAAAGCGCCCGAGCGGGCCCGGGGAGATGAACGACTTGCGGTTTCCCGCCTTACTGAAATGCGATCCGTCCCGGCTTACCGCCAGCCTGATATCTCTGGTTCCCGGCTCACTGGTACCCTGGAATTCCGTGCCGGAGGTCCAATGCCAAAACGCCTGCTTCAGCATGATGTAAACATCCTTCGTCTCGGAATAGGGATACACCGTGGCCCCGTAATAGTCAACCGGGTTATGGCGGACTGTATCGGAATAGGTGCTCAGGTCTATGAAGTCCGGCCAAAGCACGACCCCGGTATCCTCCACTTCCTTATAATCGTGCAGAATCGCCCGTCTGACGCCTCTTCTTCTTCTGCCCCGGTTTTCGCCGTCTTTCCGTTCTACGAAATGCCGTCCGTAGAATACGTATTTCTCTTCAGCTTCATCCCAGAAAACGATGGTTTGCGTATCGTAAGGGCCGTTTGGGTTCAGCTCCGAAAAGAATTTCCAGTGGATACCGTCCGGAGAGGAATGCATATGAAGCTTCCCTGACGGATATACTTTAGCCTGGGTCTTAAACCGGTGGGCAGGTGGCGCCTTGGGGTCAATCCATACGGCGGAGCCTCCTATGATACCCGGTAATACGACATTATTCTTTTTTGATCCTTCGAGGGCATGCTGCTCCACCACCGGTTTTACAAAATGTATACCATCCTCCGATTCGGCATAACCCACATGCCGGTCGTGGTCATACGGGTCTGTCTTGCTTTTTTGCCGCAGGAAATCATACCAGATCTTTACCTTGCCGTCCGCATCTTTCAAAACGCTTGAGTAAAGATAGATTTCCCCTCCGGCCTCATGGGGAAGGTCGGCCGTAATCAGCGCTTCTCCCATAGGATGGGGCTGGTTCATTACGAAATCCACGGAGTGACGGGATTCGATCAGTTCATCGTCGATAAAGAGCTGCTTGGTATTGCCAATGTCCTTTACTTTCCCCGGTTCGGATAGTTGCGCTTTTGTTACCGTCAGGCTACCTAAAACAGTCAACAGCAGAAGCAGGCCCGTTTTATTCTTTTGATTTTTGCTCATTATAATTTAAGACAAGTCTTCCTCCTCTTGCCGCGTGGCCTTTCTATTGACGGATCTCTCCGGGAGATAGCTAAATCGACTGTCATTCAGATGATCTCCCACTCAAACAGGATCAGTAAATACAGACCTACGTGAGGCGAAAGATTCCGGCGAAGAAACTGCAACGCCCTAACCATGTGATTTTTGACAGTACCCTGGGAAAGGTTTAGTTCCCTGGCTATGGCTTCGTGGGTCATTCCTTCTTCGCGGGCCATTTTGAATACCTGTTTCTGCTGGGGAGGGAGTTTATCGACCAACTCTGCCAACATCTCTTCGTACTGGCTGGTACGGATACTGAAATCAGTGTCATTGACGACAGGGTCAAGGCTTTCCGTATACGCTTCCCTGCTCCTGGTTTCTGTGGCCCATTTCCTGAACAACGCATATACCTGGTGGTGTGTCATGGTGACCAGGTAGCTTTCAAGATTTCTTACGGCTGTGAACTGATCGCGCCTGTCCCACAGCGAACAGAAAACCTCTTGTACGACATCGCCGGCCAGATCCGGAGAACGCAGATACCTGATGGCAGCCTTGTAGACTACTTTCCAGTACCTGTCGTAAATCTCTCTGAAAGCCTGGCCCTCTCCGGCGGCCAGCCGTTGCAAAGTATCGTCCGGATGTAGTATATTGTGCGTATCCATACGATGATTTGCGTGTCGTCAGGTAAAAGTAGCGAATAAGATTAACCGTTCGGACAAATATAGTAAAAACAAATATTCCTCTGAATATTTATAGATAATGCAGCCAGTAAATATAGTGGAAGACCGGGGCTATTTCCCGGTAGTAGCGATCTCACGGATCGCCCTGACAAGCTTGTCAAGCTCCGGTAAGCGGGTGTACACGTGAGGGGTGACGCGTACGGCGTTCACATTTTCATATTCGATGCCGACGGTGTGGATCTTGTACCTGGTGAACAAAGTTTTCTCCAGTTCCTGCGCGGGAATCCCTTCTATGCTTACGCCGCAGATGGCGCACGAATAGGCGGCTTTCAGCGAAGTTTTCAACTTTACTTTCGGGATATCTACGACCTGCTCGGCCCAGTAATTCTTCAGAAATCTTATCCGTTCCTCCTTTCGTTTATTCCCGATAGCAAGCTGGAAATTAATGGCTTCGCCTATTCCCTGCTCGATCGGGAAGCTGCGGGTTCCCAGGGTTTCAAATTTCCTGATATTGGGCGTATCGGGAGCGCCGTTACCCAGCAGCGGCCATATCTTTGAGATATTGCTTTTCCTGATCCACATCATACCGCTGCCTATCGGTGCGCTCAGGAATTTGTGCAGTGACGTGGCAAAGTAGTCGCAATCCAGATCAGGGATCTTAAAATCGAGCAATGCAAAGGAATGTGCACCGTCGCAGACTACTTCGAGACCTCTCCTGTGGGCCATGTCGCAGATCTTCCTGACCGGCATGATCTGCCCTACCCAGTTAATGACATGGGTGACGTGTATGATCTTCGTTTTTGGTGTTATGGCCTTTTCGTAGGCTGCTACAATCTCTTCGTCGTTCTCGATCGGGAAATCGAATGTAAGCTGTTTGTACACTATTTTGTCCCGCATGGCGCGTTGCTTCCAGGCATTCATGTGATTGGGGTAGTCCAGCTTACAGCCGATCACTTCATCGCCGGCTTTGAGATCCAGGCCGAAAATAATGGTGTTCAGAGATTCGGTACAATTGCGGTTGACGGCAATTTCCTCTTTGTCGCAGCCGGCTAGTTGCGCCAGCTTTTCACGCAATGGCTCCCTTCCCTGGTCGAGTATATGCCACATAAAGTAAGAAGGCCCTTCATTGGAAAGCCTGTTATATCGCTCGACGGCCTCCTGCACTACGCGTGGTGAGGGGCTTACGCCACCGTTATTGAGGTTGATCAGGTTAGGACTAGTGGTATATGCCTGCTGGATAATGCTCCAGTAGTCTTCATTTTTCGCTATTTCAACCGGAGACAGGTGTTTTATGCGGCTATCGGCCGAAGACAACTCAGCCGCGTGCAACTGGTTGAACAGACTGTTGGAGGAGAAAGCGCCGGCTAATAAGCCCAGCTCACGAAAAAAATGCCTGCGTCCCGACATCGTATTTTTGTAAGTTTAATAAAGACGAAACAGCGACAGGAAAGGCTTCCTGCAAGCCGTTCCCGTCACCATTTCACAATTTACTGAATTTGCCTGCCCGGTTAATTTCCTTTTCCGTAATCAGGCGATTTTTTGTCAAACCAGACCCTTTCTTTAGCCAGTGCCTCGACAGAGAAATCGTTAGGCGTGAAGCCCTGTTCGGTCATGGCTGCACTCCAGTTGGCCCGGTTAACCTCGCCCGGATCGAGGGTCCACCATCTTCTGGGCAGCATATCATCGGCTATGGTTTCCCGTGCCAGCAGGGTGGAATTGAATTTCGGATAACCGGTCCGGCGGGCCAGTGTAAACGCCTCGTTGGGGTCACGGTAGAAATTCAGAAGCATCTGGATATAGATCTTTTCGAGATCGGTGGTTCCGTCAAATTTTACTTTCGGATTGGCAAGATGCGTTTCTATCATCGATTCGATATCGCCGTATGAAGTGGAATTGGCCGAAACGGCTATTTCATTCATCGACAATGACGACGCCCGGAGCCCCTTGTTATACCAGTCGGCCGCGGTCCCTTTTGTATCGATACCTGCTCCGTAGCCTTTTTGTATAAACTCCGCGATCTGGAAGCAGACTTCTGCGTATGAGAACAATACATCGATTACCGTACCGCTCCCCTGGTCTACCGTAGGTGCGAAAAACTTGCGGTTGACGGTAGAGATCAACTGGTACCTGTTAGAGCCGCCACCGTTGAACGGGTTGACGAAATAAGTACTGACAGGCGGGTTCGACTGGAAATCGGCAGGTCCTCCCTGGTACATGATATGGGGATCGTTCATATTGATCCACGACGGCAATACCCTGTCATATTTCGCCAGCGTATCCTTGAAGCTGCCTGTCAGGGAGTTCTTGTCGTAGTAAATGCCCAGGCGCGGGTCGCCGGAAGATTTCATGAATTCTACGGCAGTCCCTACCGCAAAATGCCGGCTGTAGATGTCGATGTTGTAGCCGTCGACCCCAAATGGATAGTAGGCCGGATTTTTATGGATCAACTGGTCTGCATTGGAGCTGAGCGGACCCACCGGGTCTGCCATTACCTCTTTGAAAACCTGAGTTGCCTTTGCGGGGTCCTGGTTCTGGAGCCTGGCAGCTATCCTTAATTTCAAAGAGTTGGCCAGCTTGATCCATTTCGTAACGTCGCCGGCGAAAAAGACATCGTTGTTGCCGAATGCCACCTGGTTGGGCGAATTCTTCTGAAGCGTGGCGATAGCATCCGACAGCTCTTTCAGCCATAGCGTAAACAGGGTCTCCTGGTTGTCGAACTTCGGATTGTAAAGCCCTTCATCCCTGCCTTTGTTTGCTTCCGTATAGGGCATGGAGCCGTTCATATCGCTTACCTTCAGCGCCATCATTATCTGCGGGATATAGGTGATGGCATTGATCTGCTCGAACTTTTCCTTGTCCGGTTTCAGCTCAATCAGCCGTCTTATCTCGACAAGGTTAGGCAATACGCTTGTGTAAAACAGCCTGTAGCGGCCGTTCACCGCCGTCGTTGACACGGCGTAGCTTTGCCCGGTTACCAACTGGCAGGCCGACAGGAAATGTGTAAACCCTTCGTTCCAGTATTCTCCGCCGCGCGAGGTCTGCATGGGAACCAGCGACGAGGTGAAAAGCAACCGTACATCTACGTCGGTAACCACGTTGGGGTTGACATTTACCGTCTCGAAATCATTGGTGCATGAGTTTGATGACAAACCCAGTAATACAGCAATGGACATATATAGAAACTTCTTTTTCATTTCTTCTTCTTAAGATATGATCATCATCAGTGGACACTACAAACGGATCTTGATTGATCCTCCCATCGACCGCACCATCGGCAGGAATCCTTCCTCACCTACAGCCGAAGTCAGGTTGGAATTAAGCGATGCCGGGTTTAAGTCAAAAGGCAGTGAGTTATAAAGATACCCCAGGTCCCTGGCAATGAGACTGACCGAAATTCCGTTTACCCGGAGCTTAGTCGCAATGTCTTTGGGGAGATTGTAGGAGATCATCACCTGGCGAAGCGCTACCCAACTGCTCTTGACAATCCAGAAATCGGATATACCTGTCGAAGAGGAAGCATAGCGATAGTAGAACTGGGGAGCGTGCGTCGGCTCGACCAGCCCGGCATCGTAAGCTTCTTTAAAGGTCATACCTCCCACATCTGCAGTGCCTCCTCCGGGAGTGGATACTACCTGTCCTTTGGCGAAAACCCCATCGATGATCATCCCGTCGTCGTAGGTGATTCCGTCGAATTTGCTGGTAAAGGTGATCCCGCCGTGTTCGGCGTCGCGGCCAAACAATGTATTAGGCAATACTCCCGTGTGGGTACCCGACCTGATGGCAGACATCGCCATATCGCCGCCGAATTTCGCATCGAGCAGGATATTGAGCATCCAGTTTTTATAGGAGAAATCGTTGGAGAACCCTCCTCTGAATTTCGCATTGATGTCGCCTATATCCTGGTAGGTGTTGCTTCTCTGCGGGAAGGCTGCGCGGGCGTCGTTTCTCCATGCCAGCACGGTCATGCCTGTCCTGGGGTCGCGCGGATCTTCGGGGTTAACATACTTCAGCGACTGGGTAGTCGACCGTATCGTACCGTACGATTTCCCGACTACTGCCCAGGAGCTTGCATCAAAGGCTGCGCCGCCGAGCGGGTAGTCGTTCCTTCCCTCCGCGAGCGAAACGATCAGGTTCTTGTTGCGGGAGAAAGTCACGCGGGAATTCCAGGCAAAATTTGCGGTTTCGATCGGAGAGCCGTCGAGGGAGATCTCAATACCCTTGTTCTGAATGTTCCCGGCATTGATCTTAACACCGGTAACTCCTGTTTCAACCGGCGTCGAGATATCGATGATCTGGTCATAGGTATTGTCCTGGTAAAGGGTGACATCGAAGCCGACCCTGTTTTTCAGGAACCTGGCTTCCAGCCCGATCTCTTTAGAAATTTTTCTCTCCGGCTTCAGCCTGGAAGACAAGGTGGTGGGAGAGCTGAAATCGGCCCTGGTAGGCTCGCCGGGCATACCGATCACTTTTCCTGAGAACCTGTAACCAGGGTTAATAACGAAAGGTTCGGTGTCTTTACCGAGCGCAGCGATATTCGTCCTCAGCTTCGCGAAAGTAACCGCATTCGGAAGACTGAAGGTCTCTGAAACGATCCACGAAAGACTGGCGGAAGGGTAGTTGTAAAAGTTATTTCCCGTTCCGTCGGCATAAGTCAGGGCCGAAGACCAGTCGCCCCGCCAGGTGGTAGACAGGTACAGCTGGTTTTTGTAGTCAAAATCGGCTGCCGCATAAATCGAGTTGATCCGTTTGTTGTAGTTGATACCCCCGGTTACTAAGGGTGAATTGACGGAGTTGGCAATGAAGAAGTTGCCGGGTACCATGAGCCCACCGTTGGTCGTCCCCTGGGTGAAAGAGCTGATAGAGCTATACATTTCCCCCCCCATAAAACCGCTGAACGCGAGGTCCTGCCCTATATTGATATTGGAGAATGTAAGAATGGCCTTTTTGAAATTGCTTTCTTTCTTCGACTGGTTGATGGTGTACGACCCGCCGCTGTAGTTGCTAAAATGGCCTAATGCCTTATTCTCGTACTTGTCGTAGTTGTTGTTCATGTTGCCTTCCACGGTCAGGCTGGCCCAGTCGGTAAGCTTCGCTGTCAGGGCAAACCGGCCCATGAAGTTGCGGCTATCCATCGTGGCGACTGTATTGTGCATATTAAACCAGAATTCCGGCGCCATCACCTTGTTTGGCTCTAGCGGGTTGGTGGCTTTGGGCGCTCCGCCGAAAGCCTGGCTGGTATATCTTTCCTGCTGATTCCAGTATTTAGTGTCGTAGTTACGCGGGAACATCCACATAAAGGCAACGCCCCAGTTGTCGCCGGCGAAAGTATCGGTATACGGAGCCCAGGTAAGGTTTTGCGGGTTGGTATTGTCGCTGCCGGTATAGCTTGCGCTGAAATCAGTGCTGAGCCATTTTGCCACCTGGTGGGTAGCCCTTACGTTGAAGCTGTTGCGCTTCATTTTGTTGTTTACCGAAATACCCGTCTGCGCGTCATGTGTCGCTCCGAACCGGTAGGTCGTTTTTTCGCCGCCACCTGAAAAGGCAACGCTGGTGGTGCTTAGCGTACCGTTCTTGAAGGCGTCGAGGAAGTTGTTAGGGACTGCTTTATATTCCGTCCAGGTGCCGTCGTAGTTCCGCACCCTCTGGCCTGCAAATCTCGGGCCCCAGTTTTCATTTTCACGGTTTACGCCGGGGTCGATATAGGGCTCATTGGTGTTAGGATCGATAGGAAACACTTTTGTGGTCCACATCTGGTTGGGCTGGTAGTTCGGGTCGCGGGCGTCGGTAAAGAAGGCCCCGACGCTGCCCCCTCCGAATTCGTTCTGGAATTTAGGCCCTTTATAGGGGTTGTAAACCATGAAATTCTGTGAAATATCAACACCCAGCCCTGTAGCCTTGCTCCCTTTTTTCGTGGTGATCAGCACCACCCCGTTGATAGCTCTTGAACCGTACAGCGCAGCTGCGGAGGAGCCTTTCAGGATGGAGACACTTTCAAAGTTTTCGCTGTTGAGGTTTGTCAGGTCGTTGGCAAAATCGCGGCCTCCGGCGACCGATTCGTTGTCGACAATAATCCCGTCGATCACGAAGATAGGCTGGTTGTTCTGACTCAGCGTTGAGTTACCCCTGATGACGATCCTGGAATTTCCGAACGGGCCGGAAGCACTCTGGTCGATCTGCACGCCCGACACTTTGCCCATCAGCGAGTTGATAGGGTTGATCTGCTGGGTAGCGGCCAGTTCCGAACCCTTCACTTCCGTTACCGAGAATCCCAGCATCCTCTTTTCTTTCGACATACCGAAAGCAGTTACGACGACCTCATTCAGCGCTTTCGTGTCGGTTGTCAGCGAAATGTCGACGGTGCCCCTGCTGCCTACCACCACTTCCTGGCTCAGGTATCCTACGAAGCTGAAAATCAGGACGGAATTGTCGTTTTCGACCGAAAGCTGGTAATTGCCGTTCTCGTCTGTAATAGTTCCCTGCTGAGTTCCTTTTACCAGGATGCTTACACCCGGAAGCCCTTCTCCCTTTTCGTCGGTTACCTGCCCTCTTATATTTTTTTGCAGGGGTAGTTCGGGTTGTAATGCCGGGGCGGTTTCTATCCGGTCGGTAAGTATAATAGTCTTTCCTTCCTGCCGGAATGCAAAAGGTGTTTTCTGCAGGATCAGCTCCAAGGTCTGGTAAACTGTGCGGGTAGCAGTGGGGACGCTGATGTCATTATACGGCGTAACCTTAGGCGACAGGTAAAAGACATTATAGCCCGATTCTTTCTGCAGTTTCTGCAGCGCGATTCTGAGTGGGACCTTGTTAAGGCCAAAAGTAATGCTGGCCTCCCGGATATCCTGCGCCCTGCTGACTTCTGCCAGCAGAATCTGCGCGCTGATAAGCGCAATCATTATGCTGAAAAAGCTTATTTTCATGAGCTTACTCAAAAAATGCCGTTTTTGTCGTCTCCTGAAGGGAACAGCAATCCGGTTTGCAAAAGCTAGAGTTTTTTGCATTCTTTGTGTTGTTTAAAAAGTTTGCCAATAAATTTTTTAACGGGACTCCTCTATGCTTTCCAGGGCCGGAGGAGTTTTTCTTTTCTGTCTGTTAAGGGCTTCTGTTTGATTTGATGATTTTCATTTTTTCAGAATTAAAAGGAAATTGGGAATAGTTTAAATACAACTTTTTTCACCTTCAATAAGGATATCCTTACCCGATATGACGTATTGCGTATTCATTAAAATAGAAAGTGTATGCATTACTTCTTCGAGCGTTTCGGTGCCGGAGAACCGGCCGCTGACCCGGCATTCCCGTAGTTCGGGATTCCCGAATACGATATTTACTCCATAGCGCCTGCCTAGGTGGCCGGCCAGTTCATCCAGTATCATATCGTCGAAAGTCATATCCTGTTGCACCCACGCGATAGTTTCGGCAGCTTCTACCGGCTTTTCACCGCTGGCGGAAGATTCTGTGTTGTAAGTAACCTGTTTATCGGGCGTGAGTACGGCAATAACCCTGTTTTCATCTTCGACCTTTACTTTTCCCCTGGTTACACTCACTGTTATATCCTGCTGTCCGGGCCACGCCGCAATATTAAAGGCGGTTCCCAGCACGGTTGTTTTGATTTTGCCGGTATAGATGATAAACGGTGTATCGGGGCTGTGGGCAACATCGAAGTAAGCCTCCCCCGTGAGGTGCACAATCCTTTCGGATTGATTGAAGTTTTTGTCCAGCTCGAGCCTGCTGTCGCCGTTCAGGATAACGGTACTACCGTCGGGGAGGGTCAGGAAGCGGTTGACGGGCCGGTCGCTTACGCTGGTCGCAGCTACCGGGTCTGCAGTTTCCTTATGCGGACGGGGCGAATGTGTCGGGATCAGCCATGTTACACCCAGAAGCACAGCCACTACTGCGGCGGCGCGGAAGTAAGCGTGCCGGTAGAAAGGTTGTGTTTTGACGCGCAGTCGCCCGGAAATTCTTTCTTTCATGCGGTCGCCCAATGCTTCCAGTTGGTCTTCCGTCAATAGCCCGGAAGCGTCGGGTGCACTGTCAAAAAGAGTATAATAACTTTCCAGGGCGCGGCGTTCTTCAAACGTGGCACTTCCGTCAAGGTATCGCTCGACAAGTTTCCTGAATTCTTCTTTTCCGGGTTTTGACATGGGATTGACTGCTTCTTTTCAGTATAGTATGCCCGGCGGGAAAAAACTCCCAAGGAATAGCTGAATTTTTTTAGAAAAGTCGCGGTCCGGCAGGATCCGGCTCCGTGAAACCTGAAAATACGGGGCAGGTGATAGTTCCTTTACGAATTTTGAAATATCAAGGAATCACAATAAGTGAGCCGTCAGTGCGGCGGCAAGGATGAGTAGCTTTGACACTGCTGCCCGCAGGCTTTCCTGTCCGTTGATGAGTTGATTCTGGACGGTCTTCTGTGTAATATCGAGCTCTTCGGCGATTTCGCGGGTGGATAGCTGCTCAAGGTACCGCAGGCGGAATATTTCCCTTCGCTTTTCAGGCTGCTGTGTAAGCCATGCCTGTATCCCCTCCAGTAGTTCTTTCAGGAAAAAGTGACCGTCAGCTTTGTCGTGGCTGAAGCTCATATGCTCGAGAGGCTCTTCGAAACAGGGCATTTTCCGGTGCTTTTTATACAGCATAAAAACCTGGTACCTGACGGCAGTAAGGAGATAAGGATAAAGCTGGCCAATATTCCGGGACGACCGGTTAACCCACAGGTCTACGAATACATCCTGGACCACTTCTTCTGCAAACGCACTTTCTTTAAGGCGTTTATGGGCTTCATTGAACAGTGATTTCCAGTAACGCCGGTAAATTTCATCAAACGCTTCCTCTGCTCCTTGCTGTAAAAGGAGCGCCAGCTCAGGATCGGTATGATGTTCAAACGGGGTCATTCAGGAATGAAACTATAAAAAGACAGGCATTAGAGCAACTAGCCGGTCGTAAATAGTTAAAAATAATTTCATTTCGAAAAATAAGGCTTTAGCCAAATTTTCCTTAAAGCTAGGAAATAATATCCCGCAGAATGGTCCGGAAGATAGAAAAGTTTGATTGTTAGAAGGAAGGTGGGCCCGCTATCCGGATTCCCGAAAGAGCTGAGATCCTACTTTTTCCGGATAAGCCATACTTCCGCTAGCGAGCAGCCTCTGCCGGGACCGTCGTTATTGGTGTCAATACTCCACTTAAGGGATAATTTTCCATCCCGGGTAGCTTCCTTGGGAATGTCGAAAGTAACGGGTTCCGGATCCCACTTCGGCATCAGGTAATCGTGTACGACGACGCGGTCGTCTGCTGTCAGCTTAATTTCCACATCTTCAACATAAACGACCCTGACAGCATACTCTGCCTCAGGATCGAGATTTTCATAGCGCATTTCGAGGGGAAGACCATAGATGGTCTGCATGTAGGTTTTCCAGGAAGTCCGCCACTTCCCGATCCGCTCCATTTCCAGGCTATAGCCGCCGGGAAGTCCTGCAAAGGCCGAATGAAAGGAGTTCGGATCCTTGGCGTAATCGTTCGAAACGACTATATGCGGCTGGTTTTCCGGATTCCCCAGGTCGTCATAAAATCCTCCCGGGCCTGGATTTTCCCAGTCGGTCAGGGTAAGAATTTCGCGGATACGTTCTTCTTCCCCTTCTATCTTCTCAATCCTGCTGAACTGATCTTCAAACCAGAAACGATTATTGAGCGGGGAATCGACCAGGTCAAGATTTGCTCCTCTTATGGTAGCAATCCCATGGTATTTATCGACGCTGAGCTGCATCCGGATACTCTGGAAAAGGGCTTCGGCCAGCTCGAAAATTCGCTGCCTCCAGTCGGGTGATACTCTTTCGGAAGCGGCTCTTGCCAGTATCTGCCGCGCCATGCCGATAGCCTCCCGGGAGCCGAGCTCGCGCGCCCGCCGGAGAGTGGAGGCCGCGAGATCTTCCAGGTGGCTTTCGTATAGGAGCCTGCTGCGGGTATAGGCGTCGTAATATGACCTGTACAAAGCCATCTGAAATCTCCAGTTCAGCTTTACCTGCGGTGGGGCATTCCGCTCCATTGTCTGAAAAATGGCGTGATGCGTATATACTCCCTGGTTGGAGATAAGCGCACCTTTCCAGTTTTTTTCCAGGCTGAGGAGAGCCTGCGCAAACTCGTCTGCATATGCCGGGCCTATAAAATACCTGCTATAGTCGCGGAGAATTTCGGTTACTTCCGCATCCGGGTTCCACCCGAGGGCGCTCCAGACCATTTTGTTTACGTCGTCATTAACTCCTTCCGAATAGGTAATGAAACCTTTGTAGCTGGTAGGGTTGACAGCCCGGAAAATCAGTTTCTGATCGACAGGGCGCGGGTTGATGACTTCCCGGTTCTCTGTTACGGTATAGGCGTAGTCCCAATCCGGTACAAAATACTGGGCATCGATACTATGGGTGATATCAGGATACCGCCTTATGGGATACCGGGCAGGGACGATTTTCCTGAGCGAGTCTACGTCCATCCTGGTCCAGGGCCCGTGCACTATGCCTGTCAGGACAGCGGGTTCCTTCTTCATGATTTCGATGAAGCGGTCCATCCATTCGGCGCTGTATCCCTGCGGCGACATCCATATTTCGGCGTTGGGGTGGTAGGTGCGCAGGACTTTCACTTTTCGTTCGAGGTGTTTGAAAAAGACTGCCGGTTCCTGTCTTCCGGGATCTCCGCCCGGGATAAATACTGCATCGAGGCGGGGCATGCTTTTAAAGATCGAATCGTTTTCTGCGAGTGATTTCCGGGCTACCTCTTCTTTCGCGTAGTTTCCGTGCATGAGCGGGTACCACATCCATACATCCAGCCCGTATTTTTTCAGAAGGGAGCTCATCCCGGTCAGCATTTCCTTTTGCGGGAGGGTAAACATGGGGCTGTCGGCATCATCGTCCGTATTCGGAGGCATAAGCTCCACGGCATTGGTCCCGAATACAGCCAGGTCACGGATATACTGCTCCCACATTGCCAGGGTGAATCCGTCATACGAATTCACTTTCGGGCGGTATCCAAGCTGGTGCCCCCGGAGCGCTACTACAGGGGCGGTGTCGGTCGAAACTGACCCGGGGACCAGTATTCCATTCCTGGAAAGATTTGCTTTTCGCAGAAAATGACCGATTCCAAACAGCATGCCGCGTGTATCGTCGCCCGCAATGAGCAGCAGCGGAGAGCCGGTCGTTACGAGTTTTACGATATACCCGTCTGCGCGGCCCGGCCGGGGCGTTCCCATGATTGCGGCATACTCCGGATGCCGGCGGAGGGACGCAGCTGTACCCGCAACGATTTTTGGGGTGTTTTTAATATCGCTATTCCTGGAGAGGGTAATGCCCGTGCGGGCGTTCACCTCTTCTATAAGCATTGTAATCGCGGCATTCCCGGTTTCACTCCTGTCCGAAGCGTCGACCAGGATGGCTTTGGAAAAATTATGATAACCGGTATTCTGAGTCAGGGCGGGGATTGCGCCTGTATAGAAAAGGAAGAAACTTATTCCTGAAAAAAGCAGATATCCGATAGCTTGCATATACTATGACCGGGAGATATGTCTTTACCCGGCTCAATTTATAATACGCTGCTGAATCTGATTTGGGCCATTTTTATATGTGTCGTACCTGCGGACCCCGGGTTGATATGACCAGTTCAGCCACAAAAAAATCCGGATCACTCGGGATCCGGATTTAAAAAGACTTATTTATAAAATTAAGGCCAGGGTCAAAGAATACTGCGCAGGAGGTATTATGCCTGGCAGAAAAATAAGTTAGCTGAAGTATTAGGTGTACAAATGGTATAAAACTGTCTTTTTCCGCTGCTAAATAATAGCTCTTGTAAAATTACTAAAAAGATTCATATACCAATCTTTTTTTGAACTTTTTTTGGACCACCCGGATATGGGGCGGATTCATGCTGCCGGGATACTATTTTCCGTTATAAGTATTGATCCGGGGTTCTGCAGATGCATTGAATTGGTACGTAGTCCAGCTGCCGTCTTCCCCGATCTCTACTACCCGGTAACCTTTATAGGTAGTTCCCCAGCTTCCGCCAAAATGGCCGTCGAAGAAATACGGTTTCCCGCCTTCCGTCTTGACGGAATCCTGGTCGTGATCATGCCCGTGGAATATTCCTTTCAGGTTTTCTGTCGCGCTGAACAACTGCATGAGTTCGGGGCAATCAATGCCATGGGTAGTCCATTTGGCCGGGGTAATATGCATAAAGAGGAATATTCCTTTTGCACCGGCGTGTTTTGCCAGCTCCTGCCTGACCCATTCGTAATCAGGGCATACATATTTACCGGCTTCGTTCGATGTATCGACGAGTATAAATGCATAGTCAGACCATGTGAAGCTGTGATTGGTTTCGTACCCCCATGCACTTTTCCATACGTCGAGGCCGACCCGGTCGTGGTTGCCTCTTACGACATGATAGGGGACCTGCAGGGGTTTTATGGCGTTTTTGAAATCAAACAGGAGGTTGGGATTGTTGTGGATCAGGTCGCCGTTGAGGATTACAAAATCCAGCCCTTTCTGAAATTTTTCCTGGTTGATCCACCTTACGAATTCCCGGTGATTGTTTTCGAATGGTGTGTTGGCTTCCCCGTAATGCCCGTCGGAAGCGACGATGAACCGTATGTGCGGCTTTTTCGCTGACGATTTAAAATCATGCAGCGAGGCTGCAGAAACTAAGGGTGCGGCGGCTTTTAACCATAACCTGCGTGAAATCTTAGGGTTCATCTTAAAAAGCGGGGTAGTTGGTTAACAAAATGTTCTTTTAACAGCGGGTGACTATATTTGTCTTTGCAAAATAATTAAATTCCGGACTATTCGGAATTTGTCAGGTACAATGGATCCGGTAATCTTTAATAAAGCAGCGGCTTTCTGCTCCTACCAGGAAAGAAGTCACCAGGAGGTACGGGAGCGTCTGAGGAAGTGGAATGTCTGGGGCGCCGAAGCGGACGAGATCATCGCGGAGCTTATTGCAGGGAACTATTTATCTGAAGAAAGGTTCGCAAAGGCCTATTCAGGAGGGAAGTCGCGGATGAAACATTGGGGAAGGCTGAAAATAAAGCAGGAATTACAGCGTCGCGGCGTCAGCGCCTACAGTATAGGGGAGGGAATGAAGGAGATAGGAGAGGAAGAATACCGGGAAGGGTTAAAAAAGTTGCTGGAAAAGAAGGCAGAGCAGCTTTTGAAGACAGAGGGAGACAGGCTGCAGCTCAGGGCCAGGCTGTTGCGCTTTGCTTTGGGGAAAGGGTATGAGATGGACCTGGTGAGGGAGGTGGTTGATGAGGCAATGAGATGATGAATAATATGAAATACATATTCCCCAAAGAGATTTGTTCGCTGCTTCTTTTAGCCTGCTTCCAGGTTTGTGCTGCTTATGGTCAGGGTGGTATACGGGTAATGCTTATAGACGGGCAGAACAATCACAGTAATATGTTTGACGGCTCGAAGTTTATGAAGCAGGTACTGGAAGAAACGGGGCTGTTTAAGGTGGATGTCGTTACAACTCCGCCGGCAGGAGGGGATATGACCACCTTTCAGCCTGATTTCAGCCGGTATGATGTTGTGCTGTCCAACTATAACGGAGACTCCTGGACTGAACAGACGAAGCTGGCGTTTGAACAATTTGTTGCGGATGGAGGAGGACTGGTGGTGGTCCATGCAGCCGACAATGCCTTCCCGAAATGGGAGGCATATAACCTTATGATAGGGATAGGAGGCTGGGAGGGACGTGATGAACGTTCCGGTCCCTATCTTTATTTTGACGAAAACAGGAATGAGTTCGTCCAGGATATTACAAGCGGAAAGGGGGGGAGCCATGGTATACAGCACGAATTCGTAGTTACCACGCGCAATCCGCGCCACCCGATTATGAAGGGATTACCGAAAGAGTGGCTGCACCAGAAGGATGAGCTTTACGATAGGCTTCGCGGGCCGGCCAGGAATGTGACTGTTCTGGCAACCGCTCACTCAACTTTAGAAACCAGGGGATCGGGCAGGCATGAACCTGTCCTGATGACCATCGGGTATGGAAAAGGAAGGATTTTCCATACGACGCTCGGGCACGAAAACTACTCTCAGAAGTGCGTGGGGTTCATTGTGACACTGCAGAGAGGGACTGAATGGGTTGCGAAGGGCAAAGTGACACAGCCTGTTCCCAAAGACTTCCCGACTAAGGATAAAGGTGCCGTCCGATAGAATTCAGCATGTTTTTTACATCGCGTTTCCGATCAGGCTCTTCATAGTGACGGGTCCGAGGCAATTGTTAGCCCTCAGGCTTCCGGAAGTATCGGTGGTGATCTGGTTCAGACCTTCGTTAAACTTCGTAAGCCAGACCATCCGGCCGTCACAGGTCCAGTGTGAATCGCTGTGGAGGAATGAATTTTTTCCCATAACCCTGTACTCATCAATTACGCTGACGTAGGGAACCTCCAGGTCGGGATGGGACTGTACCCGCTCGATAAGCCGGTTATACACGCCGTAATCGGGCATCACGATCGTAGATTTATTGGGGATTACCGCGAAAATGAGGTGGTCAAACCCCATGTCGAGCAGGGTTTCCCTTGTTTGATTCAGAGAGTTGACAACCGAATCGATCCTGGCGTCGGATATCCTCGAAAACCCGGATGTTTGCGGGAAGTTGAGGCTGTCGGTATCGAGATAATACACGATACTGCTGCCGTCTTTGGAAATGGTCACGCTATGTTCGGTACGGTCAAAGACGTGGTAGTTGAATGCAGACTTTAATTCCCTGGATTTCATCCCGACGGTACTACCGGTCAAAAGCAGGTCGATCTGGCCGCCCACCCTGCTTGAACTCATGAAATTGTCGAGCCTGGCCATCCAACTTTTTTTTTCCTCCCATTTTTCTAAAAAATTTGCCGTGTCGGGTATAAAATAAAAAGAAGGCGGGGTTTCGAAGTGTTGCCTGAAGTGCCTTTCTACGCTCTCCATCAGTACGATATTGGTAGCGGACGTATCCAGCTTGAAATGCATGAAATTCCCCCACTTCATGAAGTGGTACCGATCGGCTATAAAATCGGAACTGTCGACCCGTTGAGGCTCCAGGAAGCTGTCGCCGAGGACATACAAATGAATAGGGCGGGGAGATTGCTTTGAAACGGTAAGCCTGCTCTCGCATTTTACCATTTCTTCCTTGAATTCGGGTAGATGCGCGAGGCTGAAAAAGTCGCCATAGCGATATTCGTCGTGTATGATGCCCCAGCGGTAAAAGTAAGGATAGACGGTATCAAAGTCCGAAAGTCCGAGACCCCAGATTATTGAAAAAATGACAACTACCGTTATTTTTAAGGCTTTCTTCATAGTTTGACGGACCAGATCTGGATCTTGTCTTCTGCCTGGCTGAAAATACTCAGCTCTTTCCTTGCCCCTTCATAATTGATGCCTAAAGCGCCCCGGCAGGGAATCGGCCTATCGCCTACCCGGTTTCCATTAAAGTCAAAAATAGAAATAAATCCGGCGGATACGACCGAGATGAAGCGGTTATCACTGCCAAAATAATGATAACGGATGGTGAAATCAGGCCTAAGACCGACGATTTCAAAAATCTCCTTGCCGTCTTTGCTTAGTATGGCAGCTTTGCCGGATGTCTGGCGCAGCATAAGCCAGTCAAGGTTATTTTCATCATATAAGGTCCTGAAAGTGGGGCCGGCCTCCGGCAGCAGGAGTTGTTTTCTCGTTTTAAGCTGCCCGTTGAGGTCTATCTGTGTAAGCTCGCCCTGGCGGTTGACACCCGCAATTTCAATCTCTCCCGTAGACGGGTTCTGCACCGGGGCAAAGGGACCGCTGATACCTGACAGCATGTCTACCGGGAACCCGGGAAGTAATTTCCCGTTTTCATCCAATACAAAGATTTTCCCGTTTCTTTGGGTGGCGATATACAGGTTGGAATTCCCCTTCGCAAACGACACTACCGGGCTGAGGAGATTATCGAAATTGGTCCTTAGGTTGAGCTTTGACGGCGCTGCGCCTGCCGTTTTCCAGGTATAGAGATTTTGGTCGCTTCCCTTGAGAACAAAGCTGGCGCCGCTTTCCAGCGAATGGCTGATCCGGTAAAGGGAGTTGGTCGGAGAAACAGACGGCTTTGACAGAAGTGTAAAGACACCGTTTTCGTCTTCATCGAGCACATAAAGGAACCGGGCTGTACTCACGATCCGCTGTGGGCGGCCGATATTTAAAAAGTCGGCCTTGAAAGCCCGTCCGATCATCGGACCGTCAAGCTGGGCAAGTATCCGGGGCTTTCCTGAAGCGCCGTTGTCTATCCCGATCAGTTGGTGCGATTGATTGGTAAGGATGATCTCCGAAGTTCCGGCTCCCGGATCAGACATTACAGAAAATACAGCGGGAAATTCATCTTTCCATTCGAAGTCGGCTTTTAGCTCGGTTTCATTTTTTGTCCTGGAGCTGACCGCGTAATTTAAAGCCAGGCTTAAATCTGCGTACCGGCCCTTCTGGCTATATGCGATCTGGGTAGTGGCGATCTGGTCGAGGCTCGACTTAAGGGTTGTCCTGTTAAGGACTGATCCTGCCCTGGCCTTGCTCATATTGGTGATGAGTGAGAGCTGGGCATCAGTATTTTTTTCGAACAGGGCGCTGTCCAGGTCCGGAGAGTGAGCCCAGGTAAGCAGGTTTTCATAGTCGATCAGGTAGTTTTGTATGGCCTGCGGGCTGTTTCCTACGATGAGGTAGGGAGCGATATAGCTAAGATAGGATTCGCGGAACCCCTTGAAAACAGGCCCGAAAAACGCCTCCATCAGGTCGGGTATCAATATAGGGTATACCTCGTAGCCCTGGAAAAAAGTAGTTTTCGTTGATCCGTTGCTTGTCTTGTCTGCTATCTGCCGGATCGCCGGCTTCACTTTTTCAAAATCATCGTACCTGACCAGCATTATTTTGCTGTCGCTGATTCCACCGCTGCTTTCATTAATGCACAGGATCACTTCCGGGCCGATTTCACGGAGAAAGGTGTCTTTCGATTTCCCGGCAAGCTGGTCGAACCGGGTAAGGGCCGGAAGCGACTGGTGTTCTTTAATCCATTTCCGCAGCGCCGGGTTGAATTTATCCGCCTTTTCAACTGCGAGCCTGATCAGATGGGTAGTTTGCTGGGAAATATAGCCCGCGCCGGTAAAGGGAACTCCTCCCTGGTTACTGAGAAGTGAATAGTAGGGATTTTCCCGCGCGTCGATGTCTTCCGACTCCATAACAAGCCTGCCCGGGGAAGAAGGGGGCGCCAGGTGGATGCCGTGCCGGCCGGGTAAGATATCCAGGAATGCCGAAACATTGGGGTGAATACCCTCGGGGAATACGAATCCGCGCCAGGCCGCTCCATTGGCATAAATGCTCAGGTCGTGCTTTCCTTCCGGGAGCGTGATTTCCTTCATAGAATTTTCGCCCGACCGGCTGCCACCCGATCTGGCATTCCTGATCACATCCTCGATCAACTCTCCATACTGGCTGATGATCAGGTAGTTGTTTTTCAGGATATACGAAAACAACGCTTCCGATCGCTGGTTGGAAATGTCGGTAATGATATGTCCCTGGAAATTGTGAGAGCTGACCCTCAAAGAGCTGTCTTTAGGATTATTCAGCCATTTTTCTTCCAGCTCGCTTTTTACAGGCAGGTACATGACAATACCCAGCCTGCCCCCTGCGAGCGGGTGAAAGGCATAAGTAATCGTTTTGCTTTTGAGAAAAGTGTAGATCTGCGCCTCGTCCCCGCTGAACCATCTCATCAGGGAAAGATTACCGGCAGCGAGGGAAATCAGCGGCAGATCGCGATAAGCCGAACTAAACGTATCGCCTGCCGGCGTACCGGCAGCGTCGTACTGATCCTGAAGCTTATCTGAAGAGACGACAACGGTCGCAGAGTCCGGGATATAATTCCATACTTCAGGCGGTCTCGAACCAAACCATCTATACCCCAGATAGCCCGCAACAACAACCAGTATCAGGAACAGGATCGGACGTATTCTCAAGGTAACACTGCTTATGTATTACAAGTTTTCGAGCGTTTTAAGCACTCTTGATAGCCCTGATTTTGCTATTGAGCTCAAGCCTGAAATTCAGAAGTTCCCTGAAGCTCCTGATGCATACTTTCCAAAGGTTCCATTTCACTATCGATACGGTACCCGAAACACGCTCCCGGTGAGTAATAGGAATATCGAAGAGTTCCTGCCCCGATTTTTTAGCCATTACCGCCAGGAAAATATTAGGCGCAAAGGGCGGGGGATCGGGAAGCTGGTCCATCAATTTCTGAAGAAATGTTCCTTTGATCAGTCTGAAAGGAATATTGCTGTCCAGAATAAAGGTGCCGTATACCAACGAGATCGTACTCCGCAGGAACCTGGTGATGAAGAGGCGGACTTTAGCATCGTGCCTGATTTCGCGGTACCCGAGAATAAATTCGGACTGATTACGCTTTTGCCAGAGTTTATCGAAATCATCCGTTACGAACTGGTCATCGCTATCGGTCTGAAAGACATATTCGGAACCGAGCTTCAATGCCGTTTTATAGCCGTTAACGACGGCATTACCGTGCCCGCCGTTTTTCTGGTGAACGACCGTCAGGCGATCGTTCCCGGTTTTCAGTTTATCCAGGATTTCCCCTGTTTTGTCTTTAGAGCCATCGTTAATAACGATCAGCGTCGTATTTTCATCTGGAAATTTATCCTTTAAAAAGCCTGTCCAACTGCCTACAACCTGCTCGATACAATCTTCCTCGTTATAGGCCGGCATTACGATACTCAAGAAAAAAGACATGAATAGGAAAAATTATAAAAATTACATTTTCAAAATTACACAGAATATCCAGATTTGCCAATCGGCGTCTGTCGCTAAGTCAATTTATCTTTCAGGTCGTTAATGGGCTTTTCCATCAGGTACCAGGAAAGAGTAGCCACTATTACCGTCAGCGAAAAAAAGAACAGCGATTCAAAAAGGAGGTTATGGGCTACAGCCGGAACGAACTGTTCGATTTTGCGAAGGAGCCGGAGCGTAGGGTGATTCGGCGGACTATGGAAGTGATTGTAGACAAGGTTATGATAAGCATAAAGCCCGTAGCTGATCTTGCCGAGATACAGAACAACCCGGTTTTCGAGGAAAGCCTTCATGAATCCGCCGTAGCCGAGCACCCCCTTCCCGATCAGGAAAAAACAGAATACCGAGCCGGCCAGCCTTTCCCATACGTCGGTTGCTATATTCTTATGCTCGGGAAAAGTTTTTGACCAGTAAATCACGCCCGCCCAGAGAAGGAGCCCCAGCACTACCAGATAACCGCGGCTGAACACCTTTCGGTACTGCTCAGGCCGGAACAGAAGCAGCCAGGCCATAAAAGCCCCCAGGCCGAACGAGTCGAGGCAGGCCGGCATCGAGACATAGTTGACAATCCAGCTGTAACCCGAAAGGAAAAAGTACAGCCGGAACAGGATACTGCCCGCAAGCATCGCCACGAAAGTAGGGACAAGCCATTTCCTGGGTACAAAGAAAATAACCAGCGGGAAAATGATATAGAACTGTTCTTCGACGGAAAGCGACCAGAAATGATCTACTACGCCCATCCAGGTCTGGTTAATCGCCATATACAGATTGGATCCGTAAAGAAGAAACCAGCCGATCTTTTCCCTGACGGGAGGGACGTTGAAAATGAACAGGAGGAGAATGCAGAGGTAGTAGACAGGGAAAATACGGAGGGTACGCCGGATGAAAAACCTTTTGAAATAGTCCCTGAACCCCCCGTCGGTTCCCCTGAACTTATCGCTGCTGGTGATGAGGATGCGGGTAATGAGGAATCCGCTCAATACGAAAAACAGGTTAACCCCCAGCGGGCCAAAAGGGATTTTGTTGATGGCTGCTGTAAAGTGGTCTGCCAGAACGAGGGCAATGGCAACAAAACGGAGGCCGTCCAGCTGGATAAGGTAGCTGTTGGTATGTTGTTTTTGCAATGGGTTTGCGGCCATAAGCGCTTTGCTGTATAACTACCAGTTAGTTTTAATTCCTTCAGTTCGCACGAATTCAGGTATCATCAGCGAATCTCTGTACATCACGATGCCGGTGCTGTCCCCTTTTTGTAAGACCATGGCGTAGCGGTAGCTGCCGGGCCGGAGTCCCAACTCATCGAATGCATGTTCCGAGGAGAACCCGGGCGCGAAGTATTGCTGACGGAAAAACAACTGCTTCCGGTTCCGGTTTCTCTCGCGGAAGGTCGGGAGCAGGAAGTACCGGTCACTGTTGCTTAAAAGCAGGTATACGCCGCTGTCCTGAAGGCGCTGGCTCTGATAATTATTATTTATGATGGAAATCCTGTTTTCGCCGGCCGATACCTGCGTATCCCGCACCAACTCGCTGACATAAGAAAGATTGCCGGAAACAGTCGAATCTGTAAGGTTAGGAACGAGGGGAAGCCAGCGTTCGTAAAATAACGAAGGCCTGGCTACGAGTCCGCGGCTTATGGAAGTATCGGCGGTAAAGGGATTGAGGGCTTTGTTATCGTAGACCGAGTTGAAATAGGACGTTACCATAAACTTTCGCAGGTTATAGGCGTCCACCAGGTAATAGTGATAGGAGAATACGTTGAATAGGAGGCACAGCGCGGCCACTCCCGAAACATACGGATGATAAAAGCTTCCCCTGATAGGAATTACGATAAAGAGATAGGCGGTAATGAGCAGCAGGAAGGAGTAGATTTTATACCGGCTTGTAAGCAGAACTTCCAGGCCGGAGCCCGCACGTCCCCCAACCACGACCGCAGCGGTACCGAGAATAAAAAGCATGATGCCCAGGCAGAAAGCATCCGTTATCTTGGCATAAGGCTCGGCATATTGGTTGCGGATCAGGCGGAATAAAGTGGTGGAGACGATAGAAATACTGACGAGAAAAAGGATAAAGCCGAAGACAACGCTGGTGTCCTGCCTGCCTTTAACAGGGAATACTTCTGCAAAAGACCCGATAAAGGCCATAAATCCTTTTGTCAGCGTCCATACGCCGGCCGGTACTTTTGCATTGTAGTCGGGCTGGTGATAGGAAGCAAAATAAAGTACGAGCACAAGAACGACGGATGCCGCGGCGATGATCCCCTTTTTATTCTCATGCGAAAGGAAAAGCACAAGGGTTATGATGGGGAGGATCAGCAGTCCGTTCCCGCTGGAAAAAGCGGACAATGCGGCGGCCAGGATACCGGCTGCATAATATCCCCAGGGACCTTTCAGGCACCAGTATACCGCCAGCGCTCCGAGTGTCACTACCCCGAAATTCTGGATGGAAGCCATTCCCCAGTACATATTTTCCCAATGCGCCAGGGTAGGCCAGATCAGCGCTACGGGAACAAGCGCGAAAAGGGTCTTATCATTGTGTTTCAGCAGTCTCCACCATAATATGATCACACTGAGCAGCAACAGGTTACCCGCAAACATCAGGTGACGATAGTCGAGCTGCCCATACCGGGAATAGTCGAGAATGGCGATAAGCCTGGTCAGGAAGATGCGATGCTCATTGTGCTGCGCGCTCAATACGCGGAATACGTCAGAAAGACTGTCGGAGGCTATATAGTCCAGAAGAGTCCTTTTTAGCGCATGATCGTCCCATTTGGCGATATTGACCGCATAGTAGTCCCACACCCGCAGATATACCGCTACCGGGAGAAGAACCGCGACCAGGACGATTATAAAAAGCGAGCGCTTAGGCATTTTGACCCGTCAGAATAGTAATTTGGTCTGCAATATAATTGGCATCAAGCCCTGATAAACGCTGGTGATAGGCCTGGCTGCCGTAAAGGCCGTTGGGGTAGCCTTGCGCCCTTATGCTCCGGAAACTACCGGTTCTTACATTTTTTTCGAGAAGCTGGACGGAAAGCTGCTGGGCCAGTCCGCCGGTGGATACATGCTCTTCGGCCACAATAACGCGGTTTGCTGCCTCTGTAATGGCAATAATTTCAGGATTGAGCTCAAACGGGAAAGTCAGCGTGGTAATGAGATTGACCGGTGCAGATACTTTTTCCATTGCTTCCAATATGTTATTGGCAACGGGGCCGAGCGCAAATATGGTGACGACGGCCTGGTCGGATTGTCGTATTATTTTGAAATCGCCTGACCGGCGCGCTCCTTCCGGAGTCTTCTTCCCGGCTCCCAGGCGAAGATAAGCCGGGCTGCCGGCCGCCATTATTTCGCCGACAAAAGGCGCTACTTCGTCAGAAAAAGACGGTACCCATGCCGTTACGTTCTGAAGGCTGCTCAGGCAGGCCAGGTCTTCCAGGGCATGGTGGGTACTGCCCATGATACCGTACCCGTAGCCTCCGCCGTTCCCGACCAGGAATACCGGTAATTTATGAAACCCTACGTCATTCCTGAATTGCTCCAGGCAACGGTATACGACGAAGGGAGCTATACTATAGCAAAATACTTTATAACCTTTATGAGCGAATCCGGCAGCTACCCCTACCATGTTCTGTTCGGCAACTCCGGCATTGATAAAACGGCTGCCCAAAACCGCCTGCAGGTTTTCCAGGGCGTTATACCCCAGATCGCCTGTAATGAAAATGATCGAATCATCTTCGGCGGCCAGGTCTTCTACAGCCTGTGAAAACTCCTTGCGCATAACATTTCTGCGGTTGTTAATGAATCAACGGCCTTATTTTTCAACGGCCTTAAAATGTGGCACAAGTTAGGACTAAACAATGATTAATACCAAAAAACGGCGGGGGTATTGGCGTAAGGGCGGAAGATTACGATATTCTCATAACCCCTGCATTAAAGTAAGCTTACGATAAAAGCCGTCCTGGTTTTCAAGCAACTGCGAATGGGTGCCCCGCTCGATAATCCGGCCCTGGTGTATGACCAGTATTTCGTCGGCATGCTGGATCGTACTGAGCCTGTGTGCGATGACCAGCACTGTCCGGTTGGCCATTAGCCGGGTCAGCGCATCCTGGACCAGCTTTTCGGATTCGGTATCGAGTGCAGACGTGGCTTCATCGAGTATAAGTACCGGCGGATTCCTGAGCACTGCCCGCGCAATGCTGATCCTTTGCCGCTGCCCTCCCGATAGCTTTGTCCCCCTTTCGCCGATTACGGTCTGGTATCCGTCCGGCTGATCAATAATGAACTGGTGTGCGTTGGCGATTTTCGCAGCCCGGTATACTTCTTCATCCGTTGCATCTGCGCCAAAAACGATATTGTTGTAGATCGTATCGTTAAAAAGAATGGATTCCTGGGTGACGATGCCCATCTGGTTGCGGAGCGACGATACCGAAAGGTCGCGGAGGTCGTAGCCGTCAATGGTAATACTGCCTTCGGTAGGATCGTAAAACCTGGGAACAAGGTCGGCAATCGTAGATTTACCTCCGCCCGAAGATCCTACCAGGGCGACGGTTTTTCCTTTCGGTAGCCTGAAACTGATGTCATGAAGTACACGGGCATTTTTGTCGTATTCGAAGTATACATTATTGACAGCTATTTCATGCTCAAAATGCTCTATTTTTAATGGATTGTCTTTTTCAGGGATCGCATTTTTCGCATCCAGGAGCTCCAGTACCCTTTCGCCGGCTGCAATCCCCCGCTGCGTATTACTGAAGGCATTGGATATTTCTTTGGCAGGGCGCATTACCTGCGAGAAGATGGCAATGTAGGTGATGAATTGTTCGGCAGAGAGCTCCGACTCTCCCGACAGTACCATCTGTCCGCCGAAAAGAAGGATAAGCGCCACAACGAATACACCCATGAACTCGGAAAAAGGGGAAGACATTTCCCGCTTGTAGGCCATCGATTTAATAGACCGCTGGTACCCTTCATTTTCTGTTTGGAACTTACTCCTGATAAAACCTTCCGCATTAAACCCTTTGACGACCCGCATACCGCCGAAGACTTCGTCCATAAGGCTGATCAGCCCCCCGAGCCGGTTCTGGCCGTCCCGGGCTTCTTTGCGCATCTGTCTTACGATTATAGCAATAAAGGCGCCTGAAATAGGTATGACCAGGAAAGCGAAAGCGGAAAGGCTAAGCGAAATCTTAAACAATACATACAGGAAGCTGATCAGCGTAAAGAGCTCTTTAAAAGCGGCTGAAAAGGAATTGGCTACCGAGCTTTCCACTTCCTGGACATCGGTGACTATCCTGGAAATAAGGTTTCCCTTTCGCTCGGAAGAAAAAAAGCCGAGGTGGAGATGAATGGCATTGTCGAAAACCGCCTGTCGGAGCCGGCCTACCATTTTGACCTTGAATCTTTCGATCAGGCGGGCAGTGAGGTAGCGGAAGATATTGGAAATGAGCACCGAAGCGATAATAATAGCACAGACAAACTTAAGGGCTCCCCATTCGCCGTATTGCGTTAATGTGTTCTGAAAGTGATAGTTGAAAAGATCTACAAGGTAGTCGATGCTTACACGGGCGACCGGCTCTGCTATGGTTTCCGGGCTTCCGGCTTCTCCTCCCTGCTTGAACAGAACTTTGAGCAAGGGTATCAGGAGCGTGAAATTGAGGATGCCGAACACACTTGCCAGCAACGATGTAAAAAAGAAGGGTACAACGAATCTTCTGAGCGGGCGGGCAAATGAAAGTAGACGCCAATAGGTTTTCATGACCCAAAGGTAGCACCCGATTCTGAAAATATTCACCTTTCGGCGTAGCCTGTTTTTGATCGGATGCACTATATTAATATGTAATCATCAGCCATTAGCAATGGGAAGACGATGAAAAAGCGCTGATGGCTCACAGCTGATTTCTGATAGCCTTTATTTATATGAAACGAAGAGACTTTGTCAGAGCGACCATAGGCGTGCCGCTCCTGCCCGCGCTGGAAGCTTATGTTCCGGAGCAGGTCGATTATTTTAAAGAAGAGGAAATCCGGGGCGGAATTCCGCCGGCAGACCGGTATGCGCTGCACTTCATGGCGGTGGGCGACTGGGGAAGGAACGGAGAATACCTGCAGGCTGAAGTGGCTGCCGGGATGGGCGAGTGGGCTAGCCGTAACCGTACCCATTTCGTGGTCTCTACAGGCGATAACTTTTATCCTAAAGGCGTTATAAGCGAACAGGACCCTCTCTGGCATTTTTCTTTCGAAAATGTCTATAAAGCGCATTCGCTTCAATGCGACTGGTATCCTGTTTTGGGTAACCATGACTACGGCGCCGATCCCGACGCCCAGGTCAGGTACAGTGCAATAAGCCGCAGGTGGAAAATGCCGGCGCGCTATTATTCAAAGGAGGTCTCCCTTGGAAAAGGAAAGGGAAGCGCGCTGTTTGTGATGCTGGATACCAATCCGATGGTAGACGACGAGCGGAAGGAAGAGACCGACCGGCAGTTAGCCTGGCTTGAGGCTACGCTGCAGGCTGCATCAAAAGAAACGAAGTGGAAGATTGTTGTAGGGCATCATCCGGCCTATACGGTGGGGCCGAGAGTACAGCATCGTCACGTTGTGCTTGTCAGGGAAATGTTGGCGGGTATCTTCAGAAAATACGGTGTGGACGTCTATCTGTCGGGGCACGAGCATTCGCTGCAGCACCTGAAAGAAGAAGGATTTCCCCATCAGTTTGTTTCCGGGGCTGGTTCTGAGCTTACCGGTGTAACCTCCGGGATCGCTTACAGCAGGTTTGAGGCTTCGGTCAATGGCTTTATGTATGCTTCGCTCGACGTGGGCCGGTTGAATATGAAAGCAATTGATTATACGGGGAAGGTCCTGTATGAGACGGATCTTGAAAAGTAGCGGACAGGTCGGCCGGGATCAGCTAATCCTGTCGATTGATGACGGCGCCGCCGCGTGATAGTCTTTCCGGATAATTTCTGCGTATTTGTCCAGCAACCCGATCACCCTCTCCCGGTTTTCGGACTGGATAATGCATCCTACATGGTATTCTTCCTCCAGGCGCCATACTACCTCAGGGTCATGGAAAGGAGACATATCCGGCCATTGGTGCCTGGCCAGAGAAATAATAATCCCTGCGTATTCCTTTTGAAGGGGCGGGAGAGTGTAGGGTGTCCCGGTAGCCTCGGCTGTTTCAAGCCGCGCCCATTCTTTCCAGAGGTTAAGCC
This sequence comes from uncultured Cytophagales bacterium, assembly GCA_964559125.1. GTDB lineage: Bacteria > Bacteroidota > Bacteroidia > Cytophagales > Spirosomataceae > Ravibacter. Next base: position 52,107 of record CAZLGW010000020.1, read on the forward strand.
CGGAAGAGGCTTCTACCATATCGGCCAGGTGGGCGCCGCCTACCCTGCAGGACGTTTCAAGAAAGTAGTAGTGACCGTCTTCACGCGACCGTATGACTTCCGTATGAGAGGCGCTGTACTGAAGTCCGAATGCTTTCAGCAGGTCGATGCTTATGGTTTCCAGCGCATGTTGTTCCGGTGATCCGAAAGGAACTGTCACCGATCTGAAAATACCCCCGCCATGGGCGACGTCAAAAGGAGGGGAGAGGTAGACGCTCGACCACGTGAAGACGACCTTGCCCCCGAATGAAAGGCAGTCGACATGGTATACATCGCCGGGCTTGAACTGCTCTACCAGGTATTCGTGGCGTTTGTCGCCCAGTTCATGAATCGTTTCCCACAGTTCTTCCGCCGAATGTGATTTGGTAATACCCGCAGCAGAAGCCTCGCTCCTGGGTTTGATCATCCATGGGCCGGGATATTCTGCAATGAATCCGTTGATCTGATCGTCGTTAAAAAGACTGCAGAACCCGGGCACGCGGATACCCGATTCGGCAGCTTTTATCCGCATGGCCAGCTTATCGCGAAAGTAGCCGGCGGTGGTCCTGCCCATACCGGGAATGCGGAACTGCTCCCGGATGAATGCTGCTTTTTCAACATCAAAGTCGTCGAGTGCCACTACACGGTCGATTTTTCTTGTCCGGAATACATAGGCCAGCCCTCTGATGATTTCTTCCTGGTTGTAGTGGTGATGCCCCTGCTCTTCGATGTAGAAAATTTCATCGATGTACTCATGTACCCAGGGCTTGTTTTCAAGTTTTTTGGCTGTCAGGAGAAATACCCTGCTGCCGGCTTCCTTACAGGCCTTCAGAAAGTCGTTACCTTTAAAGTAGGTGGTGATGCAGAGAAAAGTAAGGTTGGCAGACATGGTATCTCGGGTTTATCGGGGCCCTGTATTTTCCGGTTTCTCCTAAAAAACGAAAAATCAGCCCATTATGCAAATATCGGCTGATAAAATAGGTTGAGCTCCGGTTTCGGATACAGGCCGCGAATGCATGAATTATATAATTTTCAGACCGAAAGGCTGTAGTGAGGCGGCGTGTTATTCCAGTTTTTCCAGGAATTGCCGTAGTAGCCTTACACCAAAGGCCGTTCCTGCCCTGCCGGCCACAAAATCGGTGTCGCCGAAAGCTGTTCCCGCAATGTCGAGGTGGGCCCATTCAGGATGATTATCGGTGAAAACCTCCAGGAATTTGGCGGCTACGACCGCTCCGGCCATAGGTTTCCCGTGAAAGTTCTTTACGTCGGCGATGTCAGATTCTACTTCCTCTTTGTATTCGTCCCACAGCGGGAGGCGCCACAGGCGTTCCCCTGCTGCTTCCCCAGCTTCTTCGAGATCTTTTGCGAGCCGGTCGTTCTGCGTAAAAAGCCCTGCTGCCTGGTAGCCGAGCGTCTGGATCACGCTTCCCGTCAGGGTCGCCAGGTCTATCAGTATATCGGGGCTGAATTCCCTGACCGCATAACTCAGGCCGTCAGCCAGAATCAGTCTTCCTTCGGCGTCGGTGTCGATCACTTCGATGGTCTTGCCGGAATAGGAACCGATCACATCCCCGGGTTTCAGGGCAGCTCCGTCAACGCAGTTTTCGGTAGCGGGGACGATACCTATGAGCCTGACCGGGAGCTGCAGCCGGGCAGCCAGCTCGATCGTCCCTAGTACTGCAGCAGCTCCCCCCATATCGCTTTTCATGAGGTGCATGTTATTGCTGCCCTTAATGGAGACCCCGCCTGTATCGAAAGTCACACCTTTGCCTACCAGCGCTACGGTCTTTCCGTAAGAAGCCGGGGTATACTCGGCGATGATCATGGCAGCATCCTGAGGGCTTCCCTGGTTTACTGCAAGTAGGGCGGAAAACCCGAAATGAGCCAGCTCGGTCTGGTCAAAAACCTTCACCCGGTATCCGTATGTATCGCCCGATTCCAGTGCCCATTTCGCCAGCATAACCGCATTTTTTTTGTTCGCCGGCGCGTTCATCAGGTCCATAATCCTCAACTGCACTTCCGCTGTCTTTTGCGCCCGGTCGACTAGTTCCCCGAGTCCGGAGGCTGCACTCGATACCAGGATCAGGCGTCCGTCACGACCGAAAAGGCTGCTGACCGGCTGGCGGTCAGTTTTATATAACCGGATATCATAGCCGCCCAGCATGACACCGCTGACAATGGCCTCTACACCGGAGTGGTCAAACCCGGAAACTTCTATGGAAACCGTCTGCGGCCAGTCATATTTTCTTTGATGAAACAGTTTCCTGACTATTTTCCGGATAGACGACGGATTGGCAGAAGTTCCCGTCCCCAGCCATAGCTCATTTTCGCCCGGCCACCAGGTTTCGCCTGCTTTTCCTGAAAATACCCGGTAGCCTTCCGGTATCCTGTCCTCGCTGAACAGCCTGACGAGGAGTGTGTCTTCCGTGTGAGACGATACTAAAGTGATTTGCATAATGAATAGAACCCGGTTATATAGATCCGTCAATTTAGATAATGATATTGAAAACCGGCAGATTTTACAGGAAATATCCGCTGGAATACTACAAAAGGATAGAGGGATTTCGAAGGGGAGAGCGTATGGTTTCAATAAGAGCGACAGATCGGGGTGCTTGTTTTTTTGGATTTGTATTTTGCGAGGAGTTTTGTGTTGTAAATAATTGTTTGTAAGGTGTTTATTCTTTTTCCTGTTGGATAATTTGGCCTAATTTTACCCGGGGCTTATATGAAGGTTGATATTCGCTGGATTATCCGTTAGCTTTGTTTTGAACAAATCTAAGTATCCAGTTTTATATATAAATAAGCTATGTCACAATCTAATCTAACACCAGAGCCCCTATTGATAGAAGATCCCCTGCGGTTTGTACTTTTTCCGATCAAGCATAGTGATATATGGCAGTTATACAAGCAGCATGAGGCTTCATTCTGGACGGCGGAGGAGATAGATCTGGGGCCTGACAAAAAAGATTGGGAGTCGCTTACATCCGGAGAAAGACATTTTATTTCTCATGTCCTGGCTTTTTTTGCGGCTTCAGACGGGATAGTAAATGAAAATCTTGCGGTCAATTTCCTGAGTGAAGTCCAGTATGCGGAAGCCAAGTGCTTTTATGGCTTCCAGATCGCAATGGAGAATATTCACTCAGAGACTTATTCGCTTCTGATCGACACGTATATAAAGGACCCCGTCGAGAAAGATCATCTTCTTAGGGCTATTGAGACTATCCCCTGCGTGCAGAAGAAAGCGGAATGGGCTTTGAAATGGATTGACAGCCCGAATTTTGCCGAACGCCTGATCGCGTTTGCTGCGGTTGAAGGGATTTTCTTTTCCGGGTCGTTCTGCTCTATTTTCTGGTTAAAGAAACGGGGCCTGATGCCGGGGCTTTCTTTTTCCAATGAGCTTATCTCCAGGGATGAAGGGCTCCATTGCCAGTTTGCCTGCCTGTTGTATACCCAGCATATCGTTAATAAGCTACCGGAAGAGCGTATCCTGGAAATAATCCTGGATGCGGTTGAAATCGAAAAGGAATTTGTCTCAGATGCTCTACCTGTTTCCCTGATCGGTATGAATGCCGACCTTATGAAGCAGTATATAGAATACGTGGCCGACTTCTGGCTGGATCGATTGGGATGCCGCAAGCCTTTTGGTACGGCAAATCCGTTTGATTTTATGGAGCTGATCTCACTGCCCGGTAAAACCAACTTCTTCGAGAAAAGGGTAGGAGATTACCAGAAAGCAGGGGTAATGAGCAACTCCAAAGAGAAAGAGTCTACTAAGATTACATTCGACGAAGATTTCTGATAAGCGGTAGCCCGGAGCTGCTGTAGTTACAGGCCCGGTTAGGGAGGTGTCGTCCCTGCGGGACTGGGAGAAGCACCCTCCGGTGAGTATGAAGAGACTTGCCGGAGGGTGTTCTGTGTTATATTACTTCTCTTTATAAATCGGGTTTTCCTTGTTGCCGCCGGCCATCAGGAATGCCATGAGGTCCTTAAGCTCTTCGGGATTCAGTCCGTTGATCAGGCCGGGAAGCATGACGGATATGGTAGAGTATGCTGTGGAGGCGACGTCCTTTTTGGCAACCTTCTGGTGCTCGTCGGGAGTAAAAGGATTCTGGGCTACATAGTAATGGGTAGCATCTTCGTTGGCGAGTCGGCCGATAATAGACCCCCCGTCTTTCAAAGAGAAGACCGTAGCTGCATATTGGTCGGAGATCGCTTTGTCGGGATCGATAATAGCTTCCAGGATATCTTTGGTAGAAAATCTGGTAGCCAGTTGCGTAAGGTCAGGACCGGCGTTTTCCCCTTCACCTGCGATAGTATGACATTTGCTGCAGAGTACTGCCGAATAGATAAGTTTGCCGGTTTCAAAATCGCGGCCTTTCAGACTGGCCTCATTTATAACTGAATCGGCCTGCGCGAGCGTCCACCTTCTGCCGGGTCCCTTGATACTATATTGCCCTACGAGGTCATTGCCGCTTTGTGAAAGCTTATCGCCACCCGAAAGCTTGTCATATCTGGCAAATTCAGCCTTAGGTACATTGGAAAGAGCAATTTTCCTGGCGCGATCCAGGAAACCGACATAGCTGCGTCCTCCCTTTCGGTTGAAAGCATCCTGGTACCATGAGAAATATTTGTTGCGGCTTTCCTCTGTCCAGCCTGCTTTTTGCTGACTGAGCGCAATGGCATAGTACGTGTGCTGGGGAGAAGGCATTTCAGCAAGCATCCCTGCAATATCCAGACCATATTGGGGGTTACGCAACACCAGCTCCGACGAAGCGGTAGCGTAGCTGGCATCCAGCTCCATCTCGTCAGAGGTCTCATCTTTTTCCATCAGAGCCAGTGTTTTTTCGATTACAGTAGGCGACTGGAGATTGACAAGGAGTTTGATCAGCAATTTGTTCTGATTTGTGGAGTTTGACGGATATTTGCTGTCGAGGAAAGCTGTCAGTTTGGCTTTTTCGGCTGTCGGCGGGGTGCCATGACGATACAAAGCTACTTCCAGCATACGCAGCCAGGCTATTTTTTGTTCCAGGGAAAGAGGCTCGAATTCGATGGAAAGCGCTTTATCGATGATAGGCCCAAGATCAGATTTATCACCCTGCCGGGCAAGAGCCAGCAGTGCATTGATAGCAGCGGAGGCATTCGACTCCTCGCCGACCTTCGCTCTCCATTCTGTAACGGGCTGGTTTTCGACGGCAATCCTGGCGGCGTAGCTTACATAACGGTCTGAATGCCCCAACTGAGGCCATGCGGCAGCGACAGCGCCCGGATCGTTCCTGCCATGGAATTGCTCCAGGGAAACGCGCAGCTTGCCCTCGGCAGTACGCTCAAAAGGCACTACGTTTGCATCCGGTTTAAATGATTTGTAGTCTTTATGATACACCCTGTAGAGATCGGAGGCAAGCCTGCGTCCGCCTGTCATAAAATAAAGCGCACCGTCCGGACCTATTACCCCGTCTGTAAGCGGCAAGGGTACACCAGAAAGAAATTCTTCTCTGTCAGCGGTATAGCTGGCGCCTTCCGGTTTCAGTTTCAGGGCATGGACAATCCCGAAGCTCCAATCGAAGGCGAATAATGTATTCCGGTATTTTTCAGGAAACCGCGCTTTGTTCGCATAGATAAGGTTGGTTGGTGATCCGTGTCCGATGTTGATAACGGCAGGTAGATTGTCGGGGTAGGCAGAAGCCCATTTCTGGTTGCCCGTACGCCAACCGAATTCGCTGCCCATAGTGGCATGATTGATACGTGTCGGTCTGTACCAGGGCTGACCGAAATCCCACTCCATGTCGGCATCATAGACAAAAAGGTCTCCCGCTTCGTTAAAGGCAAGGTCAAACGGGTTCCGGTACCCCGCGCTTACCAGCTTCCAGTTTTTCCCCTCGGGGTCGATATTGACAACCCAGCCACCTGGCGCATGACGGTCGTTTGCATGGCCTCTGGGATCTTTAATCAAGGGAAAGAGGTTGTCATCTCCCCAGTTCCTGGGAAGCGTATACTCGTTTACTTCGGGCAGATCGGTATGGTTTCCGGCTATGATATACAATGATTGGCTGTCGGGGGAGAGAATAATACTGTGCGGACCGTGCTCCCCGCTGCCTTCGAATTCCCTGATTGTAGTGATCTTATCGTACTGGTCGTCCCCGTCAGTATCGAAAAGGCGGTATACCCCGCTGTTTGTCCTGAAGTTAGGATTGGGCCGGTTGTTGATAACTACATAGAGGCTGTTAAAAGCATACAGCAGCCCGTTGGCGTATCCCATAACAAGGCTGTCCTTATCCCAGGAAATGCTCAGTTTTTCAACCTTTACAGAATCTTTCGACCCGATCTCGGGAATAGTGGTCCTGAAAAGCCCTCCATATTGATCTGAAGTGATTAACCTGCCCTTGTCATCAAAAGCCATGGCTACCCATGAGCCTTCCTCATGGTCGGAGGGACTGTAAAGATGTTCGGCGACGAAACCCGGCTGCAACTTTAGTTTTTCGGTTTTGGGGTCGGTTTCTGCCGGTTTTTCCGGCGATCCGCAGCTTTGCAGAAAGTAAAGCCCGACCAGTGCAAAAGCGCCCCAGCCAATGGAGCGTTTGTAAGGCTTGGTTAACATAGAAGAAAATGAATGGTAGTTTATGACAAATGGGAAAAACAATAGGGTTTAATGGAATAATTATTTCTCTTATGCAAAAAACAATAAAGATCCGCGCAGTCTATCCTGCGCTATCCTGACTTCCTGCTGCCAGCTTTTTGCTCACGTATTTTTCAAACCGGAGACAGGCTGTGGATAGCGGGTTTACTATATTAATGAGAATTCTCAGTTCTGGATCTTCCTCGGGGCTATCGGCGTTACGTTCAGCCGGCTGTCGTCAAGGGTTTTGACCGGCTCTTCACTGCCGTTGAGATCGTTTTCGTTCCTGAGGCGCTCATTTTCCTGCTGGCTGATACGCCAGAGCCCGTTTCGGGCCGGGACATACCCCGGTGTAATTTCGAGCTCTTTTTCGTAGTATGATCTCGCAGTATTGAAGCGCCACATCTTCTCCTGGCAAAAGCCTATCAGGTAGTTTATGGCGGTGTAGTCAGGTTTTTGCCGCTGAATATCTTCGTAGATCCGGAGTGCGGCCGGGTAGTTTCTCGACCTGGTGTAGAGGGCTGCCGTTTCTGCGAGGAGATCCAGGTTTCCCTTGTCGGTCTGAAGCGCTTTCGTATAGTAGATCAGGGCGCTGTCGGGGAGGGACCTGTCGCTGTACAGCCTGCCCATTTCCACGAGCAACTCAGTATTGGAGGGAAAATACTGAAGTCCTGTACCGAGTATACGCCGGGCGTCGCCGAAATCTCCCTTTTTGGTGTAGATTGTTGAGGCTTGCCGGTAAGCCCGGTAAAATTCCGGGTTTAATTCCAGCGCCCTTTCCATAGAGAGCAGCCCCTGCAGCGTGTCTCCTGTTTTGGTTTGCAGCATTCCCTGCACATAGTGGACGGACGCCTCATAAGGAGCCAACGCCAGAACGCCGTTTATATATCGCGTCGATTCGTTATATTTTTTATTTTCCTGGAGTATGTCTGCCATCAGGATATACAGGCGGGGGCTTTTCTGCTGAAGCGCTTCTGCTCTTTCGGCATCCAGCAGAGCGTCGTCAAGACGATTCAGCTCCCTGTTGATAATCCCGCGGAGCAGGTAGTATTCACCGACATTATCCCTTGCCGCAATTGCATGATTGATATCGTTAAGAGCCGATTCGAAATCCCCTTTTTCCAGGTAAATTTTTGCACGCTTGTAATAACTACCTGAAAGATCGATCCTTCTCCTGATGCAGTCGGTGAGGAAAGCCAGGCGGTCTCTCTCCTTCCTGCTTTCAAAATCGGCTGTATAAGGCGGCGGTATATGCGCGTTGTTATGATCGGTATTGCTACAGCCCGAAAGCAGTTGAAGCCCTATCCAGCACCATATTATTCCCGGTATAAAAAGAGGCCGGCACATATCTTTCAATGATCTGAAAACCTGAAAAAAATGCCTAACGGAAGTTTATTCCCGCTTCTGTCGGGGAGAAACAGCTCCCCGAATTCCCTGTTGGGGGCGTCGGGGAAATGCACCCTGAACAGGTTCTCCAGGATCATGGCGGAGAAACCGAGGGAATAAAGATTGATAACAAGGAAAAAGTCCTCTTTTGTCAGAAGCTGCACCGATAATTCAAGGAGCTCATTGATATGGGACTCCAGCAGCCATTTCTCTCCGGCCGGCCCTCTTCCATATGCCGGAGGGTCAAGGATGATACCGTTGTATTTTTTATTCCTTCGTACTTCACGTTTTACAAATTTCAGGGCGTCTTCCACCACCCAGCGGATATTGTCAAGCCCCGACATTTCCATATTGGCGCGCGCCCAGGAAATAACGGGTTTGACAGCATCTACATGCGTCACATCAGCCCCCATTTGCCTGGCGGCCAGCGAGGCCAGTCCGGTATAGGCAAAAAGATTGAGCACAGCGGGCTGCGTAGTCTGCATCCGAGACAGCTTGCCGCCAATGTATTCCCAGTTTTCGGCTTGCTCGGGGAATAAGCCTACATGTTTAAAAGAAGACAGGGAGACCTTACTCTTTAAATCCAGCTGCTCCGATTTATAACTGAAAACCCAGTTATCGGGCATACTTTTGCGCAATATCCATTGCCCTTTTTCATCTGAGTTCTTGTCCCGTCTGAAAACCGCATCCGACAGCTCCTCCCACTTTTCTTCAGACAGGCTTTTGGCCCAAACAGCCTGAGGTTCGGGGCGTGCCAATATATAACGGCCAAATCTTTCGAGCTTTTCGAAGCCGCCGGTGTCAATCAATTCGTAGTCGCTGAGCGTGTCAGGTGTGATCAGTTGCACTTTTTTCAGGCTGTTATTGCTTACCGGAAGGTAAGTTTGTTCAGGTAGAAAATATTGCGACGGCCTCTCGTCGAGACATCGCCGGTTTGCGCATTGGCAATTTTTTGCTGTCCCCAGGCCAGGTAGTAAGGACCGTACCAATGGCATACCTCGTCGGTGGTCGTGCTTCTTATCCGGTCACCCTCCTGGTCGGTAGGCAGGGCAATGCTCCGGCCTTCCTGTACGGTGACGTCCCTTTTTACAATTTTTGTCCAGACAGTACCTTTATTTCCGTACACGATCTGAGTTTCCCCGTCAGGTTTCATCGTTGCAGTGACTTTTTCTCTCAATTCACTGCTTTTGACATTATCGAAAGTAATGCTGTTGTCCCACAGGAGCTTGCCTGAGAAGTCGATACCGGCTACGATCGCATGCGTGTACACAAATCCGTCGAGTACCTGGTTGCCGTTCCCGTAGTATCTTCCTGCACCGTAATAGGGATTGAAGAAATAGGGATTGTATAATCCATAGCCGAATCCGGAGCCGAAAAGCCAGGGATTTCCCCAGTAGCTTCGCGCTCCGTAAAGGTTATTGTTGTATTTGTATTCGGGATAAAACGCTTCGGCTACGATCAGGTACTGGTTGCCGGAAGGGATGATGTCGTGTACCAGGAGCCGGTAATTAAGCTTGAGATCGCCGCCGTCTTCTTTCTTCTTCTGTATCCGCCGCTCCATTTTCTCAAGCTGCCTGCCGCTGAGAAAATCAAAAAAATGTTTGAAGTCGGTAAAGCTGTGATACTCGGTAAACTGTTCCTGGTTATGCACAAATTTGGAAATATAGAGCCCCTGGGAGGCAGCTGTCGTTGAGCTCTGGCGATCGCTGTGCCCGTAAGTGCCTATCAGCAGTTTTTCCGATTCGTTGAGTACCTGGAGCCGGCCGTTAAGCAGCGAATACCCGTCCTGCGGCTCGGCACCCACTTCCGATATCAGCTGGCCGCTTTCGTCATAAGACCGGGCTACTATTTTAAGTGATCGCCTGCTTTTGATGGCCATACTTATGTTGACCAGTTGGTGGGTGGTATCGACCTCTACCGATTGAATAGAGAGAGCTCCTTTTACGGCGGTGGGCAGTATTTTTGACTGGCCTGTCTGCAGGTTTGTGTGGATCAGCACGGGCTCATCACGTAGCGTGCCTGCCATAAAAGCGGCGTAGCCGAGGGTTTTGAAATCGGTAATGAGAAACCGGTCAATAGTCCTGAACATGAAATTCTCGACAAAACCGGGTCCTGCGCTTACTTTCACTACCTGGTATTCGGAGCTGCGGTAACGGTTAAAAAGCAGGCAGATAGAAGAGCCATCGTACGAGGCGGCTGCGAAATCCAGATTGGAAAGAATGTCGCCGTCGTTAGACCATTCTTCTTCGAGATCGGCATCCAGTTTCTGGATCCTGTACTTTCGTTTCTGCGGTTTTGAAATAAGAGCTACTCCCTTGGCGCCCAGCGGCACGGTATGATAGGAATCGCTTTCTCCGGGAAGAGGTAATTCCACCCGGAATTTTTCCTGGGCATTTCCCGGCAGAATGACGCCGATACCCAGGAGCAGGCCAACCAGCAGTGTCAGGTATTTATTCATGTGCCATTCCTACGATGATGTCGAATTCAGCTTTGCCGATGGGCTGAACGGAAAGCCTGGACTGTGTTACCAGCGGAATATGCTGCAGCCTGCTATCGGCTTTTACGCGCTCGAGTGTAACCGTTTTTGGAAACTTCTCAACAGGTACGAGCTCCACTACCACCCACCTGGGATCGTCGGTGGTAGGATCGGGATAGTGCTCCTTCGATACTTTTGCCATGCCTACTACTTCTTTGCCTTCATTGCTATGGTAAAAAAGTACCAGGTCATCCACCTTCATCGCCATCAGGTTATTCCGGGCAGCGTAGTTCCTTACTCCATCCCACACTGCTGTCTTTTCATTTACAAAATGATCCCATGAGTACTTAAAAGGTTCGGATTTGACAAGCCAGTAGTTCATTTTTTTTAATTAGACAATTAGATAATTAGACAATTAGTTTTCGGAAAATTCCCTCTCCTAACGCCTATCGGGAGTCTTTTCAGAGACGTCTCTCCTCCTCTCCTGTTAAGGAGGGGCCGGGGGAGGTCTCAGGGGAATTTCGGGAATTTATCGAAATCCGGTTTTCTTTTTTCCAGGAAGGAGTTGAAGCCTTCTTTAGCCTCGTCGCTGAGATAGTACAGGAGTGTGGCATTTCCTGCCAGTTCCTGTATTCCTGCCTGTCCGTCAAGCTCGGCATTGAAGGCACTTTTGAGCATCCTGACGGCCAGAGGGCTTTTTACCTGTATTTTCCTGCACCATTTTACGGTCTCTTCTTCGAGCTGTTCAAGGGGAACAACCTTATTGACCAGTCCCATATCGAGGGCTTCACGGGCGTCGTACTGATCGCACAGGAACCAGATCTCCCTGGCTTTTTTCTGTCCGACGATGCGTGCCAGATAGGAAGCGCCAAAGCCTCCGTCAAAACTCCCCACCATAGGGCCGGTTTGTCCGAACCTGGCATTTTCAGCTGCTATTGTCATGTCGCATACGACGTGCAGTACATGGCCCCCGCCGATAGCCCAGCCGGCTACGCTGGCGATGACGACCTTGGGGATAGAACGGATCATTTTCTGCAGGTCGAGCACGTTCAACCGGGGTACGTGATCTTCTCCTACGTATCCGCCGTGCCCGCGGACCGACTGGTCGCCGCCGGAGCAGAAGGCCTTTCCTCCTTCGCCGGTGAGAATGATCACCTGGATACGCATATCTTCCCTGCAGATGTGCATGGCATCAATCATTTCCTGCACGGTCTGGGGGGTAAAGGCATTATGTTTATGGGGTCTGTTGATGCTGATACGGGCTATCCCTTCGTAAAACTGGAACAAAATATCATTGTAGGACCTGAGAGTTTCCCACTGAATTTTTTCTGACATAATAAACTGGATTCAGATGATCGGCAATATTAATATCCCGTAAAGGTAAAAGGATATGGTGAAGAATCCGCTACTATACCCGGTGCGGCCGGTGCAAACATTTAAAAGAGCTGCATATTATTTCCCCTTTCTCTGGAATACCAGCAGGACAGTACGGGCAATAAGCCACAGGTCGGTTTTCAGGCTCGGGTTGTCTACGTAGATCAGGTCGTAATTGAGCCTTTTTACTGACTCCTCAGGGTTGTCGGCATACCCGACCTTCACCTGCCCGATAGAAGTAATGCCGGGTTTGACAGTCAGGGCGCGTTTGAATTTGGTGGGAGATTGCTTCATAAGCATTTCGACATCATACCTGGCCAGCGGCCGCGGGCCCACGATAGACATGTCGCCGGCTATTACATTGAAAAACTGGGGGAGCTCGTCCAACCGGGTTTTTCTCAGGAACATACCGAATTTGGTGATCCTTTTATCGCCGGCTCCCGTAGAATGCTTTTGCGCTATTTTGTCGGCGTCGCGTACCATACTTCTGAATTTGATGATTTTGAAAGGCTCTCCCCAGCGGCCTGAACGTTCCTGCAGGAAAAAGATAGGTCCGTTGGAAGTAAGCTTGACAAGGATCGCTATGATTACAAATACAGGGAAGCCCAGTATCACGACGAGAAGAGAAAAGGTTAGGTCGAAGGCCCTTTTGAGCACTTCATTACGTACGTTGGAAAACGCCTTGGTAGTAATATTGATAACCGGGATATAGTCGTGATACTCAAGGGTGGCATCGTTGGTAAGGAACCCCCTGAAGTCGATCTGAAGCATAATTTTGATCTTATGCTTCTCGCCCAGCTGGATGATCGCCTGCAGATCGCGGTTGTCGAGGTAAGGCTGGCAGCAGTAAATATGGTCGATGCGCTCGTCCATAATATATTCTTCCAACAGGTCAAGGTTGTCATGCCATGTCTTTACGGAAGGATCCTGAGCTTGTTTATCGAAATACCCTTTGAATATATACCCCATATCGGGGTTCATTTCATAGTAATTTTTAATAGTGTCTGAGAGCTCTCCGTACCCTATAATAATATAATTACGCTTGTTAAACCCGCTTAGCCGGTAACGCTTGATAAAATAGGTTGCCGCTATCCGCCACGCAACACCGAGGAAAGCCAGTATGAAGTAAAAGAGGACCAGATGCCCTCTCGAATAGTAGTAACCCTTTACAAATACCCAGAAAGTAAGCACCAGGGCAAGATGGAACGCCAGGATCTTAAAGAAGGAAGATAAAAGGGTGTTAAGATTAAAATTATGTCTTGAATGCTGGTATGGCTTGGCAATGAGCACCAGGACAATCCAGAGCAGGGTATTTAAAAGCCAGAAAATCGTGTAGTGCAGCTCCGACACCGGCAGCTTGTTCTGGCCTATCAGTACATACCTGATCCAAAGTGCACCGAGAAATGCCGCGTTCAGAATAATAAGGTCTGAAACGAGCTGTATGGTGGAAAAGTAAGAGGAGTACCGGTGGCGCATGTTCAGATAAGAACTGGGTATGGATCTTCTGTTTCTTTGTATTGAAACATTCTTCGTGTCGAAACGCGTGTAATAGGGGCGGATAATGCAAATCTAAGATAATTCCGGGTGCAACCGCATGTTTGGCCTGAATTTATTAACTTTCCGACGTATTTGGTACCGGTGCCGGTCGTGTGGGCGGATACAGCACTGCTACTGTCCGTATTTGAATTAACGTTAATTATAAACCAGAAAAATGAAAAGACTTATTTGGACTACGATGCCCGTCGCCGTATGGGCTGTAATTTCGTGCGGAACGAACCCTGAAGCCACTAATACAGTAGCAGAACCTGACAGCACCCTGGCGCCTGTGGAAACCAGGGAGGCTAATTCAGACTATAAACCGGCACTTGAAGGACAGACCAGGATAGCCGGCGTGAAAACGTCGACCCCGTATGATGTTTCGGTATTGACCAATGACCTCAAGAATCCCTGGGGCATTACAGCGCTGCCCGACGGACGGTTTATTATCAATGAAAAGGGAGGTACCATGCGGATTGTTACGCAGGACGGGAGCCTGGGAGAGCCCATTGCGGGTGTTCCGGCAGTGGATGCCGATGGGCAGGGCGGTCTGCTGGGGATTACGCTCGACCCCGCTTTCAGCGAGAATCGCATGGTGTACTGGGTTTTTGCCGAAAAGCAGGGATCGAAAGGGAACCTGACCGCGGTAGCGAAGGGAAGGTTGTCGGATGACGAGAAAAAGCTGGAAGGGATAACGGTAATTTACAGGGCGACACCTGCCTATAAAGGACGACTCCATTACGGCGGCCGGATACTGGTTGACAAAAGCGGGAACCTGGTCGTCAGCACTGGCGAACGTTCCGACCTGGAAACCAGGCCCCAGGCACAGGATCTCAATTCGGGACTGGGCAAAGTATTGCGTATAACAACCGATGGGAAGCCTGCCAGCGGAAATCCTTTTGAAGGACGTGCGGATGCTCGTGCAGAAATTTACTCCTACGGTCACCGGAATGTGCAGAGCCTCGCCTTCCACCCTGTATCAGGCGACCTTTGGGAAGCCGAGTTCGGACCCAGGGGAGGGGATGAACTGAACAGGATAGAACCCGGTAAAAATTACGGCTGGCCGGTCATCACTTATGGCATCGAATACAAAGGCGGCAAAGTAGGAGACAGCATACAGGTAAAAGAAGGTATGGAGCAGCCGGTTTACTACTGGGACCCGGTACTTTCACCCAGCGGGATGACTTTTTACAGCGGCGGCAATATCCCGGAGTGGAAAAACAATCTTTTCATCGGGGGATTGAGCGGATCTCATATCGCAAGGCTCGTCATCGAAAATAACCGGGTAACAGGCGAAGAAAGGCTTTTGGCCGAAGAAAAACAGAGATTCAGGGATGTAACCGAAGGTAAGGACGGCGCCCTGTATGCTGTGACAGACGGCGGACGTCTTTATAAAATAGACAAAAAATAGGATGAATAAGACCGGGCTTCAGCCCGGTTCAGATAAAAATGGTCTACCGTAAGTACAGTAGACCATTTCGTGTAAACCCTCCTCTATCTGTGATTGCTGGTTTGTTTCTGACTGAGTTGCCAGGTGAACAAACCTCACACTTCAAAGATAGTATTAAAAATATTCCAAAGAAAACGAGAATTGTTAATCGGCTGAAAATCAAGCCTAAAAAAAGCTCAAAAAAGAGTCAAAAAAAAGAGTTGTGGTATTTCGTGTATCGAAATCCTCAGTATTGGTGCCCTATTAGTCACCATATACCACAACTTGGACATAGCCAGTTGAGCGATGCAGGTGGACTTCTGCAGTTTCCCGCCCGGACGATACTACTCCTTAATATTAAATAATGTTAAAACTCTTTTTCGCTTAAAACTAAATATTTAGTTTTGTTCCGGGAGTAGTTCGACAGGAAAAACAATCCGGATTTCGTATGCAACCTATTCGGGATATTGTCCGTCTTTAATTTGATTTCGTATATTACTAACTGTTAACCATGAAAAAAAGTCTTCTGCTGTTTTTCCTGATCTTCTTTTACAAAGCTCAGGCTCAGAGTGATAGGTATTCGATTACGGCGACTGTAGCCGATACGCTCGGAGAGGAGCTGCCTTTTGCAACGATCATGTTGCTTAACCCGGTAGACTCGGCCCTTATTACATACGGAAGGACCACCGATAAAGGACTACTGGAATTCAAGAATCTGAGACGGAATACTTATTTGCTGAAAGTCAATTATGTAGGATATCTGCCGTTCCAGCAGGAGGTGAATCCTCCTGCGTCAGGATCGGTAGCAGACCTGGGTACGATCAGGATGAAGCTTTTGAACAAGGACCTGATGGAGGTTGTAGTCAAAACGGCAAGAGCGCCGCTGAGCATAAGAGGAGATACGGTCGAATACAACGCTTCGTCTTTCAAAGTTCCTCCGGGCTCGACAGTAGAGGATCTTTTAAGGAGGCTGCCGGGAGTACAGGTCGACCAGGAGGGGAATATAAAGGCGCAGGGTCAGGATGTGAAAAGGGTAACTGTCGATGGCAAGCGTTTTTTCGGAGATGATCCGAAAGCTGCTACGCGGAACCTGCCTGCCGAAGCCATCACAAAAGTTCAGGTTTTCGATTCAAAAACCGATCAGGCCAGGCTGACGGGTGTTGACGACGGAACCCGTGAGAAAACCGTTAACCTCGAGCTGAAAGAAAGCCACAGAAAAGGCGGATTCGGAAAAGCAACGGTGGGATTGGGTACCGACAAAAGAGCCATGGGAAAGGTAAACTATAATAAATTCGACAGCAAGAACCAGCTTGCCGTTATAGGGATGGGCAACAACGTGAACCAAACGGGAATATCGCGCGATGACTACCAGGACTTCAGAGGAAGCCAGTCGTTTACCTGGAGCGGAGGCGATTTTGGTTTCGGTGGAGGCTGGGACGGATACGACTCCGGTATCAATGTAGATTGGGGAGGCAACCGCGAAAGGGGGTATTCCGAAAACTGGGCCGGTGGGGTGAACTATAACTATGAAACAAAGAAAACAAAGTTCAGTACATATTATTATTACAACCAGACCAGGCAAACGTTGGATGCCTTTACGAAAAAGGATAATTTTCTGAATCAATCAAGCTATTTGTCTGAAGATCAAAATAGTACGATCAATCTTAACCGGAATCACCGGACTTCCATCCGTTTTGAAAAGGAGCTGGATTCGCTTAACACCATCGTAATTGAAAACCAGATACGGATAGGCAACGGGGATAACCGGATGAACGGAGTGCAGAGATATTACCCGGGCGGGAACAGGCTTGGAACTTATTCGGAGAGAAACAACCTGAGCGATTTCAATTCATTCATGATCAATACCCAATTGCTGTATAACAGGAAATTCCGGAAAAAAGGACGAAGCTGGGCTTTCAGCGCGCAGCATAATTCGAACAACAATTCGAACCTGGCCGACGTTATTTCGAACAATACATTTTACGGCAGCGCAGCCGACGGCGGGGATTCGCTGTATTTGCTTAACCAGCACAACGACACCCGGAGCCTGAATAACCAGTTCAAAGGCGGTACTCAGTATGTGGAACCGATTGGAAAAAGAATGTTTCTGGAAACCTTTTACAACTTCTCCGTTTCGAGATCGGATGTAGAGAGGGAAGTTTTCGATAAGGGCGATAACGGCCGGGTACCGAACGATTTTCTTACCCGGGCCTACTCCAATAGCTTTTATTCGAACAGGGGAGGGAGCCGCCTGAGGTACACTTATCAGGGATTTAACCTGAGCGTAGGCCTTGCAGCGCAGCATTTCGGTCTGAACGGCGATTTTTCAAGGATCAGCCAGTCGGTAGCAAGCAGCCTCCATAAATCGTATTTCGGCTGGATACCCAACTTTTCGGTCAGCCACCAGTTTACCCGTAATATGCGCGGCAATATAAGCTACAATCCCTACATGCAGCTGCCTAATATCACAGACCTGCAGCCTTTTGTCGATAATAGCAATCCTATTTTTATCAGGGAGGGTAACCCCGATCTGTTGCCGGAGATGAACCACAGTGTTTATGGCGGTTTCAATTATTTTAATTCGGGCTCTTTTTTCAGTATTGGTATCTGGGCAAACTACAACTACCGGCATAACCAGGTGATCTATGCGCAAACCGTAGATGAGAACCTGGTGACTTATACCAAGCCCGTCAACGTTTCGGGCGGACGCCGGGCGAGCAGCAATGTATACAGCTCGATCCCCATCGTGAAAACCAAGCTCAATTTCCGGGTCGATGCAGGGATAAACAGCACCTTTGCCCTGACCCCGATCAACGGGGTGGACAACGAAACCCGCACGTTCGGTGTTCCGTTCAGGATAGGGCTCGATGTGACGCCAAGCCAGAATTTTACCTTCTATCCCAGTGCGCGTTGGGATATCAGCAACACAAAGTACTCGATCAGCACTTCTCAGAACCAGCGGATCGCGAACATAACCTATAGCGGGGAGATGAACTGGAAGCTACCGGCTCAGATATACCTTAACGGCGCTCTGAACTACCATATTTATAAGAACCCGCGCCAGGGATTTTATCTGGATCAGCCGATCCTGAACCTTGCCCTGTACAAGCTGATCCTGAAAAACAACCGTGCCGAGATAAGGCTAAGTGCCTTCGACGTGCTTAACCGCAATCAGGGTGTACGGGTTTATGCTTCCCAGAACTTTGTTTCGCGCGAGCAGGTCCAGACGCTCGGAAGATATTTTATGCTGGGCTTTACGTACAATATGCGTGGTATTGCCGCCAAAATGCAGCGTTCTAATTATTATTAACCAATAGCCATGAGCTATCAGCAATCAGCCGTCTGCACGCGTTGGCACGTAAAGCGGTAAGCTGATAGCTGACAGCTGAAGGCTGATAGCTTTTATACATAATGAAACTATTCAGATTTATAGCCATACTGGTTTTGTTAATTCCCGCCGGGAGGGCTTTCGCCCAGTTGGCAGAAGGCGAGATTATCTACGAAGAGATTATGCACTGGAGCCGGATCGCTTCCCGGCTGGACTTTTTGAGCCAGGAAGAAAAAGACCGGATGAAGCTCACCTGGGCAAACTGGGATGAAGAAAAGATAGACAAAAAGCTGGTATTTAACGGACAGGCAAGCTTATATACTTTCGCGTCGAAGCAGCGGGAGTACGCTGACGGGAAATATACACAGAAGAACCCGGAATACACGATGTACCGTGATTTTGTAAAGAATCGCCAGAGCGACTGGATCGAGATGCTCGGGCGGGTATACCATATAGAGGATTCGATCCGGGCACCCAAATGGAAAATAATGAATAAAATAAAAGATATTCAGGGGCATATATGCATGATGGCGGTAACCGAGGATACCGTCAAAAAGCAGAGTATCACGGCCTGGTTTGCCGACGACATCCCGGTGTCGGTGGGGCCGGGTTTCTATTTCGGGTTGCCGGGGGCCATACTTGAACTGGAGATCAACGACGGAGATGTCGTTATATCGGCCAAGAAAATAGAATTAAAGCCGGTGGGAGATGAAATACAGCCCTCCAGGAAGCTTAAAGGCCGTAAGATAGATCTCAAAGCTTACGATACACTGCTTTCGAAGCATTTTTCCGACAGCATGAAATCGAGGCGTAACCCTTACTGGTCTCTTCCGTTTTAAACCCTTATCCATCCCCGCCATGTACCTGTGAAAAAAATGGCGGTATGATATGCCTGATCCGCGACAATTTTCGTTGATGAAAAAAGGTATTCCTGCCCCGGGGAGCCCTCTAAACGATGCTATCTTCCTAGCCCTGAAACGGGCGGCGGACAGTTCCGGTACTTTCCGCTGGCAGAATATTGTTAATATTTCTGAATGAATTTCCTGGTTTATAGGTCGGGATGTTTATCTTTGTGCTTTACATTTGCAATTGGATAAAACTATTTGAGTAGTCAGACGGGTTTTGGCTAAAAGTATCATTTAATTTAAACCTCTTTGTAACATTAAAAGCTTTAATCTTGAGAAAATTTATGCGTAGTATTCTAGTAGCAGTTGTAGCTGTGTTTATGTTGGGTTCTTGCGTCAGCAAGAAAAAAGCTCTTTCATTGGAGAATGAGAAGAGTGAACTTCAGGCTGCACTTGACAAAGCCAGGACGGCTTTAAGCGATTGTGACACCAGGGCAACCAACCTGTCCTCTGAGTTAAAGAAAAAAACCGACGAGGTAGAAGCAAGGAATCGTCGTGTGAAAGAACTGGAAGAGCAGATAGACTTCCTCAAGCAGCAGAACCTCCAGGTATTGGATCGTTTCTCAGACCTGTCTATCGTAACCAAAGCAGGTGCTGAAAGTATCAAGAAGTCGATGGAGACTTTGAACCAGCAGGGAAGATATATCCAGGATCTTAACCGCCAGATCCAGCAGAAAGATTCTCTGAACATGGTGCTGGTAAACAACCTGAAGCGTTCTCTGTCCGGAGTTAGCGAAGACGACGTCCAGATTGAAGTGAAAAAAGGTGTTGTTTACGTTTCACTTTCCGACAAAATGCTGTTCCGTTCAGGAAGCTCCATCATCAACTCACAGGCTGAAGGTGTAGTAGGTAACGTAGCTAAAATTCTCAATGACTATAAGCAGATCGAAATCCTGGTGGAAGGCCATACAGACAACGTACCGTTCTCCAGCGAAAACCTGATAGACAACTGGGATTTGAGTGTGAAGCGCGCTACTTCAGTGGTTCGTCTTCTTCAAAAGAAATATGGAGTTGATCCTGATCGTCTGACAGCCGGTGGTCGTGGAGAATATGCTCCTAAGGCCGGTAACTCGACAAGTGCTGACAGAGCTCTGAACCGCAGGACAGAGATCATCATTACTCCGAAGATCGATCAGTACTTCAACCTGTATACTGATCCTGATCAGAACAAATAATAAACCGGATACGAGAGGTAAAATAAAAAAAGCGTGGGTGGCTCAGCTACCCACGCTTTTTTTATTTTACCTCAGCCAAAAGAGAAAGCGCGTTTTTGCAGGAAAAAATCTAAGAAATACACTTTCTGATCGGGCATATATTGCTATATTTGGGATGCCCGAAAGTATCAGCAGGTTCACCGGCTTTTATATTTTGACACAGGATATTGCACATAATCTTAAGGTTATTCATCATCGTATGGAGCTGGCCTGCCGGAATAGCGGCAGACCGGTCGATGCCGTGAGGTTATTGCTTGCCACAAAAACAGTTCCGGAAGAGAAGTTGCGTTATGCCGCTTCGCAGGGCGAGTTGCTGTTTGGAGAAAATCGTGTACAGGATGGAACCCGTATGGCGGAAAAAATTGCGGACCTGCCTGTAGAGTGGCATTTTATCGGTCATTTACAGACCAATAAAATCAAGGAGGTGCTCCGGTGGGCTACCTGTATCCAGTCGGTTGACAGGCTCGATCTGGTGGAGAAGCTTGATCAGCGCCTTCAATTCGAACAGAAGAGCATAGATGTGTTTTTACAGGTTAATACCTCTTACGAGGCGAGCAAGTTTGGCGTAGCTCCTGAATCTGCGGTTGAACTTGCAAAATCAATAAGGAAATACGATACGCTCAACCTGAAAGGGCTGATGACCATCGGCCTGTTTTCTGAGGAGGCAGAAAAAGTGAGAAAGTGTTTCCGGCTGCTGAAATCTCTCCGGGACGAAATCCTGGAAATGGGCTACGACAGCCTGGAGCTGTCGATGGGTATGAGTGGAGACCTGGAAGTAGCGATCGAGGAGGGGGCTACCATCGTGAGGGTAGGAACCGCGATCTTCGGCCCGAGGGTTTACCCGGATTCGTATTATTGGAATGAAAACCAAACAGAAAAAATATAGTTGCCTGACAATAACTTACATTCATTACTTAACCGTCGAACTTTCTTTAATAAACTTTAATCTTCATAGCTGATATAATATTATGTCTGATCATAAAGCGGAAATAATTCTTGACGATAAAAAGTACGAGTTTCCTACCCTTGAGGGATCTGAAGGTGAAAAAGCCCTGGATATCGGTAAGCTCAGAGATCTGACCGGCTACATCACGCTCGACAGCGGCTACAAAAACACGGGTGCTACCAAAAGCGGCATCACGTTCCTGGACGGAGAAAAAGGAATTCTCCGTTACCGGGGCTACTCGATAGAAGATCTGGCCGAGAAGGCTACTTTCCTGGAAGTTGCCTACCTCCTCATATACGGCGATCTTCCCACAGAGAAAGAATACAGCGAGTTCGAAAATAAGATCAGGACCCATACGCTCGTCAACGAGGATATGCGGAAGATTTTCGAGGGATTCCCCGTCAATGCACATCCGATGGGCGTCATTTCGTCGCTTGTAAGCGCAATGAGCGCATTTTATCCTGATTCATACGATTCTAAACAGCCCGACGATACCGATCTTCATATTATCAGGCTGCTGGCAAAGCTGCCTACAATTGCTACCTGGTCTTTTAAGAAATCGCAGGGACACCCGGTAAATTATCCTAATAACGCGTTGGATTATTGCTCCAACTTCCTTCATATGATGTTTGCCCTTCCGGTCGACAAATATGAAGTTGATCCGGTGGTTTCCAAGGCGCTTAACAAGCTGCTGATCCTTCATGCCGATCACGAGCAGAATTGCTCTACGTCTACGGTAAGACTTGTCGGGTCTTCACAGGCTAATTTGTATACATCCATATCTGCCGGGATCGGAGCCCTCTGGGGACCTTTGCATGGCGGAGCCAACCAGGAAGTGATCGAAATGCTGGAGGATATCAAAGCCGATGGCGGCGATACACAGAAGTATATCGATATGGCCAAGGATAAAAACAGCGGTTTCAGGTTGTTCGGGTTTGGTCACAGGGTATACAAGAATTTTGACCCGCGTGCAAAGATCATCAAGAAAGCTGCCGATGAAGTGCTGAGTAGCCTGGGCGTTAAGGATCCGGTGTTGGATATCGCGAAAGCCCTCGAGACTGCGGCCCTGGAAGATGAATATTTCATCAAGAGGAAGCTCTATCCTAATGTCGATTTCTATTCGGGGATCATATACCGGGCGCTCGGTATCCCGACCAATATGTTTACGGTAATGTTCGCTATAGGACGCCTGCCGGGCTGGATAGCACAATGGCAGGAAATGCGTGAAAATAAGGAACCTATAGGACGCCCCCGGCAGATCTATACCGGTCCGGTTCACCGTGATTTTGTCGATATGAAAAACAGGTAACAGAAACTGCTTTTCTCTAAAATTACCATAATAAGCTAAGGGAGGGATACTGGGAAAGTGTCCCTCTTTTCCTTTCACAGTATTTGTTTAATTCCCTTATTTCGTGTTCACATTAAACAAACTTAGATTTTGAAATGAAATCATTTCCGGCTCAAACAGAGAAGAGCGAAGTTTTCGCTTACGTGGAGAATTACATCAGGGATCTGGGGTTTTCAATTGTCAATAAAGACCAGAACAGGCCTTGGGGAGGATTCCTGGTTTTGGAAGAGAAACAGGCTCCGAAATTCATCGAAACGTTCTTTCCGCACTTATCGCTGAGCGATTTTGAGGGCTTTGACAAGCTTAGTCCCAAGATACTGCTGGTGGCGCCCGGTAAGCGACTTTCGTGGCAATACCATCACCGCAGGGCCGAGATATGGAAAGTGATCGGAGGGAATGCCGCAATAGTAGTGAGCGATACAGACGAGGAAACTCTCCCGCGGAGTCTGTCGACCGGTGACGTGATCAGTCTCAAAAGGGGAGAGCGGCACCGGCTGATAGGGGTCGATGAATACGGTGTAGTCGCCGAAATCTGGCAGCATACCGACGCCGCCAACCCGTCGGACGAAGACGATATCGTACGTGTCCAGGATGACTTCGGGAGATAAGAGGACAAGCGCCAGCCCGGAAGCAGCCTCAGATAGCTTCCAGGATCCTTTCCAATGAGACCTCGTGGCCTATTTTTTCTTTCAGCTGAGAGACCGGCACCCGCTCCTGTTGCGTAGTATCCCTGTGCCTGATAGTTACTGTGTCGTCTTCCATTGTCTGGTAGTCGACGGCTATACAGAACGGGGTGCCGATCAGGTCCTGGCGGGTATAGCGCTTGCCTATTGCGGCGTTGTCGTCATATACGGTCCTGAACGAAGATTTCAGTGATTTTGCTATTTCCTGTGCTTTTTCGGCAAGCCCGTCTTTCTTGACCAGCGGTAAAACCGCCGCTTTTACGGGAGCAAGCGCAGGGTGGAATTTCAGGAAGGTCCGCTCTTTATCTCCGTCGGCTTCCCTGGTAAAAGCGTTGCAGAAAACAGCCAGGAAAAGACGGTCTGCCCCTACTGAAGTTTCCACTACATAGGGAATGTAGTTCTGGTTGATTTCAGGATCAAAGTATTGCTGTTTCTTTTTAGACAGTTCCTGGTGGTTTTTGAGGTCAAAATCCGTACGCGAATGGATCCCCTCGATCTCCCGGAACCCGAACGGGAACCGGAACTCGATATCGACGGCTGCATTGGCATAATGAGCCAGTTTGTCGTGATCGTGATACTGCAGCTTTTCCGGAGGCAGGCCGATTGCCTTGTGGAACCTGAGCCGCTGCTCCTTCCACGATTCGTACCATTCCATTTCTGAACCCGGCCTCACAAAAAACTGCATTTCCATTTGCTCGAATTCGCGCATACGGAAGGTGAACTGGCGCGCTACGATCTCGTTCCGGAAAGCCTTACCTATCTGGGCGATTCCGAAGGGGACTTTCATCCTGCCGCTTTTCTGAACATTCAGGAAGTTGACAAAAATACCCTGTGCAGTTTCTGGTCTCAGGTAAATCAGGCTGGCATCTTCCGCTACCGATCCTACCTGGGTACTGAACATCAGGTTGAATTGCCTTACGTCCGTCCAGTTGGCTGTTTTGGAAACCGGGCATACAATGCCTTCCGCTATGATCAGTTCTCTTACACCGTCGAGGTCTTCCGCTCCAAGGAGACGCCCCATTTCGGCAAGCAGCGCAGAGGCTTTTTCGGGCTGACCGGCGTTTACATATTCCTCAGCTTTACCTTCAAGCAACTGGTCGGCACGGTATCTTTTTTTGGAATCTTTGTTGTCGATCATCGGATCGTTGAACCCGTCGACGTGCCCGGAGGCTTTCCAGGTAAGCGGATGCATAAAGATAGCCGCATCGACTCCTACAATGTTATCGTGCAACTGGGTCATAGCTTTCCACCACGCACTTTTCAGGCTGTTTTTCAGCTCCACACCATTTTGCCCGTAGTCATAAACGGCCTGGAGCCCGTCGTAGATTTCGGATGAAGGGAACACGAAGCCATATTCTTTGGCATGAGATATAATATCCTGAAGAGAGGTAGCAGGAGCAGATGACATAATCTGTAAAAACTTATTTCTACGTTTAACTGAAACTCTTTGCGGTAAGGCCGGCCCGGCCGTTTTACGCGGTGCAAAGCTAACCATTTTTTCCTTAGTTTCTGACCGACAGCTTTACATACTGTCTTCTATTCCGTAACTTGGGTAACTAATTATGAATTAGTATACTATACTTCCTGATCTTCCTATGTTTGACCGTATCATCGTTTTTCTGCAGGATTTTTTCTCAGTATCGCCGAAAGAAGCGCGCGGTATTACAGGGTTATTGCTTCTATCGGCTATGGTCCTGATCTTCCCCGTATTCCTCAAACACTATCTCTTTTACAGAACGCCGGAGGAAAGGGCCGAAGAAAGAGTTTTCCTGGATAGCCTCGTAAGAGCGGCCAGGCTGGAGGAACAGGCTGAAGCAGGCGTACGGAAAGAGTCGACAACTAAGTCCGAATTTGTCGGGCTGAAGGATTTTAATCCTAATACTGCCACTGAAGAGGAAATGATAAGCCTGGGCATTCCGGGATTCCTGGCCCGCAGGATTATCAACTACCGGCAAAAAGGTGGCATATTTCGCAAAAATGAAGATCTCCGCCGGATTTACGATTTCCCTGACGAACTGTACCAGACCCTGCTTCCCTATATCAGGCTTTCTCCCGGGTCGCTAAATGATGCAGATGCAGAAGTACCGGGAAAGAGACCTGCCCGTGACAAACCGGTAAAAAGCGATTTTGTGCAGGAGAAGAAAAGACAGGGAGTATTTAATCCAGGCTATCAGCAGACCGTGATTGTTCCCTTTGATATAAACAAAGCGGATACCGCCCAGCTAAAAAAGCTGAAGGGGATTGGTTCCGGAAGAGCCAGGATCATTTTAAACTACCGGAATGCACTGGGAGGCTTCCATTCCCCAAGCCAGTACCCGGAGATTTACGGATTAGATACTTTGTCGCTTTCCGGGTTGAATCAATACGCCAGGATACTGAGCCCACCCCGTAAAATAGCTATCAATGCAGTATCGCTGGACGAGCTTCTCAGGCATCCGTATGCCAAGAAACATCGCAAGACATCCGAGGCGGTTATCCGCTACCGAGAGCAGCACGGTGCCTATCGTTCCAGGGATGACCTGGAGAAAGTGATAAATATAACCCCTGCCTTTCTTGACCTGCTTGCTCCGTACCTGAGTTTTGAATGAAGCCAATCGGCTGTTAGGTGTTGTAAGCCAGGTAAAGAAGGGGCTGTATCCTGTTAAAAAACGACTGAGGCTGTCTAAAAAGTATTTCCTGATAAAAGTCGTCGAGGGTGCTTTTTAGGCACCCTCCTGGGGGGGAGAGGTGCGTCTATAAAGCTATTTTCCCACTGAACATAATTGACAGGAAATACCCGGCGTATTTGAATATATTAGTATTGTATTTCAACTAACCTTAATCACGAAAAGATATGTTGGTAACTACCACCCCCAATGTTGAAGGAAAAAGGATTATCAGGTATATCGGCCTGGTCAATGGTGAGGCGATCATCGGCGCCAATATCGTAAAAGACTTTTTTGCTGGGATCCGCGATGTAGTAGGAGGGAGGGCCGGCGCTTATGAGCAGGGGTTGAGAGAGGCGAAGAGCATCGCTGTAAAGGAAATGGTAGAGCAGGCGCAGCGATTGGGCGCCAACGCTGTTATCGGGGTCGATCTTGACTACGAAACAATAGGGGGCAACGGGTCGATGCTGATGGTAAGCGCAAACGGAACTGCCGTTTTAATAGAGTAGGTTCAGGGATGCCCGGCTCAGGGATCGGGAAGCGGGTCATCTCCCAAAAGGATCGCCAGGGCTTCGCCGCCTTCTAACTGGTCGGCAATGATACGGGCTATTGCCATGTATGGCACAAAAAGGATCATACCTGCTGCGCCCCACAGCAAGCCGCCTGTAAAAATGGCGACAAGCGTGCTGAGCGTGCTCAGGTTGATGCGCTGGCTCACCGCCCAGGGGAAAATGAGATTGGCTTCCAGATATTGTACAAACGTATAAATAGCTATGACCCCCAGCGGGTAGTAGACCGAATCGTACAATGTCCAGGAAATGATGATAGGAAGCAGCGCACCGATCATGATGCCTATATAGGGAATAAATGTCAGGATAGACGCGATAAATCCGAAGAAAATAGCATTGGGAATGCCCAGGATGAGAAGGCCCGTACTGTTCAGGATCCCCACGATCAGATACACGGTTGCCATTCCTTTGATAAACTGGGCATAGGAGTTTACTGCTTTGTGCAGGATTCCTTTGAGCCGGCCTTTAAGTGATGCGGGGGCCATCAACTCGGCTACACGAACCAACCGTTCGCGGCTGTAGAGGATAAGAAAGCTGTAAACAGGAATAATGATCAGCAGCACGGTTCCCGAAACGGAGGCCTGTAGCGTGTTCCGTGCAAAGCCGAAAATCGACTGTATGGAATTTTCTACCCCCTGGGTAGCCCAGATGCGCCATTTACCTTTTTCTATCCCGAATGTCTCCTCCGCGTATATACTGATTTCATTCGCAAGCCCGAGCAACTTTACCTGCAGGTCGGGGAAGTAGTCGCGCAGGTTCAGTATCTGCAATACGAGCAGCGTGATCAGGAAAGCAATAGGTACCAGCAGGATCAGCAGGCTCACTACTATTGCCGGCACCCGTCCCATACCCTTTCGTTCGAGCCAGCTACAGACGGGGTATATCAGCAGGCTTATAAAAAGCCCGAAGCTGATCGGGACCAGCACACTCCTTCCCAGGTAAAGAATCAGCGATGTACAAAGGATGATCAATAGGGTCTGGAGCAGGCGGTTGCTGGGCATTCGTCGACTATTCGGGAGTTAAAATGGAATATGGAAAAAGTGCCGGAATCTGCTCTGTCAGTTCCCGGCACCTTTGCTCAATGCCGGGCCGCGGTCGGCCGATCGCAGCCCGGCCGGAGGCGGCTGTTACGCGGGGCTTTCTCCGGTAGCGGCCGGTTTTTTGCCTGTGATGTTATTAAGCAGATCTTTCAGGAATTTATCAGCATCCGGGAAATTTGTTTTCAGCGTTTCAGCTCCTTTGCTCTTAAGTTCCTCAAAATACTCAGGGGCTTTGTCAAGCGCTTCCTCAGCTTCTCCTTTCAGATCGTTTGCTTTGGATTTAAGATCTTCCAGCAGTTTTTCGCCGTCTTCCGTCTGCAGGTATTTATGTAGCGCAACGCCCGCAGCAGCTCCTATAATGAACGTGGCCAGATGTTTTGAATTGAAACTCATGATCGTGGAATGGTTAATTTGAACGCTCGTTAAAAATACGGAAAATAAAGCGAAAGAGGTTGCTTCCCGGTACTTAAATATGGCGACCGGTTGTGAAGGCTGATCAATGGGATTGGAATGCGGCGAGGAGGGCCTCTTTTACATTTCCTTCTGCTAAAAGCTCCTTTACCCGGATGTGAAGCAGCTCGTTAAAGTTTTCACAGGCTCCCTGTGTCTGCTCCCTGAAATTTGCTACTACCGGATTGTAACCATATTGCCTGATCTCGCTTTGATCGGGAAGTTGTGCGGTGCTGCCCAATATGCCAAGTTCGTTACCCGTCAGGATCGCCGACCGCTGTACCGACAGAGGTAATGCGTCGATACCGATCCCTTTTACGGGGCGTGGTACTTCAAATAGTGTTTCCCTGCCGGAAGCGCTATACCAATCGTCGCCCGCGCGGCCGACCCACTTGGTTTTTAACATGTCTATGCGCCCTTTACTGTCGAGGATCCGTTCGGAGAAATGAGCCAGCACCACCTCGGCGATCACCAGGCTCATGCTGCCGATTTCTTTTATCTCAAGTACCCTGCACTCAAGATGACCGGGCGATTCCTGCACCCGTGGAGGAGTAACGGCCAGTGACGGGACCGGGGTAAAGCCTGCTTTCTCAAATTCATTGATATCCCTTTCGTATTCCGATGATGCCAGCGAGACTTGCTGTACCATGCTCCGGTCTACCAGGTTGACGACGGCTTCAGGTACTTCTTTCAGGTTTAATACCGTGTGCTTGTAAGAGCCGTCGGAGGCCCTTTTATTGGGAGCAAATACGATGACGGGCGGATCAATCCCTACATAGTTGAAAAAACTGAACGGGCTTAGGTTGATACGCCCTGATTTATCGGCTGTACTGACCAGGGCGATAGGCCTCGGGGCTACTGCGCCGGTCATATATCGGTGGAAAGACCGTGTGCCCGCATCTTGTGGTCTGATGCTTTTCATGCTGAACGGTATTTACTGAAGGTAGGCTCCTTCCTGATCAGGTTTGCTGAGAATAACCTGTACGTGCTCATTGATAGTTGTACTGAGAGAATACCCTACGTAGTCTGCGGAAACGGGGTAGAGCCGGTGGCTCCGGTCAACTATCACTGCAACCTGCAGCTTCCTGACGCCTTTCTGAAGAAAGGGCTGAAGCGAGAAAGTCATAGTCCGGGCGGTATTCAATACCACATCGGCTACCACCACTACATGATCTTCGAGGACAACTTCGTCGTTGCCGAAATCGATATAGCTCTGTTTCGGAGCATGTATATCAAAACGCAGTTCTATCAGCCTGACTTCCAGGGGAGAAATACGACTGATTTCTGCCGAAAGCCGTTTGGCAAATTCGTAGCCTTCGCCTACAATCCCGGCAATTACAATTTCTTTTTCAGTGAAATTACGCTCATACACCTCGTAGGCCATTCTCCTGATTTTTTGTTCAATCTGCAGAGGCGTAAGAATTTTTTGCGGTTCTTCAATTGTTGCCATAGGCTAATTCCTTTTTTGCAAATTACTGAAAAAATTGACAATCCAGTTAGCTGCGGTAACTTCGTCAGTTTGCAGGCTGAGGCTCCCTATACCCTCTGTAACTTTTTCCTCTCCTATCCTTTCTTTGCGCAATTCCATAAGAGCCCTGTCGTAGGAAGGTGAAAATTCCGGATGGGCCTGGATTCCTATCATCGTCCGGCCAACGGCGATTACGGCGTTGGGGCAACCGGCGGCGGAAGCCAGCCTGACGGCATTGTCAGGGAGCTCCATTACCTGGTCCTGGCACATCATGAGCAGGTTGAGCGTATCCCGGTAAGGCTCCATCCAGCTCTCCTGTGAAAGTAAAGTCAGCTCATGCACTCCGACGCACCAGCCGCCTGCCGACTTATGAACCTTTCCGCCCAGTGCATACCCCAGCATCTGGTGGCCGAAACAAATGCCGGCATAAGGAGTCTTGGTTTTGTGGAGTTTTCGTACGAAATCAGCCAGGTCGTGAATCCATTTTACGTCGTCGTATACTGAAAAAGACGATCCCGTTGTGATATAGCCGTCGCATTCGTTAACCGATGCAGGGAAAATGCCGTTTATAACATCGTAGAACCGGAATTCGATATCGGAAGATCCCTTGTTGAAGAGGGCTGGGAACATTTCCCGGTAGTCCCCGTTGATATGCATCAGATCCGGCCTGACGTGATCGCATTCCAGCAGTCCGATGGTCAGTTTTTTCATGGATAGAAAAGGTATTTAAAATCTCATGCCGGTCAGATCGGCTATTTCGATACTATTGCCGGTAGCCTGCTTCAGTATAATTTTGTCTGTCCGCACCGTGTCCATGACCTGTATGTATTGTGCATCTTTGGGCAGATACAGGTTGGTGAGCTGCGCGTCCTGTATGGAATAAGGCAGGAAGGTCCTGTCCATTTCATTGAAAATGACAACAGGCGGAGCGCCGTAAAAAATCGTGTCCCCGGGCTGGTAGAGCTTTTTTATCTCCCGGGCAGCCGCGTAATACGGATTCGAAGGGCGTGGTTCATGAAAATACCCGTATTTAGGCGACCTGTCTTCGTAAAACTCTTTGAGCCTGAGCGTAACAAACCCGGATTGTACGAGCATGATAATGCCGATCAGCGCAATATAGTCGCCTCTGAGACGGGCGATAAATTGAGCGAGAAGCGCTATAAATACGATCACGTAAGGGAATGAAAAGCCGGAATAGCGTTGGGTAAGGCCGAAAGTATGCCCGTTTTTGAAAGCAAAAGCGATAAGAAAAAGCGTGGGCACCGTGGCCATGATGTAGATCAGCCAGAGTCTTTTTCTTTCGGCAGGGGAGGCGCTTCGGTGTACCGCCGGAAACATGGATAAAAGCAGGATGGCGACCGACAGGATCACAAACCGCAGCCTGGTTTGCGAATAAATCAGCATAGGAGCAAAGGCTACCAGCGCAAGGATGATAGTTCGCTGTGCAATAGCCAGCCTTTGAAACAATTTTCCGTGGTAGATAATCGCCAGCGCCAGCCCGGAAAGGAGCGAGATAATCAGGTTTTTTTTGCCCGCAAGAACATCGAACAGCCCGTTCGTAAAGATGAACAAGTCTCCGAATATAGGAATCGATTTGAAGAATACGTTGGTAGGAGTTGCGGGTAAAACGTGGCCATAAGGGTTATTGGATGGCATGTTTTCTGCTACCCTTTTGTACTCTCTGGCCTGGTGGTCCAGGCTGTGCAGTGTCCATTGACCCCCTCCGTACATCAGCCACCAGGCGATACCCGACATTGCGAGTGTACCTGCAAGCAGCATTTTTACCCAATGCCGGGCTTTTAGGAAAAAGAGGGCATACAAGCCTTGTCCTATGAAAACGGATACCGTCAGAAAATGCGACAGCGGACAGAGGAACGACGCGATGATGTAACCCACGTAGTTCCACGGGTTTCGCTTACCGGCATTTTCATTTTCGACGATCCTGAGAAAGTAAAAAGTGCTCAGCAGGGTTAGGAAAAAGGTGAGCGAATAGTTGCGGGCCTGGTGGCTGTAAGCTATAAAAAACGGCTCGACAGCTACGATTGCCGCGGCAATAAGCGCGGTGTTTTCTGAAAAGAACTGCCTGGCAAACAGGTAGGTCAGCAGGATAATGAGTACGCTGAAAAGGACGGAAAACGACCGGGCAGAGAAATCCGAAAGCCCGAAAATGTCCATCCAAAGGTGGAGGGTCAGGTAGTAGAACGGACTGTTGCCGATGTCGCTCCGCGTCATGGCCTCGTAGTAGTCTGCGATTTTTTTGGGTTTCCAGAAGTCTGCGGGTGTAAACGACGGTTGCGTAAAAACATCTTTCTGGTTGGCTCCTTCAAGCACGATGCCCTGGCTGACTACCATCGTACTTTTCTCATCAAAAAAAATACTGTAGGTGTCAAGTCTGTAAAACCGGAGGAGCATACCGGCTAAAACGATTCCCAGCAGGATCCATGAAGAGCGGGCTGATAAAAAATCTTTCATTCAACTGACGTATACAAAATAAAGTGTCAAAGCTAGCAATTAATAACTTTCAAATCTTCAGAACCGTCAACTCTACCCTCCTGTTCTGCCTGCGTGAGTCTTCGGTGAGGTTGTGGGTAACGGGCCGCGAAGAACCCCAGGCCTTGATCTGAATTCGTTCCGGGCCAATCCCTTTTGACTCCAGGAAGCGCTTTACATTTTTAACGCGTTCTTCAGAAAGGGCCAGGTTTTTGTTAAAATCTCCCTGGTTGTCGGTGTGGCCTTCCAGCAGGATTTCCATACCGGGATATTCTTTCATCAGGTCGACCAGCTTCATCAGCTCGCTCTGCGACCCTGCTTCCAGCCGGGAGCTGCTTTGCGCAAAACGGACCTGGTTCAATGGAAGCCGGCGTCCGCTTTTTACGGGTGTCAGGGCAATATTCCGGGTAGCCGTCATATCCCCGGACCTTGAAATCCTCAGCTCCTCAGAGTAGGGAAAATAGCCCGGACTGGTCGCCGAAAACGTGAGCGTGCTGTCATACGGCATCAGCAACCGGTACTCTCCGGTTTCGGCTTCGGGGACAACATCTGCTACAGTCTGGGATCTGTCAGGGGTGGTAAGTTCGATCTGTCCGGGCAGGGGAGCGCCGGTTTCCTTGTCGGTCAGCTTCCCGCTTAAGGTCAGCAATACCTGCGGGCTTATAGATGGGTAGAGGGGTATGCGGAAGAGATCGTCCGACTGGTTAGCGGGATTAAAAGAACTCATATAGGCATATTCGCCGGATGCCGGTATGGTAAAAAAACTGTCCCATCCGGGAGAATTAATGGATGGACCCAGATTGAGGGGCCTGGACCATTTTAGCCAGGTGTCGTCCAGCCGGCGCGAGACGAATATGTCCCCGCTGCCGTATCCTCTGTGTCCCGCCGAAGTAAAATACAGTGTCTTGTTGTCCGCGGCCAGAAAAGGAGCGCCTTCGTAGTCGGCAGTGTTGATGACCGGTCCCAGGTTCAGGGGAACGCTCCATGAGCCGGACGACTTTTTAAAGCTGACGTAAAGATCCTTGCTGCCATAGGTGTCGCGGCGTTGAACCGACAATATGATGACATTTTCTGCAGGAGAAATGGTCATTTCGGTATTTTTCGGGCGCTGGTCGTTATAATGATCTTCTATCAGGAAATTAACGGGGAACGACCATCCCGATTTTGTAAGAAAAGACCTCGAGAATCCTTCCGTCATGCTGCCGTCTTCCTCGTAGGCGTTTAAGAGGTATAACGTTTTCCCGTTGGCGGAAATACCCAGCACGGCGTTGTCTCCCGAATTGTTGATCGGAGGTCCTATATTTTCTGCCGGCCCCCATTCCCCGTTTGACCGTTTTGTCGAAACCCAGACATCCTGCCTGCGGGCATTCCCGATATTGTCCGGATGCTCCCGGGTAAAGTAAAGGGTAGAGCCGTCGGGGGAAATAACGGGGGCAATTTCCCTACCCCTTGAATTAATCGCCGGTCCGAGAGGTGTTTTGGTCATTCCTGGTGGCAAATCCCCGGCAATTTCGACACCGATATGCACGGGTCGGTCAGATTCGGTTATCCCGATCGCATCGATCTGGTTGTAACCACCGACCAGGGAGGGGTTCATGACCAGTTTCAGGGCATTGATCCTGATGTCGGGACTGAGGCCCGGAATCAAAGTAAGCAGCCTTCCTGTCTCACCATTCGCTTTCAGTTGCCCGCGGGAAGCGATCAGGTGTTCTTTGCCGGAGGGCTCGTAGAGATAAACAGCAGTAAGGGCGCCGGGATTGAAGTTTTCAGCAATTAAAACCTGGCGGGGTGCAATTGCTTTATCAAAACCTACTTTGATCCATTCTTCGGAGTTAACATCAGCTTCAGCCGGGCTCCAGGCGTTGGGACTGTCACCGGTCTGAGGGGATTTTTCGGGAGGCCCCAGCAACCGGACCGCCCGGTATTGCTGTCCATAGGGACCGGGGCGATGTTCGGAAGAGAAGCCCAGCAGCTTGTGCGCCCATAGAATTTCCTGCCCATTTGAACGGTAAAAAAGCCCAAATGAAAGAAGCAAGGTTAATATGAAAGCCCTTAAGGACAATAACCGTATCTTATTGGTGGAGAGGTATAAATCGGGTACGAAGTCTGCGACTATAAAGCAGGCGTAATGGTTATGTTACGGTATTCGACAGCTCCGTGATCGCCCTGGATCATAAGAGGTCCGGGAGCGCCTTCATTGCTGTCGAGAGCCCCGCCGGTGATCCCCGGGATTTCCTGGGGATGTATGATCGTCTTACCGTTTAAAGCAACTGTTACCAACCTTCCGGTCAGTGTGACGTCGAGCGTCTGCCATTCTCCGGCAGGCTTGGCCGGGAGCTCTACAGGAATGATAAAGCCGTAAATGGCGCCTAGCTGGTCGTATTCAGGCTCTGCACCGTAGCTGTCGGTAACCTGGATTTCATAGCGCCCCCTCAGGTAGATGCCGCTGTTGCTTCCCTTCGGTATCCTGAACTCCACATGCAGCTTAAAGTCTTCAAATTTAGCTTCGGTAGCCAGGTTAGCTCCGGACTTAGGGTTACTCAATATCCCGTTTTTCACTACCCAGTTACTGTTCTTGCCAAGCGCTTTCCAGCCTTCGAGGGAATTGGCTTTGATCAGCCCGACCGGTTTTCCCCAGGTGGGAGCTTTATCCCTTTTCAATTTCGGGGCCCTCTGGCCGGTCCAGTTAAAAGTTTCACCTTTCGGAGAAACAAGCGTGCCTGATATCCTGTCCCCATCCACTTTTCCCGATACTTTCAGATCGTTCTCTCCTTCTTCCCATTGGGGCGGAATAGAGAAGTTAAATTCTCCGTCCCTGAAATGAACTACCGAAACCGGCCGGGCGCTTCCCGAGGTACTGACAAACTGCCCGATCAGCGTTTTATAACCCGAATGACGAACTTCCAGCCACGAGGGCAGCTTCGTGCCGTTCATGTCAATGGTTATATTCCACCGGCCTTCTATCGGCGGCTTTGCTGCTGCAGGAGGAGTACAAAAAAACAGGCCGAAAACAGCTAGTAGCCCTACAAGATTCCTGGAGAAATTTGTCATCACGATTTTTTTAGTTTAACCGGCTTCATCTTCATAATTCTTTTCCGGATTTACAAATATAGCAATTGACGGGAAAGCTTTTTTACTTCCGTGGCCATACGCTTCGCAAGTCATGGCTATCTCATACATTTTTTTTATGTTTGTTATGGGCTACTCATCAGACTGTCGGAGTGTATTTTAGCAACATCATATCGGGTTCGGGAATTTCGTCGGTCATCGCCGGAGCGGTGTTGTGGTGCCTTACCGCTGTTTTCTGCGGTGAAGTGAAGAGCCAGTCTTTTGAAAAATGCGAAAAGCAGCTTTCAGCCCTGCTTCCGGAGTTTAACCGGTCTTTCGAAGACAACAACCCGGGCATCCTGAAGCAAAGCAGGTATCTGAAGAAGCTGAATGTGCTCAGGCGTACGTATTCCGGCTATCACGCATCATCTTACCTGGCGGAAGATTCTGTAGCGCGCGTACACAACGAAGCGATACTCCTGGCGTTGTCGGGGCTTCATCATAAGGCGTTACAGCAGATAGGCTCAGTTAACGGAGGGACTGAGCAGGAACTTGTAGCTTATCATAGGGGACTTATTCAACTGCTGGCAGGGGATTTTGCAGGCGCAGTGCGTGATCTTAAAATTGCCGGCCAGCCCAATGCCGCACTGAACGCCAGGGTGGCATTGGGACGGCTGTTGCCGGAGAAAGGTACGGCCGCATTTGCGGGAAATGCTTTCAGCTCTCCGGATCCCGATGGAAAACTGAGTTATAACAAAGGAGTTCTGCTGTTACGGTCCGGAGACACGCATGGCGCGATCACAAGCTTCACCGCTGCTATCGCCCGGAGTGATCGGCCGGCCTACAGGATGGCAAGAGGGGATGCTCTTATGGCTGCGGGAAAACCTGACGAGGCCCGCACCGATTTTAAAATGCTTGCCAGGAAACACCCGAAAGCGATGGTAAGCCTTGGGAATACCCTGGTCAGACAGGAAGAGTTTTCGCAGGCGCGCCAGAGTTTCAGCACTTATTTGAAAACCAAAGACCGTAGCTGCAGGAACGAAGCTATTTTAGGGCTGGCCAATGCTTTCTACGGCGAAAAAGAGTATGGCGAGGCGAAAAAATACTATGAGATGCTGGCCTCATACAGGCCTCTGGCTGCTGCCGGTCAGCAGGGCATCGCGAATGTTGCGTTGGCAGAACGCCGTTATGGCAAAGCAAAAGTGATCTTCGACGGGCTGATCTCCCGGGATCCCGCCGGAAGCGGACACGCCTACCTGGGTAGAGCGGTGGCCAGGTATGGCCTGGGAGATTACGAAGGCGCCCTGTCGGATTTTTCGAAAGCCGATACATTGATCGATGTCTCCCGGAAGGAGATGGCCGATGTCCTGGTCTGCCGGGGCTACTCCAATTATTTCCTGGGTCATATCGACGCGGCGGCAGCGGATTTCGGAAATGCAGCCAGGCTGGATGCCGGCCGGTATGAAGCCCTCGCAGGAATGGGTAAAATAGAGATAGACCGGCGCAGGTATGCCGAAGCAGGGAAGCTTCTGAACGCTGCATTGGGCTATGAAAAGAACTATGACCGGCTTTGGACCAACTATGGAAACCTTCTCATGCATTTCGGTATGTATGAAAAGGCGTTTGACGTATTCAACACGGCCGTAAAGCTCAATCCTGTCAGTCTCAATGCTCAAAACGGCAGGGGTGTGACCATGCTGGAGCAGGATATGCTAGAAGCGGCGAGGTCGCTGTTTGACAGCCTTGTGCGCACCAACCGCGGGCGGCCGTTCCTGCTGAATAACAGGGGCATTGTAAATGCTTACATTGGAAACAGGTTTAGCCAGTACGGGGATAATAAGAGTGCGGACAGGAGCTACACGCTTGCCGGTAAGGACTTTAACCTTGCGCTTGAAGCTGCCCCGGCTAAAAAGTTTTACCACGTCAACGAAGGCAATGTGTTCAGGTATTGGCAGCAATATGAGGACGCCAGGGTGAGCTACCAGTCATACCAGGATAAAAGCGCCCTCAACAATACCGCAGTGATGTATGCAGGGTTGGAGCGCCTGAAGGACGCCAGGTACTATATGGGCGTGGCGTTGCAACTGGATTCCACCCATCGCGCTTTCAGGTACAATATGAATATGCTGGTCCGTGACGGCGGCAGGGCGAAGGAAATGGCCCGGTTTGTAGCTTCTGCAAAAGATAACGGCCCCTATTCGGAGATCAGTCTCAAGTACAGCCTCGACGGGTATGTGACGCTCTATCTTTACGATTACGAGTATGAAAATATGCTTTTCCCGGGCAGGCATCACCTGCAGGCGCCATTAAAGGAAATTACTGAAGATTATCTTATTCCCGAATTCGATTTCCGACTTCTGCCGTATACGGACAAAAAAGCGGAAGTATCCAGGAAAAAGACGGTCCGAAGCCCCAGGGTCAAATTAAAAGGAAGAGCACGCAGCGGGACAAAATGCCCGGTACTTTTTTAGATCATACTGCTACAGGAGCGTGGTGGCCTGAAGGGAGCAGGAGGAACAGCATCATAAAAAACAAGACAAGCCACAGCCCTCCGATAAAATGCCAGTATATACTCAGCAGCCTTATACGGATAAGGTTGGGCCCGTTGACGCTGTACACAAAAGCATCAATATAGGTGGTGTTGCGGAGAGCTTCCGTCAGCAGGATTCCCAGGAAACCCAGACCTCCCAGAATGTGAAGGAAATGAAGCCCGGTGATAAGGTAGATGAACGAAAGCGAAGATTTGTTGGAGACAGATTCTGCCATATCAAACAACTCCAGCCATCCTACCGACTGCGTAATGGTGAAGATGACTCCAAGGATAAAGGTGAGTGCCAGGCAGATGCGATAATGCCTGAAACGTTCAGTCCTGAACGCGAGAACAGCTTCAAAAAGCGTAACGCTGCTTGAAAAAATGAGGAGTGAACTGAGCCAGAAAGCGCCGGGCATGGAAATTTCCTCCCATCCGAGTGACTCTCTCCGGAAAAAAGAAATTGCTACCAGGGAAATAAATATCAGGGAACTGCCTGCAAGGCCCAACCACATCATGAACTGATAGGGCTCTTTCTGGCGGGTTAATAACCCGCCTCTTGCCTGCGTCGAGTAATTGGTAGGCACGTTAGTTTTTTTGAGGTATTTTTCTTGATCAAATTTAGTTTAATTCTCCTTGCCAAACGAAACAGTTTTTAAAAATATTGTCAGTATTCGGGATATTTTCGAAAATTCCGTAGACTGACGAACCTGAACCGCTCATGCTGGCATACAGCGCACCTGCTTCATAAAGGTCCGATTTGATTTTGGCAATAATGGGGTATTTATTGAAGACAGGTTGCTCAAAGTCATTTACAACAATATTTTTCCATTCTGAAAGGGGTTGTTTCAGGACAGCCTTCAGATCCGTTGTCGTTTCAAAAGGCCTGATCCCCGAATAAGCTTCGGCTGTCGGGATGTGGATACCGGGGTTAACGAGGCAGAGAAAGTGACCTTCCAGAGAAAGTGGGATATCCTCAAACTGATCGCCTTTCCCGTAGGCATACACGGGCTTGTTCTGTATAAAAAAAGCGCAGTCACTGCCCAGTTTACGGGCATACTCTTCCATCTGTTCTTCAGAGAGGTGCAGGTCCGATGCCTGGTTCAGCAGCTTTATCATAAAAGCGGCGTCTGAAGATCCTCCGCCCAGCCCGGCCCCGATTGGGATTCCCTTGAGCAGGTAAATATCCAGGAGGGGCAGGGGGTGGTCAGCCGCTAACAGATCGTAAGCCTTTGAGACGAGGTTAGGCTCATCATTTAAAATTCTCTGCCCGCTGGTATAAAAAGAGCCTTTGCGTGAGGGTACAGCTTCCAGCGCGTCGCAGAGCTTCACCGGGTAAAAGCAGGAGGAAATATCATGGAACCCGTCCGGTCTTTTACGCAGGATGTTAAGGCCTATATTTATTTTCGCGTTTGGGAAAGTCAGCACGACATCAGACAAATAATGGTTAGTTAATACCAGCAGACCCCGCTATTGTTCCCAGGCCCAGTCGTTTCCCAGGATCAGCGCTTCTTTCAGCCCCTGCGCGATCATGAGGTCTTTCGTTTCGTCAGGCGTCAATCTCCGGGCCGGCAGGGTCTTTTCGGATGCCAGCTTGTACAGGTATACAGAAGCCACGCGTACTGTTTTTTCTATGTCGGCCTTGCTGACCAGGTCGAAGTGATCGCAGTCGGCATGGTAGCAATGGAGCGCTTTTTGAGGCAGGGAGCCTGAAAAGGCCAGCACCGGTATCCCGTTTACCATAAACGGCTGATGGTCGCTATGCAGACCCGCCGCGTTATTAATCCTGTTTTTATAGCTGGTGTCGATCCTGGCGACGATCTCTCCGACATTCCTGAAATAGGCTTCCGTCTCAGGCCGGCCGTAGGAAATGACTCCGTCCGGGTTGTTGGTCATGTCAAGATTGATCATATAGCCTGTTTTCGAAAGCTCGTTGCGCCGTTTCAGCTCGCTTACGTAGTGCCTGGAGCCCAGGAGACCCTGCTCTTCGCCCATAAACAAGACAAATTCGATTGTTTTCTCCGGTTTGATCCTGAGTTTCCGGAAAGTTCTTGCGATATCGATCACGGCGAAGGAGCCTATGCCGTTATCGATGGCTCCCGTAGCCAGGTCCCACGAATCGAGGTGGCCACCTATCACGATCTTTTCCGGTGATCTGCCTTTGAGCGTAGCGATCACATTCCGGGCATTCGCCTTTTCTGAAAAATTGCTCATTTCGATCTCGGCGATCATCGGGCTTTCCGCTTCAATCCAGGCCCGTAATTCTTTTCCGCTGATGTTTGAGATGCATAAAGCGGGGATCGGAATGAGCCCGCCGGTCACCGATGCCGTCCCGGTAAGGAGCACGTTCCCGGGGGTACCGTTGATAAAAATAATGCCTGCAGCTTCGTAGCGGATAGCCAGGGCGGTCTTTTGGGAGCGGTGGATATTCTGCTTGCCCGGGGCTTTTGAAAGATGGAGGTTGGCCAGCACTATTTTCCCCCTGATCCTGTCACCGTATGCTTCAAAATCTTCCGGCAACCCGTTGCCTACATCTATAATCTCACCTTTTACCTGCGCCGAAACCGGGGAATGGGCCAGTGAAACGGCCGGGACTTCCCGGTAATTATCGCTGTTGCCGGGAGCTATGCTGAGGGTGACCGTATCGCGAGACCATGCTTCCAGCTCAAACGATTGGTACTTTACATCACGGAAGCCATATTCTTTAAACAGGTTGAACGCATATTCTTCAGCATGCGAACCGTGGTCGGTGCCCGTAAGACGGTGCCCTACAGTACTGATCGCATCCCGGAGCGATTCATATACCCTGGAATTCTGAGCGATCTCTTTATCGATTTTTCGTAATACCGCTTCATTCGGATCCTCGCCGACCATTCCTGTCGATATAGCAGTGAGAAAGAAAAGAGGGTATAGCTTTTTTTTCATTTAAGTATCCGGCATTTCAGTATACGAAAGTACCATGTTCGCTCACTATCGAAACCTGCTTTTTATGATATGCTTCTACGTGTCCTATGACCTGGGCTTCAATTCCGAAAGACCGGGAAAGTGCGACGGCTTTTTCCGCCGTTTTTTCCGGGAGGTATAATTCAAGCCTGTGCCCCATGTTGAATACTCTATACATTTCTTTCCAATCGGTCTTACTTTCACCCTGGATAAGACGGAAAAGAGGTGGGGTAGGTAACAAATTGTTTTTTACTACGTGCAGGTTATCTATAAAGTGCAGGATTTTGGTTTGCGCTCCGCCGCTACAGTGAATCATGCCGTGGATGTCGTCCTTGTGCTCGTCCAGGAAAGCCCGCACAAACGGGGCATAGGTACGGGTAGGAGACAGGATCAGCTTTCCTACATTTACGGGAGAGTCGTCGATGAGATCGGTTAGCTGCTTTGATCCGGAATAAATCAGCCCCGGGGCGATGTCCGGGTCGTAGCTTTCGGGATAGCGGCTGCCCAGGTACTCAGCAAGGATATCGTGCCGGGCAGAAGTAAGTCCGTTGCTGCCCATTCCGCCGTTATATTCTTTTTCGTACACAGCCTGTCCGTAGGAAGCAAGCCCTACAATGACGTCGCCGGGTCTTATATTGGCATTGTCAATTACATCCTCTCTTTTCATACGGGCCACCACCGTACTGTTTACGGTAATGGTCCTGACGAGGTCGCCCACATCGGCAGTTTCTCCGCCGGTGCTGTAGATCTCAACCCCGTAACTCCTCAGCATGGCCAGCACTTCTTCCGTTCCGTTGATGATCTCCGCAATGACTTCTCCGGGGATTTTATTCTTATTCCGGTCGATAGTGGAGGAAAGCAGCATCGGCCCTACAGCCCCCACGCACAACAGGTCGTCGGTGTTCATAACGATCGCGTCCTGTGCGATTCCCCTCCATACAGAAAGGTCGCCGGTTTCTTTCCAATACAGGTAGGCCAGAGAGGTTTTGGTCCCGGCTCCGTCAGCGTGCATGATCGTGCAATACGACGGATCGCCGGTGAGCGTATCCGGCACTATTTTACAAAAGGCTTTTGGAAACAGGCCCTTGTCCAGTTTTTCAATGGCCTTATGGACGTCTTCCTTCGAGGCGGAAACACCTCTCTGCATATAGCGATCAGTCATTTTGTGCGGATCTTTTTCTGTTTATGCCGTAAAGGTACGAACCAAAAGGATCATAGGAAGGATAAAACCGCCTTTTCCTGTGCACTTCTGAAGGCAAGGTCGATCACCCGGGTAGTGCGGAGTATTTCTTCAGGCTTTACCGCCAGTTCGGCTCCGCTTACGATGCTGTCGTATACATTCTGGTAAAACGGGGTATAATCGCCGCGTTCGCTTTCAATAACGCCGGTGTATGCGTCGCTGTACAGGGTACCCCACCTGTCTGCCGGTTCGCTGCCCCAGTTCTCACCTGAAGGCAGTACCCCCTGTCTCAAAGTTTCTTCCTGTATGTCCAGACCACCTTTTGTAAAACTCCCTTTACTGCCATGTACGAGGTAGCGAGGTGAATTATGGTAAATCAAAAGGCTTGATTTGAGTGTAACGAGCTTGTCGTGGTAACCGAGTAAAATACTGAAATAGTCATCTATTGCGCTGCCTTCCCTCACTGTCCTTACCTCCGCTGCTACAGTTTCCGGCGTACCAAACAGGACCAGGGCCTGGTCGATGAGATGCGGACCCAGGTTGTAGACATTGCCTGCACCTACCCCTCCCTGTTCTTTCCAGGTATTGGTTACCGGAATGGGCCGGTAGCGGTCGTAACGGCTTTCAAATTCTATGATATCGCCGAGTTTATCTTCAGTGATAAGGCGTTTGACAGTCAGGAAATCGGAATCCCACCGGCGGTTCTGATAAGCGGTGGCAATGAGTCCCTTTTTCTCAGCCAGCGCGAATATTTCCAAAGCTTCCGCCTCGTTGTTTGCAAACGGCTTTTCTATCACGATATGCTTGCCTTTTTCCAGGGCTTCTATCGCATAGCTGAAATGTGTGTCGTTGGGTGTGCAGATAAATACTACGTCAATAGATTTGTCATTCAGCAGGCTGTCGAGGCTGCGGTGGTTTTCAATGGACGGGTCGAATGCCTGCGCCTCGTTTTTGGTGCGCTCAAAAACGCCTTTTAACCGGAAGTCCGGGATAACCGAAAGAAAAGGAGCATGGAAATATCTTCCTGACAGGCCGAAGCCTATAAGGCCCGCATTGATGGTTTTTGCTGACATATTGAGTACTTGTACTTAAAAAGATTGAATGATAAATTTCACGGCTGGCCCTACGCTTTCTCCCAGAGCTCTTTCGCCTTAGCGAGATCGCGTTTCATTGCTTCATAGACGGTATTGGGGTCGGAAGTGAGCCTTACCGAACCGCTTTCAGCTCCACCGATCGGATATTCGAGGTGCAGGCAGAAGGGAACCCGGATATTATTTTTTTTCAGTATTTTGAAATAAGCATCCCAATCCACCATGCCTTGCCCGAAAGGCACATTCTGGGTAATCCATTTTCCTGACCGCTGGATCCATATAAAATCTTTCAGAATGATTGTCTTGATTCTCGGCATAATGAGACGCAGGCCGTTCTGCCATGATAGCCCTCCTTCAACAGTTGCATGTCGTATGTCATACTGCGATCCCATATTTTCAGGCGGAGCTTTCTTCAGAAGCTGGTAGACCTCCCAGATAGACGAACCGATCAGAAGCCCTGCGTGATTCTGATAGCACCCGGTCAGTTTAAGCCTCTTATTCAGCTTGGCAAGGCCACTGATCTTGTCGGCGAAGTAGTCCAGTGCCTGGGGCATGCTTTGGTTATCGGGATAGCGATACCAGTTCATCCTGTAGTACTGAAACCCGAGCCTGGCGGCAGTTTGCAGCAGCCGTACATCTGTAGTGTTCACAGCGCTCTCCACGGCCGTACAAAACAAAGAGGGCGTAAATCCGACCTTCTTCATGGCGCTAACGGCTTTTGGCAGGTCTTCTTCCACTTTTTCAGGCAGTACGTGCCCTTTCGGACGGACCGTAAGATCAATACCGTCGAAGCCGATTTCTTTGGCAACCTCCGACATGGCATCGTAGTCCAGAAATTGCAGGTGCTTCGAAAAAATATGGATTTTGGGGATGGGGACATCCTGGCTGGCGGCACTTTTTAACAAGTCGGCCGAGACAAAAGGAACCGCTGCCGCTGCTATTGAAGTATTTTTGATGAAAGATCTCCGGGAAACATACAGATTATCCATTTGAAATGGGATTTGTGGAAGAGAATTGCTGCCAAGTAAGAAATATCGGGACAATTATAAAAGCTATAATTGTAAAATTTTAAACCTGATGCCGGGATATTTACCAAGTATAGAAGAAGAATCGGAGGCTTTGTTGCACAGGAGAATAAATGATTAGAAATTAAAAAGATATGACGATTAACAAGGATTTCCTGATTGCCCGTGTGGAGCTTTTCAAGGTGCCGCCAAGATGGCTCTTTGTAAAAATTACACTTAATAACGGTTTATACGGCTGGGGTGAACCGGTTGTAGAAGGCCGGGCCGATACGGTAAAGGCGGCTGTTGAGGAGCTGACTTCTTATCTGGTCGGCCAGGATGCCAGGCGGATCGAAGATATCTGGCAGGTGCTTTACCGTGGTGGTTTTTACCGCGGTGGCCCGGTACTGATGAGCGCCATATCAGGGATCGACCAGGCACTCTGGGATATCCGGGGGAAGTCGCTTGGAGTACCGGTCTACGAATTGCTGGGAGGAGCCGTGAGAGACAGGATGAAGATCTACAGCTGGATAGGAGGGGACCGGCCGGAAAATGTAGCTGAAGCCGCCCGCGCCCGCGTGGCTGCGGGCTTCAAGGCTGTTAAAATGAACGCTTCGTCGGATATGGAGTGGATAGACACTCCAAAGAAGGTAGATGAAATTATAGAACGGGCTGCCCTGGTAAGGGAAGTCGTGGGAAATGAAGTAGGAATAGGTCTGGACTTTCACGGCCGTATCCACCGTGGAATGGCAAAGACCATTATGAAGGAGCTGGAGCCTGTAAAGCCTATGTTTATCGAAGAGCCTGTCCTGTCGGAGAACAACGAGTCGCTGAAAGTATTGCAGCAGATGACGAGCGCTCC
Source organism: uncultured Cytophagales bacterium (assembly GCA_964559125.1). Classification (GTDB taxonomy): domain Bacteria; phylum Bacteroidota; class Bacteroidia; order Cytophagales; family Spirosomataceae; genus Ravibacter. Next base: position 96,683 of record CAZLGW010000020.1, read on the forward strand.
TATTGCTACGGGGGAACGAATGTTCAGCCGCTGGGATTTCAAGCACCTTTTCGAAGACAGATCGGTAGATATCGTGCAGCCCGATCTGAGCCATGCAGGCGGGATTTCGGAGGTACGGCGGATCGCTGCGATGGCCGAGGCATACGATGTTGCGATAGCCCCGCATTGTCCGCTCGGCCCTGTTTCCTTTGCTGCCGCGCTTCATCTCGATTTTGTCAGTATCAATGCTTTTATCCAGGAAACCAGCATGGGGATCCACTACAACGGGGAGATAGACCTGATCGATTACGTCAGAAATCCTGAAGCGCTGAGGGTGGAAGACGGCTATATCGGCCTGTTGGAAAAGCCCGGCCTGGGGCTGGATATAGACGAGGAAAAAGTAATCGAGATGGCAGAGATCGGCCATACCTGGAAAAACCCGGTCTGGAGGAATGCTGATGGTTCTTTTGCGGAATGGTGATGACCGTGTACCTTCCGTGGTCTGCGAGGACATAGACCACGGAGATTAACGATTATTTCTTCCGCTTTTCCACAAGCTCTCTTATCGCATCGGCCGATTGATAAATGCGCTGCCCGGCACGGATCCTGGTGCGGATAAATTTCGGCCGCTTTTTGGTTTCTTCGAATATCTTGGAAATATATTCACCGAGGAAGGAAATACCTAGTATGGTCAGTCCTCCGAAGAAAACGATCAAGATAATGACCGTGCTCATACCTCTCGGGGTGTCAGGGAAGAAGACAAACTTAGCCAGGATCTGCCATATAATACCGAGCATCGACGCGCCGGTAAGCAGGAAGCCGGCATAACTCATCATCTCCAGCGGTGTGAAGCTGAAGCTGAAAATAGCTTTCCTGGCCCAGCCGATATTCTTGCGCCAGTTATTGGTCGAAACACCGAACATCCTTTCCGGCCTGACATAAGGAACACCGGTTTGTTTAAAGCCAACCCATGCCCTTAGCCCCCGCAGGAACTGTTCCGTCTCCGGAAGTGCTACCAGTTCTTTGACCACCTTCCGGTCGATCAGTGAAAAATCACCGGCATCCCTTGGGATAGGAATGTAGCTCATTTTCTGGAACAGCTTGTAAAATAGCTTATAAAATACATGCAGCCAGGGTTTCATTTCCCGCTGGACCCTCACGCCGTATACCACGTCATTTCCTTCGATCCACTTTTCGTAAAACTGCGGGATGATCTCAGGAGGATCCTGGAGGTCGCCGTCCATCAGCACCACTGCATCGCCGGTAGCGATCTCCATCCCGCTGAGGAAAGCCGATTGGGAACCGAAGTTGCGGGAATGGCTGATGCCTGTAACGTTGGGGTCTTTTTCACAAAGTACGTCGATTACTTCCTCCTGGTTATCGGGCGAGTTGTCATTGACGAAAATGATCTCGTACCGTACTTTCAGCTCGTTGAAAGTTTTAACCAGCCTTTCGTACATGTAGGGAATTGCCTGGGCGTCCTTATAACATGCAATAATGGCGGTAATGACAGGGTTCAGCTTAGGATTTTCAAAAGCCGGCAGGATTTTATCCTCATACCCTATTGCGTCCTGCCAGTCTTTGTAGCGTGTCAGGCCATCCTCGAGCGACGTACGAGCCTTCCACCCGAAGTCGGAACCGATCCGGGAGGGATCGCCGTACCAGTCGGCCAGGTCCCATTTGCGGTTGCCCATGCTGCCCCATTGGGGCTCTTCCCGGATCGAGAACCGGGCGCGGCTCAGCTCGATGAGGTCGCCTATGGTCGTTTTTCGGCCTGTTGCTACGTTATAGGACTTTCCTGCGGTTGCCGGCCCGACCTTCAGGGCTACATCGATGAAGGCTTCGACACAATCGTCGATGTATACAAAGTCGCGGCTGATATCGGGCGATACCAGGGAAGGAAGCCTGTTTTTCCGGAGATGCTCCACAAGCCGGGGGATCAGCCGGTCGGGCTCTTCCCATTTACCGTAAATGGAGTAAAGCCGCAGATTGACCGCCGGGATCTGGTAGGTCCGCGCATAAAATTCGATAAGGTAGGAAGCCGATACCTTCGATAGGGCGTAATGACTGTTGGGTTCGACTTTGTCTTCTTCTTTCGGAGCCGTGCAATTCAGACCGTACTCAGAGCTGCTTCCTGCATGGATATAGGTGATTCCGCTCCTGCATTGCTCCAGCAGGTTGACAGTCCCTATTACATTTGTTTCGTAAGTAAGGCCGATGTTATTCTGTTTGCTGTACGCACCGTAAGCCGCCAGGTTGAAGACGGTACCGGGTTTATATTTATCGAAAACTTCCTTTACGGAATTCGGAGAGACAATGTCACAATGGACAATATTATCGAAGGGGACGTTCAGCAGCTTTAACCGCCAGGCCTTGGTGGCATCATGCGTAAGCGCATAACAGTCCTTCCGTACCTTAAAAATGTCATCAAATAAATTGGCTCCTATAAAACCGCTGGCGCCAAAAACAAAAACAGGGCCTTTTAACCGGGCAATTTTATCGCTGTAGGCGGGTAAGCTCTCAGGCATTCGTTAATTCGTTTAGATAAGCTTCCGATATTTCACGTACAGCTCCTTCGTATTGCTGTGCCGACATCGGCAGGTAGTGCCATTCCATTTTGTTTTCCATGTAAGACACACCTTTTCCTTTCACCGTGTTGGCTATGATCAGCTTGGGTATACCATTCTTACGCGTTTTCATGACCTGGATAGTTTCGTAAAGCGCACTGATATCGTGTCCGTCCACTACGGCCAGGTCCATCCCTATAGCCTGCCATTTATGGCTATCTGCAGTTACGCCCAGCACGTCGCCGGTATATCCGAAGCCCTGCAGGCCGTTTCGGTCAATAATGACGATGAGATTGTCCAGCTTGTTCTGGATCGCATAATGGGCGGCTTCCCACGAAGTGCCTTCATTGGTTTCGCCGTCTGACATGACTACGTAAGCGTAGGAGTCTTCGCCCGACAATTTTGCGGCGTGGGCAATACCCGAGCCGATAGGGAACCCGTGCCCCAGAGAACCGGTAGCAAAAGGAATACCCTTGAAGTGACCTGCCCCGGGATGCGCCGGCAGGCTGGTACCTTCCTTGTAATAAGTCTCCAGGATTTCATCCGTTATCTCGCCCAGCCAGTTGAGAGACGCATAGAGAGATGCCGCAGCGTGGCCCTTTGACAAAATGAACGTGTCTTTTTCCTTTTTATGCAGGAAAAGGACTGCAATGAGTATGTCTGCGCAGCTTAACGAGCAACCTATATGGCCGGCATTCGCCTTGTAGTACATCTCCAGTATTTTCAGTCGCAGACGCCCGCTGACGATATGTGGATTCTTTAGTATCTCCTCCGTTTGCATGCTGCAAAGTTAGATTTATTTTACGTGCGTGAAACTAATTAAGCAGATCTGTCAGATCTTTTATGGCTTCCTGGAAGTAAGCCCCTTTGTAAGGGCCGAACCAGTTCATCGTGACCGTTTCATATTTGTCAAGATCATACCAACGGTCGGCCGTTACATAGCCGATATAACCGCCGTTGAAGCTGGTTACGATCAGGTTGAGTCCCCTGCTTTTGGCGTAGCTGTCCAGTGGAGCCATGAGCTCTCCGGAAAAATCGCAGGGGACACCCACCATCAGGATATTGCCGAGCCGTAAAGCCTTGATCTCGTTTGGGTATTCGCCGAATAAACGGTTAAAAGCCCAAGACCGCAGTGCCCATTTGGTAGTCAGCCTGGGGTTAGGATCACCCAAGGGCAACGGAAGCGTAAGAGCGGCGAGCACCGGCCGGCCGATGGTCGAATCGGCAGCAGCGCCTTTCAATGCCTGGAATACACCATTTCCCTGGTCGGTCATGGCATCCAGGTCGGTATCTCCCTGGCTGCGCGGCGCCATGCTTCCTACTGCGCCTGCGAGGTACATGCCTGATCCTTGTTTTTCACTATTGAGAGAATCTATCAACACGCCCGGCCAGTCGCGGGATAGCAGCATCGTGCCGGAATTCAGAACAGTGGAGTGAGCGCCGAAAGTGACCAGTGTAAGCTTTCTTCCTGAGTTTCCCCGTAATTCAAAAGCCCTTATTTCAGGATCGACAGTGCCTTCATTACCGATCAGCCGGTTATTGATATTGGCCGTGTTATAAGCTTCGCGGTAAGTTAAAGTAGCGGTTTCAACATGACGCTGCGCCTCCCGGAGCGATTTTACAATAGCCTGGGCGAGGTACTCCTCCACTTCAGGATCATATTTTCCCGAAAAGAAGAGGCCTGAAATCCCGGTACCCCATCCGCCCACGCTGTTGTGCGTATGGGTAGCGCCGAGATAGATGTGCTCGTAAGGAATATCGGAAGGAGTAAGAAGCTGCCTGAGCCGCGCGGTTACGGTAGGGGGAATAATGAGCAGGTCGGCGCTGACGACAGCAGCCTTGGTGATGCTGTTTTCCAGCACGAGCGTACGTACAAAAACAGAATCATGTACGCCGACAAACGGCTTGCCGCGCCGCTTTCCATAGCCGGCCATGGGTCCCGGAGCGCCGGGGGTAATGTTAACGCTGGCCCATCCGGCTTTCAGGGAGTCGGCGCCAATTGCCGGTTTGATGGCAGGATTATTGGCGATTTCTTTCCATTGCCTGTAAAAGGAGGTGCTTTCCAGAGGAGTCTCGTCCTGGGTGGTGATCAGAGAGGCGAGAAGGACGATGAGCAGTAGCAGGACTACCGCTATTGATTTGAATATTCTCTTGATCCATTTCATCGGGGGAGATGCTTTGATGAGGCGATTAGACAATAAGGCGATGAGGTGATTAGTCCCGATAGCTATCGGGAGAGGCAATCCGCTTCACTGAGCGGAGTTGAAATGTCAGAGTACACCCAGCGAGTCAAGCTCGCGGGGAGAGACGGTGGGAGGAAAGATTCCCTTTCGCATCTTCGCTATTACATAGCCGGCGGTCGTGGCAGCTTTAGCTTCCGAATCGAACCCGTTTTCGCCGGGCATTCCAGGTATCACGTCCTGCTGGATTAAAAGCGTAGTATCGCCGGTAAAAATCCTGTATCCCCATCCTTTCCCGGTAGAATAAGTCTGGTAGGTCAGTGTGGGCGGCGGGACTGCATTTTTTTCGTTTTTTCTGAAAACAAAGAAGAGAAGGGCGCCTGCCAGAATCAGAATCAAAAGAATAAGCTTATTTCTTCCCGACATATTCAAAGGAGTTTTTGTTTTTAAAACAAGAAAGGGAACATAAAAATGCTCCCTTTCCTCATGATTTTCAAGTGCGGCCTAGTCATCGTCGATCTGCTCACCGGAGGGATCGAATCCCCAGAAGTCGTCAAGATAGACCCCTTCCTGGCCGGTACCGTAATAAATTACACCATTAAGCGTGAATCCTATCGCGTAAGAGCGCTTACTTCCTTCGAAGGCCGTTTTCTGGGTCCAGGTATCCGCAACCGGATCATATTCCCATACATCTTTGATAGAGGCTGTACTGATTCCGCCTATGATATAGCCCTTATCGTTAAGAGATACAGCGACGGCGCTGTATCTTGCATGACCATCGAGATCGGCTTTCTCGACCCATACATCAGATCCGCCTGGATTAAACTCGTATAAATCCTGGTGGACAACCCCTGTATTTCCACGACCGAACCCTACATATGCTTTGCCGTTTACGACAAATGCAGAGGCACCCTGGCGTTTGCCGCCGATAAAGCTGGTGACCTGGTTCCAGGTGCCGCCTTCCGCGTTGGGAGTATATTCGTAGAAGTCCTGCCTGAAGTTGCCGTCAAATCCCAGGCCCACATAAGCCTTATTGTTTACCACAAATGCTGTAGCATATTGCCGTCCCACAGAGCCTGATGTAGTCGGTAGGGCCTCCACTTCGGTCCATTTGTTGGCAGCCGGGTCGTATTCCCAGAAATCGTTCCTGTAATCACCGTCGTAACCTGTGCCGACATAGCCTTTACCTCCCAGGGAAAACGCAACGGCATCCTGGCGTGCTGTACCGCCGAACTGGGCTCTCTGGGTCCAGAAACGTTGCTGAGCATTGTATTGCCAGAAATCCTTAAGCCTTTCCTGGTTGCTTGAATAGCCCAGCCCTACATACCCGAAGTCACCCACTGTAAACCCGACGGCACGATTCCTGGCGATCCCTTCAAAGTCACCCACTTTATGGTACCAGTTGCCTATATATTCGGGATCAACTTCTTCTTTCTTGCAGCTGCTAAAGAAAAGCACAGCAAAGGCCAACAACGAAATAGCTAAAAATCTTGTTTTCAGGTTTAACATGAGGTTGTATGATGGTGTAATACACATAGGTATACTAAAATAAGAGGGCGCAAAATTGAGTGTACACCCTGTATAAAAAAAACAATTGAGATGAAATGACTAATTGTGTAGACAACCGGATGGCCGGTATCTATGCGTTTATCCGCTGCTTGAAAATATCATAATTACTGTCGCTGATCGGAATTAAATGATTGCCAATTTGTATTCTCTGATTTCTTATTACATCGATCTTTGAAATAGATACTATAAACGACTTATGAGCCCTGAAAAATGTATCGGAAGGCAGCTTTTCCTCTATGCTTTTCATTGTCATACGCGTCAGAATAGGGCTCTGCTGATCGGCTGTGTATATTTTTACATAGTCTTTCAAGCCTTCGATATGTGTAACCTGGGAAAGATTTACCCTTATCAAAGCATAATTCGAGGTGACAAATATATAGCCTGAATCGCCCGCTTGGTTGTCCGAGTCCTTTTTTTCTTTGTGGTTGAGTTGTATCAGGGCCTTTTGAGCTGCCGACATAAACCTTTCTGGATGAAGGGGTTTGGTCAGGTAATCTACCACGTTCAGTTCAAATGCCTCAAGTGCGAACTGCCGGCTGCCGGTGACAAAAATAACTTTCGGCCGCTCAACTATATTAGCTACAAATTCAATCCCCGAAAACCCGGGCATTTCGGTTTCACAGAACATCAGGTCCACCTTTTGGTTCAGCAGGCCGGCCATCGCTTCAAAGACGCTCGAGTAACTGCCCGTCAGATTGAAAAAAGGGGTGTTTTGGATATATTCTCCGGTAATTTTCAGGGAGTCTTCGTCAGAATCCAGAACGATACAATTATATTTCTTCATTGCGTGAGCTTCAGTCCCTGGAACCGGTATTATAACCGTCGCCGGCGCAATTTCCAAAGATTTATGATATAATACGCTACACGACATATTTTTGTTGCGATTTATTTAAAACGGTTAGTTGGTCTACACAGTTGGTCAGTTAGTCTATTTCTTGGTGTTTGCGGAAACCCCTTGCCTAATTTTACCATCTCATAGTGAGAACAGGTATATCATTAAGGATGCATATAAGTTTGAAAAGGTTGCTTAGCCCCTTCCGGAACAGTTGGGTTGGATTGCTTGTACTGGTTACGGTTGTGGGATGTGAATGGGGGGACAGGGACATTACGCTCGTAAGACCTAACACAGACAATCTCCAGGTAGTTTATACCGATACCGTGACTATTTTCAGGTCTACGGTCATGAAAGATTCGCTCTTTTCCGCATCAGGCAATATACTTGCCGGACACTATGAAGACAATCTGCTCGGGAAGATAGAAGCGAAAGGGTTTCTGCTTCCAGGTCTTGTTGCAGGGATTTCATTGCAGGACCGTGCCGTGTATGATTCGCTGGTACTTGTGACCAAGTATGATTATGTGTATGGTGATACGACCCAGCGCTTCAGCCTGTCGGTACATGAACTGCTCGATGATATTTCGAGGAATCACTATTACAACACCAGCAGCGCAGCCTACGATAGCGCCCCGGTGGGAGTAAGGGAATTTTTCCCCAGACCGAAATCAAACGACTCACTCAGGATCAGGTTGTCGGATGAGCTGGGACAGCGGCTGTTTACCGAGGGCCGGGCCAATAATATAAAAAGCCAGGAGTCGCTGATAAAATACTTCAAAGGCCTGGCGATGGTGGCCGGGCAGTCAAATAATGCGGGTTTTATTGGCTTTATCCAGGAAAGAACAACGATTTACCTGCACTATCACGTCGATGGTCCCGACGGGAAGACAAAGTATACAGTCGATCTTATTACGGGGCAGTTTTTTAACCAGGTTAAAAACGACCGTTCCGGAACGCCTTTTGAAGGCCTGGTAGCTTCCCGTAACGGACTTCCCGTTTCGGCTACTGACGGCGTTTCCGTGATACAGTCGGGGGTCGGATTGATGACACGCCTCGATTTTCCTTACATACACCAGTTCGGGGCTGATTTGGGAAAGGTAATCGTTAACAGGGCATTTCTGAGAATACAACTGCCCAGGAACCCCGAAGTTCCGTATATGCCGCCACCTGCCCGCATCGGGCTTTACACGACCGGAGCCAATAACGATTGGGATCCGTCGTCTTCTCCGTTGATTACCGGGGTGTTTGAGGATGACCTGGTCTACAACGCCAGGTATTACCAGATAGACGTTTCCGCGCTGATGATGCAGATGGCGCAGGAAAAGACAAAAAGCAATTATGGTTTTTTACTAGGTCCGCTGCCTGCAGCCACGAATAGTGCTTCAACCTATCCGACAACTCTCGATCGCCTGGTGCTTCCGAGTGGTTCGGTTAAGCTTCATATTTACTTTACAACCCTTCTCGATTAAACTTAGGAGGAGATAGGCTCCTTTTCAGGGATCGGTGATATCGGGAAGTTCCTCGAACATGCTACCGTAGCCGGGTCTTCCTGAAATGCTGGATAAGATTTCGGAAAAAGCAGTGTTTTCAAGCCCGGTAGTGGCTTTTCTTGCCGTTGTGGCAGTCGTAGAGCCTGTAATCGCGGAAAGGGCAGCCTGCAGCAAAGGGTCCCGTTCATCTCCGTAAGGATAGATCCAGAGTTCCTCGGTTGCAGGATAATCAGGCTGGAAACCGGAAGTGTATTCAGACATCTTCAGGCTGTTGAATGATTTGGAAACAATAGGCTGCAGCCCCCATTTCGTCCGTTTCTTATTGTCGCTTATCGTTACAGAACCCACGTTTTTGCCAAGAGTGGTTTCGCCGACTACTTTGACGGGCATATAGGGGGTGAGCCCGTTGATGAGCAGTTCGCTGGCCGAGGCCGTCCGCCTGGAAGTCAGAATATAAACCCTGTCTATCAGGCTTCCGATGTTTTGTTCCTTCCGGCTGAAGTGGTCCTCGAAATAGCCGGCGCCATATTTTTTCTTTAGCACTTTGGTGATTTCGGGGTTATACTCCTTGATACTGAATATGTTTTTGTCGGTAACGCTTCTGCCGATCAGGCTTGCCAGGTGGATGGCAGAGCTGACGTACCCCCCGGAATTATAACGCAGGTCGAGAATAAGCTCGTTTACCTGCTGTTTCCTGAAATCGTCGAAGACAGATTCGAGCTTCTTATCAAATTTTTTGTCGGTCGTCCCGTTGGTGGACGGATAAAACTGGTGATAGACCAGGTAGGCGATTCTTTTTTCGCCGATCGTCCTGACGGTATAAAAATGGACCGGGTCCTCCTGGAATCTCAGGGGAGTAGCCGCTGCCGTTGCTATGCTGTCTAAAGTATTTGATGCAGTATTGAACTGCGCTATGGTAAATTTTTTTTCCTCCTTTCCCGAAAGCAGCGTCCGGTAGTTGGAAGAGGTGATATCCTCTCCGTTGATCTTTGTAAAAATATCCCCTCTTTTAAGCCCGGCAATATCGGCCGGTGAGCCGGGCAGTGTATAGAGTACGGAGCCGAAAGTCCGGTTGAGCGATGCGGAAGAAGCAATACGGTATTCCATACCCAGCGTAACCGTTTCGCCGCTGAGGGAGGATGTCAGGTCGTCTACGTTGTTCTGTATCCAGGAAAACCGATCGCCGTCGGGCCTCTGGCCCGTGTCGAAAGAATACAGCAACGAATTAAAAAATGAATCGGGCGACAAATGATATTCAGGGTTTGACGGCAATTTGTCTTCCCAGTAATACCAGAGCTTCATCTGGTCGTAGATCCAGTGATTGACTTCCGTGTCGGAAGTGAAAGGCTCGTACGTCTTTTCTTTGCAGGAGACTACTACAAAAAACAGGTAAAACAGGCTGAAAAGACGGATGGCAGGCTTGTTCATTGTTTTTTGCTGGGACGATTAGGCAATTAGGCGATTAGACAATAGGGCGATGAGGCGATCGGGTAATGTTTTTCTTTTGTCAGAAATCAGAGAAAACACTTTCAATGAGCGAACAGGCTTGGTCCATCTGATCATCGTTAATGATCAGGGGAGGGGCAAAGCGCATTTTATTGCCGTGGGTAGGTTTGCACAACAGTCCGTGTTCCATCAACTGCAGGCATATCTGCCCGGCAAGAGGCGAATCTTCCGGCGTATCGATTTCGATAGCGTTCAGCAATCCCTTTCCTCTCACTTCGGCGATGAGGGAGTTTTTTTGCTGAAGCAGTTTCATACGCCCGCGGAAAATTCCACCCATACGGTCCGCGTTTTCCGCCAGGTTTTCGTCTATGACGACTTTCAGGGCTTCGATTGTAACCGCACAGGCCAGCGGGTTTCCGCCGAAAGTGGATCCATGCTCACCCGGTTGAATGTTAAGCATGATTTCGTCGTCGGCCATCGCAGCCGAGGTAGGGATTACACCTCCTGAAAGCGCTTTGCCGAGAACCAGGATATCGGGCTTTACATTTTCCCGGTCGCAGGCAAGTCGCCTGCCGGTACGGCCTATGCCGGTCTGTACTTCATCGGCAATAAAAAGAACGTTGTAGGCAGTACACAATTGCCTGACCCCGGCCAGGTAGCCTTCGTCAGGGACGATCACCCCCGCTTCACCCTGGATGGGTTCAACCATAAACGCGGCGATATGCGGGTTTCCCTTCAGCTTTTCTTCAAGAGCTTCGAGATTGTTATAAGGGATCATTTCCAGCCCGGGGAGGTAAGGACCGTAGTGATTGCGGCTTACCGGGTCGGTAGAAGCGGAGACAGCAGCTAATGTACGGCCGCAGAAATTGTCGTCGGTAAACAGTATGACAGCCTGTCCGTCAGGAATACCTTTTGATTTATAAGCCCATTTCCTGGCCAGTTTGAGGGCAGTCTCCACAGCCTCTGCTCCCGAGTTCATCATGAGCGCCTTGTCGTAGCCGAAATATTCGCAGAGGAACTGCTCGCATTCGCCAAGCCTGTTGTTGTAAAAAGCCCGGGAAGTAAGCGTAAGTTGTGCCGCCTGCCTGGTAAGCGCCGCGATGATCCTTGGATGACAATGTCCCTGGCTGACGGCGCTATAAGCCGACAGAAAATCAAAGTACCTCTTCCCGTCGGTATCCCAAAGGTAAACTCCTTTTCCTTTCTCGATTACCACCGGGATAGGCTGGTAGTTATGCGCCCCGTACCGGGCTTCCCGTTCTATTGCTTCCAGGGCTCCGGCAGAGTGTATCGGATGGTGGTCGATAGTCATGTGTCAGGAATCACCAGTTAGTTTTATCAGGATAAAGGTAAAGGTACAAAGTAACTTTTATCCTGCCTAAACAATAAATCCGAAAATTAATTAGATGACCATTGGCTTTGTTGAGTAATTTTTCTACCTTTGCAACCGCTTTTAGAGAATAGAAACAGAAAAGTCATGGCCAGAGTTTGTCAAATTACAGGAAAGAGAACACGTGTCGGGAATAACGTTTCGCACGCGAACAATAAAACCAAGCGTAAGTTTTACCCTAACTTGCAGAAGAAGCGTTTTTTCATTCCTTCTACCGGCGAGTGGGTTACTTTGAAAGTGTCTACTTCAGCGCTTCGTACCATTAATAAAAATGGCATTGAGACTACCCTGAAAGACGCTTACGAAAAAGGTACTTTACAGTTCTGATATTCAGCAGCAGTATCTGTTTCTGAAGAATTTTAGAGCCCTTCCGTTTCGGGAGGGCTTTTTGCATAGCCGGGGCTGTGCCCCGGGATGAAGATATGGCGCCCTTTCAGGGCTTTGTGAGGTAGCTATTTCTTTTTCTTCCTTTTTTTTCTGTTTTCGAAAGCTTCAATTTCTTTAAGGATTGAGTCGAGGGTTGGCGCTGCTTCGGTGCTGGCTTCGAGCGTTTCGCGGTAGGCATCCTTAGAGATATCGATCCTGTTTACGGGTTTGGTGATGTAGGCTTCGATCTCTTCGAGAAGGCCCTTTTCCTCCTCGCTGCAGAGAGAAACAGCGTGCCCTTTCCTCGTCCCTCTTCCTGTTCTTCCTACCCTGTGTACGTAGTTTTCAGCCTTTTCCGGCAGGTCGTAGTTAACGACCATATCGACGTCGGGTATATCGATCCCTCTTGCACCTACATCTGTGGAGACCAGGACTTTGGATTCGCCGCTTTTAAACCGGTCGAGCATCTTAAAGCGCTCCTGCTGGTCTTTGTCGCCATGGATGGCAACGGCGCTGATCCCCATCCTGTCGAGCGCTTTCAGAACGCGTTCCGCCCGGACTTTGGTCCTGACGAAGACCATGATCTTGTCGTCAGGATTATTGTTGATGATCCGTTCCAGGAAGAAACGCTTATCGTTCATTTCTACAAAAGAGACGGCATGCCGTACGTTTTTGGATACCGGGTCTTTGGGAGAAACCTGGATGCGGATGGGGTTGGTGACCAGCGAATAAGCGAGCCGCTTGATATTTTCGTCTATTGTTGCGGAGAAGAACAGGGTTTGCCGCTTGGGTGAAATGCGTTCGGTTACATCCTGTATATCCTTGATAAAAGAGGGGTCCAGCATCCGGTCGGCCTCATCCAGGATCAGTATCCTTACCCGGTTGAGCCGGATATAGCCCTGGCTTGCCAGGTCGAACATTCTCCCGGGGGTAGTGACAAGGATATCGATCCCTTTCTCAAGCTTTGCGATCTGCGGAGCCTGCTCGACACCTCCGAATACACAGAAAGTACTTACCCGCGTACCCTGACCGATTTTCTGAAATACACCGGTAACCTGCAGCGCCAGCTCCCTCGTGGGGACCATGACCACGCATTTGATGCCTTCGCTCCTGGCCGATGCGTTGAGCTCCATGATTTTCTGAAGGACCGGTATGGCAAAAGCAGCAGTTTTACCGGTCCCGGTCTGGGCTACAGCCAGCACGTCCTCGCCACGGAGAATTGACGGTATCGCCTTGTACTGTATATCAGTCGGCTTGGCAAAACCGGCATGCTCCAGGTTCTTTTTTATAGTCTCGGAGAGGCTGTAGTAATCTTTGAATTTCATGTATGTGACAATTAGACGATGAGGCAATGAGGCAATTTGCCCTGGCATGGATCAAATCCCTCAGGATCGACCCATTTTGTGACCCCTGAATTTATTCCGGGCAAAGCTACGGTTTTATAGGGAAAAAGGCCCGGTAGGGCAAAACCTGCTTCAGGAAAAAATATAATATGGGAAATATGATTTAGTTGTATTATATTGCGTGAGTATGCAGGTATGTGCGCCTGATTAACAGTTGTCAAAATGTTAGAAGAAGAAATATCCATACAGGAGCGGCTGAAGGAGGTGTTTGAAGCGCTGGGGATCACTATTTACCAGATCGCCAAAGATCTGGGAGAGAATTCCTCCAAGTTTTATAATATACTGAACGGCAGGGCTAACCCTTCCTACGATACCATTGCCCGCATACTCCAGAGCTATCCGCAGGTAAGCGCCGACTATTTATTAAGAGGTACCCTGCCTGTGCTTAGGGAAGGCAATGCGAAGGTGAGGCCGGGCGGAACGGATGAGCCTTACCGTGAAGTTCCTTATCTGCCGGTTAAATTCCACGCTACTTTTGTTGAAACCTATACGGAAGGTTTTCGCTACAGCGATATAGGGTCTTATCATGTGCATAGGGAAGCCGTGAGCTTTCTGAAGAAGCCTGTGGTGATTGAAGTATCGGGCAACAGCATGAGTCCACAGCTGGTTGATGGCGCCAGGGTCATTGCGACCGAGGTCAGTCATGCCGATTGGTTGTACCAGTCAGGAGGTGTTTTTGCGGTGGTGTACCGCGATTTTTTCGTGATCAAGCGTATCCGTGAAAATGAGCTTCTTACCAAACACTACCTGACCCTGCATTCGGATAACCCGCTGGGCGGCAGTGTGAGCGTCCCGGCACAGGACCTCAGAGGATTGTGGAAGGTACACGGCATCGTGTATGCCCCTGTTGAATGAAATGCAGGGTCCGTACCGGAGAGTCCCGCTTTTCGTTGGAAGGAGAAGCAGGGTTCTTTAACTTTGCCGGGCTGATGAAGGCGGCAGGCGGATAGGGTGCTTCACTTGATTTTAATATTGATCCCGGGTTCGGGAAGCAGGAATAATGAACGATTATTTATCGACTTTAAATGAGCCTCAACGTAAGGCGGT
>CAZLGW010000021.1:0-98911 GCA_964559125.1 uncultured Cytophagales bacterium
TGTTCCCCGAAAAACTGACTTTCGACGGATTTCAATATCGAACCGCAAGGGTCAATGAAGCGCTAAGCTGTATCATGCTGATAGACAGTAAATTGCGAAGCAAAAAAAAGGGGACAAATCCGAAAATTTCAGATTTGTCCCATCAGGTGATCCGGCTGGGATTCGAACCCAGGACCCATACATTAAAAGTGTATTGCTCTACCAGCTGAGCTACCGAATCGTTGACTCGTTCGTCAAACGTGGGTGCAAAATTAGGAGAGGAAATTTATTAATCAAACAGGCCTCTCAAAAAAAGTGGATATTTATGCGATTTCTTTGTAAAAGACAAATCGGTATAGAATTTATTCAGAAAAGTCCCGACGGATTATGCCTTCCGGGAGAATTGACAGAAAATAGCTGCTGCGGAAGGGATCTTTTCCAGCTGTGTAATGTAAGTCTCTTTTTATTGGCGGTTCGGCCATTCTAACCTAAATTTACCCCGCAAACCCGGGAGGGGTAATGCCTCCTTCCGACTATTTTAACTTCTTAAAATCAGACCATGTCGTTCCGTATAGAAAAAGACACAATGGGCGAGGTACAGGTACCTTCCGATGTCTATTGGGGAGCCCAGACCCAGCGCTCCATTCAGAATTTCCCGATTGCCCAGGATATCAACAAGATGCCTAAAGAAATTATCAAGGCATTTGCCTACCTGAAAAAAGCAGCTGCTATTACCAATTACGAGGCCGGAGTCCTGACCAGGGAGAAAAGCGAGCTGATTGGGAAAGTATGTGACGAGATACTCGAAGGGAAGCTGGACGACCAGTTCCCACTCGTAGTCTGGCAGACCGGTTCGGGCACCCAGTCCAATATGAATACCAATGAGGTGATCGCCTACAGGGGACATGTATTGAGCGGAGGACAGCTTTCGGATAAGGAAAAAGCGCTTCATCCCAATGATGATGTTAACAAGTCGCAGTCGTCGAACGATACCTTTCCGACGGCCATGCATATCGCAGCTTACAAGATATTGATTGAAGTTACTATTCCGGGAATAGAAAAATTGCGGGATACTCTCAAGGCCAAGGCTGTGGAGTTTAAAGACGTGGTGAAAATCGGCCGTACCCATTTTATGGATGCAACTCCGCTTACGCTCGGACAGGAGTTTTCAGGATATGTTTCCCAACTCGATCACGGGTTGAAAGCCATCAAAAACTCGCTGCCCCACCTTTCTGAGCTGGCGCTTGGAGGAACGGCCGTCGGAACGGGGATCAATACTCCCGCCGGCTACTCTGAGAATGTAGCCCGTCACATCGCTGCCCTGACAGGCCTTCCTTTTGTGACCGCTGAAAACAAATTCGAAGCCCTGGCAGCCCACGATGCCATCGTGGAGGCGCATGGTGCATTGAAAACGGTTGCGGTAAGCCTGATGAAAATCGGTAACGATATCAGGATGTTGTCTTCCGGCCCACGATCGGGCATTGGCGAAATATATATTCCTGATAATGAGCCGGGAAGCTCCATCATGCCGGGAAAAGTGAACCCTACGCAATGCGAGGCGATGACCATGGTGGCTGCACAGGTATTGGGCAACGATGTGGCGATCAATATTGGCGGAGCGAGCGGACATTTTGAGCTGAATGTATTCAAGCCGATGATGGCGTATAATTTCCTGCATTCTGCGCGTCTGATCGGTGATGTAACGGTCGCATTCAATGACAAATGTGCTGTAGGTATTAAGCCGCTTTACGATAATATCGAGAAGCATGTCAACAACTCCCTGATGCTCGTTACCGCGCTGAATACAAAGATCGGCTATTATAAAGCCGCTGAAATTGCCCAGACAGCACATAGGAACGGGTCTACGCTAAAGGAAACGGCGGTGGCATTAGGCTACCTGACCCCTGAGCAGTTTGACGAGTGGGTGAAACCGGGAGACATGGTCGGAGAAATTAACGTATAATGGCGCTCTATCCTGATAAGCAGCTGCACGATTTCACCAGGGATGTATTCCTGGCAATCGGCTGTTCGGAAAAAAATGCCTC
This sequence comes from uncultured Cytophagales bacterium, assembly GCA_964559125.1. Taxonomy (GTDB): domain Bacteria; phylum Bacteroidota; class Bacteroidia; order Cytophagales; family Spirosomataceae; genus Ravibacter. The sequence continues at coordinate 2,025 of CAZLGW010000021.1, forward strand.
CCTGGCTGCGGAAGTGCTGATCAGCGCCGATCTGAGGGGCGTCGATTCGCACGGTATCGCCAGGCTCCCGGGGTATGTCCGCCTGTATGACCATGGGCGCCTTAACCCTAACCCGGATATAAAAATCGTGCACGAGACCCCTAGTACCGGCGTTATCGACGGTGACAAGGGCCTCGGGCTCGTAGTGGCTCCGTATGCCATGGAAGTCGCTATGGAAAAGGCAGAGAGGGTCGGCTCCGGCTGGATCTCGGTCAGGAATTCCAATCATTTCGGGATTGCCGGCTACCATGCCATGATGGCACTGCAGAAGGATATGATCGGCTGGACCATGACCCACGCAGCTCCGCTTGTCACTCCTACTTTTTCGCTGGAGAGAATGCTGGGAACAAACCCGCTTGCCGTAGCGGTGCCTGCTATGGAGGAACCTCCTTTCGTAGCCGACTTTGCTTCAACGGCCGTTGCCTACGGGAAATTCGAGATCCTGCAGCGCAAAGGATTGCCCGCTCCGCTGGGCTGGGCCCAGGATGCCGAAGGGAACCCTACTACCGATTCTAATGCGGTCAGGAACGGCGGAGGATTGCTGCCGCTGGGCACAGACCGGGAGCATGGCAGTCATAAGGGCTACGGACTGGGAGCCATTGTCGATATTTTTTCGGGGGTGCTTTCAGGGGCAAACTACGGTCCGTGGGTGCCGCCTTTTGCCACCGCCGGCTTTATGAGCGCGCAGGAAGGCGTCGGCATCGGGACCGGCCATTTCCTGGGAGCCATGCGGGTCGACGGCTTCCGGCCGGCAGATGAATTCAAAAAACATATGGATAACTGGATCAGGAGGTTCCGCACGGCAAAGTCTGTGCCGGATGAAAAAGTGCTGATCCCGGGCGATCCTGAACGCGAAGCCGAAGCGATACGCCGGAAGGAAGGCATCCCTGTCATCGATGCAGTTGCTGAGCAACTCGGCGAGCTCGCCGGTAGGTTCTCTATACAGTTTTAGACTGTAGTGTCGCTATGAAAAAACTTATTCTGGATGATCTGAACAGGCTGTCGGTAGAAGAATTCAAAGAAGCCGATAAGTTTCCCGTTTCCGTTATTCTGGATAATATCAGGAGCATGAATAACGTAGGCTCCTTCTTCCGGACATGCGACGCTTTCCGGGTTGAAAAATTATATCTCTGCGGTTATACGCCATGTCCTCCTCATCGCGAAATTACCAGGAGTGCTCTCGGTGCTGAACAATCGGTGGGTTGGGAGCATGCCGAGAGCGCTTCCCAACTGGTTGAGCGGCTGAAAGGGGAGGGGTTTAAGGTATTGGCAATCGAGCAGGCGGAGGGAAGCCTGACCCTGGAAACGTTTATATGGGATGTTGGCGACCGTTTAGCCGTCGTCTTCGGTAATGAAATAAACGGCGTGGATGACGAAGTGATGAACGTTGTCGACGGGTGTATTGAAATCACTCAATACGGAACAAAGCATTCCCTCAACGTAGCCGTGACCGGGGGAATCGTAATCTGGCAGTTGATCAACGCATATTTAATAAAAAGATAACACTATTTTTTTTGTGAATTAATTTTAAAATAGGTTATTGTAGTGATTTAATTTCACCAAACGCGACAAGAAATCCAATACAAGCATATGGGCTCAGCAAAAAAAAATCTGGCTAAGGAAATCGGCGAGGTATTATCCGCCAAGGTCGACGAAATCGGAGTAGCGTCGAAGAAGCTGAAAAAGAATATCTCCAAGGCTTCCGAAAAATTAGCCGGCAAAGTTCAAAAGCTGGCCAAACGGCTGGAAAAGGAGAAAGCAAAGCTTGAAAAAGCGGCAAATAAGAAGAAAAAGAAGGAAGGTAAGCCCTCCAAAAAGGATAAAAAAGCAGCCGTTAAGGAAGCAACTTCAACTCAACAGCAAGCACCTGCAAAAACCGAAACCCCCGTTGCTCCTAAACCGGCTCCTCCGGTTGCTGCAAAGCCCCGCGCAAAAGCTCCCGCCCCGGCTAAAAAGCCAGCGCCGGCACCTGAAAAGGCAGCAACTCCCTCAAAGCCTGTAGCTCCCTCGCCCAGGTCCCGTAAACCGCGGACCGCAGCCCCGAAACCAGCCGCTCCTAAAACAGCGGATCAGGCAGCTGAATAGCAGCAGGCGTAGGCAATATCCGGATGACGGATAATAAAAAGAACCTCAATCTTAAAAAAATAAAAAACTCTGTGTCCTCTGTATCTCTGTGGTAAATCAACCACAAAGGCACAAAGAGCACAGAGCTGAATTGCCGGAGACGGAAACCAATTAGTTGGTTACCTCCTCGGCTTTATTTTTTACATTGATCGTCAGGCTTTCGCTGCTTCCGTCATGATCGGCCAGTAGGATGTCGCCATCTTTGAGCTCGCCTTTCAGTATCTCTTCCGCGATAGGATCTTCCAGGTATTTCTGGATAGCCCTGTTCAGCGGTCTTGCTCCATATTGCGGATCGTAACCTTTTTCCGAAAGGAAGTCTTTGGCAGCTTCGGTAAGCTCTATCTCGTAACCAAGTCCTTTGACCCGGCCGAAAAGCTTGCCAAGCGAAAGGTCGATGATTTCGTGCAGGTGGCTGCGTTCCAGCGAATTGAAGACGATCACATCATCAAGCCGGTTAAGGAACTCCGGTGAGAATGCTTTTCTCAGCGCATTCTGTATCGTCGATTTCATTACCTCGTCCTGACTTTCCGCCTTCGCCTTTGTAGTAAAGCCTATTCCTGCTCCGAAATCTTTCAGGTCACGCGCCCCGATATTGGAAGTCATGATAATGATCGTATTCCGGAAGTCTACACGACGGCCCAGTCCATCGGTCAGGATACCGTCGTCAAGCACCTGCAGGAGGATGTTGAATACATCCGGGTGGGCCTTTTCTATTTCGTCCAGGAGGACCACGCTATACGGCTTGCGGCGTATCTTTTCGGTAAGCTGCCCGCCTTCTTCGTAGCCCACATAGCCCGGAGGCGCTCCCACCAGCCGCGAGATACTGAATTTCTCCATGTACTCGCTCATGTCGATACGCACCAGGGCATCGTCTTTGTCGAAAAGGTAGCTTGCCAGGACTTTCGCCAGCTCGGTCTTACCGACACCGGTGGGCCCCAGGAAAATGAATGAGCCTATCGGTTTTTTCGGGTCCTTGAGTCCCACACGGGTTCTCTGGATGGCTTTGACCAGTTTGGCTATGGCGGCATCCTGCCCGATCACCTTACCTCTGAGATTATCGGACATGTGAAGCAGCTTCACGCTCTCGTCGGTCGAGACATTGGTTACCGGGATGCCGGTCATCATGGCGACGACCTCCGCAACGTTGTGCTCCGTAACGGTATAGCGTTTCTTCTTGGTTTCTTCTTCCCAGGCCTGTTTGGCCCTTTCGAGCTGATCGATCAGCTTTTTCTCGCGGTCACGCAGTTGGGCAGCCTCTTCATATTTCTGGCTTTTCACCACCTTGTTTTTCTCCTGCTTGATGCTCTCGATCTGGTCTTCAAGAAGCAGGATATCTTCCGGTACGGTAATATTGCTGATATGTACTCTCGCGCCTACCTCGTCCAGGACATCTATCGCTTTGTCGGGTAGGAAGCGGTCGGTGATGTAGCGTTCCGACAGTTTCACTGCGGAGTGAACTGCTTCGGTGGTATAGTTGACGTGATGGTGGTCTTCATACTTGTCCTTGATATTTTCGAGGATCTGGATAGTCTCCTCTACCGAAGTAGCGTCTACCATCACCATCTGGAAACGTCTTGCAAGCGCCCCGTCCTTCTCGATATACTGGCGGTATTCGTCCAGGGTAGTAGCACCGATGCACTGGATTTCGCCGCGTGCGAGCGCGGGCTTGAACATATTGGAAGCATCGAGCGAGCCCGAAGCGCCTCCCGCACCCACGATTGTGTGAAGCTCATCTATGAAAAGGATCACATCCTGCGATTTCTCCAACTCGTTCATCACCGCCTTCATACGCTCCTCGAACTGGCCGCGGTATTTGGTACCGGCTACCAGAGAGGCAAGATCCAGTGTTACCACTCTTTTGCCGAAAAGCACCCGGGAAACTTTCTTCTGCACGATCCGGAGGGCAAGTCCCTCGGCAATTGCAGTTTTACCTACTCCCGGCTCACCTATCAGTATAGGATTATTTTTCTTCCGGCGGCTCAGGATCTGGGCCACTCTTTCTATTTCTTTCTCGCGCCCGACGATCGGGTCAAGCTTCCCTATTTCGGCAAGCTTGGTAAGGTCGCGCCCGAAATTGTCCAGAACGGGCGTCCGGGATTTTTCAGCCCCCTTCGACTCTTTGCCTGCAGAACTTCCGAAGAAGCTTCCTCTTGCCTCATCATCGCCGTCTTCCGTCTCAGAACCCATATGGGGGCGGGAACCAGATGACTGGTATTCGAGCATTTCCTTGATCACTTCGTAATTCACATTGTGCTTGTGAAGGATCTGGGTGGCGACGTTGTCGGTATCACGCAATATGGACAGCAGGAGATGCTCCGTCCCGATAAGAGGGCTTTTGAATATTTTGGCCTCCAGGTAGGTGATTTTCAGTACTTTCTCCGACTGGCGGGTAAGCGGGATACTGTTCAGATTTTTCACGTTGGTCGTGGCCGCCCCTTTGGTAACCTGCTCGATATTTACCCGTATGTCTTCCGGAGCTACGCCCAGCTTCTTCAGTAAAGCGATAGCAACTCCTTCCCCTTCCCTTATAATGCCCAGCAACAGATGCTCGGCACCGATATAGTCATGACCGAGACGCATGGCCTCCTCCCGGCTCATGGAGATAACCTCCTTAACTCTATTTGAAAATTTAACTTCCATTATGGAATGTATTAAAGTTCTCTAATCTTCAACCGGCAGAACCTCCGGCCCTGCCGCAACTCATTACATACTCTTCTAACCCGGCTGCTTTATGTAATATTATATAGATTAAACCAATATTTTTTACAGTTCGTTCAACAGGGCCACCGGGCTATCTTTTGCACTCTTCTTCAGCACTTCCAGAGCCTCCGGACCCGTATTGAAAAGCAGATCGGCAATGCTCAGGTTCTCACTAAAATCGTTCCCGAAGGTTTGATAGTAAGGATGAGGGTGATAAAACTGGTACCTATTTACATTCTTTTTAGCATTTATGCAACTTCTGGCGTCAAAAACAGGATATTTTGGTTCGGATTCGTATGACAAGGTGTAAGATAAAGGCACATTTGCCTGTAGTAAATGCAGACATAATGTCAGTATTTCCTGGTTCAGGTCGAAAAGAAAAACAGGGCGGCTTTCGTATATTTTCTGGAAATCAGGCGCATAATATTCGAAAAAAGGAGAGTTGGCGTAGGCCGAAACAAGGCACCGCCAGTGCTTCTTTTCCCACATCTGGCCGTAGTCGATCCGGACGTCGCGGATTGGTACTTTACCGGCAGACTTCACTACCGGCACCGTCAGCATCTCCACCCCGTTTGCCGTCTGCACATAACACCGGTTCCTCAACGTCTGCTTCTGAAAATTCTCATGGCTTTCAATCATGACGCTGCCGGCTTTTATCATACAGGCAAAATACTCCAGGCAGGGAAGGTAATGTGAAGTCATCAGCACCCGGCGCTCACCGAAAGACTGCGTCTCTTGCATAGGCTGCATACTTAAAGATAGAGGGAAATATCACCAAGTCCTTCTCTGATGATGGTAAAGTCGTCGGTGGTAGCGTCTATGATCGTGGAGGCTACGTTGCCGCCGTACCCCCCGTTGATCACTATATCTACCTGGTGCTCAAACTTCTCGAAAATCAGCTCAGGATCGGTCGAGTACTCGATAATCTCATCCTGGTCGCGTACCGAGCTGGTGATGATCGGGTTTCCCAGTTCCTTAACGATAAAACGGGGTATGTTATGGTCCGGGACCCGGATCCCCACCGTCTTTTTTTTGCTGTTGAGGATTTTCGGGACGTGATTGTTCCCGTTCACGATAAAGGTAAATGGTCCGGGCAGCGCTTTCTTCATCAGCTTGAAGCAGGAATTGCTTACCCTGCTGTAGTCAGCTATATGACTCAGGTCGTAACAGATAAAGGAAAAGTCGTTTTTCTGCACCTTGATCCCCTTGATACGGGCGATTTTTTCTACCGCCCGCGCATTATGAATGTCGCAACCAATACCGTATACCGTATCCGTTGGATAGATAACCACCCCGCCGTTTCGCAGGCAGTCGACCACGTGAAAGATCTTGCGCTCTTCAGGATTGTCTGGATTGATGGAAAGAAACTCTGCTGACATGCCGGAAAAATATTATAAGGTACACCGGGAAAATACGGAAGACGGGAAGCATGGCCCGGAAATTTCAGACCGAAGCGCACAACATTGTCCGGAATCCGCTTTATTTGCAATATCAGGTGTAAAATTGCAAACTTGTATAAATAATTCCCTAAATTCACCTGTCCAAAAACAACCAACAAAAGTAGCAAATATGTCCTATACAAAGAGCGTGCTGATAGCTGAAGACAGCTCGGTTATCCAAAATCTTGCCCGTAAAATACTGGAATTTCAGCACTACGAAATTACGGCGGTAAAAAATGGGGAGCAGGTATTGCATCTTCTGGAGAAGGAGAATTTTGATATCATCCTGCTGGATATAAACATGCCTGTTTTGGACGGGATGGAAACTGCGCGCCGTATCCGCGCCATGGCCGATGAAACAAAATCCAAAACCCCGATCGTGGCTATTACCGGAAATGCGAAAAATTATACCGACGAGGATTTCAAGGAGGCAGGATTTGACGACGCCCTGATGAAGCCGCTCAATTTCGACCGGTTGGTGGAAGTGGTGGCCCAGCTCACTCAATAGCGACAAATGAAAGTAACCTTCCTGGGCACCGGAACCTCGCAGGGGGTACCTGTTATCGGTTGCCGTTGCGAGGTGTGTATGTCTTTGGACTTTCGGGATAAGCGCCTGAGAACTTCAGTATGGGTGGAGGTAGGGGACGTTGCCCTTGTGATTGATACCGGGCCTGATTTCAGGCAGCAGATGCTGCGGCTGGGGGCCCGGAAACTGGATGCGGTCTTATTCACTCATGCGCATAAAGATCATATAGCAGGCCTGGACGATGTTCGGGCCTTCAATTTTTTACAAATGCGCGATATGCCCGTCTACGGCAGCCGCGCTACGCTAGACAGGATTTCCGAGGAGTTTTACTATTCCTTTATCAAAGACCCCTACCCGGGAGTGCCCCGGCTGACCAAGATCCCCATTGAAAGCGGCAGCTTCGAAATAGCGGGCCTTACCGTTACACCCATTCTGGTGATGCACCACAAAATGCCCGTTTACGGTTTTCGGATAGGGGATTTTACCTATATCACAGATGCCAATTATATTGCCGAAGAAGAGAGGGAGAAAATAGCCGGTTCCAAAGTACTTGTCATCAATGCCTTGCAAAAGGAGAGCCACCTGTCGCATTTTACATTGCCCCAGGCGCTGGAAGTGATCGGGGAGCTCGGCGTCCCGCGGGCTTACCTGACCCATATCAGCCATAAGCTGGGGCGGCATGCATCGGTAGAAGCCGAGCTGCCCGTAAATGTGTCTCTGGCCTATGACGGGCTGGAAATAACCCTCGATTGACCGGACCGATGCACCTGAATTTCTATTTCCTCAAGCAGCTCGTTCCCCGCCTCTCCGACAGGATAGCCGGCTGCCTGCTGATCAGCGCTTTCAGCCAGGACAAGGACGAGATCATACTGGAATTCGGCCGGGATGGAAATGTGGCTTTCACGATTCGGGCCATATTGAAACCGGATTTTACGAGCCTCTTTTTCCCTGAAAAATTCGAACGCGCCAGGGCAAACAGCGTCGACCTGTTTAAGGAATTGGCAGGGCTGCAGGTGAAAGAAGCCCTCGTCTACGAAAACGAACGGGCTTTTCGGATTCTCTTCGAAACAGGCGACAAGCTGGTTTTCAAGCTGTTTGGCAACAGGTCGAACCTGCTCCATTACGCCCCCGACGACAGACTGGTTACCCTATTCAACCGCAGGCTTTCTGCCGACCTTACCCTCACCGAGCAGATCCTGTCCAGGCCGATCGACCAGACGTTTGATGCTTTCACCGTCTCGGGCTGTGACTATCGGAAACTATTTCCGACCTTTGGAAAGCTAGTTGGCCGGTATGTTGAGGATATTACCGGGGCCATTCCCTCACCAGCCCGACAGTGGGACGACATACAACAGGTACTGGCAAAGCTCAGCAGCAGGAAGTTCTATGTTACGCTATACCAGGGTGCGATCACCCTTTCCCTTCTACCCGTTGGTGAAATCCAAGAGCAGTTTGAAGACCCGATAGCGGCGGTAAACGCTTTCTGCCTTTTCTATTTCCGTGTCGGTAACCTACAGCGGGAAAAGGACCAGGCCGCCAAACGGCTCGCAAAAAGTATCGCCCAAACCGAAAACTACCTGTCGGCTGCCTACGAAAAGCTGGCTGAAATCTCCGAAACCGGTAAAAATGAGCAATATGCCAACCTGCTCATGGCCAATCTACACAGGATCGGACCACGGGCCGACTCAGTGGAACTGGAGAGCTTTTATACCGGTGAGCCGGTAAGGATCAAGCTAAAACCCGATCTGTCACCGGCCAAAAACGCCGAGGCCTATTTCAGAAAAGCGAAGAATGAACAGCAAGAAGTAGCACAGCTCCAGGAGAATATCGAAGCAAGGGAAGCGGAGCTGGGACAACTGAAAAGCCGGTTGGAGGCCGTATCACAACAGTCGACCGTAAAAGACCTCCGTGCCTATCTGAAACAACACGGTATCGCTGCCCAAAGCAGCAATGCCAATAACCAACCCGAAAGCAGGTTTCGGAAAGAGGTGTTTATGGGCTATGAGATTTACATAGGCAAAACGGCGAAAAACAACGATGAGCTGACCCTGAAATTCGCCCGTAAGGAAGACCTCTGGCTGCATGCAAAAGACGTGGCCGGCTCACATGTGATCATCCGGAACATTCCCGGCCGGCCCACGCCGCCGATGGTTGTCGAGCGCGCTGCCGAGTTGGCGGCCTGGCATTCCAAACGGCGTAATGATAGTCTGTGCCCGGTCACGGTTACCCCCAGGAAGTTTGTCCGCAAAAGCAAAGGAATGGCGCCAGGGGCCGTAATAGTGGAAAAGGAGTCGGTGGTAATGGTGGTGCCAAGGGGGTAACGACACACTTTTACTTAGTACCGCATTCTCCATCCGGTAATCAGCCCGTTTTCAACAGTAAACAAGAAATTGGCCTTGTTTGTGTATCCACGGCTTGAATATTGTCCTTTGACTACCACCTGATTTTCACTAATCACAGTATATTCCGGGTTTGCGACTTTCCCCTGACGGCTAATGATATCGCTTTCCAACCACTTGCGGGTTTCGTCGGCAGTTTTCATCGTTCCGTCAGCACCATACGCCTGGGTAGCTGTTTTAGAAAATTGAGCTCTGATGAGTTCGGCATTTTCTGCCGCCATAGCTTCAATTAGTGCTTTTACGGGTTTTAAGATTTCGTTTTGCATGTTTATTGATATGTTATTTTTTTCTGTTTGATTCTCTATCTCTCCATAGACACTGAGAGTAGAATAAAAAAACAACGCAAATAAGAACACACGGGAGCAGGTCATTCTAATCACTCTTTAGAGGATGTTGCAGATAAATAATCACCAAATTGAGCAACAAAAAGGGTACCTCTATCGCTACGCCCTTCAAGTCTTTGTGCAATAGTTGCAAACAAATAATCATCAGTATACCTGCGGCCATAAGAAAATTCCCCCAAATGAACGTTTTAGGAAACAAGATCAAAACAGAAGCCAACAATGTTACCGCTCCATTGACAACAACCGCATTTCTACTGAAATTCCATTTGCCGAACATATCCAGCATTTCCGGTTTTGCGGTAAGCATATTGAAACCGTGCTTTATTCCCATAGACACGGCAAAAAGTATTAGAATAGAATTTACAATTTTTAACGCCATCACTGTTAGTCCATTTGCCTTTTCCAGACCCAATATATTACGCTTAAAGGTTAGCTGTTTAGTCCTGCGCTGCTTTTAATTAACAGAGAAATTGCCACAATTGCAAGCCTCCCTTGAGAAATCACCCTTCACCTCCATCATCAACCCTCAGCGTCTTCACCTTGGCATCCAGCTCCTTATAATCGGTAAAGCTGTCAAGCATTTTACGGTTGTCTTCCGATAGCTGCATATCCATTTTCCAGTTGAGCCCGGCGGCGAGCTGGATCATCATAAACTGGAGCTGATTGGTAGCAATGCGCGGGAGGTCGCTCTGCAGTGCTTTTTCCTGCATAGCCTGTTTCGCCTCTGTCAGGATATTAGTATAGTCTTCGCTCTGGAACCGGTTGAGCCAGCCCTGCTCTATATCATAGAATTTGTAATCGGTATCCATCGACAGTATCTCCGGCTCGGGAAAATACTCGATCACAAGTTTCCTCTCGTTTTCATCAACCCGGTATCGCATTTTTCCAAAATCATAACCCACCAGCACTTTGGCCTTGGAAATGACCAGCGCCTTCTTTTTGTCGTTGAAAAGCTGCCAGATGTTTTTATCGCTCTGATAATTATATATCTCGGTAAAATATCCCTCCGACATGACGACTTTAAACACCTTCTCTATACGCTCGAGCAATACGGATACGTCTCTGGAGCCGCCTGAAGACGCCTTTTTCCGGGTAAGATGATAAAGCCCCCAGCCTCCTCCGGCTCCGATAGCCAGTGTCAAAACGTAAATCAGAAACGAATCCATAGCCGTGTGCAGGTTGATAACAGACGAGTAAAATTACAATGAATTCCTTCGAATCATAGTAAACGGGTTTTTCACCTTGATCTGCTTCCCGTCGAGCAGCAGCGCTGCAGCCGTACGTCCCATCGTCTCGAAATCGGTGGTGATGACCGTTATACCATCGGCCAGCACTTCCTTGAGCGTGGTATCGTTAAAAGATAGCAGCCCGACCTGCTTTCCCAGTGCGAGGTTGGAGTTCCTGACCTTTTTGATCAGTTCGGCCAAATCGGTTTCTTCCACCATAATATAGGCAGTCCCTTCAGAGATATTCTCGTTCATGGCGCTGTCGATAATCCTGAAGTCCTTCCTGTAGCTGATACACCAGGATTTGAATCCGCGTATGATCTCAGGCGGGTACTGGCCGTCTACGGGAAAGACCAGTACGAGCTCCCGGTATTTTTCCAGCAGGTCTTCGCCGCTTTCGAGCGCCCGGAAGATATCTTTCTCGAAATCCTGGTAAATCGCCAGGTACGATCCCGGAAGCTCGGGGTAATCCCTGTCGAGCAATACCAGCTTATCGCTCGGGATTTTATCCAGCAATTCCCTGATATTCACTTTGTTAATGCCTTCGTAGAAATGAGGCATGATGACGACGTAGTTGTATTTCGCCAGATTTTCTTCCAGTATTTCCTTGAATATCAGTGCGTTGTAGTGATGAATAAAAAGATCTACAACCGCGGCGTCGCCTAGCGCTTTCAAAAAGGCATAGTAGATGATCTTTTTGTAGGAGCTCATCTTGTTCATAATGAGCATTACCTTAATCTTGTTGGATGCGGCCGACTGGGCGAAATACCCTTTCCCTCTCACGGATTTGATGATCCCGCGCTCCTTCAGCTCGTTGTAAGCCTTTTCGACGGTATCCCTCGCCAGGTAGTTCGACTCCGACATTTCGTTAATGGAGGGAAGCTGCTCATCCTGCTTGAGTATCCCGGTTTTAACTGCCTGGGTCACCGTATTAATGATCTGCTTATACTTGGGAACCGGCGAGTCGGGGTCTATTGTAATGATCATAAGCCGATAAATGACAGGTACAAAATTGACATTGGGATCTTCTTTCCAAAAGTACGAATAAAATCAGCCTAAATAGGAATGGGCCTGTTAAGGCTCTCTTCCAGCGAAATGATCGTCTCGGTCCGCTGTATTCCCTGCACCTTCTGGATCTTGTCGTGCAACACTTCCCGCAGGTGGCTGGTATCGCGGCATTGTATCTTGGCGAAAATACCGTATTGCCCGGTGGTATAATGAAGATTGATCACCTCCGGTATTTCGGCCAGTTGCTTCGACACCGACTCGTAGAGCGAGCTCTTGTCGAGGTATATGCCCAGGTAGGAAGTGATATCCCAGCCTAGCTTCGAAGCATCTATATCAAGCTTGGTGCCCCTGATAATCCCCATCTGCTTCATTTTGGAAACGCGTACATGGACGGTCCCTCCGGAAACGAATACCCGCTTCCCTATTTCGGCATAAGAAAGATCGGCGTTGTCGACCATGATCCTCAGGATAGCCAGATCGGTTTGATCAATTTCTAATACTTTGTCCATTATAAGAAGTAAAAATTGAAAATATCTACTAAAATAGGTATATTATTAAATATTTTCTAAATTTTAATATTTTTATGTGAAAATATTTTAACGAATCAGAACTATCCTCTATCTTTGTATCGTCAATGTCAGAGAAAACGTCTTTCACCGGCAGTGACAACGTTCTTTTCTCATACTGTAGGGTGATGAAATTTGGCAGCCATGCCCTCCTGTCTCGGGGGTGGTGATAAGGGATAAACGCGATATAATGCCGGCACTTGTGCCGACTGGGGTGGACCACCAAAGTTTAAGTAATTGTATCGTGGCTAACTGCACCGTGGGCGGTTCGAATCCCCCTCCTACAGCAATAAAAAGTACAACGTAAGAAAGTATTTTCTTTACGTTTCAGACTTTGGTTTTTAGTTTGTTGATGAAGTTTAATCTTACACGCAGATTCAGTATGTAATCTGCGTGTTTTTTTATTGACGTCCGCGGGCCTTCAGTCTTAAAGCCGATAAATAGAACAGCCCGTATTCATTGCTGTTTCCGGGGCCTGCTGTTAATGTAATTACGATCGTACCGTCGGCAGCCGGGGTGATGCCCCCGGTGTTGAAAAGTTCCGATACATTATCCGTAGCATTGAGGATCCCTTCCTGCCTGGTCGCGCCCTCACACACAATCCTGGTGTCCTGCCTGCCGAGGGAGTCGCCCATCCGCGAAGCAAAGAATGACATATCGTAGCTTTCTTTCTTATCGAGCCCGGTCAGGCGAAGCTTTACCTGCGGCCGGAGTACATTATTGAGCGCCTTCTTCCCGTTTCCGAAATACGAGGTGCTTGTTACTTCTTTCGGGAAATGATAAGGTACTTCCGGACGCGCAGTACCGTTCATGTTTTTTGCATTGAAACTCTCAGCAACCTCCAGCTTAACCCTGGTGGTATTACGGAGGCTGTCGTGCAGCGCATATGTTTTACCTGCCAGCGGTGAAATAACCGGGTTCCAGACCCCCTCATGCGAAGTCCCTCCGAAGTCTACCAATACAGGTGCAGCCAGCTTCTTTGCTCTCTTCGGCGCCTTCCTGAACTTTTTCAACGGCGTTACCTCATAAGGATTTTTCACGGCAGAATGCGCCGCATACTGGGCTACTTCCTTTTCCCTTTCGGTTACATCCCCGGGCTTGTAGTTCATGCCGACAACCGAAATCCCGAACAGCTTTTCAAACCAGGTGCAGGCAGCTACATATCGCCCGAGGGATAAACGGAGATGATAGCCGTCGCGATCAAAATTATCGCCTATATAGGAAGTTCTCGCGTTTTGAATAGCGGTACCGGCCGGCACCACCATGTCTATCGGGGCTACACTGACCACCTTTTCGGCTACATTGGTTATTGCCCGGTACATTTGCTGCTGGTCTCTGCCGTAATTGGCAAATCCCGTATGTACGGCATGCTGTGAATAGGCCCAGGTCTGGTGGTAGACGTATTTCACATCCTTGTTTTTAGTGTGGGCTTTCACATATTGATAGAGTTCCGGCAGTGAGGCTTCGATCGTGGCGAGCTGCCCCGACAGAGGGCTTGCCTGCTGAAAGCTGATAAAATCCCAGTCTTCGTCGGCAAGGGCCTGCTCCAGGCTGACGTTCGCTGTCGTGGTTCTGCTCCCGTCGACTGCCGTCTTCCGGTAGGAATAAGCCTTTTTATTTTCTCTTGCATTTGTAACATGCAGACTGAGCGGTGCGCCGCCTATATACAGGTTGGCTACAACGGTTTGTATGTTTTTTTCCCTGGCAAGATCAAAAAGACTATTTTCGATGGCATCGGCAGAAAAGCTGTTGCCGATAGCGAGGATTCTGATCACCCCGTCATCTGTTGCGCCTGCCAATAAAGCGCCGGGTAGCTGGAGGACAATCAGAAGGAGCAGGAAAAAAGTGACTTTACGCATGTTTGATGGGGTATTGGGTTATTCCTGCTATTTAAGGAATTTACGGTTCTTTTGGTAATTTTACGCTGACAATCTGTCTGCGGGGCGTCTACCTGCGATCTTCATAAGTGTGACAATGAGATATGAAATTCCAGCTTCCGGGTCGTCCGGTATACCGGCTTCTGTAAACGGACGCCGCTGGTGCCTGACCGTGATACTAGCGCTTTGCATTGGCATTGCTCATGCCGGTAAACCTGCCGAAAGACCTAATATCCTTTTCATTATGGCTGACGATCACACTTCGCAGGCATGGGGGATTTATGGGGGCAGACTGAGCAGCTACGTTAAAAATGACCATATCGGGTGGCTGGCAGAAAGAGGGGCTGTCCTTCAGAATGCATTCTGTACCAATTCGATCTGCGTACCCAGCAGGGCGGCCATTATGACGGGGCAGTATAGTCACCTCAACGGCGTATTTGACCTCGGTGGCGGGCTGAGTCCCGACAGCCTTAATTTTGCAAAGCTGCTTCAGCAAGGAGGTTACCAGACTGCTCTTGTGGGCAAATGGCACCTGAAAAGCCGGCCTGCAGGTTTCGATCACTTCCTGGTCCTGCCGGGGCAGGGCCGCTATCGTGATCCTGTGCTTATTTCTGAAGAAGACCGGGGAGAAGGAGAGTCGGGCGGGAAAGTATACCCCGGCTTCTCCACTGATGTCATTGCGGACCAGTCGATAGAGTGGCTGAAAAACCGGAAGAAAGGAACGCCCTTCTACCTTTCGGTACATTTCAAGGCAACTCATGAGCCTTTCGATTACCCGGACAGGTACAGCAGCTTCCTGGAAGATGTTGAAATTCCTTATCCTGACAATTTTAACGAATGGGAAGGCGCCGCTGCCGGGCGCAGGCACGACGGCTGGCCGCTTGAGATACTGGGCAAACGGTTTGAAGAACAAACGGGGTCGATCTATCCGGGCAGCTCATTTTCGCTGGAAGGCCTTGATACCGTAGCGGCCAGGAAAAAGATATACCAGAAATTCGTCAAAGACTATCTTCGTTCCGGGGCCGGTATCGACGACAATATCGGGAAGCTGATCGCTTATCTGCGGCAGAGCGGAGAACTTGAAAATACGGTCATTATATACACCTCCGACCAGGGATACTTTTTAGGAGAGCACGGTTTTTTCGATAAGCGTTTTATGTATGAGGAATCGTTACGAATGCCGTTTGTAATCTGTTATCCAAGGGAAATAAAAGGAGGTAGCCGGTTAAATGACATTATCCTCAATATAGATTTCCCCTCACTTTTCTTAGATTACGCCGGAATTACAGCGCCGGACAAGATGCAGGGGAGGAGCTTCCGGGAAAACCTTGCCGGCAGGACGCCCCGGAACTGGAGAAAAGATATGTATTACCGCTACTGGTCTAACGAGCCCAGGCGCCCGGCCCACCTGGGTATCAGGACCGACCGCTATAAGCTTGCGCTGTTTTACGGCCAGTCGAGGACAAATACCGAAAGAGATGCGATGCCCTATGCGCCGGGGTGGGAATTTTACGACCTGGTTAAAGATCCCGGAGAAAACCGCAATGCCATCGCAGACCCGGCTTACAGCCGTATCATCGCCAGGTTGAAAAAACGTCTTAGGATATTGAAAAGACAACTTGGCGACGGACCGGAAAGCAATGAAATAATAGAAAATATATTACGGCAGTACTGGTAGGTACTGCTTCCTAAAGGTTAAAACATCATAAATCAACCTTCTGCTATGCAAAAAATCAATGTCTTGTTGTTGTCCCTGCTTCTTATTGCCGCTGCGGGAGCAGCATTTCGTACCGCTGTTGCGCCCGAGCGCTCTCCCAATGTAGTGCTGATCCACATGGACGACATGGGCTACGGCGACATCGGGATTACGGGAGCAACCGGGTATACCACCCCGAATTTTGACGCTATGGCCAGGAACGGCATGTTTTTGTCCCAGTACTACTCGCCGCAGGCGGTGTGTACGGCATCACGCGCCGGGCTGCTGACGGGCTGCTACCCGAACCGGGTAGGATTTGCCGGAGCGATCGACCATACAGCAAAAACAGGCATCAACCCCGATGAAGAAACCATTGCGGAGCTACTGAAAGCAAAAGGCTATGCCACGGCTGCATTCGGCAAGTGGCACCTCGGCTACCAGGAAAAGTTTTTACCGCTGCAGCACGGATTTGACACCTACCTGGGTATCCCTTACTCCAACGATATGTGGCCGAACCATCCCGTCAATAAGAATTACTATCCCCCGCTGCCGCTGATAGAAGGGAACCGTGTAATAGAAACCAACCCGGATCAGAGCCGGTTTACCACGATGTTTACCGAGAGGGCCACCGGCTTCATAAAGGAAAACCGGAACAAGCCTTTCTTTGTATACCTGGCTCATCCGATGCCCCATGTGCCCCTGTTTGTGTCTGAAAAATTCAAAGGGAAATCGGCCCAGGGGCTTTACGGCGACGTTATCATGGAGCTCGACTGGAGCATCGGCCGGATCCGTGAGACGCTTCGCAGCCTGAACCTGGAAAAGAACACGATCCTGATCGTGACTTCGGACAACGGCCCCTGGCTGCCTTACGGTAACCACGCGGGCAGTACGGGCGGGTTTCGGGAAGGTAAAGGCAGTACCTTCGAAGGCGGCCAGCGTGTTCCGTGTCTTGTCGAATGGCCCGGTGTGGTTCCTGCCGGCGTTGTGTGCAATAACCTCGCTTCGGGCCTGGATATGCTCCCGACTATTGCGGAGGCAACCGGAGCTTCACTCCCTGTAAAGAAGATCGACGGCGTAAGCCTGCTCAAAAACTGGAAAGGCGATTTCTCTGTCAAACCACGGGAAACTTTCCTGTTCTATTACCGGAAAAACAACCTGGAGGCCATCCGGCATGGCGACTGGAAGCTGGTATTCACCCACCCGGGCCGTACCCATGAAGGATTCAGCCCCGGAAAGGACGGACAGCCGGGCGGAGTTACCGAAAATTATATCCACAAAAGAGGACTCTACGACCTGAGAAGAGATCCGGGCGAGCGTTATAATGTCGAATTCGATTTCCCGGAGGTGGCTGAAAAGCTGATGCGGATTGCCGATGAGGCGCGCGACGACCTGGGAGATGATCTCACCGGCAACCCGGGAAAAAACAGGAGACAGATCGGTACGGTAGCGGAATAGAGTCTTTGCTATTCCCTGACGAGCCTTACCACTCTCCCGTCGTGCATACGCAGCAGGTATACTCCCGGAACATACCGGCTCAGATCTACGACTATCCCTTCTTCCTGTACCTCCAGTTGCTGCAGCGTCAGACCCGCGGTGTTGAGCAGGCTTACGGTGCTTCCCGCGTATTCCTCTCCCGGGTCGACGGTTACGCGGTCCTTTACGGGGTTGGGATAGGCAAACAGGCTGCTACGCCCCTCAGAAGCCACTGAAATGATCGGGCTGTAGCTGGATGCCCGTCAAAATCTACCTGCCTGATACGTTAGTAGATTATCATAAAACACACCACCTACTACGCCCGGATACACCTGTCCGTCAGGGCTACCGCCCACACCCTGGTGAGTAAACCCGCTGGGCACGTAAAAATGTGGACTAACGATCAGGTTATCGTCATCGGGCAACTTAAGCAATGGCATCGAATTGAGCCTGCTTATATATTGACCGGCTGAATTAATATGTGAAAACGGCTCTATGATAATCGGGTGCTGGTTGCCCCTGCCGCGTATAATAGCGGTCAGGTTTTCGGCAATCTCGTTCCACAGATCGGTATTGCAACAGGGAATGGCCGGCTCATTCAGCAGGTCCAATCCGTAGATGACATCTCCGCGGTCTTTGGTAAGCACCGCCAGCATATCCCACAGGTTATACAAATAAGTATGAAAGGAAGGGTCTGTCCAGAAAGGATCAGTGGGATACATCGTATAATTGTCGGCAGTACCGGGGGTCGTATGGGGATTGATAATGACCTTAATGTTATTGGCCTCGCAAAAATCGAGTGCATTTTCGAGGTATTCGAAAGAGGTCTGGTTATAGTCGTAAGGAGGTGTTTTGTTTACAAGCGGTCTGTATCCGAAACTCAGCCTGATCACGTTTGCCCCGCTGTCTTTCAACCTGGCGAGAGGTGTATTGCCAACCAGTGTTGCAAAATGTGTGGAATTGATATTAAATCCTCTGTATACCTGGGCGTTTATTGTATGCAACCCCGTGAGTAATAGTGCGATAGTAAATAAATATAGTTTCATCTGTTTAAAGGTTTTTAGTGTGAGAAATAAGTAATTCATTACCGTTGTTCATCACAACGTTACCCGGGAAGGGAATATTGTGAAGCAAAAAAGCCGGTCTGATCGCAGTAAAAATACCTTTGGAAGGCTTTTTATCAGAAGGTAATAACCTGACAAACTTTCGGCAATATGGAGGGAATAATCGGAATACTGGCAAAAATCCTGATCGGGCTCGTTGCTCTTGAGCATCTTTATATTCTCTGGATTGAAATGTTCGCCTGGGAAACCGTCGGAAAAAAGACTTTCAGGCGTTTTCCCGAACATTTGTTCAAGCCCACTAAGGCGCTGGCGGCCAACCAGGGGCTTTATAACGGGTTTCTCGCGGCAGGCCTTTTCTGGTCCCTGCTGATTTCCGATCCGGAATGGCAGAAAAACGTAGCAGTTTTCTTCTTGGTTTGTGTGTTGGTGGCAGGGATCTATGGCGCTCTTACAGCTTCCAAAAGTATATTTGTCAAACAGGGATTACCGGCGCTTGTGGCACTGGTGTTGGTGCTTCTGTCGTAAATATACCTGACCTGCCGGAAACAGCAGACACTGTCTGTTAATTATCAATGTATAGGCACAACGCGATCTACAATGAAAAACCTAAACCGCAGAAAATTCCTTAAAGCCGCTGCGAAAGCCGGCGCTGCAGGTGCGCTCTGGCCTGCCCTTATACAAAAGGCCATGGCCGTTGAAGCCAGCTACAAAACAGGCACGATCAAAGACGTACAGCATATTGTGATCCTGATGCAGGAAAACCGGTCTTTTGACCATTATTTCGGGACCATGCGCGGTGTCAGGGGATTCGGAGACCGGTTTCCTATACCGCTGGAAAGCGGGCAGAGGGCATTTCACCAGTCGGACGGAGAGCGGGTCGTACCGCCGTACCGGGCGGATGGAAAGAGCAGCAATGCAGCGTTTGTAAGCGGAACACCACACAATTTTCCGGATATGCAGGCTGCCTGGAACCAGGGGAAGTACGGCTACTGGCCGCTGTTCAAGACTCCTTATGCGATGGCTTACTATACCAGGGAAGAGATTCCTTTTCAATATGCGCTGGCCGAGTCGTTTACGATTTGTGATGCGTATCATTGCTCTATCGCTACCGGCACCGATCCCAACCGGATCGTATTTTGGTCGGGATCTAATTTTGACCCGGAAAAGCGGGCTGCCGGTATCAATTGCACGGACCGGGATTCCGAGCCGGTCAATCTGCGCTGCTGGATAGAAGGCCGGATGCCTGACCCGGGGTATACCTACAAGGGCAATGCGTTTAACTGGCCGACCATTCCCGACGTACTCCAGAATAACGGTATCAGTTGGCGGATCTACCAGGATCCGAACAACAACTGGACCGGTGCTATGCACGGATGTCTTGCATTTGAGAGCTTCCGAACTGCCAAACCCGGTTCACCCCTGTATGAAAACGGGATGCGGCACTGGTCGCTCGAGTCGCTTGAGAACGACGTAAGGAACGATACGCTGCCGCAGGTGTCCTGGATACTTCCCGCGAGAGATGATTCCGAGCATCCGGGCGCCCCGTCGAGCCCGTATCGAGCCGCCGATTTTACACACCAGGTGCTGGCAGCGCTACTGACCAACAAAGAAGTCTGGAGCAAGACGGTTTTCTTCCTGACTTTTGATGAAAACGACGGCCTTTTTGATCATATCCCCGCACCGGCAGTTCCGTCTTATAACCCTGACAATACCCTGGCAGGAAAATCGACGATCGACCTGAGGGGTATGTATTTTGACAGCCTCGGTGGGGAGAAAGATGCTAACGGGAAACTCAAAAAATACCTGGACGAACGGGATACCATTTCGGGCCCGGTAAGGCCCTGGGGAATGGGACCGCGGGTACCGATGTACGTAATCTCGCCCTGGAGCAAAGGGGGCTGGGTAGATTCGCAGGTAGCCGATCATACCTCTGTCGGGCAGTTTATCGAAAAAAGGTTCGATGTGGTTTTACCGGCTGTAAGTCCCTGGCACCGGGCCGTGTGCAGCGACCTGACTTCTGCCTTTAACTTTACGAATCCCAATGACCCGGTTTTTCCTGAAATGCCGGTAACATCGGACTACAAGACGCTGGATGAGGCATCAAAGCGTCTACCGAAAGCGGCGGCGCCGGATAGCCCGTCTCCGCTGTTCCAGGAGAAAGGGGTGCGGTTTTCCAGGGCGCTGCCCTACCAGCTCAACGCGCCCATGCATGACTCCGGCGATCCGGATCATATCCGGTTGTCTTTCGAAAATTCGGGAAAAGCCGGAGCGGTCTTTCATGTTTACGACCTGCTTCACCTCGACCGTATTCCAAGGCGCTACACGGTGGAAGCCGGAAAATCCCTCACCGACGATTGGAATACACGCGACGATGAAGGGAACTACAACCTGGAAGTGTTCGGTCCCAATGGCTTTTTCCGGAAGTACAGCGGGAGCTCGCTGCATCAGGATCTGAGCGTGGAAGTTTCCTACGATTCCAGGAAGGGCGGGATTGTGCTGGAGTTGGCCAACAAAGGAAACAAACCGTTGACCGTGTCTATTCAATCCAATGCCTATGCCTACGAAAATATTTCGGGCAGGGAAATAGCGCCGGGCAAGAAGTTTCGTGATCGCCGGAACCTTTCGGGAAGCGGCAACTGGTACGACTTTTCCGTTGAAAGCGGCGGGAACTCCTTCCGCTTTGCCGGCAGGGTCGAAACGGGTAAGAACAGCGTAAGCGACCCGGCGATGGCTGCGGCTTTGTGAAAGACATCCGCACAGAGATGTCCATCTGCCCGGATGTCAGTAGGTAAGAGGAGTTCTGCTGGTATGCCGTAAACGAACGACAAGGATTTGACTGGGCATTATTCCTTAACCCATTTCACAACCTTCCCATCGTGCAGTTGCAGAAAGTAAACCCCTGAAGCATACGCGCTTATATCCAGCGTCATTACCTCCTCTTTCACTTCCGCCTGCTGTAGCACTACACCTGTCATGCTCACCAGCCTGACTTTACTTCCAATGTATTCAGCTCCCAGCTCGATGACTACTTTGCCTTTCGCAGGGTTGGGATAAGCCAACAGCTTGTTCAGTCCGGCAGAGGTCAATGAAATGATCTTGCTGTAGGAGAAGCTACCGTCCGTATCGATCTGCCTGATACGATAGTAGACCGTACCGGTAACCGGGGCCGGATCAGCAAACCTGTACTGACGCGACCCGGCCCCCCCGGCTTTTATGGTGCCCGATATATGAAAATTCATTGCATTCGAGCTCCGCTCCATCTCATAATGCGACAAATTCGTTTCTTCGGCCTTCCAGGTCAGTATCGCTTGTTTTTGCTCGTTTAGACGGCCCTCGAAGGAGATCCAGCGGACGGGTAATACGCCAAGCGGGCTTTCGTAGGCACCCAAATCAATAGTAGTGCCGACTAGCCTGGGGTTGCCGGCCAGGTCTGTGGTATTGTCTCCCAGGTTGGGGAACAGGTCCTTATCACCGGCGTTTAGAGCCGGTGATCCGTTCGCCAGGGTATAATCGCCATTGGCCGGGTCGGTGAAAACATCGGTAACATCAAAACGAGACTCCTGAGTCCGTTCGGAGGGCGGTCCCTGAGCTTGTCGAAGGGAGCCGTCTATCATGGAAGATTGAGTTGCAAAGTCGCCACCAATTGTCCCGAATACAATCGTATTGTTCAGTTCCGGTTCTCCCCCTTCCACGTCCATAGCCGTCGTAGCCGGATCGGCAGCCGTATTATTGGCCATCGTCACGTTGGTAAATACCGGGCTTCCCGAAAGGTTGCGGAAACCGCCGCCCTGGAAATTGGTACTGTTATCGGCAATCAGTACGTTGGTCAACTCAAGGGCGGAAGCCTGGTTGAAGATACCGCCGCCACCAGCACCGGTGGTCTCCATCGTAGCCGTATTGCCGGTAATGATCACGTTGGTCAGTTTGGAGGCGGAGTTATTGTTCCGGATCCCGCCGCCATACTCGGCGGTATTGTCTTTTATAATAGAATTGCTTAGCGTGATCGGAGCAGAGTCATTGTAAATACCGCCTCCTCCAATGACAGCCGTGTTATTCCGTATGACCAGGTTATTAAGGGAAGGAGCCGCAGAATAGTTCAGGATGGCTCCTGCAAGACCTCCTTTCCCGTTCATCAGCGTAAAGCCGTCCAATAGTGCGGCGGCGTCCAATCCGTTGCCATAATTCCAGATTAGCGGGCTTTCATTTTTGCCGTTCAGCACCGAGCCGTCTTCCGATCCCTCATTCAGCAAAGTACGGGTTTCCCAGTTGGTTATATTGTCCACAGGATTGAACCCGCCGTAGATCGCCACACCATCTTTCATGACAAAGCTGTGGGGGGTGGGTACATCATAATTCCCGACCGCCACCAGTACCTGCGTGGCCACATCGATGGCCCCTTGCAGGTCTGATGTAGCATTTTTCCAACTACTGCCATCCTTCGTGCCTGTACCCGCTGGTTTTACATATACGATCCCGTTGGTGCCGGGTACGATGTCCACGCCTTCGATCGTCATGGTAGCCTCAAGCCACAGGTCGTTGTAATTCTCGTTCTGAATGAGCGCATTGACCGTATAAACTCCCGGGCGGGTTTTTCCGTTTCCGCCATAAACGACCGTCGTGCCTTCCGGAAGGGTACCGGTGACGACAAGCGATTTGGCGGTAGCGTCAAAGACAAATGCCTCATCTTCAAGCATTATACCCGAAAAGTCCTTATTCTCGATGACCAGGTTCACCATTTCCGATGCGGCCAGGTAATTGGCTGTAGCAGGTACTGAAACCAATATCGTGTAAACGCCTACATCCGTATAGCCTTGTTGAAGGGAATATCCTATCGCTGCATCGGCATGATTTAAAGAAGCTGTCACATTTTTGACCGTTCCATCATATACAAAACGCTGAGTATCCTCTGTAGTGATGACCGACGGCGCTTTCTGAATGGTCAGGGTGACTGTCCGTACATAAGGGGTACAATCCTCTGTCGCACCTGTTGGCACCATGGTAGCGGTAACGGTGTAGATTCCGGCATTGACAGCGATATGGTCCGGAACGATCTCCCAATCCGGATCCCGCATTTCGTAAGCGACCGATACCTCCTGTGGCAAGTTTTGAACCACTACCTGATGCGGGGCACCGTCATAGGTAACCGTTTTGTTCTCAAAAGTCATTCCATAGTAATCCACCCAGGCGCATTGGTACTCATACGCTCCCATGTCGATTTGTTTATTGGCCGCAAAATCATACACCCGCGCCTTGCCTGCCAGGTCTTTGGTAGCACCGTTCAGGTCTGTATGAAGCGTATTGCTGCCCGCATCGATCGCCGGGGAAACAGCCGACAGCCGGAAATTACGGGCCGCGGCATTTTCAAATTGAGGATCGATATTGACAAGGTTGATATCGGCAGGGTTGCCGGTATCATAACCTTGTGTGATACTGTTCTGTATCTTCAGCAACCCACTCCCTTCATGCTCAAAATCCACGCCATCCATCGTAGTATTGTACCCCTTACGATTACCCCATATAATACTGTTCCTGACGGTTGGAGAAGCGTTTTTGTTATACATCCCGGCGCCTCCCATCGAAGTATTTTCATTCCCAGTACGCAGGTAGTTTGCAGAAAGGGTCACATTGGTCAGCAAAGGGGCGGAAGATGCCGTATTATATATACCTCCGCCGTAGACATTCTCTTCGCTGTCAGGTTCCAGAAATCTGTCGATACCATTGTGGCAGATCAGCACATTGGTTATCTCCGGGCTGGAACGCTCATTATAGATACCCCCTCCGGCAAGCGTAGCCCGGTTACTGCTGATGACCAGGTTTTGCAGGGTAGGCGAAGCATAGATATTGCGCACGCCTGCCCCGGTAGGGTGCTTGCCATGAACCAGCATAAAGCCGTCCAGGATCGCGGAGCTGTTCAGGGCCGTCCCTTCCGTAAAAACATTCCAGATGACCGGCCGGGTAAATTGGCCGTCGAGCACCGAGCTATTTAGGGTATTATCCGACGGATCGGGCATAAGGCGATTGTGCGTGAGGTCGCGGATACCGTTATCAGGGTCAAAACCACCGTAGATCCCCACACCGTTTTTCATGATAAAGCTATGGTCGCCTACCTTGTAGGTTCCCGCCGCTACGAATACTTTCTGTACCCCGAAAGCGTGTATGGCATTGTGCAGGTCGCCGGTGGCATTGTCCCAGTCGTGGCCAGTGCCCTCACCGGCAGCGGTCGGGCGTACATAAATAATGGCATTGGCATCAATAGTGAGCGGCACGTTGTACCAGCTCTCATACGCCCCGGCGTCCACCTTGTTTACGATACGCGTATTGCCCGCTATGTCCCTGTCTGTGCCGCTGTACAGGAAGGCGTCGTCGCCGAAGTTCATAGCCGGGCTGGACAGGCTTAGCTGCAGGCCGTCGTCGGGTGTCATGATTTTGCCGTCAGCGCCGGTATAGGAAGCCGCGTTCCTAAAAATACCGGCATCGGTTGCCGCCGTATAGGTATGCTCCAGCAGGATATTTCCCGGGTTGCCTGCATCATTATAATTCTCCGGCATATTGGCTACCAGCAGGGAGTTATAGAAATTGAGTTTTGCGGGAGCGCTGCTGGTAGACTGCGATGCTTCAAAGGCTCCTGCCTCGGTATCCGAAGAGGTATTGCCCGTAGCCGTTATATTGTAAAAATTGAAATCGTAGGAGTCGGCATAGTGGGAGGTGCTCATATAGGCAGCTGCACCACGGGCGGCCGTGTTGCCATAAAACAAGCATTGCACAAAATCGGTGGTCACTTTATTGTGTGCCTCGGCATACCAGGCGCCGCCTTCGTCTACCGCATGGTTGTTGCGGAATACACAGTTGGCCACTACATTATTGATTCCGTCGTATTGGATAACGCCCCCACCCTTACTGATGGAGTTTCCGCCCTCGATGATCAGCCCGTCGAGGCGGGAAAGGTTGGCTACCATCGTAATCACATGGTACACATTGTCCGACGTGCCGATATCGCCGCTGAGGATGGTAGGATTCTGCCCGATGTTCCGCTGTGCGGTGCTGGCTTCGGTTCCGGCAAAGCCGCCGTAGATCTTTAAATAGTTCCTGACCGAAAAACTGTTTTCCCTGTTCCCGGGCGTGGGTGTATTACTTCCTGAAACACGGTCGGGGCGGTAGGTTCCGGCTTTTACCCATACCTCTTTCGTATTCTCTCCGGTTCCTGCGGTTGCTATCCCGTCGTGCAGGTTATTGAATGCCGTCGCCCAGCTTTCGCCATCACCACCCGGACTGGCATCCGCGGCCACATAGATGACAGGGTTTACCTCGTACGCGCCCATATCGATCGTCCCCTGGCTGATACGCCCTTTACCGCTGATATCGAACGGCTCCGTATTATGACTATTGAGCCCTGCGTTTCGACAGGGACTCCCGGACGAAAGACTCCATGCCGGACTGACAGCAAAAAGTGGGTCGGCGTCGATATTATTCCCGTGATCAAAAATGTTTGAAAGTGTCCAGCCGGCGCTACCGCCACTTCCCTGTATGTTGCTGTACGCTATTTCGAAAGCATAGCCCGCATTGTAAACCTGGTGCGAACCGGGGATATTGCCGTATACGATGCAGTTGTGCAGTTTCATAACGCCATCGCTTGAAAAAACCGCCCTGCCCGCAACCGATGCCGTGTTGTTGACAAGCGTACTGTTTACAAGTCTTACCGTACCCTCGACGCGATACGGCGTATAAACTGCTCCTCCAAATTGGGCTGCCGTATTGTTATTGAACACACAGTTGAAAAACTCCTGTAAGTTATTGGATGCCGAGTTTTGATTTTTGAGATACACGGCACCCCCGTTTTCAGAAGCGGTGTTGCCCTCAAAAAGCGTATTTTGTACACTTAGGTGATAGTACCAGGCCAGATCACTGTGGTAGGTATAAATGGCTCCCCCCAGCCGTGCATGATTATTGACAAATTTGCAGTTACGTATCGTGGTATTAAGCCTGCTGATGGTTATTCCTCCGTGATCCATCAGCAAGCCCCCTCCCCCGTATCGGATAGTTCCGTCGGCATAGCCGTCGCGAATGGTAAAACCCTCCAGCCATACCTCATTACCCCTGTCGCCTGTAATGGTCACTACATTATAAGAGTTGTCGGCAGCGATTCCGGGCTGGCCGATATCGCCAGAAAGTATCGTAGGGTAGGCATCGGGGTTGCGGTCGGCAAAATCAGCCCCGCCGCTTGGGAAGCCCCCATAGAGCCTGTCTTTATCCACCAACCTGAACGTGGCCTCCCGGTCGGAGGAGTTTCCTTTGGCGGTCTTATACGTTCCCTGCGCCACATATATCTCGCGGATATCGCCGCTGATACATCCATAGGTAAAGGCATCCTGCAGATCGGTAAAGGCATCTGCCCACGACTTGCCGGTGTTGTTTCCAGTAGCCGACGCATCGACATAGAGCCTTTCCGGGGCGCTATACACCACGTTAAATGTTTTGAAATAGGCCCGACTCTGGTGTCCGTCAGTGTCGGTATAATAATACTCCACCGTACGAGCGCCGACGTCGGCACAGGTAAAAGTGGTGGGCGGAAAGTGTACCCTAACTGAAGCCGAGGGTTTACAGCCGTCATAAGCTTCAGGAAAATTGGCAGCTGTGAGCGTTACGGGCCCGTTGTTCACATCGATACGCCGCGGGAGATCGGGATCCCAGAAATCAGGAGAATACTCAAACATGGGCACAGGCACAAAAGGATCCACGACGGTTACCATGATCAAACCCTGGGTCACATTGCCCGCACCGTCAGTAACGGTAATGTTCACCGGAACCGGCCCTATCTCCGGCCTCGACATAAAACACTCAAAATGAGAAACATCCGCCGTAACGGAAGCAATACCGTCATTATCCCAGATACCATCCTCTTTCATCAGGTAAGGCCGGATCGCGTCTTCAAAAGATACGTTGGGTTGGTAGCCTACCAAACCGGTATTGCCGTTGCCGAGATATACCGTCATGCTGCTCATGTTGATTTCCGGCGGAACGTTATCATTAATGGTACGGTACATAAACCGGCCGCTCTGCGGATTATTGGTGGTACCGCGTGTGGCCAGGCTCACATTTTGCGGCCCTTTTATGTAGGGGTCCGAGCCGCCGTAGTAGTAATAGTCATTCCATCCTCCCGCTCCGGCTACCATATTTCTGTTGGCTGTTGCGACCCATGCCGGGGAGCCGGTACCTCCCGCTCCGCTGGTGGGCAAATTGGGGGGTGTGAACTCAGATATTGAAGTATAGAGTTCAGGGGTAGAGACCCCCGCCCCCCCACCGGCAAAACCGCTGCCGCCCCTGCCGCCATGCCTGGCTATTAGTGCCGGGGCACCTCCGCCAAAATAGTCTCCAGGCAAAAAGATACCGGATTGTTCTCTCGCAGGTTTCACAGCATAAGGTCTGCCGCCCTGCTGTCCCAATGTGATAGATTGCAGGGACAGTACATTTATATACTCATACACATTATGATAAACCCCCGTAACCGTATAATATTCCCACCCTGGGGTTAAAGGGCGGTTCAGGGTATCGCCCATTTCATAGGTACGCAGCCTGCTTCCGCCCGAAAAAAGGGTCACGTTATTGGCAGAGGAGATAGGATAATTATAAGTAGCACCGACAACCGTGCAGCACAATTCATGATTATCGGGCAGCAGGTGGGCCTCTCCGTTGGCGGGGTGCCCGTGGACAACACGTTCGTAATGGTAAAAACCGCCGCTACCGCCTCCCGAACCGGCAATAAACCAGCCGTCTTTGCGGAACAGCTTGCTGCTGTGTACGCCTTGTACCAACCACGACATCCCTGTAGAGCCGCCGCCGCCCGCTGCCAGGAAACGGGCCTTATCGTGGGTAACGCTTTCCCCTTTTTTGCCGAAAGTGACTACAAATGGCCTGCCATAAAAGCCATGGGAAGGGGGAGGGAACCATCTTAGGTTATGTTGGGAAAGATCGATTGTAAAAGTTATTTCCCCACCCTGTCCGCCGTTGGCCAAGCGGTCATCCACCAGGTTTTTGAAGCGTGCCGTCCCACCGTCAGCTCCTATAAGCTTAAATTCCACACCCAATATACCGCTGCCGCGCTCCGGCATCTTAAAAATACGTGTTTCAACCAGGTCAATATTGTCGGGTTGCTGGGGGTTTACGGTCACCCACTGCCCGTTGGTATTGCCCAACTGCGTAGCCGACACCTGGCTGAAGTTGGGAGTAAGGAGCGATTGAGCCAGGACCGGCGGGAGACAGAATAAAATAAGAAGGCCCGGTAGCGCTGCTTTCAACAAACGAGATAAATACGGGTTCATAGGGATAGATTATTCTTTAATCAGCTTCACAACTTTGCCATCATGCAGTTGAAGGAGATAAACGCCTGAAGCATACCTACTTATATTCAGATTCAATACCTCCTCTTTCACCTCTGTCTCCTGCAGGACCACGCCTGCCGGGCTTACCAGCCTGACCTTGCTACCAATGAATTCAGTACCTAATTCAACCATTGTCCGGTCTCTTGCCGGGTTGGGATAGGCGAACAGTTTATTCTGTCCTTCTGCCGTCAGTGAGATAATCCTGCTATAGCTGAAGGTACCGTCGAAATCAATTTGCCGGATGCGGTAATAAACCCTGCCGGAAACCGGAGCCGGGTCGGTGTGGCTATATTGGCCCGTCCCGGTTCCCCCGGCTATTACAGTGCCGGTTACATGGAATTCTTTCGCATCGGCACTCCGCTCCACTTCGTAATGCGATACGTTGCTTTCCTCGGTCTTCCAGGTCAATACTGCCCGGTGCTGCTCGCTGAGGCGTCCTTCAAAGGATACCCAGCGGACGGGAAGTGCGCCGTCGGGGTTTTCATAAGCGCCGATATCGATGGTAGTGCCGATCAACCTGGCGTTGCCCGCCAGGTCTTTGGCGCTTCCGTTCAACGACGGATAAAAGCTATTCCCCCCCGAATTAATAGCCGGGGAATTGGACTGAAGGGTAAAATTGTTGGCGTCCGCATCCACAAATCGGGGATTTACATTTGCTTGATTGTTTTCTCCCGGAGTCGATGTGGGATAGGTCGTAATACTGTTTTTTATTGTCAGCGATACCTGGCCTTCATATCCTATATCGTTGAAGTCGGTTCCGAGTTTGTTGCCCCAGAAAATGCTGTTGTAAACCTGGGGCGAAGCGCCATTGCTGTACATCCCGACGCCAAATACGTTGCCCTGATGGGTGTTGAACGAATAGGTGTTGAAGACAATGCTGGAGTTGACAATCACTGGATCAGAACCGTGCAGGTTGGCTATCCCTACTCCACGCATGTTAACCTCATAGAGTTCGTTTCTGCTGATGACGGTATTGACGATCAAAGGACTGCTGCTGTAGTCATTGAATACCCCGGCCCCCATGGTTAAAGCCTTATTGTTGCGAATGACGAGGTTGCGCAATACCGGCGAAGCATTCACATTGGTAATTCCCGCACCGGTGCCATTCTTTCCGTTGGTGATCGAAAAGCCATCCAGCACCGCCGTACGGTCCATAGCGTTTTCGGCGCCAAACACGTTCCAGATGACGGGCCTGGACTCCTCTCCGTCGAGGACCGATCCCGAATTATTGGCAGGGTTGGGCATCATACGATTGTGCGTAAGATCCCGGATACCATTGTCCGGATCGAAACCTCCGTAGATTTCCACGTTGTTTTTCATGATAAAACTGCGGGTTCCTACCCCATACACCCCCGAAGCTACCAATACCTTGTGCGGCCCTACGGCATTGAGCGGCACCTCTGCGTCGATAGCGGCCTGCAGGTACCCGGTGGCATCTTCCCAACTGGCACCGCTGCCGTTGTACCCCTTCCTTACATACACGATACCCCCGGCATTGGGAACAATCGTAAATTCATACGGCCCTACATCAACCGCCCCCAATGAAAACCGGCGTTGTCCGGCCATGTCTACGTCGTTGTTCAGGCTGTTGTTGGCATTATCGCCGTCGGCGTCTTCATAGGCTTCATTGCTGCCGTGATCCCTTAATATAGAAGACCCCTGTAGGCGAAACCCGTCGTCGGCTGTACCCCATAAACCGTCAGGGCCTATAGGATTTGCAGGATTTACAAACATGGGGTCGTATTCGTTGCCGTCGATATTATAATTGGGCCCGGTTTCTACCCCCTGCACCATACTGTGTACAATATGCGAGAGGTTGCTGGCCTCATCGTACACGCCGGTGTTGTTTCCGCGGATGATGCAGTTGCGTATCGTTGCATAAGAATCATCCGACGTATTATAAATAGCTCCGCCGCTGGCGGCCGTATTACCTGTAAAGAGGGTATTGAAGATAAAGGGCCGGCCGGAACTGTTGTATATTCCGCCGCCATACCGGAGGGTGGAGTTATTGTAAAAAATGCTATTGATGATCCTCGGGGTAGTGCCTCCGGTGTTGGACATGGCGCCGCCGTCCCGTTCGATGATACTCGGAAAGGATTCCTGAAATAAACCGCTCTGATTGTCCGAAAAAACACAATATCGGATCATGGGAGAAGAAGGCCCGTGGTTGTACATACCCCCGCCGGAAGCAACAGCCCCGTTTTCCGTAAAAATACAGCGGGTAAACTCCGAAGATATCCAACCCGAAACAGTTTCATACGCTCCGGAATCATAAACTCCCCCGCCTCTGTTCGCCACATTTTGTACGAATTCACAGCCTGAATAGAGAAAACGGGATTGCTGGCTGTATACACCTCCACCCAATCCGTTCCCGTCATCGGCCCTATTCCCCAAAAAAACACATTGATCGATCGGAACATCCGTCCTCGACTCAACGGCATATAGCGCGCCACCGTTTAGCGCCCTGTTGCTTTCAAAACGGGTATTCCGAAAGTCTGGATAAGATTTTGACATATAAATAGCCCCACCCAATAGGGAAGCTGAATTCATTTGAAACAAACAATTGTATGCCCTGATATCACTATATTCTTCCGCAAATATCGCCCCTCCATTATTCGTGGCTACGTTCTCGACAAAGTCAGTGTTCGTGAAGGTCGGTATCTGATAGCCGTATATTGCGCCTCCATTATGAGCCTTGTTTCTCCAAAAAACACAATTGGTTACCTCCATCGTCGGAAAAAGACTCGTAAACATTGCGCCGCCATGGGTAGCTTCATTGTTCGAAAACACACAGTTTCTTACCCTCGGTGTTGCATATTTATTGTACATGCCCCCGCCGTTTCCATTGAAGCCGTTCCCCTGTATGTTGCGGCCTCTCCTTACGGTAAAGCCGTCGAGTATAGCCGACTCCCCCAGTCTGTTGTCGAAATCATAGTCATTCCAGATCACCGGGCGTGTGTTGTCCCCGTCGAGTACGGAGCCCGGTAGGCTGGAAGTCGGGAGAATGCGATCGTCGGTGAGGTCGCTGATCCCATTGGCCGGATCAAAGCCACCGTATATCTCCACTCTCTCCTTCATAATAAAGCTGTGTTCACCTACGGTGTAAACCCCTATTGCCACAAAAACTTTCAGTGTACCGGTAGGGCCGACGGCA
Organism: uncultured Cytophagales bacterium; assembly: GCA_964559125.1. Classification (GTDB taxonomy): domain Bacteria; phylum Bacteroidota; class Bacteroidia; order Cytophagales; family Spirosomataceae; genus Ravibacter. Next base: position 34,036 of record CAZLGW010000021.1, read on the forward strand.
TTGATGGCGCCCTGCAAATCGGAGGTGGCACTGGCCCAGTTGCTGCCGTTGCCGGAGCCGTCGTGTTTTACGTAGACAATGCCGTTGGTCGGGGTGATCTGGGCGGTGGCCATGCCGCTGAACGCTGCATTGACTGCAATGCCCATTATCACCAGAACAATAAGACGGAGGAGGGATTTTCGGTTAGTTTTAAGATGTTTCATTTATTTACGGGTTGGTGGATAGAGACGCATGCCATGCGTCTTTACCGGGATTATTCTTTGATCAGTCTTAATACTTTGCCGTCTGAAGTGCGCAGCAGATACATACCCGGCGCATATTTTTGCATATCGAGTTTCAGGGTTGCTTCTTTCACTTCCAATTGCTCCAAGGGGATGCCTGCCGCGTTAATGAGGCTTACGGTACTGCCGATGTAGGTATCGTCCAGTTCGACCATGGTCCGCTCGCGCATGGGGTTGGGGTAGGCGAAAAGCGCATCGTGGCCTTCCGCAGCCAACGATATCATCCGGCTGTAGCTGAACGTACCATCAAAATCGATTTGCCGGACGCGGTAGTAAACCCTGCCCGAAACCGGGGCCGGGTCGGTGTGGCTATAATGGCCCGACCCGGTTCCCCCGGCGGTGACGGTTCCGGTTACGCGGAATTCTTTTGTATCTGCGCTTCGTTCCACCTCATAGTGCGACACATTCGTTTCTTCGGTTTTCCAGGTCAGCACGGCCTGGTACTGGTCGCTGAGGCGCCCCTCGAAGGAAATCCACCGTACAGGTAGTGCCCCGTCGGGGTTTTCGTATGCGCCTATGTCGATGGCGCCGCCTATCAGCCTCGGGTTACCGGCAAGGTCTGTCGGGCCTGCAAGCGGCGCAGGGTATAAGCTGCTGTTGCCCGTATCGACGGCTGGAGAGCCGGGTCTCAAGGTATAATCGCCAGCAGCTTCGTTGGTAAATAGGGGGTTTGCGGCTCGTTTGTTGTTATCTTCACTGTTGCCGGCAGGATAGACCTGTGTGATACTGTTTTTTAAGGTGATATCCGACCATTCGTTATCTATATCCGCACCCTCAGCATCTGTAGAACCCATTTTCAGGTTATTCCAGAAAATGCTGTTATATACTTTGGCCGAGGCATTGTAGCTATACATTCCCGCCCCTTTGGCCGACCCGGTGGTGATCAATTTATTACCGGCAATGGTCACGTTGATGATCTCCGGAGCGGAACCGTCGCTGTTGTAGATCCCTGCCCCGGAAATATTCGTACCCTCCACTTCGTTGCTGTGTATCACCGTATTGGTGATCAAAGGGTTACTGTTATAATTGTTATACACCCCTGCTCCCGAGCTGGTCGCCTTATTGTGCCGGATAACGAGGTTGTTCAACCTAGGTGAAGCATACCAGTTGCGTACGCCGCTACCGGTGGAATTTGACCCATTGGTAATCGTAAAACCATCCAGGACAGCCGAGCGGCCGATCCCTTCCGCTTCGGAGCCGAACACGTTCCAGATCACCGGTCTTGCTCCTTCCCCGTCGAGGACAGAACCCGCATTGTTGGCCGGATCGGGCATGATACGCTCGTGCGTGAGGTCTCTGATACCGCCTTCCGGGTCGAAGCCCCCGTAGATCTCCACGTTGTTTTTCATGATAAAACTGTGGGCTCCTACGCCGTAAATCCCCGATGCAACAAATACCTTGTGAGGGCCGTCGGCTTCAATGGCATCCTGTAAATACCGTGTGGCGTTTTCCCAACTGCTGCCGTTGCCGCGATAGCCCGGCCGGACATACACTACGCCATTGGCATCGGGTACCGCTATTTTACGGTAGGAACTTTCATAGGCTCCCATATCAATCCGCCCCACGTTGCTGTAATCATACACTCTCGGGTTGCCCGCCAGGTCTTTCGTTCCTCCGTTTAAGGATGTATACAGGGCGTCTTCTCCAGTATTAATGGCCGGAGAATTGTTCCTCAGCGAATAATTGTTCCTGCTTTCATCCGTAAACAAGGGATTTGCGTTTACTTCATTGTAGTCGGCCGGGTTGCCGGTGGTATAGCCCTGGGTAATGCTGTTCTTCAAAGTCAGTACCCCGTTTCCATCGGTTTCGATATCCGCTCCCGGAACATCCGCAACGTTGTTCATCTGGTTGTTCCAGAAAATGCTGTTGTAGATTTTGGGCGAAGACTGGCTATTGTACATTCCCGCCCCATTGAACAGTCCGGAAAGGGAGGAAAGGTTATTGCCGGCAATGGTCACGTTGATGATCTCCGGATTGGAGTTATTACTGTTATAGATACCCGCACCGGAAATAGTATTCCCCACCACTTCGTTCCGGTTGATCAGGGTATTGGTAATCACAGGACTACTATTGTTATTAAAAATCCCCGCTCCCGAGCTAGTAGCTTTATTGTGGCGGATCACGAGGTTGTTCAGCCGGGGCGACGCGTATACATTGCGTATGCCGCCGCCTGTGGAATGCGAGCCATTGGTAATTGTAAAGCCGTCCAGTACAGCCGAACTGTTGATCCCTTGCTGTTGGGAATCGAACACATTCCAGATGACGGGTCTTTCACCCTCCCCGTCCAGCACGGAACCCGCATTACTGGCCGGGTTGGGCATGATGCGATTGTGCGAGAGGCCCCTGATGCCGTTGTCCGGGTCGAAGCCACCGTAAATTTCTACGTTGTTTCTCATGATAAAGCTTCGGGTCCCTACCCCATACACCCCCGAGGCTACAAATACCTTGTGAGGTTCGTCCGTATCAATGGCATCATGTAAATAGGGTGTTGCGTTTTCCCAGCTGCTGCCGTTGCCGTTGTAGCCCACCCTAACATAAACGATACCGTTGGCATCGGGAACAATCGTAAATTCATAGGGTCCGATATCGATCGTGCCGAATGCCAGCCTCCGTTCACCGATAAAGTCCACATCGTTTTGCAGGCTGTTGTTCCCATTATTGTCATCAGCCTCTTCATAAGCGGTATTACTGCCGCGGTTTCTCAGGATCGATACGCCTTTCAGACGAAAGCCGTCGTCGGCAGTACCCCAGATATGGTCAGGCCCTATGGGGTCAGCGGGATTTACAAACGAGGGGTCGTTTCCATCGCCGTTTATATTCTCGTTGGGGCCTGTAGGCACACCCTGCACCATGCTGTGGGAAATAGACGAGAGGTTGGATCCCGACTCGTTGTACACGCCGTCGCTGTTTCCGCGGATGACGCTATTGCGTATCGTAGCGAAAGAATTAGGTGCGGTATTGTACACGGCTCCACCAATAGCGGCGGTATTGCCCGCAAAGAGGCTGTTGTAGACATAGGGACGACCCGGACTGTTGAACATCCCGCCGCCGTTACGAGGGGCCGTGTTATTATAAAAAATACTATTGATTATTCGCGGCATGGTGCCTCCGCTGTTGGCCATCCCTCCTCCGTCTTCTTCGACACTCCGATTGCCTGAAAAAACACAATAGTTCAGCACCGGAACAAATGCCCCGTCGTTTGACATCCCCCCACCGGAATAGGTAGCAGAATTCTCGGAAAAGATGCACCGGCTTAGCTGAGGAGATGATATGTAATTGTACATGCCACCACCCCGTCCGGCCGATATGTTATAGATAAATTCACAGTTGGTAAGGGTAAGATGGGAACTTTCGCTGTACATGCCGCCGCCCTGTCCGGAACCATCGCTTCCCTCGGCCCTGTTCCCCAGAAAAACACAGCGATCGATGGGGACGTCGTTATTCGCTGTATGGCTATACACCCCTCCGCCGTATTTGGCCCTGTTAGCGTTGAAGGTGCTGTTTCGCAACTCAATAACGGATTTGTACGTATACATAGCCCCCCCGGCCTGAGCGGCCCTGTTCGACTCAAACGTACAGTTGTTAGCGATAACACCACCAAAATCGTCCGTATAGATCGCACCGCCGTTTCGGGTAGCGATGTTGTCCAGGAAAGTGCAATTCGTTTGTTCCTGAAAATTCGCACGACTATTGAATATTGCCCCTCCGTCTTCGGCCTCGTTATTCTTAAAAATACAATTTTCTATTTTCGTGTCGGCACGATTGCTATTGTACACGGCCCCACCGCGCCCGGCTTTGTTGCGGGAGAAAACGCAGTTTTGTATCCTGGGAGAAGCCCAGTTGGTATAGATGGCCCCGCCATCCCCGTCGGAATAGCCCCTTCTGAGGGTGAAGCCATCCAGGGCTGCCGAATTTCCTATGCCATCCGCAAAAGTATAATCGTTATAGAAAATCCGGCGCTCGTTTTGTCCGTCGAGTACCGAACCGTCGACCCCGGAAGTGGGAAGAATACGGTTGTGCGACAGATCCTCAATCCCGTTGCCTGGGTCGAAACCACCGTAGAGTTCTACTTTGTTGCGCATCTTAAAGCTCTGTTCACCTACGTAGTAAATGCCTACCGCTACAAACACTTTCAGCGGGCCTTCGTCAGGGAGGGCGGCATTGATGGCACCCTGCAAATCGGAGGTGGCATTATTCCAGTCGGATCCGTTTCCCGTTCCGCCCGGCGTGACGTACACAATGCCGTTGGTCGGGGTAATCTGGGCGGCGGCCACCAGCGTGGACACTGCTACGATCACCCCTGCCAGGGTAGTCAGATAGAAGAGGGATTTTAGGTTAGATTTTAGCGATTTCATCTTTTTACGGGTTGGTACGTAGAGACGCATGCCATGCATCTTTACCTGTTTCATTGTTTGGATTATTCCCTGATAAGTTTTAATACCTTCCCATCGGAAGTGCGCAACAGGTAGATGCCCGGCGCGTACTTTTGCATATCGAGGTTTAAGGTTGCCTGTTTCACTTCCAGTTGCTCCAATGTGATGCCCGCCGAGTTGACGAGGCTTACAGTACTGCCGATGTAGGTCGTGCCCAACTCGACGGTGGCCCGGTCATGCATAGGGTTGGGGTAGGCAAACAGCTCATTGTTCCCCTCTGAAGCCAGCGATATCATCCGGCTGTAGCTGAACGTGCCGTCGAAATCAATTTGCCTGATACGGTAATAAGCCCTGCCGAAAACCGGGGCCGGGTCGGTGTGGCTATAATGGGCCGACCCGGTTGCCCCGGCGGTAACGGTTCCGATTACCTGGAAATCTTTTGCATTGACGCTGCGCTCCACCTCGTAGTGGGATACATTGGTTTCTTCGGTTTTCCAGGTCAGCACGGCCTGGCGTTGTTCGGTGAGGTAGCCTTCGAAAGAGATCCAGCGTACGGGCAGTGCACCGTCGGGATTTTCGTAGGCACCCATGTCGATGGTGCCGCCTGTCAGCCTCGGGTTGGCGGCAAGGTCTCTGGGGCCTGCGTCCTGGTCGGGGTATAAGCTGTTGCTGCCCGTGTTGATGGCCGGAGAGCCGGATCTTAAGGTATAATCGCCTGCAGCTTCGTTGGTGAATAGCGGGTCTGCACCTACCTTATTGTTGTCTTCACTGTTGCCGACAGGATAGACTTGTGTAATGCTGTTTTTTAAGGTAATATCCGCCCATTCGTTTTCTATATCCGCACCAGGAACATCCGCTGACGACATTTTCAGGTTATTCCGGAAAATGCTGTTATATACTTTCGCCGAGGCGTTGTAGCTATACATTCCCGCTCCTTTGGCTGATCCTGTGGTAATCAGTTTATTACCGGCAATGGTGACGTTGATGATCTCCGGAGCGGAACCGTCGCTGTTGTAGATCCCTGCCCCGGAAATATTCGTGCCCTCCACTTCGTTGCTATGGATAACCGTATTGGTAATCAAAGGGTTACTGTCAAGGTTATTGTATATCCCCGCCCCCGAGCTGGTAGCCTTATTGTGCCGGATAACGAGGTTGTTCAGCCGGGGCGAAGCATACCAGTTGCGTATGCCGCTGCCGGCAGCGTACAGCCCATTGGTAATCGTAAAGCCGTCCAGGACAGCCGAGCGGCCGATCCCGTTGGCTTCGGAGTCAAACATGTTCCAGATCACTGGTCTTTGTCCTTCCCCATCGAGAACAGAGCCCGCATTATTGGCCGGATCGGGCATGATACGGTCGTGCGATAGCTCGGTGATACCATTCTCAGGGTCAAAGCCGCCGTAGATCTCCACATTGTTTTTCATGGTAAAGCTGTGGGCGCCTACCCCATAAATCCCCGATGCAACAAATACCCGGTGAGGTCCGTCTGCGTCAATGGCATCCTGTAGATAACAGATGGCGTCTTCCCAACTGCCGCCATTGCCATTGTGGTCCAACCGAACGTAAACGATACCGTTGGCATCCTGTCTTACGGGCGTCTTGTACGGGCTTTCAAAAGCGCCCAGGTCTATACGCCCCCTGTTGCCGTAATTATTGACCCTGGGGTTCCCGGCCAAGTCCCTGGATTGGGCATCCAGATCCGGAAATAGCGCATCGTTGCCTTTATTGATCGCAGGAGACGTATTGAGGAGGGTATAATCACCTGCCGAAGGGTTGGTAAACACTTCTTCCGGTGCGACAAGCCAACCATTAACATTATGGTTGTTGATATTACTGCTGTTGTGAATAAGGGAATAGTGCGCCGCATAGGTACCGCTGACACCGCCATAAGCAATAGAGTTGTACAATGTGAGGGGCGCCAGTGCCGAAAATGCCGATCCCAAATTCCCGGCCAGTGTGACGTTGGTGAGAATGGCCGGGTCGGTATGGCTGATCTGGTAAATTCCTATGCCGTTGTTGCCGGTTATACTCACGTTGGTCAGTACCGGCGCTGAAGCGTTGTTATACAGAGCAGCGGCACCGGTATTGCCCGTAATCTTCAGGTTTCTAAGCAAAGGCGAAGCGTTATGATTAAACATAGCCCCGCCTTCGGCCGCACTGTAGCCACCGGTAAGCATAAAGCCGTCCAATACGGCGGACGTAGTGAGCGGATCGGCTGCCGTAAAATCATTGATGATCACCGGACGTTCATTGTTGCCGCTCAACACAGAAGCAGGGTTGCTGCTACCGGGCATGATGCGGCTGTGGCCCAGATCGGTAATATTGCCTTCCGGGTCAAAGCCCCCGTAGACTGCCACCCCATTTTTCATTACAAACGACTGTGTATTAGCGGTATAAGCACCTTTGGCTACAAATACCATTTCTGCGCCCCGGGCATGAATAGCGCCCTGCAGGTCATTGGTGGCATCGTCCCAACTCTCTCCTGTAGCGGCGCCGGTGGCGACGGTTTTTACATAGATGATCTTATTGCCGTCGGGAAATAGCTCAAATTCATAAGGCCCTATGTCGATCGTACCGTATGCCAGCCTCGGCCTGCCAGTAAAGTCCGTATCGTTTTGCAGGCTGTTATTCCCGTTATTACCGTCGGCCTCTTCATACGCAGCATTACTTCCAACGTTTCTCAATATGGATGAACTCGTCAACCGAAAACCGTCATCGGCAGTTCCCCAGATACCATCGGGGCCGACAGGATTTGCTGGGTCAAGAAAAGAGGGGTCGTTTCCTTCACCGCTGATGTTGTCGTCGGGGCCGGTCGGAAAACCCTGTACCATACTGTGCGTAACGGACGACGTACTGCCTAAATGGTACACGCCGTTCGAATTACCGGCGCTATTACCAATGATAATACTGTTGCGTACCGTCAGGTTGGTATTGTCGGGCGTATTATAGATCGCGCCCCCACTACCAAGCTGAGCCGTATTCCCAATAAAAAGGCTATTGCAAATAGTGGGGCTGGTCAAGCCGTTATGCATCGCACCGCCATTAAAAAAAGAGGCATTGCTATAAAAAACACTATTAATCAGCCTTGAGGCGCCCTCCACATTGGCGATCCCGCCGCCACTGGCACCTATATTGCCTGAAAAGGCACAGTAGCTTATTACTGGGTGGGAGTTTCCGATATTATACATCCCCCCTCCCAAATCGAGAGATTGGTTCCCTGTAAACGTACACCGGCTCACCGAAGGAGAAGAAGATTGATTATATATCCCACCTCCCCGAACCGCCATGTTATCGGTCATATTGCATCGGGCGAGCGTAGTATTGGATCCGTCGTTGTAGATCGCACCTCCCCGGCCGGAAGACAGATCTCCCTCTGCCTGGTTACCAGTAAAATTGCAATCCTTAATTTGGGGGCTGCTACTTGTAGATAGGTTGTATAAAGCGCCGCCATTTTTGGCTGTATTAGACGTGAAGTCGCTGGTTTGTAATTCATAGCTGGAGCCGGAAGTGTAGATAGCGCCACCGAGTTCATCTGCCCTATTACCTTCGACGGTACAGCCGTACAAACGAACGAAAGAATCACGATAGTTGGCTATCGCCCCTCCATATCGGGTAGCCTTATTTGCTTTGAAAATACAATTGGTAAATCTGGGGTAAACACCTAGTTCGCTATGTATCGCACCGCCGTCCTCGGCCTCATTATTTTTAAAAATACAGTCGTTTACATAGGTTGCTGCCCAGAATGCTTCGGCTATAGCTCCGCCTCCACGGGCCTTATTTCCGCTGAAAACACAGTTTCTTATCGTGATGGAAGCATATTGATTGACCATTCCTCCGCCGTCCCCGTTTGAATAGCCTCCGGTTATCGTAAAGCCGTCTATTGTAGCATCACCAATGCGGGTTTCAAACGAATAGATATTATAGATTACAGGACGCACATTTTGTCCATTGAGCACCGAACCATTCCCCCCTGTGGTAGGAAGAATACGGTTGTGAGTCAAATCTGTGATACCGCCGGCGGGATTGAAACCACCGTAGATGGCCACACCTTGTTTCATTACAAAACTGTGATCGCCTACGTTGTAATTCCCAACCGCTACAAACACGCTTGCAGCGCCGGAATGGATGGCGTTGTGCAGGTCAGATGTGGCATCGTGCCAACTGCTGCCGTTACCTGTTCCACCCGGCGTGACATATACAACGCCGTCCGCCGGGGTGATCTGGGCGGTGGCCATGCCGCTGAACGCTGCATTGACCACCATGCCCATCGTCACCAAAACAATAAGACGGAGGAGGGATAAAGCCGGTTTCATTGTTTGGATTATTCTTTGAGCAGTTTTATTACTTTGCCGTCGGAAGTGCGCAGCAGGTAGATGCCCGGTGCGTACTTTTGCATATCGAGTTTCAATGTTGTTTGCTTCACTTCCAGTTGCTCCAAAATGATACCTGCCGTATTGATGAGGCTTACCGTGCTGCCGATATAGGTGTCGTCCAGTTCCACAGTGGCTCTTTCCCGCAAAGGGTTGGGATAGGCAAACAGGTTATCGCTCCCTGATGAAGCCAGGGAGATGATCCGGCTGTGGGAGAAAGCTCCGTCGGTGTCCACCTGTCTGATGCGATAGTACATCTTCCCTGAAACCGGCACCGGGTCGGTGAGGCTATAATTACCTGACCCGCTACTCCCGGCTATTACTGTATCTACTATACGGAATGTCCGGGCATCGGCGCTCCGCTCCACCTCATAGTGGGATACATTGGTTTCTTCAGTCTTCCAGGTCAGCACGGCCTGGCGCTGTTCGGTGAGGCGGCCTTCGAATGAGATCCAGCGGACGGGCAGCGCGCCGTCGGGATTTTCATAGGCGCCCATGTCGATCGCGTTGCCTGTCCATCTCAGGTTTCCTGCCAGGTCTTTGGTGGTGGGACTTAACGGTCCATAATAGTCTTTATCTCCTGCATCAATAGCGGGCGAAGCTCTCTGCAACCGGTAATCTCCTGCGGCTGCATTTACAAACTGCGGGTTTTGGTTTACCTTGAGATGATCTCCTGTGCTGTAACCCTGAGTAGTACTATTTTTGAGTATAAGGGTTGCCTGGCCATTGTTGTAGATATCGCTTCCATGCACCAGGTTGCCGTTCATGCCGCCATTGCCCCAGATAATGGTGTTGTACACTTCGGGTTGAATATCACCGCTGTTATACATACCTGCTCCGTACGCAATCGCACCGGTAAGGCTGTTATGGGCGATTGTGACATTGGTAAATACCGGCGTACCGATATCACCGTCGTTATAAACCCCACCGCCGGTAGCATTAGCCGTATTATCCGTAATGCATACATTGGTAAATTCAGGACTGCTCCTCCAATTGCATACGCCACCGCCAAAGCCGTCACCACCAGACAAAGTATTATTCCTGATGATACTATTAGTGAATACAGGGTTTGCGTTAAAATTATATACCCCGCCACCGTAAAATACCGCCGTATTATTCCTGACCACTATATGCTGGAATACAGGCGAAGCATAGCCGTTATAAATACCGCCGCTATGATCGATGCTGTTACCGTTCATAATGGTAAAGCCGTCCAAAATAGCCGTGCTGCCCAACGGGTTGCCGGAAGTATAATCGTTGTTGATCACTTTTCCCGCATTTCGTCCGTTCAATACGGAGCCTTCCGCAGGGTTCTGAGTAGGAAGAATACGGTCAAATGACAAATCAATAATACCCGCTCCGGGGTCGAAACCGCCAAAGACGCGCACCCCGTTTTTCATTTTAAAGCCATCGGAGGTAGGGATGTTGTAGTTGCCTGTCGCTACAAAAACCCGCTGAACGTCTGCTCCGTCTATGGCAGCCTGAAAATCGGCCGTGGCATCGTTCCAACTGCTGCCGTCCTGTTTGCCGGTAGCCTTGGGTTTTACATATACGGTACCGCCGTTATGCACTATCGGAACACTGTTTTGTGCTTCATACGCACCCATATCAATATCTCCTCCACCGAAAAACCGGTACACCCGGTCGTTTCCGAGCAGATCCCTGGTGGTTTCATCCAGACCATCGTAGAAACTGTTATTTCCCTTGTTAATTGCCGGGGAAGCAGGCAGAAGGGTATAACCGCCCGGTGCAAACCGGGGGTCGGTATTTTCACGGTTATTATCTCCTCCATTACCCGTGCTGAAGCCCTGGGTAATACTGTTTTTGAGTGTTATTGCAGAATTGTTGCCCTCTATATCTGCCCCGGAAGCATTCGTGCTGCCATTCTGCTGATTGCCCCAGATAATGCTGTTGTATATCTCCGGCCAGGAAATATTGGCATTGTACATTCCTCCTCCCGAGGTAGCCTGCAGGTTGTCGGCTATCGTTACGTTAATAAGTACGGGATAGGAATGGTTATTGTACATCCCTGCTCCGTAACTGATACTATTACCTGCACTGCTGCCTTTATTCCCGGTAATCGCTACATTGACTAGCTTAGGCGAAGCATTGAGGTTGGCCATCCCGCCTCCCCGGCAGGTACCCGGCAGGATTGATAATTCATTATTCCTGATGATCACATTCGTAAACACCGGGGTACAGTTTTCATTCAATACCCCTGCTCCCTGGTATTCCGCTTTATTCTCTTTGATAACCAGGTTAGAAAATGTGGCCGAAGCGTAAAAATTATATATTCCGCCGCCTCCTTCTGCATTGTTAACGCCGTTTTTTATCGTAAACCCATCCAGGATGGCCGGCGGGTGGTTTGCAAGCGGACTGCCAAGTGTATAATTGTTCCAGATGACTCTTCCTGTATTCTGCCCGTTCAAAACCGAACCTTCATTAGGTCCGCGGTTAGGTAAAATACGGTTGTGCGTTAAATTCGTAATGCCGTTTAGGGGGTTAAATCCGCCGTATATGGCCACATTGGCTTTCATTTTAAAACCATTGGCAGGAGCGTTATAATTTCCAATGGCTACAAAAACCTTAAGTGTACCGGGAGCTCCTGCAGCATTGATGGCACCCTGCAAATCGGAAGTGGGGCTGCCCCAGCCGGATCCGTTTCCCCCTCCATCGGGTGTAACGTAAACGATGCCATCCGTCGGTGTGATCTGGGCGGTGGTCATGCTGCTGAACGCTGTATTGACCACCATGCCCATCATCACAAAAACAATAAGACGGAGGAGGGATAAAGCCTGTTTCATTGTTTGGATTATTCTTTGAGCAGTTTTATTACTTTGCCGTCGGAAGTGCGCAGCAGGTAGATGCCCGGTGCGTACTTTTGCATATCGAGTTTCAATGTTGTTTGCTTCACTTCCAGTTGCTCCAAAATGATACCTGCCGTATTGATGAGGCTTACCGTGCTGCCGATATAGGTGTCGTCCAGTTCCACAGTGGCTCTTTCCCGCAAAGGGTTGGGATAGGCAAACAGGTTATCGCTCCCTGCCGAAGCCAGGGAGATGATCCGGCTGTGGGAGAAAGCTCCGTCGGTATCCACCTGCCTGATGCGATAGTATACCTTCCCTGAAACCGGGGTCGGGTCGGTGAGGCTATAATTACCTGACCCGGTACTCCCGGCTATTACTGTATCTACTATACGGAATGTCCGGGCATCGGCGCTCCTTTCCACCTCATAATGCGACACATTCGTTTCTTCTGTCTTCCAGGTCAGCACGGCCCGGCGCTTTTCGCCGAGACGGCCTTCGAAGGAAATCCAACGGACTGGCAGCACACCGTCGGGATTTTCGTAGGCGCCCATGTCGATGGCATCGCCTGTTATCCTAAGGTTGCCCGCAAGGTCCGCCTCCTCTCCGGCTCCGAACGAACGGGAGAAGAGGGCGCCGTTATCTACCGCATCCCGGTATAGCTGGCTGTTGCCTGCATTGATGGCCGGAGAACCCGATTTCAGGGTAAAATCCCTTTCGCCCTCGTTCGTAAACAGGGGGTTGACATTTACTTTATTGTGGTCGTCGGCGCTGCCTGTGGTATAGTCTTGGGTAATGCTGTTCTTTAAAGTCAGCGTTGCGCCTTCGTCGGTTACGATATCTGCACCCGGCACATTCGCGACGTTGCCCTTCTTGTTGTTCCAGAAAATGCTGTTATAGACTTTTGGCGAGGAATTGATACTGTACATACCCGATCCGTTTGAAGATCCGACAGGGGAATAAAGAATATTGCCGGCAATGGTGACGTTGACGATCTCCGGAGCGGAATTACCGCCGTTGTATATCCCTGCGCCGGAAATGTTATTGCCGGCAATCCCGTTGCTGTAGATGACGGTATTGGTAATCAAAGGGCTACTACTGTCGTTATATATCCCCGCTCCCGACACCCCGGCCGTATTGTTCCGGATCACGAGGTTGTTCAGCCGCGGCGAAGCAAATACATTGCGTATGCCGCCGCCGGTGGGGTGTAACCCGTTGGTAATCGTGAAGCCGTCGAGGACAGCCGATCGATTGATCCCTTCCGCTTCCGAGCCGAACACGTTCCAGATCACGGGCCTTTCACCCTCTCCATCCAGGACTGACCCCCCACCGTTGGCCGGATCCGGCATAATACGGTCGTGGGACAGGTCTGTAATCCCCCTCTCCGGATCAAAGCCCCCGTAGATTTCAACCCCGTTTTTCATGATAAAACTGTGCTCGCCTACCGTGTAGGTTCCCACGGCTACAAATACTTTTTCGACACCGGCGGTATGAATGGCATCGTGCAGGTTGCCGGTAGCGTTGGCCCAGCTATCCCCGTTACCGAGGAGCGTGGCGGCAGGTTTCACATAGATGATGCCATCCGTAAGGACTGGTACAGGAGAAAACTCGTAAGCGCCCATGTCTATGATACCCCCGCCAAAATATCCATACACCCTGTTGTTCCCGGCCAGATCCTGAGTGGTTTCGTTCAGGCCATTGTAAAAACTGTTTTTTCCCGCATTAATCGCCGGAGAAGCCGGTGACAGCGTATAGACGTCTGCTGCAAACAGGGGATCCGTATTCACTTTGTTTTGATCTGTCGCATCGCCGGTGTCGTATCGCTGGGTAATACTGTTTTTGAGGGTAACCGACGAGTTGTCGTTTTCTATATCTGACCCGTCCACACCTGTCTGACCTCTCCGGCGATTACCCCAGAAGATGCTGTTGTATATCTCCGGCCGGGAATCGCCGGCATTGTACATTCCCCCTCCATACCTGGCCAGCAGGTTATCGGCTATCGTTACATTAATCAGTACAGGATTCGATCCTTCATTGGATATCCCGGCTCCGTAGCTTTCGAAATTAAGTCCGTTGTGACTGCACCTGTTCCCGGTAATCACTACATTGATGAGCTTGGGTGATGCATTGACATTCGCCATTCCTCCTCCCCTGGAAGTCGCAACTTCCTCTGTGATGATTTCATTGTCTTTGATAATCACATTGATAAATGCAGGGCTGCTGTTTTGATTCAGCACCCCCGCTCCCCGGTTATTTTCACCCTTATTGTCTTTAATAACCAGGTTGCGGAATATCCCGGAAGAAGCGTAGGCATTGTATATACCTCCGCCGCCTTCGTCAGAATTTTGGCCATTTTTTAGTGTAAACCCGTCCAGAACGGCCGGGGCATCAGGCATCGGGTCGGCGTCGGTATACTTGTTCCGTACCACCCTTTCTGAATATTCCCCGTTCAGAACCGAACCTTCATGTGTTCCGTGGTTGGGCAGAATACGATGATGCGTTAAATCGGTAATGCCTACTGTAGGGTCAAAGCCGCCATAGATCGCTACGCCGCTCTTCATTCTGAGTCCGATAGCGGGAACGTCGTAATTTCCAACCGCGACCAATACAGTGTGTACGTTGGGGGCATTTATGGCGCCCTGCAGGTTATTGGTAGCAGCCTCCCAGTTTCTGCCATTGCCCAGGCTTGTTGGCCTTACATAAACAATGCCATCTGTAGGGACGATGGCTTGCGAGACGGCCGGGAGGCTTAACGTTAAAAGGATAATCGCGAAGATGATTTCAGATAGAGATATAAGTTTGCTCATTGTTTATAGAAGGATTTCATTCGTTAATCGATATTTAGCTTTAGTTCATTCCTTTGTTTTTCTATTTCCCGCAGCTCAATGTCGTAGTGCCGCCATATCAACCCCATGACGATTACAAGCAGGAGAAGAAAAGCAATCAGCAGGAGGAGCTTCTTGTCAGAAACATGAGGGCGACGCATATACATTTGCATTGGTACGACAAACATAGCCCGGCTTTGCAGAGAAAGCCGGAAATGACGCCTTACAAAATCCTTACATTTGATTGCGCCTGTTTTATGCGCTTCTGATCACTTCATCCAGGGAAGTGTTGTCGGAGAGGTTGAGCTTTTTGCGGATGCGGTGCCGTATTACCTGGATGGTATTGGGCGAGACACCCAGCATGGCTGCCATTTCTTTGGCCGAAAGGTTCAGCCGGGAGAGTACAAAATACCGTAGTTCGCCGATGGAAAGCTCCGGATATTTTTCTTTTGCCCGGGGGATAAATCCGGGGTAGGCTTTGTCAAACAGTAGTTGGAATGACTGCCAGTCATCTTCTGTCAGAATAGTACTTTGCTGCAACTCCTGGAAAATTTCTGCTTTATCTTCTTCCGAGCTGCGGTTCTGCAGTTGTTCTATCAGTTTGTTTTTTTCCAGGATGCTCTCGGTAAACCTGTTCAGGTTAAGCGCTGCTATTTCCAACTCCTGCGTAGCCGCCTGCAGCTTTATATCCTTGGCCAGCTGCCTTTTCCTTTGTATGAAATAGGTAAGCACAGTTATGAAGCACAGGATCAGCACCAGCAGGATAAGCAGGTTCCGCTCGGCTATTTTCTGCTGCCTTTCCAGCGTAAATGCAGCCAGCTGCAGCTCTTCCTTCTGGCGGTCTACTTTTTGCTGCGCCCTCAGTACTTTCAGCGCGCTGAACTTTTCGTTATACTGGTTGAATGCCGTTACAGACGAGTCTACATATTGCTTTGATCGTTCTGCGTCTCCGGTAGCGGCATACCATTTGCTCATAACGGGGTATAGAAGCCTCAGCCGGTCGGGTTGCTCCGCTTTTCTGATATGATGCTGTGCATGAGCGATAAATGTTTTTGCCAGGTCCAGTTTGCCATTGTCCCTGTAAATATCGGCCAGGATAATAGAGGCCCCCGCCGCACAGCCGTAATCGTTTTCGGCAACGGCGCCGTTGAAGTCGGTTTCCAGCAACGGTATGGCTTTGTCATATTGCTTCCGCAGGTACATATTGGCGCCCAGGTTGCCGGTGGCGATCCTTTTCCAGACGTTAGCCTCCGGAAAAGTAGTTTTCATTACTTCATTAAAGTAGTAGTCGGAGCTGTCAAGATCGTTGAGCTGCTGGTAGCATAAGCCCAGCGTATTTCTCGCATCGTTCATCACCATTGTATTAAATGGTGTTTCCGGCAATAGGATTGCTTTTTTGAAGTAATTCGCAGCCAGCGCATAGTCCTGGAAAAAATAATAGGACTTACCTATCTGCATCAGATCGCGGGCCATTTCCGGGTAATCGTCCGATCTGGCGGAAGCCAGCTCTTTGTCCAGCAGCAGATACTGCTCAAAAGCCAGCTCGTAATTTTTCTCGATTCCCCAGTAAAACTCCGCCAGTGCCCTTAAAGAGCGCGCTCTGAGGAAGTCTACATTTTCCCGGGTAGTCAGTTCTAACTGTTCTGTAAGCGTCCTGAGCGATACTTCTTCCGGCTGACGTTGATAGAACGCATTCCAGAAAACCATGAAGAAATCGACATTCAGCTCCAATCTCCTGTCTTTGTGCTCCCGGGCGAAGCTTTTTATTTCCTCCGCCCTCCGAACCCTCTGCACCGAATCCGGTATGTCTATCAGGTCCTTGTACATGGCGTGGATCCCTGTTACTTTTTCGGCATAAGGTTTGTGCAGCAACTGTTCATACTGGGCCGCCGCCAGCTTTGGAAAGAGAAAAACCGCTAAGAGAAAGAAAAAAAGCTTCAGACGGCACATATAGTTGAGTTCTGTCAAAAGAACAGGCACAGCAGACTTCGGCTTCTTGTTCTTTGGCTACAAATATAAGCGTATTGCGCGAAATTGAGCCTTTTTCAAATCCATACCACCGGAATATCACGCGTCTGCTTCTGATTTCGTCATATATCGTCTAACTTTATACTTGTAGCGTCCGAAATAACGGGATGCAATGGTCACAGGAGTACTTTCAGGTTAGAATGGACAGAAAAGGAAAGCATACCGGGGTGTCGGTAAGCAGGTGCCTGTGGTGTCTGCTGGTGATCCAGCTATTGGCAGCAGAGAGTTTTTGCGGTGTGGAAGTGACTAAAAACCTGTTTGCCGAAAAAGAATGTTATTTCCGGAACATATCCACTACCCAGGGGTTGTCCCAAAGTACGGTATTCTGCATCCAGCAGGACCATCTCGGCTTTATGTGGATGGGTACGCAGGACGGCCTCAACCGTTTTGACGGGGAGGAATTTAAGATTTTCAGAAACCAGAAGGACGACAGCACAAGCTTCAGTTCCAGCTACGTAAGGGCTCTTTTCCTCGACTCCGGCAACAATCTCTGGATCGGCGGAGACAAGGGCATCAGTAAATACAGCTATGAAAAGCAGTATTTTGTTAACTATTACCTGCCCCATGCTTCGGGAGTCTGGTATGTTTCAGCCATTGCCGAAGGGCCGGATTCTACTGTTTACGTCGCAACAAGCTCGGGGCAACTATATAAAAAGGAGGGTGGAAAGGCGCTTTTTACAGAAGAAAAAATACAATGGCCGGACAAGGGGGTTACTGCTATCCGGAGCCTGCTGAAGCATCATGACGAGCTGTTTATCGGGACAAATGAAGGGTTGTATATATATGACCTGAGACGAAAGACGCCTGATCTTCTGTCGCTGGGCAGGAACGAGCCGATGATTAACGATGTCTATGTAGACGCTGATGTGATCTGGATCGGGACAGAAGGAAGGGGGTTGTACCGCTACGGCCCTCAAAAAGGCGTATTCGTAAATTATATGCATAAACCCGGCGATCAGTCGGTCGTCACCGGGAATGATGTGAGGAGTATCAGGGCGGATCTGAACGGGAACCTGTGGATCGGTACGTTTTCAGGACTTACGATCTGGGATACCCGTCTGAACAGCTATCGTCATTACCACCAGGACCCCGGGCAGCCTTATAGTATGAGCCATAACTCAGTCCGCCAGATTTACCGCGACAGGCAAGGCGGCATGTGGCTGGGTACCTATTTTGGCGGAGTAAGCTACTACCATCCCGAGCACATCAAATTCAACCTCCTGACCCAGAACCGCGGAAAGCTATCCCTGACCGACCAGGTGATCAACGTTATTTCCCAGGACGACAACCAGAATTTCTGGATCGGCACCAACGACAAGGGGATCAGCTACTGGGACAGGCAGCGGGGTACTATCACCGGCTATTCGCAGACGGCTTCCGGGGCCCCGATCTTCCGGTCAAATAACATCAAGGCGATTCTGCGGCTCGGCGACGGAAGGCTTCTCATCGGTACGCACAACGGGGGACTCAATCTGTTCTCACCCAAAAATCCGGCCAACCGGATCTTCATGCATGATCCGCAGGATACGACCACCATATCCCCGGATATGGTGTATGCTTTGCTCAGGGATCATAGGGGTGAAATCTGGGTAGGTACCAGGACTGGTCTCGACCGGTTTGATCTCGCTACGCAGGCGTTCCGAAGGTTTACCCGGGAACACCCTGACCAGTTGTTTTCAAGCCGGACCGTTACGTTCCTCCTGGAAGACTCCCGGCGCTACCTGTGGATAGGGACCACCAATGGCGTTACCAGGATCAGCCCCGACCGTAAAAGTGTAACGGCTTTTTCCGGCGACCGCTTTTCCAACGATGTCGTGACATGCCTGGCCCATGACGACGATCAATATCTCTGGATCGGCACGCGAAACGGGCTGAACTATATGGACCTGGAGACAGGACAAACCGGAATGGTGAGTGCCGGCGACGGGATACTCGAAGGTATCATCAGCAGCATACAACCCGATGAGGACGGCCTTCTCTGGATCTCAACCAACAGGGGGCTTGTCAGGTATGATCCGAAAACACAGAAAAAACAGCTCTTCGATACCAGGGACGGCCTTCAGAATAACCAGTTTATACTGACCTCTTCCTGTAAAGCTTCCGACGGGCTGATGCTCTTCGGCGGCATTAACGGTATCTCCTATTTCTATCCGGCCGAATTGCGGCTGCTGTCTTTTCCCCTCGAAATCAGGCTTACCGCTCTCCATGTGCTGGGAAATGAAATGACAGCCGAACACCCGTTCGGGATATTGGAAAAACATATCAATTCCACGGGCTCCATCGTTTTACAGCCCGATCATAGGCAGTTCAGCTTTTACTTCAATTCCTTTAACTACATATCTCCCAGCCGGGTAACCTACTTCTACTACCTGGAAGGATATGATACCGACTGGCAGGTAGCCGAAAGGGACCGTAATGCGTCTTATCACAACCTGCCTCCCGGAGAGTATACGTTTCATGTCAAGGCAGTGGGGCCTATGGGTGAAAGCAGCCCTGAAAAAGCGATCGGGATCAGGATCCTTCCGCCCTGGTGGAAGACGAACCTGTTTTATCTTGCGTCGGTACTCTTAACCGGCGCCGGAATTTTTTTAGCCTATAAATCTTCTACCGATCGTCTGAAAGCGCTGCACCAGCTGAGAATTGAAAGAATAGAGCGCGAAAAAGAAGTAGAGATCAACCAGATGAAGCTTGATTTCTTTACTCATATTTCCCATGAGCTGCGCACCCCTCTTACGCTGATCAAAGCGCCGCTCGACGAGATCAGGAGCGGGCAGCTCAACCGCTTCCGGTTACAGAAGAGCTATGACCTCATATCCCGCAATACGGAACGGCTGCTTGCCCTGGTGAACGAATTGCTGGATTTCCGGAAGCTGGATCTGAAATCAGGGCCGGGATCGCCTCAGAAGGTCGATCTGCCCGACCTGGTGGACGACATATTCCAGTCATTCCAGCTAATGGCTGAAAAAAAGCATATTTCCTATTACTTCGAAAAACCGGCCGCCGCTTATTACTTCATTGACAAAGGTATTTTCGAAAAAATCCTGGTCAATCTGCTGTCAAATGCCGTGAAATATACACCTGAAGGAGGAAAAATCACACTTTGTCTTGAAGCCCTTCCCGAACAGCTGACCCTGAAGGTAGCCGACAACGGTATCGGGATAGACGAAGACCATCAGAAGCAAGTGTTTGAACCCTTTTTCAGGGTCGATGAAAATAGCGAAAGCGTCGGGTCGGGTATCGGGCTTGCTTTCGTAAAGAAGCTGGTGACCAGCCTCGGTGGCCGGATATCGCTCGAAAGTGTGAAAAACGGCGGGACGGTGGTGACGGTGGTTCTTCTCCTGAAACAGGTACATTCCGTTGAAGAAACCGGGCATATCGCAGAGGAACTGCCCGATGGCGTATTTGTCAGCGACGTGCCTGACGAATTGTTGTCTAAGCTGGGGGTGCTGTCTGGAGAAAAAAAGAAAAATCTCCTGCTGGTCGACGATAACCTGGAGATCACGGGCTATCTGAAAGGATACTTTGAACACCAGTACCGTATCGCAACTGCCGCCAGCGGATCGGAAGCCCTGCCGCTGGTACAGCAGGATTCTTTCGATCTGATACTATGCGATGTAATGATGCCGGGCGTAGACGGGGTCACGTTTTGCAACCACATCAAACAGGACATCCGTACTTGTCATATCCCGATTATATTGCTGACGGCAAAGGCGGGTATATCCCAGCAGATCGTAGGCATAGAAGCAGGAGCCGACGACTATATCACCAAACCTTTCTCCATTCAACTGCTGGAGTCGAAAATCACCAATCTTATCAGGAACCGGGAGCGCCTGAAGCAGTATCATTCCAGGTCTGAGGAAATCGACCCGGCAAAGATCACGCTGAATCCCCTGGACGAGGCGCTGATCCGGGAGGTAATCGCCATAGTGGAGGCCCGTATAGAAGACCCTGATTTCTCGGTAGATAAGTTGAGCAGCGAGGTGGGAATGAGCCGCTCGGCGCTCTACCTTAAACTCAGGGCCCTCACAGGAGAATCGCCTTCCGACCTGGTGAGGCGAATCAGGCTGGGATATGCAGCCAGGCTGCTGAAGACCAGGCAATACAATATTGCCGAAGTTGCTTTCCGCTCGGGGTTTAATTCCCCCGCTTACTTCTCAACCAGTTTCAAGCAGCACTACGGGTGCATGCCCAGCGAATATTATGCCAGCCTGTCGAAGAAAGAAAGTTAAATCATTCTTCCAGGTAATTGTAAACATCTTTAAGCTTAAGCGCCTCTTTAGCCTCTTTGGAGGGCTTGGGAGTGAAGTCTCTCGGCTCGTAATACCGCGCCGAATCCCAGATGACATTCTCTCCCGTCACCCTGGGGTCCTGTGTCTTTTCAAGGTATGCGGTAAGCTGCTCCGAAAGCGAGCCTTTCACTTCGCGGTACCGTTCATCCTGCGCCAGGTTGACCAGTTGATCGGGATCATTCCGGAGATCATACAGCTCCTCGGCCGGTCGCTTGTCGAACGCCAGCCTGAAAAAGCGTGCGAATTCGGGGTTATCTCTGTTTGCAAGCATAAACAGCTTGGTAGGGACCGGGTAGTGAAGCATGTGCGCATCGACATCGCCAAACAAAGGAGGATCGCCGGCAGGCCAGCGTGAAGGCTCCAGGTTCCTGATGTAGAGAAAGTCATGTGTGCGGAGCGCCCTTCCGGGGTATCCGAGTCCGTTCTGTCTTACAAAAGCGTGACGTTCCCTTGCCATTACGACAAAGTCCCGGGAATTGTCTATGCGGCCGTTCTGCGATGAAGTAAGCAGGGGAGTAAGGCTTTTGGCGGTATACTCTGAAGGGATCTCCACACCTGCCAGGTCCAGCAGAGTGGGGGCGATGTCGTTCAGGTTTACGATGTCGTCGACCGTTCTTCCCTGCGGGATAAAGCCGGCCCGGGAAAAGATAAGCGGTATGCGGGTTCCGAAGTCGTAGAGATTGGCCAGCCCCCGGGGCATTTGCCACCCGTTGTCGCTGCAGATAATAATCAGCGTGTTTTTGAGCTCCCCGCTTTCTTCCAGCTCGCGCAGCAGGGTTCCCGTCTCGCTGTCGAAATGCTGTATGGCGGCATAGTAGTCGGCGATATCTCCTTTCACTTCGGGTACATCGGGCAGATATGAGGGCGCCTTGATCCGGTTGGAATCAATTCCGGCGGCTGTTCCCGAGCCTACGGCATAGGGGCGGTGCGGATCCTTGCTGCTGAACCAGTACAGCCACGGCTTGCTGCCGGCCTGCTTGTTTGATGAAAGGAAAGTGGCAAAGCTCTCGTACCGGTTACCCCCCGGGTTGCGGGTCCGGCCGGCAGCTTCAAAATTTCCGGGTCCCCAGCCTTTTCCTTCATAACCCACCAGGTAGCCGGCTTCTTCCAGCAGGTCGGGATACGTCCTGAATTCACGGGGCAGCGTTCCCCAGAGATTTGCGCCTTCTTTCAGGCGGTAGATATCCTGGCCCATCAGCAGCGCGGCCCTGGCAGGAGTACAGGAAGGGGAAGCGCAGAAAGCATGGGTAAATTTCACACCGTTTTCGGCTACCCGGTCAATATTAGGGGTACGGACGATGGAGTCTCCGTAGGCGCCCGCGTGATTCCACGACTGGTTATCAGACATGATAATCAGGAAATTGGGCCGCGCTTCTTCGGATTTCTTTGGAGAACAGGCGTAAAAGAGGAAGAAAACGGGTGTCAGCGACAGCAGCACGGAAAATAATGCGTAAGCAGCCGGTCGGCGTTGTGATTCAGTCATGGTATGCACTTTTTTTTTATTGGAAATTCTGTATCGGTTTTTACCACTTCCGGCCATTCGTCGACGGCCTCCTGCCTGCTTACCGATCCGTCAGGCTGCGTCTCCGAGAGTACCGAGCTGCCTGCTACCGTATGTAGCCGGTGAGGGTCGTCGGAGCCGTAGTGGAAGGTGGTTTTATTATCGGAAGACTTTATAAACAGGGATGCGGGTTGATCCGGGCGTAGATTGGCTTCCAGCTTCCAGCCGTCGAGGACCAGGGAAAAGGAGGATGTGGTCTGTACAGCTGAAGGCTGTGTGCCTGTTGGTCTGAGGTCCAGTACCGTCAGGAAGTAACATGCCGGCGTACGGTCGGTGGTCGTTACCCCCACGTGCCATTGCAGTGCATAATCTCTTACTGTTCCGCTCTCGTCGCCGGTGCGACCTTTCCAGTTGATGGCCGGGGAGGCAAACCTGTCGTGTGCCGTCACATGACAGGGGAAGGCAGAAAAGACCCGCCCTATGGCTAAGGTAGCGCCTTCTTCTGTCAGCTCAAAGACATTTTCCTGGGAGGCGTTACGGGCCTGCAAGGGGTAGGGGGAATGGAACTGGGAAGTCCACTTCACCGGTTGGGCAGCCTCCAGTTCATCGTATATCACTACGTAACGGTCATCGAGCAGGAGCGTGTGGCGGCGGAAGCGCTTCACACCCGCATCGCCGTATCCCGCAGCCCGGTCGGGTGCGATATTGTTTCTTTTAAAATGAGATAACCAGAACGGGGTCGTTATGTCGCCGTATGCCTGGCTTGCGTCTCCCAGTGTGTACTGGATACGCGTTCCCGGGAGGTGACGGGCAATCCAGGCATAGCCGTCCTCCCCGATCTTTTGTCCCAGGCTGTCGGCCAGGATGGTGTTGTAGGCCCGCGAGCTCCTGTAGTGAAGCAGGGTGTGCGCATCGCTGAAATTGCTGTAGTAGCCCGACCCCCCGAACAGTTTTTTATTGCCTTTGTTGATGGTTATGGCATTCTGGGCGGCATGACCATGACCTGATGCGCCGAAAGGATTGGCGTTCATGTATACAGCCACGTTGTTTTCAGTGTCGGAAAGATCGGAATGCATGGCTGCAAGCCCCACATCGCGGAAGACACGGGAACGGGGCAGCGGGGGCGCCTGGATACCTGCAGACGGCGGTGCAGCAGGTTCATACGTAAGCAGGCGGAAGAAGACAAACGGATCTTTCCCAGTAAAGAACTGCGGGGAATAACGCTTCATTTTTTCCACATAAGCCTTCAGATGCGGATCCGGCAGCTTACGGGACAGGGCTTCCGCAAATATCGCATACATCTTCGACGGGCCCGTCAGTTCGTCGTGCATATCGCCGAATGCCGTTGAAGGTGCGCCGGGAGGATAGGAGTAGATGAGGTAATACGGGAGATGCCGCATCCAGGCCGGTGAAAAATAGTCGGTGCCGGTAAGCGATGTCCATAAAACCGGCAGGTAGATCAGGGTCTGGAAATGCACCTTAAAATACCCGTTCCCTTCAAACCAGCCGCCGTCGGCGGTTCCCAGGACGGGAAACCGGGCTGTCCATACTTCATACAGGTAGCTGAGCCATTCGTTCGCCTCAGGGACATCGCCGGCCAGGGCCACTGCCGTAACAGAAAAGTTCCGGATCAGGTGCTGCCAGATATGATTGTCGCAAAAATGAAGCTCAAACCGGTTCACCATGTGCTCATAAAGCGGCCGGGCCCTGGCGGTGACGGCTTTTCTTATCAGCTCTTTTTCCGGTCCGGAAAGATGGTGGTACCCGAAATCGTAAGCCCATGCCATAGCCTCCATCACGTTGGCATTGTTAAAGTCGTCGCGCGTGGAATAACCTGCCGGATCTAACCCGGCCAGGTGTACCGCCCGCCGTATGGCTTCCTTTATAAACCGCTCGTCTTCTGTCAGCAACCACGCAATGCTCAGATCGATCACCGGCCTTCCTACTTTTTCGCCGAAGCCGTGGTACATAAATTCGATCATTTTCTCCCGCTGGACCGGGGTCATGCCGGTGGTATCACGCGGGCGGGTAGGAACTTCCGGCGGAAGCGGGGCGCCTACCAATTTCTGTATTTCACCGACAAAGGCAGTGGCTTCAGGGTTGCGGGAATTGTTATTTTTGAAAAGCGCAAGGTTTTTGTCCATCCCGAAAAGCCTCGGATGCGTTCCTTTCACTGCGTTCAGTATCTCGCCCGGGCTTTTGCTGATCTCTTTGTTTTTCTCCGGTTCCGATACGCGGAAAGAATATGCCGGCGACCAGTTCCACTCTTCTCTTTCCGGGTTCTGCCAGCCATACTGCCAGTACCATCCGCCCGGCGCTATGGGGGTACGGACGGTATAAACGGCCCATTTCTGCGGATCAGATAAGAGGATGGGCTGTCTGAAGAGGCTGTCGCGGGCAATCCTGACCCTGTACCTCACCGCTTTTCCTTTCTGGCCGGGCCAGAGGAAATGCAATTCATCTTTTCCCAGGCTGACACTGTCTTTGGGGTAAGGCCATTCTCTCAGCCGGGGATGAAGCACGCGGGCCGAAAGCGGCAGCTCCGCCGGACTGTCCGACCGTACGACTGCGGTTTGGGCAGCTGCCGTCTGCGCCCCGGCCGGTTGCGGAAGGACCGCTACGAGCAAAAGCAGTATCCGGCACGTCCCCGCGAAGCTATATCCTCTAAAGAACCCCTTTAAAATCGTCTCCATTCTGCTTTACCCAGGTTTTCAATGTTTTCCGGAACTGTTGCAGGATGTTAGCCGCCGAAGCTTCCCGGATCAGGCTCCTGGTTTCGCCCGGGTCATTCCGCAGGTAAAAAAGCTGCTCCCTGATCTCTCCTTTATCGTAGACAATGTACTTGTAGTCCCGGGTAATTACTGCGCGCCCCTTGATCCCGAGAGGTTTGGCATTATCTACGAATTCCGTTTCAACCACGAGCGTGTCCCTCCATGCACTTTGCGGGTTTTCGATACGGTCCAGTATGTTCAGGCCCTTGAGGTGGCCGGGTGTCGGGATCCCCGCCGCGCCGCACAGCGTCGGTATGATGTCGATCCCGTTGCAGATCAGCGTGGTGCTGTCGACCTTAGGACTCCATTTCCCCAGCCGGGAGACGATAAAAGGTACGCCGATCGATTCCTCATAAAGGATCTGCTT
The DNA here is from genome assembly GCA_964559125.1 of uncultured Cytophagales bacterium. Taxonomy (GTDB): domain Bacteria; phylum Bacteroidota; class Bacteroidia; order Cytophagales; family Spirosomataceae; genus Ravibacter. The sequence goes on from CAZLGW010000021.1 coordinate 59,642, forward strand.
CTGGTTCCAGCGGTGTGCCGCATAGCCGTCTCCGTGGTCGCTGGTAAAGATCACCACCGTATTGTCGGCTAATTTGTATTTTTTGAGCGCATTGATGACGCGCCCTACTTCATGGTCTACCCTTTCGATGAGGCGGTTATAGGCCCAGCGGTACCGGCGCCATTGCAGCTCATCCCAATTGAGAGAGGGATAGGTCCTGTAATTGGAATGCTGCTGTTCCCTGACAATGGCCGGTTCGAGCGCCGGGATCTCAAAATTGGCGGGCAGCGCCGGCAATTGATTATCAGGGGGCAGAGGCGGGATAATATCCATTTTCAAAGGGTCCTGTCTTGCCCATTCGCAGATATCATGCGGATTGAGAAACGAAGCTACCATGAAAAACGGCCCCTTCGAAGGGTCATATTCCCGGAAGAAGTCCGCGCAGAGCGCCGACGTAATAGCGTCGGTATAGTCGTTTTTCAGGTTGGTATTGCTTACCTTATCAAAACCGTGAATGTCAGGCGACTGTTCGGGGATAGGAATGTGCCACTTCCCGATATAGGAGGTCTGGTAGCCCGCTCCCCTGATGATCGTTCCCATTGTCGGGAGCCCTGCGGGCCACAATCCTTCTTTCGGCGAGCCATTGGCGGTGAAGCCGGTTTCGTGCGGCATTTTTCCGCAGAATATACTGGTCCGTGAAGGAGAGCATACCGGCTGTGCCACATAGGCCCGGGTAAACATGGTTCCGTTGGCGGCCAGGTAATCGGTATATGGTGTGTGTAAATCCTTGTTGCCGGCGGCGCTGAGCGCCGAAACGGTCTGCTGGTCGGTCATGATCACCAGGATATTAGGCTTTTCCTGGGCCTTCGTCACGACTGTATACAGCAGGCAGAATGTGAAAAACCAGACAGATCTATTCATCTTTTTTGAGTTTTAAGTGGTAGCCCGGATAGTAATTTTTCTGATCCACGGTGACCTGCACCCGGAGCCGGTCAGGATCGGCATCGACGATTTTTGCCTCTACCTGCGGCAGGCCATCTTCATCAGCCCGGTTTGTAGGTAAGATCACGGTAACGAAACGTACAGGCTCCCTTTTCTTATGCGATTTAACATAAAAGGCTGTCCGTTCCTGTTTTTGCCTGTAGGCATACGATACCCAGCCTTCTTCCTCACCGGTTTCGGCGGCCTGCGCGGGGAAGCTCCGGAGATATACATTATTACGGCCGGGGTAAAGGGTCTGTGCTCCGTGGATGTCGGGGAGCAGTTTTACTTCCCCTTCCTTTAACCCGAAGTGGATCGCCACGTCTCCTTCAGCCGTGCCTGCAGCTTCATCGACAATCACAAAAAACTTCCTGTCTATAAAGAAGACTGACCTCCGGTGCGTAAGATCCGGATAGCTCGGGTTCTCATATACCAGTACGTCCTGTTCCGGAGTTGTTTCCCACAAAAGGGCTTTCGCCTGGTTGATCACCAGGTTTTCATTGTTCAGCGTCATCGTATTGTGTACCCTGGTCTGCCTGAACCAGTTGCGCTCTTTCAGCACTTCTTCGTTGCCTCCGTAGACATAGCACCCGGCGTCAGGGAAAAAGTTAGTCCCTTTGATATACAATTCAAAAGTACCGTTGTCGGGCTGGCTGTGCCAGAAAGCAGGAGGACTGGCTTTCATCACCATCACCGTAGAGCTGTCGTCCCAACCGCTGCGAAAGGTGTAGATCCCTCCGTGAGGGAGCGCATGCGAGAGATATGGCGCCGGGTGACCCTCTTTCCGGTCGGTGGCGTGGTAGCGGATCACGGGATTTTCCCTGAAGAGTTTCGCCCACTTCCGGTAATTCCGCAGCATATTGCTTTTTTCTTCCAGCTTTGCGTCGCTGAACATCGGGTAGGCATAGTCAGGGAAGGAAAAGTCTGTTACGGCAAGCACCATTTTTTCCAGGGTACTGCCATAGCTTTCCGGGAAAAGTCCGGATTTTCCGTTGATCTCCAGCATTTCAAGCGCCTTTATAAATATGTTGATGGCGGCTACGTGATAGTTGAAAGACAATTCGTACTGCAGGCCGTCGGGGTAGACCTGTTTACCTATTTCCTCTGTAAGAATATTAATTCCTGTTTCTACCCATTGGCCGGCCGCTTTGAACTCCGGGAAAAAAGCGCCCGCAAAAATCAGGCGCTGCGCCTCGAAAAGGCGATGGTTTCCCCGTTCGGCCATATGATGGGCCAGGTACCCGGCATGATCCGAGAAATTGACCAGGAAGGTTGCCAGGAAGTCCGCATCGAAGTGGGGAGAAGGCAGGAAGTAGCAAAACTGGCCGATCTGCCCTTCGACCCGGGCGCTGACTTCCAGGGGACGCCAGGCAAAGCGGTCGTTCTCCTTCGATCTGCCCATGGCATTTTTGGCGATCCAATCCTTGTACTGAAGCGTCCACTCTTTCGCATATCGCTCGTCTTTCGTAAACCGGTAGACCTTTCCCATCGATTCCCACCAGTACATCCTGTGGAGCTGAAAACGGAGCTCATTGTCCTTCACCGGCCAGTAAGTCCAGTCGATGTCTTCTCCGTAAAAAAGCGGTTTGTAACCCTTGTGCGCAAACAGGACATGCCGAAGGGCATCGTCTGCCTTCCGGATGTCGGCTTCAGAAGGCTTTTCTGCCGACGCCTCGGCAGATATCTCCGGGTGCCTGACGCCCTTCCGGTTTTTGAAATATTGTGTGAGCGCTTCCAGGGCCTCCTTTTCTTTGCCGGCTTTCTGCAGTTGCGCCACTTTCTCAAGAGCCGGATCGCCGAGGTTCAGGCTGGCCCAGAGATCGCCGGCTAAAGGGGCGGCATCTGCAGCTCTGACAAAGAGCGCCGCAGATGCCAGGAAAGTCAGCACATAATGGCTCAGGGATTTCTTCATTGGTCGGCGTGTCTAGTAGCCCGGGTTCTGAACCAGGGAAGGATTTTGATCCATCTCCCTTTGAGGGATAGGGTAGAGCTCGTGTTTCCCGTCGACAAACTGCTGCCCTGCGATATAAGGGAAATTGGCACGATACGATTTAAGATCGTCCTGTGTCTGGCGCAGGTAGGCCCCGAGGCGGTTCCAGCGGATGAGGTCGAATTTGCGCCACCCTTCAAAGCACAGCTCATAACCACGTTCCAGGACGATCTTTTCAAAGAACGCGCTTTGAGAGAGACCCGGTTCAAGGTCGGGCAGGCCGGCACGGCGGCGCACCTGGTTAACCGCTTCGTACGCTTCGGCATCAGGCCCTCCTTTCAGCTCATTGGAAGCTTCCGCGTGCATCAGCAGCACGTCAGAATAGCGCAGCATCACCCAGTTGATGTCGGTGTTGTTAGGGTTTTTAGGACTGGTACCCTGCCAGTTACGCCGCCATTTACCGGGTGCCCATTCCGCGTCTTTGTTGCCGGTCATCGGGATTTCCTGCCCTTGCGCATTGACCTCGAAGGTGGCCACCGCCACATCCCGCCGGAGGTCATTCTCTTCGAAAGACCTGTAAAAAAGAGGGTGCGTGTTGATAAAGGAATTGGCCCTTCCATACGGGCTGTTGATATCGGTCAGCGGGCTATTCCAGGTACCCACAATACTGCTGTTCTGGTCGTTGCCGTTCACGTTGAAGAAGGCGATCTCGAACATGCTTTCTTTCGGCTCCAGCCTCAACTGACAGTAATTCCTGAATATCTCCTCGTAGCTGGGGTTCAGGGAATGCTCTCCCGAAGTGATAATGGCGGCAGTCTGCTCAAGCGCTTTGGTGTAGTACTCTTTATAACCCGGCAATCTCGTCGTCTGCCCGTTCATTTGCAGGGAATAGCCGCCGCGCCCGAGCAGGATACGCGCCAGGACCCCTCGTGCCGCCCCTTTGCTGACCCGCTCGTCGGTTTTCTTTTGGGAAGCTTCCGGCAGGAGGGGGATTGCCGTTTCGATGTCGGCGATAATCTGGTTGTATACCTCTTCCCGGTTGGTGCGGGGCAGGTTCAGGTCATCTCCCAGTGCGGTAGGCGTGGTTTTGAACGGGATATCTCCCCAGAACCTTACCAGGTCGAAATAAATCAGGCCTCTCAGGAAAAGGGCTTCTCCCTGCAATCTTCTAAGCTCAGACTTTTCAGACTCCGTACCGTTTTCGTACAGCTCCATTTCGACGATTTTCTGAATCGCCAGGTTGGCACGGTCGATCCCCTGGTAATAAAGCTGCCAGCTGGACTCGATCCATGCGTGTGCCGGGGTAACCGCGTAGTGGGCGACCAGCCGCTGGTTGCCGCTCAGGGAGGCCCCTCTCATATAGTCCTGGTCGCTGTCGACCGCGTAGGCCATCGAGCTCGACCTGCCGTAGGTGTCCAGCTGACCCAATACTTCATAGATGCCCATGACGGCCATGGTGGCCTGGTTGACATTGTTGAAGAAGGTATTGACCGAATAAAAAGAATAAGGTTTTTCTGTCAGTGAATCTTCACATGCGACCGGACCAAGCAGTAACCCGGACAGTCCCATAAATGTCAGCGACCACCTCTTTGCCGATGCGCTGATATGACGTAGCGATATATTTGTCATGGTGAAGGTTGGTTTAAAATGATATGTTTGCTCCGACTACTACATAGCGGCTTCTGGGGTATGCGCCGAAGTCGACGCCGGGGGTGATGCCCGAGGCGTTCCGGGTGCTTACCTCAGGGTCATACCCGCTGTAGGAAGTAAAATTGTGCAGGTTGTATACCGACCCGTAAAACCTCAGGCTGTTGATCTTCACCTTTGCCAGCAACGGTTTGGGAAGGGCGTATCCGAGTGTGATATTGTTGAGGCGCAGGAAAGAACCGTCCTCTACAATCTTGTCGTAGAAGCGCAGATCGGCGCCGTTTTGCCATGAGGGAACTGTTTTCCCTTCATTCATTGCTGCGAGCTGGGCAGGATCCTTCACCAGCTGTCCCTGCGCGTCGATCGTCATCCAGCGATCGGCGATTTCGGCAAAGGAATTCCGGTATTGCAGGTAGGTCTGTGAGTTGTAAAGCCTGTTTGCATTATAGACCTGGTTGCCGTAGCTCCAGTTCAGGAATATGCTCAGATCAAGGTTTTTGTAGGTAAAAGTATTGGTAATACCCCCTATATGCTTCGGATTGGCATTCCCGATCACGGTGCGATCGGAAGGGGTCACTCGTCCGTCGCCGTCGAGGTCTACCAGCTTAAGGTAGCCGGGCTGGGCCGTCACGTTGGGGTTGTATGCGATGTTGTCCTTCAGCGTGTACGTCTGGTTGGCCGGGTTGTAGTTAAAGTCATCGACCGTATATAATCCGTCGGAAATATAGCCATACATTTGTCCTACAGGCTGCCCCACACGGATGATGTAATCGGTCTGGCTGAATTCCGAGAAACCGGATTCGGCATAGAACAGTTCCTGGCCCGAATTAAGCGACAGCACCTTATTGCGGTTGAAGGCAATGTTGAAATTGGTTTCCCAACTAAAGTCCTTCATTTTCATTGTTTGTGCATTCACCGAAAATTCAAGACCCGTATTTCTTGTAGAGCCGATATTCATCTGGACCGTCGTGTAGCCCGAAGAATAGGGCACTTCCGTAGCGAGGAGAAGGTCGTCTGTCCGGTTGTTATAATATTCGGCCGTCAGTTGGATGCGCTGGTTGAGGATCCCCATGTCGAGCCCGATATTGGTTGCGCCGGTGGTTTCCCATTTAAGATTGGGATTCGGAAGCACATAAGAGCCTACGCTGATCGAAGGAACATCGTTGAGCGGGTAATAGCCGGCCTGCAGCAGGGCCAGTGAAAGATAATTCCCGATCCGGTTGTTACCGGTTTTCCCGTAGGATGCCCGCAGTTTGAAATCGGAGAAAAGCCGGTTGTCTTTCATGAAGTCTTCTTCGATCACCCTCCAGGCGGCCGATATAGAGGGGAAGTATCCGAATTTATTGGCAGATCCGAATTTGGACGACCCGTCGGACCGCAGGCTGGCGGTGAGCAGGTATTTGTCAGCGTAGCCGTAGTTGACCCTTCCGAAGAAGGAGAGCAGTCGCTCGTCCTCCACTCTTGACTGCGGGATGCCGGGAACCGTCCCCTGCGACAGGTCATTGAGCCCGATATCGTCGTTGGGGAACATCGAGGTGCCGGCGCGCACCATTTTTTCCTTGCGGTACCATTCCTCCTGGCCGGCCATTATCTCGAGGCTATGATGATCCGACTGGTAATCGAAAGTGAGTGTATTGGAATATGACCAGTTATACAGCTCCGTATTCGTGACCGACCCGTTCGGCCCTCCCGTACGTTTGGCATTTACCGTACGGCTGCCGTTAAAAAGATCGGCGCGGTTGGCGTCGGTACGCAGTCCTACCATACCCCTGTAGGTCAGGGACTTTGCGATTTTGTAGTTCAGCGAAGCATTCAGGTAGAGCGTCTTCAGGTAGGTCTTTCTTTCTTCGGCAATGGCATTGGTCAGCGGGTTCTGAAGCACGTTTCCGCTATTGTCTACCAAAGCCGGGTCTACATCGCTTTCTATCAGGTCCCTGTCTCTCCCGGAAATCCCGATAGTAGGCCGGTACCATAATATATTCTGGAGCTTATTGAAGCGGTTGTTCCCTTCCGAACTGCCTACACCGTAGATCTCCTGCTCGGTATAGTTGACGGATGCGGAGGCCGATAATTTCTCGTTGGCCGTATGATCAAAGCTGAGCTTGGCCGTATTCTTTTTCGACCCGCTGTTTACCATGATCCCTTCATCCTTGTTGCGTGAATAAAAGAAATTGAAACGGGTATCCTTATTCCCGCCCGAAACCGCTATTTTATGGTACTGTGTATTGGCGGTGCCACCGAATACTTCGTCCTGCCAGTTGATCCCCGCCCTGTTGCCGAAGTTGGACTGGAACTGATCGAATGTCCCGTACCGCTGTGTAAATCGATCCATTTCAGCCTGCTCGCCCATGCTGCGCTCATAATCCAGGAGGACATACTGGTAAGGGTTCAGCACGGGGATGGTACGGTTGATCTTTTTGGCCCCGTAATACATATCATAGCTGACCGTAGTCCGTGCATTTTTACCCTTTTTAGTGGTGACCAGTACCACCCCGTTGGCGCCTCTTGCACCGTAGATCGCAGTAGACGAAGCGTCTTTCAGTATTTCGATGCTTTCAATATCGGTAGGATCGAGGAAACGTAATCCTTCCGTCTGGGGAAAGCCGTCGATCACATACAGCGGCTCATTGCTTTGCGTAATAGAGCCCCCGCCCCTGATCTTGATCGAAATATTTGCACCCGGCGACCCCTCCGCAGTGCTGACCTGCACCCCTGCTGCCCGGCCGGCCAGGGCGGTGGTCGCATCGGGAACCGGGACTTTGGCAATATCGCGGCCGCTTACCGAAGAAATGGCGCCGGTCACCGCCTGTCGTTTTACCTCTCCGTACCCGATCACCACCACCTCGCTCAGTGAATTGCTCTGCTCTACGAGGTAAATAGTGACTTCCTCTTCCTTTTCGACCGTTACCACCTGCTTTTCGAACCCTACGCTGGTGGCTTCCAGGCGGACAGGGAGCGACTGAACTCCCGTCAGGACGAATTTTCCGTCTATATCGGCGACAGTAGCGTCGTTGCTACCCTCGAGACGTACGACGGCTCCTACCAGGGGCTCCTTGGATTTCAGATCGAACACAGCGCCCCGTATGGTATACGCCTGCCGGTCAGGCAGCCCTGCGTTCAGGGAGAAAGCGCTGATTAAAAAAATGATTACTGATAAATAGAGTTTCATGTTTGTTACAGTTTACATAGACACATTGGCAAACAGATTGTGGTAACGCGAATTTTAAGAGAAATTTTCGGAGCAGGCAGATCCTTATAAAACCAGGTAATCTATCGTTTAGGAAATGATGGAATCTGATAAAGGTTTCGGCAGCTTTCAGGGCAAAACTAAGCGGAGAGGCAGCTAAGGGGCTTTCAATTTCCGTTAAAATACTTTCGATCTGGTTGAAAGGCAGGTAAGGTGCGTGGCAACCCGGATGTTTTCATATATCCTGGTTTAATTGCTATAATTGTCTCTGTTTATTAAAACTACACTCAGAGATTTTCCTCTTCCCGTAATGCAGGCAGTACATAGTAAGCTCGTTTTAAAGTCTTCAAACAGGCTGTTTGATTTTCTCAAAGACCTGGAAGAAGTTCCCTGCGGCCTGCCTTCGTCGGCAATCCTTTCGGCTGCATTGGGTGTAAGCCGTACCACTGTGCAGAAGCTTATAGGGGTATCAATTGAAAAAGGCCTGGTGCGACAGGATGGTACCAATAAGATAGTGCTGAGAAGGCCGGAACCGGAAGACTATTTTTCAGAGGAAGACAGCAGTGTGTCGAAGGCCGACCAGGTCGAGAAGCTGGTACTGGGGAAGCTTTCTTCTTATGAGCTGAAGCCGGGCGACAGGTTTTCGGAGCTTGAGCTTGCCAGGCAGACAGGTACGAGCACGATCATCATGAGGGAAGTCCTCTTTAAAATAAGCCGGAGCGGTATTATCAGGAAACATCCGCATCAGAAATGGGAGGTGATAGCGTTTTCACCTGCCCTGATCGGCGAGATGATCGCCGTGCGCCGGGTTTCGGAAGATTTCGCTATCCAGGCTATCCGGGTACTGGCAGATTCCGACCCTTTCTGGTTTAAGCTGCAAGAACTTGGCGCAAGACATCGTAAGCTGCTGAAGCAAAAACAAATCGATCATTCCGAAGTCCGCCAGATCGACCTGGATTTTCATATAGCGCTGATAGAAGCCGGCGACAACCGCTTTATCCGCGATCTGTATCATTCTGTCTTTATGCTGATCACCTTCCATATCTGGCAGATTGAATACGACAGGAGCAAGATAGAATACGTGCTTGAACATCATTTGCTGATACTGGAATTGCTGCTTGCCCGGGATTTTGAGAAGGCAGGGATAGAAATGCAGGTCCATCGCGAATATTCCCGCACAAGCATGGAATATGTGAGCGGGGCTATGGGGTGAAGCTTTCCCGGAGGCCGGGGATAAATTCCTTCAGCGTTTTGTTGCGCTGCTGGCGCTGCCAGACGATGGGGGGGAAGGAGCGCTCGGGACAACCTTCCAGGCGGCACCGCTCGCAGGTCTGGTTGACGCCTTTCCTTACCAGCCGGGGATCGTCCAGGAAACGTATCAATGTTTTCACACGCTCGTTCAGGGGGAAGCCCAGGCTTACGCTGCTGTTGTATCCCTTCCGGGGAGGAGAGTCTTTGGCCAGGCTTATGACCAGGTAGCTGCTGGAAGTGTCGATAAAGTCGGCGATCTGTGCCCGGCATAGCGCAACGCCGTTCCATTCTTTATCTTCCTGCATTTTTGCGAGCTCGTCGAGGATGGTGAGCGACACCCAGCGCCGGCAATAATGCTCATTGGCCGAGCTGTGTATGAAAGGAAGGTTCGCCGTGTGCATTTCTTTGGTGAGCCTGAATGCATGACTGTGTATTTCCTTGTCGAAGCGGAGAAAGAAAATTTCATGGACACCGAAATGCCGGCTCATAATATTGCTGATACGGTGCATGAAGATTTCGGGCGTGGCATCGAAGGTATTCATCAGGTCCAGGAATTTCTCCGGCTTCCAGGTTGCGCGGGCAAAGAAACCTGCCAGTCCCATGACGAGCGACTCACACGGAACCAGGATCGCCCCGGCAAAATACGACGCCTTGAAGTTGTTGAGCACCTGGTCAAAAGATTCGGCTTCGGTCTGGGAGGATATATAAGGCCTGGGAGATAGTTCCATCAGGCGGAACCCTATCTCACGACCGAACGTAAAGGCCAGCTGTTTGGCGCCCAGGTGCTTATTGACAAGCATGATAGCGGGTGAGCCGGGCAGTACGACCGACCGTATACCGGTAAGCTCAGGTTTTTCAGTCTCGTCAAATTCCACAACGCGGTAATCGTAGGTTTTTTCGAGGTGTTCCTTCAGCCATTCTACCCGGAAGGTTACCTCGTTTTCGGGCAGGTAGGCATTAATAAACTTTCCGGCGATCTCCTCGATTTCCTCGAAGTAGTTATCATGCAGCTCCTGGAACGAACGTAGTGCCGAGAAATAAAACTGCTCGACGTTCAGCCCGTGATTCCGGCTGATCTCTATGACGGTGCTGACGAAAGCGCCCAGCTTGACGGGGGCTTCGGAAAGCATCCGCAGCAGGTCGGCCGCCTCCAGCCCGAACAGCTCGAGCGGGAGTTCCTGGAGGATATTGGAGTTCAAAAGCTCCTCGATAGGCTCCAGCCGTTTGCCCAGAGAAACCGAGACCAGGTTGTCATAGTGGGTATCCAGAACCTTCGCCAGTGCAAAGATCTTCTCCGATTTGGGATACTTCTTCCCCTTCTCGATCTCATTCAGATAAGAAGGGGAGATCCCGGACAGGTCGGCCAACTCATTGATCTGCAGGCCTTTATCCTGCCGGAGCTGCCGTAATTTTAAACCGAAGATCAGGCGTACCCGGTCCGAAGCAGATATCATAAGCTATCGATGTATACCGGCAAAACTACTAAAAACTCCCAGGCAATTCTATAATTTTCAGCCTGAAAATTAATTTTAGCGACGATTCGCTAAAATTAATTAAGTCGCTTATTGACTATTTATAAATAAAAAATCAATATTGCACCTCACAAACTTTTAACTCATAATTCTGATGCAAACAGCCACCATTATCAGATCCCGGGATGAGATTGCCGTCGGGCCATTGCTCGGGCATGGCCTGATGAGCTGCAAAACGATTTTCCTGCACCTTCCGCCGGAGCGCCTGACGGAACTTGCCGTGACAAGAGGCGAAGGAGTACTGACCGACAACGGCACCCTGATGTGCGCGACCGGGAAATTTACCGGCAGGTCTCCCAGAGACAAATTCATCGTCCGCGACGCCGTTACGAAGAACAAGGTGAACTGGGGTAACGTCAATATCCCTTTCGATCCGGGTGCGTTTGAGAAGCTGCGCATCAAAATGATGGAATTTCTGAAGAACAGGCAGGTATTTGTACGGTATGCTTATGCCGGGGCCGAAAAGAAGTACCGCAGGCCGGTCATGATGGTAACTACCAAAGCATGGCATAACCTTTTCTGCTACAACCTGTTTATAAGACCGGATGCTTCTGAACTGGCTGATTTTTCCCCGGAATGGACCGTGATCTGCATCCCGGAATTTTTTGCCGATCCCCTTACCGACGGTACCCGACAGGAGAACTTCACCATTATCGACTTCAGCCGCAAGACCATCCTTGTCGGCGGGACCGGCTACGCAGGCGAGATCAAGAAAGGGATGTTTACCGTCCTCAATTTTCTCCTGCCGGTCGAACACGACGTTTTGCCGATGCATTGTTCGGCCAATACCGGTCTTGACGGGGAAATGCCTGATACGGCCTTGTTTTTCGGGTTGTCGGGTACGGGCAAAACCACGCTGTCGGCCGATGCCGGGCGGCAGCTCATAGGCGACGACGAGCATGGCTGGGCCGACGAAGGCGTCTTTAACCTGGAAGGAGGATGTTATGCGAAAGTAGTTAACCTGAGCGCGGAGAGCGAGCCGCAGATATATAATGCTATAAGGCCGGGAGCAGTACTGGAGAATACCCGCTTTCACCCGGGTACTACCCGCGTGGATTTTACCGATATTACCCTAACCGAAAATACGCGTACAGCTTACCCTCTCGATTACATACCGAATGCCTGCCGGCGCCAGGTAAGCGCTTCCCCCAGGCATGTCTTCTTCCTCACGGCCGATGCTTTCGGCGTGCTTCCCCCGCTTGCGCGGCTCAGCCGTGAGCAGGCCATGTTCTATTTCCTTGCCGGCTACACATCCAAGCTTGCGGGCACGGAAGTAGGGATTAACGAACCGGTAGCGACTTTTTCCTCCTGCTTCGGCGAGGCATTCCTGCCGTTGGCGCCGGATGTGTATGCCCGGATGCTCGGCAGGAAGCTGGCGGCAGGCGGAGCGCAGGTATGGCTCGTTAATACCGGCTGGATCGGCGGCCCTTACGGAACGGGCACGCGTATTCCGCTGCGCTACACGCGGGCGCTGCTGAAAGCGGTGCTGGACAATTCCCTGGACCAGTCGGGCTTTATTCCGCACCCGGTTTTCGGAGTGGACGTACCCGAAAGCTGCGGAGATATTCCCCGTGAAATACTGCATAGCGAGAAAGCCTGGGCAGATCCGGCCGCATACCAGCGCCAGGCGATGAAGCTGCTCGATAGCTTCCTGGCCAATGCCTCAAAATTTTCCGGGATCCCCGGCCTTATTAAAGAAAAGCCGACATTTGCCATTATATGAAATAGCTGTCAGCAGTCAGAAATCAGATGTCAGCCGCATCCGGTTGACAGCAAGCCGTTGCAATAGAATACCACCGACAAACGAGCGCTGATCGCTGACTGCTGAAAGCTGATAGCTTTATATTCACATGAACTTACTGAAAGAAGAAGCCATTGCCACACCGGTGGGAGTCACGCTCGATCGTTTTATCAAGTCAAAGCAGAGCGCGGTTTCCAATGCTTCGGGCGAGTTTTCACAATTACTGAGAGACATTGCGCTGGCGTCGAAAATCGTGCACCGCGAAATAAACCGTGCGGGGCTTAGCAATATCCTGGGCATGTACGGCGCTGAAAACTCTCACGGGGAAGCACAGCAACGGCTTGATATCAGCGCGCATATCCGTTTCGTGAGGGCTCTTCGCAACGGAGGCGAAGTAGCGGCTGTGGTATCGGAAGAAGAGGAGGCGTTGATCTATACCGGCAATCATCATGGCAAATATGTAGTCGCCCTGGATCCGCTCGACGGTTCTTCGAATATCGACGTAAACGTATCTATCGGGACCATTTTTTCTATTTACAAGCGTTTAACACCCATCGGGACGCCGCCCGGGGAATCCGATTTTCTGCAGGGCGGACGCCGGCAGGTATGTGCGGGATATGTGTTATACGGCTCTTCGACCATGCTCGTCTATACGACCGGCGAAGGGGTAAACGGTTTTACCTATGATATTTCGCTCGGTGAGTATTTTTTATCACACCCGGGGATGACTATCAAGGCGGGTGGATCAGTTTATTCGTGCAATGAAGGCAACCTGGAAGACTTTGACGAACCGGTGCAGCGGTATATCGCGTTGTGCAGGAAACGCCGCATGACCGCGCGCTATATAGGCTCCCTGGTCGGCGACTTTCATCGCAACCTGATCAAGGGCGGTATCTACCTGTATCCTTCGCTCCCCCAGGCGCCTTCAGGGAAGCTCCGCCTCCTGTATGAATGCTATCCGCTGGCGTATGTGATCGAGCAGGCCGGAGGAGCAGCTACCAATTGTAAGCATTCCATCCTGGATCTGCCTATCAATAGTATTCACCAGCGCAGTCCGCTCGTTATAGGATCCAGGGAATTAGTAGAAGAAGTTAACCATATATGATAATGAATACCGACCAGGTAAAACCCATCAGCCGGTTGCTGATCGCCAATCGCGGGGAGATCGCCATCCGCATCATGCGCGCTGCCACCGAGCTCCACATTACGACCGTAGCCATCTATACTTACGAAGACCGCTATTCGCAGCACCGGTATAAAGCGGACGAATCTTACCAGATAGGCCGGAGCGACGACCCGCTGAAGCCTTACCTGGACGTGGAGGAGATCATCCTGCTCGCAAAACACAAAAAAGTAGACGCTATACATCCCGGTTACGGCTTTCTTTCGGAGAATGTGACCCTGGCGAGGCGCTGCCGCGAGGAGGGCCTGATCTTTGTCGGACCTTCTCCCGAATCGATGGAAGCCCTGGGCGATAAGGTGAAGGCAAAGAACCTCGCTTCCAGGGCCGGGGTGCCGATGATCCCCGACAGCCGGGCTGCACTGGACGACTTTACCTTTGCCCTGTCGGAGGCCGACCGGATCGGGTTCCCGGTTATGATCAAGGCGGTTGCAGGCGGGGGAGGGCGGGGCATGCGTGTTGTAAAGGAGCGTTCACAATTTGAAATGGCTTTTTACGATGCCCGTAGTGAGGCGAAGAATGCTTTCGGCGACGATACCGTTTTTCTCGAAAAACTCATTGCCGGTCCTAAGCACGTAGAGGTTCAGCTACTGGGCGACCAATACGGCAACCTGGTCCACCTGTACGAGAGAGACTGCTCGGTGCAGCGCCGCTTCCAGAAGGTAATTGAAATCGCACCTTCCGTCGGCTTGTCACAGGAAGTCAGGGATAAACTTTATGAATATGCCCTCAGGATAGGGAGGGAAGCCGGCTACTACAATGCCGGGACGGTAGAGTTTCTGGTCGGCGACGGGCAGGATATCTATTTCATAGAAGTGAACCCGCGCATACAGGTCGAGCATACCATTACCGAGGAAATAACAGGGATAGATCTCGTCAGGTCACAGATACTCATCGCGATGGGCTGCCGGCTGTCAGACAGCTGTATCGACATCGGTGACCAGGACAGCATTCCCCTGACCGGCTTTGCCATCCAGTGCCGTATTACCACCGAAGACCCGGCCAACAGCTTCAAACCCGATTTCGGGACGATTATCGCCTACCGCAACGCCGCCGGCTTCGGGATCAGGATTGATGAAGGCAGCAGCTATCCCGGTGCAAAGATCTCGCCTTTTTTTGACTCCATGATCGTCAAGGTTTCGGCGCGGAGCCGTACGTTGAACGGGGCCATCCAGAACCTCAAAAGGGCCCTGGCGGAGTTCAGGATCCGCGGGGTAAAAACCAATATCCCTTTCCTGCTGAACGTGATCAGCCACCCGGTTTTTGAAAGCGGCCGGGCGGATGTATCCTTTATAGAAAATCACCCGGAGCTTTTTAAGCTATATAAGCCGCGCGACAGGTCTACCAAAGTGCTCAACTACCTGGCGGATGTGATCGTCAACGGAAACCCGGAAGTCCGTGTGAACGACCACCGCACTTTCCGTATACCGGTTATTCCCGAGCACAATCCCTACGCGGCCTGGCCGGAAGGGAACAGGGATAGGCTGAAAGCCATGGGCAGAGAAAAGTTTGTGCAGCACATCCGTGACGTTAAACCCGTATTATTTACCGATACCACCTTCCGCGACGCACACCAGTCGCTGCTTGCCACCCGTGTGCGCACCCGCGACATGCTGCAGGTGGCGGAAGGATTCGCCCGAAACCACCCCGAGTTGTTTTCAATGGAAGTATGGGGCGGGGCTACTTTCGACGTGGCTATGCGTTTTTTATATGAGAACCCATGGAAACGTCTCAGGGCATTCCGGGAAGCAATGCCTAACATGCTGCTCCAGATGCTTTTCAGGGGCTCGAACGCGGTGGGGTATTCGGCCTATCCTGATAATGTCATCGAAAAATTTGTTGAGGAGGCCTGGAAAACCGGGATTGATGTGTTCCGGATATTCGATTCGCTCAACTGGCTGGAAGGGATGAAAGTGAGCCTCAGGGCAGTGAGGGAGCGGACCGATGCGCTTGCCGAAGCGTGTATCTGCTACAGCGGGAACATGCTTTCGCCCGCCGAGCACAAATATACGCTTCAGTATTACCTTGACCTCGCCCGCAGGCTTGAGGATGAAGGAGCACACCTGATCGCCATCAAAGATATGGCAGGGCTGCTGACACCCCTGTCGGCGGAAGCGCTGGTGCGCGAGCTTAAGAAAGCGGTCGCATTACCCGTTCACCTGCATACGCACGATACGGCGTCGATCCAGTCGGCAACCTACCTGAAGGCGGTAGATGCCGGCGTCGATGTGATAGATTGCGCGCTGGGAGCACTTTCCGGCCTTACTTCACAGCCCAACCTCAATTCGGTGCTGGCCATGCTGCGCGGCCATGAACGCGAAAACCCGATGGACCTGGAGTCGCTCAATGCCTATTCGTCCTATTGGGAAGACGTAAGGGAGTGGTACTACCCCTTTGAGTCGGGCATGAAGGCGGGCAGCGCAGAAGTATACACGAATGAAATACCGGGCGGACAATATTCGAACCTGAAGCCGCAGGCCATAGCATTGGGGCTAGGGGACAAGTTTGAGCAGCTGAAAAAAAACTACACGGTGGTCAACGAGCTTTTCGGCAATATTGTAAAGGTGACGCCTTCTTCCAAGGTAGTGGGCGACATGGCGCTTTTCATGACATCCAATAATCTTACAGCCGCCGATGTGCTGGCAAAAGGAGCGACCCTGGCCTTCCCCGAATCAGTCAGGGGCTATTTCAGGGGAGAGCTCGGACAACCTGCCGGAGGCTTCCCCAAAGAGCTACAGGCGCTTGTGCTGAAGGGCGAGTCGCCTCTGGAAGGCAGGCCTAACGAACACCTGCCGCCGGTGCACTTTGAAGAGGAGTGGAAACATTTTGAACAAAAATTCCCGCATCATGAGGGGTTTACCGATTATCTCTCTTTTAAGATGTATCCCAGGGTGTATGAAGATTTTTACACATCGGTGGAAAAGTACGGAGACGTAAGCATCATTCCTACCCCCGCCTTTTTCTTCGGATTGAAGCCCGACGAGGAGATCATAGTCAGCATATCCGAAGGGAAGAACATACTCGTCAGGCGTCTTTTCGTATCCGAGCCCGATGCGCGCGGGATGAGGCTGGTCACTTTCGAGCTGAACGGGCAAAGCCGCCAGGTGCAGGTGCGCGACAAGTCGGTGAAGGCCGATAAGGTACCCAATGCCAAAGCAGGCGGGCCGGGAGAAATAGGCGCACCGCTGCAGGGGCGGATCACCCGTATCCTGGTAAAAGCAGGAGACAGCATAGCGATGAATACGCCCCTTTTCGTGATCGAGGCAATGAAGATGGAAAGCACCGTCACGGCCGGGCAGGAGGGATCGGTAAAGGCAGTTATGCTGGCGGAAGGCGCACTGGTGGAGCAGGATGATTGTGTGATGGTGGTGGGGTGAGGGAGTTACCGGCTCACCCAGATGGGGCTTGACCAGGCGATATGCGTGTCGGCCATAGAAACCCTTACATAGTACCATGTTGCCGATGAGATAGCCTCTTCTTCGGTATCCCATTTTACTGACAGCGCATTTGGTTCGGTATACCGGGTTACATCCCCTTCTCTGATAAGATCGATTCGTTCGATAACCAGGTTTCCTGCTACTTCGACATGAATAGAAAGTGAGCCTGTGCTTTTGATTTCAGACCCCATCCGATGTCCGTTTATTGTAAACTTAAGGATCGTTCTGTTGTTGGTAGTGCCAAATACCTGGCGGTTCCACAACGCTTTAAAGACCGATTCTCTAGTCAGACCTTCGGCCCAAACTCCCATAAGGCCGGGGCCGCGTGTATACTTATAATCTTCGGGCTTGGTTTGCAATTGATGAAGGGCGTCTCCGGGGCGCCCGTCATGGTCGTCCCCGGTTCCGATCATGCCTAGGCGAAAACCTCTTTTCAGCCCGTCGACCGCATGGCTGCCTACCACTTCCTTATCTTTGGAACGGCTTTTAAAGCGTGGGCCGAGCCC
The DNA here is from genome assembly GCA_964559125.1 of uncultured Cytophagales bacterium. Taxonomy (GTDB): domain Bacteria; phylum Bacteroidota; class Bacteroidia; order Cytophagales; family Spirosomataceae; genus Ravibacter. The sequence goes on from CAZLGW010000021.1 coordinate 77,013, forward strand.
GAATATCATTTCGTTAATCCCACCTATCGAATAAATTTCTACCAGGCGTTCCACTTCAGGGTCGTGGCCGTTGTCCCAGTTGGTGGTATGTCCGAAGCTTGCGGTATGATTGGCTATGATCAGGGCTCCCGTACTTCTCGCTATCGCATAAATCTTTTGAAGGGTATCTTGTTCCGGATCCGTACAGCGCAGGATAGGCCCATCGTTTCTGGGATAGATAAAGTTCCTGTGACCCAGTTTTGGGCTGGTCCATTCTCCGCCTACGAAAGTGACAAACCTGCCGGGTTGGTTGAAGTCATTGGTAACGGCCTTAAAGTAGGTCCATTGGCCGTTCGTGATGGCTTCCGTGTGATCGGTAAGGGCGAAGATGTCCAGGAAAGATTCATCTCTGGCAAAGGCATATATTTCTTCAGGCAGCCGGATACCGTCCCCGAAAATGCTATGGCAGTGCAGGTTCCCCCAGAATAGCCGTTCTTCCGGCTTTTTCTCCTCTACATAGATGGCGTTGCTTACACCGGCTATCCCGGTGACAGGGTCGGTAATACGAATGTATTTGATGCCCGGGCTACTAAACTTAAAACCTTCCAGTCTCCGGATAGGGCGCCGGTCTGAGTAGTAGGGGCCGGACCCTTCCTTAAACGAATAAGAGGCCGGACCCTCGTATCCTTCATCTCCTGAAATCTTCACCTCGTTTTTCCAGGCAGGCAGGACGTTGTCCATGTACCGGATCCCCCGGGAGGAATGGTTGAAGGGGCCGTTTACCGTGACCCCTCCCCGCTGCCAGATCGGGATCCATTCAGCAAAAAAGGGTTCTGTCAGCAATCTTATGCCGAGCCAGAAAGGTTCATTCAAACCTACAACCGATGGCGCCGTAACCCGGATTTCGGTCAGTTCTTTTTCCTTTTTGGCAGGTGTTTGCTTTAAACCTGATGCATGGCCGGGTAACCCTGTCAGTAATGAAGCACCGCCGGTGACGGCCGATAAGTTCCCCAGAAATTTCCTCCTTTTCACGTGTTAATAGGGTTTCTCCCGGGTAAAAAGCGCCCGGGCTTCGGCGCAAGTTAGTAAAACTTGGGTATAGAGGAAGGTAATCCTAACCTACAGAATTTATCAATTTAGAGAAGCGACAACCCTTTCATCCAGTTGACTCAACGCCCGAATAACTCTCTGAAAAGCGACCAAGTGATTGCAGGGCTATTTCTTTAGATTATTAAGATAGGTTCGAGGTATGATTTCATGTATTGCACCTATAATTCGTTCTTCTACATCTTCTTTAAATTTGGAAGGCTTCTCGTAACCAATCATAGCGGTTTCCGCTTCGTATCCTCCTTCTTTCAGGACACGCAAAGAAGGTATATAGCAGGGCATGTCGTTCGAATAGGCATTCACCCAGACTCTGTCCTTTCCTATTTCCCGTTTAAGTCGCAGTGAATAGTCTACTACTACTTCGCCGGCCAGAAAGATCATCGCCAGGTCTTTCCCAAAACTCCATACCTGTACCGGATAAGATATTTTCTCCGGCATTTCGCTTCTGGCTATGCGACCAAGCATAAGGTTTGAATAGTTGCTGGTCCGTCCGGTTCCTTTAGCATCCTCGGCGAGCTTAATCGGATCTGGCATCTGCGCAAACTCAAGGTCGATATTTATGAGATTGCCTTCCGGCGCTTTCTGCAGAGGTTTTAATTCGTGAGACGAGATAAGCCGGCTCACTTCATCAGCAATGCTTTTCCCTTGTATCCTGGCGTTCTCAAGATCCATCTCAGGGTTTTTAGTATTCATCCTCGGGTTTGAGTTTTGATCTGCTCCGCACCCCACTGAAATCAAAGCAATAGCGTCCGGTGGGAGCTTCTCTTCTATTTGCAGCTGGGCTTCCCCGACCCAGTCCCCATGTACTACATTATTGAGCGGACCAAGCGTCACAGCATGGCAGGCATAGCTAACAAGTATTGCGCGTACGTTCCCCTCCGGATCAGTGATCTTAAGGAGTGGCATTGAATGATCTACCGGTCCGTTGGGCTTTATATGTTCTCTACGATTAACCGCAAAGCCTACTTCACCCTGTCCCCAGGAGACTAAGGAAGGAGCAATGGTTTTAATAGCCTGCAGAGATACTTCTTTGAGTTTTGGCACCAGCCCTTGTGAGTAAAGTGCTACTTCGGCCAGTTCGTCAGGAGATAAAGGTTTGTGGAAATGGGAAACAATACTACCGATTTGCGGACCGCTATGTGTATGTGAGGCGCAGATGGTAATGTTTTCAGGCCTGACATTGATTTCCTTAGCGAGTTCCCGTCTTACATGTTCTGTTATTTTTCCGGGGATCCCCAGTAAATCCACTGTAATCAGCAGAGAATATCCGTCCTTTGAATTTCCGAAAGCCAGCGCTTTGCCCCAGAGTTTATGGTGGACTTTTTCAAAAGGATAGCCCCTGTCCGAATAGCCGGTCAGCCGGATAGGGCGGGTGGGGGTTATTTCTATTTTAGCAGCGCCCACTTCGATAAGTTTGCCCTTTTTGCCGGCGAAGGCAGAAAAACCAGCTGACAATATGAGTAAAGCCGCCAACAGGATTTTTCTCTTTTTCATTTCGTTATACTTTAAATAGATTAATTTTTGGCTTGTACAGGAGCCAGCTCTATCTCCCGAAGATCGAGCAGGGCGCCCTTGCCGAAATCAGTTTCTGGTTTGAATATAAAATGGTGAGACCCTTTTTTTAGTTTCAGATTACCAATATATATTTTTTTAAAAGTTTCCCACGAACCGCTTCTTTCTACTTTTCCTTTTATTGTCTGCTTCCCTGTTTGCAGTATAAATCCCTTCCCCGCCTCTTCATCCGAAACAGACCATTCGAGATAAACACTATATCGCCCGGAACGATCTACTATGGCCTCCCATTCTACCTTACCGTCTGACCGGAACCAGCCAAACGCTTTCCATTCCGGCATGTAGGCGATCTCTGTTCCGCTTGCTTTCCCGGTACTGGCGTGGAGAAGCATCCTGCCGTCGGACAATTGACTTACCATCTGAGGAGAATTGATCGTATTGTTTTCCTGAGCCGGAAGCGGGAGCGCTGTTAGCATTAAAAAAGCTACTAAGAGACATTTAATGATAGAATTCATGATATACTTAGAATTATCAGTTAGGTATGACAAAGAGAAAAACTGCGGTGCGCGTACTACCTACGGTCTTTTCAGGAATGTCAGCAGATCGGCCATTTCCTCTATTGTGATGGTCGATTCCAGTCCGGCTGGCATAATCGTTACACCCAGCGCCCTCATGGATTCAATCTTATGGCGACTGATTATTTCCGGCTCGCTCCCATAAATGTTCAGAGCGATAGTGGTAGGTGTTTCCGTACTGATCACCCCTTGCCTGGTTTCCCCTCCGACCAGGTTAATTTCCCAGAGATCGAAGCCGTCGGCAATCGATAACGCCGGGTCCAGGATATCGGTAAGGAGCGATTCCGCTCTCCGGTTGCGGATGGTACCCAGATCAGGTCCGTATGCTGTCCCCGACTGGCCGCCGATCTGATGGCAGGTCGAGCAATTTTTTTGGAATATGTGCATCCCGTTATCAGCGTTCCCTTTTCGGACCAATGCTTCTTTATAGCGTTCAATCGCCCTTTTTCGTTCCTGGTCCTTTGATTCGTCTTTAAATATGCCCCTGGCTTTATTCCGGAGCGTTTCGTCGGCCAATGTCATCAGGTAAATCTGGCGATAGAAGTCAAGCGTGGACGGATCGATCACCCGGTTTTCGAGCGCTTCCAACAATATCCTGATCCGCTCCTCACTATTAAGGAATATACCGACGGCAGCATCACGCAGTTGGGGAGAGAGCTCCTGCCAATGGTCTTTTAGGTACACTGCTATTTCCGGACCACTGTTTTCTCCAAGCATTTTGAGGGCTTCTTTCTGAATGCTTATCGGTTCTTTGGGGGTAAGGAGCCCGTAGTATAGCGGATTATTGGCTTGGTTGGGTTCTATAGACAGAAAACGCAGAACATGCAACCTGTCTTTAGTTTTAGCATCTGTATCTTGTAACCGTGCTTTGCTCCGGCGCATCATATCGTCGGTCTTTTCTCCTTTGGGCAAACCTGTCTGCTTGAGAAGATGGAGGCTCGCCGAAAGTACCTCGGGGTAGGGATGGCTGACGGCTGCGCTTAACAGCCCCTCCCGAACCTTGTCAAAGTCAGGGTGCTTAAAGTCTATGCCTTTGCTGCTTCGTGAAAGCCCTGCCAGGATAGCCGATTGCCATTCTCCCCGATGCTGGTCACGCGCATGGAGTGCATGGTTGATCAATGATTCAATTCGGGTATGGTCGCCTCCTGTCGCCTGCATGGATGCCAGGCGTTCTACCAATTGCCGATAGGAAGGGGTAGCAGGCGAAAATGTACTGATAGCCTGTTTCAGGAAACGCTCGTAATCAGGCTCGCGGGCAGAAAGTGCGGCAATCTGAATCCAGGAGTCGCCGATATTCTCGAATAGCAACTGCTCACGGGCCTTGCCTGCTTCAGGGGTATTGAGAAAGCCGAGCGTGCAAAGTAGCTGGAACCGTACACGCTTATCCGGGTCGTTTTTCAGGGCGAGAAGAACCTGAGCCATTTCGTTGGGGTATTCTCCGATCATGAGTTCACCCAGCAGGATTCCATTCTCCCGCAGTTCAGGCACGGGGCTTTTAAGCAGGCTTCCCGCAATACCTGGTGTAAGAGCGCCCAGTCCTTGGAGAGTCCAGGCGGCATGTAACTGGCCAAGCGGGTTAGCTTCCGCCGTGACTATTTCGGAAAGCAGCCCTACAACACCGTGATCCTGCCTGTCAACAAGTAGCCGCTGGGCATTTTTCCTGAACCAGCTGTTAGGATGGCTGAGATATCCTGTCAGCTCGGTATTGCTCAAATCTCCCAGCCGGAGCCTGGTCGTCCATTCCGGGGTGGGGGTCCCGGTTGGGCTGACCCTATAGATGCGCCCCTTCTCTTTCCCGTCATAGAGTGCACCGGAATTTACGACATCGTCAGCCATCCATTCCGGATGTTCGATATACCGGCGGTAGTAGTCGATTATATAAAGCGCGCCGTCGGGGCCGACATAATGATTGACCGGGCGGAACCAGGAATCCTTACTGGCCAGGAATTCCTTTTTTTCATAAAGCCGGCTGGCTTTGAAGCTAACCCCGTCATTTTCCAACCGGGCGGCATGGACGATATTGCTTACAGGTTCGGCAATAAAAGCAACACGATCAAAAAGTTCAGGGAATAGTCCGCCTCCATACAAAGTGACACCACATGCAGAAGTGAATACGCCAATATTGGTGAATATCTGGTGTTCTGAGTTTTCAGTAATGGGATATACGTCGGCAGGCATACCGTAACCCGATACGGTTTGAATGGAGCTGGGTACAGCCAGATCCTTATTCCTGGTAAGGTAAGGGGCCTGGATTACCTCGTGGTAGATGTGGTTAGTGTTGTTGCCAAAAAACCGTCTTCCCCATATATCCTGCGCATTACTGTACTGGGCAGCTGTGGAAAGCATTTCCAGCTTTTGCAGGTCGGGCCTGAAACGGATGCATCGTCCGTTGGCGTTTTGCGGCAGAACAGGCCCGTCTTTCAGGTTGACATACCGCACTTCGCTCCCGGTATCCCCGAATTCGTCCACATAGATTTTGGCAGCGGTAGCCGGTTCATTAGACAGGTAGATCCAGTTGTCAAGACCATAAATGGGTGTGTTTACTTTGTGCTGCGGGTTGGAGAGGGCGAAACCTGTGAGTAGGGTATCCCGCCGATCAGCTTTACCATCCCCGTCTGTGTCTTCGAAATACAGGACGTTAGGTGCATCGGTGACGATGATCCCTTTTTTCCAGCGCATGATCCCGTTGGGTAGCGTCAGGCCTTCTACAAAAGTGACAGATTTGTCCATCACTCCGTCGCCATCAGTATCACTCAGGAGCTTCACACTTCCGGACCCGCTTTTATCCAGAGGGTAGCCATGCATCTGTACGACATACATACGCCCATATTCGTCTATCTCCATTGCGATCGGGTCGGCGATCAGTGGTTCGTGTGCAACTACTTCGATTTGAAAACCCTCCGCCAGTTCGAAAGAATTCAGAGCCTCATCCTTGTCGAAACGTACAGGTTGCTGTTTATTGCATGCTGCCAAAAACAGTAGCACACAGAAGCAACTGAAAGGTATTGCAGGGTTATAGGTTGGTATTAGCATTCTCAGATAATAAGTAAGCTTAGTCAACATCCCACCACAGAGGCGAAAACATACTATCTTTTCCTCCCAGATATTTATTTACAGCCTCATCCACAGATTTTCGACTGGCATTTGTTACTATCGTCGGGTAAGGTATGCGTTTAATAAATTCTCCTTCCGGCACCTCTCCTCTACTATAATTACGAACGACAGGCCAAAGCTTCGGATAGCCGGTCCGCCTGAATTCAGACCACGATTCCATACCATCAGGATACAGCGCGATCCATTTCTGCGTGATGATTTTTTCCAGTTTTACAGGATCAGGTGCACTTTCATCCCACTTAACCGTGATGGTCGATATTGCCTTTGCACTGTTATCCGGGTTAACCGGATCAACATAATCGAGTTGCGTAGCTTTTTCGTTGTCCAGGTACAGCTCCACTCCGGTTACTCCATGCGTTTTAAAAGAGGCTGCAACACCTAGCTCATAAAAATCCTTAGCGGTGCCGCCCATGTTCCATCCCTTTAGCGCACCTTCAGCTCTGAGGAAGTAACTCTCGGCGACATCCATCACCTTTACATACTGAGTGGTGCTGACGTTGGGTTTAGAATACTCTATAAACGGCCCCATATCGTAGGAAGCCCCAGACCTTACCCCTACATATTGATCTTTAAATAGGGGGTGTGTTGCCGGCTTTGCATAAATCGGCAACCGAGGATCATTATAGCCAAGTAAGTATGAAGTCAATAGGGCATTTATACTCGCTTCGCCCCACGACTCGGTAATAGTGTACAATGGGTGTACCGAACCTGGCTTAACTTCGAACGGTAAATCTGAAGCAGTTAAAAGTCCTCCTTTACTAAGTACTGCGGCCTCTGCCTCAAGTTTTGCCTTTTCCGGACTAACATTCGAGATTCTTATCGCCAGCCGTAGACGGAGTGTGTTGGCGACACGTATCCATTTGGCGTAGTCGCCACCAAATCTGGACCTGTCAAATTTTGCATATCGTACCTGATCGGCGGTGGGATTGGCATCTTCCGCCTGTTGCAGCGCGTCAACAACCTCCTTCAATTCAACAAAGAAAAGGTTATAAGTCTCTTCCATGGAGTCAAAAGACACCTCACTGCTTGTGCCATATAAGCGATAGGGAATCGGACCCAACGCGTCAGTCAGCCGGTGACCGGAAAAAACCTTAAAGAGTGTAGCTATAGCGAAAAGATCGGGATACTTCACATCATAACCTTTCTTTTTCATTGACACCCATTGATCAAAAACCTTAGTGGCAGGAACTCTCCAAACCCAATTATTCCAATCATCAACCATGACATAGGTCATGTTATTTCTATTGTCATAGACACTCACCGGATAGCCATTGTAACCTACGTAATTATTGGCGTTCAGATATTGCTGCTTTTCGTAGTGTGATTGACTACCGGTTGCATCAATAATTGCCAATTGCATACCTGGTAGCGAGAATCCTCCGTCATTTGCATCTATGCTGAGTAATTCGTCTGTGATCCTTTTCTGGTCGTAATTCAGATCTTGTAAATAATCAACGCAGGAACTGTTGATAAAAACCAAACACAGGATCGGAAATAGTATTTTTATTTTGGAAAGTCTCATGTTAAGTAAGTTTAATCAGACAGAATTATTTATTTCCGGAAAACGCTACATTCAGGCTCAATCCTAAAGTCCTGGTGGCGGGAAGAGTGAAATTTGCAAAACCCTCCTGACTCGGCGATGGCCCGACACCGACCTCTGGATCAAACGGCGCAGATTTATACAGGAACAATAGGTTGCGCACTATAAATGACAAGGTTAAGCTCTCTATTCCTTTCGTAAGGTGAGGGAACGTATAACCAAGTGCAAGCTCTCTGATACGGATATTAGTGGCATCGTGAAAGTATTCCGAAAGTGCCGGAGACGATCCGGTACCGGACTTGTTAAGATAGTAGGCCTTGGCATCCGTCAATTTTCCATTGACCATCACTCCACCTCTGTCACGCGCGTCACCAGTCTCTTTCGACAATCCTTTGTAATCCAGCCAAACCTGGGTTCTATCGATAATGTGTCCGCCAAAGCGACTGTCTATTAAAAAAGAAAATAAGAATTTTTTATAGGAAAAGGAATTATTGAAGCCTAACAGCAATTTAGGATTTGCATTTCCGATGAATTGCTCTGCGTCTGACAACAAAGGGATGTTATCTCCGTCTGTAATGTAGTCACCGTTCTCAGTCGTTAAAAATTTCTTTCCGAAAACGTCCCCAAAAGACCCGTATTTTCCGTCCTTAGGTCTTAAAAGAAAGATCGACCCATATGGTGATGATGTCAAGACAAATCGATCCGTAGTCAGTTTGTCACTCAACTGGAGAATCCTGTTAACGTTATGAGAAAGGTTTATTGACGTGACCCATTTGAGGTGACCAAACGAAGTGTTATAACTGATCAAACCTTCGATTCCTCTGTTATCGACCTCTCCACCATTGATCCAGAAATTTTGCGCTCCCGAACCAGCCGGCGCTTGTATTTGAAAGACCTGATCAAAAGTCCGGGCATTGTAATATGTCAGATTAAGGCTTAGCCTGTTGTTGAAAAATTTCATGTCAACTCCAAACTCGTATGACCTTGTGCGCTCCGGATGTAGCTGAATGGTGTCGCTCCCGTTGAAATAAGGCAATGTTCCCCGGCCAATGATATTACCGCTGTTGTCCAGAGCATAGGGAGGTGTTGTATTGCTAATCCCGAAAGGTAAGCTATTACCCACTTCTGAGTAAGAGCCGCGAAGTTTAGCAAATGACAAGACGTCGTTATTTAATTGGGTAAATATGTAACTCAAACCAACAGATGGATAGAAATAAGGTGTAGCTACAGTCGAACTCCACTCATTCCTGGCGGTAACATCTAGAAATATGCTCTCTTTATAGTTCAAAGTGGCATTTCCAAAAATAGCCTGAGATGCGCTCTTTGTCAGTGTCTCTGATTTATCATACAATCCTGTTAATGCATAGATTGAGAAATAGTTAGGAAAAGCGAGAGAGGTTTGTACTGTACTCCCCATTGACATGCCGGAATTTACCGAGTGGCGATGACTGAGCCCCAATATACCAGACAAGCCAATCTGTGAACTGATCTGCTTTTCGCCGATCAGTAACAAGTCCGTATACAAGCTGTTCCCTTCGGCTTTCCTGACAGAATAACCACCATTTTGTCCTTCAACGGTACTTATTGTAGACGCGTAATTCCGCTTTTCCGCACGGGTTGACAAAAATTCATGCGTCGCTCTTCCCTGTACACTCAGCCAGGGAGCAAGTTTATATTTTGCAGAAATAGCCGAGATCAATTTATTGGAAATATCATCCGTTTGATTTCTGTGCTGTACCCAATAAGGATTCTGACTAGGCTGCCATTCATTTCTAAGATATGGCCAATTCTGCACCTTTACCTGACGAACGGGATCCCAAACCTCAAAATTATCCCCGCTGTACAACGACCAGTCATCGTCTATCGGGAAAGAAATGATACCGGTTATTGAACTGTAACCTCCGGTAATGTTTTGATTATATATCTTTCGACTCAGATAGTTCATCGAACCATCCACAGTCAGCCTGTTGTTTAAAAACTGGGAAGATACCTTTAAGGTTGCAGTATGCTGTGACATATCGTTTTCAGGTAGAATCCCCTTGGCATCCGAATTAGAATAGGATAAATAGGTCTGTGCCATATCGTTCCCACCCGAAAAAGAAATAGAATTAATCCTGTTTATCCCGGTCTTATAGAATTCCTTGAGATGCCTGTCGCTTCCGTTTGTGACTTTTTGCCCCCAGCTGTCGTTATATTGAGGGTCTGTTCTTCCGTAGGTTGTTTGAAGTTTAGGTAGGTCTGTAGCCTCATCAAAAGTGAGTGATGAGGAGAAATCTATTCTCGAAGTACCTTTCTTTCCTTTTTTGGTGGTGATTAGAACAACTCCGTTGGCTGCCTGGCTACCGTACAGTGCGGCAGCAGACGCTCCCGGTAAGATCTGAATGCTCTCAATATCATCCGGATTAAATTCTATCGAAGATGGTACCCCATCAATTACGTATAGAGGAGTGCTATTGCCTGTGAGTGATTTATTTCCCCTGATCAAAACCCGGCTGGCGCTCCCCGGTCCCATTGTTCCTCTGGTGATAACCGCGCCGGCTACCTTACCAGCCAAGGAGTTGACATAGTTCATGTCTTTCACTTTGCTCAACTCTTCTCCATTGATCTTCTGAGTAGCATAAGTCAATGCCCTGGATTCCTTACTTATACCCAAAGCCGTAACGACAACTTCTTCCAACGCCTTGGTATCTGCCAGAAGGTATATATCGAATGTCATTCTGTTCCCAACAATAACCTCTTGACTTATGTAACCCACAAACGAAAACAACAAAACTGCATTTTCATCCGGCGCACCGAAGCTGAAACGGCCCTCTGCGTCGGTAGTAGTCCCCTGTTGTGTCCCTTTCAACATGACACTCACCCCCGGTAACCCTTCCCCATTCTCATCGGTCACTTTCCCCCGTACTGTTTTCTCTACTATGGGAGGGCTTTGTGTCTCATTATCAGGCGTTACGGGCTGAGTCGGGTAGGTTTCCCGGCTTAACGGAAAATCCCCGATCGTTTTTTCCCCACTCCGCCCCATAGCAGCATCCTCCCTCTTTTTCCTGGCAACAATAACATACCCCCCGTTTTTGCTTTTCTTATAGGTCAGCCCGGAATTCTGAAGAAGAGTCCGAAGGCTTTTTTCAGGGTTTTCTTCAAGGCGAATGTCTTTAGCAGGTATTTCCACCCCCTCTACCATTGAATTAAAAAAGAGGATGTCTATCGCATAATGTTTCTTAAACTCCTGTAAGACTTCCTTGAGGCTCCTGGCTCCGGAGTCAGCGCCGGGGCTCTTTTTTTCTGCTTTCTGCAGAAGGGGAGAGGCGCTTGCAACAACCTGACCCGGCGTCGGCAACGGTGATACGGCCATACAGGCGCTCAGCGCTGCTAGTAGCAAAAATGTTCTCATGTTGGGTTAATCAAGGTTTATTAAAATTCAATATTCGGTTTTAATCCGTATCAGCAGGAGGCATCCGACCGGTCTCAGGGCACATCTTCTTCCGATACGATCACTAATTCATTACCCTTCCGGGTATAGGAAAATCCTTTGGCATCCTTCAGTGCATCCAGTAATTCTTCTGCATCAAGAGCGGTGAAAGAACCCGTGACCGGCTCAGCGGCAAGCTCTTTATCCTCAATTAATAGCCTTGTGCCGAAAACTTCTTCGAGCATTTGTCCGATTTCGTTAAAGGGCTGATCGTCGAAAATGAAGCGATGGTACTTCCAGGCGGTATACCGGTGGGGCTGCTCCGTCTGTGTTATCCGGAAGCTGCCGTCGGAATCTACCGTAGCAAGCTCTCCGGGTTTCATAATCACCGGTTCACGGTGGCTTCCTTCCTTATAGTTCAGCCGGACTTTTCCTTCTTCCAACACTATTTTTGTGCCGGACGATCTTGTGTATACGTTAAAGGTCGTCCCGAGCACTTCCACTTCCACACCGCCGCTGGCGTATACCAAAAAACGACGGTGATCCTTGGTGTGAATCACGTCAAAGCTGGCTTCCCCGGCAAGATATACTTCCCTGGGGCTGTTTTTAAAGGTGATTCTCGGAACTTTCAGGGTGGAGTTTGCATTCAACACCACCTTGCTTCCGTCGTTGAGCGTCATTTTCTTTATCTCTCCGTATTGCGTGCTGAATTCCCGGAACAGGATCTTTTCTTTGGCCACCCACCCCAGGGAAACACACAAGAGGACAACAGAAGCGGCTATCCACCACCGGCGAAGCCAGGGAGTGCGTTCCTTCGGCGTTTCCGGAACCGGCTCGTTATGATCTTTCAGGGACAATACCCATTTGCGGTGGCGCTCTATTCCTTCATCTACATTGACATGATACTGGATGTTCTTTTGCTCCCACTCAAAGAGCCATTGGAAAAACAGCTCATGGTTATCCTCCTCTTTTACCCATGTCTCGATCAGCTTCTTCTGCAAAGCAGTGCTTGTCCCGGCAAAATAGCTGAATAATATCTCTTTGGTTATAGCCGGTTTCATAGTAATTCGATATTGATTAAAAAAAGAGGAATAAGCATCGACCATTTCTCTTTTAAGGCGCTCCTAATCTGCCGCAGTGCCTGGCTCATATGCTCTTTCACTGTATTGACGGAAATCCCGAGCTCAAGCGCAATTTCTTCATGCTTCTTTCCTTCCATCCTGCTCATTATATAAATACTCCTTCTGCGGGGCGGCAGTGTATTGACCGCATTTTGCATATCATGATACAACTCTTCATATTCCGTTATCTCGTCCGGCAACTGGTCCGGGGCTTCCATCCGTTCTGCACTGTCGATCGGCGAATTTCTCCGTAATTCGAGCCTGACGTAATTGAATGCTTTGTTCCTGACGCAGGTAAACAGCCACGCTCTGAAAGAGGTTTTTTGCTCGTAAAGGGGTTTTTGAAGATATAATGCTGAAAAAACTTCCGAGACAATGTCCTCTGCGACCTCCTTTGAAGAAACAAAACGTATGGCATGATTACATAACGCCGCGTAATACCAGCGGAAAAGCAATTCGATCCCCGCATCGTAATCTTTCTCGAAAGCCTTATGGATCAGTAGCTCCGAATCCGGCATTGAGCCGCCGGCAGTAGTCCCGCTTTCTTTTACCATGCGGTTTCCCTCGCCTGTATTACGCTCGTTTTGATTGTTTTCTTTTTCCATTCCAGAGCAAGTAAAACTATTAATGCCGGAGCTTAATCTACTCGTTATTGCGATATAGACAACTTTCTATGGCTTATAGTACTAGTCCGGTTTGAAAAAAATAAATAAAAACTACAAATTCTTTTATTTCTAGTGATTTGGTGATCAGAGAGGCTGCATTTCACCCCGGGCGATTACCTGCGATAGTATGGCACGCCTTATTAGGTACGAAACTACTTTTTGTGCTAAATTGCTGCTATGATACAGGCTGCCGGTGGTCGCGGAAGGCCCGGGAGATGAAAATGATATTACTATGTGGAAAATAAAAACAGTCCTTTACCTCTTTTTATTTACTTCCTTTGGAAGCGTATCCGGGCAGAAGCAATCGCAACCACCGAATATCATCATGATCCTTGCCGACGATATGGGCTGGGCCGATATGTCACAGGATGGTTCGGGAATTGAAACACCCCATCTCGACCGCCTTGCTGCCGAGGGGGTGAAGTTGACTAATTTTTATGCTTCGGCGCCGATCTGCTCTCCGACACGTGCGGCATTGCTTACCGGCCGGTATCCGCATAGCGTCGGAGTGCCTGAACTGGTCAGCAACGTCCAGAGAGAAAATGTACCGGTTCTTGCGCTCGACCACAAAGCAGTGACGATCCCGGAAGCGCTGAAACCACATGGTTACAGATCGATGATTGCCGGCAAATGGCATCTTGGGCATCACCCGCCTAACTGGCCCCGGACCCACGGGTTTGACGAATTCTGGGGCTCTTTGATCGGTACCCCCGGGTTCTACACTGTGAGGAATGCCTATCATAATGAAATGCCTGCTAAGTTGGAAGGATATTTTACCGATCAGATCACCGATAAGGCGATAGGGTTTATCAGGCAGGAGAAAGACCGGCCTTTCTTTCTTTATGTGGCCTATAACGCTCCTCACTATCCCCTGGAAGCACCGACGGATCTGGTTTACAAATACAGGAGACGTTTCCGCGACAGAGGGCTGTTTGCAATCTATGCCGCCATGGTCGAGCAGATGGATTGTGGTATCGGACGTATACTTGACCAGCTAGACGAGCTGGGGCTCTCGGACAACACGCTTGTGGTCTTTTGTTCTGATAACGGCCCTTCCGCCGAGATTACCTCCTATGGGTTACCGGGGGCAAAAATCTCCGCCGGCCCGCTGAAAGAGCATAAGTTTTCTACCCACGAGGGCGGCATCAGGGTGCCCTTTCTGGCCCGATGGCCGGGAAAGATCCCCGCCGGCAAAGTACGCCACCAGCCCGCGATCATGATGGACCTGATGCCTACCTTTCTCCAGGCCTGCGGCGTTGCTCCGCCGGCAGGATACGAAATGCATGGCGTTTCCATATGGCCCATGCTGACCGGCCGCCCGTTTGAACGACGGGAACCGTTGCACTGGGAAACCCAGCACAATATGGCCGTAAGAAAGGGGGACTGGAAGCTGGTGCATCAGTTCTGGATGGAGAAACCCTATCTCTACAACCTTGCTAAAGACATCGGTGAGCAGAATGATCTTGCGGAGAAACATCCTGGCATTGTAGCGGAGCTTATGGCCGCACATAAGGACTGGCTCGCCCGCTACTATCCTGCCCCCGTTCCGCACCAGAAGAAAAAGTCCGGCTATAATTTCCCGGAGGAATGAATTATACTTTATTGACAAGCATGAAATATATCTTCGCGATAATACTTGCTTCCTGGGTAGCCTTACCCTCTCTCGCCCAGAAAAAGTCAAAACAGAAGCCATCGGCCGCGAAGCCGGTCATAGCAGACAAAAAGGTTCTGCATCATGGTGTGTATGATTTCTGGAAGGAGATTCCCGAGCAGGCCGTTTCAAACGATGGCAAATACCTGGCTCATGTCGTCAACCCCGGTGAAGGAGACGGCTTTCTTTATATCTCCAAAGCGGAAGATGGGACACCCCTTGCAAAGATCCCGAGAGGCAGGAATGTCAGGTTTACAAATGATTCCGAATATGCAGTATTCAGGATAAATCCCGAATACGAAAAAGTAAAAGAAGCCCGTCGCATCAAAAAGAAAAAGGAAGAGCTTCCTAAAGATTCCCTGGGCATATTGTCGCTTGCTACAGGTGAATTGAAGAAGTGGCCTTCGCTGGTTTCGTTCCAGCTACCCGAAAAAGGGAGCGGGTGGCTGGCTTTTCAATCAGAGGTCGCCGGCGAATCTGATTCAACGGCAACGAAAGCCGCCAAATCAAAAAAGCAGAACGAGGAAAACGGCTACATGCTGGTTGTCCGCAAATTGCCGGGTGGAGAAGAAAGCACTTATCCCTTCGTAAAAGAATATACTTTCTCTAAAAACGGCGCCAGCCTGGCTTTTGCTTCTACCGGCAATGGCTCCGGGCATTCTGCTGGCGTATTGATCCGGGAGCGGGAATCGGATGAGGCCAGATCTATCTATAAAGGTCACAGCAAGCATTCGTTCAGGAAGCTGGTATTTGACGAGCAGGGCCGGCAGCTGGCTTTTATTGCTGATCTTGATACCAACTCCAAAACGCAGATAAGGACTCCCGGGCTGTTTTACTGGAAGAAAAACGATGTGGAAGCGACGCTGAAGGCGGACGAGCATTCGCATTCCGGTGCCGGGAGATGGCTGGTGAACGCCGACTATCCTCCGGGGTTTTCAAAAAACGGGTCGGTACTGTACTACGGTATTAATCCGGAGCCGGTGGTAGCGGATACGACGCTCCTCCCGGAGGAAATCGTGAATGTGGAAGTATGGCATTGGCAGGATAGCCGGCTTCAGCCCCAACAGAAAGTATCGGTCGAGGCCGACAGGAAAAGAGCCTACCTGGCTGCACTTGATGTGGCCGGTGGACGGTCTGTTCAACTGGTGGGTAAAGAGCTGGAAGCGGTTAGCCTTGTAAACGAGGGGAATGCAGGCTTTGTGCTGCTTTCCGACCCTTCTGAGTATGCACATGAGCACTGGGACTGGCATCCTAAATCGGATGTATACCTGGTTGACCTGCTGAGTGGAGGCAAAAAGCTGGTAAAGAAAAAGCTGGAGGGTAGGGCAAACGCTTCTCCCCTCGGGAAGTATATTTATTGGTTTTCCAATCCCGATACCTCCTGGTTTGCATATTCGGTCGACAAAGGCACGATTTCCAGGCTGACCCACAACCGGGTAGTCAGGTTCACAGAGGAAGAAGACGATCATCCCGACTATCCCGCGCCATACGGAGTGGCAGGTTGGACGGCCAATGACGAGCATATCCTGATTTACGATCGCTATGATATATGGATAATTGATCCGACGACCCCCGCAACGGCTGCCAGGCTCACGACCGGAAGGGATAAGAAGCAGCGGTATCGCTATGTTAAGACTGACCCGGAAGAACGGTATATAGATACCGCCAGGCCGCTGCTGCTCAGATCGTTTGACGAGGTATCAAAACAGGAAGGCTTTTACGGCTACGTGCATCAGGACAAATCGCTGAAAAAACTCTATGAAGGAAATTTCAGGATCGGGGCGTCGGTGACCAAAGCCCGGTCGGCCGACAGGATCATATTTACAAAGGAAACATTCAGGGATTTTCCCGATTGGTATGTGTCCGATCTCTCTTTCCGGTCGGTAACCCCTTTTACGCAAGCCAACCCGCAGCAGGAAGAGTACCTTTGGGGCTCGGTCGAGCTGGTGAGCTGGACCGCGGCCGACGGTACTCCGTTGAAGGGGCTGTTGTATAAGCCCGAAAATTTCGATCCGGCGAAGAAATACCCGATGATGACCTACTTCTATGAAAAGAACTCGGATAACATTCATGCCCATTTTGCTCCGAAGCCTATCCGGTCCTTTATTAACTATCCCTATTTTACGAGCAACGGGTATCTCATTTTTATCCCCGACATCGTCTATAAGGTTGGTTACCCGGGAGAAAGCGCTTATAACTGTATCGTGTCGGGGGTGCTGAGTCTCATCGACAAAGGTTTTGTCGACAAGGAACGGCTGGGAATTTCAGGGCATAGCTGGGGAGGATACCAGACGGCCTTCGTAGTAACCCGCACCAATCTTTTCAAAGCTGCCGAAGCAGGCGCGCCGGTATCCAATATGACAAGCGCCTATGGCGGCGTACGCTGGCAAACCGGTATGTCGCGCCAGGCGCAATACGAAAGGAACCAGAGCCGGATAGGTGGGGACCTCTGGGAAAAACCTTTGCGGTTTATCGAAAATTCACCACTCTTCTTTGCCGACAAGGTGCAGACACCCGTCCTGATGATGCATAACGACGATGACGGTGCCGTGCCCTGGTACCAGGGGATTGAGTATTACCTGGCGTTGAAAAGGCTGGGCAAGCCTGTCTGGATGCTTAATTACGTAGGCGAAAAACACGGCCTTACCAAACGCCAGAATATGACGGATTTTGCCATCCGGCTCTACCAGTTCTTTGATTATTACCTGAAAGATGCACCCATGCCCCGCTGGATGGCTACGGGGCTGCCTTACCTTGAAAAAGGGGTCAGGCAGGGCCTGGAACCGGCGGGGAATTAAAAAAGACAGTATGTTATCGACCCTTATCAAAAGACAAGCAATCCTTCTTTATCTGCTGGGCTTATTTTGTACAGGCCAGGCCGCCCGGGCAGAACGTTACAGCAAAATAGTACTGGTAGTCCGGGATTCGCCGTCGCCAATAGAAAGCAATATCGTAAACCTGCTTCAGGCCAGGATTACTGAGAAGTCGTCGGTGCGTGTCGCTATGTTAAATGCTTCCTTATACCCGTCTGCCGGCGAAGAAGCTCCGGGGGCGCTGTTCCTTTTCGCAGGAGTGGCTTCCGGAAACCCGGCGTTGAATTCGCTTCTGGCCGACCGGAGGATCGCCCCGGTCAGCGACATAAATCCGGGTCCGGAAGGATTTCTGCTGAAAACAGAGGCGGGAGCCTCCGGGAGGGCAGGTAGAGGAATGCTGGCAGGGGTCGATAATCGTGGGCTCCTCTACGGAGTAGGGGCTTTCCTGAGGAGCTGTCATTTCCTTGCAGATGCAATCGAGCTGGATGCTTTCCAGCTCCGCACGGCGCCGGCTTTTGAGGTAAGGGGCACCCAATACGGTCAGAGCCATGTGGCGATGAATAAGGCGAAGGTCCGTCCGTGGACAAAGGAGGATAAGGAGAGGGCTATTCTTGATCTGGCGCTGGCCGGGGCTAATACATTTTTAGTCGAAAGTGGGCCTCATAAAGAGACCGGTGATTTTTCTTTCCTGAAATCCTATGACCTGATGACCTGCGGAACATTCAATCCCAATGCGGCGCCGACAACTGATTTCCCCGTAGCGTGGCAGGCATCTGAATCTATCGGAAGGCTCAATTATATCTGTCCTTCCGTGCCAGAAGCGAGCCAGTACATCCTGGATGAATGCGAAAAGCAGTTTAAAAACAGTCTTTCCTTTGATTTTATCCAACTGAAGGGCGGCGACGGGGGCGGTTGCGAATGCGACCGCTGCCGTCCCTACGGGAATGTTTTCATTCATCTCAGCGAAAAGGTAGCCGATATTATCCACCGGTATCATCCCCAAACCAGGCTTTATTTCACAAACCAGAAATTTGATAACGAGAGTGATATCGCAATATTGAACTATCTCAATGAAAAGCCCAGGGAATGGCTGTGGGCCTGGGGGTATGGCCCCGGGTCCGACGCTACAAGCTGGCAGCCGGGGCACCGTCAGAATCACCGGATGGACCTGTTCCGTTACCCCGGGTTCGGTCCTTACGGTTTGTATCCGAAAGAGCTCCTGCACCAGTTGCCGGCAAGACATAAAATTCTCTATTTCAATGAGATTACGCATTGGAAGTATGCCCAGCACGCGTATATCCAGATGTATCCCCGCGCCGACAGGAATGGCGACCTGCCTCCTCACTGGAGCCATGAGATTTATGAGCGGCGCCCCGACCAGGCATTGACCATGGTATACGACCGGCTTACTTTTTTTGCATGGCCAAGGTATTACCACCGGGTGTTTAACGACCTGATGCGGTACGGGGCCGGCGATATCACCCATTCGAGCGGTAATCATGATCATTTCAACCAGTGGATGTGGCAGCGCCTTCTCTGGAATCCCCGTATGGAGGTCGGTGAAGTGGTGGAAGAATATGCACGTAACTGGTTTGGAAAGGAAGCGGCGCCGTTAATGGCTTCGGCTATTCTCCTGCTCGAATCTAATATGGAGGAACTGAAGGACGAACCGCTGCAGTTGAAGAAAGGGATAGAGCGCTATTACAGGGATGTAAGTGAGGCAGGTAAGAAAATCCCGGCTCATCTACTTAAGAATAGCTGGCTTTGGAGAATGTATAAGCAAAAGGGTGCCCTGGATCTTTATATCAAGCTGGACCTGGTGCAGCAGCTCAATGCCCGGAGCCAGGTTGAGCAGTATTTGCTAAGCCGGAAGCAGACCGTTAACTGGGCTTATCTCTACGGCCTCATCGACAAGGCCCTGGCTAATGAAACACCCGAAATGATACGCCTCAGGGCAGAGGCTACAAAGCTGGGGGAAGAGAGCAACCAGCTTTTCGGCACCCGGAGCGAAGCTATTTCCGATCTTGATCATGATTATATCGGGCTGGGATGGCTGAAGAGGCAACTGGAACGCGCACAGGC
The DNA here is from genome assembly GCA_964559125.1 of uncultured Cytophagales bacterium. Taxonomy (GTDB): domain Bacteria; phylum Bacteroidota; class Bacteroidia; order Cytophagales; family Spirosomataceae; genus Ravibacter. The sequence goes on from CAZLGW010000021.1 coordinate 96,581, forward strand.
TGCGGCAACCGAAAAAGAACGTCTTGAACTGCTGTCGATGATCACCGATTACGAGGGGAAGGCATCAGGCGCCTTGTACGATAACCTGGGGACGGCCAATAACGCGCCAAACGTTGTAGCAGGTTATCCTTACGATCACGGGCAACCCTATGTGTCTACCATGCTTTCGGAGGCTAACAGGCCCAGCCAGCGGTCCATGCATTTTACCCAGGATGAAGACCAGGGCGTTACACTGCTCTACAGGAATCTTGCCCCCGGCAAGAACTACAGGCTGAGGTTCACGCTGGTACGGCCGGTTTTCCAGGAGCGGTACAGGGAGAGGATGAAGCAGAAATCCCAGTCGGTATATGCAAACGGTGAGCTGTTGGCGCGCGACCTGGAACTTCCCGGGCATATGAGCGACTTTTTTACTTTCGACATACCGGCCTCGCTGATACATAACGGTGAGCTGGAAATCAGGCTTATGCGTGATCCGTCGGTTTTACCCGGCGATCGCGTCACAACCGAGCAGTGGCGCAACACCGGAGGCTGGGGTACGTTGCTGTCGGAAGCATGGCTGATGCGCGCCGATTGATTATTTGCTGATATTTGCAATAGAACAACTATAATTCGTGTCTCCATTTGCTACGCGTCCCTTCCGATATCAGCTCCTCCGAATTCGAGTCCCTTAAGATTCAGGATATGACTTTCGTGGCCTATCGTAACGAAGTCTACCCCTCCAGGTATGATGTTTTTTTCGAAGAGCATGCTGTTATCGTGGTGTTGGAAGGGGACAAGAAATTTACCAGTCCGACGCAGGAAGTTCATGTGAGCAAGGGCGATATCCTGTTTGTGCAGAGGGGTTTTTACCTGATGTCGGAATCGATCAATGAGGCCTATAAGAGCCTGGTTTTCTTTTTTGACGAAAAGCTGCTGAAGGAGTTTGTAGGCCTGCACCCCGAGCTTTTCACTACCGAGGAGCCGGCTGCCGTGCTGGAGCATCCTATCCTTCTGCTCAGCTCAGATGATAATTTCGAAAAGTTCATCCAGTCTGTTTTTCCCTATTTCCGTTCCCGGACAAAGCTTAAGAACCACTTCTTACGCCTTAAATTCCAGGAGCTGCTATTGCACCTGCTCGAGCTGAATACCTCCGGGCAGCTTACCAGGATATTGTACAGCATTTACAAGGGGGAAAAAGCGGATCTCACGTTCCTGATGAACAGTTACTATCTCAAACCTCTGACCCTGAATGAGCTCGCGCGATTATCGGGCCGGAGTCTTTCCGCCTTCAAGCGCGATTTCCAGGAGGAATTCGGGGCATCGCCGGCACTGTGGATTAAGAACAAACGGCTGGATTACGCGGATTTCCTATTGAGAAACAGCGCCAAAAATGTTTCAGAGATCAGCACTGAGATCGGTTATGAAAGCGTTTCGCACTTTATAAAGAGTTATAAGGAGAAATTCGGGGTAACACCGAAGCGGCAGGGGTAGAGGGGGTTAAGCATTTGACAGTGAGACGTATTTGTATTGCTCTCTTGGCTTTTCAGCTTGTTTTACCAGGAAATCGGCCACGTCTGAACGATTGATACTGCCAATGTTAATGCCTTTATAGAGATGTGTTTCTATTCTGTATTTTTCTGTTAATGGCTTGTCTTTCAGAAGTCCGGGTCTGACGATTTCCCATTTCATTTCTGACTTTGTAATAATTTCTTCCATTTTGGTTTTGTCTACATACACGTCTTTAAGTAAGAATCTGAAAAATAATTTCATTAGACGAGTGTTGTAAGCGCCGCTTTCTCCTGCACCAAAGCCTGTTACCACTATAAATGGAATCTGGGTATTTGTTTCTTTTTGAACTTCTACCAAAAGTTTTGCAGCGTCTGAATACAGCGTTGTTGGCTTCATGCTTTTTCCTGTTCCCAAAGCCACAATTACGGCATCCGCATTTTCAATAGACTTTTTCAGGTCAGTTTTATTGGTCGCGCTTCCCTGCACCATTGTCAGGTTGGGACTATTGGGCAATGAAATTTCCGACCTTGAAAGTGTTGTTACTTTATGGTTTCGTTGCAAAGCTCTTTTTACTGTTTCAAGCCCGACACCTGCAGAAGCTCCTATAATTGTGATGTTCATTTTTCGATTAAATTATTTGGGTCAAATGTATAAATCCGGTATCTAAAATATACTACTTTTGTAGGAAATACCGCTATCTTTTAGGATACTACAGTACAAGTCATAATGAAGAATAAGCAGAAGCAAATTCAATTAAGAGATGTTCAGGATGTGCTTGATATTATCGGTGTGGAATTGCAACCTTTTATTGGAGGAATTTACAAGGCAAAATGTTTTTCATTG